>NZ_JABEQL010000022.1 GCF_014174215.1 Gluconacetobacter tumulicola | reverse complement strand
TCGCCGTCCAACCTCGAGCAACGAAAAATACCACTCGCCCTGTTCAACTCGTTGCTGAACAATGCCTGCTACGCCGCATAAAACACCAAAGCCCAGCTTAGAGCCTGACCGTAAATGCGCGCTGGCGGCGATCCGACGCGCGTTTCCTGCGCTTCGGTGCTCACTTCCATCAAGGCGGCTCCGCTCCGATGCTCGGAAACCCACGCCGGACGCGGCCCTTGCGGGCCGCTCTCGCTCGCCAGCCCACATTTTCGGTCAGGCTCTTAAACCCCATAAATCACGATAAATAATCAATAATGATCTTTTGACGGTAGGCAGACGATACGGCGGAACGCCGGCTGCCGTTCTCTATTGAGTCGCCCGAAAGAAAGGACGATCAGCGTCCTTTCAGCACGATTGTTATCTTTTCTTTCAGTTTCGGCAAATCAGTTTGAACGATGTTCCAGACGATATCGAAGTCTTGACCGAGCAAGGGTTGGCCGCCTGCCTGGCCGAACAGTATGGCGATCCGGCCGCACGGCACTACGCGGCCTTCTTCTGGACCGGGCTGGCATTCGCCGGTAGCTCCAGGCCCGTCGGACCCATGACGATTTTCCCCGATAGCGGACAAAATTTACGTATCGACGGCTCTATGAAGCGGCTCCCTCGCCATCGTCGAATACATCCTCAATATGCAGCGCGAAGAACCGGGCGAGCTTGAATGCCAGCGGCAGGCTGGGGTCATAGCGCCCGGCCTCGATGGCATTGATGGTCTGCCGCGACACGTTCAACTGCTCGCCCAGCGCCTCCTGCGACAGGCCGCGTGCCGTGCGCAGGGCACGGATGCAATTCTTCATCGATAGCGCCGCCGGGCCAGCGCCATGCCCAGCGCCCACAGGACACCCATGATGGACCAAACGGAAAACATCGAGATTCTTGCAAAACCGACCGTTTCGAGAAACCCATAGGAAAAGGTCAGGATCGCGGTGCCGGCAAAGGCGAAACCCAGCGCCTCGAACTGGACCCGGCGCTGCAATTCATCCATCCGGCCGAACTGGCGCACGATCACCCAGCACAGCCCGACACCCGGCACCATGGGGATCAGCGCCGTGATCGGCCGCCAGATGCCGGTCGCGATTCCATGATCGAGCAAGAGCATCGAGACGAGAACAGCAAGCACATAGACCCCAAGGCACGATCCCAGCTCGACCAGATAACGCGTTTTCGACATCGACCCCTCCGCGGTGTAAAGGATACTTTACACATACGTACCGGTCGGAAGAGGATAATGTCAAGAACACTTTACATTCATCCCCCACCTGCTCTCCTCACTTCGTGACCACTCCCCTGAAAGGTCCGTTGGCATTTAATAGACGATCGGCCTAATAAACCCGTCATGGAGGCCGCCTTCTACCCCCGCCGACATGGCCGCCCGCCGCGCGTGCCAGACGGCCACGCAAACGCGCGAACAGCTCAAGTGACATCGAGAGGCAAGTTTGATGGGCGAGTTCAATGTGATCATGTCAAGTCGACGAATGCAGAGCTGCGAAAGCCTGATTGCCGATTTGATCGGGATTGGTGTCCGAGAGGCTGGTCCTCTGTTGGTCCATAGTTCACTCAAAGCTCTGGGGTGGGTCAGCGGCGGACCTGCGGCCGTATTGCAAGCAATATCGACAGTGGTCACTGCACGGGGGACCATAGTGATGCCAGCGCAGTCGCAGGATCTCACGGATCCGGCTGGCTGGGAAGCGCCGCCGGTGCCGCCGGATTGGCTCGAAGACATTCGGGCCTCAATGCCTGCGTTTGACCGCCGGCGAACGCCCACCCGAGATATGGGGCGGGTCGCGGAGCTTTTTCGAACCTGGCCTGATGTATGCAGAAGTGACCATCCCACCAGCTCGTTCGCGGCGTGGGGCGCTCAGGCATTGGCCGTCACCAGCGAGCAATCTCTCGCAGACCCATTCGGCGTGAACTCTCCACTCTCGAAACTGTACGAGCTCGATGCTCAGATTCTCTTGATTGGTGTCGGTTTTGACTGCTGTACGGCGCTGCACCATGCAGAACGTCTTGCGTGGCCCGATCAAGAAACGCGACGAGAGGGCTCGCCAATCATGGTAGAAGGGAAACGTGTCTGGATGTGGTATGATACGCCCGTCCTGAGAACGGAACTATTCGATGCAGCAGGCTCCTTTCTTCGCAAGGAAGGATTTGTGCGGGCAGGACAGATCGGGTCCGCACAATGCCAGATCATGTCTGCTCGCGCCGTAATCGACGCGGTGGTCGGTTGTTGGCGCCATAAGGACGGGTCGCGGACGCAAGGGGGGGCTGGAGAGGAGGCTCCCGCCTGCTCGTCGTCGTTGCTGACCGATGCCGCTGCCGGGGTCAGGCAGTTCGATGGCATGTGAGTGTATCGCCAATCGTCAGCGGGCTTCCATTGTGACTGACGGCCCAATCCACTTTCAGTGTGTTCGCGTCCCCGAACGCGTAGGTGAACTGCTCGATCACTGCGCCACCTTCAGTTCGATCCCATTTCAGAGCCTTCCCGTCCCAGCCCCGTGCAGCGAACCAGCGCATGCCATACACATCACTGATTGATGATTTCAGGGAACCATCCTTGCCGTTACTCCAGACCTCCAGGGAATGGTATGGGCCGGGAGGCCTGTCGTCGTGATGGAGGACCAGCGCGCCGCTACCGGCATCGCGCGTAATGGAGATGTCCGAAGCGATCGGGCGTTTGTTTCGGACGAAGTATCCCTCACACGACCAGGAACCTTCGATTTGAGGAAAAGGCGGTGCGAGCCTGTCTTCCGCCGCTACGGCGTGAAGCAGAAAGGCCGTCGATAGAATCAGTACGGTCAAGGTGAGAATAATAAGCCGCATGGGTGATTTCCTTCCCCGCGTCGAAACCGATTTCTTGCCTTCCAGTGTCTTTCTTTCGAAGTCATCCAGCAAGCCTTGGCATGGCCTCATTCCAGGAATGTGTGCTTTCCGGTGCTTCAGGGAACACGCGCTCTTCGATTGCTTCGCTAAAATCGAATGGACAGCTTCCGGTCACGGAAAAAGTTGACGTCCGTTTGTGCCGGCCTGGGGGGCAGGAAACAATCGAGGCCGTATGTCCGCGATGAGGGCGATTGTGTTGAAAAAGGGCGTGGCGGCTGGCGATCTCCTCGCTTCGTGACCCTGCACCTCACCGCAGACGCTGGAATTTAATAGACGATCGGTCTAATGAATCCGTCATGAATGCCGACTCACTCCCCCGCCGACGCGGCCGCCCCCCGCGCGCGCCAGACGGCCCCGCGCAAACGCGCGAACAGCTCATCCGCGCCGGCGTCGCTTCGTTGACCGAGCAAGGGTTCACGGCCACCGGCCTGGACGGGCTCCTCCGCGCCGCCGGCGTGCCAAAAGGCTCGTTCTATTATTATTTCGACAGCAAGGAGGCATTCGGCCTGGCGCTGATCGACAGTTACGCCGCCTACTTCGCGGCCAGGCTGGACCGCTGGCTGGGCCAGGCGCAGGTGCCGCCGCTGGAGCGCGTGCGCCATTTCGTGGCCGATGCGGCGGCCGGCATGGCCCGGCACGATTTCCGGCGCGGCTGCCTGATCGGCAATCTGGGTCAGGAACTGGCGGTGCTGCCCGAGACTTATCGCCAGGCGCTGGCCACGGTGCTGGCGTCGTGGGAGGCAAGGCTGGCCGCCTGCCTGGCCGAACAGTATGGCGACCCGGCCGCACGGCACTACGCGGCCTTCTTCTGGACCGGGTGGGAAGGTGCTGTGCTGCGCGCCCGGCTGGACCGCTCGGCCCGGCCGCTGGACCTGTTCCTGGACGGGTTCACCGCCCTGGTGCGCCTTTAGCAGAATGGGAGATCAGACAATGTTCGACGCGGTGATGATCGAAAAATCCGAAGACGGGGCACAGACGGTCCATGTCCGCTCGGTCGAAGACGCCCGCCTGCCCGATGGCGACGTGACGGTGCGCGTCGAATGGTCGACGCTCAATTACAAGGATGCCCTGGCCATCACCGGGCGCGGGCCCATCGTGCGGCAATTCCCCATGGTGCCCGGCATCGATTTCGCGGGCGTGGTCGAACTCTCGGCCCGCGCCGACATCCCGCCCGGCACCCGGGTGGTGCTGAACGGCTGGGGCGTGGGCGAACGCTGGTGGGGCGGGCTGGCCGGCCGGGCACGGGTCAAGGGCGACTGGCTGGTGCAACTGCCCGAGGCCTTCACCACGCGGCAGGCCATGGCGATCGGCACCGCCGGCTATACCGCCATGCTGTGCGTGATGGCGCTGGAACGGCAGGGCCTGACGCCGGAGCGCGGCCCGGTGCTGGTCACCGGCGCCTCGGGCGGGGTGGGCAGCGTCGCGGTCATGCTGCTGGCCCGGCTGGGCTACCACGTCGCCGCCGTCACCGGCCGGCCGGAGGAAGAGGATTACCTGCGCGCGCTGGGCGCCGCCGAGATCCTGCCGCGCAGCGGGTTTTCCACCCCCGGCCGGCCGCTGGAAAAGGCGCACTGGGCCGGGGCGGTCGATGTCGCGGGCGGCGTGGTGCTGGCCAATGTCTGCGCCGCGATGCTGCCCAACGGGGCGGTCACCGCCTGCGGGCTGGCGGCGGACATGGCGTTCCCGGCCACGGTGGCCCCGTTCATCCTGCGCGGGGTGACGCTGGTGGGCATCGACAGCGTGATGTGCCCCCGGCCCCAGAGGATCGAGGCCTGGCGGCGCCTGGCCGAACTCACCGACCCCACGCGCCTGGAATCGATGGTCACCGAAATCGCGCTGGCCGACGTGCCGCAAGCGGCGGCCGCCCTGCTGGACGGCAGGATGCGCGGGCGCATCGTCGTCCGCATCCCCTGAACAATCGTTTCAAACGCGCGTCCCGTCGCAAGGGGCCGCGCGTTCAAGGCAATGAGATTACTCCGGCGCGCCATCCAGATGCGAGTGATAGCGGGGCCCCGCGAATGTGGCCAGCAGGGCAATCGCGCAACCCGCGCCCCCCACCACGATCATCAGCGCCGGGGCCAGGTCGCCCCCCAGGCCCAGCGCGATCCGGTGCTGGATCAGCCCGGTACTGGCCGCGATCAGATTGCCGCACTGATACGCCACGCCGGGAAAGGTGGCCCGCACATCGGAGGGCGAGAGTTCGTTCAGATAGGCCGGCACCACCCCCCAGGCCCCTTGGATGCAGAACTGGATCAGTACCGCGCCAAGGGCGATCCAGACCGGCGCGGTGGAAAGCGCCCATAGCGGCAGCAGCGGCAGGGCCAGTGCCGCGGCCAGCGCAATGGCCCGCGCGCGCCCGATCCGCTCCGACAGCGCGCCGAAGCACAGCCCGCCCGCGATGGCGGCCAGATTGTACAGCACCACGATCACGGTAATGGTCGGATGCGGCAGGTGCCGCTGCAACGCCAGGAAGATCTTCGGAAACAGGTCCTGCGACCCGTGGCTGAAGAAATTGAATGCCGCCATCAGGCACACCGCATATACCACCAGCCCGCGATAGCGCCGCAGGACCGACAGCATGGACGGCTTGGCGGCGCGGGGCATGCCCGCCATCCGCTGCTGGCTGGCCAGCCAGACAGGGCTTTCCTTGACGTACAGCGCGACATAGATGACCGAAAGCCCGGTCGAGGCCCCCAGCACGAACAGCCCCTGCCACCCCAGCGCCGGCAGCAGCAGGAACATCAGCGACGCCAGCAGGTATCCCGCCGGATAGCCCGCCTGCAACAGGCCCGACGCCGTGCCGCGCCAGTGCGGCGGCACCGTCTCCATGGTCAGCGACGTGCCGACCCCCCATTCCCCGCCCAGCGCCACGCCGAACAGCAGCCGCAGCGCCAGGAAGATCGTCAGGTTGGGCGCGAAGGCCGACAGCAGTTCGATGGTGGAATAGGTCACGATCGTCGCCATCAGGATCGGGCGGCGCCCATACCGGTCGGCGGCCCGGCCGAACAGATAGGCCCCCACCGGCCGGCTGATCAGCGTCAGCGTCGGCGCCAGCAGGATCGCCTCCAGCGAGGTGGCAAAACTGTGGGCCACATTATCCAGCGTGAACAGCACGATGAAGAAATCGCAGGCATCGAGCGTCCAGCCCAGGAAGCACGCGGCGATGATGTGCCGGGCGTCGCTCAGGCTGCGGATCGGAGGGGCAGCGCCGGTCGGGGGCAGGGAGGTCATGATCGGGGCGGGTCCTTGATTGCTTTCCTCCGTTCTAGCGGCAACCGGCGCCGATGGCATGGGGGGCCACGAGATCATGGCGAGCGGCCCCCGCCGATGGCTGCATGCGATCGCGCCGGGCGCGAAAAGTTCGAATCACAAGTTCGAATCTCGCACCGAATTGGCAGGAATCTTTCGAAACTATCACTTTCCTGTGATAACGGTTCTCCAGCCGTCCGGCGTCGTTAGATTTTTTCAAGGGCCCGCAATCGCCGCGCTCGCGCGTTTTCCTTTCCTCCTGACCAAGAAGGGTAGTGGCATGAACCGTCACCAGCAGGAACAGGAGCCGTCGGGCCCGATCCGGGTGCTCTCCGTAGCATCCGAGATGTTCCCCTTCGTCAAGACGGGGGGACTGGGCGACGTGGTGGGCTCGCTGCCGGCGGCGCTGCGTACCGAGGGCGTGCTGGTGACGACCCTGCTGCCCGGCTACCCTGCGGTGCTGGACGCGCTGGAAGGCCCGGTGCGCGTAGCCACGATGGCGCCCCTGCCGGGTGTCGAGATCGCGCTGCTGGAAGGCTATGCCGCCGGTCATCACCTGCTGGTCATCGATTGTCCGCATCTGTTCCGCCGCAAGGGCAACCCCTATCTGGCGCCCGACGGCACCGACTGGCCCGATAACGGCGTGCGCTTCGCCTGCCTCTCGCGCGTCGCGGCCAGCATCGCCCAGGGGCAGGTACCGAGCCTCCGCCCCGACCTGGTGATGGCGCATGACTGGCAGGCCGGCCTCACCGGGGCCTATCTGCATTATGACGGCCAGCCGGCCGCGCCGGTGGTGCAGACCATCCACAATCTGGCCTTCCAGGGCCGCTTCCCGGTGGCGGATCTCGAACGGTTCGGCCTCCCGCCCCATGCTTTCACGATCGACGGGGTGGAATGTTACGGCGAAATCGGCTTCCTCAAGGCCGGCCTGCTCTTCGCCGCGCGCATCGTCACCGTCTCGCCGACCTATGCGCGCGAAATCCAGTCCCCCGAATGGGGCATGGGGCTGGACGGGCTGCTGCGCACCCGGGCCGACCAGCTCAGGGGGATCCTGAACGGTATCGACACCAATGACTGGAATCCCGAAACCGACCCGGCGGTCCTCTTCCCCTATCAGGTCGGCGACCTCGTGGGTCGCCGGCCCAACAAGCGGGCCTTCCAGGCGGAATTCGGCCTGCCGCAGGACCCGGATGTCTTTCTCCTGGGGCTGGTCAGCCGCCTGACCGGGCAGAAGGGGGTGGATATCCTGGCCGATATCGTGCCCCGCATCCTCGACGACCGCACGCAGCTGGTCGTGGTCGGCAGCGGCGACGTGGCGATGGAACGCGCGCTGGCCCGGCTGGCGCGCCAGTATCCCGACCGGCTGGCCTGCCATATCGGCTATAGCGAGCAATTGGGCCACCGCATCCAGGCCTCGGCCGACAGCCTGCTGCTGCCGTCGCGCTTCGAGCCCTGCGGCCTGACCCAGCTCTGCGCCGTGCGTTATGGCTGCGTGCCCATCGCGGCGCGCGTCGGCGGCCTGGCCGATACCATCATCGACGCCAACGAGGCCGCGATGGCCAGCGATGTCGCGACCGGCTTCCTGTTCTCGCCGGTCGATGGCGAGACCCTGGCCGGCGCCATCCGCCGCGCCGCCACCCTGTACCGGCAGCCGGCGCGCTGGGCGGGGCTGCAACGCAACGGCGCGCGCTATGACGTCTCCTGGGGGCGCAAGGCGCAGGAATATGCACGGTTGTTCCGCCGGGTCCTCGGCCGGCCGGAAATCGGCATGGCCGAATTCGACAAGTCGTCGGGGCGGCGCCGCACGCCGCTGGCGGGGCCGGGCGGCGTCGTCCCGTCCGCGCGGGGCGTGCGGGCCGCCTATCAGGCGGCCCGGCGCGGGCGGGTCCGCGCCAACGACCCGTTCGGCCGGCCCGGCTGACGACGCCGCGCCGAGCCGCCCTGCCGGCCCGCCCGTTCGTCCGTCCGTCTCCGCCTGCATTCCTGCCCGCCGGAATCCCGCCTCATGAACGTCGCCTCGAACGACAGTGCCTATTTCCTTCCCCCCGGGACCGAAGACCTCCTGCGGGGCACCTGCCCCGACCCGTTCGCCATCCTCGGCCGTCAGGCGCACGGCCGTTCCGACATCGTGCGCGCCTTCTGCCCCGACGCGCGGGCGGTGCGGCTGGTGGTCCAGCGCCCGCGCTCGGCCCCGATCGAGCGCGCCATGCGCCGGGTGGACGAACGCGGCCTGTATGTCGGCACCGTGCCCGCCGGCGCCCGCTACCGGTTCAAGATCGGCTGGGCCGACGGGTGGGAGGAAACCGAAGATCCCTATTCCTTCGGCCTGCTGCTGGGCGATCTGGACCTGCACCTGTTCGCCCAGGGCCAGCATCGCGACCTCGACCGGGTGATGGGCGCCCAGCCGATGGTGGTCGACGGCGTGGCCGGCGTGCGCTTCGTGGTGTGGGCCCCCAACGCCTTCCGGGTCTCGGTGATCGGCGATTTCAATGTCTGGGACGGCCGCCGCCACCCCATGCGCCTGCGCCACGCGGCCGGAATCTGGGAATTGTTCATCCCCCGCATCGGCCCGGGCGAGCGCTATAAATACGAAATCATCGACGCCGAGCACCGGCTGCTGCCTCCCAAGGCCGACCCGTATGCGCTGGCGGCGGAACAGCCGCCGGCCAACGCCTCGGTGGTGGCGGACACCACCCCCTTCGCCTGGACCGACGAGGACTGGATGCAGGGCCGCGCCGGCCGGCATGACGTTACCGCGCCGATGGCGATCTACGAGGTACACTTGGCCTCCTGGCGCCGCCCGGCGGGCGACCCGCACGGCATCCTGCGCTGGGACGATCTGGAACGGACGCTGATTCCCTACGTTGTCGATATGGGATTCACCCATATCGAGCTGATGCCGGTCATGGAGCATCCGTTCGACGGGTCATGGGGGTATCAGACGCTGGGCCTCTACGCGCCATCGGCCCGCTTCGGGGCGCCGCAGCAGTTCGCCGCCTTCGTCGATGCCTGCCACCGGGCCGGGGTGGGCGTGATCCTGGACTGGGTGCCGGCCCATTTCCCCGCCGACGCGCACGGCCTGGCCCATTTCGACGGCTCATGCCTGTACGAGCACGCGGACCGGCGCGAGGGCTACCACCCCGACTGGCACACGCTGATCTACAATTTCGGACGCAACGAGATCCGGGGCTTCCTGATCGGCAGCGCGCTGACCTGGCTGCGCCGCTACCATGTCGACGGGCTGCGGGTCGATGCCGTGGCCTCGATGCTCTATCGCGACTACAGCCGGCGCGAGGGCGAATGGCTGGCCAACATCCATGGCGGCCGCGAGAACCTGGAGGCCGTCGCCTTCGTGCGCGACCTGAACACGATCATCGCCGAACATTGTCCCCACACGCTGATGATCGCCGAGGAATCGACGGCCTGGCCCGGCGTCAGTTGGCCGGTGGCCGATGGGGGGCTGGGCTTTTCCTATAAATGGAACATGGGCTGGATGCACGACACGCTGGCCTATATCGGGCGCGACCCGCTCTGGCGCCGCTACCACCATTCCGAAATCATGTTCGGCCTGTACTATGCTTTTTCCGAGCGGTTCATCCTGCCGCTGTCGCATGACGAAGTCGTCCACGGCAAGGGCTCCCTGCTGGAGCGCATGCCCGGCGACGATTGGCGCAGACATGCCGGGCTGCGCGCCTATTTCGCCTTCATGTGGGGCCATCCGGGCAAGAAACTGCTGTTCATGGGCGGCGAACTGGCCCAGCCGTACGAATGGCGCGCGGATGGCGAGGTCGCATGGTACCGGCTGGACCAGCCGGAAGGGCGCGGCATGCAGGCGCTGGTCCGCGACCTCAACCGCCTGCACCGCGCCCGGCCGGCCCTGCATCGCGCCGACTGCACGTCCGACGGGTTCGAATGGCTGATCGGCGACGATGTCGACAATGCCGTCTTCGTCTGGCTGCGCCGCGCGCCCGACGCCGCCCCGGTCCTCGTGGTCTGCAACATGACGCCGGTGCCGCGCCCCGCCTACCGCGTGGGCGTGCCCTATGGGGGATATTGGCGCGAACTGCTCAATTCCGACGGAGGCGAATATGCGGGGTCCGGCATGGGCAATGGCGGCGGCGTCCAGGCCGAGCCCGAAGCCGCCCATGGCTACGACCATTCCTGCGTCCTCATCCTGCCGCCCCTCGCGGTCCTGTACCTCTCGCCGGAGTAAGCCCGTGCATGTTCAGAGCCTGACCGAAAATGCGCGCTGGCGGCGATCCAGCATGCGTTGCCTGCGCTTCGGTGCTCATGGCCATCAAGGCCACGCCGCTCCGATGCTCGGCAACACACGCCGGGCGCGGCCCCCTGGGCCGCTCTCGCTCGCCAGCCCGCATTTTCGGTCCGGCTCTCAGACAGGGTCCGGCCGATGATGCGCTTTCCCGCCCGGCTGATGCGCGGCGCCCCCGCGCCCCTGGGCGCCACCTGGGACGGGCTGGGTGTCAATTTCGCGGTCTTCTCGGCCAATGCGCACCGCATCGACCTGTGCGTGTTCGATCACTCGGGCAGGCGGGAGGTCGCGCGGTTCGACCTGCCCGAACGCACCGATGAGGTCTGGCACGGCTACCTGCCCGACGCGCGACCGGGCCTGCTCTACGGCTACCGCGCCTACGGCCCCTACGAGCCGCTGCGCGGCCACCGCTTCAACCCGCACAAGCTGCTGGTCGATCCCTATGCCCGCGCGCTGCACGGCACCCTGACCTGGTCGGACGCGCTGTTCGGCTACCGCGTCAACTCGCCGCGCGGCGACCTGTCGATCGACCGGCGCGACAGCGCCCCCGCCATGCCCAAGAGCGTGGTCACCAACGACGCCTTCAACTGGGGCGAGGACCGTCTGCCCCGCGTGCCGTGGGACCGCACCGTGATCATGGAGGCGCATGTGCGCGGCCTGTCGATGCGCCGCAACGACCTGATGCCGGTCGAACGCGGCACCTTCCGCGCTTTGTCCGACCCGCGCCTGATCGACCATCTGCTGCATCTGGGCATCACCACGCTGGAACTGATGCCGGTCCAGGCCTTCCTCAAGGACCGGTTCCTGATCGAACGCGGGCTGACCAATTACTGGGGCTACAACACGCTGGCCTTCTTCGCCCCCCAGACCGGCTACCTGGCCGAAGGCTCCCCGCACGAAATCCGCACCGCCATCCGCCGCCTGCACGCGGCAGGGATCGAAATCATCCTCGACGTGGTCTACAACCATACGTGCGAGGGCAGCGAGCTCGGCCCCACCCTGTGCTATCGCGGGCTGGACAACGCCGTCTATTACCGCCTGGTGCCGGAGGACGAGCGCCACCTGATCAACGATACCGGATGCGGCAACACGCTCAACCTGTCGCACCCGCGCGTGCTGCAGATGGTCATGGACTCGCTGCGCCACTGGGCGGTCGATTTCCATATCGACGGGTTCCGCTTCGATCTCTGCTCCACCCTGGGGCGCGAGAGCTACGGGTTCGACCCGTTCTGCGGCTTCTTCGACGTGCTGCGCCAGGACCCGGTCCTGTCCACGCTCAAGCTGATCGCCGAACCGTGGGACCCGGGGCCCGGCGGCTACCAGCTCGGCAACCATCCGCCCGGCTTCGCCGAATGGAACGACCGCTACCGCGACACGGTGCGGCGCTTCTGGCGCGGCGATGCGCTGACGCGCGGCGACCTGGCGGCACGGCTCGCGGGCTCGGCCGACGTGTTCGACCGGCGCGGGCGGCGCCCGTGGGCATCGGTCAATTTCGTGACCTCGCATGACGGTTTCACGCTGATGGACCTGGTCAGCTACAGCCACAAGCATAACGACGCCAATGGCGAGGGCGGGCAGGACGGCCATTCCGACAATCTCGGCCGCAACTGGGGGGTGGAAGGCCCGACCGACGATCCGGCGATCCTGGCGGTGCGCGCCCGGGTGCGGCGGGCCATGCTGGCCACCCTGTTCCTCTCGCAGGGCACGCCGATGCTGCTGGCGGGCGACGAATTCGGCCAGACCCAGGGCGGCAACAACAATGCCTACTGCCAGGACAACCCCGTCACCTGGCTGGACTGGCCGCTGGCCGCCTCGACCGCCGGGCAGGCGATGATCGCCTATGTCGCCCGGCTGACGGCCCTGCGCGCCGCCCACCCGTCCGTCCGCTGGCGCAGCTTCCTCTACGGCAAGCGCGAAACCCGCGCCGGCCTGCTCGACATCGCCTGGTACGATCCCGAGGGCCATCCGATGACGTCCGACGCCTGGAATGACGAGCATGGAAGAATTTTGGGTCTTCTCCGCTCCTGCACCGATGATTCCGGCGCCACCGATACCACCTACCTGATCATGAACGCGGGCGACGCGGACGCGGACTGCACCCTGCCGCCGATTCCGGGCGAATGGACGCTGCTGCTCGACAGTGCCGACCCGGCCCGGACCGGCACGATCGCGGACAGGCTGGCGCGCTGGACGGTGGGTGCCCACGGCGTCGTGCTGCTCGGCTTCACCCCCGACGCACGCCATGCAAAGGGAACGGTCGATGCGTAAGACCCATGCTTTCGCCTGCAGTTTCGGCGCAACCCTCATCGCGCCGCATCAGACGCGCTTTCGCCTCTGGGCACCGTCCAGTTCCTCGGTTTCGGTCGAGATCGAGGGGCAGCCCCCGGTACCGATGGAGCGCCATCCCCATGGCTGGTTCGAGGTCACGGCCCCCTGCGGCGCCGGCGCGCTCTATCGCTACCGGGTCAGCCCGCACCTGACGGTGCCCGACCCGGCCTCCCGCGCCCAGCCGCGCGACGTGTCGGGCCCCAGCCAGGTGGTCGACCCCCGCGCCTATGACTGGCAGGAAAATGAATGGCGGGGCCTGCCGTGGGAACAGGCCGTCATCTACGAAATCCATGTCGGCGCGGCCGGCGGGTTTCGCGGCGTGCGCGACCGGCTCGCCCGGCTGGCGGCACTCGGGGTCACGGCCGTCGAACTGATGCCGCTGTCCGAATTCCCCGGCGGTCGCAACTGGGGCTATGACGGCGTGCTGCCCTACGCGCCGGAATCCGCCTACGGCACGCCCGACGACCTCAAGGCGCTGATCGATCACGCCCACGCGCTGGGGATGATGATCTTTCTCGATGTCGTCTACAATCATTTCGGGCCGGAGGGGAATTTCCTCCCCGCCTACGCCGCCCCGTTCTTCCATGCCGGCCCGCAGACCCCCTGGGGCGACGCCATCGATTTCCGCCAGCCGGCCGTGCAGGCCTATTTTACCGAAAACGCCTTGTACTGGCTGATGGAATACCGGTTCGACGGGCTTCGCCTGGACGCGGTGCAGGCCATCGGCGAGCGCGACTGGCTGGTCGAACTGGCAGCCCATGTCCGCGCCCGGACCGAGCCCGGCCGCCACGTGCATCTGATCCTGGAGAACGAGAACAACGATTCCGGCCTGCTGCGCTCGGGGTTCGACGCGCAATGGAACGATGACGGGCACAACGCCCTGCACGTGCTGCTGACCGGCGAGGACGAGGGCTATTACGCCAATTTCGCCACCGACCCCACCGGGCGCCTGGCGCGCGTGCTGGCCGAGGGCTTCGCCTTCCAGGGCGAGTTGTTTCCCACCCTTGGCCGCCCACGCGGCATGGAAACGGGCGGCCTGCCGGCCAGCGCCTTCATCCTGTTCCTGCAGAATCACGACCAGATCGGCAATCGCGCGATGGGCGAGCGGCTGACGGTGCTGGCCCCGCCGCAGGCGCTGCGCGCCGCCTACGGGCTGCTGCTGCTGTCGCCGCAGATCCCGCTGCTGTTCATGGGCGAGGAATGGGGCTCGCGCCGTCCGTTCCTCTATTTCACCAGCCATCCGCCCATCCTGGGCGATATCGTGCGCGACGGCCGAAGGCGCGAATTCGCCGCCTTCGCCCATTTCAGCGACCCGGCCCGGCGCGAGACGATCCCCGATCCCAACCATCCCGACACCTTCGCCGCGTCGGTCCCCCTGGCGGATGAGGCAGGCTCGGCCGAGGGGCGGGCATGGCAGGGCTTCTTCGCCACCCTGCTGCGCCTGCGCCACGCCCGCATCACGCCGCGCCTGCCCGGCGCCCGGGGCCTGGGCGCGCGGGTCGTGGGGCCGGGCGCGGTGGCCGCGCGCTGGCGGATGGGCGACGGGGCCATCCTGTCGATCGGCCTCAATCTCGGGCCGGATGCGGTCGACCTGCCGGACTGGGTGGCCGGCCCGATCCTGTACCAGGACCCGCCGCAGCCGGGCGGGCAGGGGCCCCTGCCGTCGCATGGCGTGGTCGTCCATCTGGCCGAGCCCCGGCCGCCTTCGGGGGCTGCCCATGAATGACCGCAGCCTGCGCATGCGGGCACGCAAGGCCGGGCTGGCCACCGCATGGCGCGATGCCGCCGGCGTTTCGCACCGTGTCGGGGCCGATACGCTGCGCGGCCTGCTGCGCGTGCTGGAAGACGGGGCGAGGCTGGAGGACGGCGAACTGCCGCCGATGGTGGTGGGGCAGGCGGGCGTGGCCACGGTGCTGCCGCTGCGTCCGTCGTCCGAACGGCTGGCCTTCCGGCTGGAATGCGAGGATGGCAGCGTCATCACGGGCCAGGCCGGCCACGCGCGCGACGGCTGCCCGAGGCTGCCCGCCATCGCCGATCTCGGCTATCACAGGCTGGAAATCGCGGGCCGGCGGACGGTGCTGGCCATCGCACCGGCCCGCTGCCGCACGGTGGCCGACGCCACGGGCGGCGCGCGCGGCTGGGGCCTGTCGGTGCAGCTCCATGCCCTGCGCGCGCGGCACGATGCCGGGATCGGCCATTTCGGGGCCCTGGCCGACCTGGCGCGCCAGGCCGCCGCGGCCGGCGCCGACGCGCTGGCCATCAGCCCGGTCCATGCCATGTTCAGCGCCCGGCCCGCGCAGTTCAGCCCCTATTCCCCCTCCAGCAGGCTGTTCCTGAACGTGCTGCTCGCCGACATGCGCAGCTGGTTTTCCACGCACGATATCGGGGCGATGATGCGCCGGCTGCGCATCTCGCCGCAGGCCGCGCGGGCGCTGGAAGACGCGCCGCTGATCGACTGGCCGCAGGCGGCCGAGCTGCGGCTGCGCATGCTGCGTGGCCTGTATGACGATGTCATCCGCCCCGCGCCACCGGCCGAGCTGACGGCCTTCGTCGCGGCCCATGGCCGCGCGCTGCATTGCCACGCGGTGTTCGAGGCCCTGCAGGCGCATCAGCTCGGCCGCGGCCCGCGCGGCGGCAACTGGCGCGCCTGGCCCGGTGCGTTGCGCGATCCCGCCAGTCCCGAGGTCGCGCGCTTCGCCGAGGAACGCCATCATGACGTAGGCTTCCACCTGTTCCTGCAATGGCTGGCGGCGCGCGGCCTGCACGGCGCGGGCCAGGCGGCGCGCGACGGCGGCATGCGCATCGGCCTGATCGCGGACCTGGCGGTGGGTACCGATCCGGCCGGCAGCCAGTGCTGGGCCAACCAGGACGATTTCCTGATCGGCGGCTCGGTCGGCGCGCCGCCGGACCCGCTGGGCCCGCTGGGGCAGAATTGGGGGCTGACCACCTTTTCCCCCGGCGCGTTGCGCGCCCACGGCTATCGCGCCTTCATCGACACGCTGCGCGCGACGCTCACGCGCCAGGGCGGGGTGCGCATCGACCATGTGATGGGGCTGGAACGGCTGTGGGTGATCCCCGAGGGCGCGTCGGCCGCCGACGGGGCCTATCTCTCCTTCCCGGGGCGGGACCTGATGCGGCTGGTGGCGCTGGAATCGCACCGGCACCAGGCGGTGGTGATCGGCGAGGATCTCGGCACCGTGCCCGCCGGTTTTCGCACCCGCGCAGCACAGCGGTCGATCATGGGCATGAACGTGCTATGGTTCCAGCGCGATGCACAGGGCGCGTTCCTGCCGCCCGACAAATGGGGAGCGAACGATGTGGCCATGACGACCACGCACGACCTGCCCACCGTGGCCGGCTGGTGGCAGGCCACCGATATCGGCTGGCGCAGGAGCCTGCGCCAGCTGGCGCGCGGCACCAGGGCCGAGGACGCGCTGGCCGCCCGCGCGCATGACCGTACTGCGCTGTGGGCGGCGCTGCACCCGCCGGCCGCGCCCGAACCGCCGCCCGTCACGCCCGACGGCGCGGCCCGCGTGGTCGATGCGGCGGCGCGCTTCGTCGGCACCGCCGCCTCGGCGCTGGCCATCCTGCCGCTGGAAGACGCGCTGGGCCTGCCCGAACAGCCCAACCTCCCCGGCACCATCTCGGGCCACCCCAACTGGCAGCAGCGCTACCCGCCCGGCCCGCCGGTGCTGGAGCGGCCGGACGCGGCCCGCCGGCTGGACCTGCTGCGCACCGCCCGGAACCGCGTATGACGGCGGGCGTGCGCGCGACCGTCCGCCTGCAATTCCACGCCGGCTTCACGCTGGATGACGCGGTCCCGCTGGTCGGGTATTTCGCCGGTCTCGGGATCAGCCACCTTTACGCCTCGCCGCTGCTGGCCGCCCGCCCGGGCTCGACCCACGGCTACGACACGCTGGATTACAGCCGCATCAACCCCGAGCTGGGCGGGCGCGAGGCCCTGGCCCGTCTGGTGGCGCGGCTGCGCGCGCACGGCATGGGGCTGATCCTCGATATCGTGCCCAACCACATGGCGGTGGGCGGCAGCTTCAATGCGTGGTGGGAGGATGTGCTGGCCTGGGGGCGGGCCAGCCGGTGCGCCCATATGTTCGACATCGACTGGTCCCCGCCCGACGACAGCCTGCGCGACCGCGTGCTGCTGCCCTTCCTGGCCGATCCTTACGGCGACTGCCTGGAAAACGGCACGCTGGAACTGCGTTACGACGCAGCCGAGGGCAGTTTCGCCTGCTGGCATTACGAACACCGGTTCCCGATCTGCCCCGATCACTATGCCGATCTCTTCGCGCCCGAAGATACGCCGCCGCCCGACGGGCTGGCGGACTGGGCGCGCACGCCCCAGGGTGCGGCCGCCGTCGCGCGCGCGCTGGCGCGCATGGCCGGGCCCGATGGACGGGCCCGCCTGCATGCGCTGCTGGAGCGCCAGCATTACCGGCTCGCCTGGTGGCGCACGGCCTCCGACCTGATCAACTGGCGACGCTTCTTCGACATCACCGGCCTGGCCGGATTGAGTGTCGAACATCCCGACGTGTTCGACGCCGTGCATCGCACGATCATCGGCCTGTATGCCGACGGGCTGATCGACGGCGTGCGCGTCGACCATATCGACGGGCTGACCCAACCGGGCGCTTATACCACGCGCCTGCATCGCGCGCTTGCCGCTGCCGCCCCCGCCCGTCCGCCCGAGGCCCCACCGGGCGCCCCCCTCTATGTCGAGAAGATTCTGGCCGTGGAGGAGGTGCTCCCCACCGGCTGGGCGGTCGACGGCACCACCGGTTACGATTTTCTGGAACAGGTCGACCTGCTGCTCCACGACCAGCGCGGCGCGGACGCGCTGGACGATCTGTGGGTATGGGGCGCCGGCGGCGCCACCAGCTTCCATGCGGAGCAGGAGGCGGCGCGCGAGGCGGTACTGGACGGCACGCTGGCCGCCGACCTGGCCCGGCTGGTCCACGCCCTGGCCACCCTGGCACGCCGCGACCCGCGCGCCCGCGACTTCACGCCCGCCGCGCTGGAACGCGTACTGCGCCGCATCCTCATCCGCTTTCCCGTCTACCGGACTTATGAAGGCGATGGCGGCAAGGTGCTGCACGCGGTCTGCCAGTCCGTGCGCGCCGGGCTGGCGCCGGCACAGCAGCCGGTGCTGGACTGGCTGGAGCGCCAGCTCGGTCCGCAGGCGCCGGAAAATGCCGCCGGCGCCATCGCCTGCTTCGCGCACCTCACGGCCCCGCTTGCCGCCAAAGCCGTTGAAGATACAGCATTTTATCGCTATGGCCGCCTGCTGTCGCGCAACGATGTCGGCACGCATCCCGGCCAGTTCGGCGGCACCGTCGCCGCCTTTCACGCTGCCAATAACGTGCGCCGCCGCGACTGGCCCCGCGCCATGCTGGCCACCGCCACCCACGACCACAAGCGCGGCGAGGACGCCCGCGCGCGCCTGGCCGTGCTGTCCGAACTGGCCCAGGAATGGGTGCGCGTCGCCCCACGCTGGAGCACCTTCAACGCCCCGCTGCGCCAGCGGATCACGACCCGCTCAGGCCCCTGCGCCGCGCCCGACCGCGCGGACGAACTGATTCTCTACCAGACCCTGCTGGGCGCCTGGCCGGTGGGGGACGGTCCGCTCGAGCAAAGGATCACGGCGGAATTCCGCGACCGCCTGGCGGCCTGGCAGGTCAAGGCCCTGCGCGAGGCCAAACGCCACACAAGCTGGATCGACCCGGAACCAGCCTATGAGCAGGCCTGCGGCGCCTTCCTCGACGGCCTGCTCTCCCCCCATCCCGAAAACCGGTTTCCCCGGATGCTGGATGCATTCGTCAACCAGATCGCCCCGGCGGGCGCGCTGAACGGGCTGGCGCAGACGCTGCTGCGCCTGACCAGCCCCGGCGTGCCGGACCTGTATCAGGGCTGCGAATTCTGGGATTTCAGCCTGGTCGATCCCGACAATCGCCGGCCGGTCGATTTCGCGGCCCGCATGGCGGCGCTCGCCGAGGGCGCCGATTTCGGCTCGCTGCTGCCGCACTGGCGCGACGGCAGGGTGAAACAGGCGCTGATCGCGGCAGTACTGCGATTCCGGGCCGCTCATCCCGACCTGTTCGCCGAGGGGACGTACCGGCCCGTCAGGGTCACGGGCACCCGGCGCCAGCATCTGGCCGCCTTCGCCCGCGTCACGGCAGGGGCGACGATGCTGGTGATCGCACCGCGCCTGCCCGCCGCCCTGATGCCGGACCCCACCGACCTGTCCTGCCCCTCCATGCTCTGGCGCGGCACGGCGCTGGACTGGGACGACGCCCCGGCCGGCCCATGGCGCTCGCTGCTCTACCCGGGCCGCATGCCCGACCGCGCGGCAGTGCTGGACCTGGCCATGCTGGCCGACGCGGCACCGCTGGATGTGCTGGTGTCCGTCTGACCTGCTATGTCAGGCGTTCCAGCAGCACGGCCTGTTCCGTCCCCACGCGAATGGGACCGACGGGCAGAAAACCAGTCTTCTCCGCCACGCGGAGCGAAGGGCGGTTGTCAGGGGCTACGAGGCAGACCGCCCAGTAGCCGAACCCCAGCACCGGCCACAGGCCACGATAGCGCAGCAGCCGCGCCCAGCTTTCCTGCGCCGTGGCCGGCTTGCCGCTGATATGCCGGACGACGGCCGGATCGCTCCACATCTCGGCCAGCGGGCCGAAATCGGCGCTTTCGTGCAGCGTCAGCCGCAGCCGGTCGGTTTCGACGATGTGTCCTGGGGTCTCGGGCATCGGGGTCTGCATCCTTTCGTGAAGCGCGCGGCGGTTCCCCCTTCAAAATAACTTCACTGTTTCTGCCCCGGGCTTTCCGCTGAGTGTGCGCTGTCATAGCGCCTTTGGCCAAGGGGGGATGCCTTGTCGGAGACAACCGTACCGCGCAGTCATTTTCTGCGTCCTAGAATGGACAGCGGGGGAACCCCCGCGTTCAGGATCTTCTTCCTGGCCGTGCTGGCGTGCGCGCTGGGCTTCGTCGGCTACAGTGTTCTGGCCGATCTGCAGGCGGCGGGCGAGCATGGGCTGGCCGTCGGGGCCTTCGCCCTGCTGGCGCTGGCGCTGCTGATCGCGCTGGGCTTCGAATTCGTCAACGGCTTTCACGACACGGCGAACGCCGTCGCGACCGTGATCTATACGAACAGCATGCCTCCCATGGTGGCCGTCGTATGGTCGGGCGTGTGGAACCTGCTGGGCGTGCTGGTCTCGTCCGGTGCCGTCGCCTACAGCGTGGTCACGCTGCTGCCGGTCGAACTCATCCTCCAGGTGGGCAGTGGCGCGGGATACGCGATGATCTTCGCCCTGCTGATCGCCGCCATTGTATGGAATCTCGCAACGTGGGCGATGGGCGTGCCGAACAGTTCCTCGCACGCCCTGATCGGCTCGATCATGGGAGTGGGCATCGCCAACCAGCTAATGGCGCCCGCCGGGGCGGCGACCTATGGCGTCGACTGGTCGCAGGTGTCGAAGGTTTTCAGCGCGCTGCTGTTCAGCCCGCTCTGCGGCTTCGCGCTGTCCATGGCGCTGTTCTGGCTGTTCCGCGTGCTGGTGCGCAACCGGACGCTGTTCGAGACGCCCGTGGGACACAAGCCCCCGCCACTGTGGATTCGCGGTCTGCTGATCGGCACCTGCACCGGCGTCTCCTATTTCCATGGCGGCAATGACGGGCAGAAGGGCATGGGCCTGATCATGCTCATCCTGATCGGCGCGGCACCCACCGCCTATGCGCTCAATCGCGCCATGCCGGAATCGGCCATGCCGGCCTTCGTCCAGTCGGCCGGGGACGCCGCAGGCATCTTCCGCCATCACATGACGGGCACCGAGGCCGATGACATCGCGGCGGCCCGCGTGCGAGTGACGGCGGCGCTGCGCGACAGGGCGGTCGCCAATGGCCGGGTCTATGGCGCGCTGGCCGTGCTGTCGGACGACATCGCGGGCTCGGTCAAGGGATATCGCAGCCTCAATGCCATCCCCGCCGCCCAGGTGCCGAACGTCCGCACGGACATGTATCTGGTATCGGATGCGATCCGCGTGCTGGGCAAGACCAATGCCTTCGAAGGCGCCGAGGCCGCCGGCCTCAAGAATTTCATGGGCCAGCTCAACGCGGGCACGCGCTTCATCCCCACCTGGGTCAAGGTCGCCGTCGCGGTGGCGCTGGGTCTGGGCACGATGGTCGGCTGGAAGCGCATCGTCGTCACCGTGGGCGAGAAAATCGGCAAGACGCACCTGAACTACGCGCAGGGCGCCTCGGCGGAACTGGTCGCGATGGGGACGATCGGCCTGGCCGAGGGCTATGGCCTGCCGGTCTCCACCACCCATATCCTCTCGAGCGGCGTGGCGGGCACCATGGCGGCGGCGGGCTCGGGCCTGCAATGGCGAACGCTGCGCACCATGGCCATGGCCTGGGTGATCACGCTGCCCGCTGCCATGTTGATCAGCGGTGCGCTGTTCTTTATCCTGAGGCATGTCTTCTGACACGAGGCCATGAAAGCCGAACGACCCGCCCCGGCCCTGCGCCGCGTGGCGGGCCTTCTGGCGGCACTCTACCCCTTGACGATGGGGGACGGCATTCTGGCCGCCACCCCGCCGCTGGTCACCGATGTCCTGCCCTCAGGCGTGCCGCTGCCCCCACCGATGCCGGTGGAAGTGCAGCAGCCCGAAGACCCGGGCAGCGAACTTCTGGGCGAGGCCGGGGGCACGCGGCCCTGGCTGGCCCGCCACGGCATCCGGATCAACATACAGGATGTCGAGGAATTATGGGGCCTCGCCTCAGGCGGCCTGCATACCGGACCCACCTATGACGGCATGACGGCCGTGACCTTGATGTTCGACACCGAGCGTGGCTTCGGCTGGCCCGACGGGTTGCTGAACGTCAGCGCGTTGCAGATCCGCGGCCGGTCGCTGACGGGCGAGCGGCTCGGGGCGGTGAATGCCGTCAGTGGCTACGATGCCGGGCGCTCGACCCGGCTGTTCGAACTCTGGTACGGCCAGGGCTTCTTCGCGAACCGGCTGGATGTCCGGGTGGGGTCGATCGACCTCGATACCGAGTTTTTGGTCAGTCAGAACGCCTCATTCTTCCTCAATTCCAGTTTCGGCTGGCCGCTCTCGACCTCCAGTAACCTGTATTCCGGAGGGCCGTCCTGGCCTTTCTCGGCCCTGGGGGCGCGGGCGAAATGGACGCCGATCGACCAACTGGTGCTGATGGGCGCCGTCACCGACGACAACCCGACGCGCGGCCCCTTCTACAGCGCCATCGCGCCCACGCAGCGCGACCCGTCGGGCACCGCATTTTCGACCAGCGGCGGGACGCTGTTCATCGGCGAGGCCCAGCTTTCGGTCGATGTCGCCCGCTGGATCGCCGATCAAGCAGCCCCCAGTCTGTTGGGAACCTGGAAGCTCGGCGGCCTTTACGACACCGGCCGCTTCCCCGACCAGCGATACGACGATCACGGCGGCCTGCTGGCAGCACCGGACAGTACGGGCCAGCCGCGCTACCATCGTGACAATTGGATGATCTACATGGTGGCCGACCAGATGATCTGGCGGGCGGCGCCGGGGTCGAGCAAGACGATCAGCCTGTTCGTGCGTGCCACCGCCAATGACGGCTCGCGCAACCGGTTCTCCACCGAGATCCAGGGCGGCGTGACGTTCGACGGGATGGTCCCGGGCCGGACTGATGACACGATCGGCATTGCCTGGGGAACTGGCTTCTATGGTAGCCGGGCAATCGACAATGCGCGCGATGCCATGCGTCTGGGCACCAGTCTGGCAGGCGCGCTGAAGCCCGAACAGCATATCGAGGTGACCTATCAGGCAGCCGTGACCCCGTACCTCATCATCCAGCCCGATTTTCAATATTTCTGGCATGTCGGCGGCACGTCGTTCGACCCGCAGACGGGGCGGCCCATCGGTAACGGTGCCGTGCTGGGCGTGAACATGACCACCACGTTCTGAAGGCTTGACCGCAGGATTCATGAAAATTTCAAGGCGTTTTCCTGTGGAAAGCCCTATTTCGGCCAGTGCGGCGCATGGTGCGCGGCATGGAAGGCAGCGACGATGGACGATGAGGATCTGAAGAGCCTGTCGGCGGAAGAACGCGAGCGCGTGCAGATGCGCCGCGAGTTCATCGACGATCTGGACGAGGAGTTCGAACTCTCCCTGGAAGAAGAGGCCATCGGCGGAACCCTCGACGCGTCCGACCGCGCGTTTCGGCGCGTCTATTTCCGCGAACTGGTTCGTCTCCAGGGCGAACTGATCAAGCTGCAGGATTGGGTGAAGGCGACCGGCCATCGCCTGGTCGTGATCTTCGAAGGGCGAGACGCCGCCGGGAAGGGCGGCGCGATCAAGCGGATCACCCAGCGGCTGAATCCGCGCCTGTGCCGCGTCGCCGCCCTGCCGGCGCCCAACGACCGCGAGCGCACGCAATGGTATTTTCAGCGCTACGTGGCCCATCTGCCGGCGGCGGGTGAGATTGTCCTGTTCGACCGGAGCTGGTACAACCGTGCTGGAGTCGAGCGTGTCATGGGCTTTTGCACCGAGGATGAATATGAAGAATTCTTCCGTTCGGTGCCAGAGTTCGAGCGGATGCTCGTCCGCAGCGGCATCCAGATTGTCAAGTTCTGGTTTTCGATCACAGATGACGAGCAGGAGGCCCGCTTCCGCGCGCGGATCGAAGATCCGCTGAAACAGTGGAAGCTCAGCCCGATGGATCTGGAAAGCCGCCGCCGCTGGGAGGATTACACCCGTGCGAAGGAGACGATGCTCGAGCGGTCCAGCATCGACGAAGCGCCGTGGTGGGTGGTGCAGGCGGTCGACAAGAAGCGTGCGCGTCTGAACTGCATCGCCCACCTGCTCTCGCTCGTACCCTACGGGCCGGTGCCGAAGCCGGATGTGGTGTTGCCCGCACGCGTCCATCATCCCGATTACGAACGGCAGCCGACCCCGGATGCGATGATCGTTCCCGCGTGCTACTGACGCGGCCCGGGCGAGGGACTGGAGCGCTCTGGGGCCCGCATTCTGCCGCTTGATCCTGCAGCGGCCTTCCTGTTGGCACGGCATCGTGCGAACCCTTGGTGGCGCTCTGGCGTTAGTGGGGGATTGTATCTTTTCAGGATGCGGGCCAGGGTCCTGAGACAGGCGGGTTTTGAAGGATGCCGATAATTAATAGCATGACGCGACCCATCCCGGGCTGCGCTCGTTCACCAGCCCACATTTCCAAACAGAATCTTAAGCGGTTTCCGTTATCTGAATATTAAGTTTATGCCCGTCAAAATAGAATGCTCCTGTCCGGCAACTTTCAGTCATGATATAAGAGAGAATTATTCATGAGCAATCATGATCTGTCTGACTTCAAATACAGGCAAGATTTCGTTGAGATGAACGAAAATGATTTTCGTTCCATCCGATCTGTTCAGGCTCTCATCGATCGAGAAGTGCCGGTCGCGCTTGACAAATTCTATGCTCGGGTTCGCCAGACGCCGAAGGCGCGGAGTTTCTTTTCTTCCGAATCACAGATCAAGCATGCGAAACATGCCCAGCAGACGCATTGGAAACGGATTTCCGGTGCGCGGTTCGACGATGAATATGTCAAAAAGGTCCGGACGATCGGTTCGGTACATGCCCGCATCGGGCTGGATCCGAGCCTGTATATCGGTGGTTATGGGATCATTCTCAACCATCTCGTTCAGTCCGTCATTGGCGATATGCTGTCGCATGGTGGTTTCCTTTCCCGGACCTCGTCACGGGTGGCGCGGAACCTCGGGGATGTGATCGGCAGCCTGTGCAAGGCGGTGCTGATGGAGATCGACCTGACGGTGTCGTCCTACCTGGATGACCTCCACAAGGCGCGCGTCGCGATGCAGGCGGAACAGGACCGCCGTGCTCAGGAAGATCGCGAGGTGATTGAGATTATCGGCAGTGCCCTGACGGCGTTGGCCAATGGCGACCTGACCCATCGCATCGCAAGCGGCCGGATACCGGAGCGCCTGGATGCGCTGAAGCAGCATTTCAACCACACGGCCGAGACGCTGGAACACAGCCTGGCCAAGATCGCGGTGAATGCGACCGATATCGTGTCGAACGCCGACGGGATTCGCCAGGGGGCCGAGAATCTTGCCCGCCGCAGCGAACAGCAGGCGGCTACCCAGGAGGAAATGTCGGCGGCGCTGAGCCAGATCACGCAGCGGGTCGCGAAGACGGCCGAGGAAACCCGGAAGGCCAACCAGATGGCCAACATGGCGCGCGGCGATGCCGAGCATGCGGGCAGTGTGGTCCATGGCACGATCGCGGCGATTTCGGAGATCGAGAAATCATCCCGGGAAATGGCAGGCATTATCGGGATCATCAACGAAATTTCGTTCCAGACCAATATCCTGGCCCTCAACGCCAGTGTCGAGGCAGCACGGGCTGGGGATGTGGGCCGTGGCTTTGCCGTGGTGGCCAGCGAGGTCCGCGCGCTGGCGCAGCGCTCGGCCGATGCTGGCCGGGAAATCTCGGCGTTGATCAACCTGTCGGGCGGACAGGTGAAATCCGGCGTGACGCTGGTGCATGAGGCCGGCGATGCATTGCGGCGTATCATGTCGCAGGTGCAGCAGATCAATGATGTCGTGTCGACCATTTCGGATTCGGCACAGGAGCAGTCCGCCAGCATCAGCCAGTTGAATATCGCCATGGGCGGGCTGGAACAGACGACCCAGAAAAATGCCGCCGTTGCCGAGGAAAGTGCCTCGGCGGTGCGCAATCTGGTGGCGACGTCCGACGAACTGACGCGGATGGTCGCGGGGTTCACCCTGTCCGGCAGAGACATACGGCCTGCATTCGCGCGGCAAAAGCCCAAGCTGGCCCTGATCCGGACGGAATGAGCGACCGCGAAGACTGTCACGCGGGCGGCTGGTCCGCCATCGTGCGGTGCAGGAAGGCACTGATCTCATCCGCCATGACCTGCTGAAAGCCAGCGCGGTCGAAACCCGGCGGATCTTGCGATGGCGAAAAATCCGGGCGCGCCATGTTCGCGGGGAAGGGGCTGAGGAACGAGAAATGCCCCGCGCCGGGCACGCAGCGATTATCGACCAGCGCCGGGTCGGGCACGCCCTGCATCACGATATCGGCCAGTGCCGGCGGGGTGACGTCGTCCTCGGCCGCCGTGCGCATCAGGATCGGGCAGCGGACCGCCGACAGGGCGCCTGGGGCGCGGAACCACCCGGTGGCCGGGGCCAGCAGCACCAACGCGTGAACGCGCCGGTCATGCGTGACGGCGATGCGCCGTGGCGGATCGTCCGGGCTGCGTCCGCCGCTCCATGGCTGGCCGCCCGCCGCCGCCAGCACCGTGCAGGTGCCCAGGGAATGGCCGATCAGTGCCACGCGCTCCGGCCGCAGGGCGGGGCCGACCACCGGGTCGGCGAAGGCGGCGGCGATGCTCAGGCACACATGCCGGGGGCGGTTTTCCAGATTGGCCAGTGTGCGGGCCAGCGCGTCGTCATTTAGGCTGTTGCCGGGGTGTTTCGGCATGGCGATCACGAAGCCGCGCGACGCCAGGGCCATTGCCAGGTCACGATAGACCCAGGGCGATCCGCCATTGCCATGAGACAGCACGACTAGCGGCCGAGCATGGCCCGCGACCGGTCCTTCGGCGAGGGGTAGGCGATAGGGGCCGAAGCGGCGCGGATATGGTGTGCCGGTGGTGGGATAGAGGATCGCCAGTTCGATCGCCGCGTCCTGCACCTCATCATGCAGCGTCAGGCCACGATAGCCCACCACATGCTCGGTGGAACCTGATGCGTCGTCGTGGCTCTGTTCCATCCCTGATCCTTTCCGCTCGTGCCATGGGTGTTCCGGCCTAGTGGCGTCAACATGCCGATATCGGATCGGGTGGGCCAGTGGCGGCGACGCATCGCTTGCGTTCCTGCGCCGAATGGGCGGCGTACCGCTTCCGCTCGATATCGAAACGCCTAAAACATGCTCGTGAAGCAGGCCTTGGCCGGACATGCTTGTCCGGCTGGGTGAACAGTCTATTGAAAACAGAAATCTATAACCATTTTCGCGCCTGGGGGGCCGCAAGGGCCCCTCCTTGCTCTTGTCATCTGTCAGGAAGCTCATGCCATCTGCCCTTACTTCCATATCGTCGCGGCCCATCACGCGGTCTTCGTCCTTCGCTGTTGTGGTTGCGATCGAATTGTGGGAGCGGTTCGGCTATTACGGCATGCAGGCCGTGCTGCTGCTGTTCATGGTGCGGCAGCTTGGCATGGCGGATGCGCGGGCCAACTTGCTGATGGGGGCCTTCGCGGCCATGGCCTATGCCCTGCCGGTGGTTGGGGGCTGGGTGGGCGACCGGGTGCTGGGGTCGCGCCGGGCCATGCTGCTGGGGGCCACCTGCATGATGGGCGGCTATGCCGCGCTGGCGGTGGCCACGGTGCATGTCGGGCTGATGACGGTGGCCATGGCGCTGATCGCGACCGGCAACGGATTTTTCAAGCCCAATGCCGCCAATCTGGTGCGCCGGATCTATGAGGGCGACGATACGGCGCTCGATTCCGCCTTCACGCTCTATTACATGGCCGTCAATGTCGGCTCGACCGCGTCGATCCTGCTGACGCCCCTGTTGCAGGACCATTTCGGCCCGGCGGCGTCGTTCGCCACCTGTTCCGCCGGGCTGGCGTTCGGCCTGTGCGTCTATACCATCCTGCGCAGCCGGTTGCGCCATGTCGGTTCGGCGCCCGATTTTGCGCCGCTGGCCGCAGGGCCGGTGGGTGGGTTGCTGCTGGGTATGGCGGGGGCGATCGTGGGGTTGCACCTGATTCTGGATCGGCCGGCGGTGGCGCGGGCCTGTGTGTGGCTGGCCGCGCTGTCGGTCCTGGGCATCTGGGCGGTGATCTATCGGCGGGCCGTGCCGGCGCAGCGGCCGGGGTTGCGGATGGCCTACATGCTGTCGATCCAGGGCATGATCTATTTCGTGTTCTACCAGCAGATCGTGACCTCGCTGACCCTGTTCGCCCTGCGTGCGGTGCGCGGCGATGTGACGGTGGGCGGGGTGACGCTGTTCCATATGTCGGCCGGCCAGTTCCAGGCCCTGAATCCGATCTGGATCATGGTGGCCAGTCCGATCCTGGCCTTTATCTACCGGCGCCTGGCCCGGCAGGGGCGCGACCTGCCGATCGCGCGGAAATTCGTGCTGGGATACAGCCTGGTGACGCTGGCCTTCGTGATCTGGTGGCTGGGGGCGCTGTCGGGTGGGGCGGGGCTGGTGTCACCCTGGTTCATGATCGCGGCCTATTGCGCCCTGGCGGTGGGGGAGTTGCTGGTCGGCGGGCTGGGGCTGGCGGTGATCGCGCGCTATGTGCCCGCTGCCATGGGTGGGTTCATGATGGGATCGTACCTGCTGTCGATGGGGGTGGCGATGTATGTCGGCAGCATGGTGGCCAACCTGGCGGCCTCGGCCCCCGCGCATCCGGCGGCGGGGGCGGAGGCCTATG
Source organism: Gluconacetobacter tumulicola (assembly GCF_014174215.1). Taxonomy (GTDB): domain Bacteria; phylum Pseudomonadota; class Alphaproteobacteria; order Acetobacterales; family Acetobacteraceae; genus Gluconacetobacter; species Gluconacetobacter tumulicola. The sequence continues at coordinate 35,368 of NZ_JABEQL010000022.1, read as the reverse complement.
CCGGCCTGTTCCTGACCCTGGCTATTGCCGCCGGCACGATCGTGATCCTGTTTGCGGCATTGCTGCCGCTGACGCGGCGGTGGGATCGCCAGCATGTGCGGGATTCGGCTCTTTTTTCCGCCTAGTCCCAAGCTTCAGAGGCTGGCTTCGAGGACGCGGCGGCTGACTTCCAGGGTTACGTCCTGATGTTCGCCCAGTGCGGTCATGCCGTGCTGTTCGAGCTGGCTGATCACGCCGTCGATTGTCTCGGTGCCGAGCCCGTAGGCGGAAAGGCGGGTGGGGATGTCCAGACTTTCGAAGAAGGCGCTTGTGCGTGCGATCGCGCTTTCGATCCGCTCGTCCTCGGTGCCGTCGCGCAGGTTCCATACCCGCTCGGCGTATTGCAGCAGCTTGCCGCGCTTGGCCTCCTTGCGGACCCGCAGCATGGCGGGCAGGACGATGGCCAGTGTGCGGGCATGGTCGATATCGTGGCGCGCCGTCAGTTCGTGGCCGATCATGTGTGTCGCCCAGTCCTGCGGCACGCCGGCGCCGATCAGCCCGTTCAGCGCCAGGGTCGCGATCCACATCAGATTGGCGCGCAGATCGTAATCATGCGGGTTGGCGATGACCTTCGGCCCGATTTCGACCAGGCTCAGCAGCAGCCCTTCGGCGAAACGGTCCTGCGCCATGCCGCCGGCCGGGTAGGTCAGATACTGTTCCATGATGTGGGTGAAGGCATCGGCCACGCCGTTGGCGACCTGCCGCACCGGCAGGGTGTAGGTCCTGGTCGGGTCCAGCACCGAGAAGCGCGGGAAGACGTGGGGGCTGCCGAAGGCGAGCTTTTCCCGGGTTTCCGTGCGGGAAATGACGCTGAAACTGTTCATTTCCGACCCCGTGGCGGGCAGCGTCAGCACGCTGCCGAAGGGCAGGGCGCCGGTCACATCCACCCCATGGGTGCGCAGGATGTCCCACGCGTCGCCCTTGTAGTTCACGGCGGCGGCGACGAATTTGGTGCCGTCGATCACCGATCCGCCGCCGACCGCCAGCAGGAAATCCAGCCCTTCCTCGCGAATGGTCGCGACCGCGCGCATCAGGGTCTCGTAGGTGGGGTTGGCCTCGATACCGCCGAATTCACGCACCGTCCGCGTGCCCAGGGCTGCGCGGACCTCGGCCAGCGTGCCGTTCTTCTCGGCGCTGGAGCCGCCATAGAGGACCAGCACGCGCGCTTCGGCCGGAACATGGTCGGCAAGCTGGGCGATCGTGTCCTTGCCGAAGATGATGCGGGTCGGGTTGTAGAATTCGAAATTCTGCATGGTGTCTCCTTGTCGCCGGCGTGGCCGACGGAAAATCGGGTCAGGCGGGCAGGCCGAGCATCCGGCGGGTGGCCGTCATGGCGTCGTCGAACGCTTGACGGTCGCGGGTGAATTTCGCCAGCAGCGTCGCCCCCAGCCAGAGCTGGTAGAGGGCGGCGGCCAGCGGGCGGGCATCCTGCGTCACGGGCAGCGAGCCGTCCTGCTGGCCGGCCGCGATGAAGCGGGCCAGACGGTCCACGACTTCGGTGGCGCCGTCCTGCAGGATCAGGCGCATCCGCTCCGACAGGTCGCAGACTTCGGCGCCGAGTTTGACGGCCAGGCAATGGTCGTGGACCGTGCCGGCGATATGTGCGTCGCGCCACTGGGCCCAGTAGGTCATGAAACGCTGGCCGGCCGTGCCGTCGCGCTGGTCCAGCAGCGCGTCGATCCGGGCGAGATAGGTGGTGAAATACTGCTCCAGCAGCGCCTCGCCGAAGGCCTCCTTCGAGGCGAAGTAATGATAGAACGAGCCCTTGGGGATCTCTGCCGCGCAGAGGATCTCGTTCAGCCCGACTGCCGAGAAGCCCTTGCTGCCGATGATCGGCCGTGCCGTGTCCAGGATATGGCGGCGGACATCGTGATGGACGGATGCTGCGTTCATGAGGGGAGGTTATCCTGAATTAGACCGGTCGTCTAGTGGAGTGTCGATCCGCGCAGCGCGCGGCGGGTGGTCGCCGGCGCGCGTGTCGAACGGTCGCTAACGCCACAATGTGGCCAGGAGGGGCACCAGCAGGGCCGTCAGCAGGCCGTTCAGCCCGATGCCCAGGGCGGCGAAGGCTGCCCCGATCTCGTCGAGGGCTGCGACCTGGGCGGCCGCGATACCGCTGCCGGCGACGCCGGCGGCCAGGCCGTGCGCCCGCCAGTCGTCGATCTGGAAGCGGGCGAGCATGTGGCGGCCGATGATGGCCGCCAGAATGCCGCCCAGGATTGCCAGCGAGGCGGTGAGCGCGGGCACGCCGCCGATCTGGTCGGACACCGCCATGGCGATCGGGGTGGTGACGGCCTTGGGCGCCATGGACAGCGCGACGCTGCGCGACCCGCCCAGCAGCCAGACGAGGCCCACGCCGGTGATGACCGAGGTGAGCGAACCGGCCAGCAGGGCGAGGCCGATGCTGGAGAGATGGCGGCGGACCAGGGCGAAATTCTCGGCCAGCGGCACGGCCAGCGCCACCGTCACGGGGCCGAGCAGGAAATGGATGAACTGCGCGCCGGCGAAATAAGTGTCGTAGGACGTGCCCGTACCCAGCAGGGTCGCCCCCACGATCAGGATCGCGATCAGCACCGGGCTGGCGAAGGGCGAACCCCCGCAGGCTTTCTGCACCTGGCGGCCGATGACATAGGCCGCGAGCGTGACCACCAGCCAGAGCAGCGGGGTGGCGGAAAGCGGCGTCCAGAGATGATGGAGAGCGGCGTTCATGATGCGCGTCCCTGGCGGTCGGTGTCTTGCGTGTGGGTGGGGCGCAGGGTCCAGTGCATGACCAGCGCGGTCACGATCAGGCTGAGGATGGTCGAGCCGGCCACGGCGACGAGGATCGGCAGCCATTCCTTGCGGATCACTCCGGCCTCGGCAATGATTCCGACGCCGGCGGGCACGAACAGCAGACCCATATTGGCGATCAGCCCCTCGGCCGCCGGCTTCAGCGGCGCGGGCGTGCTGTCATTGCCGGTGCGCCTGGCACGGAGACCGAGGGCGAGGGCCAGCAGGAACATGCCGATGACCGGGCCGGGGATCGGGAGCTGAAACGTGGCGCGCAGCAATTCGCCCAGAAGCTGGCATCCGACAAGAATGAGCATCGCCGACGTCATCATGGTCTCCACTGGTGCGGGCCCCTGCGGGAGGGACCGATCCGGACGGGATAACAACATGATCGCGAAAATGCGACAGCGGAGACGGGTTCGTGGCCCGCCGGCCGGAGGAAAACATGCTATCCTCCGACTGACGCGGAAGGATGGCCGCCATGGACGATCTGCCGATCAGCAAGGCATTCACGCTGCTGGAGCCGGGGCCGGTGGTGCTGGTCACGACCCATGACCGCCACCGGGACAATGTGATGACCATTTCCTGGACCATGGTGCTGGATTTCTCGGCCTCCTTCGCCATCACGACCGGGCCGTGGAATTATTCCTTCGCCGCGTTGCAGCGCACGAAGGAGTGCGTGATCGCGATTCCGACGGTGGACATGATCGATACCGTCGTGGGGATCGGGACCTGTTCGGGGCAGGATACCGACAAGTTCGCGACATTCGGACTGGTGCGTGAACAGGCCCATCGGGTTCGCGCGCCGCTGATCGGGCAGTGTCTGGCGCATATCGAATGCCGGGTGGTCGATTTCATCGAGCGCTACAGCATCGTGGTGCTGGAGGGGGTTGCGGCCCATATGGATGCCGCGCGGCAGGAGCGGCGGACGATCCATGCCGTCGGTGACGGCACCTTCGTCGTGGACGGGCAGCGGATCGACCGGCGGGAGATGATGCGGTCGAAACTGCCGGATGGCGTTTGAAAATTTCTTCCTTTTCCGAAGAAAGAACCTCTGTCCGCTGGGGATGTCGCATGCTTCCCTGAAAAAGAATCCTGAACAGATCAAAAGTTTTTTGGTTCTTTTTTCAAAAAAGAACGGAAACGCCGGACTCACGCGATTTTGACAATTCTCGTCCCTGCCTGTCATAACGGTATCGCACTGACACCGTAGCCGGCAGGAGAGACATGACAGGATGACGACGGGCCAGACTGCTTTCACGCGGCGGGACATGCTGCGGGCCATTGGCCTGATTGCGGGTGCGGGTGCGATGTACCAGGCCATGACGGCGCTTGGTCACGCGGCGGAATCGCAATTTGCCGGCGCGCCCGATTTGTCCGGGGCGCCCCGGGGTGCGAGGGTGGTGGTGCTGGGTGCCGGCTTGGCGGGATTGCTGGCGGCGTATGAGCTGGAACGGGCCGGCTACGCGGTGCAGGTGCTGGAATACCAGAACCGTCCGGGTGGGCGGAACTGGACCCTGCGTGGGGGCGACACCTATACCGAGCTGGGCGGTGCGACGCAGACGGTCCGGTTTGCGCCGGGGAATTACCTCAATCCCGGTCCGTGGCGGATTTCGCACCATCATCGTGCCATCCTGCATTATTGCCGGGCCTTCAATGTGCGGCTGGAGCCGTTCATTCAGTTCAACAACAATGCGCTCGTCCATTCCACGCATGCGTTCGGCGGCAGACCGCAGCGCTACCGGGACGTGGCGGCGGATTTCCATGGCAATGTGGCGTCGCTTCTGGCCACGGCGGTCAATACCGGCGGGCTCGACCACGCCGTGACGCAGGACGATCGCGAGCGGCTGCTGGAGGCCCTGAAAGGGTGGGGGACGCTGGACGACTCTCTCGCCTATCGCAAGGGGCTGCATGTGTCGGGGCAGCGCAGTTATGCCCGGCCGCCGGGGGCTGGGGCCGATGGAGCGCCGCTGCCGTCGGACCTGCTGCCGTTTCATGACGTGCTGGACCCGGTGGTGTGGAAGAGCATGAAGTTCTTCACCAGCTATGACATGCAGCCGACCATGTTCCAGCCCGTTGGAGGGATGGACATGATCGGCAAGGCCTTTGCCAGCCGCCTGCCGCACCAGATCACCCTGAATGCCAAGGTGACGGGTATTGCGCAGGATGAAAACGGCGTGACGGTCCGCTGGGCCGACACGCGGTCGGCCGAGGTGCATGAAACGAAGGCGGATTGGTGTGTGTGCACGCTGCCGCTCAGTATCCTCTCGCAGATCGATATTCAGGTCTCGGCCGCCAAGAAGGCCGCGATCAGCGCCGTGCCGTATGCGTCGCATGCGAAGATCGGGCTGGAATTCCGTCGGCGGTTCTGGGAGGAGGATGAGGCGATCTATGGCGGCATCAGCTTCACGGATCAGGAAATCGCTTTGGTGTCCTACCCCAATGACAATTTCCATGCCGCGGGCCCGGCGGTTCTGCTGGGGGCGTTTGCCCTGGGGCGTGGGGGATATGATCTGGCGGGGATGACGCCGGAAGAGCGGATCGAGGCTGCGCTGAAACAGGGCGAGAAAATCCATCCGCAATATCGGAAGGAATTCCTGAGCGGTGCCTCCGTGGCGTGGAGCCGGGTGCCGTGGATGCTGGGGTGCCGCGCGCGCTGGAGCGAGGCCGACCGGGCTGCGCATTACCAGAATCTGGTGTCCATGGAAGGAAGAATCGTGTTGGCCGGTGATCATGCCTCTTACATGGCAGGCTGGCAGGAGGGGGCTTTGCTGTCATCGCTCGACGCTATCCGGCAACTTCATCATCGTGCGACGGCCGTATGAGGCGGCTGGTTCAGGCTCTGCTGCTGGCCTGCGCCTGGGGCGCGGCCGGCCCGGCGCGGGCGCAGGCGCCGTCGGCCGACGGGAGCGAGATCTACCGGCAGATCTGTCAGGCGTGCCACATGAAGGGCGGAACGGGCGCGATCGGGGCGGGCAAGGTGCCGGCGCTGGCGCATAATGCCCGTCTGGCCGTGGCGGCCTATCCGGCGACCATCGTGGCGCAGGGGCATGGCGGCATGCCGTGGTTTTCCGACATTCTCTCGCCCGTGCAGATCGCGTCCGTGGTGAATTACGTGCGGACCCATTTCGGCAATCATTATCAGGATGCGCTCGATGCCCAGACCGTGGAAGCGATGCTGGGGCCGAAGAAAGTGGACGATCACTGAGAGGCTGACGGGCTGATCAGGCCGGGCAGGCTTCGGGTGGCAGGGCGAGGGCCGGGTCGTGCAGGAAATGCACGTCGGTCAGCGCCCGCAGGAAGGATTCCAGAGCCGCTTCGTCGTCATCCGGGAGCGCCTGTCCGTGGGCGGCTTCCGGCTTTAGCGTGACGCGGCCCTGCCGGGCCTGATCCCACGCGCTGTCGCGCGAGACCAACGTGCGTTCGAAGAGGGCGACCGCCGTTGCGATCGTGTCGGCGTCGATGCGACCCTGGGCGCGGGGGAATGCGCGGGCGAAGAGGTGGCGGTAGCAGGCGTTGCCGGCGATGCGCCCGACCAGCGTGGTGCGGTCGGGCATGCCCATTTCCACGGGGTGATGGCCCATCATGGGGATGAAGAATTGCCGATCGAGGCGCGTGACGTGCTGGTCGATCCAGGTCAGGGTCGAAAACGCGCCGACATTGGCCAGTGACGGCACGTTGCGTACGCCCGGCTGGTCGGTCATGCCCGGATGGGGGCGGTTGCCGTCGGCGAAGGCGTGGCGCCGGGCATGGCAGGTGGCGCAGGACATGCTGCCATCCGCCGACAGGTCGGCATCGTAGAACAGTCGGCGCCCGAGCTGCACGCCGACTTCCTGTGCCGTCAGGGAGGGAGTGGTTGCCCGGGCGGGAAGCCAGAATGCGGCGGCGAGGGGCTGCCATGCCCGGGGGCGGGTCACGGAACCGGCACCACCATGATTTCGATTTCGGGCTTGCCGCTGCCGCTGAGCTGGATGATGGCGCGTCCGGCCGGCAGCGGGAAATCGACCATCTTGCCGATTCCGCTACAGGCCGGCCCACGCTCGTGGTGGGTGGAGCCCACGGCGGCGCCGTCGTGCACCAGGTCGAGCCACGCGCGGGTGCCGAGCATGATCCGGTAGGTGCCGGCCTTCGGGGCGTCGAAGGCGACCATTCCGCCGGAACTGACCGAGCCGCCGGGCTCGTCGGGGCGGAGGGCGTAGCTGACATCCGGCGTTGGCCGCAGGGCCACCAGCACGGCCTGCCCTGGCGGGAGGACGGCATGGTCGAGCGCGGATACGGTGCCGGCGGCCGCGAGGTGGGACGGAGATGCCCATCCGCGCAGATCGTCGGGCAGGGCCGGCTTGTCCGGCGTGCAGGCGGCTGGCGGCGCCGGCGGGTCGTCCGCCCGTGCGGGGGAGGAGAAGGGGAGGCCGAGCAGCAGGACGGCCAGAGGCGGGATAACGAATGGTTTCGCGGTTGCCATGATGCCTTTCCGCATTCCTCTATCGCTTTGGGGCCGTAGCCGGATTCTATACGGACACCGCCGAAACCCGAAATGAAAGCCTGCCGGCCGTCCCGGGCGCGGGCCGGGCTGCACGGATTCGGAAGGACTCCGGGGGCCATCGGCCGCCTGCATGGAGTCAAGCGTGAATCGTCGTCGAGCTGTGAATTGTTTGGGCCGATGGCGCCATGTGACAGTAAGGTAGAATCACGGAGATTCGGCGTTGCCGCTCTTGACGGCGCGTAAATGGCGGAAGACTAGGGTTTTTTCGATGAGGGACGATGCCGCGCCCCCGGCGATTATCCACAGATTCCGGGGGTACCCTTCTGGATAACTCTGTGGATTGCCTGTCCGGAAACAGGCGTGATCGCGACGAAGCCCGCCTTTCTTGGTTTGTTCCGGCGTGGCGGGTGGTGCCGGATGGCTTCCGTGGTTTTTTTCCGATCGGCTGTGAATGATTTGCTGCCTGGGGCAGTCATAAAATTGAAATGGAATCAAGACCCTTTTCAGGGGGTGAATGAAATCATGCTGGAATCGGCGGAAAACAGCCATTTTCGCGATGATGTTCCGTCGTGGAGCGGCGAGGATTATCCACAGATTCCGGGGATACCCCTCTGGATAACTCTGTGGGTGGATGGAGCTGAGGCTTGAATCCGACGGGCCTTGCCCTGTTCTTCCCGGTTTGTTCCCGCGCCCGTGTGTTCGGGCCGGTTGAGGGAGGGGGCGCTGCAAAAAAGAGGCCGGGCCCGAAGGCCCGGCCTAGGGGGTTTGCACAGCGGGTCGCTCTTATCCGATTGCCGGAAACGATGATCATGAAATAATTGTTACATCGTGATGAATCGGGGATGCCCGTTTTCAGTCGTGTTCGGCAGGGGGAAGGCTGTGCGGGAAGGCGGCGGGGCTGAAGAAGCCCAGCAGGATGCCGCCAAAGGCCACCGCGATGGCCAGCGGTGTGAGGACGCCGAAGCCGGCATGGGTCAGCACCTGGCCGCCGGCCGCCGACCCGAGCAGGATGCCCACGTTGCTGGCGGCATTGATCGCGGCCCCGGCCACGTCGGGGCGGGTGGCGCGGGCGCGGATGGCCCCGGACATGACGAAGGGGATGATGGCCGAATAGCCGATGCACCACAGCCCCACGGCGCCCACCGCCGCCCAGCCGGACAGGATGTGCCCATACATCAGCCCCATGCCGATCAGCATGGCCAGGCCGCTGCCCAGCAGGCCGGCGCCGGGGTTGCGGTCGACAAACTGCCCGGCCCCCCACAGGCCGAGGATGCTGACGCCACCCGTGAGCAGCAGGGCGATGCTGAGGGTGCCCGCCGTCAGCCCATGGTCGAGCAGCAGCGGCGCGACATAGGTGTAGAGCAGGTTGTGGGCGAAGAAGAACACGGCATCGACCGCCACCACGATCAGGAAGATCCGCATCACCCTGCGGGAGGCCATGCCGGGCAGGCTGCTGCGGACATTCGGGGGCGAAGAGACCGGCGGCAGGAAAAAGGCGATGCACAATGTCAGCACCGTCGCCAGGGCCGTCATGATGAACATGGCGACGCGCCAGCTTGCCAGATGCCCCACCGCCGCCGCCCCGGGCACGCCCAGGATCGCGCCCAGCGAGGTGCCGCCATAGACGAAGGAAATGGCCCGACCGGTCATGTTCTGGGGTACCAGGCGCGCCGCATAGGCGGACGTGATCGACATCAGCAGCGCATGCGCCAGCCCCCCGATCAGCCGGCCGGCACATACGAGCAGGAAGGTGGGCGCCAGCGCCACGAGCAGGTTGGACAGCACATAGCCCGACAGCGAGACGAGCATCAGCCGCTTGCGGTCGATATGGGCGGTCATGATCGTGAGCGGCACCGCGCCGAGCGCCACCATCAGGGCGAAGGCGCTGACGGCCAGCCCGGCATGGCCTTCCGGGATATGGAAAGTCTGCGCCATCTCGATCAGGATGCCGACGGGAGCCACTTCACTGGTCAGGGCCGTGAAGGTGCAGGCAAACAATGCCCAGAGGCCGATCACCGCGCTGGTCGGCAGGGTTTTGAAAAGCATGGGGACCTGTTTCGCATACGGAAATTGCGGAAAAATGCCGATTCCTGCAAATCTTTCTGGCATTCCCCGCATCAGAACGGAATAGGCTGTTTTCGAAGGACTGGAACTCGCCCGTAGGGCGGGAGGGGGTCAATCGGTTCCGTTGTCGCGGGCGGCGGTTTCCAGCAGCCAGGCGCGGAAGGTCTTGAAAGGGCCGTAGCTGCCGTGGTTCGGGGGGTAGGCCAGGTAGTAGGCGCCGTCGCTATGGAGCGTGCCGCCCGGCAGTTCGATCAGGCGGCCGCTCTGCAGCAGGTCTGATACCAGAAAACGCGGCAGCAGGGCGACGCCGGCCCCGGCTGCGGCGGCCTGTGCGATGAAGGTGAACTGGTCGCACAGCATGCCGTGGACCTTCAGCGCCTCCACCCCCTGGGCGGCGAACCATCGTTCCCACGCATCGGGGCGGGAGACCAGGTGCAGCAATGGGGCGCCGAGCAGGTCGGCCGGGGTGCGGAAGGCGTGGCGGGCCTGTAGGATGGGGCTGCAGGTGGCGACGACCTGTTCCGACATCAGGAAATCCATGTCCGCGCCCGTCCATTCGGCCGCGCCGAAATGGATGGCGGCATGGAGCGTGTCGCCCGAGAAATCGAAGGGCAGGGGGCGGGACATCAGGTTGATCGTGATGTCGGGATGGGCGCGCATGAAATCCGGCAGGCGGGGGGCCAGCCACTGGCTGCCGAAAGTGGGCAGCACGCCCAGATTGACGGCGCCGCCGGTGGGATTGGCGCGAAAGCCCAGGGTGGCGGTGGCGATATGGCGCAGGGCCTCGCGGACCTCGCGCGCATAGGCCTCGCCCGCCAGGGTCAGGCGCACCGTCTGGCGGTCGCGGACGAACAGGTCGGCGCCCAGTTGCTGTTCCAGCGCGCGAATGTGCCGGCTGATCGCGCTCTGGGTCAGGTGCAGCTCCCGCGCGGCGGCGGTGAAGCTCTCCAGCCGGGCCGCGGCCTCGAACGAATGCAGGAGCAGGGTGGGGGGCAGGAAACGTCGCGGGGTCGCCATGTCAGCCCGTGGATGCGAAGGGGGAATGGTGGGCGGAGTGCGCGGTCATTCCGGATCCGCATGATGTCAGTTTCCTTTATCGTTTGAAAGGCGGCTCGCTGTCGCGAATGATATGGAATCGGAATAACAGGCCGGCCGCGCCAGGGGCGCCCGACAGGGTAGGGACGTGTGGTGGACAAGACCGGGATGATCGGCGCGGATGAGATCCGGGCCCGTTTCGCGCGGGCGATGTCGGAGATGTATCGCCAGGAGGTGCCCCAGTATGGTGCCCTGACGGAACTGGTCGCGCGGGTGAATGCGCGGGTTCTGCGGGACGACCCGGCCCTGAAGGCCCGGCTGGAGACAACCGGCGCGCTGGCGCGGCTGGATGTGGAACGGCACGGTGCGATCCGGCTGGGCACGGCGGCGGAACTGGCGACCATGCGCCGGTTGTTTGCCGTGATGGGCATGGCGCCGGTCGGGTATTACGATCTGTCGGTTGCGGGCATTCCGGTGCATTCCACCGCCTTCCGGCCGGTCGATGAGGCGGCGCTGGGGCGCAATCCGTTCCGTGTCTTTACCTCGCTGCTGCGGCTGGACCTGATCGCGGACGTGGCCCTGCGCGCCGAGGCCGAGCGCATTCTGGCGGCGCGGCGGATCTTCACGCCCGGCGTGCTGGCGCTGATCGGGCAGTGGGAGGCCGAGGGTGGGCTTGGGGACGCGGAGGCGGACCGGTTTGTCCGCGAGGCGCTGGAGACGTTCCGCTGGCATCGCGAGGCAACGGTCAGTGCCGCCACCTATCGCCGCCTGCATGACGCGCATAGGCTGATTGCGGATGTGGTGTGCTTCAAGGGGCCGCATATCAATCATCTGACGCCGCGCACGCTGGATATCGATGCGGCGCAGGCCGAGATGCCGCTCTACGGCATGCAGGCCAAGGACGTGATCGAAGGGCCGCCCCGCCGGGCGTGTCCGATCCTGCTGCGCCAGACCAGTTTCGCCGCGCTGGAGGAGCCGATCCTGTTTCTCGGGGCGGGCGATGCGGGCGAGGACGGGTGCCATACCGCCCGGTTCGGCGAGATCGAGCAGCGTGGCATGGCGCTGACCCCGAAAGGGCGGGCGCTGTATGACCGCCTGCTGCGCGTGGCGCGTGACGACGGGCCGGAGGATGTGCCGTATGGGGCGCGGCTGGAACGGGCCTTTGCGCAGTTTCCCGATACCGAGGACGAACTGCGCGGGCAGGAACTGGCCTATTTCCGCTACGACCTGACGGATGGTGCGTCGCTGCCGCCCGGCCTGTCGGCCGAGGCGCCGATCTGGGATCTGGTGCGGTTGGGGGTGGTTGTAGCCACGCCGATTACGTACGAGGATTTTCTGCCGGTGAGCGCGGCCGGGATCTTTCGCTCCAATCTGGGTGGTTTGGGTGGGGCGGATTATGCCGCCAGTGCCGACCGTGCGGGGTTCGAGGCCGCCCTGGAGGCCGAGGTGCTGGATGAGTGCGTGCTGTACGCGGCGCTTCAGGAACGATTCATCGCCGATGTCCGGCAGCGCCTGCGTGATGCGGCTGCCGCGTGATTGAAGGCCGGTGAGGCCACCCGCAAGGAAAAGAGCACGGCAATGAGAAACGATCCGCGCAGCCATGGATTGTGGGAACTGTCTGCCCCGCCCGCGCCCGCCACCGTGGCGCTGGCTGGGGATATCGATGCCGATGTGGTGATTGTCGGTGCGGGTTATACCGGCCTGTCGGCCGCGCTGCATCTGGCTGCGGCCGGGGTTTCGGTGGTGGTGCTGGAGGCGGTGGAGATCGGGTTCGGCGGGTCCGGGCGGAATGTCGGGCTGGTCAATGCCGGATTATGGGTCATGCCGAAGGATGTGATCGACGGGCTGGGGCCGGTCCATGGCCCGCGCATCCTCCGGTTGCTGGGCGATGCGCCGTCAATGGTGTTCGATCTGGTCGGGCGGCATGGCATTGCCTGTGAGGCCGAGCATCATGGCACGCTGCATTGCGGGGTTGGCCAAGCGGGGCTGGCCAGCCTGAAGGAGCGCGAGCGCCAGTGGGGGCGCCTGGGCGCGCCGGTCCGGCTGCTGGACCCCGAGGAAACGCGTGAGAAGGTGGGCAGTGGCGTGTATGCCGGGGCGTTGCTGGATGCGCGGGCCGGCACCATCCAGCCGCTGGCCTATGCGCGTGGGCTGGCGGGGGCGGCGCTGGCGGCGGGGGCGCGGATTCATACGGCGAGCCCGGTTGTCTCCGCCCGGCAGGAGGGTGGACGCTGGCGGTTATGGACCGAGGCGGGGAGCGTGCGTGCGGCGAAGGTGATCGTGGCGACCAACGCCTATACGACCGTGCGTGCCGGCGCGTTGTGGCCCGAGATCCGGGCGGAGCTGATTCATCTGCCTTATTTCAACATTGCCACCGTGAAGCTGGATGCGGCGCAACTGGGCTCTGTCCTGCCTCAGAAACAGGGGGCGTGGGACACGAAGGAGGTGCTGACCTCTTTCCGGCTCGATCGGGCGGGGCGGCTGGTGATCGGCAGCGTGGGGGCGTTGCGGGGGGCGGGCCTGTCCGTGCATCGGCAATGGGCGGCGCGGGCGCTGGCACGGATCTATCCCCAGTTGGCGGGGATCGGGTTCGAGAGCGAATGGTTCGGCAGCATCGGCATGACGGTTGACGACCTGCCGCGCCTGCACCGGCTGGCGGAGAATGTCGTTTCCATCAGTGGTTATAATGGGCGGGGTATTGCACCCGGCACCGTGTTCGGCCGCATGCTGGCCGATTTCGTGCGCGGTGTGGTATCCGAGGCCGAATTGCCGTTGCCGGTGAGCGATGTGGTGCCGGCGCGTGCCCGGCGGGTGCGGGAGGCGGTGTATGAGTATGGCTCGGCCGCCGCGCATCTGGTTGGTGCAAGGTTGTAGGGGAGGTTTCTTCTTTTTCTGAAGAAAAAGAAGCAAAAAGACTTTTATCCGTTTTGGGTCATCGCGTGTCCCCAGCACAAAATTCCTGAACGAATCAAAAGTTTTTCTGTTCTTTTTTTCAAAAAAGAACAGAAAACCAGACGATGAAGCGAGAAAGCAGAGAGACGATGACAAACCTGATAGCTTCCGAAGTGCATGACCTGCTTGTGCGCCTGGGCGTGCCGGCCGCGCGGTTTACGGGCGGCACGCTGGCCGTGCGCTCGCCGGTGACTGGCGAGGAGATTGCGCGGGTGGTCGAGAGCACGCCGGAAGATGCGCGCCGTACGATCGGCGCGGCGGCGGAGGCCTTCACGGCGTGGCGCCGGGTGCCCGCGCCGCGCCGGGGTGAGCTGGTGCGCCTGCTGGGCGAGGAACTGCGCGCCAGCAAGGAGCCGCTGGGCCGGCTGGTGACGCTGGAGGTGGGCAAGGTCGTGTCCGAGGGCCTGGGCGAGGTCCAGGAGATGATCGATATCTGCGATTTCGCGGTGGGGCTGTCGCGCCAGTTGTACGGCCTGACGATCCAGTCGGAGCGGCCCGATCACCGGCTGACGGAGCAGTGGCATCCGGCGGGTGTGGTTGGCGTGATCTCGGCGTTCAATTTCCCGGTGGCGGTGTGGTCGTGGAATGCGGCGCTGGCGTTCGTCTGTGGCGACCCGGTGGTGTGGAAGCCGTCGGAGAAGACGCCGTTGACCGCGCTGGCGGTGCAGGCGCTGTTCGACCGGGCGGTGGCGCGATTTGGCGATGACGCGCCGGCGAATCTCGGCACGCTGCTGATCGGCGGGCGGGAAATTGGCGAGCTTCTGGTGGACGATGCGCGGGTGCCGGTGGTTTCGGCGACGGGTTCGACGCGCATGGGACGCATTGTCGGCGAGCGCGTGGCGCGGCGCTTTGGCAAGTCGATCCTGGAGCTGGGCGGGAATAATGCCTCGATCGTCACGCCGTCGGCCGATCTGGAACTGACGTTGCGCGCGGTGGCGTTCGGGGCGATGGGCACCGCCGGGCAGCGCTGCACCACGCTGCGCCGGTTGATCGTGCATGAAGATGTTTATGACGCGCTGGTGCCGCGTCTGGCGCAGGTTTATCAGCGGATTTCGGTTGGCAGCCCGATCGATAGTGACGCGCTGGTGGGGCCGCTGATCGACGGGGCGTCGTTCGAGGCGATGCAGGCCAGCCTGAGCGATGCCAAGGCCCATGGCGGCATTGTGCATGGTGGCGAGCGGGTCGACGTGAACGGGGACGGGTCGTTCTATGCCCGCCCAGCGCTGGTGGAAATGCCGGGGCAGGTGGGGCCGGTGCGTGAGGAAACTTTTGCGCCGATCCTGTATGTTCTGAAATACCGCGCGCTGGATGAGGCGATTGCGTTGCAGAACGACGTACCGCAGGGGTTGTCCTCCTCCATCTTCGGCAACGATCTGCGCGAGATCGAGCAGTTCCTGTCGGGCGCGGGTTCGGATTGCGGGATTGCGAACGTCAATATGGGGCCGTCCGGTGCGGAAATCGGCGGGGCCTTTGGCGGGGAGAAGGAAACCGGTGGTGGCCGGGAATCCGGATCGGACGCGTGGCGCGCCTATATGCGGCGGCAGACGAATGCGATCAATTATGGCCGCACCCTGCCGCTGGCGCAGGGGGTGACGTTCGATATTGGTTGATGGGGTGGGTCGGGGTGGAATGCCCCGACCGTTTGCATGGGGAAGATAGTAGAGGCAGTTATGGCGGGGAATCCAGAAGGTCCGCTTGTCGGCCAAAAAATAGATTAGCAGACATTGGACCTACAGCGTGGACGGGCCGAGGGTAAATTAACAGTGTCCAGAAAGGTAGAGCAGATAGCTATCATCCCGTTGGCATTTCATCGGACATCAGCCACTCCTTGCTGAGTGCTCCACGCCAATATTCCTGTAACGCCTCTTTCAGCTCTGTGCCAAAATTTGGATGTGGAAACTCGGCCGTGGCACAGCCTTGCACCGGATCTCCGAATGATTGCCATAATCCCCTTGTCAGGGCATGACAACGTGTCAGCAACTGGAATCCTCGACCTCGCTCCAGCCCAAACGCCGCTTCCAGATCGCGGCTAACGCGATCCAAACTTTCCAAGAACGCGCGCTTATGCGCGATCAAGGCCTCCGGACTCATATTGCGCTCAAGCACTTCTTTGCTCAATGCATCCAGTCGGAGCAATCTAGGATTGGCCTCAACATACTCGACAAATCGGGTAACAAAAGACTGAATGCTTTGTGCTTTCGGCCTGGACCGTGCCGTCATCTCCTCTTCTACAATTCGCAGCGCGGGCGCCCAGCTCTCGCGCAGAAGTGCAGCGAAGATCTCTTCCTTCGTCCGGTAGTAAATATAGATCGTACCCTTGCCGAGCGATGCCGCCTCTGCAATCTGTGCGACGGATGGAAGGCGACCGTCCTGTTTTTCAAAAAGATGACGTGCCGTCTGAATGATTGTGCTTCGTCGCTCTTCCTTTGCCGTCTTGTCGTAGGCTCTTAGCGTCATGTCGCGTGTCCACTGCTGTCGCCCATCTTGTATGCGATACGGGCGGCCACGACACGTGGGATCAACCTCGTGGCCAAAACCATGATCTTGTTGGCGCCCCCAGCTACGACGCTCGGCTTTCCGCTCAGCATCGCGTCAACGCCTATGCGCGCGACCGTCGCCGGTGCAAGCGCGATACGACGGACTGCGTCGCTTGGGTGAAATCCCGCGACCGCACCAAAGCCTGTCTCCATGAATCCGGGGCAGAGCACAGTCACGCCGACCTGCGGCGCCAACTCCACGTGCATCGCTTCACCCAGCGAAAGGACAAAGGCCTTTGTTGCCCCGTAAGCCGCAATAATGGGCGTCGGCTGAAAGGCAGCGATGCTTGCGACTAACATGATATGTCCCCGCCCGGCGGCTTTCATGCGGGAAGCATAGACTTGCGCGAGTTCAGTTAGGGAAATCACGTTGAGCTGGAGCATGGCGACGAGACGGGTTGGATCGTGCGAGGCGAAAGCTTCATTGATACCAAAAGCCGCATTCGCAACGAGCGTGTCGGGCGCTAGACCTCGCGCGTCTAAGTTGGAAATCAACTGAGCGGCTCCACCCGCCACCGACAAGTCCGATACCTCAACGACAACATCGATATTTCGTGCGGAGCGCAGACGTTCCGCCAGCTCCTGCATGGGTTGCTCCGACCGCGCGGTGAGCACAAGATTATAGCCTCGTCGAGCTAAATCCTCGGCTAACGCGATTCCCAAGCCGCTCGAAGCACCCGTGACAAGCGCTAGTTTACCGTTCGACATGAAAGTTCCCTTTGTGACCGATGGTCACAAATTATGACCATCGGTCATTTAAGTAAAGCGCAGAATTCGATGTGATGTTTTCGCACGGCGTTTCAGCGCCTTTCCAAGCAAACTTTCTGACGTCCGTAAGCTCTTTGAGACAAGATGATGAGCAATCCACCTTGAAGGCGAGGTCCGCTCTGGGAGCCTCAGGACGCACCCGTCCCCAGCGCCACCAGCGCCTGTCGTGTTGCCTCGGTCAGCGGAGTGGGCAGGGCTGTGAGGGGGAACCAGCCCCAGTCGGCGAGGGCGTGGGGTTCCTGGATGGTGGGGGTGCCGGTCTGGATGGTGGCGCGGAAGACGGGGGCGACCCAGTGGCTGGCGCGGGGGCGGTCGATCTGGTCGACGATGCAGAGCAGGCTGGTGAGGGTGATGGTGATGCCGAGTTCTTCGGCGATTTCGCGGATGGTGGCGTCGGCGACGGTCTCGTAGAGGTCGAGCTTGCCGCCGGGGAGGCCCCAATGCTGGGCTTCCGGGTCCTTTCGGCGGAGGACCAGCAGGAGTTTGCCGTCCTCGATGATGGCGGCGCCGCAGCCGACGCGGGGCAGGAGGGGGGCGGGGGGTGTGCTGTCGGTCATGGGGGCAGCATAGCCGGGTGCGAAAATGGAAACGATCCGTTTCCGTCATTTTTGTTATTGTATTTCAGGACCTCCGCTATGTCTGGATGCAGCGGAACGGTTCGGGCCTGGTGGTCCGGGTGTTCGGTGTGCATTTGTCCTGATTTCGGAGTAGTTTCCCATGAAGCGCAGCGCCTATTCGCTTTTCACGGCCTTGGCCATTGCCGCCAGCCTGCCCCTTGCCGCCCAGGCGGCGGGCAGCCCGGCCGAGGTTCAGTCGGGCCATTATGCGGTCGAGCCCAGCCATACGCAGGTCGGGTTCTCGGTCCTGCATTTCGGCTTCACCAACTATGCGGGTGTGTTTTCCAACGTGTCGGGCACGTTGGAGCTGAATGCGAAGACGCCGGCGGCGTCCAGCCTGTCGGTCACGATCCCCGTGGCCTCGGTGCAGACCACCAGTGACGTGCTGAATGGCGAGCTGAAAGGTGCCGAGTGGTTCGACGTCGAGAAATTCCCCAACGCCACCTTTGTCTCGACCAGCGTGAAACTGACCGGCAAGAGTGATGCCGTCGTCGCGGGGAACCTGACGATCCATGGCGTGACGAAGCCCGAGACGCTGAAGGTGCATTTCATCGGCGCCGGCGTGAACCCGCTCGACAAGAAATACACCACCGGTTTCGAGGCCACCGGCACCGTCAAGCGCAGCGATTTCGGCGTGAGCAAGTATGTGCCTTATGTCAGCGATGAGGTCACGCTGCGCATTGCCGGCGCCTTCGAAAAGAAGGACTGACCGTCATGGCCATAGCCGCGCGTGAAGGCGGCGGGGCCACGCGGTATACGGCCGTCGCGATCGTCCTGCATTGGGCGATCGCGCTGGGCATCCTGGTCCTGATCGCGATGGGGCTGGTGATGGACCATCTGCCGCTTGCCCCGATGCGGGTCTTCCAGCTCTACCAGCTTCATAAATCCATCGGCATCACCATCATGTTCCTGATCGTGCTGCGTGTGGGCTGGCGCCTGGCGCATGCGGCGCCAGGCCTGCCGGAGAGCATGAAGCCGGTAGAGCGGCGGGCGGCGCATCTGACCCATGCCGCGCTGTATGGATTGCAGCTTCTGTTGCCGCTCAGTGGCTGGGCGCTGGTCTCGGCTTCGGTGCTGGGCATTCCGACCGTGCTGTTTTCCGTCGTGCCGTGGCCCGACCTGCCGGTCCTGTCCACGCTGGTCGACAAGGCGCCGGCCGAGGCGGTGCTGAAGATCGTTCATCATTGGGCGGCCTGGAGCCTGCTGGCGCTGATCATGTTGCATGTGGCGGCTGCTCTGCGTCATCATATTATTCTGCACGACAATGTCCTGCGGCAGATGCTGCCGGCCTTCGGCCGCCGTACCCTGCGCCAGGGAGAGTAATCCGATGTCTTTTTTCAACAGGACGGCCTTCGCGGCCGTCGCGGCCACTCTGTTCCTCGCGCGGCCCTCGCTGGCGGCCGAGTGGACGATCGATGCCGCCCACAGCACGGTCGGCTTCTCCGGCATGCAGACCGGCAGCCCGTTCAGCGGGCATTTCGGCAAATTCGGCGGCACGATCTCGTTCGATCCGGCGCATCCCGAGGCGGGCCATGCCCTGATCACCATCGACATCGCCAGTGCCGCGACCGGCGACCGGCAGCGCGACGGGGCGATGCCCGGCCGCGACTGGTTCGATGTCGCGGCCTTTCCCACCGCTACTTTCGAGGCCACGCGCTTTGTGGCGACGGGAGGCAATGGCTATCAGGCCATCGGTCGGCTGACGATCCATGGTGTCAGCCGGCCGGAAACGTTGCCGTTCACGCTGGAGATCAGCGGTGATACGGCGCATGCCAGGGGGCATCTGGACCTGGTTCGTTCCGCCTTCAATGTCGGGCAGGGGCCGTGGGCGAGTGGCCAGTGGGTTGCGCTGGCGGTCGGCGTGGATGTCGATCTCTCGGCCCATAAGGGAGGTTGAAGACGTTTCGATTGTGGGATGGCGCGGGGGCTTGAGTATCGCCATGCGCTGCTTTCAGCCATAGTCGGTCACAGGATGGCGTTATCCGGTCAGAAAAGGGTGTCGGGCATGCGGCGTCGTGATGAAAATGGCATCGATTCGGAAGCCAGCCTGCTTCTGGCCGAAATCCAGTCGGATGTGGAGCAGTTGAACAGGCGCGTGCAATCTGTTCCGCAGATGCCCGACAGCCTGCGTCAGGGGATTGCCGCCCTGGCGGACAAGATCGACGCGCTTTGTGACCTGAGCCGCCGATAGGCGGCGGGCCGCGCCCGGCGTGTGTTTCCGAGCATCGGAGCGGAGCGGCCTTGATGGAAGTGAGCACCGAAGCACAGGAAACGCGCGTCGGATCGCCACCAGCGCGCATTTCCAAACAGGTTCTCAGCCCGGCCCGCACTGGGCGTCGATCAGCAGGCGCGCGCATGCGCCCACCCGCGCGGCCGGCCCCGGCGGCGGGAAGGCCTGGCCCACGACATAGGCGCCTTCCATCAGCAGGATCAGGCCGTCGGCAAGCTGTTCCGGATTGGTCGCCCCCATCTGCTGGGCGCGGTCGACCAGCCAGTCCCGCACCTGATGCTTGAGGCGGGCTGCTTCCTGCCGCACCGGGTGCGCGCGGTCGGGATATTCGAGGATAGCGTTGGTCAGCGCGCAGCCGCGATAGTCGGCGGCGGCGGAACGTTCGGCCAGCCCGTCGAAATAGGCCAGGAGCTGGGCGCGGGCGTCGTCGGGGTGTTCGGCGCGGACGAGGGCGATCCGGTCCCAGAAACATTGCTGGTAGTCGGCGAGGAAGGCCGTGGCCAGCCCGTCCTTGGAGGCGAAGGCGCGATAGAGCGACGGCTTGGTCACGCCCGCATTCTGCACGATCTCCTCCACCCCCACGGCGCGGATGCCCTGGCGGTAGAACAGGTCGCGGGCCGACTGGCGGAGCCTGTCGGCCGCCGTCGGGCGTCGGGGAGGGCGCGGGGCGGGGGAGGAGCGCATGGGGAAATCCGCTTGACGATGTTACCGATCGGTACGTAACGTGGCGCGATCTTGAACTGACCGGTCAGTCATATGAGCCCGCTCCCTGTTTCCCGCAAGGTTTCCCGGCCCGCCTACGCGTTCGTGGGGGTGGTGGGGCTGACCTTTCTGTCGCTTCTGGTGTCGGCGGGGGTGCGTGCCACGCCGGGCGTGCTGATGATGCCGTTGCAGATGGATCTGGGCTGGAGCCGGGCCGGGATTTCCGCCACCGCGGCGTTCGGCATCTTCCTCTATGGTTTTGTCGGCCCGTTTTCGGCGGCGCTGATGCAGGCGGTGGGGATACGCCGCACGCTGGTCGGCGCGCTGCTGCTGATCGGCGGGGCCAGTTTCCTGTCCCTGTTCATGACGCAGCCTTGGCAGTTCTTCGTCACCTGGGGGATGCTGACCGGGCTGGGGACCGGGGCCGTGGCGATGGTGCTGGGGGCGACGGTGGTGAATCGCTGGTTCGTGGCCCGGCGCGGCACCGTCATGGGGCTGCTGGCGGCCAGCACGGCCACCGGATCGCTGTTCTTCCTGCCGGCCCTGGCGGCGCTGGCCCATGACCATGGCTGGCGCGCGCCGGTGCTGGCGGTGACCATCGCCTGCCTGGTTCTGGTGCCGCTGGTGGCGCTGTTCCTGCCCGAACATCCCGAGCGGCTCGGGCTTCTGCCGCATGGGGCGCCGCCGGATTATGTGCCGCCCCCGCCGCCCGACCGCAACCCGCTGCACATGGCGGTGGGGGCGTTGTGCGATGCGGTGCGGAAACGCGATTTCTGGTTTCTGTTCCTGACGTTTTTCGTGTGCGGGTTTACCACCAATGGGCTGATCGGCACGCATTTCATCGCCATCTGTGCCGATCATGGGATCGGTGAGGTGCCGGCGGCGGGGTATCTGGCCATGATGGGGCTGTGCGACCTGTTCGGCACCACGCTGTCGGGCTGGCTGACCGACCGGATGGATGCGCGCTGGCTGCTGTTTTCCTATTACGGGCTGCGTGGCCTCTCGCTGGTGGCGTTGCCGTTCTGCGATTTCTCGCCGGGCAGTCTGACGGTGTTCGGCATCTTCTACGGGCTGGACTGGATCGCGACCGTGCCGCCGACGCTGCGCCTGGCCAATGTGGCGTTCGGCGAGCGTGCGGCGCCCATGGTGTTCGGCTGGGTGGTGTTCGGGCACCAGATCGGCGCGGCCTGTGCCGCGTCGCTGGCCGGGCTGCTGCGCCAGGCCCAGGGCAGCTATCGGGACATGCTGGTGCTGGCCGGCTGCGCGGGCGTGCTGGCGGCGCTGATGGCGCTGGGCATCGGCCGTGCGCCCGTGCGCGGTACCGTTCCGGCAGGGGCGCGATAGAGGGAAGATCCCGGGGCTCCCGGATCACGGCACAGGCATGGCCGCGCCTCCGGGAGCGGTGGGATCACGCTATTCCTCCAGGTCGTACTGGCTTGCGGCGTCATTCACGTTGATATCATTCACATCCCTGACCGCACGCATCAGGGCGTCGCGCCGGCAGTCCGAGCGTTCGATCGCACGGCGGAGTTCCGAACCGATGGCGGTACTGTCGCCGCAGACCGTCAGGGCCGCGCGGTCTATCCGGGCCACAAGGTCCCGGGCTCCCGGGGCGGTCGCCAGATCGGCCCGGTAAAAGGTAACGGGTATCCGCTGGACCTCTTCATCGCCCATGCCCTGGCCCTCGGCCGTGATCTCTTCGGACTGGGGGCCGCGGGCCTGGGCCCAGGCGGAATGCAGGGGTACCAGGGACGGCGCCAATCCTGCCAGGATGAGCAGTCCGGCCCCGATGAGCCGGGCCCGATGGTGGGGGGACGTTGCTTTCGAAGTCTGCTGTCGGGTTGCCGGCTTTGCCGGGTTGGCTTCCATAGGCGCCATACCAGCCATCCATACTGGATTGGTCATGACACACGCTCCAAGATCGACCTGGAAGAGACTCAGTGCGGGCGCCCGCCGGAGATGGCCTCCGGCAGGGCCGCCTGACGCCTTATTGTGTAGGCGTGTGGGCGTGGGGGAACCAGATCACATTCAGCGGGGCCTTTCCTTGCGCCACGCAATGGGCGCATGCCCCGTCGGGCGGTCAGGCGCTGGGGCGGCGGCCCTGATAGACGCGCCCGAAGCGGTTTTCGAGGAAGGCGCCGAGCGCGATATCCTCCTGGCGGATGATGCCCCGGGCGGGGAGGTGGCCGTCCTTCAGCAGGTCCAGCACCGCGCAAATCGCGCCGGCGGTGGTGATCTGGATGGCGGTGCGGGGGCGGCCGTTGACCGTCTCGCCGTAGATGCGGCGGACGAAGCTTTCCTGCGTCAGCCGGCCGTCGCGCCAGCCTGACACGGTGACGAAGACCAGCACGATGTCCTGCTGCGTGACCGGCAGGGCGTATTCGAGAATATCCTTGAACAGGTCGCGCCGGTCCGCCAGCCGCAGGTCGCGCAGCAGCATCTTCATCGCCTGGGCGTGACCGGGATAGCGGATGGTGCGGTAGTTGAGTTCGCGCACCGCCCCGGCATAGGTCTCGCACAGCGAGCCGAGGCCGCCCGAGGTGTTGAAGGCCTCGTAGGTCACGCCGTCGACGCCCATCGTTTCCAGCCCTTCCAGCGCCGGCACCATGCGCCGCTGGCCGTCCACGATCGCCTCGCAGGGCTCGATATATTCGTTGATGACGCCGTCGGTGCTCCAGGTGAGGTTGTAGCCCAGCGCGTTGGAGGGGAATTCCGGCAGGGCGCCGACCCGCAGGTGGATCGTGTCCAGGCGGTCGAAGCGCCGGGCGATGTCATGAGCCACGATGGACACGAAGCCGGGGGCCAGGCCGCATTGCGGGATGAAGGCGGAGGACGCGCCGGCCGCCAGCTCGCGGACCGCACGGGTGCTGGCTACGTCCTCGGTCAGGTCCAGGTAATGAATGCCCGCCGAGGCGGCGGCGGCGGCGATCGCGGTCGTGAGATGGTAGGGGGCTGCGGAGAGGACGGCGTAATGGCCCTCCATCAGCGGGGCCAGGGCGCCGGGCTGCGCGATGTCGGCCTGGAGGCGGCGGACCTGGGGGCCGACATCGGCGCGGTCCAGGCCCTGCTGGTCCCGGTCGATCAGCGTGACGGCGTATTCGCCAGTCGCATCGAGGAAGTCCGCGATCGTGGAGCCGATCTTGCCGGCGCCGGCAACCAGTATCTTCTTCATGCCCATCGTTCCTGATTCCTATGCGATACGGAGATGGAACGAAGGAACGCGGCCGGACACAATGGGCGGAGTGACGCGCGATCGGCGCTTTCTTTCGGCAGAATGTCGGATATAATCGGCATTATGCAACCTGATGAGACGGACAAGGCCCTGCTGGCCCTGCTGGAGGGCAATGCGCGGATCTCCACCGTCGCGCTGGCCCGCCGTGTCGGCCTGTCGCGCACGACGGTGCAGAGCCGGATCGAGCGGATGGAGCGGGCCGGGCTGATCGCGGGTTATACGACCGTCATCCCTGCCCATGATGCCGATGCCGTGCGGGCGCATGTCATGATCACGGTCACGCCGCGCCAGGCGGCTTCGGTCGAGGCGGCGCTGCGCCCGATCCGGGAAATCCGCGAGCTGCATGCCGTCAGCGGCATGGTGGACATGATCGCCATTGTCGGCGCGGGCTCGACCGAGACCATCAACCGGGTCATCGACCGGATCGGCATGCTGGACGGGGTGGAGCGGACGACATCGGCGATCATCCTCTCCACGCGGTTCCGGCGCCGGGAATAGACCGTTCATCCGTGGCAGATGGCCGGCGAGGATTTCAGAACACGATCCTGGTGGCGACATTGACCGTGCGGCCCTGCCCCCAGCTGTTGCGGTAGGCGGAACCGGTAGGGGCTATGATATAGCCCTGGTTGAGCAGGTTGATGGCATTCACCTGGAGGCTGAGGCGCCGGCCCAGAACATGGGGGAGGCTCCAGGATGCGAACGCGTCGACCGTGCCGTAGCCGGGCACCTGATAGCTGTTGGTGAGGGTGGCGGAGCGCGTTCCCACCAGGTGCACGCCGCCGCCTGCCCGCATCGCGATATCCTGCCAGGGAAGCGTTCCGTGCCAGGTCGCATAGAGGCTGCCGGAGTTCCTGGGTACGCCGATGAGCTGCTTTCCCTGGTCCTCGGGCGTGTCGCGCAGGGTGCGGGCGTCGGTCCAGGCGTAGGAGAGGATCGTGCTCCAGTGCCGGGACAGATTTCCGGTCAGGCTGAATTCGAGCCCCTTCGACCCTGCAAGGCCGGTCAGGCGCTGGATATTGTTTCCGTTTTCATCGAGCCCGGCGCTTTGGAGGACATTCTTCTTGTGGATATTGTACAGCGCGAGATCGCTGGTGAGCCATCCATTGTCGTAGCGGGCGCCGACCTCGAACTCGCGCCCCGTCGTGGGTTTGTAGCCGCCCTGCAGCACGGTGCCGGCCGAGAGCAGATTGGCCCCGAACGACTGCGAGTAGTCGCCGTAGAACGAGACCGTCTTGAGGGGCTGCCAGACGATCGCGGCGAAGGGCAGGGGCTTGGTGTAGCCGGCGTTCGTCGTCAGGTCGAAGGGGATGCCACTGCCGTAGCGGATGTGGAACCACTGGTAGCGGACGCCGCCGCTGACGGTGATCTGCCGCGTGAGGTGGATATTATCCTTCACGTAGCCCGAGACGCTGTCGATATCCTGCTGCAGGTTGCTGCTGCTGCTGTTGGGGGTGCCGACCGGTTGAAGCTGGCCGTAGACCGGGTCGGACGGCAGGAAGCCCCCGACATTGGCGGACTGGTAGAACAGGCCCTGGTCCTGGCGTCGGTTTTCGTAATCGACGCCGGCTGTGATCTCGTGGCGCATGCCCCATAATTCATGGGTGGCGATGTAGTCGAACGCTATGTCGCCATTGGCGCGAATGGTGCCGCCATTGGAGCGGTAGCAACGCATGAGAATGCCGGTGACGGGGTTGTAGCTGGACGGGTCGGCCTGGCGATCGTGGTAGTCGTCATTGTTGTAGCCGCCGGAAAGGCGGAAACGGTCATGGGGCGTCATGCGGAAATTGATCTGCGACGCGAGGAGGTGACGGTTGCCGAAGGAGGCGGTCCAGGGCTCGTCGAGGCGCTTCTGTGGGCCGGAGATGGGGTTGTTGCCGACGAAGACGGCGCCGCGATCGAGAACATTGTCGTACTGGACGAATTCGTAGGAGGCGGATGCGTCCCATCGTCCATGTTTCCAGTCCAGTGAGGGGGAGACGAGGGTCTGGCGGTTGGCGCCGAAATTGCGCCAGTAATTCTCGTTGCGATATTCGCCGATCACGCGGAATGCGATGTCGCGCGTGGCTGGGCCGGAGACGTCGACATGGCCGTTGCCGCCCCCGAGGGAGCTCCATTGCGTGCCGAACTCCCCGTCCCAATGATTGTGGTTCGGGGCCTTCGTGATGACGTTGATGACGCCGCCGGGCTCCTGCATGCCGTAAAACAGCGAGGCGGGACCTTTGAGAATTTCGACCCGTTCGGTGGTGGCGCCCTGATAGTTGCGGCCGATGGGCATGCGGATACCGTCGCGCAGGATGGAGCCATCGTCGATGGCGCCGAAGCCGCGTTTGATCAGCGCGTCCTGCGTGCCGCCGAAATTGTTGCCGATGGCGACGCCGGGGACGTATTTCGCCATGTCCTCCATCGTCTGTGGTGCGAAATCGGCGAGGGTCTGGTGCGTGATGACGTGGGTGGTCTGCGTCTGCTGCAGGAAGGCCGTAGGCCTTTTGTCGCCCATGCCGCTGTCGGGGGTGGCGTATGAGTTGCGCTCTCCGACCACGCGCAGGATTTCCGGGGCGGGCGCATCTGGCTTTTCAGTGTCCTTTGCTTTCCGCGCCTTTCGCTGACGTTCTTGTGGCGGAACGGGTGCGGGTGGCTGACCGGCGGGGGTGGGGAGATCTGCGGATGCGGATGCTGCGTGCGCACCGCTGAGGCCGATTGCTGCGCTACCGGAAGCGACGAGAAGGGAGGCCTGGGCAGAGCGACCCAGCGTGCGGGCGATATTGCGAATCGGTGTCATTCGCGGGTGTAAAACACAGATGGTTACGTTTGGAAACATATAAATGGCATCGGACGGGCTGTTGCGCGGACAGGCGGCGGGCATTGCTCGCCGATGGGGGCTGATGGCGGCGGTTTTTTCGCTGCCATGTCGGATTGGGGGCAGCGGCCGGCTTACGTCTGGAAACTGCGCCCGTCGGACGCCTGGGCCGACGGGGCAAAACTTTCGGCCGTTGAATGCGTTAACGGCCCCACGCTTGCGGGATTGTAGGCGGGTATGCCGCGCTCACCCGCACGTCCGAGGCGGCCGTTCGTTGATCCTCTGCCGTTGGGGAGAAGTCGCCTTGAGAATGTCCGCATTCGTCTTGTTTGCCCTCGCCGTGCTCTGCGTGAGCACGGCGCATGCCGCGTCTCGCGAGGAGCAGAGTGCCGCCTGCCGGGGTGATGCGATCAAGCTCTGCACCTTCGCCATTCCCGACGAAGACAAGGTAACGGCCTGCATGAAGAAGAAGGTCGACCAGCTTTCGCCGCGCTGCCGGGCGATGTTCGAGCCGGCGGGGAAGAAGAAGCCCCGGCACGGCAGGGCGAAGTCTCCGTCCTGAAAGGGTCTTGGCATGCCTGCCTGGCGGGCATCGGCGGGAGAGGGGAACTTTCGGGACGCCCGCTCGTAGCGATTCACGCCAAGGTGGTCGGGGTGGGCCGGCCGTCCATGCCGATCGCCTCGACGGAGGGCTGCGCGCGCGCCAGGCCGACCCGTCCATTCAGGCGGCTGTCGATTCCATGACATATCGGGAGAGAGTGGATGCCTGTCAGCACCGTTGCCGACCTGATCGCGGATACGCTTGTTGAAGCGGGTGTGAAACGCATGTTCGGCGTTGTGGGCGACAGCCTGAACGCCCTGACGGAGGCGCTGCGGGTTCGGCCGGCCATCGAGTGGGTGCATGTGCGCCATGAGGAGGTCGCGGCCTTTGCGGCGGCGGGAGACGCGCAGATCACGAATCAGCTGGCCGTCTGCGCGGGGTCGTGCGGGCCGGGTAATCTGCACCTGATCAACGGTCTGTTCGATGCCCATCGCAGCCGGACGCCGGTGCTGGCGATTGCTGCGCATATTCCGTCGGGGGAAATCGGCGGCGGCTATTTCCAGGAGACGCATCCGCAGAACCTGTTTCGCGAATGCAGCCATTATTGCGAGCTTGTCTCCGATCCGTCCCAACTGCCCTATGTGCTGGAAAATGCCATTCGGGCCGCCGTAGGGCTGCGCGGCGTGGCTGTGGTGGTCATTCCCGGGGATGTCGCGCTGCGTCCGGCGCCGCCTGGGACCCATGCGGCGCGCCGGGGGCTGTTGCCGCCGGTGCCGCTGGTGCGGCCGGCGGAAGCCGAACTGGTCGCGCTGGCGGAACTGCTGAACGGTGCCGGGCGCGTCACCCTGTTCTGTGGCCGGGGCTGCGCGGGGGCCCATGGGCTGCTGCTGCAACTGGCGGAGGCACTCAAGAGCCCGATCGTGCATGCGCTGGGTGGCAAGGAATGGGTGGAATATGACAATCCCTACGATGTGGGGATGACGGGCTTTATCGGGTTTTCGTCCGGCTATGCCGCCATGAATGCGTGCGACGTGCTGCTGATGCTGGGGACCGATTTTCCCTACAAGCAGTTCCTGCCCGCCGAGGCCCGGATCGCGCAGGTCGATATCCGGGCGCAGAATCTGGGGCGGCGCTGCAAGCTGGATCTGGGGCTGGTCGGCGATGTGAGGGCGACGATCGCCGCCTTGCTGCCGAAAGTGACGGTGAAGGCGGATCGGACGCATCTGGACAACAGCCTGAACCATTATGCCAAGGCCCGGGAAGGGCTGGATGATCTGGCGACCGGCACGCCCGGGCGCAGGCCGATCCACCCCCAATATCTGGCGAAGCTGGTCAGTGAGGCGGCGGCGGAGGACGCGGTCTTTACCGCGGATGTCGGCACGCCCACCATCTGGGCCGCCCGCTACCTGAAGATGAATGGCAGGCGCCGGCTGATCGGGTCATGGTTCCATGGCCAACGCCATGCCGCATGCGATCGGCATCCAGGCCGCGCAGTCGGGGCGGCAGGTGGTGTCGCTTTCGGGCGATGGGGGCTTTACCATGCTGATGGGCGACCTGATCACGCTGACGCAGCAGGACCTGGCGGTGAAGATCGTGATCTTCAACAATGGCGTGCTGGGTTTCGTCGCGCTGGAAATGAAGGCTGCGGGCTTTGTCGATGTCGGCGTCGATCTGAAGAATCCGGATTTCGCGGCGATGGCGCGGGCGATGGGCATCCATGCCCTGCGCGTCGAGGACCCGGGTGACCTGCCGGGGGCTGTGGCCGAAATCCTGGCCCATGACGGGCCGGCGCTGCTGGATGTGGTGACCGCGACCCAGGAGCTTTCGCTGCCGCCTACGCTCAAGGCCGAGCAGGTGAAGGGGTTCAGTCTGTATGTTCTCCGTGCGATCATGAGCGGCCGGGGGGATAAGATTCTCGATCTGGCCAAGACCAACCTTCTGAAACGCTGAATCGGGCGCGGTGCCGGTCAGAAGATCTGTACGATGATCAGCACGATTCCGGCCGCGCCCACCAGCCATGCCAGCGTGCGGATGCCGGTAATGCCGGCGATGTAGCTCGCGGCATGGACCACCCGCGCCCCCAGGAACAGCCATGCGCCCAGCACGGTCATGCTGTTGGAGATGCCGGCGGCGCGCGCGACCAGCACGACAATGGCGAAGGGGAGCAGGTTTTCCACCAGGTTGCGGTGCGCCCGCAGGCCCCGTCCTGCCGCCCCCGTTGGTTCGGGGACGCCTTCGCGGTTGCCGATCACGCCGGCCTGTCCGATCTGGCGGGAATAGAGGGACCCGTAGAACACGGGCAGCGCCAGGCAGAGGATGGCGGACCAGAGCAGGGCCCAGAGTTCGGACGTCATGGCAGGCAACCTTCTCGCGCCGGACAGAAGAATGGCCACGCGCCGGCCTCGGGCGGCCGGTGCGTGCAACGCGGCCAGTCGCTGCGGGTTGCGGCTTTCATCGCGACGGCCTTTCGGGCCTGCCCGGGCTCGTTGTGTGGGGCCTGGAGGGGCGTAGCCCCGTTCCGTCTTCTTCATGCTGGGCGGTTCGTGTGTGCGTGGAAATGGCAAGGCCCGTGTTGCGTCAGGGAATGGGGGGTGACGACGGCCGGACTGCCTGCCCAAGCGGAGGAATGGAAAAAATTATGAAATGAACGAGGAATATAGAAATTCCTTTTGCGGTCTCAGTGTGTTGTGCGTGGAGTTCACGAGTGGGTGACTGGTGGTTTCGAGGGGAATCTTCCTGTCACATCAATCAGCTAGTTCATTTCATATGCGTTTGAAAATATCCTTTCTAGAAAAGAAAATTTTATAAATTTATCCCAACGGGTGTATTGCAGGGGCAGGAGCCGGGCAGGTCCGTGAGGCTGCGGTGTGATGCTCGGTTCGATTTTCGAAAAAACAGGAGAATTCCATGATCTTACTTGAAAAATATCATTCGTCTCTCGTGCATGCGGCGGATAGCCGTGGGGGCGGGGGTGCCGGGCATAATCCGGGCAATTTTGCGCAGGATCATGAACGGGCGGCCGAGGCTGGCCGCAAGGGAGGCCAGCATAGCCATGGCGGGACTGCCGCGCATGGCAGCGGTGGTGCCGAACATAAGGGGGGCAATTTTGCCGACGATCCCGAACGGGCGGCCGAGGCAGGGCGCAAGGGCGGCCAGCATAGTCATGGCGGGAGTGCCGGGCATGCCAGCGGTGGCGCCGGGCATAAGGCGGGGAATTTCGCCGATGATCCCGAGCGGGCAGCAGAGGCGGGCCGCAAGGGTGGCCAGGCGTCCCACAAGGGTTCGTGAGGCGGCGGCAGCGTGGCGGCATGCGCGGCCGTGATGGGCGCGCGACGGATCATGATGAAATTGCCTGCAACTTTATCTAACCGATGAGCGTCCTTGGGGCACCCGGCTGGCAGGCGTCAGTCGGGTGCCGGCATTTTGTGGTGCGTTTCCTTTTTGTCGTTTGATATGAAAGGAATGTTCATGGAGACGCGTTCAGGGATGCAGGATCCGCGTGTGCAATATCCGGCCCCGCCCTTTCCCAGGCAACCGCAGCCTGCGCCGGGCCTGGTGGGGAAAATGGTGCCGGTGCCCGACCATGGAGAAAGCAGCTATCGCGGTTCGGGCAGGCTGGAAGGCCGGAAGGCACTGGTGACCGGCGGGGATTCAGGTATAGGCCGTGCCGCTGCGATTGCCTTTGCTCGCGAGGGTGCGGATGTGGCCATTGCTTACCTGCCGGAGGAGGAAGCGGATGCGCGGGACGTCATTGCGCTGATCCTGGCGGAAGGCCGGCGGGGCGTGGCGCTGCCCGGCGACATCCGTGATGAGACATGGTGCCATGAACTGGTGGACATGGCCGTAACGGCGCTGGGCGGCCTGGATATCCTGGTCGTCAATGCCGGGCGGCAGCAGTTTCGCGAGACGCTGGAGGATTTGTCCAGCGAGGATTTCGACCGCACGATGAAGACGAATCTTTATGCGCTGTACTGGATTACGCGGGCGGCTGTGCCGTATCTGGCGCCTGGGGCATCGGTCATCACTACGGCCTCGATCCAGGCCTATCGGCCGTCGGAGATTCTGCTGGATTATGCGACGACCAAGGCCGGCATCGTGGCCTATACCAAGGCGCTGGCAAAGCAGCTGATCAAGAAGGGGGTGCGCGCGAACGTCGTGGCACCGGGGCCCGTATGGACCGCCTTGCAGCCGAGCGGCGGTCAGCCGGAGGAAAAAGTCGAGGAATTCGGAAAGGACAGCGATTTCGGGCGGCCGGCGCAGCCGGTGGAGCTGGCTCCGGTCTATGTATTGCTGGCATCTGAGGAAGCGAGCTTTATCAATGGCGAGGTCTATGGCGTCACGGGTGGCAAGGGGATTGGCTGAGTGCCTGTCCGCAAGCGCATGCTGGCGGCGATCGGACGCGCGTTTCCTGCGCCCGGGTGCCGAAACTCCTCACGGTGCGTTCTCACAAACAGGTGTAGGCATATTTAAAAAACTTATTCATCGTTAAAGACTTTTTGATCCTGCGTGACGCCGTGTTGTTCTGGCGCTCACCAGCGACAGAAGTGTGCCGTGGCGCACCTGTCTGTGTCCTGCTGCGAATCAGAGCAGGAAACCCAATCATTCAGCCGAAGGAAATCGTCATGTTCATGACATATCGTACCGCCCTGACCGCGACCGGCGCGGCGGTACTTGTCTTGCTGGCGGGCGCTGGCCCCGTGCAAGCGCAATCGGTTGGCGAACGGTCCGGCGTCAATTCGCTGCTGGGGGTCAGCCCCTCGACCGACGATTTTGTGCGGACTGTGGCGTTGAGCGACATGTTCGAGATCCAGTCTGCCAAACTGGCGCAGGAGCGCAGTATGGATGCCTCCGTGAAGGCTTTTGCCGACCGGATGCTGAAGGACCATCAGGCGACGACGGCGCAGCTCAAGGAGGCCATTGCCGGACGCGCCGGCATTGCGGCACCGCCTGCCGTGCTGGACCAGTCGCATGAGACGAAGCTGAACCAACTGCGCAACCTCAAAGGGCTTGGCTTCGATCGGCAGTACCGCACCGAGCAGATCGCGGCGCATGAGGATGCCGTGTCGCTCTTCACGCGCTACAGCGAGGGCAAGGAGGACCAGGCGCTGCGGGACTTTGCCACGCATGCGCTGCCCACGCTGACGGAGCACCTGCGCATGGCGCGTGCGCTTCCCATCACGCATGACTGACAGGCCCGAGGAGAGAGGATAGGGAGCTGCATGCCTGACGATCTCCGCTATGGTGCCCTCGGGGCGAACTGCATGCATCTGTGCGTCGACATGCAGCGCCTGTTTGCGGAAGAGACCGACTTGGTACATGCCGTGGATGAAGCGTGTGTGCCCGACGGTGGAGCGGATCGCCGCCCACGCGCCGGAGAGAACGATCTTTACGCGCTTCATCCCTGCCAGCCATCAGGGTGAGGGGGGGACGTGGCGCCGTTATTATCGGTACTGGGCCTCGATGATGCTGGAGCGGATTGGGGTGGGCATGGTGGAGCGGGTGCCGGAATTGCGCTGTTTCGTGCCGCCGGCGGAAATGGTGGACAAGCATGTCTATTCGCCCTGGATGAGGACGGATCTGCAATCGCGGCTTGTCCGGCGGGGAACGGATACGCTGGTCATCACGGGTGGTGAGACCGATATCTGCGTGTTGGCTACCATGCTGGGGGCGATCGACCGTCGCTACCGTGTTGTCATTGCGATTGATGTGCTCTGTAGTTCTTCGGATTCCGCGCATGATGCGTCGCCGCGCGTCTATCATACGCGGTATGGGCAGCAGGTCGAAACCGCGGCTGCTGACGAGATTCTGGCTGCCTGGTCGTGATGGGCGGCTGGTGCGGGCATATCTCCGCCCGTGATGGTGTCGGTGCCGACAGCGCCAGGCGATGGCGGGCGATAGGGCGCCCCCCGGTTTTCCCGAGGGGCGCCCGAAGGAGGGTCAGCTTGCCTGGAGCATGGCCTCCGGATTGCTCTCACGTTCGGCGATTTCGGTGAGGAGGGCGTCGGTCCGCTTCTCTTCTTCCAGTGTTTCGCCGAGAAGTTTTTCGGCCTGGGTAAGGCCGAGGGTGGCGGCCCATGCCTTCAGCGTGCCGTACCGGGAGATTTCATAATGTTCGATGGACTGGGCGCACCCGATCAGCACCGCGTCCGCCGCTTCGGTCGAGCCGAAATCTTCGAGATCCTCTTCCATTTCGGCCAGAATGCCCTGTGTCGCTTCACAGGTCTTGGAGCGCGGCGCCTTGCCGATCAGGCCGAACACCTCGTTCAGTCGCTCGACATGATGGGCGGTTTCCGCGGCGTGCGTTTCGAACGCTTCCTTGAGGTCCGGCGCGTGGGCGGCGCGGACCGACCTCTTGAGGGCCTTCAGGATCTGCTTTTCGGCGAAATAAATGTCTTTCAGCGTCTCATAGAACGCGTCGGACAGGGGCTTTTCCTGGATTGGCATGATGACTTCCTTTCCGTTTCAAGGGGAACGCGGAGCCTCGGCGGATTTATCCGCGCGATCGCCGGTTTGTGCCCGGGGAGACCGTCTTCACGCCTGCGTTTTCTTGGCTGGGTGGGCGGTGCTCGTGGGCTGCCGGTCGGTCGTGGGCGGGGAGGTTTCATCCGCCGGGACCGCCTCGAGAGCGCCATCCGTGGCGCTCCCCCGTCGGGAGGCATGTCTGATCCTACGCGGCTGTGCCTATAGGGTTGCGGATCGGACAAAATTCTTCCGCGGTCGGGTTTCCGGTGGGGCGCCGTGTTACGGGGCTGGAGGGTGTCCTATTTTGTTTCTTGTAATGACGGCATTTTTTCGTAGAGCCACCAGGGTGGCTGTTTCATCCATTCGCCTGTGGCGTGCGGCTGCTGACGGCGTGGTGTTCGGAACCTCGTGGCGGCGGTCGTGCTACCTTGGCTCATGCAATGGAGGGGTATGCCATGCATAATTTTCCAGATCGCTGCCATGAGGCGCGCTCGGCGAGGGGCTGCCCGGTAGGAGGGCCAGCAGGGCAGGTTTGCAAACAGTCTCTTGCGGCCGCATGGATTGCGCTGGCGATCATAGCGGCGGCTCCAGTGGCCTCGGCATCGGCTCAGGATGCGGGCACTCCGCCCGCGGCGCCCCGTTCGCCATCGGCCCTGGAGCCGCCCTCCAGCGGTGGCTATCTGCAGAAAGACAAGAAGGTGCCGCCTTCGGAAAAGCTGCCGGACTGGCCACAACTGAAGCGCGACCAGGTTTCGCCGACGCCTCGGGCTCCGTGTCCCACCAAGACCGGTTGCAAGATGGTGCCGTTGTCGCACGAGGACGCGACGAAGCGGCTGAAGCATGCGCCGCCCAGCGGCGACGCGTCGCAGGACCGGCAGGGGGGTATCGAAACGCCTCGGGATTAAGGGGCTCCATCTGGCTGGCATCACTCAAGTTGCATGCCTTGCCGGTTTGTGGAGTTACGCTGGCGGTGGACAGCGACGGATTTGGTGCTGGTAGTGCTCCGCCCCATATGAGCGACCAAGACGGAGACGACCAGTCGCGTGCGGCCAAATGGAGCGCATTCTTGACTGTGCGCGGACCCATGGCTTGCGGGCTGGGGAGAATCCTGTCCGATGGAAGGGCCACGTTGCTGCTAGCTTGCCGTAACCCTCTGCTGTGGCGAAGGTCGAGACCATCTAGCGGTAGACCGGGAGGATATCGGTGGAGTGATAGCGGCGTTGAGGAAGTAGGACGGGATCGGAGCCAAGGCCGTGCGGTTCGCTGGCCTGGCGGTGGCCGCCCCGGCAGTGGGCAGGCAAGCCATTATCTGATGTGGCGCTGTCCAACGCTCTGCACCTGGCGGCTTGGATAAAGGCCGTCACGGTTCATGGCCTCCCCGCTCGACCTTCCGGAACTGGGCGGCCGAGGAAACCGACTATCCGCGCGAGGTGGCCAATTGGCCCCAGCCCATGCGATCGGGGACAAGGGGGCTACCTATCGCTGTGGCGATCTGTTCGAGAAACGCCGGCAGACGATGGGCGACTGGAGGAAGCGGGTTGCGGTAATCCCTGCCGATGTGGCCGATGATGTGCTTAGAAGTGCGGGTCTGATACGTCGAGACACATCTAGACGTATGACCAAGTGTAGGGCATGGCTAGGCGTTCACATCGTTTCTTTTTCGAAGCGGAATCAGCGCTTAGGGTAGAATTTACGTGTTGAGAGAAGCTGCAGCCATAACATATTATAGCGAGGTCTCAACAGGACGGACACAGCCATGTCGGATAGAAGCTATAGATAGGTGTACTGGGCAGCCAGTTGATCTTATTATGAAATGTAGCGCCTCCTGTGACAACGGCACGGCAGATTTGGCTAGGGAACTGCTGGGAGCCAAGTTCGCTAGAATGCTCGGACTGAGGGTCCCGACCTCTTTCGTTGTTGAATTGTCGGATGATTTTGTGGCGACGGTCTCAAACGAAAGCAGACGTCAGGCGATGACGGCAAGTTGTAAAAAGGCCTTTGGATCGCAGATTATCCTCGGAGCTAGGCCCTGTTAGATCTTGATCCAATCTGCGGCGGCTGCGAGGTGAAGGATAGCGAGGAACGAGGTGGCGGTCTTTTCGTATCGGGTTGCGACGGCGCGCCATTCCTTCAGACGGGC
>NZ_JABEQL010000021.1 GCF_014174215.1 Gluconacetobacter tumulicola | reverse complement strand
CAGGACCAAACGCCGACCACGCCGAAAGCCCGCCCCACGCCAGAACCGCGATCAACCCACCCAGCAGGCCAAGGATCAGCCAACCCGACAGACGCACCAGCCCCGCGAACAGGCGGTCACCGATTTCCGTGTTTGTGGTTTGTCTCACCGGAACCATGTCCCGGGATCGCGGCATCCGCTGCATCCATTTATTCCCGATGCCGTCCTTAATCCGTTCCTCCAATACATTTCGCCCCCTCGGGCTTCAATCGAACAGGATCGGAAGGGCAATTAAGTTTTTATGACATCCCGCACCCTCTCGATGAGAGGATACTTCAGAAATATCGGTGGAGAGCAGAAACGCGGCGAACATCACCCGTGCGGCGCCTTTTCGCCCCGCCGTACAATGCCATCAGGATCGCAGGAAACAACGCGCGGCAATCCGGCAGTCACGGCCCGTCATGTTCGTACGAAGCTGGCGCCCGGCGTGCGAACTCACCCCGCCGGCGACCGAAGCGGATGCACGTCGCCCCCGGCCATGCAACCTGGCTACGCCGCGGGCAGCCGCGCCAGCGAGGCCGGATAGGATTGCTGCCACGTACGCACCCAACCCGGCAGATGCTCGACCTCCAGCGGATGGGAAATCAGGAATCCCTGCACCACCGGGCATCCCAGCTCGTCCAGAAGCTCAAGCTGCTGCTTCGTCTCGACCCCCTCGGCCACGATCGACATACCCAGATTGCGGCCGATACCAAGGACGGCGTTCACGATCAGACGGCTCTCATCGACCCGATTCAATCCGTCCACGAAGCTGCGATCGATCTTCACTTCATTCAGCGGCAGGTTGACGAGATTGGCCAGCGTGGAAAAACCGGTGCCGAAATCGTCCATCGACAGGCCGACCCCCAGGGTCCGGATGGCACGCGCCGCCTGGATCGTGCTGTCCAGATCGGCGATCATCGTGCTCTCGGTCATTTCCACCATCAGGCGGTTGGCCGGAATGCCGGTCTCCTGCAGGATGGCCGCAATCATCGACGGCAGGCCGGGCTCCCGGAAATGCCGCGCGGACAGATTGACCGACACCGACGGAATCCCGATCCCTTCCACCATCCAGCGTGCCATCTGGCGGCAGGCTTGGCGGAGCGCCCATTCCCCCAGCGCCTGGATAAGGCCGGTTTCCTCGGCCAGCGGGATAAAGCGCACCGGCGAGATATCGCCGCGCACCGGGTCATGCCAGCGCGCCAGCGCCTCCACCCCATGGATGGCACCCGTATGCGGCGAAACCTGGGGCTGGTACACCAGCCGCAGCCGATCGGACGCCAGCGCGGTCCTCAGCGCACTACCCAGAATGACGCGGTCATGGGCCCGCTGGTTCATCGCCGGACTGAAGAAGCGGTAGCAGTTCCCACCCGCATCCCGCGCGCGGGAAACCGCAATCCGGGTATTACGCAGCAACGTATCGACGGTGCCGCCTTTTTCACCGCCGGCACAGATGCCGATGCTGACGCCCGACGTAACCGGCAAGCCGTTGATGACAAACGGAAGCGCCATGCCACGCAGGATGGCACCCGCAACCACTGACGCATGATCGACCGCGATGAACCCGTCCCGGTCCACGCAACAGCCCGGCCCCATCGGGGTGCGGCCACACCCGGTCACGATTGAAAACTCGTCTTCGCCGGTACGGGTCAGGATACCGTCCTGCCCCACCGCGCGTTTCAGCCGCTGGGCGACCGTCTCCAGCAGTTCGTCTGCCCCCGCGCCACCCAGCCCGTCACGAATCGTCCTGAACTGATCGAGGTCAATCGCGATCAGCGTCAGGCCGCACCAGCCCGGCCTGTCCTGCAGACTTGCGAGATGCTCGCGAAGCCACGTCCGGTTGGGCAGACCGGTCACCGCGTCGTAATGCGCCAGCTGCGCGATTCGCACCCGCGCGCGCTCCTGCTCGACCGCAAGCGTGCAGAAATGGATGCAGGCCTCCACAACCCGGCGATGCCACAGCGTCGGCTCCCGCCGGTCGAAAAAATACAAGGCCAGCGCCCCAGCCACGGTGCCGTCACGCAGGCGCACCGGTATCGACCAGTTGGCGCATATCCCCAGCGGGCGCACCTTGTCGCGCAATGCAGGCGTCCAGCGCGGATCGGTCTCGATATCGGGGGCCAAGACCTCATGGCCCGAATAGATCGCCGCCCCGCAGGTCCCCACCATCGGGCCGACGCTCATTCCATCAAAACCCGATGCAAACGATTCCGGCATCGCGCCCCGGCCCGCCATCCAGGCCGTGCCCTCTTCCGTCACCAGCAGGACCGACATCAGGACATCCGGCAAAATCGCCTCGACCCTCTTGCAGATCAGCGCCATGACGTCATTGAAGTCCGTCGCGCTGCTCAGGGCCGTCGTCACGTCCTGCCGCAGGCTCTGCAATTCCATCGCCCGGGTCTTGTCGGCCAGAAGGACGATGACATCGCCATCCGCCGCGCCATCATCACGTACCGGGCTCACGGCCGTGCTCAGCCAGATTTCGCGTCCCCCGCGCGACCGCGCCCGCAGGTCGATCTCGAATGCCTTTCGGTTCCGCAGATTGTACCGGAACTCGCGCAGGACCGGTATGTCGGCCTCTTCCGCCGACAGGACGACCGAGACATCCCGCAGCAGCACGTCTTCCGGACGATAGCCCAGCAGGTGCTTGAAGGCCGGATTGACGTAGGTGATCCGGTCCAGCCCATCGAGGACCATCACACCCCGGTCGGTCCGATTGACGACGGTGGAACAGAGTTCCCCGGCCTCACGCCGACCGACCTCCACGCTCACATCACGCAGCGTGACGATCCATGCCGCACCGTCAGATGCGTCGCCACGCGCGACGACCGCTTCCAGCCAACGAACCGGGCAGCCGGGCCGGAAGAGAGGCACTTCATGGGGTACCGGACCAGATATCAGGTCCAGCGCAGGCACCATGTCGCGCACCGGCCGCCCCACCCACGAATCAGCCCCTCCGCCGCACATCGCCACGGACGCGTCGTTGGCGAAAACCACCATGCCTCTGTCATCGACCATGATCACGCCGTCGGCCAGCGCATTCAGAACCGACGAAAGAGATGACGGCCCATTGTGCAACGCCGGCTCCCTCATGAATCAATTCTCCACCCTGCAATCACCTCACGCAGGACATTCAGGACTGCTTGGAGACGATAGCGACGGTCAGCCCACCTGACCCGATATCTGGATTTTTCTTATTCCATACCGCTGGCCGTCCGCAATGTTCGACAGGTCATATCCGCACACTTTCTACACATACCTGCCATTCAGCAAGTAAAAATGTAACATGATATAACTCAATACACCCTAAGTCACTTTGGCGTACAGGCCGCCGAGCGGACATGGAGATTCGGAGCCGCTCATTTTATCATATTGTTGCAGAACTGCACTCATGACGCCGGTTCCAATGTTCGCTTCCTGTCCCATGGAGAGGGTCCAACATTCTACGGCCCTCCTGCCGGTCAGGAATTGGCAGCCCGGTGCGAGGTCGCGCACGCCCAAAAACCCGAAACCATCCGGACACCAACACACATTCATTGTGTCAAAATATGTCTACTCGCAACCCCGATCGTATAGTAACAAAACCAAAACAATCTAGTATAGTCTTATTTTCCCCTACAGTCTTAAAAAGACACACCAAAAAACAGTTCCATGGCATTGTCCCGACGACGGCCCCCGTAAGCCGACCACCGCGCGCTTTCACCTGAAATGACCGACCTCACCCCGGACAGGCGGCAACGATCCCGTCAGTGAACACCGCGTTGCCCGCCGAACCGATCACATGCCGAAAGGCAGAGTCTCAAGAAAATGCGGGAAAGGTTGGCCGACAGGAAGATCCCGCCCCAGACTGGTCACCCTGGCGGAAGCGGCGATGCCGGGCAAAATCGGAAACGACACCCCGCCCAGTCAGCCCGGGCCGGCGCCCTGGGCCGGGCATTTGGCGTAACGCCCTTTTTCGTCACGGCATTTGGCGGGCTTCGGCTTGGGACAGGTCGTAAACTTGCCCTTGGCATCCCGACACGGCGCGGCGGCGGAAACCGGAGCCGACACGCCGATCAGGGTGACGACGACCAGGCTCGAAAGAAACAGGTGCAAGCGCATGTGAAAACATCCTTATCGCAGCGGAAGGCCGCCAGCATGCCAGCGTTGCCCGGCACCGGACAAGCAAATCCCCTATCGGGATCATCCCTCGGGTGGATCGTGGGGATGTGATCATGCGACACGCCTTGTTCTCGCGATGACACATCCCACGTCCAGCAACGGGCAGACGGGTAAGAACGACCCTCGAAAAAGGAGGCAGTCATGGCCCATACCATCACACGCGGCATCTCCGCCACGCCACCCCGCTCGATCGGTTACTGGACCGTCATGGTCGGCGGGATCGTCGCTCTTGTCATGTTCTATGCGGGCGTCCTGCTGTTCGGACAGGCTTGGTAAGGAAATGACGGCACGGTCCGACAACACGGCGCCGGGACCGTCGCAGCAGGGCTTTTCTTTTCCGGGAAACATGCTCAGTCTGGCAGGACATGATGCATGGTCACGGGTGTATCGACGCGCCCGTTGCGCCGCGCGGGGCCGAAAGACGATGACGATAAGGACAAAGATCATCCTGTCCGCATTCCTCGCGGGTGTCGGCCTTGCGGGGCCGGCGTTGGCGGCTCCCGGCATGGTCGTCGGCGGCACGGACATTTTCGCCGGCCCATCACCGGCCTATCCCATCGTCGGGGCATTGCCGCCGGGCGCCCCCATCGAAATTTTCGGATGCCAGCCGGGCTGAGGATGGTGCGACGTGGCCGGAGGCCCCTATCGCGGCTGGGCCCCCTCCGACCGGGTGCAGATCCTGTATGACGGATCGCCGGGACCATTGAGCGAATATGGCCCCATGATAGGTCTGCCCCTGATCGGTTTCGCCTTCGGTCATTACTGGGGCGCGCATTATCGCGATCGCCCATGGTTCTCCAGTTACGATCGCTGGGGCGGTGGCCGTGGTCGCGGAGAGGACATCCGCGGCCGGGGACCGGGCGGGGGTCCTGACAGACGCTGGGGCGCCGGTCCCGGAAGACCCGGACCAGGCAGCGGTTACGGCGGACCGGGCAACGGCCCCAGGGGAGCAGGTCCCGGAGGACCTGGGCCCGGATGGAGTGGCCGAGGCGGCCCGCCGCCGGGCGACCGTCGCGGAGGGGGCTTCCCCGGCGGCAGACCCGGCAATGCGCGCGGTGGCGATAACAGGGGCGGTGATCATCGGGGCGGCGGCATGCCCCATGCCGACATGCCCCACGGAGGTCCCCCCGGCGGCGACCGTGGGCATGATGGCCATGGCGGCCATGACAGGGGCCCCGGTGACCATCATGGCGGACAAGTCTCGGGTTTGTGTCTGAACTTCGCTGATCTCTCCGGGTTCAACGCCCGGTATCCTGGACAGGAGGACCATGTCGATGACACACGCAGCCGGCATCATCGGACATATCCTGGTCCGTGACTGGATCGGCACCAGGCAGTCCGCCTCCGCCGACCACCATCAGGGCATATGCCTGACACAGAGCCCACGGGCCCGTCGCGCCGACCGGCAGCGCTGGACAGGCAATCGCTCCCTGTCATGGCCCGGCTATGTCGCCTCGATGCGCCAGATGTCGGCGGGCCTGTCCCGCCGCGTCGCCTTCCGCCGACAGCGATAGACGCACAATCCCGCAGCCCCTCCACGAGAACCTCGCGCGGTGCCCCGGCGTCGTTCTCATTGACACATCGCAACCTCCGCATCTTCATGGCAGGACATCGTGTCCACAGCCGTCCGGATTGCCATGCGCCGCGCCTCGCTCCTTCTTGCCGCCTCCTCTCTCCTCGCGGCCCATACCACGCTTGCCGCCCCGCCCCCCCCGGCCGATATCCTGCTGACCAACGGCACCATCCGCACCGTCGATCATGACGACAGGACGACCGAAGCCCTGGCCATCCGTGACGGAAGGGTAGTCTGGACCGGCTCCAGCGCCGATGCACCGGCCCACGCCGATGCCCATACGAAGACCATCGACCTCAAGGGCCATATGGTCATGCCGGGCCTGACCGACGGCCACATGCATCCGCTGGTGGGTGGCCAGAACCTGATCGGCTGTTCGCTGGACTATCTTCCGCTGACCGCCGACCTGTTCATCGCCCGCATTCGCGCCTGCGCCGCCAACCCCGCCTACCGCACCGCGTCCGGCTGGCTGGTCGTCCGCAACTGGTTCCAGGAGGCGATGCAGCCCGCCGGCCTGCGGATGACGAAAGCCGCGCTCGATTCCATCGACAGCACGCGTCCCATCATCGTCCTCTCTTCCTTCGGCCATTCACTGCTGGCCAACAGCGCCGCCCTCCGGCGCGCCGGCATCACCAAAGCGACGCCTGCCCCCACCGGCGGCCAGATCATCCATGGCCCGGACGGACAGCCAACCGGTATCCTCGAGGACACGGCGCTGGATCTGGTCATGACCGTGCTGCCGCACCCAACCACGCAGGAAAATATCGCGGCAGCATCAGCAGCCCTCGCCGCCATGCGCGCCCAGGGCATCACCGGCTTTCTCGACGCCTGGGCCCAGCCCGAAGATCTGGATTCGTTCACCGCCCTGCAAAAACAGGGCAAACTGACCGTCCGCGCCCATTTCGCACCCGTGATCGAGCCCGCGCAGGGCAAGGATATCACGGGCAACATCAAGCGCCTGACCACCATTCGCGCCCGCTATGACCAGGGGCCCCTCACCCCCGCCCCTTCCATCACGGTACGCAACGTCAAGCTGTTCATGGATGGCGTCATCACCGCCCCATCCCAGACCGGACTTCTGCTCGCCCCTTATCTGGTCAACAAGGGAACGAAGGACCATCCGGACTGGCAACCCGGCCCGTCGAAGGGACCCGCCCCCTACTTCCCGCTGGAAACCCTCAGCCCACTGCTGAAGGCCCTCGTCACGGCAGGCTTCGACCCGCACATGCATGCCGATGGCGACGGCGCCGTCCGCCTGGCGCTCGACGCCATCGCAGCTACGCGCAAGGCGCTCCCCGCCAACGATTTCCGTCCGGCGATCGCGCATGACGAAATGGTCGATCCCGCCGACATGCCCCGCTACCGCGCGCTGAACGCCACCCCCGTCCTGTCCTTCCAGTGGGAAAAACAGGCTCCGGACACCACCGAGGGCGTACTGCCCTATATCGGCCCCGACCGCGCCCCGTATCTCGAACCCGCCTCGCAGCTCGAGAAGGCCGGCGCCCGCATCACCTATGGCAGCGACTGGCCGGTCGACCCGCTCGACGAATGGTTCGCGCTCAAGGTCGGCGTCACCCGCACCAACGCGCCCGCCGCCGGCGCGCAATACGGCAAGCCACTCGGCGCGGAACCGGGCCTGTCGCGCGCCAGCGTGATGCGCGCCATCACCATCAATGCGAATTATGAGCTTCGTTCCGACCCGGTCGCCGGCTCGCTCGAACCGGGAAAATTCGCCGACCTCATCATCCTGGACCGCGACATCGCCACCATCCCGGCCGAGCAGATCGCCGGCACCCGGGTCCTGCTCACCATGGTCGGTGGCCGCATCGTCTACAGTACCGGAACCTTCAGCCCACCCGTCAGATAGGCCAGGGCCAAGTCAATGCACCGGCACGCCCGCTGTCACCAGCAGGGCGTGCAGCAGGATCAGCATCAGCACCAGCCCGATCAGAACGGCGAACACGCCCCCGAACAGGCGGAAGGCACCGATCGCCAGGCTGACCAGCAGAATGATCAGAAGCGCCGTCTGCAGTTCGCCCCGGATGCCCATACCGGCAAGGACCTGCCGCGCCAGATTCTCGATCGCGGCAACCGCCGTCAGGATCAGGCCGAACAGGCTCAGAAGCAGGCCCGTAACAACGGCAATGACGCCCTCCATGACGATTTCCCTTCCTGGCAGAGCCGGGGTCATCCCCGGCGCCCGGCCCCGTTACGGTGTTTTCGGCCGTCGGTCCATCCCGTCGAACCGCCGTAACCGGAAACGCCCCGCCCGGTCAGCCGTTCAACGCGCGGACATATTCTGCGCGCGCGTAAGGGCATCGAGGAACATGCGCGCACAGGCCTCCCAGGTGAACCGGGCGGCATGAGCCCGGCAGGCGGCACGATCTCCCCGCAGCGCGGCCAGGATATTGCGCCGCAGGTCCGGCCCGATCGCACCCACCGCCGACACGCCCGGCGGCAGAATATCGCGCGGCCCGGTCACGTCGAAGGCCGCAACCGGCACTCCGCAGGCCAGCGCTTCCAGAATCACCAGCCCGAACGTGTCGGTCAGGCTGGGAAAGACGAACACGTCGCTGGCCGCATAGGCCGCCGCCAGA
Organism: Gluconacetobacter tumulicola; assembly: GCF_014174215.1. Taxonomy (GTDB): domain Bacteria; phylum Pseudomonadota; class Alphaproteobacteria; order Acetobacterales; family Acetobacteraceae; genus Gluconacetobacter; species Gluconacetobacter tumulicola. Next base: position 55,274 of record NZ_JABEQL010000021.1, on the reverse strand, counting down.
TCCGCACCGGTCAGATAGCCGGTAAACAGCACGTCCGGATAGCGCGCGGCCAGAGCCACCCGATCCGGCCCGTCCCCCACCACGATCCGGGTGCCGGGAAGATCCAGCGACAGGAACGCCTCCAGATTCTTCTCCACCGCCACCCGTCCGACATAGAGCAGGTACGGACCGCGTATGTCATACCGAACGTGCCAGTCGACCGCGGCGGCATCAGGGTGGAACCGGTCGGCATCGACACCCCGGGTCCAGCATTCCAGATGCGCGAAGTCCCGCTCGCGCAGATCTTCGAGAAGGCTGGCCGTCGGCACCAGCGTCAACGCCGCCGCACCATGGAACCAGCGCAGGAATCGATAGGGCAGCGGCGTCGAGAACCCGATACGGGCGCGGATATATTCCGGAAAACGCGTATGGAATGACGAGGTGAAGCACCGCCCATGGCGGATCGCCCAGCGACGCGCGGCCAGGCCAAGCGGCCCTTCGGTCACGATATGGATCGCATCGGGCCGAAAGGCTTCGATCAGCCGGTCCAGCAGGCGGCCGGGCAGAATGCACAGCCGGATCTCGGGATAGGTCGGGCACGGCACGGTGCGGAATAGATGCGGGCCGATGATCTCGACCGTATGCCCCATCGCTTCCAGCGCGTCCCGCAGGCGCGAGACGGTGCGCACCACGCCGTTGACCTGCGGATACCACGCATCGCTGACCATCAGGATGCGCAGGGAGCCCTCCGCCGTGTCCTCCTGCCGTTCGACAGCGGCAGCCACGCCGTCCGTCACTCAGGCACCGGCGGCAAACAGCGGCGACGCCAGCGGCGCAGGTGCCGGAAACCGGTTTCGGACATCGGTTACGTCCAGAAGTTCCATGCTGCCGTCGTGATGTTCCACCAGCGCGCTGCAACTTTCGACCCAGTCGCCATCATTCATGTACAGCACGCCGTCCAGATCCTTGATCACGGCATGATGGATATGGCCGCAGATCACCCCGTCCATGCCCCGGCGCCGCGCCTCGTCCGCCACGGCGGTCTCGAACCGGTCGATGGCCATGACCGCGCTCTTCACCTGCCGCTTCAGCCATTGCGACAGCGAGCGATAGGGCAGCCCCAGCCGCCGCCGCGCCAGGTTGAACCAGCGGTTGACGACCAGCGCCAGCGTATAGGCCCGGTCCCCCAGCATCGCCAGGAAGGGGGCATAGCGCACCACGCTGTCGAATTCGTCTCCATGCAGGACCAGGAACTTCCGGCCGGTCGCGGTCACATGCTCGGCCTCGCCACACAGGCGGATGCCGGCAACTTCCAGCTCGTGCGGCAGCCAGCGGCGGAACATCTCGTCATGATTGCCGGGAATATAGATGATCTCGGTCCCGCTGCGTCCCATGCGCAGGATCAGGTTCAGCACATCGTCATGATGACTGTTCCAGAACCACGAGCGCTTCAGCTTCCAGCCGTCGATGATATCGCCGACCAGATACAGACGCTGACAGGTCAGATTGCGCAGGAATTCCGCCAGCAGGTCGGCACGGCAATCGCGCGTTCCCAGATGGACGTCCGAAACAAAGACGGTCCGATAACTGGCGGATGCAAGTCGATCGTTCAGAATCACGTTCATCGCAAGCGGCATACCCTGATGAAGGATGTGCCCTCTCTAGCCGCATCCGACTATTTCTTTCGTGTATCTTTCATGAAACTATCCGCTCGCCTTCGGAACGGCCGCGCGGTCAGGCAAGGCAGGACCATCCAGGGCGCCCCCAGGCACCGGAACGGTCGTGCGGGTAAAACTGTCCAGGCTGCCCAGCGCCAGCAGAATCGTCAGCCAGAACAGTCCGCCAAGCGCGAAGATGATCGCAAGCGGCGGCCCGCGCAGGATCTGCATGAAACCCAGTACGATGACCAGAACCATCAGCACCGCCACCACACAGACTGCAATACCGTAACCTGCCCACGTGGCCGCCAACTCCGCCGCCAGCAGCAGGACCAGCATCCCCCAGCAGGCCGCGATGCGCGCCATCACGCCCGCCCGATCAGATAGAGCAGCGGGAACAGCAGCATCCAGATCAGATCGACGAAGCTCCAATACAGCCCCACGACATCGACGGGCGTGCTCCATGCCGGACTGAACGCCCCCTGACGGGCCCTGCGGCAGATCCACAGGATCAACCCGATCCCGACCACCATGTGCATGCCATGCAGGAAGGTCGCCAGGAAATAGAAGCTGTAGAACAGTGCAGCCGCCCCGGACGCCGGACCATGAAGGGCGAAATGCGGCCCGGGAAACAGGTTCTCGCTGAATTCCTGCCCCCATTCGACACCCTTCAGGACCAGGAACGCCAGGCCCAACCCCGCGGCGCCGAGTCCGGCCCGAACCACGCCGCGATTGTCACCGCGCCTACCCGCCTCGACCGCCAGCGTATAAACCGCGCTGCTGGTGATCAGGATCAGCGTGTTGACCGCCCCGATCGTCAGGTTCGTATGGCGCACGCCCTCGGCCCATCCCCCGGCACGGGTCTGCGAATAGACCAGGCAGACCAGAAACAGGCCGCCGAACAGCAACGCCTCGCTGGCCAGGAACAGCCACATGCCGGCAATCGCGCTCTCGTCGCGATGCAGCGGTGTCTCATAAGGGGAATGGTGGTCCAGCACCGACCCGTCAGACATGATGCGGCCCTCCCCCTCCCGCATCCGCCACGCCGCTACGGGCATCCATGTCCCCGTAATCATAGGCATCGGTGGTCACGACCGGCGTCTCGGCGAAATTTTCGGTGGGCGGCGGCGAGGAGGTCCGCCATTCCAGCCCCGTCGCCCCCCAAGGATTGTCGGGCGCCCGGGCGCCGCGAAACAGCGACCAGCCGAAATAGACCAGCGGCATCACATAAGCGACGGCCAGAATACCCGCCCCGGCCGAGGACAGTACGTTCAGGATCTGGAACTGCGCGGGATAGGTGGCATAGCGGCGCGGCATGCCTTCGAAGCCCAGGATGAATTGCGGAAAAAAGGTCAGGTTGAAGCCGAAGAAGATCAGGGCGGCGGCCAGCCGTCCCCAGATTTCGGGATACATCCGCCCGGTGATCTTGGGCCACCAGTAATGCAGCCCGCCGAAATAGGCCGACACCATGCCGCCGACCATGATGTAGTGAAAATGCGCGACCACGAAATAGGTCTGCGTCAGATGCACGTCGGCGGCCAGAGACGCCAGGAACAGCCCGGTCAGCCCCCCCACGGTGAACAGGCCGATAAAGCCCATCGCATACAGCATCGGCGCATCCAGCCGGATGGACCCGCCATGCATCGTCCCCAGCCAGTTGAAGACCTTGATGGCCGACGGAACCGAGACAAAGAAACTGAACATCGAAAAGACGATCGCGGAATAAAGCGATTCCCCGGCCACAAACATGTGGTGCCCCCACACGATGAACCCGATCGCCGCAATCGAGACCGAGGACCACGCCACGAAGCGATAGCCAAAAACGGGTTTGCGACAGAAGGTACTGACGATCTCGCTGACCACCCCCATGCCGGGCAGGATCATGATGTAGACGGCGGGATGGGAGTAGAACCAGAACATCTGCTGGAACAGCAGCGGATCGCCACCCAGTGTCGGATCGAACACCCCCACCCGGAACAGCCGCTCGAACGCCAGCAGCAGCAGCGTAATGCCCAGGACCGGCGTCGCCAGCACGAAGATGACGCTGGTGGCATACAGCGCCCACAGCATCAGCGGCAGCCGGTACCACGTCATCCCCGGCGCCCGCAGTTGATGGATGCTGACGATGAAATTCACCCCGGTGGCGATCGAGGAAAACCCGTTGAGGAAGATACCCAGCACGACAGGCAGCACCCTGCCCTCGCTATAGTCCGAGGAAAGCGGGGTATAGAAGGTCCACCCGGTCTCCAGCCCGCCCCGGAAGAGGCCGTAGAGCACCAGCAGCCCCGACGCCACGAACAGGTACCAACTCAGAAGATTGAGGCGCGGAAAGGCGAGATCGCGCGCACCAAGCATCAGCGGCACCAGAAAATTGCCCAGCGTGACCGGGATCGACGGCACCAGGAACAGCCAGACCATCACCACGCCATGCATGGTGAACATCCGGTTATAGGTCGCATCGGACAGGATGGTTCCGGTAGGTTCCAGCAATTGCAGCCGGATCAGCGCCGCGCCGACGCTCCCCAGCGCGAAGAAGGCGGTGATCGACCCCAGATAGAGCAGCGCGATCCGCTTGTGGTCGCGTGTCAGCAGCCATGATCGCAGGGTGCCGTCCTGCCAGAGATAGCTTTCCGACATCGCATTCAATTCCCTGCTTCTGGAGGAAGGGTGGGCGAGAGGGTCTGCAGATAGGCGACCAGCGCGGCCAGATCGTCCTCGGTCAGCACGCCGCGAAAGGACGGCATTTCGGTCGCGAACGACGCACCCTGCCTGCGGGGCGGATCAAGAATCGAATCATGCAGAAAGGCCGCATCGGCTAAGATCGCCCGCCCATCCGCCAGCGCCACGCGGCTGCCGTACAGCCCGACCATCGACGGCGCCCGGCTGGTATCCCCCGCATCCGGGGCATAGCGGCTGGAGGCATGACAGCCGCTGCAACCGCTGCGGATGAACAGCGCCTCCCCCACTGTCGCCAGACTGCCACTGGCCCGGGCGCTGTTCAGCCAGCCGGCATAATCCGTGGCATTCATGACCGTCAGCGTGGCGGTCATGCGGGAATGGCCCAGTCCGCAGAACTGCGTGCAATAAAGACGAAACGATCCGGTCTGCGTCGCCGTGAACCACAGGCTCTGGTACCGGCCCGGCAGCACATCATGCTTGATCCGCAGCGCCGGGATCGAGAAGTCATGGATCACGTCTTCCGATGTCAGCAGAAGCTGGACCGGCCGGCCCGCCGGCACATGCAGCGCGTTGATCTCGCGCTGGCCACCCGGATACTGGATCTTCCACATCCATTGCTTGCCGGTGACATAGATCTGGATCGCATCGGCCGGCGGCCGAAAGCCCACGACATAGAGCTGCGTCGCCCACAAAAACAGGCCGAAGAAGATCAGCAGCGTTGCCGAGGTCCAGGCGATCTCGAACCCCCAGCTCTTATGTTCGGCGATAGCCCGCGCGATGGCCGTCGTCCGGCCGGCGCGAAAGCGCAGCACGTTCAGCACCATCAGCCCGAACACCAGCCCCAGCACCGCCAGGCTGATGATCACTAGACCGGCCAGCAGGATATCGATCCGCATGGCATGGGCCGAAGCTTCGGGCAGCCAGATCATCGCACCCTCCGCCAATGCGCCATGCCCAGCATGGTCCCCAGGGCCAGCACCGTCATCAGCGCGCCCAGTTGCAGCAGCTTGCGAACGGCCAGCGTGTAGCGCCCGGTGGCCGCATCGTAATGAAAGCACAGCAGCAGCACGGGTGACGCCTCGGCCCGCTGCCCCGCCGCCGCCTGCATCACGGCCTGGCGCACATCGCCAGAGCGGTAGCCCACCCCCAGCACATAGCCCGAAACCATCCCGGCCGGTGTCGTGAACACCAGCCCCATCGGGTGCAGATACTGCTTCAGCCCCGGATCGTAGCGCGCATGGAACCCTACCGCATCCGCCAGCCGCCGGATCGACGGCCCCTCTCCAACCAGGAAGTGCCAGCCCCGCTCCGCACCCGGTGGGGCATGGCGGCCCAGATCGTCCTCCCGGGCCTGACGCGCCAGCGCAACGGTTTCGGCGGGGTCGATACTGACGACGATCAGCGTGTAATCGTCAGGCGTCTTCAGCCCGCTGCCATCCAGCGCATGCAGCAGGTCCTCGCGTTCCAGCGCGCATAGATTGGGGCACGCATAATAGCCGATCGACAGGATCGCCGGATGACCGCCGACAAACGCCCCCAGCGGCAAATTGCGCCCTGCCGTGTCGGTAAAGCGTGCATCCAGCGGCAGAGACGCCCCCTGCCGCTGGGTGAAGGCCAGATCCCGCATCGTGCCCGCCCATGCCGGCATGGAGACCGTCAGAACCAGCGCCGCCAGGATGGCCCGCCCGATCATGGCTGCTCCGCCCCGCCGGCAGGCCAGTCTGGAATCCCCTCACGTGCCACCTGCCGCATCGCCTGCCCGATCGGCACATGCGCCACCCCATGCGCGCGATCGACCCAGCCGAACCCGTTCAACCGCGCCATGTCCGCCGCACGAAAGGCCGCCATGTCGGCCGGTGGATCGCTTTGCAGCGCGGGTGCTGCCATCGGCGGCAGAGGCGCGGCCATCAGCCTGTCCAGCCGGTGCTGCGGAAACAGGAGATTGGCCACCACCGCCAGCATCACCAACGCCACGCCCACCCCAAGGCCAACGGCCAGGACAGGGCGCAGGGCAACGTCCCGGGCCTCATGCCGGGGGCGGGAAAAAGGCGGGGCGGGACCATCAGGCATGGCGCACCTCACGCTGCATCGCGCGAATACCAAGCGCCGCCCCCGCTGCCCCAAAAAGCAGGAGCGACGCCAGCGTCAGCAGCACCGAAACCGACGCCTGCCCCGGCAACACCAGCCACAGATTGCGCACGACCTCCATGGCCACCAGCAGCCCCGCCGCACCCAGCACGACCAGGCGCCGAACCTGCAACGGCGCAAGCATCAGCAGTGCAAAGGGCAGCAGGAAATGCAGCAGCACGATCCCCACCGCAACGCTCCCCCACCCGCCATGCAGGCGGCGGCCATACCACGCCGCCTCGACCGGCAGATTGGACTGCCAGACGATCAGGAACTGCATGAAATCCAGATACGCCCACAGCACTGTCAGCCCCAGCAACAGCCGGGCCAGTTCGCGCAGCACGATCCGGTCGGCCTGCGGAGCACCCGCCAGCAGCACCAGCAGCATGGCCAGCGCCAGCGCCAGCAGGCCGGCGCCTGCGGAGGCAATCAGCCCGTAGGCACTGGAATTGAAGTGCGGATCGAGCGATTCCGTCAGATCGATGGACGCGAAACTGAACGTCAGGGCCAGCAGGATCAGCCCCGCCGGCGCAATACGCGCCAGCCCCTGCCCACGCAGGCACAACACCCCCAGCATGCCCCAGATCCCGGCATACAGGGCAATCCGCAGCAGGGCGAAGAGCGGGTTCAGATAGAACCGGTTCGCGCCATGCGCCGCTCCCTCCCCATGCAGCCAGGGATAAAGCTCCCCCGCCCCGGCCAGCAGCACCGCCAGCGCCGGCAGCCCCAGCGGCAGGGTGGCCACGCCGGCACGCAGGGCAGGCCGCAGGATCTCGCCCCAACGCCCGCCCGTCAGCGCATGCGTCAGCATCAACGCCATGCTGCCCAACGGCCAGCCCAGCCATGCCGCGCACGCCCCCAGCCAAGGGCGATAGACAGCATGAGGCATCCACACCAACCCTGCCAGCACCGCCACCCCCGCCAGCGCGGCAACGGCCCATGCAACGCCTTCGCCGGGGAGCTGGATCTGGGTCATGGCGCAATCCGCTGTTCCGGCGTCAGGTCGGTCACCATCATATGCTGGCTGCGCTGCAACGCATGCGCATAGGCAACGACGGCCCAGCGATCCTCCGGCGCGATCCGCTGGGCAAAACCATACATCACGCCCCGACCGTTGGTTATGACATCATAGACAAACCGCGGACGCTCCGCGGCCAGCGGCGGCGGCGCGGGAAAGCCGCGCTGCACGATCATCCCGTGCCCATCGCCGGTCTCCGCATGGCACGGCGCGCAGAAGACGTGATATTCGGTCTGTCCACGCTCCAGCAGCGCCATCGTCACCGGCGGCACCGGGGCGGAAATTTCGCCATACGCCACCGTGCCGGCCGGAACCTCGCCTGGCGCAGTCGCACGACTGGCATACGGGTTCTGCTTCTTCTGCTTCGTCATGTCGTCACAGCCGGCAAGCAGCACCAGCGCGGCAGCAAATCCAAGGGCGATGGCGGGACGCGGCATCATTCCGCTACCTCCTTGATCCCGATCGGGGCATGACGAGCCAGCACCCGCCGCGCCTCCGCACTGTCAGCCGGCCGCACGACCAGCACATAGGACCCCAGCATGGCCCCGCGCATGCAATCAGCCTCATCGGCCGGCTCATACAGGCGCGGCATCCCGGCCAGCAGCAGAAACCCGGCCATACCGGCGACAACCGCCCCCAGAACCGCCAGTTCGAAAGTCGCCGGCACATAGGACGGCCAGGACAGATCCGGCCGCCCGCCGATATTCTGCGGATAGCTGACGGTCGTGGCATAGGCCTGCATCAGAAAGCCCCCCAACCCGCCCACGATCCCGCCGCCCAGCATGACGGCCGGCAGGACGGAGCCCCCCTTCACGCCGACCTCGGCCTCCCAAGGCTCCATCGCCATATAGGTTTCGACAAAACCGCAATCGCCGTGCCGCATTTCGGCGGCAGCCTCCCTCATCCCCTTTTCGGTGGCGAAGGCGGCGACGATCATCCGACCCCTCCCCGCAGCATCGCACGCATTTCCGCCATCGCCACCACCGGCATCAGCCGCACGATCAGCAGGAACGTGGTCAGGAACAGCCCGATCGTGCCGAACAGCAGGCTCCATTCCCATATGGTCGGCGTATATTGCCCCCAGGAAGAGGGCATCTGCGTCCGCGCCAGACTGGTCACGATGATCTGGAACCGCTCCAGCCACATGCCCACCAGCACGCCCAGCCCGATCAGCCAGATCAGGGGCGCAGTCATCCGCACCGCGCGCCACCACAACAATTGCGGCAACAGGATATTCAGGATGATGGTGCCCCAATAGACCGGCGCATACAGGCCGAAAACACGCAGGACGAACATCGTCCGCTCCGCCGGGTCCGAGCCGTAGAACGTGGAAAACGCGTCCATGAGATAGGCATAGGCGACACACAGCGAGCTGGTCAGGAACAGCCGGCCCAGTACATCGATATGTCGTGCCGTCACATAGGCCTGCAGTCCCAGCAACGCGCGCAGCGGCAGAATGGCCACCAGCACGACGGCGAACCCCGACAGCGCCGCACCGAACACGAAAAAGGGCGGAAACTGCGTGGAATGCCAGCCGGTGCCAGCACTCCCCGCGAAATCCATGCCCACGATGCTGTGTACCGACACCACCAGCGGCGCCATCAGCGCGGCCATGACGGCATAGACCGCCCGATAATGCCGCCATTGCCGGCCCGATCCGCGAAAACCCAGCGCCAGCACACCATAGAACACACGCTGCCCCGGCCGACCCGCACGATCGCGCAAGGTCGCCAGATCCGGCAGTAGGCCGAAATACCAGAACAGGATCGAGGCGAAAACATAAGTCAGGATCGCAAAAAAATCCCACGCCAACGGACTGCGGAACTGCGCCCACAGCCCCATCGTGTTCGGATAGGGAAACAGCCAGTAGAAAAACCACGGCCGCCCCAGATGCAGGATAGGAAAGATCGCAGCACACAGCGCCGCGCATAGTGTCAGACTTTCCGCCAGCCGATTCAGCGCCGTGCGCCATTCCACCCCCAGCAGGAAGAACAGCGCGGAGATAAACGTGCCGCCCGAAGCAATGGCGATCCACCAGACGTAATTGAGAATATCCAGGCCCCAGACCACCGGCCAGTCGATGCCCCAGATACCCAACCCGGCATAGAACAGCCACGCGACCGAAATCACGCCCGTCCCCAGCAGCCCCAGCGAGACTGCAAAGGCCACCCACCACCATAGCGGCGTCCAGGGACGTGCCCCCTCCCGCAGCGTCACCGCACAGATGCGCTCGGTCACCGATTGCGCGGTCTCGCCGGCGGCAATAACGGCCGGGCCGCTCATGATTCGAAAGCCGGATTGGGGTTGCGGATGCGCGCCTCATACGTCACGCGCGGATGCGTGCCCTGCTCCGGCAGCACACCATAAGTCAGCGGACTGGCCTTGCGATGCCTGACGGCTGCATCGGGATCGTTGATGTCGCCGAAGGTAATGGCCTGCGTAGGACAGGCCGCCTGACAGGCCGTCACCACCTGTTCCGCCACACCGTCCCGGTCGGCCGCAATCCGTGCCTGCGCAATCCGCTGCACGCAGAAGGTGCATTTCTCCATCACCCCCCGCGCGCGCACCGAAACGTCCGGATTACGGCTGATCGGCGGCCGGCGTTCCTGCTCGGCAAAAGCGAAGTAGTTGAATCGCCTGACCTTGTAAGGACAATTGTTGGAACAGAATTTCGTGCCGACGCATCGGTTGTAGACCATCACGTTCAGGCCCTCCGAATCATGCATCGTGGCACCGACGGGGCAGACCGTTTCGCACGGCGCCTGTTCGCAATGCATGCAGAGCATCGGCTGGAAGAACGTGTCCGGGGCATCCGGCGTTCCTTCATAGGCACGATCGATCCGCAGCCAGTGCATCTCGCGCTGGCGCAACACCTCGTCCCGCCCCACCACCGGCACATTATTCTCCGCCTGACAGGCAATCATGCAGGCATTGCAGCCGGTACAGGCATTCAGGTCGATGCTCATGCCCCACGCCACCGGCGCGCCGGGGTCCCGCCGGTACAGGGCCGCTTCGGATACCGGATGATCCTGCGCGGTACCGAGAAATCCCGGCTCCTGCCGAAACCGCGCCAGCGTGCCATGCCGCACGATGTCGGAAGGCGTATCGGCAACCACGGTGGCATGATGTTCCGTGCAGGCCACGTCGACCCTGCGGCCGGTAGCAGCAATCCGCACCGGCCCCACGGCATCTCGCAGCGGATACAAGTCGGTACCGACCCCATTCCCCGTTTCCCCGGCATGCCGTCGCCCCGATCCCAGCAGCCCGACGACACAGCCCGATACCTGCCCCGGCTGCACCCAGACCGGCAGCACGGCCCGGCGCGCGCCCACCGACAACACGATTTCATCCCCGTTGCGCAAGTCCATTGATCGCGCCAGATCCGGCGGAATCAGCAGCGGATTACCCCAGACACTCTTGCTGAGCGGCCGAGGCAATTCCTGCAACCAGGGATTATTCGCCTCACGCCCATCCCACAGATGCGGGTCGGGCCGCAGCAGCAACGTCAGATCCCCGGATGCTGCCCCACGGGGCGAAACAGGCGGCATGACGGGCGAAATCGCCGCATCGAGGCGCGCGCTGGCCGTACCGGGGATAACCCCGGCAGCCAGCGCCGCCCGCCAGTCGCGTTCCGACGCCAGACGCTCCCGCCAGACCTGCCGCACCAGTTCCCGCGCCGGGCGGCCAACCTCTCCGGCACAGAAGCGCAGGATGGTCGCGGCGCTGGTTCCGCCATAGAGCGGCATCGCCTGCGGCTGGAGGATCGTCGCCGTACCATCATCGGCACGCGCATCGCCCCACTCCTCGAACCCATGCGCCAGCGGAACATGCCACCGCGCCGCCCGCGCCGTCTCATGCGGCCGATCCGCCAGCGCGATGCTGAGAGGAATGCGCGGCAGCACCGCCCCAAAACGCGGCACCTGATAGACCGGATTCACCTCCAGGATCAGCAGCGCGCGCACTCGCCCCTTTTCCATATCGTCCATCAGGTCCGACAAGGTGGAAACGGGCTGCACCGAGCGATATTCAGGTGGTTCGAAAACATCGAACACCTTGCCCCGCCCACCCAGCGCCTCGTTCATCGCATGAATCGCAGCATGGGCCGGTGCCCCGTAATCAGGGCCGAGATGAACCAACGCCCGCCCGCGATGCGCGCGCAGATCGGCCACCACCGCCCCCAGCCAATCCGGACCGCCCGATGGTTCCTCATTGTGTAGCAGAGCCGCAGCCAGACGCCCGATGATCTCCTCACAGGCACCAGGCGCCGCGATGAAGCGATGGTCGGCCGCCACCCCCGTCAGGCTGGGCGTCGGTTCCACGGCATACAGGCGGCTCATGTCCCCCAGCACCGGATTGCGCCGCCCGGCGAAAGCCCGCGCATGGCGCAGATGCCCGGGCGCGCTGTCCAGCAGGTCGCTCTCCACCGCCAGCGCCACATCGACCTGCCGCAGATCCGGAATCACCATCGCCGGGCGCCCATAGGCCATGGCCGCGCCCTGCCTTACCGCCTCCCGCCCGATGGCATCCCAGCGATGCCAGATGGCACCGGGATGGGCCGCCAGCAGCGCATCGATCGCCGCCCCCAGCGTAGGCGAGGTCACCGTCCCGGTCAGGATGCGCAAACCCGCCCCACCCGAGGTGCCCGCCCCACCCGGCCTCGCGCGCAGGGCCTGAAGAACGGTCGTCACCTCCTGCCACGCGGCGGGCATCCCGTCACGCAACGGTCCGCTGGCCCGGTCGGGGTCATAGAAATCCTGGATCGCGGCCTGCGCGAACAGATCGGTGGCCCCCAGGCTGGACGGATGCCCGGGATTGCCTTCCACCTTGATCGGCCGCCCCATCTGGTGGGTCACGAGAATGCCGTTGGCATAGCCATCGCGCACATGGGCACTGGCATAGATGTTGGGCACGCCCGGTACCACCCCCGGCGCCGCCCTCACGGCCGAGACGAAGCCGCGATCCGGCGTCCCCGGGTCGCACCCCGCCAGCCCGCCGCCGGCCAATGCCAGGGCCAGCAGCTTCAGCGTCCGCCGCCGGTCCAGCGGATGCGCCAGCGCCTGCGCCAATTGCGGAAAGCGCCTGATCCAGTCCTCTTCGTCGCCCGGCAGCCCCTCTAGCGATGGCATAGTGAGCACTCCGTCAGGTTCCGCCCGCCGATATGATAGGTACGTATCAGTTCCGCCGGAGGCGGCGTCGCATGGTCCGGATGCCAGTCCATGTCATAGACATGCGCAAGCGGACGCAGGTTCGGCCCCGGATTGCGATGGCAGTCCAGACAGAACTGCATCGTCAGCGTCCTGGCTTTAAACGTCAGAGGCATGCGCGCCACGTCGCCGTGACAGCTCTCGCACCCAACCCCTTTGGAAACATGGATGCTATGGTTGAAATAAACGTAATCCGGCACATCCGTCACCCGCGCCCAGACGATCGGCCGGTCTTCCGTCAGGCTGTCGCGAACCGGCGCCAGCAGGGCGGCATTGGTCCAGATCTGCGAATGGCACGTCATGCAGGTGAAAGTCGGCGGCAGGCTGGCCTGCGCGCTACGCTCAACGCTGCTGTGGCAGAACCGGCAATCGATCCCCAGTCCCGCAACATGATGCTGGTGGCTGAAAGGAACCGGCTGCTGGATCGCCCACCCGACATGCCGGACATAATCCGACCGTGGCCATGCAAACCACCACAGGCACAGCCCCACGACGGCACCCACGGCCCCCAGCATCGCCACCGCGACGATGACGTTGGCGCGTGGACTGAATACCGCCGCCATCAGCCATGTTCCACCTTGCAGACCGAGGCGGCCCGATCCGCCCGGGCATCGTTCCTGCCTCGAACGCATCCGAAGCAAAGAACGATCCCATCACGTCGCGGTGACTGACGTCAGCCGTTCAAATCCCCCGTGTTTTTAGCGTCTTTTTCACGAACCCGTTCGCGCGTCTTCAGCCCGCCCATCGGTCAGGCTCCAGGGCACGACCGCATCACCCACCCGGCGGACAGTCACACCATAGACCGCGCGCATGGCCCCGTCGGTCAGGATCTCCGCCGGCCGCCCCTGCGCCACGATCCGCCCGTCCCGCATCAGCACCAGCCGATGACAGAACCGCCCGGCCAGCGTCAGGTCATGCAGCACCACCGCCACCCCCATGCCCGCCCGCGCCAGCCGGGCGAACGATGCCATCACCGCCAGCGCATGCGCGGGGTCCAGTGCCGCCACCGGCTCATCCGCCAGCAGATAGGGCGCCTCGACTGCCAGCGCCCGCGCCAGCCGCAGGCGGGCACGCTCACCACCCGACAACCGGCTGGCCGGCCGGTCGCGCAGATCCAGCAGTCCGGTTTCCGCCAGGGCGCATTCCACCGCCACCCGATCGCGTGCCCCGTCCCGTGCCGCACGATGCGGCAGACGCCCAAGTGCCACCAGATCCTCGACCCGCATCGGCGGCGGCGGCTCCCCCTCCTGCGGCAGAAAGGACAGGCGCCGAGCCCGGTCGCCCGGCGTCATCCCCGCCAGCGCGCGGCCTTCCAGCATCACCTCTCCCGCATCGGCAGGCTGGATGCCGGACAGCACCCGCAGCAGCGTGCTCTTGCCCGCGCCATTGGGACCGATCACCCCCACAACCTCACCAGGGGCCACCGCAACACACGCTTCATGCAGCACCGTCCGCCCGCCCAGCGACAGCGTCACCCCACGCGCGACCAGGCCAGTCATGCCCGGCTCCGCCGCATGGCGATCACCCGATGAAAGAAGACAGGCGCCCCGATCAGCGCCGTCAGCACACCGATCTGGATCTCCGTGGCACCGGACAGCAGCCGCACCGCCGCATCGGCCACCAACAATAGCAGCGCGCCCCCCAGCGCCGAGGGCAGCAACAGGCGCGACGGCTGGTGCCCCGTCAGCGGCCGCAGCAGATGCGGCACCACCAGCCCCACAAAGCCGATCGCCCCGCTGACCGCGACGCAGGACCCAACCGCGACAGCCGCCCCCACCACTACCCGAGTCTGAATGCCCAGAAGCCCACGCAGGCGAAAGCCCATGCTCTCTGCCACCTCATCCCCCAGCGCCAGCGCGTCCAGCGCCCGCGCGGTCGTCAGCATCAGCAGGCAGCCCGCCACGGTGCCGGGCAGACTGATCGACACATCGGTCAGGGTCCGGTCGGTCAACGACCCCATCACCCAGCGCATGACCTCATAGGCCGCATAGGGACTGGGCATCAGATTCATCGCCATGGCCGTCAGCGCGGCGGCAAAACTGCTCAGCGCCGCCCCCGCCAGCAGCAGCACCAGCGTCCCGCCCTGCCCCACCAACCCCAGCAGCAGCACCACCGCCAGCAGCGCCCCCGCCAGCCCGCCCGCCGGCAGCAACAGCGCGGACACACCGGCCAGCCCGGTATAGAAGACCAGCACCGCCCCCAGCGCTGCGCCGCCCGACACGCCGAGCAAACCCGGATCGGCCAGCGGATTGCGCAGATAACCCTGCATCACCGCCCCACACAGCCCCAACGCCGCCCCGATCGAAACCCCGAGAATCGCCCGAGGCAGGCGCAATTGGCCAACGATGATCGCCCCCACGCTATGCCGGCCAGCCATCAGGTCGCGCAGGGCCGACGGCAACGAAACGGCGCTATCCCCCCACGCCAGCGACAGAACCAGCATCACCAGCACACTCAACGCCAGGGCAGCGATCAGCGGATAGTCGCGGCGGTCGATCATCGGGATATCTCCAGCGCCTTGCGGGCCGCAATCAGCCTGTCCAGCGTATCGAGCGTCTGCGGCAGGCCGCACAGCCACATCCGGTCGGGCAAGGACAGACGATGCGGGGCGGGAAAGGCATCGCGCAAGGCCGGATGGTCCAGCATCGCCTGCGCCATCGACGTGCCGACATCGGATCGTGCCACAATCAGCAGGTCGGGCGGCCGGGTCAGCAGGCTCTCCAACGGCACAGCCAGCGCATGCCGCCCATCCAGCCCGTCCGCCGCATTGCGAAAACCGGCACGCACCAGCATATCGTCCGCCAGCGACTCCGCGCGGGTCACGAAACCATTGGCGGCATAGATCACCGCCGAGGGAACAGCCCCACCACCCGCCGAAACAGGATAAGCCGTCAGACGAGAGCTGAACGCGCCAGCCAGTTCCCGCCCCCGCGCGGGCACGCCCGCCGCATTTGCCACGGCCACGATCTGGTCCGGAACATCAACCAGCCGCTCGACAGGGTCGAACAGTTCGACCGGCATTCCCGCCTGCCGCGCCGCCATCAAGGCGGTAACACTCGCATAGCGCCCGCCCAGCACCAGGTCGGGACGCGCCGCCACCACGGCCTCGGCCGTAGCCCGGATGGTGGGCACCGACCGTGCCTCGACGCACATCACGGAATAGGCGCAATCCCGCGCCAGCGGCGACAGGCCCGCAATATCGCGGGCCGGCACCAGTTGCAGCAGCAACTGGTCCGTACACAGATTCAGCGAAACGATCCGATGCCGGGGCTCGGCCCGCGCCCCACCCGCCAGCACCGCCGCCAGCAGCATGATCGCGGAGCAACGAACCCAGGCCCGCATCCCGTCAGTAGGACAGCGTAAAGCCGCCATACCCGCCGCGCCCCGGCTGCAGATAGCCGATCGGCTCCTCATATTGCCTGTTCAGCAGATTATCAGCGCGGGCATAGACCGAAACAAACCGGTTGATCTTATAATTTGCCGCCACGTCGATCGTGACATACCCATGCCCCTTGGCGCAGACGCTGCACACTTCACTGCCGATCACCGGCAGGTCACGCCAGCCGCTGGTATAGAGAATGTTGCCCGAGAAGGTCAGATCCCGGATCGGCGTCCATGTCGTATTGAAATTGAATTTATGCTGCGGGCGCTGCTGCAATTCCGTATGCACCGTCTCGTTCCGCGCATGGGTCCAGGTGTAGCTCAGGTTGAATTCCAGGTCGCTGCGGGCCTTCCAGTTCAGAAAAGCCTCCACGCCATACATGCGCGCCTTCGCCACATTCTCGTAGGAATAATTGTAGTTATACGAAGAATCGATCGACAGGGACGACTGGATCAGGTTCCGGACCCGATTGTCATACCAGGTGGCGCCGAATTTCAGGCGCTCATGCAGCAACTTCTGCTCCACACCGGCATCGTAGCCGATCAGTTTCTCCGCCTTAAGGCTCGGATTGCCTTTTTCCGAATACCCCACGCCGACCTGATTGGCGAAGAGCTGATACAGCGAAGGTCCATGGAAACCGGAGCCGGCGCTCGCCTTGATGATAGTCCCGGTCCCCGGCACATGGATGGCAGGCGCCACCCGCCAGGTCACATGGTTGCCGTAGCGCGAGTTGGCGTCATAGCGGATATTGGCCGCACCATACAGGATGCGGTTCCAGTTCCCCTGATACTGCCCATATCCCGCCGTCGTATCCATGCCGGCCGAATTTTCATATCCGCTGTCCCACATGCTGGACGCGGTATGGCTGGTGTTGAAATGATCGTGGAAATGTTCGGCACCGATCAGGAACTGGCCGTACCGCTTCAGGTCGAAGGTGCCATGCCAGTCGATCTTCAACCGATCGGAACGATAATAGCTGGGGTCGGGATTGAGCGGGCTGCCATAGCTGGTGCCGGTCTCCGTCCAGCGATTGCGGTTGGTCATGTATCCCAGCCCGATCACCTGGTCGAACAGCCCGTTGAACGATACGAGATGCGCCGTGCCACGCACGATCGCCTCGTTCTTGTTGTTCTGCTCACGCACCCCGGACGCCCCATACAGGTTCTCGCTCTGCAGGTCGTACACCGAATAGGAATGATAATTCGACTGGATCAGGCGCGCCGTCAGGCCCAGGTCGAACGTTCGGGTCACATCATATCCCAACCGGATATTCGCACTCCGGTTGTCGTTGCGGTTCCCTTCGTTCCGTTGCTGGCGGTCGGCACCGTAATAGCGCTCGATATAGGACGGGATATTGTTGAATCCGTCCATGCGGTAATGGGACAGCGCGACATTGTAATGAAACCGCCCCTTGCTGCCACGCGCACCCAGCACCTGGTTGAACGTGCCATACTCACCGCCCTCCAGCCGGACGAACGGCGTAAAGCGCCCCTGCCCCTGCGCGGTGGTGATGTCGATCACGCCCGCCATTGCATCGGCGCCATACAGGCCGCTTTGCGGCCCGCGCAGGATCTCGATCCGCCCCATGCCGTCGGTCACGAACTGCCCGGCATCGAACGCACCGCTGGTCGAACTGCCATCATTGACGTCCATGCCATCCAGCCGGACCTTGACCTCATTCGCATTGTTCCCGCGCATGAAAATCGAGGTCGTGCCGCCGACCCCACCCGTCTGCACGACATTCAGCCCCGGCTGCCGCTCCAGGATATCCGCCAGGCCACGGCGCTGCTGCGTCTGGATCTGCCGTTCGGTCACGATCGTCACGCTGGAGCCGATGTCATCAACGCTGACCGGGCGGCGGGCGGCACTGACCGTAATGGTCTCCCCTCCATCCTGCTGCTTCAGCGCGACATGGTTGCCGGCAGCCGCGACCGGACGTGTCGTCGCGGAAGCCGGACGGACCGGAGGAGCCTTCGCCGGCGCGGGTGCAGACGGCACCTCCTGCGCCAGCGCACCGGGCAGGCCGACGGCGGTAAACAGCGTGGAGAAAAAAAGAATCGAGCGAAAATCGTGCATCAGGACCGTTCTCGTGACCATGCGCGGCTGCCACGAGACCACGGGCCACGATCCGCCATCCGATGCCGTGATGACGTTCCTGTCCCGTCCGCCAGATCACCCCGCCTGACGGTTCCCGGTCGCAACCAGTGCTGACGGCAGGTCTCCTGGCTCGCGGTTGTCGTTCCGCATGGCCTTCCCGGGTTGAACGAAACCCCAGTGGCCCCGGGCCATGACGCCCGGCGATGCGTGAACATGCCGCCTACAGTTGCGGGGACAGCCACAGGCTTGGACCTTCCGGCCCGCACTGTGTTCCCTTTTAATCCTCGTTGAGAGGAACCATCGCGCCCTTCATAGAATCTACGCCCTCCCTGTCAATAAAAACGCATGGGCAGATTCAATAAAACCTCCGCACTTCATCCCACGCGTCACGACATGGAATGGCGGCAAAAGCCCCTCGTCCCGCGCAATTGTTTCTTTTCCCTTGATCGCATGCGCTCCATCCCGATTGATCACGATCATGACCATTCCCCCCGCCCCTCCGGCCGATGCCCCCTGCTTGCTCCTGGCCCGTCATCCACCCGTGGCGACCGCTCCGGGCACCTGTTACGGCCGGCTGGACGTCCCCTTGCGCCCCGGCTGGGAACGCCACGCCGACGGGCTGGCGGTGCTGGCGCGCGGGGCGGCACTTCGCGTCATCCACAGCGCCCCGGCCGGCCGCTGCCAAATGATTGCCAGGCGGCTGGCCACCACGACCGGCCTGCCATTGCGGATCGACCCACGCCTGGCAGAACTGGATTTCGGCGCATGGGAGGGCCAGCCATGGGCGGATATCGACCGCGCGGCACTGGATCGCTGGGCAGCGGACCCGGAAGGGTTCGCGCCCCCCGGCGGCGAGAGCGGCGCGGCCCTGCGCCGGCGCACCCTCTCCTTCTGGGCCGACCTTCTGCACGCGGCCCGGCCGACCGGCGTGATCGCCCATGGCGGCCCGCTGCGGCTGCTATGGGCGCTCGCGCGCGGCCGGGCGCCAGACCTGCTCGCCCCCCCACCGCCGCAGGGGGGCGCTGCCCTGTTTCCGCTGCCGACCGTCAGCCGGTCAGCACATCCCACAGCAGCTTGCCGTTCAGCCCCAGAATGATCAGCGCCACCCCCCAGGACAGGACGGCAACCGGGCGGGAAATGGCAAAGGGCCCCATCATCCGCCGGTCGGACACGAACCAGACCAGTGGAACAACGGCAAACGGCAATTGCAGCGACAGCACCACCTGGCTGAACACCAGCAGCCGGTCGACGCCCGCATTACCATACAGGGCCGTCACCACCACCACCGGAACGATGGCGCTTCCCCGCGTGACCAGCCGCCGCGCCCAGGGCGGCAGGCGCAGGTCCAGGAACCCTTCCATCACGATCTGCCCCGCCAGGGTGCCGGTCACGGTCGAATTCATCCCCGCCGCCAGCAGCGCCACGGCGAACAGCGTGGCGGCAGCCCCCAACCCCAGCAGGGGCGAGATCAGGCGCCAGGCCTGCCCGATATCGGCCACGTCGCGATGCCCGCTCTCATGGAAGGCGACGGCGGCAACGATCAGGATCGCGGCATTGACGAAGAACGCCATCATCAGCGCCAGCGTACTGTCCCAGGTCGCCCAGCGGATCGCATCGCGCCGCCCGGCCTCCGACCGCTCATAGGCCCGGCTCTGCACGATCGAGGAATGCAGGTACAGATTATGCGGCATTACCGTCGCCCCAATGATGCCGATGGCAACATACAGCATCCCCGGGTCGGTCAGGATCTCGGGCCGGGGCATCAGCCCCCGCAGTACCGCCGCCACGGGCGGTGCCGCGGCCACGATCTGGATCGCGAAACAGACCGCAATCACACTCAGCAGCCCGATCACGAAGGCTTCCAGCGCACGAAACCCCCGGTTCATCAGCATCAGCACCACGGTGGCATCCAGCGCGGTCATCACCGCGCCCAGCAGAAGCGGAATGCCGAACAGCAATTGCAGCGCGATCGCGGTGCCGATGACCTCGGCCAGGTCGCAGGCGATGATCGCCGCCTCGCACGCCACCCACAGCATCACGGCCACCGACGGCGCGAAACGGTCGCGGCAGGCCTGTGCCAGGTCGCGCCCGGTGGCAATGCCCAGCCGCGCCGACAGGGCCTGCAGCAGGATCGCCATCAGGTTGGACAGCATGATGACCGAGAGCAGCGTGTAGCCGAACGCCGAACCACCGGCCAGGTCAGTCGCCCAGTTTCCCGGGTCCATATAGCCGACCGACACCATGTAGCCCGGCCCCAGAAACGCCAGCAGCCGCCGCCAGCCGGCCGCCCCCGCCGGGACCCGTATCGAACCGCTGATATCGTCGGGGCGCGAGGACGATGCCGCGCGCATCCTGCCGCCACCACCCTTCACGCCGATGGATGCATCCACACCAGGGAAACGATCAGACATCGATTGGAACGCCCTCCGCCGGAAACGGGATTACGGACCGCCTATGGCCCAGCCTAGGACCGGACGAGAGGAATATGCAACATGCTATATGATGTGGCCGAAGCAATGTGACCAGACGCGCAACCCGCTGTCTCCGCCGGATTTTCCCTCCCCGCAGCATCGCGCGGATCCGATCGGACATCAGGCACATTGTAAAATCCGTGAGATCAGTCTTGAGTGAGGAGCCGCCACCGGCACGCACCCTGTCGAGGAGGATGCAGCGTGAAGAAATTCCTGTCCGCCGGACTGACTCTCTACGCCCTGGGCCTGCACACGGCGGTTTGCGCGACGCCCGACCCGGCGGCCATGACGACCGGGCAGGTCACCTTCATGATGAAGGAGATCGGAGTCGGCGCCGGATACACCTGGGGCACCGGCCAACTGGTCTATGGCGGCCGGTCCTACGACTTCACAATTTCCGGCGGTGGGCTGGGCAGCCTCGGCTATTCCTACATCAAGGGCCACGGCACCGTGCACAACCTCGCCCGCCTGCAGGATTTCGACGGCACCTACTGGGCCGTGCAGGCCGAAGCGACGATGGGGCGCGGCCTGGGCAGCAAACTGATGGAAAACAACCATCAGGTGGATATCGACCTGACGGCCACCACCGCCAGCGGCGCCCGCCTGTCGGCGGAAGCCATGCGGATTACGCTCCACCTGCGCCCCCCCGGCTGAGAGGCTGGCCGTAAATGCGCGCTGGTGGCGATCCGGCGCGCGTTTCCTGCGCTTCGCGGCACTCTCGCTCACCAGCCCCCATTTCCGACCAGCCTCTACGAGGCGACAGGCTGTTTCGGACGCCCTGCTGCTTTTCGGATCTCACGGTCACCGCATGATCCCCCATCCGGCCCCGAGCGGGGCGGAATACGCCCGGCACAATGGACATCGGCACGTTTAAATATTAAGTATTATTCTCAACTGAACCTCACGTGCCGAAACGGACCCGGGATGCGACTGAACGAACTGAAACTGGGGGGCAGCGCCATCATCGACCATGTGGAAGACCACACGGCCGGCGACCCGGTCGCCGAACGGCTGCGCGCCCTGGGTTTCGTACCGGGCGAGCCGATCCGGATCGTGGCCGTGGGGCCGATCGGCGCGGACCCGATCGCGGTCGGCATCGGCTTTACCCGCTTCGCCCTCCGCCGCGCGGAAGCGTCGCGCGTGCTGCTGCGCGACGCGGCTTGATCCCGGGCCCGCGCATGAGCCTCCTCTGACATGAGCGTCCTCAACGCCGCCCTGGTCGGCAATCCGAACTGCGGCAAGACGGCCCTGTTCAACCTCCTGACCGGCAGCCGGCAGAAGGTGGCGAACTATGCCGGCGTCACGGTCGAACGCAAGGTCGGGCGGCTGACCACCCCGGGCGGGCTGGCGGTGCGCCTGCTCGACCTGCCGGGCGCCTACAGTCTGGTCGCCACCAGCCCCGACGAGGCCGTGACGCGCGACGTCTGCGCCGGCACCTATCGCGGCGAACCCGCGCCGGAACTGCTGGTCTGCGTGCTGGACGCCACCAATTTGCGCCTGCACCTGCGCTTCGCGCTCGAGGTCCGGCAGATGGGCCGGCCGATGATCCTCGTGCTGAACATGATCGACGCGGCAAAGCGGCAGGGCATCGCCATCGACGTGCCGCGCCTGGCGGCCGAATTCGGCGCCCCCGTGGTCACGGCCGTCGGCATCCGCCGCAATGGCGGGCAGGACCTCCTGCGCGCGCTCGACCTGCCGCCCCCGCCCCCGCCACCCGCCATGCCTGCGGGCAGCGATTTCCATGCCGAGGCCCGCCGCATTCTGGCCGACTGCGTCGCCCGCCCGTCGCGGCTGGGCGTGGCGCTGGAAGAGCGGCTGGACCGCTGGTTCCTGCACCCCGTCTGGGGCATGGTGATCCTGTTCGCCCTGATGTTCGTCATGTTCCAGGCCGTCTTCTCCTGGGCCCAGCCGGTGATGGACCTGCTGGATGCCGGCACCGCAGCCCTCGGCCAGGCCGTCGGCACCGTGCTGCCCGACGGCCCGCTGCGCAGCCTGATCGTCGACGGCGTCATCGCCGGCGCGGGCAGCGTGGTGGTGTTCCTGCCGCAGATCCTCATCCTCTTCCTGTGGATCCTGGCGCTCGAGGAATCCGGCTACCTGCCCCGCGCCGCCTTCCTGCTGGACCGCATCATGGCCACGGCGGGGCTGAGCGGGCGGTCGTTCATCCCCCTGCTCTCCAGCTTCGCCTGCGCGGTACCCGGCATCATGGCCACGCGCACGATCCAGAACCCCCGCGACCGGATGATCACGATCCTGATCGCCCCGCTGATGACCTGCTCCGCCCGGCTGCCGGTCTATACGCTGCTGATCGCGGCCTTCGTGCCCGAACGGCGGATTGGCGGCCTGTTCAACCTGCACGGTCTGGTGCTGTTCGCGCT
Source organism: Gluconacetobacter tumulicola (assembly GCF_014174215.1). Classification (GTDB taxonomy): domain Bacteria; phylum Pseudomonadota; class Alphaproteobacteria; order Acetobacterales; family Acetobacteraceae; genus Gluconacetobacter; species Gluconacetobacter tumulicola. The sequence continues at coordinate 32,281 of NZ_JABEQL010000021.1, read as the reverse complement.
CTACCTGGCGGGCATCCTCAGCGCGCTGCTCGTGGCCCGGGTGCTGAAGAACCGGGACCGGCAGGAGGAACATCCCCTGCTGCTCGAACTGCCGGCCTACCGGCTGCCCAACCTGCGCGACCTCGCCCTCGGGCTGAAACAGCGCGCGGTGATCTTCCTGTCGCGGGTCGGCACGATCATCGTCACGGTCAGCGTGCTGCTGTGGGCGCTCGCCAGCTTTCCCGCCCCGCCGGCCGGCGCCGCCGGCCCCGCGATCGAATGGAGCCTGGCCGGCCGGATCGGCCACTGGATGCTCCATGTCATGGCCCCGATCGGCTTCAACTGGCAGATCTGCGTCAGCCTGATCCCGGGCCTGGCGGCGCGCGAGGTCGCGGTCAGCGCCCTGGCCACGGTCTACTCCCTGGGCGCCACGGACAGCGACGCCGCCCGCCAGCTCCAGCCGCTGCTGTCGGCGCATTGGAGCCTTGGCACGGCACTGTCGCTCCTGACATGGTATATCTTCGCGCCACAATGTTTCTCGACCCTCGCCGTAATCCGGCGTGAAACCGGGTCCTGGCGCATGGTCGGCATAACGGCGGGCTACCTGTTCGCCATGGCCTACGGCGCCGCCTTCATCGTCTGGCACATATCGCTTCTTCTGGGTTGGGGGGGCAGTCCATGATCGAAACCATCGTCATCGTCGCCATCGTCACGGCCTGCGCACTCTACTGGGTGCGCCGCCTGGTGCCCGCCAGCCAGGGCATGTTCTGGCGCGGCAGCGCGGACATGCTGCGCGCGGTCCACGCCCCGCGCGCGCTGCGCGACCGGGCCGCGCAACGGGCCCGGCAGGGCAGCAAGCCCCCTACCGGCTGCGGCGCCTGCACCAAATGCGGCGACGGCGGCGGCTGCCACTGAGAAGGCCGGGCCGGCCGGAATCTCCTCAACCGGAGCCCCTTGAACCTGCGGGGGCACATGCCAACGTCACGTGCCGGCCGTCTGGCGGCCTGGCCGAGGACGTACGTCCCGGGGAGATGGATCATGAATGCCATCACGCTTGTCCTGTCGGCGGCGCTGCTGCTGGCCGGCGTCCTCCTCGCGCGCGAAGAGGGTCTCTATCACCCGATCATCGCCCTTCCATTCGTCATCCTGTCGGCATTGACGTTCCTGTCGCTGCGAATGGCCAATGTCTGGCAGAAATTCGTGGTGCTGCGGATGGGCCGCCTGCAGGCCGTGCGCGGACCGGGCCTGTTCATGATCATCCCCGTCATCGACCGGATCGTGGCGGTGATCGACGAGCGGATTCAGACCACCGCGTTCAATGCCGAACAGGCGCTGACCCGCGACACGGTGCCGGTGAATGTCGATGCCGTGATCTTCTGGCACGTCCGAGACGCCGAGGCCGCCGCCCTGCGGATCACGAACTACCGCGAGGCCATCGACCGGGTCGCCCAGACCTCGCTGCGCGAAATGATCGGCGCATCCATGCTGGCCGCGCTGCTCTCCGACCGCCGCTCCTCCAACGAGCAGCTACGCGCGGAAATCGGCGCCAAGACCGCAGCCTGGGGCATCGACGTGATGTCGGTCGAAATCCGCGACGTCGCCATTCCCGTGGCATTGCAGGACGCGATGTCGCGCCAGGCCCAGGCCGAGCGCGAAAAACAGGCACGGATCATCCTGGGCTCGGCGGAGGCCGAAGTGGCAAGCCGCTTCGTGGATGCCGCCGAAGCCTATGCCGGCCACCCGGCTGCCCTTCAATTGCGGGCCATGAACATCATTTACGAAACGACCAAGGAGCGCGGGGCCACGATCCTGATCCCCACGACCATGATCGACAGCATGAACCCCGCCTCGGCGCTGATCCTCGCCAACGTCGCCGCCCAGGGGGCGGCCACGTCGGTGCGCACCGCCGCCGAGTGATGCAGAGTGATATGGATTCCACGCGGTTCGGCGAATTTCTGTCCTTATTCCGGTCGGGGACAGCTTGTCAGCCCGTACCATTCTCCGGGGCCGACTCTCGAACCGGGTTCAATTGAAACTGACATCAACACCGGCAAAGATGCCGAAACCATCTCCGACCAACTCGGCAGCGGCATCTCCCTTCGTCGACGTGTAAACGGGAACCACACCCATCGCGTAATGCTTGTTGGCAAGGTTATGGAACTGAAGATAAACGCGGCGGCTCTTCTGCGGCCAGAGATAGCCGAGTGTATAGCTATAGATATGATACGGCGCCGTTCTCGCTCCATTATCGTAGGATGCGACGGTTGAAGACGCCGCCTCGACATCGAAGGTGGTATAGAAGCCGTTCTTGAAGTCCGCGTGCAGTTCACCCTGATAATAATGTTCCGGCACACCGGGCAGCCGATTATGCCCGAAGACCGGGTCATGATTGTAATGGAAATCCGACCACGTATAGGATTGCATGTAGGTAATGGCGTTCCCGTTCCATTTGAACAACGTGCCATCTATTCCGGCTTCGACACCCTGATGGATCGTGCGCGAGGCATTGGTGAAGACAGCGCTGTTATAGAGCTGCGAGACCGCCGTGACCGCCGAGAGAAGCTCGTTATGCACGGCCGAGTGGTAGTAGGAGACACTCCAGTGCTGGCCCTTGTATGTCCCGTCCGAGCCGACCTCGAAGGTCGTCGCGGTCTGCGGCTCCAGCTTCTGCCAGCCTTCGGTCTGCCCCTGCGCGAGACCGGAGGTGTAATGCGTGCCCGAAAGGAACTGCCAGTCCTGCGCGGACTGGACGCTGCGGCTCACATTGCCATAGATACGGATGACCGGCGTAAGCTGGTAACGGAATCCGCCACGCGGTGCAAAATTCAGCGGCGCCGTGCTGAAATGATTCTGAACCGGATAGACCACCGACCCGGAACGAGGGTCGTAGCTCAGCCCGCCACCGGCCGTCAGCCAGAAATTCCTGAAGATTTCGGTATTATTGCTGACGTGGACCACCGTGCTGCTGCCACCCAGCTTCTGCTTGGTAAGGAGCGTGCCCACAGGCACGGTGGGATAGGCGGCCTGCCGGCGAACCAGGTTCATGAAGTTGCTTCCCGGCAGGTCACCTGTCGCGTAAACACCGGCGGTCGTCTCGGACTTATGGCCAAGTATCGTGTCGTTTCGATTATAGTTTATGACGCCGCTCAGATAAAAATTGTTGTAGATTGATGCGGTATTGCCAAGCTGGTGATCCATTGGCGCGTCGATATAGGTCGCCCCGATGACGACGCGGGAGGCATCGTCGATGCGGACGGTCGTCCGGTTGCCGAAATACTTCGTTCCAGGCTCGATCGTGTAGGTTCCCCAGGTGCTATAGGGATATTGGGCCTGTTTCGGATTCTCCCTGACCTGCGCGCGCGTCAGATAATAGGGATTGCCCTCGTAGGTCTGGCGGTAGCGGAAGAAGAAGCGCGTATCGACCGAATCGCTGAAACGGTAGCCGTAGTTGAAATTGATGCCGAACGAAGTCGCCTTCGTCTGGTCCTGGTAGCCGGCACGATATGAGTTCGTGACACTGATATAGTAATCCGATTTGCCGATGACCTTGCCGGAGGAAAGCTGCTCCTTCACATAACCGAAGCTGCCCGCTTCGACGCGCGCCTGATAGGTCTTCGCGTCGTAGCCAGTGAAGCTGTGGAAGTTGATCAGGCCGCCGAGTTGCAGCGAGCCGCTGTCGAGCCCGTTACCACCACGCAGGACCTCCGTATACTGGATACCCAGCGGCTCCATGAGTTCGTTGAACGAGCCGATGGGCGTGGTCGCCGGCAAGTCGTCGAACAGAACGATGACGCCGGCACGCGTCGCATTCGCTCCAACCTGGAGGCCAGACCCGCGGATGGACAGGCGAAGATCGTCCGAGCCGGCCGGAGCCTGCGCGTACACACCTGGCTGGTAGCTCAGCAGATCGGCGGAAGTCGCGTTGCGCTGTTTCAGCACCATCGCGGAATCGATGATGTTGGTCCCACCGGGGATCGAGAGAAGCTGAGCGCCTGCCCGGCGGATCGGGGCCAGACGGGCAGCCGTCACATCCACCTTCTCCGCGTCCGACGCGCTGGCGCCACCCATATACATGCCGCCCATATCGTCATCCGCAGCGTTCGCGGCAGTCGCGGCCTTTCCCGAGGAAACCCCGGCCACAGGCTTCTGTGTCACGGCCTTCGCCGGTGTCGCGTTCATCCCATGATGATGGCCGTTCGTCTGAACATTCGTCCGGGTCGCATCCGCCGACTGGGCGCGGGCAATATCAACGCTTTCAAACGACACCGAGCCCAGCAGCAGCGTCGCCAGCGATGTCGTCACCGCATGTCTCATGATACCGTAACGGGTCCTGTCCTGATAAGGCATGATCTGTCCTGTTTGTAACATCTTTGTCCTGGTCTCTATTCTTCTGCCCTGAAGGACAACCGACATCGGCCCGCCCGTCGGGCACGGCGCAAAGCAATGCTCACCGCGCGAATTCCTCGCCATGCCCAAGGGCAATCAGGATGTCCCGCCGACGCGCAATGAAGGCCGGGTCGTCGCGAAAGCGCGGAAACGGCAATCCATTGTCGACCTCCCGGATGATCCGGGCCGGACGCGGCGAAAACACCAGAATCTTCGTGGCCAGCAGCAAGGCTTCCTCCACGTCATGCGTCACCAGGATGGTGGTGAAGGCATGACGCCGCGCCAGCGCCAGCAATTCCTCCTGCATCGTCATCCGCGTGAGCGAATCCAGCTTGCCGAAGGGCTCGTCGAGCAGCAGCACACGCGGGTGGTTCACCAGCGCCCGCGCAAACGCCGCGCGCTGCGCCATGCCGCCGGACAGTTCATGCGGATATGCCCCGGCAAAATCGGCCAGCCCGACCAGCCGCAGGGCCTGCGCCACACGATCTTCCCCACCCCCGATACCCCGCGCCTGCAACCCGTAGGCGACATTGGCCTCCACCGTCCGCCACGGCAGCAGCAGCGGGTCCTGGAACACCAGCAGCCGACTGGGGTCCGGCCCGACGACACGGACATGATCGAGCCCGATCCGCCCGGCACGGGGCGCATCCAGCCCGGCGATCAGACGCAGCAGGGTCGACTTCCCGCACCCGCTCGGCCCCAGCAGGGCCACGGTCTCGCCGGCCGGAACATCGAAGCTGACATCGTCGAGAACCGGCAGCGCCCGCGCCGCGTCGCCAAAAGCGTGCGAGACCGCCCGCACCTGCACCGACGCACCCACCGACGCACCGGCAACGATTTTTTTCGCGGCAGCCGTCACCACTGAACCGTCTCCCGGTTCCAGCGCAGCGCATGGCGGCGCGCGGCAAACAGCGCCATCGTCAGGCCCGAGAACAGCACCGACATCACCGCCAGCGCGGCATAGAGATTGGCATAGGCCGCCCATCCCTGCGCCCATTGCAGATACCAGCCCAGCCCCGCCTTCGCCCCCAGCATCTCGGCCACGATCAGGACGATGAACGACGCCCCCAGCCCCATGAACAGGCCGACAAACACATGCGGCAGGCTCGCCGGAATCACGATGGTGCGGATCAGGAACCCGTCCGACGCACCCAGCGTGCGCCCGACATCGTACAGGCGGGAATCCACCAGCATCACCCCGGAGGCCGTCAGCACCGCGACAGGAAACGCCGTGGCCAGAGCAATCAGGAAGATGCTTGCGGCAGAAATCGTCGGGAACACGAACAGCGCGACCGGCAGCCAGGCAATCGGCGGCAACGGCCCCAGCAGGCGAATGACCGGATGCCCCCAATAACGCGCCTCCGGCGACCATCCCATCGCCAGCCCGGCCAGGAATCCCGACAACGCCCCCAGCCCGAAACCAGGAAACAGCAGCAACAGCGAACTGATAACGCTGTGCCCAAGACGCGCAAAATCGATGCGATAGACATCCAGCACCGCTTGCGGCGACGGAAAGAACGGCAGCGGCAGCCACCCGGTCTTGGCGGTCACGACCTCCCACACAGCCACCACCACGCCCAGCGCGGCAACACGCCGCCCGTGCGAGGCCAGCGGCGCACACCAGCCGGACGGTCCGATCAGCGCGAACAGGCCGGACAGGATCGCGACCGCCCCTTCCAGCTCGACCAGCGGCCGCGCCACGGGCGCACGCACCTGGTCGGGCAACAGGCCCGTAACGGCGGCGGCGACGGCCCACGCCAGCCCGCTGACAAGGCCCGGCCACCACGGGCGGAAGACAGGCCGTACGGCAATCGGCAGGGCAGCACTGCCGGCCGCCTGCCCGGTCAGGTCAGACATGCGCCGCCTCCCCCTTTGTCACGTCATCGACAATGCCGCGCGCGAAGCCCTGCGGGTCGAGATCGGGGCTCATCACACCGATGGTCTTGAGCTGCGCCGCGTAGAACGCCACCTCCGCCGCAAGATCGTGGCCCAGCGGATGTATATGATGCGTCTGCATCCGCAGGACGGCGGCAATATCCTCGACCGGCGCCTTGACCGCACCATATTGCGCAAAGGCGCGCGCCACCTGCATCGGGTCGGCGGCGCAGATTTCCGACGCCTGCACCATGGCATCGACCAGCGCCAGCACGGCCGGCCGGTCGCGCCGCAACAGCGTATTGCTCGCCGCCACCACGCAGCACACCCGCCCCTGCCAGGGCGCGGACAGGTTGGACAGGATCTCCACCAGATCCCCGCCCGACCGGCGCTGCGCGAGATACATCAGCGGATCGGAATCGGCGTAGGCCTGGATATCGCCTTTCAGCAACGCGGCTTCCAGCAGCGGCGCCGGATAGACACGCCACGCCACATCCCGCAAAGGGTCCACACCGTTGCTCTTCAGCAGCAGGGCGAACGTATTGTAGGCAAACCCGGTCGCGTCCGCGATACCGATGGTCTTGCCGCGCACGCTGGCGATATCGTCCGTCACCCCGGCGCGGCGCGAGCCGACCATGCGCATGCAGCCGCCATGCGTTCCCGCCACCAGCTTCAGGTCGAACCCCTGCTCCAGCGGCTTGATGAACTGCATGATCATGCCGGCTCCCAGATCGACCTTTCCGGTCGCCACCGCCTCCAGCAGGGTCGGGGTATCGGTCCAGTTCGTGAATTCGACCTTCAGCCCACGGTCGCGATACAGCCCGATCTGTTCGGCCAGGATCAGCGGCGCGACGCAGGGCGCATTCACCGGCAGCGACAGCCGCACGATGCGCAGCCCGTCCGCCGTGCGCGGCAGCGGTCGCGCGCCGGAATGCCGGGCCGCCAGCACCGTGCCGCCCGCCATGGCGGCCAGCGCGCCCAGCACGACGGCCCGCCGTCCCCAGTGCACTCGCGGTTCGGGCAGCGGGGGCTCGACAATATCGTCGAACGAACGATTATCCGATGGATGGGACATGACGCGCCTCAGCTCCAGGGATGCAGCGGCGGCCTGCGGCCATTGAGGTAGTAATCGCCGACGATCGCGTATTTCCACCGCACCGGGTCATGCAGCGTGTGGGTCCGCGCATTGCGCCAGAGCCGGTCCAGCCCCAGCGAACGGTCGGTAGATGCCGTCCCCCCCAGTTCGAACAGCCGGTTCGTACTCTCGATGGCAATCTCGGTCGTCAGGATCTTGGATTCCGCGACCGCGATCTGCGCGGCAGCCACCGTATCCGGGGTCGGCTCATCCAGCGCCACGTCGATCGCCCGGCCTGCCACGTCCAGCAGCGCCCGGGCCGCACTCAGCCGGACATGCAGCCCGCCGAGCGCATGAATCGTGTAAGGGTCGTCACTTGCCCGCCCGGCGGGGCTGTCCACCCAGGCACGGGTCCGCGTGCGGACAAAATTTCCGGTCTCCGCAATCGCCGCTTCCGCCAGCCCGGCATCGATCGCCGACTGGATGAATTGCGAAATCGCACTGTCCGTCGTCGGGTTTTCAGGAAGATAAGCCTTCCACGCCGCGACGACCCGCCGCTCCGGAACCCGCACATTCTCGATCAGGACCTTGCCGCTGCCGGTACCGCGCTGACCGAACGACGCCCAGTCGTTGATGACGGTCAATCCCGGCGCCGCACGGTCGGCAATGGCCAGCCAGCTCCGCCCTTCCTCGTCCAATGCCACGATCTGCACCAGATCCGCCGCAAGCGCGCCGCTGGCATAATGCTTGACGCCATTGACGACCACATCGCGCCCATCCCGCACGAAACGGGTCTTCAGATCGCCGACTGTACGCGTGCCGGTTTCGGAAAACGCATTGCCGAAACGCCTGCCGGCCAGAATTTCAGCGAACAGGTCCGCCTTCTGCTCTTCAGTCCCGGTGGACCGGATAACCGCCACCGTGGCCAGATGATTCTGCGTCAACTGGCCGATCGACGAATCCGCCGCCGAGATCAGCCGGATCACGTGCCCCACCGTCACATAGGATACATCGGCGCCGCCATAGGCGCGCGGCACGGTAACCCCCCACAGGCCCGAAGCGGAATAAAGGTCCAGTTCGGCGGAAGGAAACAAATCCCGGCGGTCCCGCTCCACGGCACCTTCCGCGATCCGCGCCGCGACATCCCGCGCAATCGCGATCGCCTCTTCATCGTCGCGGATCACATGCGCCGCAGGCCGGGCAGCCGGCGGCGGAACCACGCCGCCGTCACCGACAACAAGGGGAATGCTCATGGCTATTATCCGTATTCTGTCCCGTAAGTCGGGAAATCAGGAAGCCAGGACCCTCTGCCCGGCCTTGCGGCGAACCAGTTCTCCATGCGGCGCGTGAATCCGCCCGCACAACGCGTCCCGATGACATCGCTCCAGCGGATTGCGCGCGCTCAGCCCCGCATTGCCCGCCAGCGACAGCAGATGCAGCGTCAGGTCCGCCGCCCCGTCGATCACCCGTGCCTTGATGACGGCCGCGCCACGATCGGCCGCCTCGGCCCTGCCGGCGGCGACGTCTCCCGCATACAGGTCGAGAAGCATCCGGGCCTCGTCCAGCGCCAGCACCACCCTGCCAACCGCATCCTGGACCGAGGGCAGCGTCGCCAGCGGCTGGCCCAGGTTCGACGGCACGCGCCCGCGCAGAAAGCCCGCCGTCCAGTCCAGAGCGGCCCGCACGATCCCGTCATACAGCGCCCCCAGCAGGCCGGTATTCCACCGCATCATGCCACCCAGCACCGGATGCCTCGCATCGCTTTCGACCAGATCCGTGACATCTCCGGCGGGGACGGCCACGTCACGGAATTCGACCTCGTGGCTATGCGTCGCCCGCATGCCCACATGGTCCCAGTTCCGATGCTCGATCACCCCGTCAGCCCGCGCCGGCACCAGGAACAGCCCGACGCGCGGCGTCGGCTCGTCGGTCCGGGCCCGCACCAGCAACCATGCCAGTGCCGGAATGCCCGTCACATAGGCCTTGCGCCCCGTGATCCGCCATCCGTCCGGCGTGGCGGTGGCCACCGTCTCGGGCAGGCCACCATATGAGGCCGAGCCCAGATCGGGCTCCGCCAGCGCGGCATTGATCAGCCCCGGCCGCCGGACATTCTCCTCCTCCAGCCGGGCCGCCAGCGCCTCCGGCCACCCCGCCCGCGCCGCAATCGTCGCATGAACCATGTAATGATTGACGATCACCAGCGCGGTGGAGGCGTCTCCCTGCGCCAGACTGCCGATCACCGCCTGCGCCGTCGCCAGCGATCCGCCCAGCCCGCCCGCCTCCCCCCGGCTGGGCAGCGCCATCAGGCCGGAGGCAATGAAATCGGCGATATCGTCGAACGGAAAGCCGGCATCCCGATCATGCCCGGCCGCCCGGTCCGCAAAGAGGCCGCGCAGCGATGCCGCCCGCGCCAGGATCGCATCCGCGTTCGCACCACCCACCTGTTCCGCACTCTCACCCCTGGAGACGACACGGGACGTCGGAATCGAAATCATGAGGCTACCCGCGTCATGCCGGCACCCCGCCGGCCGCCGCATTCTGGCGCTTCAGCCCTTCGAGATAAGGCGTCCACAGCCGCGTCCCATTCAGCGCAAGGTCGCCCAACTCCCTCTGGCGCTGCGCCGCCGGATTGTGGGAGGCCAGGACGCGGGCATTGCGCCAGTGCCGGTCATAGCGCCGCGTCTCGCTGGTGGCGGACGCCCCTCCGACCTCGAACAGCAGCGTCGCCGCCTCGAGCGTCTGCCCGACGATGATCTGCTGCGCCTTGAACGCGATTTCCTGCGCGGTCTCGATCGCCGGATGGCCCGTCTCGCCCTTCTCCCAGAACGGCTCGGCCACCGCCAGCGCGTCGGATACCGTATCGACCAGGGCAGCGGTCGAGAACGCCAGCGCCGACAGCCGCCCGACCACGCCCTGGACCACCGGATCGTCCTTCTGGATCACCTTGCCGGGCACACCGAACAGGCGCGTCCGGGGCCGCACGAATTCCAGCGCGTCGCGCAGCACCGCCTGCGCAATGCCGGCCAGCGCCGTATTATGAAATTGCTGGTAATAGGCCCCCAGATAATCCGGGGCGGGCAATTCCGTCAGCGGAGTCTGGTCCAGGATCTGGGCGGCGGGGACGACCACATGGTCGAAGATCGTGGTCCCGCTGCCCGTCAGGCGCTGCCCGAACCCGTCCCAATCGTCGATCCGGGTCACGCCCGGACTGTCGGCCCGCACGGCCGCATGGACACGCGCGGTCTCATTGGCCGCCCATACCACGATCCAGTCGGCATAGAGCGTGCCGGTGGAGTAATATTTGGTGCCGTTCAGCACCCACCCCTGGGGCGTCTCGCGCAGGGTGGTCCTGATGACCGTCTCATCATTCCGCTCGGCCATCGCCGCGCCGAACAGCGCGCCGTCATTGATCACGTCGAACCAGGGACGCGAGTCCGATCCCTTCTGGCGCCGCCCCTCGATAAAGGCGAAATGCGCCCGCACGATCTGCGGGATGTTGGAATCCGCCGCCGCCAGCCCGCGCAGCAGCGCAAAACTCTCCCGCAGCGAGGCCCCCAGCCCCCCGGCCTCCCTGGGAACGCGCAGCCGCCCGAAACCGGCATCCAGCAGGGCACGCACGGGCGCGCGCGCCAGTTCGCGGTGCTGCTCCCGCTCCACCGCCCCCGCCGCGATCTCGGCAAAAAGCGGCGCGTAGCGCGCCTCGAGCGATGGTTCGCGCGCACTCTCAAGGGACGACTGGGTCATGCCTCAATTCACCATTAAAAATAGTTATTATGCGCAGAGTAATTTACGAATCGATCGTTGTATAGTCGATTTTATTTTCACTATATATTATAGTGATAAACGACCGAAGCACGGCGATCGGTCCGCAATCGTCTCGTTCCGATATCCAAAAGAAAGACGTGCCGTCAGCCGCGCGACAGGGCATCATCGGCCGCAATGGCCCCGTCCCGATGGAGTAAGACGCAATGACCGGCTCGATCGCCGCCTTTATCGACGCCCTGCCCAAGGCGGAACTGCATGTGCATCTGGAAGGCACGCTGGAGGCATCACTCAAGATGGCGCTGGCCCACCGCAACGACCATCCGCTGAAGGACAGCAGCGCAGAGGCCATCCGCGCCGGCTACACCTATCACGACCTGCTGTCCTTCCTGAACCTCTATTACGAGGGCGTCGAACTTCTGCGGACGGAGCAGGATTTTTACGATCTGTGCCATCAGTATCTCAGGAAGGTCGCCTCCCAGAACGTCCTCTATGCCGAGATGTTCTTCGACCCGCAGCTTCACACACGGCGCGGCATTCCCTTCGCGACCGTCATCACCGGCATCACCCGCGCCCGCAAGGACGCCGAACGCGATTTCGGCATCCGCTCGCAGCTCATCATGTGCTTCGTGCGCGAAATGAGCGCCGAATCGGCCGACGAGACCTTTACCCAGGCGCTCCCCTATCTCGACGACATCATCGGCGTCGGGCTCGATTCCTACGAGACCGGCAATCCGCCCGCCAAGTTCGCCCATGTCTTCGCCCGCGCCCGCGCGGCCGGTCTGCATGTGACCATGCATTGCGACCTGGACCAGGAAAACACGCACGAACATATCCGCCAGGCCCTCGACGACCTCGCCAGCGAACGGATCGACCACGGTCTGAACGTGCTGGACCGCCCCGAACTGGTCGCCCGCGCCCGCGCGCGGGACATCGTCTTCACCATCTGCCCGTCCCCCAACGACGTCATCCGCCCCGGATGCGGCCGGCGCGACCTGCGCGGCATGCTGGATGCCGGGCTGCGGATCACCATCAATTCCGACGATCCGGGATATATGAACAGCGCCTACATGACCGAATGCCTGCGCAGCGCGCAGCAAACGGCGGACCTGACACGGGCGGAACTGCTGACCATCAGCCGCAACGCCTTCGATTCCGCCTGGATCCCCGACGCCGAACGCCGCCAGTATCTCGACGCGCTGGATCGCTTCGCAGCCCTCCAGGCCTGAAGGTCACGCCATGCACATCTTCCCGGCCGCGCAGACAGCCAGCCTCCTCCCCTTCCCCGAACTGGTCGACACCCTGCAGGACGTCCTGCGGGATTACGCCGCCGGACAGATTCAATGTCCGGAACGCATGGTCCTCGACACGGCGGATGCCAGCGGCCACCTGCTCTGCATGCCGTCCGTCGCCAGCGACATCATGGCGACCAAGCTGATCACGCTCTTTCACGGCAACCGCACGCTGCCCGTCATCCAGGGGCAGGTGACCTGCTGCGATGCACGTAATGGCGCGTTCCTCTTCACCCTCGACGGGCCCGAAACCACAGGCCGCCGTACCGCCGCAATGTCGATGCTGGCCATCCGCCTGCTGCACCGCACGGCGCCGCGCCATATCCTGATCATCGGCACCGGCACGCAGGCACGCGGCCACATCAACGCCCTGCGCGCCCTTCACCCCGACGCATCCATCCGCATCCGCGGCCGCAACCCGGCCGCGGTCGCCACCCTCTGCGCCACTCTCGACCCGACCGGCCACCATGTCCGCCCCGAGGCCCCCGGCGATGCCGAAGTCGCGGATGTCGTCATCACCACCACCAGCAGCCACGACATCATCTATGACGCAGCCCCCCGCGCCGGCAGCCTGGTCATCGGCGTCGGCGCCTACCGGCCCGAAATGATCGAAATCGGCCCGAACCTGGTCTTGAACAGCCAGCTCTTCGTCGACGATCCCATCGGCGCACCGTCCGAGGCCGGCGACCTGATCCAGGCCGGCGTGGACTGGCAGACCGTCCACCCCCTGGCCACGTCCATCCACACGCCCCCGCCGCCCGACATGCCGGTCCTCTTCAAGTCGGTCGGCTGCGCGGCGTGGGACCTGGCAGCCTGCCGCCTGGCCCGCCGCCTGGCAGAAAGCGCGGAATAACGAACCCGCCAGCCCGCTCCTTATCCATCCGCCGGGCCGCCCAACGCGCGCCAGGCGGCCAAGGCCCGCTCCCGCGCCGCCTCATGCACCACGATCGGCGCCGGATACCCCGCGACACCGCCCGCCAGCCACGGCGCATGGATCTGCGTATCGGACAGCCCCGCCAGTTCGGGCACCCAGGCGCGGATATAGGCGCCGGACGGGTCGAATTTACGCGACTGGATCAGCGGATTCATCATCCGGAAGAAGGGCGCGGCCTCCACCCCGGTTCCGGCGACCCATTGCCAGTTCATGCCGTTGCTGGCCGGGTCGTAATCGACCAGCGTACGGGCAAACCAGCGCTCGCCCTCCCGCCAGTCGATCAGCAGATGCTTCACCAGGAACGAGGCCGCAACCATGCGCACGCGGTTATGCATCCAGCCGGTCCGCCATAACTGGCGCATGCCCGCATCGACCAGCGGGTAGCCGGTCCGCCCGCGCTGCCACGCACGCAACCCCTCCCGGTCGCGCCGCCACGCCATGGCGTCGAATTCCGGGCGCAGATTGCGCGAAAGCAGATCGGGACATGCAAACAGCACCGACCACGCAAAATCCCGCCACCCCAGTTCCGCCATGAATTTCGCCAGCCCGGCCGCATGCGGCCGCGCAACGACAGCCTGCCGGATCTGCGCGGGCGTGATATGCCCCCAGCACAGGAAGGGCGACAGGCCGGAGGTCGCCGGCCGCGCCGGGAAATCCCGATCCCGCGCGTAATCCTCCAGCAGACCGTCCAGAAACTGCTCCAGCGCCTCCTGCGCCGCAGCCTCGCCCGGCATCCAGGCCTCCTCCAGCCCCGCCGTCCAGCCGGTCGCCCGCATCTCACGCCCAATGGCCCCCACCTCCACCGTCGGCGGCAGGCCAGCCGGGTCCGGCGTGGCAAACGCAATCCTCTCCGGCGCCGGCAAGGGCGGCCGCTCATGGCCCATCTGGCACGCCGCACGCCAATAGGCGCCAAAGACGTGATAGGGCTGCCCCATCCGGGTGCGGACCGTCCACGGCTCATGCAGCAACGCACCCGCAAAACTGTGGGCCGGGGTGCCCCGCTCCTTCAGCATCGCCTTCAGCCGCGTATCCGTCTCCCGTCCTTCGGGGTCGTAGCGCCGGTTCCAGAACACCGCCCGCGCCCCGGTCGCCGCAACCACCGCCGGCAGCACCCGGATCGCCGGCCCATGGAAGACATGCAGCCCCCCGCCAAGCGGCCGGAGCGCGGCATCGAACGATTCCAGCGCCCGACCCAGCCACCAGCGCGCCGCAACCTGCCCGGCCGCATCGTCAAGGATATGGATGCACAACACCGGCGCACCGGTTTCCACCGCCGCCGTCAGCGCCGCATTATCCGCCAGACGAAAATCATGGCGAAACCAGACGACCACCGGAGCAGTCACGATCATCCGATCCTTTCAGGCAACCTCCACCCGTCAGGTCAGATACCAGCCCCTACAGCGCTTTCAAACCCGTATCGATCTTTTCCAGGACCTCGTCCGTCATCACGCCACCCGAAAATTTCGCCAGCGTCTTCAATGACAGGCCCTTGGCCATCCCGATCTGCGGATGTTTGGAGAAACCGGGCAGAACCGTCTCCACAGCCGCCTTGGCCCGCTCATCGGCAAGAATCTCACGAACGGTCGAATTGATGGAAAACGACATGCCAGACACCTTTCAGATCCTGTCGATCAGCCGGAAAACCCTACCCTTTAACCACCCGCACGCATATGGTTCCCCTTCAACGCACGATCTTCGTCCGCCAGCAGGGCGAGCGTATCCCGATATTCCCGCCGCAGCCGGGCAATCAGCGTCGCGGCCGGCACAACCGATTCGACCGCGCCAATCCCCTGCCCCGCCCCCCAGATATCCCGCCACGCCTTCGTCCCGCCGCCCGAGAATGTCGACACGTCCATGCGCGACGGATCGGACAAGGCGAGGGCATGCGGGTCAAGACCGGCCGCACGAATGCTGGGGGCCAGATAATTGCCATGCACACCGGTAAACAGGTTTGAATAGACGATGTCCTCAGCAGACGATTCCACGATCATCTGCTTGTAGCGCGGGTCGGCTGCCGCTTCCTCCGTCGCGATGAACGCCGAGCCGATATAGGCCAGGTCGGCCCCCAGCGCCCGCGCCGCGACAATCGCGCGGCCGTTCGCAATGGCACCGGACAGCGCGAGCGGCCCATCGAACCACGCCCTGATTTCCTGCACCAGCGCGAAGGGCGATTGCGTTCCCGCATGTCCCCCCGCTCCGGCGGCCACCGCGATCAACCCGTCCGCTCCGCGCAACACCGCCTTTCGCGCGAATTCATTGGTCGTCACATCATGCAGGACGATGCCGCCATACCCATGCACCGCATCATTGACTTCGGGCCGCGCACCAAGCGACGTAATGACAACCGGCACCTTGTACTTGACCACCAGCGCCAGATCCTCGTCCAGCCTGGCATTGCTGCGGTGAACAATCAGATTGACGGCAAACGGCGCATCCTTCCCGGTCAGGGACGATGTCAGGCAGTGCAGCCATTCTTCCAGAACCGGCGCCGGTCGCGCATTCAGCGCGGGAAACGATCCCACCACCCCGGCACGGCAACAGGCCAGGACCAGTTCGACGGTCGAGACAAGAAACATGGGCGCGACGATGGCCGGCAACGCCAGCCTGCCCTGAAACGTCATCGGCATGGACATGCCCCTCTCCCACCCGCCACGGGTTCCGCCCCCGGCAATCGCACCCAAAATTTCTAACATTTGTTAGCCCTTATCTACTCCGGGCGCCAGTCCGCGTCGAGCCGCAAACGCGGCCCCTTCCATCACGGATGGTTGAGGGCACAAAACCTTACGATGCCAATAGAAAATGACAAATCTCCCAACAAATCCTGTATTCTTTCAAATGTCGGACCGACGGGCCGAAACAATCCAGTTCTGGAATCGACCGAGAATGACGATATCCCGCACGCCGCCGAACAGAAGAACCCGGGCGCCCGCCGGACGGTCCGTCCTCTCCGCCATGCGCGCGCTCCAGGGCAGCCCGAATGGCGAGGAATCCGGCACACAGGCCGAACGTCGGCAGGAGATTCTCGAGGTCGCCGCGCAGCTTTTCTCCGAACGCGGCTACAAGGCCACCTCGATCCGCCAGATCGCGGATGCGGTCGGCATGATGGCCGGATCGCTTTACTACCACATCCAGTCGAAGGAATCCCTTTTCGTCGAGATCCATAACCGCGCGCTCGACGCGGCGGCCAGCCGGATCTTCTCGGCCATCGCGCCCCATACCGCGCCCTGGTCCAGGCTCGAGGCCGCTTGCGCCGAATTGCTGGATATCCAGCTCAGCCTGACATCCATCACGCTCCCGCTGATGAACAGCATCATCTCCGCACCGCCGGACGTGCGCAGCGCGCTGATCAAGAAACGCGATGAATTCGAGACGATCTTTCGCAACATCATCGACGACCTGCCGCTGCCGTCCACGATCGATCGCGACATCTACCGGATCCTGCTGCTGCGCGTCCTCAACACCGCCAGCGACTGGTACCGCAGCGGCCGCATGTCCCACGACCAGATCGCCCACCAGATCTTCACCATTTTCAGGCACCAGGCCGAAACGGAAGCGGACAGGGAAACCGCCCCCACATCGACCAGGCCACGCAACCGCCCGACAGGGCGCACGCCGAAGCCGGGACGCCGCCCCGCTGCCCAAGCCTCTTCCGATATACTCGATAAATCAATGGCCTGAAAAAAAACCCGGCCTCCGAAACCGCGAGGCCAGGCCCCCTCCTCAGTTCGCCGCACCCAGCAGCCCGTCGCGAAACCCTTCGGTCGGCGCCGCCGCACTCAGCAGCGATTGCACAAGCCCCACCCCGAACGAGGGGTCAGCGATCGACGCCACCACCACACCGTTGCGCTGCATGCTGACCCCCTGGTCCGTCACGAGGATAAGCTGCGCCTCCCCCCTCTTCGCGGCAGCCAGATGGCCGGTAAAAGCGGCATAGGAGGCTTCGTTCTGTGCACTGCATGCATAAAGCTTGCAGTAGCGGGCATGGATCGAATCATATTCATCCTTCACCCGCTCCAGCGGCGCATCATGAAGGAATTCGGTATAAATGACCTTCGGATTCGGCCCCTCGGCAATAGTTTTACCATCATGGGCCGGCGAGACGAGGTAAAGCCCGGTCGCATACCCATCCACCAGATGATAGAAGACACGCACTCCCACGCCATTGAGCTTCAGGGACGTATTGCCGATCTTCAGATCATCGGGAAAGACGGCCCCTCCGACCCTGGTGTCCGCATGACCGGCGGATGATGCTCCCATCAACCCGGCCACCAGGGCCAAGCCGATATGGAATGACGACCTGCGCAATCCAGACATAAGGCAATCCTCCAGAGCATGTCGGGCACCGCCGTATGCGGCATCCCGGTTTGGACTTGACGGCTGAACAGTCTGAAACACAAAAACGCCCGATATACGCCACCCACCGGTGCAACCCGGCTATCCGCGACGGGAATTGCCGCGCGCGCAGCCCGCGCGGAGAAGCAACCCGGTCAGCTCCGCAGGAAATCGCGCAGCAACTTTCCGGTATCGAACGGCAACTCGGAATCGGGCGCGAGCCGTTTATAGACACCACTGGCCCGCCCGATCGGCTTGCCCTCCACCCGCGCCAGCCCCTGGACGAAGACCGTATTCCGCGTGACCCGCAGCACGTCGGCGCTGAACTCCACCCAGTCGCCCGGCATGCCCGGCGCCAGGAAATCGACGACCAGTGACATCGTGGGCAGGATAGGCACCTGCAGATCATTCTCGAACAGTGTCGCCATGGCCATATACCCGTCAAAGACGGTGGCGATCATCCCGCCATGGCAGACCCCCGCGTGATTGCAGTGACGAGGCTCCACGGTAAAGCCGGCCAGCAATCGCCCGTCCGATTCCGCCACGTCAAACCCGCCGATCGCCGCATCGAAGCCGGTTCCACTGAGCAGGGGCAGCGGACGAAATCCCGCGGACCGCGCCCCCGCCGGCGAAGTGTCAGACAGATGGACCATCACATCGTTCCCCAGAAAGCAGGCAGATCCGCACGAAATGCCGTCCCGCTCCTCCACCCGGCGAAGCAGGACGGCATGCGCGTCAGAAGGCGTCGTCGGCCAGCGCCATCATCGACGCCTTGCCCGCCTTGATCTTCAGATAAAGCGACGCCGATTCCGGAAGAACACGATCGTAGAAGAAACGGGCGGAGGCAATCTTCCCGCTGTAGAATGCCTGATCCGGCCCGGCGGCGAAGGATTTCGGCACGGCCACCGCCACCGTCCGCGCCCAGAGATAGGCCAGCGAGACCAGCCCGATCAGGCGCAGATAATCCGTCGCGGCCGCCCCCGCCTCCTCCGGGTCCTTCATCCCGCGCTCGGCAACCTGTCCGGTCGCAAGCTGCAACGCGCCGAACGCACGCTCCAGCCCGGCGACCATCTCGCCCAGCAGCGGATTCTCCTTGTTCTCGGCAATAAACGCCGCGATGGGGTGAAAGAGCCCGCGCAGATTGCGCCCCATATGCAGCGGCAGCTTGCGCCCCACCAGGTCGAGCGCCTGAATCCCGTTCGTGCCTTCATAGATCATCGCAATCCGCGAATCCCGCACCAGCTGCTCGACACCATGATCGGCGATATAGCCATGCCCGCCATAGGTCTGCACCGCCAGATTGGCCGATTCGAACCCCAGGTCGGTGAACAGCGCCTTCACCACCGGCGTCATCAGCGCCACGAAATCCTCGGCGTCGCGGCGCTGGCGTTCGTCGGCCCCATGCTCGGCCACATCCAGGGTCATCGCCACCCACGCCCCCAGCGCCCGGCAGCCCTCGGCATTGACGCGCATGGTCATGAGCATGCGCCGCACGTCGGGATGCACGACGATCGGGTCGGCCGGCAACGCCGGATATTTCGCCCCCGCCAGCGACCGCCCCTGCAGCCGCTCCTTCGCATAGGCCACGGCGCTCTGGTACGAGACCTCGGCAATCCCCAGCCCCTGGATGCCCACGCCAAGCCGCTCGGCATTCATCATGGCGAACATCGCCTGCATCCCCTTGTGCGGGGCGCCGACCAGCCAGCCCTTCGCGTCATCGAAGGCCAATTGGCAGGTTGCCGAGGCCTTGATGCCCATCTTGTGCTCGATGCCCGTGCACAGCACGCCATTGCGCTCGCCCGGCGTCCCGTCCTCGCGCGGCAGGTATTTCGGCACCAGGAACAGGCTGATCCCCTTGATCCCGGCCGGGGCATCCGCCAGCCGCGCCAGCACCAGATGGATGATGTTCTCGGACAGGTCATGCTCTCCGGCCGAGATAAAGATCTTCGCCCCGCTGACCCGGTACGTCCCATCCTCCTGCGGTACCGCCTTCGTGCGCAGCAGCCCCAGATCCGTGCCGCAATGCGCCTCGGTCAGGCACATGCTCCCCGACCATTCGCCGCTGATCATCTTCGGCAGATACTGCGCCTTCAGCTCTTCCGAGCCATATTTGCGCAGCGCCACCATCGCGCCACCGGTCAGGCCCGGATACAGGCCGAACGACAGGTTGGTCGCACAGATCATCTCCGAGAGCATCATGCCGATGGTCTCGGGCAGCCCCTGCCCGCCGAATTCCGGCGGTGCCGACAGCGCCGACCAGCCCCCCTCGCAGAACTGCCGATAAGCCTCCCGGAACCCCTTGGGCGTGGTGACGACCCCATTCTCCAGCCGGCACCCCTCCCGGTCGCCGGACATGTTCAGCGGCAACAGCACTTCGGAGGTGAATTTTCCCCCCTCCTCCAGCACCGTCTCCGCCAGATCGGCATCGACTTCGGAAAACGCCGCGAGCGTCGTGAGCCGCGAGAAATCATGCAGCTCGGTCAGCACGAACTTCATGTCGCGCAGGGGCGGTGTATAGGTTTGCATCTCTCTGTCTCCCCTTGCGTCAGTTTCTGAGGGGCTTGCCGGTTTCGAGCATGTGCTCGATCCGGTCCAATGTCGGAATGCTCTGGATCAGCTCCAGGAACGCCGCGCGCTCCAGCTCCAGCATGTCCTCCTCCGTCACATTCTCCGTGCTGTCATGCGCACCGCCGGTCAGGATAAAGGCCAGCTTCCCCGCGACCGTCACGTCATGCGGTGTCGCGATGCCCTGCCGCGCCATACCCTCAACCGCCATGTCGAGCGCAAGCTTCCCGCCCGCCCCCGCCAGATGGAATTCCGGCTTCGGCGGCGACCGGTATCCCTCGACCAGCGACAGCGCCAGCATCTTCGCGTCGGCCAGCAGCCGGTCGCGATTCATGGTGATGCCGTCGCGATCACGCAGGATATGCATCCGCCGCGCCTCGGCCGCCGATTTCGAGACCCGCGCCGTGGCGATCATCTCGAACACCTCGCGCGTCGGCGGCATCGGCCCCCCGGCCGTGTGCGGATCGGCCCGCAGCCGGTCCAGCATTTCGCCGCACCCGCCCCAGCCGGGGACCAGCCCCACCCCGCATTCGACCAGCCCGATATAACTCTCCGCATGCGCCTGCACGGCATCGGCATGCAGCACGATCTCGCACCCGCCGCCCAGCGCCATGCCGGCCGGCGCCGCCACAACCGGGAACGGCGCATATTTCAACGTCTTGTAGACCGCCTGCCCGCGCACGATGAGCTTCCTGATCTCCCCCCACGCCGCCATGTTCGCCGCAAAGGCCGCCAGGCCAAGATTGGCTCCGGCCGAAAAATGCGTGGCATCCGAATAGAGCACCAGCGCCTTGAAATGCTCCCCGACATGGGCGATCGATTTTTCCAGGATCGCCATCACGCTCTCATCGAACGTGTTCATCTTCGTCGTGATCTCGAAGCACGCCACCCCGTCGCCGATATCCCACAGCGCGCCCGACCGGCTCGACAGCACCGGCTTGCCACCCTTGCGGAAATCCTCCAGCAGGATGACCCCTTCAGCGCGCGCCACCGGATGCCAGCCACCATCCACGCCGAAGGCCCGGGTCACGCCGTCCCGATCCTGATAGAACCGCCCATCCCCGACCGCCTCGACCAGCGCCGGCACCGCGATCCCTTCCTGACGCAGCAACGCAGCCAGCTTCGCGGCCCCGATCTGGTCGATCAGCGCGAACGGCCCCTTCTTCCAGTTGAATCCCAGCTCCATCGCCTTGTCGATACCGACGATATCGTCCGAGATCTCGGGCACCAGCGACGCCGCATAGGCCAGCGTCTCGCCCATCACCTTGCGCGCATAGGCCCCGAACCGGTCATTGGCGGCCAGCAGCCCCGCCATATCCCCCGCACCCGGCGGCAGCGCAAACCGTTCGGAGACCGCATAGGCGCCCGTGGCCAGATCGATCGATTCCTTGACCTTCCCACCGCCCGCCTTGTTGATGCGGTAGAAGCCACCCTTGCCCTTGCGGCCGGTATAGCCCCCCTCGATCATCTTCCCGATCAGCGGCAGATCGTCGGCAAAGGCATGGTACCGGTCCCCGGCCGCCAGCAGCGACTTCATGCTGGCCGAGATATGCGGCATCAGATCGATGCCCACCAGGTCCAGCAATCCGAACACACCGGTCTTGGGAATGCCGAACGGCCGGCCGATGATCGTATCGACCTGCTCCACCGTCAGCCCATGGTCCACCGCCACCCGCGCCGCCGCCTGCATCCAGAACGTGCCGATGCGGTTGGCGATGAAGCCCGCCGTATCCTTGGCCCGCACGACACTCTTGCCCAGCCACCGGTCGCAGAAATCCGTCACCGCACCGACATGCGCCGGATCGGTCGTGGGCCCGGTCACGATTTCCAGCAGCCGCATGTAGCGCGGCGGGTTGAAGAAATGCGTAATCAGGAAATCGCGCGTGAAACGCGCCGGCAGCCCCTCCACCAGCCGCGCCAGCGGAATGGTCGACGTATTCGACGAAATCGGCGTGCCGGGCCGATGGACGGCGTCAAGCCGGCGATAGAGCGCCTGCTTGAGGTCCAGCCGCTCGATAATCACCTCGACCACCCAGTCGCATTCCGCGACCCGGGCCAGATCGTCATCGATATTGCCGGTCGTGATCAGCTTCGCCGCCGCCGGGTCCATGAAGGGCGCCGGATCGGTCTTCAGCGCCCTGGCGATCGCGTCATTGGCCAGCGCGTTCGGGTCCGCCCCGTCCGCCTTGCGGTCCAGCAGCAGCACCGGCACCCCGGCATTGGCGATCTGGGCGGCAATCCCCGCCCCCATCACCCCCGAGCCGATCACGCAGACGCGCGAGAAGGTCGGCCGTGCGCCGTCCGTCCCGCCAGATGGAATATGCTGGGTCATCAGATGCGCTCCAACACCGTGGCGATGCCCTGCCCACCGCCGATGCATTGCGTCGCCAGCGCGTACCGCGCCCCCTCGCGCCCCAGAAGCTGCGCCGCCTTGCCGACGATGCGCGCGCCGGTGGCGCCCAGCGGGTGGCCCAGCGCGATCGCACCGCCATCGATATTCAGCGTCTCGTCACGCACTCCCAGTTCGCGCACGCAGGCGATCGACTGCGAAGCAAAGGCCTCGTTCAACTCCACGACGCCCACATCCCCGATCGCAATCCCCGCACGCTCCAGCGCCTTGCGCGACGAAAGGATCGGGCCCAGCCCCATCACCTCGGGCGCGCAACCGGAAATGGCGATCGAGCGGATGCGCGCCAGCTTCGGCAGCCCCTTGCGGTCGGCATACGCCTCCGAACAGACCAGCACGGATGCCGCCCCGTCGGTCAGCGGCGAGGACGTGCCCGCCGTCACCGTGCCATGGGCCGCGTCGAAGGCCGGCTTCAGTCCCGCCAGCCCCTCCGCATTGGTGTCCGGACGTGGGCAGCCATCGACCGAGACCACACCGTCACGGGTCTGGATCGGCACGATCTCCGCCTCCAGCCGGCCCGCCGCGACGGCATCGCGGGTACGCGCCTGGCTGCGCAGCGCAAACGCCTCCTGCTCCGCGCGCCCGATCTCGTATGTCCGCGCGACATTCTCGGCCGTGATGCCCATGTCCATGTACGCACCCGGGCGCTTCTTGTAGAGCGCCGGATTGGGCAGCGGATTGAACCCACCCATCGGAATGCGCGTCATGCTCTCCACACCCGCGCAGATAAAGACCTCCCCGGCCCCCATGCGGATCGCCCCGGCCGCCATATGGACCGACTGCATCGAAGAGCCGCAGAAACGGTTGACCGTCACCCCACCCACAGAAAGCGGCAGGTCGCTCAGCAGCGCCACGATCCGGCCGAGATTGAAACCCTGCTCTCCTTCCGGAAACGCGCAGCCAAGGATCAGGTCCTCGATCTCCTCGGGCGCAACCCCCGTGCGCTCCACCAGGGCCCGCACGACTTGGGCCGCGATATCATCGGGGCGCGTCCTGACGAACTGCCCCTTGCGCGCGAGCTGAAACGGCGATCGCGCATATCCTGCGATGACAACGGAATTCATGAATGGCGCTCCTGGCAATGCCCTCGCCCATTATGTCTAACGTTTGTTTGGAACGAAGGCGCGCGTTGTGCCCCCCTTTGATAATTGAATGGCGGCCTCCCGGCAAAGACGCTTTGTCGTGATGACACGGTTCATTGATGGAACCCGCCACCGTCCGAAGAAGGAAAACCCGCGCGATCCTGCACAGATTCGTCACTTATATCAATATATTATCATAAGAATCCGCCGTTTACGCCTCACGCCGCATTCCTCAAAAATTCATACGAACGATCGTTAGATTTTTTCGTCCCTCCCCGGAATCGCGGGGAAAGACCGCCGCCGGCACCCGCCGGATATCCACGCCACACTCCCGCATCGGCACCAGGCCAGACGCCGATCTCAAACATGTGACGGAGAGAGAAAAAACAGACAATTTCTTTTCTTATCATTATTTTATGCAATTTCTCTGTATGCCCTGCCCCCTCTTCCACCATCCACGGGGGCCCACTCTCTACCTATCGACTGTTCGATAAAAACGTGGCGCGATATAGACTTCCCCTGTCGAACGGTACCACGCCCACCAGATGCCGCGTCCGCACCGCCCGGTACCCGAACACTGGAGACCTCTATATGAGCCAACGGGACATCATGGAGTTCGACGTCGTGATCGTCGGCGGCGGCCCGGCCGGGCTGGCAGCCGCCATCCGGCTGAAACAGCTTATGCCCGACGAATCCGTCTGCCTGATCGAAAAAGGCAGCGAAATCGGCGCACATATCGTCTCCGGCGCGGTCATCGAGCCCCGGGCGCTCGACGAATTGCTGCCCGACTGGCGCGACCGCAATGCCCCGCTCGACACGCCGGTCACGCGTGAGGAGATGTATCTCCTGACCGAACGCAAGGCATTCCGCATCCCCGCCCTGCCATGGGTCATGCCGCATCTGGCCAATCACGGCAATTTCGTCGTCAGCCTGGGTGATGTCTGCCGCTGGATGGCCACACAGGCCGAGGCGATGGGGGTGGAAATCTATCCCGGCTTCGCCGGCGCGGACGTGCTGATCGAGAACGGTCGCGTCGCCGGCATCCTCACCGGCGACATGGGCATCACCCGCGATGGCACGAAAGGCCCGAATTTCGCGCCGGGCATGGAACTGCGCGGCAAATACACCCTGTTCGCCGAAGGCTGCCGCGGCTCCCTGACCAAGCGCGTCATGGCGCATTTCAACCTGCGCCAGGGCGTCGATCCGCAGACCTTCGGCCTGGGAATCAAGGAAGTCTGGGAAATCCCTGCCGAACTGCATGAACCCGGCCTGGTACTGCACAGTTTCGGCTGGCCGCTGGACGACCGGACCTATGGCGGCGCCTGGCTCTATCATTTCGGCAAAAACCTCGTCTCCTACGGCTTCGTCACCGGGCTCGACTACGCCAATCCCTGGCTCTCCCCCTATGACGAAATGCAGCGCACCAAGCTCCACCCGGTCTATCGCAAATATTTCGAAGGTGGCCGCCGCCTGATCTACGGCGCCCGCGCGCTGTCCGAAGGCGGGCTGCAATCCCTCCCCCGCCTCACCTTCCCCGGCGGCGCCCTGATCGGCGACGCGGCAGGCTTCCTCAACACGCCCAAGATCAAGGGCACCCACACGGCCATGAAATCCGGCATGCTCGCCGCAGAGGCCATAGCGGCGGCCCATGCGGCAGACGCGCCGGAACCCGATACCTTCACCGACCGGCTGCAGGTATCGTGGCTGCATCAGGAACTGTCGGCCGCCCGCAACATCCGCCCCGCCTTCGCGCGATGGGGCACGCTGCGCGGCGCGCTCTATGCCGGCATCGACGCCGCCATCCTGCGCGGCCGCGCGCCCTGGACGCTCCACTTCCACCATGCGGACCACGAGACCCTCCGCCCCGCCGCATCCTGCCCGCCGCCCGCCTATCCCAGGCCCGACGGCACGATCACCTTCGACAAGCTCTCCTCGGTCTTCCTGTCCAACACGAACCATGTGGAGGACCAGCCGACCCATCTTCGCCTGCGCGACCCGGCCCTGTGGAAGCCCCTCAACTGGGACACGTACCGCGCGCCCGAAATCCGCTATTGCCCGGCCGCCGTCTATGAAGTCGCCGATGCCGAAACCGCGCCCCGGCTCGTGATCAACGCGCAGAACTGCGTCCACTGCAAAACCTGCGACATCAAGGACCCGCCCCAGAATATCGACTGGTACACGCCCGAAGGCGGCGGCGGCCCCAACTATCCGGGCGGCATGTAATCCGCCCCCAACCCTTCATTTCTCCTGAGGAACCATGAAAATCCTTGTCCCCATCAAACGCGTCGTCGATTACAACGTAAAGGTCCGCGTCAGGCGCGATGGCGGCGGCGTCGAGACCGCCGGCGTCAAGATGTCGATGAACCCGTTCGACGAAATCGCGGTCGAGGAAGCCCTGCGCCTGCGCGAGAAGGGCGTCGCGAGCGAAATCCTGACCGTCTCCATCGGCGTCCCCCAGGCAGCCGACACGCTGCGCACCGCCCTGGCCATGGGCGCCGACCGCGCCATCCTCGTCCAGTCCGAGGAAAGCCCCGAACCGCTCGCCGTCGCCAAGATCCTGAAAATCCTCGTCGATCGCGAAAAGCCCGACCTCGTCATCCTCGGCAAGCAGGCCATCGACGATGACATGAACGCCACCGGCCAGATGCTCGCCGGCCTGCTGGACTGGCCACAGGCTACCTTCGCCAGCCGGGTCGAAAAGACGGCGGACGGGCTCGCCGTCACGCGCGAAGTCGATGGCGGCTCGGAAACCCTGGCCCTGGCCCTGCCCGCCATCGTCACCGCCGACCTGCGCCTGAACGAGCCGCGCTACGCCGCGCTGCCCAACATCATGAAGGCCAGGAAGAAGCCGCTGGAGACCATCGCGGCCACCGATCTCGGCATCGACCTGACGCGCCGCCTCGCCATCCTCTCGATGGCCGAGCCCCCGGCCCGCAAGGCAGGCATCAAGGTGGGCAGCGTGGCCGAACTGGTCGAAAAACTCCGCAACGAAGCCAAGGTGATCTGACCATGACCGCGCTCGTCCTCCTGGATGCCGAAGACGGCACCATCCCGCAGACCTCCCGCTCGGCCATCGCGGCGGCGGCCAGCCTCGGCGATATCGACGTGCTGGTGACCGGCGGCCCCGACACCATCGCAGCCGCGGCGGCAAGTGCGGCAAAAATCCCCGGCATCCGCAAGGTCCGCACCGCATCGGGCGAAGCCTTCGCCCACGGCCTGGCGGAGCCACTGGCAGCACTGCTCGTCGCCCTCGCCCCGGACTACGATCATATCGTCGCCGCCGCGACCGCCATCGGCAAGAGCACCCTGCCCCGCGCCGCCGCCCTGCTCGACGTGCAGGTGATCCCCGATGTCATGGAGATCAGGGATTCCCAGACCTTCGTGCGGCCGGTCTTCGCGGGCAACGTGCTGGTCACGTTGCGTTCGTCGGATGCGAAGAAGCTCCTGACCATCCGCACCGCCAGCTTCGACCCCGTGGCCGCCGAGGGCGGCGCCGCCCCGATCGAAGCCCTGACCCCACCCGATGGCCAGCAGAAATCGCGCTTCGTCTCGGCGGAACATTCCAGCACCGAACGCCCCCAGCTCGAAGCCGCAAGGGTCATCGTCTCCGGCGGCCGCGGCCTGCAAAGCGCGGAAGGGTTCAAGATTCTGGAACCGCTGGCCGACAGGCTCGGCGCCGCCATCGGCGCCTCCCGCGTCGCCGTCGATTCCGGCTTCGTCCCCAACGATTACCAGGTCGGCCAGACCGGCAAGATCGTCGCGCCCGATCTCTATATCGCCTGCGGCATCTCCGGCGCCATCCAGCATCTGGCAGGCATGAAGGACAGCAAGGTGATCGTCGCCATCAACAAGGACGAGGAAGCCCCCATCTTTCAGGTCGCGGATTACGGCCTGGTCGGCGACCTGTTCCAGATCGTTCCCGCCCTCACGGCGGCCCTCGGATAATCCAGCCCCCAGCGGGAAGACCATAGGGGCGACCCGGTCTTCCCGCCCCCTTTCGACGACATATTCTACCGAACGATTGTTCTGCAGAATATCCGTCCCGCCATCCCCCACATGAAAGACCGGCCGCGCGCCTGCCGCGCCGATAATCGTCTCCCCATCAAAAAAAGCCAGATCCGGTCACCCGTCGGAACTCCCTTCTTTTTCCAACGTTTGGCGCCGTCATTTCCGGCTTTTCAATCGAGAGAGTGTGAAGCGCGCCGCTTCCGATTCCTGCCGTAATTTTCTTGCAAGCCGCTGGGGCCGCGCTCATGGTTTTCCCGGATCAGAGACATGGGGGATGCGATTGTCCGATTAACCTACCAAATGTTTGGTTTGAATGCTGAGATGGTCAGTCAATAATGAAAAAGAAAATCACACTGATGGCATGCAGCGCCCTCATCACCCAGACATTGCTCAGCCCCGGCCACCAGGCCGCCGCCTCGGGCTTCGCCTTGCGTGAGACCGATGCGATTTCACTGGGCAACGCCTATGTCGGCTCCGTCAGCCGCGCGGGGGACGCCTCGACCGTCCTGATGAACCCCGCCGGCATGTCCTTCCTCGACTATAGCGAATTGCAGGGCAACGTGTTCTACGCCGGCCCGGTTGCCCGGTTCTCCGGCCAGAACTATCTGGGCCCCGGCATCACCACCCCGGGCGTGCAGGGCAATCGCGGCATCACCGACGCCGCCACCGCCGCCAGCTACGGCGTCCTGAAAATCGATCCCCGCTGGGCGATCGGCTACGGGTTCTATACCCCCTACGGCCAGCGCGCCAATTACCCGTCCAACTGGGTCGGCCGTTATCAGAGCCTCGTCAGTTCGATCACGGACTACGAACTCGGGGCAATGGCCTCCTACCGCTTCAACAGGCACTTCTCGGTCGGCGTCGGCCCGCGCTTGGGCTTTCTCACCGGCCGCCTCACGCGCGATGTCAATCTCGGCGCGCTGAACGCCTTCGGGCCGACCACGGCCGACATGGCCGGCAACGCCTTCGGCTTCGGTTACGATGCCGGCCTCCTGTACAAGCCCGATGACGCGACCCAGATCGGCATCAACTACCAGTCGCGCATCGCGTACGATCTCTCCACCCGCACCCAGTTTTCGCCCCCGCCGCTGCTGGCCGCCAACCGGCTGGTCAATGGCTCGCTGATCGCCCAGAGCGGCCATGGCGCCATGCAGGTCACCCTGCCCGACAGCGTCTCGTTCGGCGTCACCCGGGTCCTGTCACCGCGCTGGACCATCATGCTGCAGGGCGAATGGACACACTGGTCCCTCCTGCACGGGCTGAACAACGTGTCCGATCACCCCGGCGGCGCCAGCACATCGATCGCGGTCAACTGGCGCAATAGCTGGTTCGGCGGCATCGGCGCGACGTACCGGGCCTCGAAATCCACACTCATTCGCGGCGGCTTCAGCTACGACCAGAGCCCGACGACCCTGAAAAACCGCAACACGATCACGCCGGATACCAATCGTTTCGATCTGGGCGTGGGCGTGGACTACACGCCCATCAAGCGTGTGACCCTCACCCTGTCCTACGCCCACATCTTCGGCACCAACCCCAAAATCGACAATGCCGCCTCCGCGACCTCGGGGCGCCTGGTCGGCACCTACAACGATTACGGCAACATCGTCGCCTTCGGTGTGAGAACGCATTTCTGAACGACAGCGGGAGCCACCGGATCGACCCCCTCGCCAGGGTCTCCCCCGCCCGATTGAAGGGTTTTCCCCATGAATGCCATGAACGAGAGCACCATCCTGCGTCATGCCGCATCAGGCGATGCGGTACAAGATCTCTTCGATCTTCTGCGCGTCTCGACCTTTCGCCGCCCCAATGCCCTGGCCATCGATTTCATGGGGCGCAAATTCACCTATCGCGACATCTTCCAGGCGGTGGAGCATGTCGCGGGCGGCCTGAGCGATATCGGCGTCTCCAGGGGCGACCGCGTCGCCCTCTCTCTACCCAACACGCCTTACTCAGTCATCGTCTTCTTTGCCGTGCAGCGCATCGGCGCCGTCGTCGTCAACCTCAACCCGCTCTACGTCCAGCATGAAGTCCACCAGATCCTGAAGACCGCCGACATCTCGGTACTGGTGATGTCAGACATCGCCGCCATCGCCGAACCCACATACCGGGCGGCCGAGAACAGTTCGGTCCGGCGCATCGTTGTCTGCCCGTTCTCGCACGCGCTGCCGCCGATCAAATCGACGCTGTTCAAGGTCCTGAAGTGGCGGGACATCTACCATTTCCCGGCCGACAAACGCATCGTCTCCTACGACACGCTGGCCCACAGCAGGACAGTGGCCAGACATGTGACGATCGACCCCCAGCACGATATCGCCGTCCTGCAATTCACCGGCGGCACCACGGGCATTCCCAAGGCGGCCAAGCTCACCCACGGTAATCTCCTGGCGAATATCGAACAGGTCAAGGACATGGCGCAGGAGGCCCTGCGCGAACCACCGACCACACTGGGCATCCTGCCCCTGTTCCATGTCTTCGCGCTGATGGCCGTCATGCTGCTCACGATCGAACGCGGCGGCGAGATCGTGCTGCTGCCGCGCTTCGACACGCACGCCACGCTCGCCACCATGCGCCGGGTCCGGATCGCGCTCATGCCCATCGTGCCGACGATCCTGACCGCGCTGCTCCGCGATCAGGATCTCTCGCCCGACCTGTTCACCCATATGCGCGCCATCATTTCCGGCGGCGCACCATTGCCCGTCGCCCTGCGCAAGCGCTTCGAGGAAACGGCCCGCTGCCCGATCATCGAAGGATACGGGCTGAGCGAGACCTCACCGGTCCTCACCCTCAACCCGCTCCATGGCGTCCGCGACGGCTCCTGCGGCAAGGTGGTCATCCATACCGACCTCCAGATCCGCAGCCTCGACGACGCCACCCTTCGCCTTCCCACCATGGAAAAAGGCGAAGTCTGCGTACGCGGCCCGCAAG
The DNA here is from genome assembly GCF_014174215.1 of Gluconacetobacter tumulicola. Lineage (GTDB taxonomy): Bacteria > Pseudomonadota > Alphaproteobacteria > Acetobacterales > Acetobacteraceae > Gluconacetobacter > Gluconacetobacter tumulicola. The sequence goes on along the minus strand of NZ_JABEQL010000021.1, from coordinate 1,656 downwards.
TGATGTCCGGCTACTGGAAGAGCGATGAAAATGCCTCCGCCTTCACGCCGGACGGCTATTTCCGCACCGGCGATGTCGGCTATCTCGACGCGGACGGCTATCTCTTCCTGGTCGATCGCCTCAAGGACATCATCATCTGCGGCGGCTACAACGTCTATCCGCATATCATCGAAGAGGCCCTTCATCGCCATCCGGCGGTGCTCGAGGCCCTCGTCATCGGCGTCCCCGACCCTTATCGCGGCCAGGCGCCCAAGGCATTCGTCACCCTGCGCCCCAATTCCACGGTCACGCCGGCCGACCTCGCAACCCATCTGGAGCAATATATCTCCAAGATCGAACGCCCGCGCGAAATCGTTCTTCGCGACTCCCTGCCCAAGACCCTCATCGGCAAACTGTCACGAAAGGACCTGAAAATTCAGGAAGGAATCACAGACTGAAGCTCAATGATGCAGAAACCCCATGCCGACCTGGGTCGCGGTCCGCAGGGCTTCCGTCCACAGCCCCTGCCCGCCGCCACCCATCCCGCCCCTGCCACCGCCGTGCGACCGGTTGTCATCGGCAAAGGGCTGGCCATCATCATCCAGCGGTCGGGCCCGGTCGGCACAGGCGGAGAGCATCGGCACCGCAACCGCCAGGGCAAGGACCATTTTCAGGGCGGATGCGCGCACGGACAGGATCTCTGCATGGCCAACGGGATCATGCCGAAACCCTAGCGAAGCATAATCTTTCGTTAAGGCACTGAATTGTCACAAAGCGTCACCACCTCCAGCCCCTGCATCCGCAACGGGAGTCGCGATCCGCCGCAAAAATCCGTAAGGTGCGCCCCATCATCGCCACCAACGGCAAGAGGCATGCCGAAAAAGACCGCACCCTCCCCCCGCACCGCCCCGCCGACACGGGCAGGCCACCGCACACGCATGGCGCTGTTCGGCCTGGCAGCCTGCGGCCTGCTGCTGGCGGCCGCCGGATTGCGCACGCTGGTCCTGGATCGCCCCCACGCCACCATCGGGGGACCGTACGCGCTGACCGACGAACAGGGCCGCGCCGTCACCCAGGCCGATTTCCACGGCCACTACACGCTGATCTATTTCGGCTACACCCATTGCATCGATGTCTGCCCGCTGACACTGGCAACCGTCACCACGGCGCTCGACCAGCTCGGCCCCCGCGCGGCATCGGTCGTGCCGGTCTTCGTCACCGTCGATCCGGCACGCGACACCCCTTCGGTCGTGCGCGATTATGTCGCCCATTTCTCGCCGCGCATCGTGGGGCTGACCGGCAGCCCCGCCCAGATCGATCCGGTACTCGCCGAATTCCACGTCCTGGCCCGCCGGCACCCCGCGATGTCGAGCCTCCCCGACGGGGCCTATCTGATGGACCACAGCTCCGTCCTCTATCTGATGGACGGCAACAACCATCTGGCGGCCATGCTGCCGGTCGATTCCAGCCCCCAGGCCATCGCCGACCGACTACGCACCGTCCTGAGAACCTGACCGGACCTGCGCGCTGGTGGCGATCCGACGCGCGTTTCCTGTGCTCCGATGCTCATGTGTGGACGGCCCTGGGAAAGCAAGAGGGATCTGACTGATATGTGAGGATCGGAGCGATTGCGGTCATGTGTCCGGCCTGTTGGTGCGGGCTCATGCCCGCTGGCCC
>NZ_JABEQL010000020.1 GCF_014174215.1 Gluconacetobacter tumulicola | reverse complement strand
CACCGCTTCGATCAGTGGCTCCCAAACCGCCCACGCTTCGTCGGTGAAAATCTGTGTCGCATTGCTTTCACTCATTCCTCATATATAGGAATAACCTACAAGATCTAACAGACCCTAAACCATTGTTCCGATCCGACGACCACCAGCACAGGTAGATAGATGGCGCACGCGGCGACCAGGAGCGCGGCCAGGCAGCGCACTGGATGGTTGACAATCAGGTCCGGCACCCTGGCCAATTTTTGGGGTAGCATCGGCCATAGCCTGATCAGGGCGCTGCACATCAGGTCAAGTGTCAGCAGGAACCAGATGAACCATGCTGGTCCACCGGGCCATCCGAATCGCGTAAAATAACCGAGCCAGTATTGCCCGAACGAGAGATCCGCCCCTGTCTGCCGGATTGACGGATAGTAGGCCAATGGCATGATCAGCGTCACACAGACGACGAACGGGAGTCCGAGCCGCCAAATGCGGTCTTTTACATAACGATATGTCCCTTTGCGCTGAAGGCTGGGCAAGACGAACAGCCCCGACACCAGAAACGTAAGGGACATAAAGTAGGTATCGTTGAAGTCCTGAAGGATATCGAACCCGATCCAGCGGTGAGGATCGATGATCGGAGCGCTGGACCAGAGGTAGTGTTTACGGTTGAAATGGCCGTATCGGCAGTATGCGAGAACGGTGTGATGCACCAGAACCAGCAAGGTCACGCAAAGCCGAAGGGCGCTTAATGCCTCATTTCTGTTCCGCATCATGTATCGCATACAAAACGACCTATGGACCGTCGTCAACCGGGCGGAGGAAACTCCTCGTTCGGCAGCAGTTGGGACAGTCTGCCACCGCTATCTCCGCTCTGGCCCATCGTTCGTCCAGCAGCGGACTTTCTGCTCCCCCGGCCAGAGGGGTCATGTTTGCGAAGGATGTAGTCACATAATACAGGTAACGGGGCATGGGGATCACCCCCACCACCTGTTGTCCGTCCCCAATTCAGAAATCCGGCATCGTAGGCGCCAACAACCCACCCATGCGCAGCGGCGCCATCCGACGAGCCAACCCGGTAGCATCATCGGTTTCCACCATCATACCCGCCACCGTCGCCACCCCTTCCGCCGGCTGCAACCGCTCGCCAGGCATGCGCCGCAGGAAGCGCGCGATGGCCGCATCCTTGCCCATGCCGATCACGCTGTCATAATCCCCGCACATGCCCGCATCGGTCTGGTACGCCGTGCCGCCGGGCAGAATGCGATGGTCGGCCGTAGGCGTATGGGTATGCGTGCCCACCACCAGCGAAGCCCGCCCATCCAGCACATGCCCCATCGCCCATTTCTCGCTCGACGCCTCGGCGTGGATATCCACCACCACCGCATGCACCGTCACCCCCAGCCGATGCCGGGCCATGATGTCCGTCACGGCGCGGAACGGATCATCCAGCGCCTCCATGAACTGCCGCCCCATGACGTTGATCACGAGCGCCTTGCGGCCATCCACCAGTTCCACCACCACACTCCCCTGTCCGGGCGTGCCGGGCGGATAATTGGCCGGGCGGATAATGCGCGGCTCGGCATCGATCTGGCCGATCAGATCCTTGCGATCCCACGCATGATTGCCGAGGGTCACGACATCGACACCCGCCGCAAACAGGTCACGGGCGATAGGCAGCGAGAGGCCAAACCCATGGCTCGCATTCTCGCCGTTCACCACCACCAGATCCAGGCGCAGATCCCGCCGCAGATTGGGCACCGCCTCCATCACCGCCTCGCGCCCCGTGCGGCCGACAATGTCGCCCAGAAACAAGATCCGCACCCGTCTTTCCTTCTTCCACGTTGGGGCCGCCATCCTTCTTTTTCTGAAGAAAAAGAAGCAAAAAGACTTTTATCCGTTCAGCGTCCTCGCAAGCCGCAAGCCCAAAGCTCCTGAACAGATCAAAAGTTTTTTGGTTCTTTTTTCCAAAAAAAGAACAGAAACCCCTCACACCCGAATCACTTCCCGCTCCGTCACGATCAACGGCAGCGGCACATCATACGGCCCCACCGGCACCGCCGGCACTTCCTGCGCCGACAGGCCGAAGCCCACCGCCGGCACGCCGGGCAGCCCGGCCAGCGTGCGGTCGTAATAGCCGCCCCCGTATCCCAGCCGGAACCCCCGCCTGTCAAAACCCAGCAGCGGCACGAACACCAGATCAGGCCGCGCCGCAGGCCCATCGGGGTGCAGCGTGCCGAAGCGGCCAGGATGCATGACCGCCTCCGGGCACCAGCGATGAAAGCGCAGAGGCTGCCCACGCGGCGGCGTTTCCGGCAGCAGCACGCCATACCCGTCCTCATGCAGCCCGGCGCACAGGCCGCGCAGATCCACCTCGCCCGGCAACGGCCACACGGCCGCGACACAGGCCCCCGGCGGCAACACGGCGCGGACATGCTCCCCCATGCGGCGGCACAGCGCAGCCGCGGCCCCCGGCGCGGGCGCAGCCGCACGCAAGGCACGCAGATGCCGGCGCAGCGCGGCCTTGGCCTCCACCAGCGCAGGCGGATCTGATGCTGGAAGATCGGATGAGGAAGGAATGTGCGGAGCCGCCATGACCGTTGGTCTTTCAGCCCTCCCGGACCTGCTCACGCAGGTGGGCGCCAGATAACATGACCAGGATCACGCCAGAGCCAGCTCCCTAAGGAAGTGCTTATCGGCCCAGGGGTTGAGTTGCCTGACAAGTCCGGCAGCCCCGCTCCCCATATTTAGGGATGTTCGAGCGCCGCCGCAATGCTCTCGGCGCGCTCGACCAGCAAGGCCAGTTGTTCGCGCCGGCGCTCGTTCTCCACACGCGCCTGCCGACCCTCGGTCAACTGGCGCGCGGTATCCGCGGGCATCTTCTCGACCGAGAGGTCATGGATCTCGTCGGCCATCAGCAAGGCCGCCAGGGCCAGGATGCGGGCCTCGCCACTCTGCCCACCAATGGCGCGGATATGCTCGATCCGGCGCTCGACCTCCAGCGCCATGGCCTGGAGATGGCGTTCCTGGCCGTCCTTGCAGCCGACGACATAGGCATAGCCGTTGATGCGGACCGTGACCTGCGCCATGGCTCAGCCCTTCTCCATGCCGTCAATATCCTCGTCCGGCCCCAGCACGTCGCGCACCCGCGCGATCAGGGCGTCGATATTGGCCGCCAGCATCTGCAGGTCCGGCCCGGGCGCCACCGCCCCGTCCCGACGATCCAGGGCAAAGGCAATACGGTTCAATGCCTGTTCCAGGCGGTCTGCGGGATCGGTCATCCCCCAGGCAACCGGGCTGTCCGGTCCTTCAGCATGCCCCACGGTCGTCATTCCCGTCATTCGGCGTCTCGGTCGCCGTCCGGACCCATGCGCCGGCAGCAATCCGCCACGCATATCCCGCACGGCCCGCTCGCCAGTCCACATGTCCGGACAGACACTCACTCTTGAACTGATCGCCCGCGCGGGGTTCAACGTCAAGCAATGATCCACCCTCCGATCCCCCCGCGCGTCTTCGTCGTCGCCTCGGCGGTCGAGGTCCGCGCAATCCTCTCCATCCTGCCCGCGCCCGAAACACCGGGCGCACCTTGCATCGCCCTGCTGTCACCGGCCGACGCCGGCTGTTTCATGGGCCCCGCCTGGTGGCGCGCCCTCCTGGCCGAAACCGGGGCCACGCTCCCGGCCTTCCTCGATTGCGGCACGGCGGCAGGCCGCGCCGCCGAGGCCCTGGGGCTGGGCCTGCGCCATATCGTACTGCACGGCACCGGCCGCCAGGCGGAGACGATCCACCATCTGGCCCACACGCTGGACGCAGCCTGCCTGCCCGGCCGCCCGCCCCATTGCGTGGTGGGTCCCGCCCCATCGCCCGAACGGCTGCGGGCCTATATCGCCGGCACGAATGGCCCACCGATCCGCCCCTGACCCCCTGTCGTTGCGGCGCGGGGCGCCGTATGATCGGCCCACGATGTATGATTGTCAGCTTTATCTCGTCACCCCCCCGGTCCTGGACCCGGTCGCGTTCGCGCCGGATCTGGCGCGCGCCCTCGATGCCGGCCCCGTCGCCGCCATGCAGTTGCGCCTGAAGGACGTATCCGACGATGCGATCCTTCGCGCGATCGACATCCTGCGCCCGGTGGCGCAGGAGCGCGACGTCGCCTTCATCCTGAACGACCGGCCCGACCTCGCCCGCCGCAGCGGCTGCGACGGCGCCCATGTGGGCGGCGAGGACACGGACGCCGCCGCCTCCCGCGCCCTGCTGGGCGACGCACTGCAACTGGGCGTCTCATGTTATGACAGCCGGGACCTGGCGATGCGCGCGGGCGAGGCCGGGGCCGATTACGTCGCCTTCGGCGCGTTCTTCCCCTCGCCCTCCAAGGAGACCGAGACCCGCGCCTCCGTGGAACTGCTGACCTGGTGGAGCGCGATGATGGAACTGCCGGTGGTGGCCATCGGCGGCATCACGCCCGAAAACTGCGCCCCCCTGGTGCGGGCGGGGGCGGATTTCCTGGCCGTGATCAGCGCCGTCTGGTCGCACCCCGAAGGCCCCGCGGCCGGCGTACGCGCCATGAACGCCGCGATCGACGCAGCCTGAGCAGAAGCCGGCCCGATCACCCGGTCCGGGCCGGTGCCCCATCATCCGAGACCGGCGGAGCCGCCCCCAGCAGCGAGCGGGTCAGATACAGCACCCCGTTGGATTGCGGCATCCCGTCGATCCAGATCGGCGCCACGCCCCCGGCCCCGTCCGACAGCACCAGCCGCCCCGTCCCCGGGTCGCGCCCCACCAGCACCGTCCCGCCGGCAACCGTCGGCAGGCTGACCCGGTTACCGGGCGCCGCGGCGACCATCTGGCGCAGGCGCGCCGCCGGATAGGCCCCGCGCACGATGCTGTAGGCCAGCGCCCGATGCAGCACCGCCGGCGCCGGCACGCCACCCGACGGGCCGGATGCACGGGCCAACTGCTCCATCGGCAGGTTGGGCACGGCGAACACGGTGAACGGCCCCGCCTGCCGCAACGGCGCCATCATCCCGGCCAGATCGAGCGCCCGCGTATAATCGGCCAGCTCGATGCTGCCGCGCAGGGTCTCGTTCAGCGGCCGGTCGCGATAGATCGGCGTGTCGGGCGCGCCATAGGCCACCTGACTGTCCGGCCGCCCCTGATCCAGCGCCGGCGTATAGCTATGTTCGACCGAAACGGCGGGAATGGCGGCCGCCCGGCTGTCGCCACGGACCAGAAACGGGTCCTGCCAGGCCGCCGGCGCACAGGCCGCGACAGGGCACGCCAGCAGGCCGGCCATCAGAACGCGCGCCGTACTCATTCCACCCCCTTTTGCGGGGCGGACCCGGCGCCGCCCCGTCATCATGCCCGCCTCAGCGGGCGGCAATCAGCATCCGTCGCCCCGCATCGTCCAGCCCGAAACCCGGCCGGCAATGACCTCGAAGGTCGTCTGGCAGGTGCTGGTATAGACGGTGCCGCCCATACCACCCCAGCCACCGCCCCAACCGGGCCCCCAACCGGGGCCGCCCCAGCCGCCGCCCCAGCCACCCCAACCGCCGCCCCAGCCGGGGCCGCCGCTCCAACCCCAGCCCCAGCCGCCGGCACCGGGCGAATAGTTGGTCTCGCTGTCGACATAGGCCAGGAACGTATGGCCCTGGGCCTCATAGGAGCGCGTGGGCACGCCGAACGTGCGGATCACATCCACCTCGCCCCGGCCGACCATCGAATTGAGCAGCTTCCGCTGCTCGGGAGAGGGTACCTCGCACGCCGTCAGGGCGAGCAGGGCAGCCAGCGGTAGGAGCGAGAGGTATTTCATGATCCGGTTACCGATCTACAGGATAGAATTTATCATGACGTTAACGTAGCATAACGGCCATGGCGTACGAATTGGGGACGAAATTACAAATATTTCAACCCGTCCATAGTTCAGCCCATCCATAAAATGTCATTTATGCGGGCCGTCCCCGCCACCAACATGACCAGCCGATCAAATCCCAGTGCAATGCCCGCGCAGGGCGGCAGATGCGCCAGCGCCGCCAGCAGGGCCTCATCCATCGGCCAGTCCAGCCCGGGTGCTGTGCCATACAGCGCCGCCCGCCGGGCCCGGTCCTCCACGAAGCGCCGACGCTGCTCCACCGGGTCGGTCAACTCCTCGAACGCGTTCGCCAACTCCATGCCGGCGGCATAAAGCTCGAAGCGCAGGGCGGTGCGCGGGTCGGCGGGGTCGCGCCGCGCCAATGCCGCCTGGCTGGCCGGCCAATGCGTCAGGAATGTCGGCCGGTCCCGGCCGATCGCGGGCTCCACCCGCTCCATCAGCAGACGAAAGAACAGATCCTCCCACGTCTCGCCGTCCCGCAGGGCACACCCCGCCGCCACGGCCAGCGCGCCGGCATCGCCCTCGGTCGGCAGCAGGTCCACCCCCGCATGACGGGCAAAGGCCTCCTGCATCGTCAGGCGCTCGAACGGTACGTCCAGCCGCAGGGGCACGGCGTCCGCCAGCCCGGCCGGGCGCGCGACGACCGGCGGCAGCACCGCGCGCATCAGGGCCTCGGTCTCGTCCATCAGCGCCGACAGCGACGCGCCGGGCCGGTACCATTCCAGCATGGTGAATTCCGGGGCATGCAGATGGCTGCCCTCCTCGTTCCGCCACACGCGCGCCAGCTGGAAGACCGGCAGCCCGGTGGCGGCGACGATCCGCTTCATGGCGAATTCGGGGCTGGTATGCAGGAACAGCGCCTCGGCCGTGCCGTCATGATGCCGCCGTTCGGTGCGGAACACCTTCAGATGCACCTCCTCGCCCGGGGTCGGCACCGCATAGGGCGTGTCGACCTCCAGATAGCCCCGCGCATCGAAGAAGGCGCGCACCCCGCGCGCCACCAGCGCCCGCCGCCGCAGCAGCGGCAGCCGGCCGGCAATGCGGTCGGGGTCCCGATCCGGCACGGAAAAAGGGGCTGAACCGCCGCGATCGGCCATGCACGACTCCTGTTGCGGGACGAAGACCGGTCGAGTAGAGCCAGCCGATGACACGATCGGTCAACCATCCCCAGGACGATTTCGCCCCGCAATCGGGCCGGACCCTGCGCGACATCCCGGCCCTGGTGGCAGCGGGACTGGTGCCCCCGGATGCCGCTCCGGCGCTGGAGGACGTAGCCCGGCAATACGCCACCGCCATCCCCCCCGCCTTCGCCGCGCTGATCGAACGGCCCGACGACCCGATCGGCCTGCAGGTCATCCCCGACGCCGCCGAACTGGCCGTGGCGGCGCACGAACGCGCGGACCCGATCGCCGACGACGCCCTGTCGCCCGTGCCCGGCATCGTCCACCGCTATGCCGACCGCGCGCTGCTCAAGCCCCTGCTGGTCTGCCCGCTCTATTGCCGCTTCTGCTTCCGGCGCGAACATGTGGGCCCCGATGGCGGCGTGCTGGACGACGCCGCCCTGGCCCGCGCGCTGGACTGGCTGCGCGACCACCCCGCGATCCGCGAGGTGATCCTGACCGGCGGCGACCCGCTGATGCTCTCGCCCCGCCGGCTGGGCGCCATCGTCCGTGCGCTGGAGGCGATGCCCCACGTCACGACCATCCGCATCCACAGCCGCGTGCCGGTGGCCGATCCCGCCCGCATCACCGACGCACTGGCCGATGCGATGCAGACCGACCGCGCCATGTGGGTGGTCATGCATGCCAACCACGCCCGCGAATTCACCCCGGCCGCCCGCGCGGCGCTGCGCCGCATCCAGGCGCGGGCCATCCCGGTGCTGGGCCAGTCGGTGCTGCTGCGCGGCGTCAATGACAGCGTCCCGGCGCTGGAGGGCCTGTTCCGCGCGATGGTCGAGGCAAGGGTGAAGCCCTACTACCTGCACCAGCTCGACCCCGCCCCCGGCACCGCGCGCTTCCACGTACCGATCGCCGAGGGCCGCCGCCTGCTGGCGGGCCTGCGCGGCCGGGTGACGGGCCTGGCCTGGCCCACCTACACGCTCGACATTCCCGGCGGCCACGGCAAGGTCCCGCTGGGGCCGGACTATCTGGAAACCGGCGACGGGGGCCCCGTGGTGCGCGATCCGGCCGGCGGGCGCCACAAACTCGACGCGGAATCCGCCCCCAACCTTGCCCTCGGCGCCCGAGAGCGTTAGAAGCCCGCCTTCCATACCCCATAGTCAGACAGGGCCCACCATGAAACAGCAGGCGAACCTGATCCGTGCCGGACAGGTCATCGAGCACGAAGGCCGTCGCTGGACCGTCCTGAAGCAGCAGATCATCACCCCCGGCAAGGGCGGCGCCTTCATCCAGGTGGAGATGCGCGACCTCAAGACCGGCAACAAGACCAACGAGCGCTGGCGCACCGCCGACACCGTCGAACGTCTGATGACCGAGGAAAAGGAATATACCTATTCCTACATGGACGGCGACAATGTCGTGCTGATGGACCCGGAGACGTTCGAGCAGACGCTGATCCCGCTGGGCCTGCTGGGCGACCAGGCGCCGTTCCTGCAGGACAACATGACGCTGGTGATCAACCTGGTCGAAGGCGACCCGGTGGGCGTGCAGCTTCCCGCCCAGGTGACGCTGGAAATCGTCGAGGCCGATCCGGTCGTGAAGGGCCAGACCGCCAGTTCGTCCTACAAGCCGGCCAAGCTGTCCAACGGCGTCAAGACCATGGTGCCGCCCTTCATCGAAGCCGGCGAACGCGTCGTCATCCGCACCGAAGACGCCAGCTACGTGGAACGCGCGAAGGGCTGAGGCCCCCGCGCTGCGTTTTTATCGTTCCACAGAACATCTTTGCGTGATGAGGTGAGTCGACCTCATCACGACCCGCTCTAGCCCAGACAGGACCGACCGCCGTGGCCATGCGACTCTCTCCCCATATGACGGTGATGCAGAACGCGGCACAGAAGGCCGCGCGGCGCCTGCTGCGCGACTTCAACGAAGTCGAGCAGCTCCAGGTCAGCATCAAGGGCCCCGGCGATTTCGTCTCGCAGGCCGATCTGCGCGCCGAAGCCGCGATCCGCGAGGAGCTGGAGCGCGCCCGCCCCGGCTACGCCTTCCTGATGGAGGAAAGCGGCGCCTCGGGCAGCGACAACTGGACCTGGCGCTGGATCGTCGATCCCCTGGACGGCACCACCAACTTCCTGCACGGCATCCCCCACTGGGCGATCTCGATCGCCCTGCAGCGCCGCCTGCCGGACGGCACGATCGAACTGGCGGCGGGGCTGGTCTACAACCCGGCGGCCAACGAGATGTTCTGGGCCGAAAAGGGCGTGGGCGCGTTCCTCAACGAACGCCGCCTCCGCGTCTCGGCCCGCCGCGACATGCACGAGGCCCTGTTCGCCACCGGCATTCCCTTCGCCAAGGTCCCGGCGCAGCGCCGCCTGTCCTTCGCCCGCACGCTGGGCGCGCTGATGCCGCAGGTGGCGGGCGTCCGCCGCTTCGGCTCGGCGGCGCTGGATCTCGCCTGGGTGGCCGCCGGCCGCTACGAAGGCTTCTGGGAACTGGGGCTGAAACCGTGGGACTGCGCCGCCGGCCTGCTGCTGGTGCGCGAAGCCGGCGGCTACGCCACCGACCCGGATGGCGCCGACCTGCACGACATGGGCGATTCGGTCAATGTGGTGGCCGGCAACGCCCAACTGCACGGAAAACTGCGCGAACTGGTGGCGGAGAGCCTGACCGCGCGGCCCTGAGCCGCGACAGCCTCTTCGCCTCCTCGCACGCCGCCCCTTCGACCCGCGGGCGATCTGGTCTAGGCTGCCCCGATCATGCCCGATATCCGCCCCGCACGCTCCCCGCGCTCCGGCCTCCGCCGCCCGCCAGCATCCCGCGCCCTGCTCGCGGCCCTCTCGGTGCTGGGCGGACTGGCATTCACTCCGGTCCACGCGCAGGTCACGACCGACGACAGCGCGCTGTCCGCCCTGCCGGGCGCCAAAACGCCGAAGCCGCGCCCGACCCACACCGCACCGACGCATCCCCCCGCCGTCACCCCTCCCGCCAAGCCGGCACCGGCTCCAGCCCACCCCGCGCCATCCCCCACCATACCCGCCGCCCCGCCGCCCCCGCCGGTCATCCGTCCCCCCGTGGTCGACGTCCCGCTCCATCCTCCCGCCCCCCCGCCGGAAATCCAGGCGAAGGCGGACGCCCAGGGCGCGGCCACCGACCTGCCCGCCGGCCTGCGGCTGACCTTCGCGGCCGGCAGCGCGGACATGAATGCGGCCATGATCGACCGGGTGAAGGGCTTCGCCGCCACCCTGCTACAGGTACCCTATGCCCGGGCCGAGATCGACGCGACGGCCTCCGGCGCGGCCGACGACGTCTCCACGCCCCGCCGCCTCTCGCTGGCGCGCGGCCTGGCGGTCCGGTCGATCCTGATCCATGCCGGCATCGCCTCGACCCGGATCTATGTCCGCGCGATCGGCGTGCCCCCTCCCGGGGCAAAAAGCCCAGATAGCGTGAATGAGACGGTTCCGGATCATGTTGACGTGACCCGGTCGGATATGGTCGCCTCGGCACCCTCGCCTTCCCCCGCCCCTTCGGAGCAGCGTCCCGCACCGTGACCCAGCCGACCACATATCTTCTGCGTATCGTCCTGTTCCTCACCGTCGTCGTGCTGGCGGCCGGCGCCCTCGGGCGCATGCTGTACACCGCCTTTTTCAACAACCCGATCCTCGATGGGCTCATCCTGGGCATCCTGGCGCTCGGCATCGTCTGGAACGTCCGGATGGTCCTGCGCCTGATCCCCGAAGTCCGCTGGGTGGAAACGCTGCGCCAACCGCGCGACGGCCTGGCCCAACCCACCCCGCCGACCCTGCTGGCACCGATGGCCTCGATGCTGGCCACCCGCAACCGCGCCGACCGGCTGGTCCTGTCCACCCCCGCGATGCAATCGATGCTCGACAGCCTGTCCTCGCGCCTCGACGAGGGGCGGGAACTGTCGCGCTACATGACCAACCTGCTGATCTTCCTGGGCCTGCTGGGCACGTTCTACGGCCTGCTGCTGACGATCTGGTCGATCGCCGACGTGATCACCAGCCTGTCGGTCGGCTCGGGCGACCTGAACGCGATGTTCGACCAGTTGAAGACCGGCCTCGCCAAGCCGCTGCACGGCATGGGCACCGCCTTCTCGGGGTCGATGTTCGGCCTGGCCAGCGCCCTGGTGCTGGGCTTCCTGGACCTGACGGCGGGACAGGCCCAGAACCGCTTCTTCAACGAGCTGGAGGAATGGCTGGCCGGCCTGACCCGCATCGGCTCGACCCTCAGCGCCGGCGACGGCACCGACGCCGGCATTCCCGTCTACGTCCAGGCCCTGCTGGAACAGACCGCCGAGAATCTGGAAAAGCTGCAGGCCCTGATCGCCCGCGGCGAGGAAGGGCGGCACCAGCAGCAGGCCCTCCTGGTCAGCCTGAACGACCGGATCGGCGTCATGACCGAGACGATGCGCGCCAGCCACGTCCTGATGCAGCGCATGGCCGAGGATTCGGGCCAGCAGCAATTGCGCGGCATCGAGGTCCAGCTGACCCGCATCCTGTCGGATATGGAACAGAGCCGCACGCAGATCGCCACCGACCTCCGCGGCGACCTGCGCCTGCTGACGCGCACCATCGCCGCGTCCGCACCCGCCGGCGCGCGCGCGCCCTGATCGCCCCCCGGACCCCGAGGTAACAGCATGGCACGCCGCCGCCGCCAGACCCATGCCGGCCTGGACGCCTGGCCGGGATATGTGGACGCATTGTCCACCCTGCTGATGGTCGTCATCTTCGTCCTGCTGGTCTTCGTGCTGGGGCAGGCCTTCCTGTCCGTGGTGCTGGCCAAGCGCCAGCAGGCGATGGAGCAGCTGACGCAGCAGGTCAGCAAGCTCAACGACATGCTGGCGCTGGAGCATGATCGCACCCACACGCTCCAGCTCTCCGTCGCCTCGCTGCGCTCGGCGCATGACAAGGACGTGGCAATGGCCTCGTCCCTGACCGCCCAGGTGTCCCAGCTCACGGCCGAGCGCGACAATCTGGCTCAGGCCAGCCAGCAGCAGGTCACGGCCCTGGGCGCGCAGCTCGAGGAACTCCGCCACCAGCTCGGCGCCGCGATGACGATGCTGGATATCTCCCAGCAGCAGGTCCATGACCGCGACCACAAGATCGACGATCTGGGGCTGAAGCTGAATGTGGCCCTGGCCGACAAGGTCGAACAGCTCCAGCGCTACCGGTCGGAATTCTTCGGCCGCCTGCGCGACATTCTGAAGGATCAGGAGGGCGTACAGGTCGTCGGCGACCGCTTCGTGTTCCAGAGCGAGGTCCTCTTCCCCCCTGGCAGCGCCGAGCTGTCGCCCAAGGGCGTGGCCGAGATCCGCACCCTGGCCCGCACCTTCCACCAGGTCTCGGGGCAGATCCCCACCGCGATCCCCTGGATCATGCGGGTGGATGGCCATGCCGACCGCCAGCCGATCCACAGCGCCTTCGCCAGCAACTGGGAATTGTCGTCGGCCCGCGCGATCACCGTGGTCAAGCTGCTGATCGCGGAAGGCATCAGCCCCCAGCATCTGGCGGCCACCGGCTTCGCCGATTTCCAGCCGCTGGACAGTCACGATACCCAGGCGGCCTACGCCCGCAACCGGCGCATCGAGTTCCGCCTGACCGACCGCTAGTGTCTTCCCAACCGCCCGGGCAGGTCGCCCGGATCTTCCGCAATACCGGTTACCTGCTGGGCGGCAAGGGGATGGCGGGCGTGCTCGGCTTCCTCACCACCGCGCTGGTCGTACGCGCGCTGGGGCTGGAGGGATACGGCACGCTGCTGCTGATGCATGTCTGCGCCTCGTCCTTCTCGGTCGGCACGCGCTTCCAGTCCTGGCAGCCCCTTCTGCATTTCGGCAACACGCTGTTCGCGCGCGGCGAGCAGTCACGTTTCCAGACCCTGCTCCGCCACTGCATGATGCTGGACGCGCTGGGGGCCCTGGCCGGCACGGCGGTGGCCCTGACAGGGGTAGCCGCCTTCGGCCGGATTCTGGGCTGGCCGGCCAGCGCCCAGGGGCCGGCGCTGGTCTACATGACCTCCGTCCTGTTCATGAACAGCTGCTGGGCGCTGGGCGTGCTGCGCCTCACCGATCGCTTCCGCCAATCCGCCCTGGCCGATCTGGCGATCAACACCACCCGCCTGACGGGTACCCTGCTGGGCATGGGTCTGCACTGGCATCTGGAGGGCTTCCTGACGGTCTGGTATCTCGGCACCGTCATGTCCTTCCTGGCCAATTGCAGCCTGGCATGGGTGGCCATCCGGCATGCGCCCAGCATGCGGGGCTTCCGGCTGGCGGGCACGATCTGGCAGACGGGCTTCAAGGGTATCTGGCGCCTCACCCTGTCGACCAGCGGCAACCAGGCGCTCGCGGCCCTGACCTCCCGCGTCACGGTGCTAATGGTGGGGGCGGCGACCAATCCGGCCGCCGCCGCCATCTACAGCGTCACCTGGCATGTCTGCGACGCCCTGGCCCAGCCGGCGCAATTGCTGACGCCGGCATTGTATCCCGAACTGATCCGCCTGCGCGACCAGGGCGACCGCGCGGGCATGCGGCGCATCATGGTCCGCATCTTCCAGGTGCTGGGCCTGTTTTCCGCCGTGGCGCTGCTAGTGGCCGCCACGGTCGGTCCCTGGGTGTTCCAGACCCTGCTGGCGGTCCGAACGGACGATCTGGCGCTGCTGATGCTGCTGACTTCGGCGGCGATCCTGGATCTGTGGGACGTGCCGCTGGAACCGTTCCTGGTTTCGCTGGGCTATGCCCACCGCCTGTTCATCGGACGCATCGCCGCCACCACGCTCTGCCTCCCGGTGCTGTACGGGCTGGCACGCCTGTGGAGCGTGAACGGGGCCGGCCTCGCGACCCTGCTGGCCGAAGCCCTGATCCTCTCCACGCGCGTGGTCCCGTTCCTGCGCCTGCGGCGCCTGTAACGCGACAGGGGCCGCAGCTCCTGCAACCGCTCTCCAGAGGCTGACCGGAAATGTGGGCTGGCGAGGGAGAGCGGCCCGAAGGGTCGCGCCCGGCGTGGGTTTTCGAGCATCGGAGCGGAGCGGCCTTAGAGGCCGAGAGCACCGAAGCACAGGAAACGCGCGTCGGATCGCCGTCAGCGCGCGTTTCCGGTCAGCCTCTCAGGCTTCGGCGGGAACGGGCACCGGGTCGGTCGGATGCTGGGCACCACGATAGCGGTCGAACATGCTCATCTGATGCACGCAGCTCAGCGTGCAGGTCGGACTGCACGATTTCTCGGTATGATATTCGCGCTTCAGATCCGCGGGACCGTATTCCAGCAGCGGTATGGCCGGATAGCCGCGCTGCTGCGAACACCAGTGCACCTTGCCGTCCTCGGTCACATAGAGGTAGCGCGCCCCGGCGCGGCATTTCCAGTCATTCGGCTGGCCATGCATCAGGTTCTTCTGGAACAGCCGATAATTCAGCGTATGGACCAGCGAGGGCGAGATCTCGGTCACCCGGCGATAGGCCCGCATCTGCTCGTCGCTCAGCGCCTTCAGCCCGCCATGGTGATCGTGCAGCACACCCACCGAATGCTGCAATCCATAGCGTGCCGCCGTCTCGGCGATCGTCACCACATCCTGGGTCCGTTCACCGGTCACACCAAGGACCGAATTCACATTGACCTTGAACTGCGCGTGCTTCGACAGCAGCGCCAGCCTCCCTTCGACCGAGGACAGGCTCTTCATCGAAATATCATCGGGAGTGATGTTGTCGATGCTGACCTGCATCCCCTGCAGCCCCGCCGCATTCAGCCGGTCGATCCAGGCGCGCGACAGGCGGAAGCCGTTGGTGATGGTCGTCACGATCATGCCATGGTCGCGGGCCACACGCACGATCCGGTCCAGATCGGGATGCAGCAGCGGCTCGCCACCGGTAAAGGTGATCGAGGCCGTGCCGAGCTTCGCCAGATGGTCCACCCGCGCCTTGAGCTCCGCGAACGGAACCGGGGCGGAGAAATCGTCGAATTCATTGCAATAGCCGCAGGCCAGGTTGCAGCGGCGCGTCACCACCACCTGCGCCAGCAGCGGCGTATAGCGCGTGGCGATGGCCTTGGCCGCAAACCGCACCCCCGCACCCAGATTACTGATGCGGCGGGCCAGGGGAATATCGTTCATCGTTGCCATATCGTCCGAGGAACCGGCAAAAGCCGGAAAAGGGGGCGCATCATAGGGGCGACCCGGCATGCGCGATAGCCCGGGCCGAGGAGGAATCCGCCCCACCATGGGCCTGGACCAGATCGTCATACCAGCATTCCAGTATCTCCGTCTGCCGCCGCAGGTCGAATCGCTCGACGACGAAGGCCCGCCCGGCATGCCCCATCGCCGTGCGCCGCGCCGGGTCGGCCGCCAGAATGTCCATGGCGGCGGCCAGCGCCTCGACATCGCGGGGCGGGACGATCAGCCCGCTGCGCCCCTCCGCCACCCCCTCGGGGATGCCGCCGACCCGCGTAGCGACCACCGGCACGCCGCAGGCCGCCGCCTCCAGCATCACCATCCCCAGCCCTTCCGCCCGCCCGCTGGCGGTCAGGACACTGGGCAGCACCAGCATCATCGCCCGGCGCATCCATTCCATGACCACCTCATGCGGCCGCAAGCCCAGGAACAGCACGCGCTCCCCCACGCCCAGCGCGCCGGCCAGCGCCTCCAGCCGCGCGCGCTGGGGTCCGTCCCCGATAATGGTCAGGCGCAGCCCCGGGCGGCCGGCCGCCATACGCGCGAAGGCCCGCAGCAGATATTCCGTGCCCTTCAACTCGACCAGACGCGCGACATGCAGGATAACCGGCGTCTCCTCCGCCGGCTCGCGTGGCTGGTATGCGCTGCAATCCACCCCGATATAATGCACGCGCGTCCGCGCGGCCGGAAAACCGCGCGCCAGCGCCTGATCGCGCAGAAAACTGGAATTGCACAGAAACAACTGCCCCTGCCGCGCCAGCGCGCGCCGATGCAGCGGATAGTTTACCCAGGCGGGCGAACGCAGAAAATGCCGGTCGGACAGGGTGACGTCGAAACCATGGAACGTCGTGACCAGCGGCACATCCAGCCGGCGCGCCACTTCCATGGCATAAACCCCATCGATCCCGAAATGGGCATGGACCAGCGCCGGCTGGCGCCCCGCCAGCAGCCGCAAATAGGGCGCAGGATCGCGCGTCAGCATCTGCGCCAGCATGCGAGGCCACGCGGCATGCCGCCACAGGTCCCGCAGCAGCAGCGCACGCGCCCCATCCGGCCCGTGCCCAAAGCGCATGCGCCCCAGATAGAGCGGCGCATAACGGCGCAGGGCCTGCGCCTGCTGGGCAATGAAAACCTCGGAAACCCGGAACTGATTCTGACGGAAGATGACGATTTCACGCAATAGCAGGGACTCTCTCGATCGCATAGGATCTCCAGGAGCTGACGGGAAACACGCGTCGGGTCACCGCCGGCGCGCATGCCCAGCCAAGCTCGGAGGCGGGCGGCACTCTACCGTCGGGCAACGACAAAACGAAAGGGCTCGGACTTGACGGCGATGCCGATAGTTCCGAAACCGGGCGCCGCAATCACCGCTCCCCCGGCCGAAACAGGCCGCCCTTCTTCCCGCACCACGGAAAGCCGGCTGCCATGACCATTCCCGCCCGCATCCATTTCTGCTGGATCGGCCCGCGCCTGCCCTGGGCCTATGTCTTCGCCGTCCTCTCGGCCGCCGCAACGGGCGGAATGGATTCGGTCATCCTCCACCACACCGATCCGCTCGAGGACGGCCCGCAGAAACAGGCGCTGGAACGCGCGCCCGGTGTCGTGCTGTCCCGCGTCGACCCGCAACGCGACCTGCGGGCGATGGAACAGATCGCCGACCTGCCGGCGAGCAGCCTGGTCGCGCTGTACGAAGGCGTACGCACGCCGGTCCAGCGCGCGGATATCCTGCGCACCGCGATCCTCTACCGCGATGGCGGCGTGTATCTGGACATGGACACGATCACCACCGCGTCGCTGCGTCCGCTGCTGCAATCCGGTCCCTTCGTCGGCACCGAGCGCATCGTCTGGCCGCCCCATGTCCGGTCCTCGCGTTCGCCCCTGCTGCGGGCAAAGCATATCGGGCTGTCGCTGATGCGCCAGGCGTTCCGCGCGCTGCCCGGCGGCTGGAAGGGGTTCCGCCGCATCGAACGCTTCTACCCGCTCGGACTGAACAACGCGGTGCTTGGGGCGCCCCCCGGCGCACCCTGGCTGCGCACCTGCCTGCGCGCCATGCTGGCCCTGTCGCCCGAGGAGCGGCTGCGTCCCTACGCGCTGGGCCCCCACCTGCTGCAACGGGTGGCGGAGCATAGCGGCACGCACACGCTGACCATCCACGACCCATCCGTGTTCTATCCGGTCCCGCCCGAAATCTCGGAACATCTCTTCCGCACCACCCGGCGGGCACGGGCGCAGGATATCCTGCTTCCCGGCACGTGCGTGGTCCATTGGTACGCATCGGTCCGCACCCGCTCGCGGGTGGCACAGATCACGCCGGCCTATGTCCGGGCGCATCGCGACAGCCAGTATTACAGTGCCCTGGTCTGCGCCACGATCCCCAGCCTGCACGACGATATCGATCCGAGCTGAGCATTCCGCCGGGTAACCCCTTCACCATTGACGGCAAACCCGGCAATCTCCAGAAACGGGCAATCGCCTGGGGGACGGTTTTGCAACCGCCGGTCCCGGGCGAGGGCCCGGACACGCATCTGCACCAAGCGGGGGAAACATAATCATGTCGATCGAGAGCATGAAATCACAACTCTCTGCCAAGCCTGGTTTTATCGCAGCACTGGACCAGAGCGGGGGCTCCACGCCCGGCGCCCTGAGCCATTACGGCATCCCCGAGAGCGCCTATCATGGCGACGACGAGATGTTCCGCCTGATGCACGAGATGCGTGTGCGCATCATCACGGCACCGTCCTTCACCGGTGACAAGGTCATCGCCGCCATCCTGTTCGAACGCACGATGGACGGGCTGGTCGGTGAAAAGCCGGTTCCCTCCTATCTTTGGGAAGATCGCGGCGTCGTCCCGTTCCTGAAGGTCGACAAGGGTCTGGAAGACGAAGTGGACGGCGTGCGGCTGATGAAGCCGATCCCCGGCCTGGACCCGCTGCTGGCCCGTGCCGTCAAACTGGGCATCTACGGCACCAAGGAGCGCTCGGTCATCAACCTGGCGAACCCGAAGGGCATCGCCGCCATCGCCGCGCAGCAGTTCGACGTCGCCCGCCAGATCGCCGCCCACGGCCTGGTGCCGATCCTGGAGCCGGAAGTCCTGATCAAGAGCCCGCAGAAGGCCGCCGCCGAGGCGATCCTGCGTGACGAGCTGGCGCGCGGCCTGGACGCGCTGCCCGGCGACTATCAGGTGATGCTGAAGCTGACGATCCCCGAAACCCCGGACCTGTATCTCGACCTGGTCCGCCATCCGCGCGTACAGCGCGTGGTGGCGCTCTCCGGCGGCTACACGCTGGACGATGCCTGCACGCGCCTGGCCGCCAACCACGGCATGATCGCCAGCTTCTCCCGCGCGCTGCTCGGCGAACTGAAGGTCTCCATGACCGACGCCGAATTCGACGCCACCCTGGTGGCGGCGATCGACAAGATCTACCGCGCCTCCACCATCAAATCCTGAAAACCTGCCTGTAAATGCGCGCTGGCGGCGAGCCGGCGCGCGTTTCTGGCATGACCGGCTTCCGCCCGGTCACACCGTCACGTCGACCGGGCGAAAGCGCATCCGCTCCAGCGCCCCGCGCGTCTCCGCGATCATCGTCCGGGGCGGCAGCAGCAGGCCCGGGCCGCTCAGGCCGGCCACCGGGCCCGCCAGCAGCACGACATTGCCCTCCCGCCCCTCCGCCTCCTCGAACAGGCGCACATCGCCCCGCGGCGCCACGGCGCGTCCGGCGGTGACGGCGGCACGCACGACCAGATCCGCCCTGCCGGGCGACTCGAACAGATTCATGGCCAGAAACCCATCCTCCGC
The DNA here is from genome assembly GCF_014174215.1 of Gluconacetobacter tumulicola. Classification (GTDB taxonomy): domain Bacteria; phylum Pseudomonadota; class Alphaproteobacteria; order Acetobacterales; family Acetobacteraceae; genus Gluconacetobacter; species Gluconacetobacter tumulicola. Next base: position 49,422 of record NZ_JABEQL010000020.1, on the reverse strand, counting down.
CAGACGATAGGCGGCATCGGTCAGAAACCCCGCCCCCAGCAGATGGCCGGGCACGACATCCCCCTGGAACGCATCGACGATAATCGCGCCGAACCGCCGGGTCGCAGGCAGCCCACGCAGATACGCAGCACCATCCGTCAGATGGCAGGCAATCCACGGGGGCAGGCCGAAATGCTGGCGGGCAATGGAAAAGGCCAGCGGATTCACGTCCACCAGTTCGACCGAACGCTCCGCCCTGTCCAGCATCGTGGCCAGCGACCCGCCGCCGCAGCCGATCACCAGCACCGGCTCGTCCAGCCGGGTCCCGGCCGGGGTCTGCATCAGGAAGCCGAACAGCGCATGGACATAGGGTGCGTAGCTGATGCCGTCGGCGTCGCTCTCGCTCTGGCAGCAGCGTCCCTGCCAGTAGATACGGCTCTCGGTCCGGATATCCTCGCTGATCCAGATATCGCCCTGATCGCTGATATAATGGGCCAGCACCTCATGGTCGTCAGGGATGAAGGTCGCCGGCATGTCAGGGAACGGGCCCCAGCGGCGGACCTGACAACCGGTCGCGCAGATCGGCTATCGCCCCCGGCAGGGCCAGCCAGACCAGGACCGGCGCCAGCCCCAACAGCGCGCCCGCCCGCCACCAGCCATAGGCCAGGGCCCCGGCCACACCGCCGCCGGCAAAGGACAGGACGATCCCGCCATGCAGCACCAGAAGCTGGCGCACCTGCGCCATCCGCGCCGGGTCACCCTGCCTGCGCACGGCATCCAGCCAGTCCGCCAGTTCGATCCCGAAATCGGTCAGCATGCCGGTCATATGCGTCGTCCGCACCCGCGCACCGGAAATGCGGGTGACCGTCGCATTCTGCAACCCCATCAGAAAACTCAGCCCATAGGCCAGCACCGCACCGCGCAAACCGGCCCGCAACGCCATGTCCAGCGCCCCCAGCACGGCCAGAAGCCCCGCCTCCAGCAGGATACTGTAGGCATAGATGGCCCGGTGCCGGCGATGCCGCCCGGCATTGACCAGCAAGGCCGACAGGACCGCACCCGCCACAAAGGCGGCGACCAGCCCCAGGCAGGAAAGCGCCGACGACAGGTCGGCCGCGCGCACATCCATCGACAGGCTGGAAAGATTGCCCGTCATATTGGCCGAATAATAGCCGACCGCGAGAAAGCCGGCAGCATTGACCGCACCCGCCACCGCCGCCAGCGAACAGCCCAGCCGGCGGTCCATGACAAAGGTCCGGGCGTCCCCCTCGCGCAGCAGCATCCTACCCGCCCCGTTTCACGCCATCCGCCGCCATGAAGGATTGAAGCCCGGCATTCAGCGCGCGCTCGAAGGCGGCAAGCGTCTCTTCGCTGGCATAATGCTCGATCCCCTCGGCGTCGATGCGGACATTTTCCGTGCTGATCCCCAGCGCGGTCAGAAAGGATTCGACGATCCCATGGCGCCGGCGCACGTCGGTGGCCAGCGCCTCCCCGGCCGGGGTCAGGAACACGCCGCGATAGGGCTTCTGCGTGACAAGCCCCTCATTGGCCAGCCGGGCCAGCATCTTCGCCACCGTGGGCTGGGAAACACCGAGCCGCGCGGCGATATCAACCTGCCGGGCCTCCATGCCTTCATCGAGCAGATCGGCGATCAGCTCGACATAATCCTCGACCAGCACATTGCGCCGGGCCGCGCGATTGGCCCGAAACCCCTCGGATTGCACCTTCGCATCCACGATACGCGGCACGTTGGCGGCGGCCCCCGCTTGTCTTTTCAAAGGATTACTCTCGGCGAGACAATATTCCGCAAAGCATAAAACATTCCCTCCCTTCAGTCCATGAAGGCGACAGGGACGAATGCCTAGCCCAGGCCCCCCTCTTCCAGGACGCTGGATACCGGGGCCTCGAACGTCCACGTCACGCCGTCCGGCTCATAACGATAGATGACCGACGCCCCACGCACGGCCCGCGGATTCCGCTCGATCACCGCCGTCCCGAATCCCCGGACGGCGGGCGCCTGCACAGGGGGGCCACCTTTCTCCTGCCAGGCCAGGCGAAAGCGCTCGTCGTCACCCTGTTCCTGGATCGCCCAGTCTATCGTCACCGTCCCGCTCTCATTGGAGAGCGCACCATATTTGATGGCGTTGGTCGTCAGCTCATGGATCGCAAGCCCGATCCGTTCCGCCGTTTCGGGCAGCAGGCGCAGCCCGTCCACACCGTGCAGCAGCAGGCGCTTCTGGTTCACATCCCCGATCACCGCGGTCTGCGAGGCCAGCAGCGTCTCGATCGTGATGCCCGACCACTGCCCGTTGATCAGCAGGTCCTGGTTGCGCACGATCGCGGCGATACGCTGGCCCAGGACCGAGACAAAGGGCGCCTGCGGGTCCGGCACGGTCCGCCGGATCAGCGCCTGCACCACGGCAAGCATGTTCTTGGACCGATGGGTCAGTTCATGCATGAGCGACGCAATCCGCCGTTCGCTGGCGCGCTCCACGGTCATGTCGCGGGACACGCAAAGAATGGCCTCCACATCCCCTTCCGCGTTTTTCACCGGCGTCAGCATATTGTCCCAGTGGCGCAGGTCCTGGCCCGGCAACTGGCTGATCCCGAGAAAACGCGCATTCTCCCCCTGCCTCGCCTTCAGCAGCGCCTGGCGTCCCGCCGGATGCGACTCTTTGGGCAGCAGGTGAAGCCATTCCATGCCGAAGCCGGACGCCTCGCCGACGTTCAGCGCCAGGCAACCGGCCCGGTTCATCTGCAGCAGCGTCCCATCCGGCCGAAGGAGCTTGATGCAATCGACGCTGACATTCAGCATTTCCGCCTGGAACCTGATATCCCGCAGAAGCGTCAGCTCGCGCCGTTTACGGGCATCGATGTCCGTCAAACTATGGAGCCAGCGGCACGCCCCATCCGCCCCACCGGGCAGCGGCCGCGCTCTCAGCAGAAACCAGCGCGCACCGTCGACCGGATGCACAAGCCGCAGATCGCTCTCGCACCCGCTGCCGGACAGCATGGCCTCCCGCAACGCCTGATCGACCCGGTGCCGATCCGCCGGAAGAACCCATTCCCTCCATCGCGCCGAAGCAAAGACCGCCGTCCCGTATGCGCGCCAGGCCTGGTTGAAATAGTCATGAAGACCGTCGCTTCCGCAGACGCAGACCATATCCGGCACCAGATCCAGAGACCCGTATTGATCTTCGGAAAATCCGTCTTCCTGCGGCATGCCTGCTTCTGACTGTCCAAACCTGTTCATCAGGGCCGATCGTATGACAAGCCAGCTAACAAATTATGGCATCCGCTCCTCATGAAAGAAAATTCATCCCTCACCCGAAATCGTTTCGGGAAATCTCCTCTTCCCGGAGACATGCGGCCCGCATGCCGACGGGCGAGACAGTTGCTGTGGCGCCGGCTTCCTGCCATGCAGGCCCGATGACGCAAGACCGGGATTTTGAAATCTTCCTCGCCACCGCACCGGGCCAGGAAGACGCGCTGTGTGGCGAAATACGCCTGAAGGGCTTCAGGCAGCCGCGCGCCGTCCCCGGCGGGGTCGTCATCAAGGGCGGCTGGCCGGAAGTCTACCGGGCGAATCTGTGGGTGCGCGGGGCCAATCGCATTCTGGCGCGGATCGATACCTTCCGCGTCGTCCATCTCGCCCAGCTCGACCACCGCGCCCGGCTCGTGCCATGGGCCAGCGTCCTGCGCCCCGACATTCCCTTCCGGGTCGAGGCCTCCTGCACCGGGTCGCGCATCTACCATGCCGGGGCCGCCGCCGAACGGATCGAGAATGCGATCCGCAAGACACTCGGCGCGCCCTGTTCGCCCGATGCCGCCCTCATCGTCCGGGTGCGGATCGACCATGATCTCTGCACGATCAGCATCGACAGTTCGGGGGAATTGCTGCACCGGCGCGGCCACAAGCAGGCCGTCAACCGCGCGCCGATGCGCGAGACCATGGCCTCGCTGTTCCTGCTGCAATGTGGCTATGACGGGACCGAACCGGTGTTCGACCCGATGTGCGGCTCGGGCACGTTCGTGATCGAAGCCGCCGAGATCGCAGCCCGGCTCAATCCCGGCCGCTCGCGCCATTTCGCGTTCGAACTGCTGGCCAATTTCGATGAACCCGCCTGGCAGAAGCTGCGTGACGTCAGGAGCATGCGCGTGCCCACGGCCCATTATTACGGCAGCGACCGCGATGCCGGCGCCATCACCATGAGCCGCGCGAACGCCGAGCGCGCGGGCGTCACCGACTATACGACCTTCCAGCAGACAGCGATCAGCGACATCCGCCCCCCCTGCGAAACGCCGGGACTGGTGATCCTGAACCCACCCTACGGCACCCGCATCGGAGACAGGAAGGCACTTCTCCCACTCTACCGCGCACTCGGCCGCACGTTGGCGAGCCATTTCGCCGGCTGGCGGGTGGGGATCATCACCACCGAGCCCGGCCTGGCCCACGCCACCGGCCTGCCGTTCCTTCCCCCCACAGCGCCGATACCGCATGGCGGCCTGCGCGTAACGCTGTTCCAGACCGCGCCCCTCGCCTGATACGCTGACAGCGGCGGCCTGCGGGCCGCCGCCAACGAGGCTTCCGACGCAGCCTCCCAGCCTCTCGCGTGCGGATTACCTGCCATGATCGACATTCGACAGATGCGCTATTTCGTGGTGCTGGCCGAAACGCTGCATTTCGGTCGCGCGGCCGAGCGCCTGCATCTGAGCCAGCCGCCCCTCAGCCGCCAGATCGCCGCCCTGGAAAAGGAATTGGGCGTCCGCCTGCTCGAACGTCATTCGCGCCACGCGACGCTCACCCATGCCGGACGCCGCTTCCTGGCAGATTCCAAGGCCGTCCTGGCCGCCTTCGACCAAGCCTGCCTCAACGCCCAACTCGCGGAACGCGGCCAACTCGGGGAACTCTCGATCGGCTTCATGATGTACGCGACCTATACGGTCATTCCGGGCCTCGTACGCCGCTATGTGGCGAATTATCCCATGGTCCATACCCGGCTGCGCGAGGTCGTCCCGGGCTCGCTCGCTGCCGATCTCCTGGCAGGCCGCTTCGATGCGGGGATCATGTTCGATCCGGGCTTCATCCGTGGGCTGGAAACCCGCGCGATCCTGAACGAGCCCCTATGCCTGGCGGTGCCCTCGGACCATCCGCTTGCCGTCCGCCCCCTGATCGAGGCCAAAGACCTGGAGGACGAACCCCTGATCGCGGCACCGGTCGAAGTCTCGTCGATGCTGCGCGACGCCATCGTCCAATATTGCCGGTCAGGCGGCTTCGAACCCACCATCCGGCTGGAAACCCAGCTCCAGCACACGATCGTCAATCTGGTTGCGGAAGGGCTCGGCATCGCCCTGGTTCCCCAGGGCATCCGGAAAGTGACTGTCGCCGGAACCATTTTCCGTGACCTCGAAAATGCGCCGATCGTCAATCATGTCGTCGCATGGCGGCCGGGAAACCTGAATCCCGCACTCGTTCCGTTCCTTGAGGAATGCGAACGAAGAGCTTAAAGCCCGTTTGGAAACGCGCATCGGATCACCGCCAGCGCGCATTTCCAAAACGGGCTCTTGGAATATTCCCTTATATTTCTGGATACTCTCCTATCTTCCGTCCTGCCGGTCATGACGGAAGCATGCCGGGTCATGATCATCGATCATGCCGACAGCCTGCATCCAGGCATACACGATTACCGGTCCGACAAACCTGAATCCTCGCACCCTGAGGGCTTTCGCCATGGCCTGCGACAGCGGCGACTGCGCCAGCACCACGCCGGTGCTATTCCGGACCGGCGCATCCGGCACCATGCCCCAGGCGAACGCGGCGAAATCCTCGCCACGCTCCCGCATGGCCAGATAGGCCCGCGCATTGCCGATCGTCGCCTCGATCTTGGCGCGGGCCCTGATGATGCCGGGGTCCGCCATCAGGCGCTCCACATCCCCCGCCTCGAAACGCGCGACGCGCTCGGGGTCGAAACCCGCAAATGCGCGACGAAACCCCTCGCGTCTGCGCAGCACGACCAGCCAGGACAAACCCGCCTGGAACCCCTCAAGACACAGCATTTCCCAGAGCATCCGGCTGTCACGCACGGGCACGCCCCATTCCTGATCGTGATAGGCCCGAAGCAATGGGTCGGTCTGCGCCCAGCGGCAACGGCTCAAGGCAAGAGTGGCATCATCCATTCCGGCAACATAGCACGGCACCCCTACCCGGCCGCCAGGGCCACATGATGCCCAGCGCCTGTGAACGCCGAAGCCTGCCGGTGCTCTCCGCGTTGCACAATATGCTCCGCTCCCGGCAGGCATGCATGACCTATGGCTTTCCGGTCAGCGGCGCAACCATTCGCCCCTGGTCTTCTATTGTGCAGCGCTTTTGATCCAGCCCGCCGGATGCTTCCTGTTGTGCCGCAATTTCCCGCCGTGCGGCATCCAGCAGTTCCGCATGAGCCGGGTCGCTGACAAACTGCGTGAAGACGACACTGCCTGTCACAAAGCCGGCCCAGACATCCGACGCCCAATGTACACCGCATACGACACGGCTTTCACCATATTCGCGCCCGCGTGCCAGAATCTGCCCCGTATGGGTGGGAAAAAGCGACGACAGCAGCAATGCGGCCGACCAGCCCGTGGTGGCATGACCTGACGGATAGGCATAATCCTCCGCCGCATCCTTATTGCGCGCAACGCAGATAGGAGCATCGTTTCCGACAAAAGGGCGCGGCCGGCGCACGATATTCTTCTGGATCTTGACCTGAACCTTAACCGCATCGCGCAGGGCGGAAACCAGCTTGAACAGGGCCGGGTTGCTCTTGTCTGTCAGAGCATGACCGATCGCACAGGAAAAATCCGCCAGCAGAGCCTCGGGCTTGGCGTCCGCGTCCGCGCGCGCCAGCGCCCAGCGCGCGGTATCCTTGAGCGCGCGCGTTTCCGCGAAGACCGTACGGTCATACGCATCCATCGCCGAACCCTGCGCCGGCGGCGGTGGCGCGAAAAGGACCGGCGCCTCGGGCATGGTTTGCGCATGCACGGGAACGGCGTGCGCCGTCGCGCAGAATCCGGCTAGGGCGAGGGCAAAGGCCGCCCGTCCGGTTGTCCTGAATGGGACCATGAAGCATGTCTCCGGAAAAAACGGCCCGCCGCACGAGGCGGCGGGCCCAGGATAAGAGAACGCGACCGATTGGGCGGATCAGAACCCGATGGGCACCGAGATCGATCCGAAGAAACCGCGGCCGGGCTGGGTGTTCCACAGTGCCACGCCTTCGGCCGTCGTCCCGGAATAGGCAAAGATCTTTTTGCTGTCGGCCAGGTTTGTCACGCTGAGCTGAAACTTGATCGGCGGCACGGAATGGTCCTTGCCGTGGACCGTGTAGCCGATCGAGACGTCGAGCTGGTTGAACGGATCCAGCCCGTTCATGGCCTTGCCCGCCGAACTGATCACGCCGGCCCGCGCGCCGACCCATTTATCGATCACCGAGGCATAGAGCCCGTCACGTTCATAGATCAGCCCTCCCGCCGCCGTGGAGTCCGGCGCGTTGGCGATCGGCGCGCCGGTACCCTGGGTCTTGGACTGGTTGAGGCTGCCATTGGCGAACAGCGTGAAGCCCGCACCCAGATGATAGGACGCTTCGCCTTCGATTCCGTAATAATCGACGCCCCCCTGGTTGTAATAGACCGTCATCGGACCGTAGCCCGGGACGTTCTGATTGGCGCTTGTCACGAAATTACTGAAGTTGATGTAATACACATCGCCCGACAGGGTGAAGCGCCGGCTCTGCCAGGCCGTGCCGATCTGGTAGTTCATGGTGTTTTCCGGACTGACCTTGTTGGCCGCCGGATCGGGTGTGTAGAAGTAGGCGGCATCGGGCGCCAGGAAGCCGCGCGCGATCTGCAGATAGGCCGACCAGTTCGGGTTGACCATGTAATGCACATTCAGCGACGGCATGGGCGCGCCGTAGGTCTGGTCATAATTGAGCGGCGTACCAGTCTTCTGATTGACCGGCGCGTTGATCTGGCGAACCATGAGCGCGTATTTGAATCCCGGCGAAATCTCAAGGTTCGGCAAGGGCCGGAACGTCAGCTGCACGTAAGGCTGCGCACTGAAATTGTCCAGCGTCATGAGCCGGTTGAGGGGAGCCGCCTGGTTGGTGAATGCACCGGTCGCCCAGTTGATGTTGCCCTGCTGGCGGGTGTCGCCCTGATGTTCCAGCCAGAAGCCGAGATTCAGCTTCGCCAGACCAAAATCGCGCTTGACGGCGAACGTATCGCCCCAGGCACGATAATCCTGCCGCATCGCCTGGCCGTATTCGCAACCTGGGCCGGAATTATAGGTCATCTTGTTGGCACCGTACGTTCCGCCGCATGCAACGACGTGCCCCTTCCAGACCGGTGCGGCATTGAGATACTGCGCCTGCGTGGTACCGTTCACGTCATTTTCGTTATGACCGTGATGGTAATAAGCGTAAGTATAGGCCTTGTTGTCGATGCTCCATCCACCGCCGATATCGGAATTCAGGCCGATATAAGCCATGTCGGTCTGGATGGTGTCGACATTGTATTTGAAGTAGTTCTGCGAATTCGGGTTGTTCGACAGGCCGTAATCGGAACCGTAAGCGGCGATTTCGCCTGTCGTCACGCCGGGCGGCGTGTACTGGACGAGGTTGTTGTACATCCCCATGAACGTCAGCGTGGTGTGGTCGTTGATCGGCTGGACCCATTTTCCGTAGAAATTGTAACGCTGCTGCCCCGCATAGGTCTGGTAGCCATCGCTCTGCACACCACCGGCGTCAAAGACGAAAGATGCGTTGTTCAGTTTCTTCATCCGGCCGCTATTGAATTCGCCGCCATAAGTATAGGTATTCCAGGCCCCCATGCTGCCATAGGCTTCGACCGCGCGCCGGTCGGTCGGTGCCTTGCCGTTGACCGCAATGGTGCCGCCGAACGTCGCATAGCCCATCGTACTGGCATCGCCCGGGCCGCGATCGACGCTGATCTCGCCCAGGTCGTGCGCGGTATAATAACCGGTGGTGTGATGCGTGAAGTTGTTGCCGTCGGCGAATGGTATGCCATCGAACAGAACATTATACTGACCGTCCGAAAATCCGCGGACCGACACCTTGTTTTCTGCCAGGCCGGGCCCGTTCGATCCGATGGTCATGACGCTGGGCGAGAGCGCCACCATGGTGTCGTAACTGCCCGACGGCGGGATGTTGTTCTCGATAAAGTGCTGGCTGATGACCGATGTCGGCTGGAAGGCTGTCAGCGGCGCCTTGGTCGGAGCCTGATAGGCTGCGGAATCGACTTTCGTGCGGCCGATCGTCTCGATCTGCTCGCCCTTCGGCGCTGCGGCGACGGCCACCACCGTACCGTTCTTCCTCGCCGCCCCCGACGTCACCCGGCCTTTCTTCTGCATGGTGTCGCGGGACTCATCGGCGGTCGGCGCGGCGTGGGCGACGGATACGCCAGACATCATGCCCATGCAGACCAGCGCGGTAGAAGCCAGACCGCGTGCCTTGCGCCCCACCAGACGGTGTGACGATCGCTGACGAAAAAGAACAGGTTGTAACATTTGATCCTCGGAATAGTCGCCGCCGCCTCGGACCCCCCGTAGCGATCACGACATGACCGGCCTTCTATCACGCGACTCAAATCATTTTTGTGAAATTGATATTCCAGTTTTATGAAGAAAATATTTTTTTGTCTCTATTTTGCTTCGCATTCTCAAATAAAATTGCAAAAATATCACGGGGAATTAAAATAAAACGTCTGATGTCTAAAAGATTAGAAATGTAGCTTGAACTACAACCCTCCTTCTGACACGGCTCACCGCGCCAGATGGTCCAGCCGCAATCGTCCCCGCGCGTCGCTGAGCCGCGCCGACGTCAGGACGGCGGACATGGTGGCGCCGATCATGTTCCCGCTGACGATCAGGCTCATCAGCACGATCTGGTATTTCGACGCGTCGAGCGGATTCATCCCGGCCAGGATCTGGCCCGTCATGATCCCCGGCAGGGTGATGACCCCCGCTGCGGCCATCTGGTTCAGGGTCGGGATCAGCGCGGTACGGATCGACTGGCGGATCAGGCTGTTCATCGCCTCGGCGCGTGTCGCCCCCAGAATCAGCCGCGCCTCGATCGCGGCACGCTCGCGCGCAACCATGGACAGAAGCGTGTTCATCGACAGGCTGGTCGCGTTCATCACATTGCCCAGCAACAGGCCCGTCATCGGAATGGCGGTGCGCGCCTGGTACCAGGGATGCGGCTGCAAAGCGGTCAGCAACCCGACCAGCACCACGATGACCGTGCCCGTCGCCGTGCTGAACCCGCCGATTCCGAAATGCCACGCCCGCGTCAGTCGCGTGACCTGGCGCGACCCGACCTCGAATGTCGCCGCTGAGAACATGAAGGCCAGCACCAGCAGGGTCAGCCAGACCGACGACCGGCCGAAGACGAACAGCAGCACGCTTCCCGTCAGCACCAGTTGGACCGCCATGCGTATGGCGGCGACGATCAGCGTGCGGTGAATGCCCAGCGACAGCACCAGCGACAGCGCCACGCAGCCGACGATCAGCCCCCCCGCCAGGATCATGTCGCCGGTATCCAGCAGAATCGGCGTCATGAATCCGCTCCGACAAAATGCCCCTGCGCCAGTTCGCGGCGCAGGTCGGCCATCCGCGTGGCCTGCGCCGCATCGTGCGACACCAGGACGATCGCGGTCCCTCCGGCCATGGCCTCACGCATCATCGCCTCCACCATCAATGTCGTCCCGCCGTCCAGAGCGGAACAGGGTTCGTCCATCAGCAACGCGCGCGGCGCCTGGCGCAGGCCCCGCACCAGCGCCAGGCGCTGCCGTTCGCCGGTGGACAGGCGATGCACCGGGTCGTTCAGCACCCCGGCGCGCAGACCGGCCTTCGCCATCAGCTCGCGGGTCAGCGCATCGTCGGGCATGTGGTCCAGGACCGAATCCGACCACCAGCCCGACTCGGCCGGCAGGTACACGACCTGCCGCCGCCAGCGATGGGCCGGCATGCCGGAACAGAACCGCCCGTCCAGCGCCACGTCGCCCTGATGGGGGTCGAGATCCGCCATCATGCGCAGCAGCACGGATTTGCCGGCGCCGGACACGCCGGTAATGACCAGGCACGCTCCCGCCGGCACGTCGAATGCGAATGGCCCGGCATGGGCATTGTGCAAGGCGCGCACGGAAAGACCCCGCGACAGGACATCGCCGGCCTGCGGCGCGGAAACACCTTCGATCACGCTGATACCATCCGTTCGCTTCGACACGGCTCAGGACGCCGGATAGGCGAAGAGATGCTGACCGTCGAACGTCAGAAAAGCCTGCTCGGGTGGACTCTCGGCCTCCAGACTATGCACCGACCAGTCCAGGGACGGCAGATGCCACAGGGTGCGCCAGCGCCCCGCCTCGAATGTCATGTCCATCCGCATCGCGACATGACCGCGCGCGCCCCGCCGCACACCTTCGGGACGCAGATAGGCACAAGCCGGTCCCTCATTGTCCACACCGACCGGCGTCACGTCCTGAAACCCGCCGGCACCGTCGAACCCCCATTGCCTGTCACGGCGGCGCAGCATGACCGGCAACGCGCCCTCGGCGCCGGTCATGCGCGCGATGCGCGGCGAAAGCGGGCGGCGGTACAGCCCGTCCGGCGCGGCATCCTGCACGATCTGCCCGCCCTCCAGCATCAGGACACGGTCGGCCAGGCGCCAGACATCGACCGGATCATGGGTCACGAACAATGCGGAACATCCCGTCTCGCGCACCAGGCGGCGGATCTGGTCGCGCATGCGGCCGCGCACTTCGACATCCAGCCCCGACAGGGGTTCGTCCAGCAGCAGCAGGTCCGGCCGCGCCGCAAGCGCCCGTGCCAGGCCGACCCGCTGCTGCTGGCCGCCCGACAATTGCGCGGGATAGCGCCCCTCCAGCCCCGCCATGGACACGTCACGCAACAGCGCGCGGGCCCGCTCCCCCCGGTCACGCCCGCGGCCGGGCATGGCTGTCACGATATTGTCCAGACAGGTCAGATGCGGCCACAACGCATAATCCTGAAAGACCATGCCCAGGCCGCGCCGTTCCGGCGGCACGAAAATACCATCGGCATGACTGTCGACCCGCCTGCCGCGCAGTGTCACGCACCCCGCATCGGGCCGTTCCAACCCCGCGACCAGGCGGATCATGGTTGTCTTGCCGGACCCGGAGCCACCCATCAGCAGCACGAACTGCCCGCGCGGAACATCGAGGGTAATGCCGCGCAGAACCCTTGTCCGACCATGGGATTTCACGATTCCATCCAGAGACAGGATGTTTTCAGGCATTCTCTTGCTCCAGGGACGGGGCTGTCCGGGCATTTCCGGCCCCTCCCATCCGTTCCGGTCCGGAACCAACCACCAGGCGAGGCACCAGGATAATCGCGGCCGCCGTCACCGCCAGACAAATCCCCATCGCGACCAGCGCCAACCGGGCCTCGGCACCGTAATGCAGTGTATCATCCAGAGACAGCAGCTTGACACCCAGGGGCGCGCTGCCCGCGGGATACAGGATTTCCGACAGGGGCAGTTCAAAAAACAGAGTCACGAACACCATGCCCCACGCCCAGGTCAGCCGCCGGAGCAGCAGCGGCAGGTAGATCCGTTCCACCCGCCGCACCAGCGACACCCCGTGCACGCGCGCGGCCTCGCCCAGCCCGCGATGCAGGTGCGCGAACGGCGCGTCGAGAAAGCGGATGGCGATCGGAAGATGGCTGGCGGTATAAGCCAGGATCAGCAAAGCTGGCGTACCGTAAAGGGACAGGACACGACCGTTGAACGCGATCACATAGGCGGCACCAAGTATGACGCCCGGCACCGCCATATTGGCCGATGTCAGCCACAGCAGCATGCGCGCCACCACACGCCCCGAACCGCCGGCACGCATGCGCCCGCCCAGGATCAGAGCAGCCAGCATAACGGCGAAGACCGCCGAAACGAAGGCATAGCGCAGCGACAGGCCGATCCCGCGCCACCCTTCCCCGTCGATCAACAGCGCATCGCCGGTACCGGTGTCGCCCATGGCCTGCGCCGCCAGGGCCAGCAGCGGCACCCCCCCCCCCGCCAGCAGGATGCCCACGGTCAGAGACCACGCCAGCACGGTCATCCCCCGGCCGCAGGGCGCGACACCGGGACGGTGCCGATGCCCTCCGCCCGCCATCACGCTGCGCCGCGCCAGCACGGCCTGCACCACCAGGGCCGCCAGGGCCAGCAGTACCAGAACCCAGCTCAGCCGGGCGGCCCGGGTGAAATCAAGCGGAACGGTCGAGAGATCCTGATATATGGCATAGATGACCAGCGGCATGTGCGCCTGCGCGCCCAGGGTCGCCGCGATGCCGAAATCCTGTGATGCAGCCACCACCTGTATCGTGAATATGCTGCCGGATACCGGCAGAAGAAGCCGCAGCGTCAACCATGCGCGCCGCCACGCCGCAGGCACATGCACCCGCGATGCCGCATCCATGTCCGCACCGACCGCGTGCCATCCCGCGCGCGCCGCCACCGACGAAAAGGCCAGCCCCTTGAGCGTCAGCAGCGCAACGATCCCTGCCTCGCCATACAACAGGCGGCCGGCCGCACCATCGGCCAGGAACGGCGCGGCAACCACGATCTGCCAGCCCATGGTCAGCAGATAGCTTGGCATCAGGAAGATACCCCACAGCACCGCGGACAGCAGCCCGGCCCCACGCCACCGCCGACGTTCCAGCAGGAAACCGGCCAGAAGCCCTGGCGGAATGACCAGCAGCCCGGCTTCGGTGCTGAGGCGCACCGTGTTCCACAACGCACCGGATGACAGGCCAAGGCCGGACGCCGCCCCCAGGCCGGGTAGCGGCGCCCAGTCCGGCATCAGCGGCAGCATCATGAAGCGCGTCAGCGGATAGAGGAAACTGACTGCGACGACGGCACCGAACAGCACCGCAGGCCCGCAAATTCCCATAAACCCGATCCAACGCCGCGCACCACTCACCGCATGATCTCCTGCTGGAACCAGCCGGTCACCTCAGCCTGGCGCGGTCCCCAGATATCGGGGTCCGGATGCGACAGGACGATCCCGCCCGCATCCGGCAGGTCGGGTTGGGCAGGCCGGGCGGTCACGGGCCAGAACAACCGCTCGGCACCAGGCTGGCGCATGCGCAAGGACTGGATATCGGGGCGCATGATGAAACGCAGGAAAGACGCGGCCTCCTGCTGGCGGGCCGCTGGCCGGTCCGCCGCCACCGCCGCGACGGCAGGCAGGACGAAGGCCGGAGAGGGAATATCGACGACATAGTCGGGATTGGCGCGCGCCAGGGCAATCGCCGCCGCACTCTGCACGATCGCGGTCCCGATCCGCCCCACGCGCAGGGCCACCAGGACCGATGGGTTGGAAGGCCCGACCAGCAGCCCACCCGCGACCATTCGCCGCAATGCCGCCTGTCCCGCCGGCCAGCCGCCATTCAGTACCAACATCCCGGCCAGAAGCGGATAGGCTGGGCCGGACAAGGCCGGATTGGCCATCCCCACGCGCGCGGCCCCCATGACATCGCGCCAGTTCCGTGGCGCGTGGCCCTGATCGCGGCGCGACAGGAAAACACCCGCCAGCGTGAACCCGGTCACCTCATAGGATCTGTCGGCCGGCTGCAGGTCCCGACCGGTCGGCGTCCAATCCAGCTCCGGCACCACGCCATGCGCCAGCAGGCGCGCCCGATCCAGGGCCACGGCACCGTCATCGCCCTCGAACCACACGGCGTCCCAACGCGGATGATGCGCCTCGGCCGACACGCGTGCCAATAGCATCCCGCCTGGCATCGTCAGCACGGTTGCCGGCCGACCGGTTTCGCGGGCGTAGGCCGCGACGATGGCAGGCGCCACGCCGACCGAACTGTAGATGACCAGCCCCGGCCCACGCCCGCCCGTCAGGCTGGCCAGACACCACAGAACCAGCAGCAGCAGCGCGACGGCGGCCGCTCGCACGCCCGTCATGACGGTCCCGTCATCCTGATCCGCACTCCGTAGCCGATGCAACGTGATCCCTATATAATTGTCGCAAACACTACGGAATGAAGGTTTGATGAACTTGGTGTCCCAACCTGCCCTGCCTGCTATGCCGGCGCGTTCGTGACGAATCCGGAGGCCCGAAACGTCTTGAAACCCGACCCGATCGCCGAGAGCCTGCGTCCCGATTCGGGACTGACCCCGATGGCGCGTCGGGTCGCGCAGTTCATCCACGCCAACCGTCCGCTGGCCCTGGCCAGTTCGGCGGCCGAATTGGCCGAACGGATCGGCACCTCCGATGCAACCGTGATCCGCTCGGTGCAGGCCATGGGATTCGACAGTCTGGCGGCCCTGCGTGCCGCATTGATCGCCAGCCTGACCCATGCGCGCGACCCGGCATCGGCATTATCCAGGACGATCGAAGATATCGGTTCGGACCTCGACGACGCAGTCGGCGGCATCCTGCAGACCCATGCGGACATGGCGGCCGCCCTGCAACATCCGGCCACGCGCCGGCATATCGCCGATGCCGTGCGGGCGTTGCATCCCTGTCCGCGCATTGTGGTCTTCGGCATCGGTCCCTCCAGGGGACTGGCCGACTATATCTGCCGGGTCCTGAACCGAAACGGCCTCACCAGCCTGCCGATCGGCACCACCGGCCGCGCCTTCGCCGACGATCTCGTGGCGCTGCGTCCGGGCGACGGCGTCATCATCATGGCCTACGGGACGCTGTATCGCGAAATCGCGCTCCTGTTTCGCGAAACCCGGCGAATGGTCCTGCCGGCCGTGCTGGTCACTGACCGGATCGCGGCGGCCGATGTGCCGCCCGGCACCGTCATCGTGTCGGCAATGCGCGGCAAGGAGGAACATATCGCCCTGCATTCAGCGACAGTGGCCGTTCTGGAAGCCATTGCCTTCGGCCTGTCGGTCGCCCGTCGCGATCATACAATGGCAACATTGGACCGCCTGAACGATTTCCGGAACCAGATCGAACAGTTCTGAACATTTTTTTGAAATGCGCGTAAGCGAGAACGGCCCGAAAGAGGACGGAGGCGGATTCCAGGCGATTCTGCAGAATGTCGCGCTCCCGTCGATCATGGTCCGGCGGACTGGCCGGCCTGGATGCGTGCCCTGTTCTCGCATGGAAGGGCGATCAGGCAGCGCAATCCAGGCCCGTTATCACTCAATGTGATGGTGCCGGCATGCAGATGGACGATCGCACGGACCATGCTGAGCCCCAATCCATTCCCCGCTTCCGAACGACTGTTATCGAGCCTGACGAAACGGTCGAACACCCGCTCAAGATCGCATGCGGGAATGCCGCCGCCATTGTCGGAAATGACAAGCTGCACCCCGCCTTCCCCGATCGAGACCTCGAGCACGATCGTGCTGCCCGACGGTGTGTGATGAATCGCGTTTTCCAGAAGATTCGCGAGCATCTGGCGCAGCAGAACCGGCTGACCCGTCACGATCGCCTCAGGCGGGTGCGTCACGCGAAGAGTCTGCCGATGGTCTTCAATGATCGGCAGATAGATCTCCACCATTTCGCTGATCAGGACGACAAGATCCACCGCGCTGAACTCGTCACTCTGTGTCCGGGCCTCGATCTGGGCCAGGTCGAGGAGCGAGCCGAAAATCTCCAGCGCCCTGTCGAGTTCATCTATCGAAAGATCGATCTGGTCTTTCAGCCCATCGACCGTCTCTTCACGATCCTTTGCCCTCTCCAGCCTGTGCCGCAGGCGTGAAAGGGGGCTGCGCATGTCATGGGCGATATCATTCGACACCTGGCGCAGGCTGACGATCAGGGTTTCATTCTGCCCCAACATCGCATTGAGGCTCTGCGACAGATGGTCGAATTCGTCGCCCGTCCCGCGCAGCGGTATACGGCGCGCGATATTGCCGCGCATGATGCTGCGCGCCGTCATGCTGATGCTCTCGATCCGTTTCAGGACCGCATTGCTCAGCAGCATGCCGCCGGCCAGGCCCAGGGTCATGAAGCCGAGGGAACTCCAGGCGACCGTGTTCCACAGATCATGTCTCAGCCGTGTCAACTGCGACGCATCGATCCCGACAAAGTAATAGCCGCCGTCAGAAAGTCGATATCCCTCGCCATAGACCGCGACCTGATGCGCGTCCTGGGGCAGCCGATGCGCCCAGGACAGCCATCGCGGTCCGGTGACCGGCCGCAGATGCAGCATGTTGCCCGCGACAACAATCTGTGCCCTGTCCTGCAAAAGATAGAAGAATCCCGGTTCGTTCCGGACAAGGGCTTTCACCACGGGCAGAAAATGGCTGACATCGGGCTGTCCCGCCGCGGCAAAGGTCTCTTCGCCTTCGTTGGTGATCGCCCGGCGGATCTGGCGCTCGAACAGATGCTGGTTATGAAATCCCGTCAGGATGGTGATCAGCATGCCGGAGAGCAGGAAGAAACCGACGAAGCTGGTCACGATCCGGAAAGAGGATGTGCCGGCAATCTGCCTGATCGCGGCGATCCCACGCCTAGGGCTCAAGATCGGACTCTTTCATCACATAGCCGGCTCCCTTGATGGTATGGATCAGCGGCCTGTCATGTCGTCCCAGCTTCTCCCGCAACCGGGAGAGATGCGTTTCGACGATATTCGTGCGAACCGGAAAATCCATGTTCCACACATCCTTCAGCAACATCCGGCGCGAAATGATCGTTCCGGGATTGCGCATGAAATATTCAAGAAGCTTCAGCTCCTGTGGCTGCAGATGGATCTTTTCTCCGCGCCTCGTGACCTCCCGGCTCAGCAGGTCAAGCGCGACATCGGCGACGCACAGCATTGTCACGTGCTGGCTCGGCGTGAACCTGCGCAGCAATACCTGCACCCGCGCGACAAGCTCCCGCAGCGCAAACGGCTTGATCATATAATCATCGGCGCCATGGCGAAGACCACGGACGCGACTGGATACCCCGTCCATCGTCGTCAGAAACAACACGGGCGTCATGATATCGCGTTCGCGCATCTGGGTCAGGATCTCCAGCCCGCCCAGCCCCGGAAGCATCCGGTCGAGAATCACGATGTCCCATCGCTCCGAAAGCGCGCGCCGTAATCCGTCCGGCCCATTCGCGACAGCAAAGACATCGATATCATGCTCCGCCAGGCCTTCCCGCAGATACGCCGCCGTCGCCGGGTCGTCCTCGACCAGAAGCAGGCGCGCGCGCGCGGTCAGGGCCATCGAAACAGAAAGATCATCTGGCTTGTCTCTCCTCCTTGCTGTTGTCCGTCAGGCCGCCAGCCAGACGAAACGCGCGGCATAGTAGCAGCAGAACCCGCGGAGAAAGCACCAGTCATGGCCTGAGCGGCCCTGGTTGGCATTTGTTAATTTTTCGATTGCAACGCTTTGGAAGAAGATGCCGACAGGTTTATGCCATCGGAAACGACAATGGACGTCCGTCTCGCCGCCTCTCTGGCGTCTCTTTTTTATGCTGTCTTGACCGGCGTGGTCCTCGTTGTCTGGTACGGTGCGTTCTAGAGGGTGTTATGTACTTTCGTGCGTGATTGGTTCAGTAATGCTGAATGACGCAAGTTCGGAAGCCGTATCCCTCTGACGTATCAGACGAAGAATGGTCGTTGGTTGTCCCGTATCTGGTTCTGATGCGAGAGGACGCGGAACAGCGGCGGCATGATTTGCGCGAACTGTTCAACGGTCTGCGCTACGTGATCCGCTACGGAATTGCCTGGCGCGCCATGCCGAATGACCTTCCGCCGTGGTCGGCGGTCTATCAGCAATCCCGTCGCTGGATGGAAGCAGGCTGTTTCGAAGCACTGGCGTCTGACCTGCGGGCTGTGCTGCGCATGGCCTCCGGCCGTAAAGCGGAGCCCACGGCAGCCATCCTCGACAGCCGAACCTTGCGTTCGACGCCGGAGAGCGGACCGCGCGCCGGATATGATGGGGCGAAACGCAAAAAGGGCTCGAAACTGCATATGGCCGTGGACACGTTTGGCCATCTGCTGGCCCTGCACGTCACGCCAGCCAACCGGGACGATCGCGCCGAAGTCGGACGCCTCGCCGCTGCCATTCAGGAAGTGACGGACGAGAGTGTCGAACTGGCCTATGTCGATCAGGGATACACGGGCCAGAAGCCGGCCGAGGCAGCGCGGGCCCACGGTATCGCCCTTGAGGTCGTCAAATTGCCCGAGGCCAAGCGCGGCTTTGTCCTGCTGCCGCGCCGATGGGTCGTAGAACGGTCTTTCGCATGGGCCACACGATGCCGCAGACTCGTCAAGGATTACGAGCGCTACGCTTCAACGCTCGCAAGTCTCCATGTCGTCGCTTTCGCATGCTTCATGCTCAGAAGCGCCGCTATACTCGCTCACGATGCATAACACCCTCTAGGCGGCACGCCATGGCGATTATCGCATCATATTTACCGGGGACAATTTCCTCCGGGCCCGACGGAGGGATGAACAATATAGCGCCACCCGGCCCAGATAGAGGTAGATGACCGGCGTGGTATAAAGTGTGAGTGCCTGGCTGACAGCCAGCCCCCCGATGATCGCGATGCCAAGCGGCCGCCGCAGTTCCGCGCCATAGCCATGCCCCAGGATAAGCGGCAGCGCCCCCAGCGCGGCGGCGAATGTCGTCATCATGATCGGACGGAACCGGAGCAGGCAGGCCTCACGCATCGCCTGCTCGGGCGGGACGCCACGTTCGCGCTCGGCATCCAGGGCAAAATCCACCAGCATGATGGCGTTCTTTTTGACAATGCCGATCAGTAGGATCACGCCGATCATGGCCATCAGCGAAAAATCCTCCCCGAACACCCACAGGGCCACCAGCGCACCCACCCCGGCGGAGGGCAGGGTCGACAGGATCGTCAGCGGATGGACGTAGCTTTCATACAGAATGCCCAGCACCATATAGACCGCCGCCAGCGCGGCGACGATCAGCAACGGCTCGCTGCTGGAGGAGCTCTGCAACTGCGCGGCATTCCCGACAAACGCACCATGGATCGAAGGGGGCAGATGCAGGGCCAGAACCTGCGCCTCCACAACCTGCATGGCCCGGCCGAGGGGGACGCCCGTCGGCAGGTTGAAGGATATGGTGGTCGCGACTTCCTGCCCCTGATGGTTGATGGCAAGCGGCGTCAGACCCGCAATGGTGCGGGTGACGAAGGTCAGTGGCACCATCGTTTCCGCGCCGGTCGATACGGCTGATCCGGTCGAGGCCGAGCGACCGCCCGCCAGCGTGTTGGCGATCTGGTTGAGGAAGGATTGTGCGCCCTGCGCGCTCGCGGCACTCATCGCCGCGGCTATGCGCACGCGCACGGTATTGGATTGCGTGCCGCCAGGCGGACTGCCGCCGGAAGTGCTGATCCACGCCTGCCGCAGGGAAGACGGGTCCTGCCAGAAACGGGGGTCGACCTCCATGACCACGCGATATTGGTTCAGGCTGTTATAGATGACGGACGCCGCCCGCTGCCCATAGGCGTCGAACAGCATATTGGAGACAAGCTGCGGCGTCAGCTGCATCCTGGCTGCCAGATCCCGGTCGATGGCAACGTTCACCGCCTGTCCGCCCAGCAGCACGTCGGACGACACATCCATAAGGGCCGCCTGATGGGTCAGCGCGGTCGTCAGCCTCTGGGTCCAGTCATAAAGCTCCGCCGGATTGTCGCCCTCCAGCGTATATTGATAGGCGGCGTTGCTGGGCCGCGCGCCGATGCGGATGGCACCGCGCTGCAGGGCGAAGAAGCGGGCGCCCGTCATACTCGCCAGCCGCCGGTTCAAATGGGCGATGGTCGTCGAGGGCGGATAGGGGCGCCGGGACTTGTCGGTCAGGCGAATGAAGATGTTCCCCTGGTTCGAAGATCCGCGACCGCCCAGAAAGCCGGCCACGGCCGCCACATCCGGGTCCTTCAGAAGCGCAGCCTGCGCCTCGTCCATCTTGCGGGTCATCGCCTGGAACGAAATGGCCTGGTCCCCCATCACCCGACCCAGCAGCATGCCGGTATCCTCGTCGGGAAAGAGGCTCTTGGGCATCTGCGCATAGACCACGATCGTCAACCCGACCGTTGCGGGCAATGTCAGCACCATGATGCGCCTGTGACGCAGGGACCATTCAAGACTGCCTGCATAGGCACGCAAGACCCTGTCATGAACCTGTTCCAGACGGGTCGCGAACCGCCCCGGAGCCTGCGGACCGGCCCGCACGATCCGCGCACAGAGCATGGGCGTGAGACTGAGGGACAATGACAGGGAAACGAGAAGACTGACCGAAACCGTCATGGCGAATTCGTGGAACAGGCGGCCGGCAATCCCCCCCATCAGAAGAATCGGCAGAAAGACCGCAATCAGCGAAAGGGTAATCGACAGGACGGTAAAGGCGACTTCACCAGCCCTCCGGATAGCGGCCTCGAAAGGCGTGGTACCCTTCTCGACATGGCGACTGATATTCTCCATGACCACGATGGCGTCATCGACCACGAATCCGGTCGAGATGGTCAGCGCCATCAGGGACATGTTGTCGAGCGAATAGCCCAGCATGCTGATCACCCCCAGCGTGCCCATGATGGACGTGGGAATGACCAGCGCGGGCACGCATGTCGTCCGCCATGTCCCGAGAAACAGCAGAACCGTCAGCACGACGAGCAGGACGGACAGGACAAGCGTCATGCGCGTGTCGGCCAATGAGGCCCGGATCGTCAGCGAACGGTCCATGACCGTCTGCAGGTCGATCCCCGGCGGAAGGGAAGCCTGGAGACGCGGCAGCGTCATGTTGATCTGATCGAGGGCCTGTACGATATTCGCCCCTGCCTGCATGAACACCTGCACGACAATGGCGGGCTTGCGGTCGAAATAGCCGGCATTGCGCACATCTTCGACACCATCCTCCACCTGCGCGATATCCGTCAGCCGTACCGGCCGGCTGTTTCGCCAGGCGACGACGAGGTCACGATAGGCCTGCGCGCTCCGGGCCTGATCGTTTGTCTCCAGCGTGAAGCGCCTGTCCCCCTGATCGATGAAGCCCTTGGGCGTATGGGCATTCGCCGAAGCCAGGGCCGCGCGGATATCCTCGAACCCGATGCCGAATTTGTACAGTGGCAAAGGGTCCATCTCGACGCGCACGGCAGGCAGGGCACTGCCGCTGACCTGTACCTGACCGACCCCCTTCACCTGTGCCAGGCGCGGAAGGATGAGATTGGACGCCTGATCATAGAGCTGGGGCAGCGTGTAGGTATCCGACGTCAGCGCCAGGATCAGCGATGGCGGCCCGTTGGGGTTGGCCTTCGAATAGCTCGGGTTCTGGCGAAGCGTGGTCGGCAGATCCGCCCGTGCCGCCTGGATCGCGGCTTCCACATCACGCGCCGCGCCATTGATGTCGCGCGAGAGCGCGAATTGCAGCGTGACGCGCAACTGCCCCTGGCTGGACTGGGATGTCATTTCGGTCAGGTCGGCAATACTGCCCAGATGCCGCTCCAGCGGTTCGGCGATGGAGCTGGCAATCTGCTCGGGCGAGCCCCCCGGCTGCTGCGCCTGAACCTGGATGACGGGAAAATCGATATTCGGCAGGTCCGCGACGGGCAGCGCGATATAGCCGACGATGCCGCACAGAATGCAGGCCACACTCAGTAATGTGGTCGCCACAGGCCGGCGGATAAAGACAGTCGTCAGAAACATCGCGCATACTCTGGATTCCACCGGGTAGACAGCAGGGTGCGGCGCATCCCAGGGTGGTGATCATCGTCTTCCGACAGGGAATGTCCGTCCCGAAATATTGTGCGTCCAGCACATGAACCCTAAAATCTTCCCAACCGGCTCAGCGATATTCATTCACATGATCGACCCAGGCCCGCATTTTCAGCATTGGGACGTTTTAACCTGACGGGAACGCGATCCCGGGCATCATGCCGGGTCCCGCCAGCATCCAGCTTTCCACTGTCGCCAGTTCATCATATGGGCGCTCTTCGTCGATTGTGATACGTCCCTCATAGATGCAGCCGCTTTCCCCATCGAGCGTGATCTCCGCCCCGCTGTCGAAACGCCTTCCCGCGATCACACAGTTTTTCCGGTCGGGCGCAACCACCAGGTCGGCGCATCCGACAATGGCGACCTTGCCGAGCTCGCGCGCCACGACCGCCGCATGGCTGGTACGGCCGCCATGCGCCGCAAGCAGCCCCTCGGCACTGGCGATCCCTTCGATATCCTCGGTCAACAGGTCATTGCTAACCAGGATGGCCGGCCGCCCCTGCCGGGCAAACTGCCGGGCGACGTCCGCGCTCATGACAATGGCGCCCGTCGCGGCACCTATCCCGGCCGGCGTTCCTTTGGCAATCGCATCGCCATGCGCGCCCACCACGCGCCGGCGCGTGATGGCGGCGTAATCCAGCCCTTCCAGTTGCCGCAGCCCCTCCTCGACGCCGATCAGGCCCTCGCGCACCATATCGACGGCGATCTTCAGCCGCGCCCAGGCGGATCGCTTGCCGGCGCGGGTCTGCAACAGGAAAAGCCGCCCGTCTTCCACAGTGAATTCGAAATCCTGCATATCGTGGAATCTGTCTTCCATCTGCCGGGCGACATGCTCCAGACCCTGTGCGACCTGCGGCATGATGCGGGACAGCATGCTGGCGGGGGTCACCCGCCTGCGGCCGGACACCACGTCATCGCCCTGGGCGTTGAAGGAAAAATCCAGATAAAGCCGCTTCTCGCCCGTCGCAGGATCACGCGTGAATCCCACGCCCGATCCCGATTTCGGTCCCGAATTGCCATAGACCATGCGCTGCACGGTCACCGCCGTCCCTGGCAGGTCCGTCAGGGACCTGATCCGCCGGTAGGTTTTCGCGCGCTCCGACTCCCATGACCGGAACACCGCATCCACCGACAGCAGAAGCTGCTCCATGGGCGTGTCGGGAAAGGCCCGTCCGGACAGGTCCTCAAAAATATCCAGATACCGCAATGCAAGGCCGCGCAGGGACAAGGTATCGAGATCGGACTGGCCTCCCGCCTGCCCGGCCAGCAGGGCACGTGCCGATGCATCCTCGAAGGGCGCCGGGTCCAGGCCGTGCACGACCTGCCCGTACGAGCGGACCAGTCGCGCATAACAATCCCAGACAAGGCGGGGATCGCCCGTCAGCGCCATCATCCCCGGCAGGGTCGCGCGCGTCAGTCCCACATTCAGGATCGTATCGAGCATGCCGGGCATCGAGATGGGGGGACCCGAGCGGACCGAAACCAGCAATGGCCGCCGCGCGTCGCCGAACGCCAGGCCGGTCGCCTGCTCCAGACGGCTCAGCGGGCCGGCGACCCGCGCCCGGAATTCGTCCATCGGCGGCGGCCCATCGGCGATCCATTGGGCGCAGAGCGAAGTCGGCAGGACGAACCCGGGCGGTACAGGCAGACCCATCGCGGCCAGAACCACAAGATTGAAGGCCTTCCCGCCAAGCAGGGACAGCGCCTCCGCCGGGGGCGGCAATATGCCCGCTTCGATGATCTGGATGGGGTCAGGTTGCAAACCACTCTCCCACGGCATGATCGGAGACGAGGCGACCCGCATTCAGCAACGCATCCGCCACCTCCTCCAGCCCGCCGCCCACGGCGGTCGCGACATGGAACAGCCGGGCGTCGACATCCGCCTGCATCAGATGGGTGAACAGGTCGCGCTGGATGTCGTCCGTTGCATGCTCATGCTCGTGCAGCCGGTCGAGCAACCCCATGAACGCGCGCATGTCCCCCCGCGCGACGGTCCGGTGCCCATTGCGCAGCGCGCACAGCAGACGGACATAATCCCTGACCGCCATGATGGCGCCCTCGACCAGAAGCAGGAACCGCTCGCGCAACCCGACAGGCAGGTCGCGGGGCAGAAATTGCAGAAGAAACGCCACCTCCTCGAATGTGTCGGCCGCATCATCGGCCTCCGAGGCGACCATGCGCCAGGCGCGCACCTTGCCGTCGCGGGACAGGTCGCATATGCGCCCCACCTGCCGATCGGCAAGGGCTTCCCAGACCTTGGCCCGCGTGGCAGCTCCAGCGGGGTCCGCAACAATGTCCAGCAGCGTGGCATGCACCAGGTTGCCCAGGTCAAGGATCAGCGCGGCATGGTCCACGGCCTCATCAAGAATGCGGTCGGCCACGGAGCCCACGCGCATCATCAATTCCGCCTGCAACAGATCGCGGATCACGAAGGGCGACCGGCCATCGCGCAGGGACTCGCTGGCGATGCGCAACGTCTCCCGCAGGAATGCCGTCGCCTCGTCCCTGCCGAGCGCACGCTCCAGGGAGGTATAGGAGACACCGCTGATCCGCGACACGGTTTCCAGCAGATCCTCGATCACCACCTCACCGCCGATTTCCAGATAGGCGCGGTGGCCATATTCATGATCGGCGGCCCAGTCCAGAATGGCGACCGCCTCCCGTCGCGTGACGAAACGGCCCAGGCTTTTTCGTGCCTTGTTCCAGTCGATGAGAAAGACCAGTGACGCTCCCAGCTCCTCCAGCGCGGTATCGAGCGTGGCCAGGTCGGGGGCCTCGAACGTTCCCACCGTGACCAGGAAAACATCGTCCTCCACGCCCCGCGCGCGCCGGTTGGAGACCGTCCACGAAAACCTGGGCAGGCGACTCTGGAAAAAATCCAGACGCTGCTTGTGAATATCACTATGGATAATGGTCAGGCGGCGCTCTTCGATCTGGGCGATCAGCACATGCGCGTCGGTCGTGCCCAGATCGTTCTGGATGGTCATATGACTGCCGTCGCGCATCGCGTTGGTGGCCAGCCCCGGATGGTTGAACTTCAGCGGCGCCGTTCGATTCAGCCCACGCATGAAGGCGACCAGGCGCTCCCTGTCCGCCGGGCCCAGCAGATAGGCGCGGGCGCCGGCAACATCCGCCTCCGCCAGGCCGGCGGCGATGTCGTTGATGGCCTTGTGCATCTCCATCACCAGAAGATGGAACGACACCTCATCCTCGCCCGAAACGCGCGACAGCCGCGAGACCAGGCCCGCCGGCAACACGTCGCCGTCCAGATGAAGGCTTGCGCGAAGCGCCTCCTCGCGCCCGCGGAATGCAGCGGCCGCCGCACGGTCGAACAGGCGCGCACCCGCGCCCGCCTCCACCGCCGCACACATGCGCGACAGATCGTCCCGCAGGCGCGCCATCACCCCGCCGATCTCCGGCACCCGGACACCGTCGCCGGTTCGCTCCAGCAGGGCGGGCGCATCATAAAGCGGGTCACGGTCCAGCCCAGCCATCGTCCGCTCGGCCGCCAGACCGGCAAAAGGCCCACGATCGTCCCGGTCCGACGCCTCGACGGCCTGCAGCCAGCTCAGCGCGAATTTTATGCGGCCATTCGCGCCCAGCCCGTCCGCAATCAGGTTGGGCAGAAGCAGCGCGCCCGGCGCAAGCTCGGCAACCACACCCTCCTTCTGAATGGTCATTCCGTCTTCCCTCCCCAGAAGGCCGGCCGGGCCGTTGACCATGTCGGTCGCGGGGAAACATGGTCCCTAAACGCCGTCATGGTGTCCGGTTGCATGCGATATGCCGCCCGTCATCACGAATCCCGGCGTGCGATTGAAGGGGCGCCGGCACACGCGCATCTAGGGTCATCGGGTGCATTCCGCAGGGGGCACCCAAAACATTCATGCAGTGGCCCGCCGATATCCGACAGGCCGCTCCGCAGCGGGGACCGCGTGTCATGCAGGTCAAGGACGTCATGACCTCGCCGGCAATCTGTGTCGCGCCAACGCAATCCATCATGGACGCCATCCGGCTGATGGTGGCGCACAAGATCAGCGGGTTGCCGGTCATCACCGAAAAGGGGCAACTGGTCGGCATCCTCACCGAAGGCGACCTCATGCGCCGGAGCGAACTGGAAACCGCCGGGCATTCATGGCTCGGCGACCTGTTCCGATCGCCAGGGCACAAGGCCGAGGACTATGTTCACACTCATGGCCGCAAGGTTGCCGATATCATGTCGCAGCGGCCCGTATCCGTCGGGCCCGAGACACCGTTGCGCGATGCCATCGCCACATTGATGCTGCACCACATCAGGCGCCTGCCGGTCATGAAGAACGATCAGCTTGTGGGCGTGGTCTCGCGCGGCGACGTGCTGCGCGCCTTGCTGCCACTGATGTCCGGCGCGCCTGCCCTATCCGACGACCAGAGCATCAGGCAGTCCATCCTGAAGGAATACCAGGCGGTATTGCATCTGGGCGGCCGCAACACCATCAACGTCGATGTCAGGAACGGGGTGGTGGACCTTGACGGTACCGTCACAGACGAACGGTTGCGCACCGCCGCCCGCGTGGCGGCGGAAAACGTGAAGGGGGTCGTCTCCGTCGTGGACCACATCACCTGCATCGACCCGTTCGCGGGCGTCACCATTCCCCCACCTTCCCTGCCGTAAGAGACTGTTTCGCGGCCAGAAAAGCAGGAGCGACGCGATGGCGGAGCCTTCAGACTCCCTGCGATGGTTCGAAGATATCGGGCTTGGCGATGTTCCCCTGGTCGGCGGCAAGAACGCCTCGCTGGGCGAGATGTACCGGGGGCTGGCAACACAGGGCATCCTGGTGCCCAACGGGTTCGTCCTGACGGCACGCGCCTATCGCGACGCGCTGAACGCGGCGGACGCCTGGCCGGCCCTGCATGCCCTGCTGGACCCTCTGGACCCGACCGACATCGCCCTGCTGGCCCGCCACGCGGCCCAGGCGCGCGAGCTGGTCTACGCCGCCGCCGGCACGGAAACGCTACGCCGGCTCGTCGCCGACGCCTATCGTCGCCTCGAAGCGCAATATGGTCCGGATGTCGCCGTCGCGGTCCGCAGTTCCGCCACGGCGGAAGATCTTCCCACGGCCAGCTTCGCGGGCCAGCACGAATCCTACCTGAATATCAGCGGGGCCGAGGCGATCTTCGAGGCCTGCCGCCACTGTTTCGCCTCGCTCTTCACCGACCGCGCCATCGTGTATCGCGCCAATAACGGCTTCGACCATTTCAAGGTCAGCCTGTCCGTGGGGGTCATGAAGCTGGTCCATGCCGACCGCGCCTCCAGCGGCGTCATCTTTACCCTCGATACCGAATCCGGCTTCCGCGACATCGTCCTGATAACCGGGGCCTACGGGCTGGGCGAGAACATCGTCCAGGGCACCATCGACCCGGACGAATTCTATGTCCACAAACCGACCTTTCGCGAAGGACACCGCACCGTGCTGCGGCATGTCCTGGGACGGAAGCAACTGACGATGGGCCTGGAGCCGGCCCCCGGCGGATCGCGCACCCAAAACGTGCCGACCCCGCCGGACCGGCAGCGCCAATTCTGCATCAGCGATACCGAAGCCCTGTCCCTGGCCGGCCAGGCACTGCTGATCGAGGATCATTATTCCCGACAGGCCGGCCACCCGGTGCCGATGGACATCGAATGGGCCAAGGACGCCGATGACGGCCGGCTCTATATCGTCCAGGCGCGGCCCGAGACCGTGGCCTCGCGCCGGGGCGCCGCCATGCTGGAAACCTATGCCCTGACGGGAAGCGGCCCCGTGCTGGCGCGCGGCCGGGCCGTAGGCGAGAAGATCGGGGGCGGCCCGGTCCGCGTGATTTCCACCCGTGACGAACTCGCCTCCTTCCAGCCCGGCGACGTGCTGGTCGCGCCCTCGACCAATCCCGACTGGGAGGCGGTCATGAAGACCGCGTCCGCCATCGTGACCGACCATGGCGGCCGTACCTGCCATGCCGCCATCATCGCGCGCGAACTGGGCGTTCCGGCGGTCGTCGGAACCGGCGATGCGACCCGGGTCCTGCACGCGGGCCAGCGCGTCACGGTCTCATGCGCGGGGGGCGAGAGCGGAGAGATCTACGACGGCGAGATTCCCTTCACGGTCACCCGCACCGATGCCGGCAGCCTGCCGCGCCCGCGCACGCCGATCATGGTCAATCTGGGCAATCCCGAACTGGCCTTCCGCACGGCGATGATGCCCTGCGCGGGGGTGGGCCTGGCACGCATGGAATTCATCATCAGCGAATCCATCGGCATCCACCCGATGGCACTGGCGCACCCCGAACGCCTGACGCCCGACGACCGGCAGCGGGTCGCCGAACGCACGGCGGGCAGTTCCTCACCCGGCGATTATTTCATCCGCACCCTGTCGGAAGGGATCGGCACGATCGCCGCCGCCTTCCATCCCCGGCCGGTGATCGTGCGGCTGTCGG
This sequence comes from Gluconacetobacter tumulicola, assembly GCF_014174215.1. Taxonomy (GTDB): domain Bacteria; phylum Pseudomonadota; class Alphaproteobacteria; order Acetobacterales; family Acetobacteraceae; genus Gluconacetobacter; species Gluconacetobacter tumulicola. Next base: position 20,273 of record NZ_JABEQL010000020.1, on the reverse strand, counting down.
ATTTCAAGACCAACGAATATGCGGCCCTGATCGGCGGCACGACGTTCGAGCCGCGGGAGGCAAACCCCATGCTCGGCTTTCGCGGGGCGTCGCGCTACGCCCACCCGGCCTATGCCGACGGCTTCGCGCTGGAATGCGCTGCCCTGTCGCGGGTGCGCGGGGCCATGGGGCTGACCAACCTGATCGTCATGGTGCCGTTCTGCCGCCGGGTGGCGGAAGCCGAGCAGGTCCTGGCCGCGATGGGCCGCAACGGCCTGGCGCGCGGCAAGGACGGGCTGGCCGTCTACATGATGTGCGAAATCCCCAACAACGTCATCCAGATCGATTCCTTTGCCGCCGAATTCGACGGATTCTCGATCGGATCGAACGATCTGACCCAGCTCACGCTGGGCGTGGACCGCGATTCCGACATCGTCGCATTCGATTTCGACGAGCGCGACCCCGGCATGCTGGAAATGCTGCGCCTGGCCGTCACCGGCGCCCGCCGCAACGGACGCAGGATCGGAATCTGCGGCGAGGCCCCGGCGAACGACCCCGAGATCGCCCGCTACCTGGTCGCCATCGGCATCGATTCGATCAGCGTCAATCCGTCCAGCCTGCTGCGCACCATGGATATCGTCCGCCAGGCCGAAGACGCCCTGGCCTGAACGGCGCGCCACTCCCCCCTTGCGCGGGATCACCCGACATGTCCCAGACCATTGCGACCTTGACGCTCAATCCCGCCATAGACGTCGCCTGCGTCGCGGCGGAGGTGCATCCGACACAGAAGATCCGCACGACGAACGAGCGGCTGGACCCCGGCGGCGGGGGCATCAACGTCGCCCACGTCGTCCACGAGCTGGGCGGCGAGACCCTGGCCGTCATCATGGCCGGCGGCGTGACCGGGCGCCTGGTCGAGGAATTGCTCGACCAGGCCGGCGTGCCTTGGAAGAGCCTGCCGATCGTGGGCCGGACCCGCATCTGCCTGAACGTGCAGGAGCGCGCGAGCCATCTGGAATATCGTTTCGTGTCCGAGGGCCCGCTGATCGAGGCCATGGAATGGCTGAACAGCCTGGCGCTCCTCGAAGAGCTGGACGCCGCCTGGGTCGTCGCAAGCGGCAGCCTGCCGCGCGGGGTGCCCGAGGATTTCTATGCGCGGGTGGCCGCCATCGGGGCACGGCGGAGCTGGCGCCTCGCCGTCGATACATCCGGCGGTGCCCTGCGCGCGGTCGTCGGCCACGGGGTGGACCTGCTGAAACTCGACCATGGGGAATTCGAATCCCTGGTCGGCCACCCGGTCCAGGGACAGGACGCCCTGGCGGCCGAGATCGGGCGGGTGCTGCGTGCCGGCGCGGCCCGGATGATCGCCGTCAGCCTCGGGCCGGACGGAGCATGGCTGGGATCCGCCGCCGGCCTGGCATACGTGCCCGCCCCGCCGGTGCAGGCGCGCGGCGCCGTCGGCGCGGGCGACAGTCTCATGGCGGGCCTGGTGCTGGGCCTGACACGCGGCATGCCCCCCGACGAGGCACTGGCCCTGGGCGTCGCCGCCGGTTCCGCAAGCGTCGAACGCTATGGCACGGCCCGGGCCCGGCGCGAGACGGTCGAATCCCTGTTCCGGCAGATCAGGGCCGGCACCAAATCCAGCGCGGAGGACCCGACCGGTGGACCCACGACAGACACAACCCGTCTGGCAGGCTGACCAGCAGGCCGAGGGCGCCATCCGCCTGTTCGCCCTGGCCGGCACCGACGGGCTTGGGCAGGCCATTGCCCGACACCTGGGCCTGACGCCGGGCCGGCACGAGGAACGCGATTTCGAGGATGGCGAACACAAGACCCGCGCGCTGGACCCGGTATGCGGCGCGGATGTCTATCTGCTGCACAGCCTGCACGGCGGCGCGACGGGCAGCGCCAATGACCGGCTGTGCCGGCTGCTGTTCTTTATCGGCGCCTGCAAGGACGCCGGGGCCGCACGCGTGACCGCCATCGCGCCCTATCTGTGCTACGGGCGCAAGGACCGGCGGACGAAGCCGAACGACCCGGTGACGACACGCTATGTCGCGACACTGTTCGAAGCCGTCGGAACCGACCGTCTGGTCACGATGGACGTGCATGACGAGGCGGCGTTCGAAAACGCCTTCCGCCGGCAGACGGTGGCGCTGACGGCCGTCCCCCTGTTGGTAGAATCCCTTCGCGGCCTGACCGCCGAGTTGGGGGCCGATCCAGCCCGCCTGTGCGTCGTGTCGCCGGACCTTGGCGGCGGCAAGCGGGCCGAACGCCTGCGCGGGGCGCTGGAAGCAGCCACCGGACACCCGGTCGGGGCGGCCTTCGCCGAGAAGCACCGCAGCGGCGGGCAGGTCTCCGGCGACCTGTTCGTGGGCGATGTCGCGGGGGCGACCTGTATCGTCATCGACGATCTGGTCAGCACCGGCGGCACGCTCGCCCGCGCGGCACGCGCCGCACGCGGCGCCGGCGCACGGCAGGTCGTGGCCTGCGTCACCCATGGCCTGTTCACGGCCGGCGCGGACAGCATCCTGGCTGAACCGGCCATCGACCGTATCCTGACAACCGACACGGTCCAGCCCATCCGGCTGCCGGACGGCCCGGCCCGGCGCAAGCTGCAGATCCTCTCCGCCGCGCCATTGCTTGCCGAAGCCATCCGCCGGCTGCATCGCAACGCACCGCTGTCGGACCTCCTGGTCTTCTAAGGTCCGGTGCCGGCCAGGGCGGCATGCTCAAGCCTCTCCAGCCGCAGCGCATCCGCCAGGGCCAGACGCAGATAGGCGCGCGCCTGGCGCGGCCATTTTTCAGGCGTGCGCGGCTGGGCGTCGCACAGATGCATGATCGCCAGCCGGGCCCGCAGCATGGCGCGATAGCTGCGATAGAACAGCAGCAACCCGCCGACACGCCCCCCGTGCAGGACAGGCCGCAGACGCCGGCCGATCCTCTCCCCCGCCCAGGCCACACCCAGACGCGCGCATTCCAGTTGCAGGAAGGCGATCTCATCCAGCGGATCGAGCGCCCGCAAGGCCGGGTCGAATTCCAGGCAATCGATGATGCTCACGCGCCCGTCCATCCAGATATGTTCCGGACGCAAATCCCCGTGCGCGTCGACGATGCGGCCGGCACGCGCACGCGCCAGGATCACCCCGAACCGCCGGTCCACAAAGCGCGTCAGGATCGCGTCCACACGCGCCACCATGCCGCGCGGCAGATGAAAGCGCGGGTCCTGCAACACGCGCCGGTTGCCGGACAACGCCCTCTGCCACCTCATCCGCAGAGTGTCCGCGGACCTGCGGACCGCAAGCGGGTGCGCATGCGCGTAGAACGACGCCAGTACGGCCGCCAGCCGGTCGAGCTGCAACGGCCGCACCGCATGCGCCAGCAAGGCCGACTGCAGAAACCCGCCATCGTCGAGGCGCCGCATGACGACCAGCCAGTCCACGACCCGCCCCGCCCCGCCGATGGCCAGGCCCGCCGCGCCCTCGACCAGCGGGACAACCCCAAGATAGACATCCGGCGCCAGCCGGCGGTTCAGGCGGTCTTCGGCACGGCAGGCATCGGCCCGGCGCTCCAGGGTGGAGAAATCCAGATAGGGAAAGCGCACCGGCTTCTTGAGCTTGTAGACCCGCTCCCCGGCCAGGAAGACCCAGGACATATGCGTCTCGCGCGCAATGACCGTGTTGACGGCACCACCATAGGTTTGCGGCCGGGACAGAAACCGGACCTTGCGCTCCAGGGATACAGGCGGCGCCGAAACAGACGCATCGCGCGCCAAGCGGCCAGTCCGGGCCGGCAAGTGAACCCTGTCCGGCCGGGCCGAGATCATGCCCGGTCCCGGTTCCGGGGCCGCGCGTCGGGTGCGATGTGCTGCTGTCACGTGGCGTCGGCGGAACGCTGGATGACATTCCGCCCTCCCATTTCCCATCACATGGGGGCAGGAAGCGGATCGGAAAAGAAGCGGGCAGGAAAGTTCGTCGACCGGACGATCATGTTCCATGATGTGTCCGATCTGGACGGAGGCGATGCAAAACGCCTCCCGCCCTCACGTTCCCGCGCAGGAGACAGGGATGGCCGGCGTGGCGGCAGGTACATGAGGCGCGGCCGACAGATCGAATATTTGATTTCTCACAAACGAAATATATCGTTTTCCATCCTATACGGCACAGCGTTACCGTTAGTGGCGGGTCAGCCGTGAATAAGAGACTGTTTCAAAAGCCTCCAAGGATAGATCGACATGAACACCATCGCGACAGGCACCGGCACCATCCCGCCCTTCCATCTCGCCTTTCCCGTCCGCGACATTGCGGAGGCCCGCGCATTCTACGGGGAGCTTCTGGGATGCCCGGAGGGCAGAAGCGCGCCCGACTGGGTCGATTTCGATTTTTACGGTCATCAGATCGTAGCCCACCTGGCGCCGGCGGAACTGACACCGGCACAACGCAACGAGGTCGACGACCATGCCGTGGCAGAACTGGCGCGGCGCCTCGAAGGCAAGCTCATCCCGCCGCCCTTCCCGGGGCCATGACGATGCGGCTTCCTCTCATCGATCCGGCCGATTTCGATCCGCTCCAGAAGACGCTTTACGACGACATGCGCGCGGGCATCGCTACCGGCTTCAATGCATTCAAGACCCAACAGCCGGACGGCAAGATGATCGGACCCTGGAATGTGTCGCTCCACCACCCGCGGCCTTCGCGGCAAGCCCGCGCAGGACAATACATTCCTCATCAGCCAGACGCTTGTCCGTAGCACCGCTGGATGGCGTGTGGCGGCGATCCTGCCGATTGCGAACACAGAGATCAAATAGGTGCGAACTGCACCCAATGTGGAGAAATCAACAATGACCAAATTACTTTCCGGCAAGGTCGCGCTCGTGACGGGCGGTTCGCGCGGCATCGGGACGGCTTCGGCGCTGGCTCTCGCCGATCTAGGCGCGGACGTGGCGATCAGCTACTCCGCGAGTGAAGACAGGGCCATGTCCGTTGTGTCCGATATGGAGCGGAAGACCGTTCGCGCAAAGGCGTTCAAGGCCGATCAGGCAGATTCGGCGCAGGTGGCGGCGCTTGTCGCCGACGTCTACCGAGAATTCGGTCGGCTCGATATTCTCGTTGCAAACGCGGGTGTGTTCGAAGCGGGTGCGATCGACATCAGTGACACCGCCGCACTTGACCGCATGCATGCTGTGAACGTCACCGGCGTCATCGCAGCAATCCGAGCGGCCTCTCAGGTCATAGACGAAGGCGGGCGCATTATCACGATGTCGTCCACCTCGGCAGTACGCGTCGGCGCACCGGGACTAGCCGACTATTCGTCCACCAAAGCTGCGATTGCGGGTTACGTCAAAGGGGCTGCGCGCGACCTTGGGCCGAAGCGGATCACTGTCAACGCGCTTGCGATCGGTCCGGTCGAAACCGAGATGAACCCGGACAGCGGCCCATTCGCTAATTGGCTGAAGTCGGTCACCGCGCTCGGCCGCTATGCACAACCCGAGGAGATTGCCGCGGTGGTCGCATTCCTTGCCTCTCCGGCGGCGAGCTACATAACGGGCTCCGTGATAGCCGTGGATGGGGGAGTAGGCGCGTGATAGCAACATCTCTCGTCAGGCTCACCTTTTGCGCGACGCACGAATGATGGTCAGTGATGCTGCCACTCAGTCAATCCCTCGGCATCCCAAACCTGTTTCCCGGGGCCCTTCAAGGAACGACCAGATCCCTCGTGAAATGCTTCGAGTGAATGACGGCAGAAGCGGAGCAGCAAGAAGCTACAACGTCCTGAGCTTTCGCGAAATCGCAAAGGCGGTGGGGATCAAAAACGCCAGCATGCACTATCACTTCCCCACCAAGGGCGATCTCGGAGCCGCCCTGGCACGTCGCTATACCGAGGATGGGGAAGCCTATCTGGCGGATCTGCTGGCCACCTCCAACGACGCGACGTGGTGCATGGACAGATATATGGAGATCTTTCGCTCCGCCCTGGCCGACGACAATCGCATGTGCCTCTGCGGCATCATGAGCGCGGAATTCGATGACCTTCCCACGGAAGTACGCACCGAAATCGACAAATTCACCGAAACGAATGTCCGCTGGATCATCAAGGTTCTGGAACTGGCCAAGCCTGCGGTGAGCGCGCTGCAATTGCAGGAGCACGCAATGGCGATCTTCGCGGCCATCGAGGGGGCTCAGCTCGTCGCGCGTGGCGGCCAGGACATCGCCATCTACGACCGAACGATCCGAACGTACCGGAGGACGGGACTCATTCCGTGACTGCGAGCGATTGCCGCTGTCTCTCGCTCCAGTCCGCTGCATCAAGGACCATCACCGATGATCAGTCCGTACGATACCTCCCGATCGAGCATAGCATGGAGATCCAGCCCAGCTTGCCCCTTTGGACGGCGATCGCCCTGCATACGACGCCCGGCATTCCGAAACACATGCATCCTGTGATTGCCCTGGTAACGGCCGGTGTCGAGATGGACGTGCTCGGCTTGACGTACGGCGACTATTCAGACGCCGAGCGTGAAGCGGTCGTGCAGGCGTTTCCGCGCACGCCGCATTTCAAGGAGGATATCATCCAGGCCTTCTACGACGGCATCAAGCACAAGCCGGAGACGACGTTCGGGAACGTCAAGGCGGATGTCATCGCCGACAAAAATCCCACTTCCATCGCGGGAATTTCTGCAGTGTCATCCGTGGATCACATTGGCACGACTGATCGCCATGCGTTCCGGTTGGCATAGGCCGGAGCAGCAAGGATTGGCCAGAGGGCTCGGCCAGTGTGCACGCCCAGTGAGGCGCCGCGCGGTTCCCCCGGATCGCCGCCCTTCAGGGAGCGGTGACACAGCGTAGCTCTGGTACGCTGCTGATGAATACGAGGCCGGCTTTGACCCCATTATCAAGAATCTCGTCGGATTCAGGGCCCTTCCCTACCGCGCGCGCCAGTTGGAGCGTACCGATCATCAACCCGTAGAGAGCCTGTGCTTTCGCCCGTCGCTCGGCCGGCGTTCCGATGGGAAGGGTCGCCGCGATCAGTCCGACAAATTTTTCGTAGCCCGCGCGAAAAATGTCGCGCGTCTCCTCGGGATGACGCGCGATCTCGGCCGACAGCGCCGCCGCGACACAGCCGGCGCCCGGATTGTCTCGATGCTGCGGGCTGAGATAACGCCGCAGCCACACCTCCGGCGGCGCACCGTCCTTGAGTGCCTGCACGGTAGTACCTTGGGTGTTCTCCTGCACTGCCTGCAGGGCCTGCCGGACCAGATCCTCCTTGGAGGTGAAGTGGGTATAGAACGCGCCATTGGTCAGGCCAGCATCGGCCATCAGCCCCGCGATGCCCGCCGCAGCCACGCCATCCTCACGGAAACGCCGCGCGGCCACGTCGATGATGTGCCGCCGCGTCTCTTCCCTATGACCCTTCCCATACCGCATGTGCCGCCTTCCTTGCTCTCCATTGCGAAATTTAGGGCCACCCCCATTGCATTACAATCGTCATGGTGCATTATGATCGTAATCCAATTGGAGATACGGACCATGAGACTCCAGAACAAGACCGCCCTGATCACCGGTGGCAATAGCGGCATCGGGCTGGCGACTGCCGAGCGGTTCATCGAGGAAGGCGCACGCGTGGTCATCACCGGCCGCAACCAGCGGACGCTCGACGCGGCGGCCGAAAAGCTCGGTCCGAATGCGCTGGTCGTGCGGGCCGACCTGACGGAAGACGACGCCGCCGAACGGGCGGTCGCGGCCGCGATCGAACGGTTCGGCACGCTCGATATCGTGTTCGCCAATGCCGGCATTCCGGGCGCGACCCCGGTTGGCGGCACCGATCGGGCACAGTTCGAGCGGGTCATCGCCACGAACCTGACCGCCGTCTTCTTCACCGTGCAGGCGGCGTCGCCGCACCTCGCGGCCGGCGCCTCCATCATCCTGAACGGGTCGGTACATCAGGTGCTCGGCATTCCCGGCGCGTCCGCCTACGCCGCCAGCAAGGGCGGAATCGGGGCTATGAACCGGGTGCTGGCCGCCGAACTCGCGCCGCGCGGTATTCGCGTGAACAGCGTGGTGCCGGGCGCCACCCGTACGCCGATCTGGGAGTCGCGGGCATCGACGCCGGAGGCGATGGAACAGCTTGAAGCCGCCTATTCCCTGGCCATTCCACTGGGCCATCTGGGCGCCGCCGTGGATATCGCCAATGCGGTGCTGTTCCTGGCGTCCGACGAGGCGAAGCACATCACGGCCGCCGAGATCGTCGTCGATGGCGGCACGATCGGCGCCCCGGCCGGCGCGCCCATCTTTCGTCCCGCGGCGTAAGGCGTAAGTCATGTCGGAGGCCGCAGGCGAGACAATCGCCAACCTGGTGGAGATCACGCCCGTCAGCGAAAGCCGCGTCGCGGACCGCAAGGCGCAGGCGCGCGCCGCGATCCTGAACGGGCCGATTATGGCAACCCTGACGCGGCTGGCGCTGCCAACCATCGCGGTCCTGCTGGCCCAGACGGCAGTCGGCGTGGCCGAGACCTATTATGTCGGTTATCTCGGCACCGATGCGCTGGCCGGCGTGGCGCTGGTGTTCCCCGTGTACATGCTGATGATCACCATGTCGAACGGCGGGCTGGGCAGCGGTGTGGCCTCGTCCGTCGCACGCGCGATTGGCGCCCGTCGCCAGCATGACGCGGACGCTCTGGTGCTCCATGCCATCGTGCTGGCCGCCGTCGTCGGTGCGGCCTTCACCGTCGGACTGCTCTGGGGCGGCCCCGCATTATACGCCGCACTGGGTGGAAACGGCGCGTCGCTGACGGCGGCGCTCGCCTATTCCGACACGGTCTTCGGTGGCGCGGTGGCGATCTGGATCGTCAACCTTGTCGCGGCCGCCCTGCGCGGATCCGGCAATGTGAAGATCCCGGCGCTGGTGACATTGGTGGGCGCGCTGGTGATGATCCCCGCCTCCCCAGCGCTGATCTTCGGTTTTGGGCCGATCCCGCGCCTGGGCGTCGCCGGAGCCGGCCTGGCGTTCGTCCTCTATTACGCGTGCGCGCTGGTCGTACTGCTGCGCTACATGAATTCGGGCCGGTCGGGTCTGAAATTGCGGTGGGTCCGGCTGGAATGGCGGCTTTTTGCCGATATCCTGAAGGTGGGCATCCCCACCGCGCTGAACACGGTGCAGACCAACCTGACCGTCATCCTCGTCACCGGCGCGGTCGGGCGCTTCGGTGTCGATGCCATCGCGGGCTATGGCATTGCCTCGCGGCTGGATTACGTGATGATCCCGATCCTGTTCGGGCTGTCCTCGGCCGTGCTGACGATGGTGGGCATTGCCATGGGTGCCGGCCAGACCGCGCGTGCCAGAAAAATGGCCTGGGTCGGGACCTATATCGGCGCGGGTTTCGCCGAAATCGTCGGGCTGGGCATCGCACTGGCACCAGCACTCTGGGCCGGGATGTTCACCACCCAGGCCGCAGTCTCCGATTTTGCCACCACCTATCTGGCCATCGTCGCGCCGACTTACGGTTTCATGGCAACGGGATTCGTGTTCGCCTTTGCCGCCCAAGGAGCCGGCCATGCATTCTGGCCTTTCCTCGCCTACACGATCCGCACGCTGCTTGCCGCGGGCGGCGGCATCGTGGCGGTCCATGTCTTCCATGCCGGAATGACGGGCCTGTCCATGATCGTGGCCGCTTCCTACGTCATCTTCGCGCCGATCTGCGGTGTCGCCATGCTGTCGAAGACAGTCTGGCAGGTTCGACCACCCAAAATTGCGTCCTGAGATAGGACACACTGCCGAACGGTGAATGCTCCCGACAAAACGGCGTGTTCACCCGCCTTCGGTGGCGTCACGCGAAATCCGGCAGATCAACATCTTGGCGGCCTGGAGGATCTCGTCGGAAAAGGCGGGATCGTCGACAATACGGGCGAGGGTCCCGCCCCCGATCAGGGCCGCGAAGACCGCGATTGCGCGCATGCGGGCCATGTCGCCGTCATGAAACTCCTGTTCCAGCAATCCGATGGCGCGTCGCATCCCTTCTGTCGCGGCATGGCGCGTCGCCGCGTCGGCACGGGCCAGTTCGCTGCCGAAGGACACGAACGGGCAGCACGCGGCGTCCTCGTCCCGGTATTCGGGCGTCAGGAACGTGTCGGCGATCGCAGCCAGACCGGGCGACGTGCCCGCCGGACACGCGTCGGGCGAGCGTGATCCGGCGGCCCGTATGGTGTCGAGCAGGGCGTCGCAGCCACGGCTACAGGCCTCGGCGATCAGCTGCTCCTTGGAATCGAAGTGCCGGTAGAAGCCGCCATGGGTCATACCCGCCTCGGACATCAACTCATGCAACGACGTGCCGCTGATCCCGTTGCGCCGCAGGGCGTCGCTTGCAGTCTCGACGATGCGGTTTCTGGTCCTGGCCGTCTCGGCCTTCGATTTCCTCATGACCTCCCTCTCTACCCTCCCAATCAGGCCTGAAAATATGACAAAGCGGCCTGATAACGTGAAGGGGCCCCAAATGGCACCCTGCTCCCGAATTTATGATGACGATCATCATCTAAATGGATATAGAGACTGCTCACCTTTTATATAGCGCAACGGCGGCGATTTCGCGTGCCGAAAGTGAGGAACGATGTCGAGCGACGCAAAGAGCACGGGTGGGAAAGGCTCTTTCCGCCGGCCGTCGGTGCGGGTTCTTGCAATTCTGGCTGGGGTCGCTGCCACGTCGGGCGGCGTCTGGCGCGAAAGTGCCTATCTGACCGATCGTGCACAGGCGGCACCCGCCGATCAGGCTGCCCCCCAGGTGATCGCGGCCCGACCGGAACAGCGCAGCATTCCCGAGCGACTTGGCTTTCTGGGCCAGTTCGCCGCGATCGATGCAATCGAGGTCCGCGCCCAGGTGGGTGGTGTGCTGACCGGCGTGCATTTCCGCGACGGCGACATCGTTCACAAGGGCGATCTGCTCTTCACCATCGATCCGGTCCCTTACGAGATCCGTCTTGCCGCCGCCAAGGCGCAGCTTGAGAGCGCCCAGGCGCGGGAGATGCTCGCCACGCGCGAATTCAAGCGCGCGCAGACATTGGTGCATGGCGACGCCGGCTCGGTCGAGAACGTGGATCAGCGGCTGTCCGAACGCCAGGCCGCTCAGGCCGCGATCGACGCGGCTCAAGCCGAGATCAGGGACGCGCAATTCGACCTCGACCATTGCCGCATCACCGCCCCGGTGACCGGGCGGATCGGAACCCATCTGGTGTCGGTAGGCAACCTCGTCGCCGGCAGCCGGACCGCCAGCAGTCCGACCACGCTGCTCACGACACTCGTATCGCTCGATCCCATCTGGCTGAACTTCGACATGAGCGAGTCGGACTGGGATAATTTTTCCCGCAATCGCCTGTCGACGACGGGGCCGCTATCGGAACCCATCCAGATCGCGCTCAACGGTACGCGGGAATACACGCGCGCCGGCACGCTCGATTTCGTCGATAACGCGATCGATCGGTCCAGCGGCGTGATCCACGCGCGGGCAACGGTGCCCAACCAGGCGCTCGACCTCGTGCCCGGTGCTTTCGCGCGGCTGCGCGTCGAGTCCTCTCCGCCCAGCCTCGCGCTGCTGGTGCCTGACGCGGCGGTCCTGCCCGACCAGTCCCATCATATCGTGCTGACCGTCAGCAAAGACGGCGTCGTGGTGCCCAAGCTGGTCGTTCCGGGGGACGCGCGCGGCGCGATGCGCATCATCCGCTCTGGCCTGTCGCCCGACGACCGGGTCGTCATCGACGGCTTGGTCTACGCGACGCCGGGCGCGAAGGTCGCCGTCAAGGACGGCACCTTCCCCGACCACCCGGATCAGGCGGGGAACTGATACCATGCGCCTCAGTCATTTCTTCATCGACCGGCCACGCTTTGCCATTGTCCTGAGCTGCTTCATTATGCTGCTCGGCCTCGGCGCGCTCGCGGTGCTGCCGATCGCACAATATCCCGAGGTCGTTCCGCCGACGGTGCAGGTGACGGCCTCCTATCCCGGCGCGTCTGCCGAAACCGTCGCGCGAACGGTCGCCACGCCGCTCGAGCAGCAGATCAACGGCGTGGAGAACATGCTGTATCTGTCGAGCCAGGCTACGGGCGACGGCAATCTGACCATCACGGTCACCTTCCGGATCGGCACCGACCTCAACGTCGCGCAGATGCTCACCCAGAACAGGGTGGAGGACGCGCTCCCCCGCCTGCCGGACGACGTGCAGCATCTGGGCGTGAATGTGCGGAAGACGACGCCGAGCATCCTGCTCGCCGTGCATGTCTTCTCGCCCGACCATTCGCGCGATTCGCTCTATCTTTCGAACTATCTCACCCTTCACGTAAAGGACGTACTCGCACGCCTCCAGGGCGTCGGCGACGTGCAGCCGCAGGGCGAGCGCCAGTATGCGATGCGGATCTGGCTCGATCCGGACAAGGTGGCCGCCTACGACATGACGGCCAGCGAGGTCCTCGCCGCCCTGCGCGCGCAGAATCTGCAGGTGTCCGCCGGCATGCTCAACCGGCCGCCCGTTCCGGGCGATGCAGCCTATCAGATCAATGTCGAAACCCTGGGCCGTCTGACGACGCCAGAGGAATTCGGCGATATCGTCCTCAAGAATGACGGGCGCGGCCGGGTCACGCGCGTGCGCGATATCGGACATGTCGAGGTAGGAGCGGTCGATTACGGCAATACCGCCTATGTCGATCGCGACGACGCCGCTGTCCTGCTGATCTACGCCCAGCCCGGCGCGAATTCGCTGACGGTGGATCACGAGGTCACGGCGGCGATGAAGGGGCTGGCGCGCGACTTCCCCTCGGGCGTTGCCTACAAGATCGTCTACGATCCGACGGTGTTCATCTCGAAATCCGTCAACGAGGTGATCGTCACGATCTTCGTGGCCATCGCCCTCGTCGTGGGCGTCGTGTTCCTCTTCCTGCAGACTTGGCGCGCGACGATCGTGCCCGTGATCGCCATTCCCGTCTCGCTGGTGGGCACCTTCGCGATCCTCGAACTTCTCGGGATCTCGATCAACAACCTCTCCCTGTTCGGGCTCGTCCTCGCCGTCGGGATCGTCGTGGACGACGCGATCGTGGTTGTGGAGAATGTCGAGCGCAACCTGCGGGAGGGATTGTCGCCAGTCCAGGCGGCGCATGAGACCATGGACGAGGTCGGCGGCGCGCTGCTGTCCATCGCGCTCACATTATGCGCGGTCTTCGTCCCTTCCGCCTTCCTCTCGGGCATCACCGGACTGTTCTTCCGCCAGTTCGCCGTGACGATCGCCGCCTCCACGGTGATTTCCTGCTTCGTGTCGCTCACCCTTAGCCCGGCGCTGTGCGCGGTTCTGTTCCGGCCGCATGACGAGCACGTCCCGCCCGCCGGCCGCGCCGGGCAATTCCTTCAGGCGGCGTTCGCGCGCTTCAATCATGGTTTCGAACGGCTTTCCTCCTCCTATGGCAGGCTGACCGCGCGGCTCGTGGGCGCGCTCGGCGTGATGCTGGCCATCTATGCCGGGCTGATCGCGCTGGCCGGTCTGGAATTTTCCCGTACGCCGACCGGCTTCATCCCCGAGCAGGACCAGGGTTATCTGATCACCGTGGTGCAGCTTCCCCCGGGGTCGAGCCTCGCCCGCACCGAAAAAGTGATGAAGGAAGCGACCGATATCATTCTGAATACGCGGGGAATCGAGCATGTCGCACCCTTCGCCGGGCTCGACGGCACAACCCTCACGGTACAGCCCAACACGGGCACCCTCTTCTCGGGCCTGCCCTCACTCTACAATCATGACCTGCATGGCGTGACCGCCGAGACGGTGCTCGCCGATCTGCGCAAGCGGCTGTCGGTGATCAAGGGCGCCTATGTGCTGACCATTCCGCCGCCGCCCGTGCAAGGGCTTGGCAATTCCGGCGGCTTCAAGATGATGATCGAGGACCGGGCCGGGCTGGGGCCGCAGGCGCTGGTCAAGGCGGCCAAGGATCTGGTCGCCGCCGCGAACAAGGACCCCGCTTTCGCGGGTGCCTTCACTCTGTTCAACGCGGGCGCACCATCGATTTACGCCGATATCGACCGGCTGAAGGCGGAGAAGGTCGGGCTGACCCCGACCGATGTCTTCACCACGCTCCAGGTCTATCTCGGCTCGCAATACGTCAATGATTTCAATTATCTGGGTCGCACGTTCGAGGTCATCGCACAGGCTGACGGCGCCTTCCGCCAGACGCCGGACGATATCGGCCGCCTGAAGACGCGCAACAGCGCCGGCCAGATGGTTCCTATCGGCACGGTAGCCGATTTCCGCGACATGACCGTTCCCTACCGCGTGCCGCGCTACAATCTCTACCCGGCGGCGGAAGTGCAAGGCAATGCAGCACCAGGGGTGGCATCCGGCACGGCGCTGCATCGGATGGAAGAACTCGCCGCCCAGGTTCTGCCGCGCGGCATCACGTTCGAATGGACCGATATCGCATTCCAGCAGGAGCAACGCGGCACACCGACCCTCCTGGTGTTCGGGGCGGCAGCGCTGCTGGTGTTCCTGGTGCTGGTGGCGCAGTACGAAAGCTGGAAGCTGCCGCTGGCGGTGGTGCTGATCGTGCCGATGTGCCTGCTCGCCTCGGTGACCGGACTGATCGGGCGGGGGCTGCCAATCGATATCCTCGCGCAGATCGGTTTCGTCGTCCTCGTGGGTCTGGCCGCCAAGAACGCGATCCTGATCGTCGAATTCGCACGCCAGAGCCACGAAGGCGGGGCCGAAGCCGCCCAGGCCGCGATCCACGCGGCCCGGACCCGGCTGCGGCCGATCCTGATGACGTCCTTCGCCTTCATCCTCGGCGTCGCGCCACTGGCGATCGCGACCGGTGCGGGGGCGGAAATGCGCCGCTCGCTGGGCACGGCCGTCCTGTTCGGGATGATGGGGGTCACGGCGTTCGGCCTGCTTTTCACGCCCGTTTTCTACACCGTTGTCGCCCGCCTGGGGCAGGCGCGCACCCAACGAACGGCGCCGGCGCAAGGAGAGAACGCATGACACGCGCATCGCTTGGCAGGACGGCCACGCTCGTCGCAATGGCCTCGCTGGGCCTGTCCGCCTGCGCGGTGGGGCCGGACTATCACCGCCCGCAGGCGCAGCTCGCGCCATTTCACAGCCTCGCCGCCGTCCAGCGCACCCAGGACGGACGGGCCATACCGCCTCTCGACCATTGGTGGACCGGGTTCGACGATCCGGAGCTGGTCACCATCGTCCAGCGGGCGCTGGCGCAGAATCTAGACCTCGCGGCCGCCCTGGCCCGCGTGCGCCAGGCGCGGGGAGTCGCCGCCGGCGCCGGGGCGAATCTGCTGCCGACCTTCGATTTGAATAGCGGGGTCACGGCGGAGCGCCTGAGCGAATATGGTCCGTTCAGCTATTACGCGAACGGCTTCCCGGGCTTCCATCGCGATCAGCGCGAATTCACCGTCGGCCCGGCGGCGAGCTGGGAGATCGATCTGTTCGGCGGGCTGCGCCGCGCTGCGGCGGCGGCACGGGCGGAAGAGGAAGCGGCGGAGTCCGACAATGCCGGAGTGAGGGTCAGCGTCGCCGCCGACGCGGCGGACGCCTATCTCCAGATCCGGGGCTTGCAGGCCCAGATAGACGTCACGCAGAACCAGATCGAGACCGACGATCATCTGGTCAGGCTCACAGCATTCCGCCGCTCGGCGGGACAGGGCACGGACCGCGAGGTCGCGCAGGCCGAAGCATTGCTGCACGACGCGCAAGCGACGCTGCCGGATCTGCGGATCGCGCTGGAAGCACAGATGAACCGGCTCGACGTACTCATGGGCGCGCAGCCGGGCACCTACGCGCGCGAACTCTCGGTACCCGGTGCCATCCCGTCGGTCCCGGCGATCGGGGATGCCGACCGGCCGGCCGACATGTTGCGCCGACGTCCGGACGTGATCGCGGCGGAACGGCGCCTCGCCGCGTCCAACGAACGGATCGGCGAGGCGATCGCCGATTACTATCCGAAAATCTCGCTATCCGGCGCACTCGGCTTCGACAGCCTGCGGGCCAATCATTTCCTGTCGGCCAAGGCCTTCCAGCCTGCCGGCTCCGGCGCGCTGCGCTGGCGCCTGTTCGATTTCGGCAAGGTCGCCGCCGAGGTCACCCAGGCGCGGGGAGCGAGCGCCGAGGCGCTGGCACAATACCGCCAGACAGTGCTGCGGGCCGCCGAGGATGTGGAAAACGCGCTCTCGGCGCTCGCGGAGACGCAAATCCGCGTCCAGCGGCTGAATGAAGAGGTCGCCTCTCTGGAACGGGCGCGCACCCTGTCGGAAGTCGCCTTCAAGGCGGGGTCGATCACGCTGACCGACGTGCTGGATGCCGACCGCCAGTTGCTGGTTGCCCGCAACGCGCTGGACGCGACCCGTGCCTCGGCGGCGCGCTCGGCGGTCGGCGCCTATCGCGCGCTGGGCGGCGGATGGGACATCGGCGGGCAGGAGCATGTCGCAGCCGCAGCCCCCATAGCCGCGAGCAAGCACCTGTGAGGCCACAGCCTGTCTGCCACCACCTCCAGAGGTGGCCCAGGAAAATCGGACAGAGTGATAAGCTATCGCGGACCTGGAGAGGGACAGGGACTGATGGGCCAGGTTACGAGAAAACGGTATTCGGGTGAGTTCAAATCGCGTGTGGCTCTTGAGGCGACCGCCGGCCTCCCATCCGGCCATCATGATGAATCACAAATACGCCCGCTTGGGTACCCCTGAAGATTCATCCAGATCGAATTCCGCTCTAAACAGTTCCCCAGAAGATGACCTCAGTTTACGCATAGCAAAACCCCTCCAAGTCAGGGACTTAGCGGGGTTTCAGAAACTGTAAGTGGTTGCGGGTACACGCAACCATCTCAAATTGCTATTCCGTGCGGCAGCTTAAGGACTCGGCTGGCCGCCTCCTTAATCCAATGCAGGAATGTCGCCCATCTCCTGACGCTGCGCCGCGCACTCGGCTGCCAGGAAATCGAGCAAGGCTCGAATGGACGGCAGCAAGCCACGCCTCGATGGAAATACCGCGTGGACGATGCCGGCACGCGGACGCCAGTCGGGCAGCACATGAATGAGCCTACGGGTCAGGATGTCGTCCCAGATCATTCGCGTTGGAAGCTGGACGATGCCGACGCCAGAGATCGCCGCTTCGCGCAGTGCCGCCATGTCGTCTGTGACGAGACGCGGCCGGTGTGAAATCACGGCCTCCTGGCCATCGGCATGATCGAGCCGCCATTGATGGTCGCGATGCGGCGGCCCGAAATCGAGGCTGGGCAGCCCAGCAAGATCGCCGGGCGATGACAGTGCGGTAGCGACGAGCGCTCGACTGGCGACCAAACACTGCGTGCTCTCGTCAAGTCGGCGCATCACCAGATCGGTGGACTCCAGCGGCGGGAAGCGCACCCGTATCGCGATGTCGAAACCCTCGGCGATTACGTCGACGCGCCGGTTGGTGCTTTCAAGATGGATATCGACAGCAGGGTTCTCCAGCATGAACCGCGCGATCAGCGCACCGAACTGGAAGTTGGCGAGCGCTACCGGGCAGCTCATCTTGATGACGCCGCGCGGCTCGGCGCGGACCTGCGCGATCACTTGCTCGGCGGCTTCCGCCTCGATCAGCATGGCGAGACAGCGATCGTAGAACTCGCGGCCGATCTCGGTGACGGAGAAGTGGCGCGAGGAGCGGTTGAGCAAGCGGACGCCCAAGCGCTCCTCCAGCAGCAGGATACGGCGGCTGAGCTTGGATTTTTGGACGCCGAGAGCACGGCCAGCCGCCGCGAAGCCGCCATGATCGACCGTCTGGACGAAGTAATAGAGGTCGTTGAGGTCTTGCATCGTCCTATGTATAGGACGCAGCGGCAGGATTCACAATCTTCCGGCCTCGGCGTCGCGGAGCTATCTCCACTGCAACAGCAAGAAAGCCAGAGAATGCCCTCGCATCGGAGATCAACCATGACCAAGCAGATCCTCGGCCGCTACGGCAACAATCGCGGCCATTGGGTGGGCGACGGCTTCCCCGTCCGCTCGCTCTTCTCCTACAATTCACTGGGTGCACACATCAGCCCGTTCTTGTTGCTCGACTATGCAGGTCCGCATTATTTCGAGCCGACCAGCGAACGGCGCGGCGTCGGCCAGCACCCGCATCGCGGCTTCGAGACCGTCACCATCGTCTATGACGGCGAGGTCGAGCATCGCGATTCCGCCGGCAACGGCGGCGTCATCGGCCCCGGCGACGTGCAATGGATGACGGCAGCGGGCGGGATCATCCACGAGGAGTATCATTCGCCGGCCTTTGCCAAAACGGGCGGGCCGTTCCGCATGATCCAGCTCTGGGTAAACCTGCCGGCCAAGGACAAGATGGCGCCGGGTGGTTATCAGGGCATCCTTGATGCCGACATACCTGTGGTCGATCTGCCCGACAGCGACGGCAAAGCGCGGATCGTCGCCGGCCATTTCGGCGGGGTGACGGGGCCGGCACGGACCTTCACGCCGATCAACGTCTGGGACGTGGCGCTCAACCGCGACGCCAATGTCTCGCTCGACCTGCCCAAAGGCCATACCGCCATGCAGGTCGTACTGACCGGCCATGTCACGGTGAACAGCGCACAGGGCGCGGGCGAGGCTGAGATGATTCTGCTCGGCCGTGAAGGCAGCAGCGCGAGCGTTCATGCCGACGGCGATGCCAAGCTGTTGGTCTTGACCGGCGAGCCGATCGTCGGCCATGGCCCTTTCGTGATGAACAGCGAGGCGGAAATCCGCGCAGCAGTCGACGACTACAACAGCGGCCGGTTCGCCGGATCGCTGCCTGAGCGGATGGACCCGCCGCCGTCGTGCGGCGGATCCATCATGCACTGAGAACGGGACGGCGCCGCTCGCTTCCGTCCCTCACCGCCGGGCAAGCCCCCGTGCGCAACCTAAGCGGGCGCTTAAATACCAAGGAAGGAATGCCACCATGTCCAGCGAACCGATCCGCGATCCCAAGGCCGATCATCTGCTTACCCCACAGAACGCAGCTTTCATCATCATCGACTATCAGCCGGTCCAGGTGAACTCCATCGCCTCGATGGACCGCCAGCTCCTGGTCAACAACATCGTCGGCTGCGCCAAGGCGGCGGTCGCCTACGGGCTGCCGGTGATCCATTCGACCGTGAACGTCGAGACCGGCCTCAACAAGCCGCCCGTGCCCCAGGTCCGCAAGGCGCTCGACGGCTATCCGACCTATGACCGCACCACGATCAACTCGTGGGAGGATATCGAGTTCAAGAAGGCGGTGGAAGACGCCGGCCGAAAGAAGCTCATCATGACCGCGCTGTGGACCGAGGCGTGCCTGACCTTCCCGGCGCTCGACGCGCTTGCCGAAGGCTATGAGGTCTATGTGCCCGTCGATGCAGTCGGCGGCACCTCGGTCGCAGCGCATGAGGCGGCGCTACGCCGCGTCGAGCAGGCCGGCGCCAAGCTAATCAGCACGGTCCAGCTGTTCTGCGAGCTGCAGCGCGACTGGAAGCGCGCCGAGACCGTGCCAGCCTTCATGGACCTGTTCATTAAGACAGGCGGGACCGCCGGGCTTCAGTTCGCCGCCGACAAGGCCGAATGATCGCCATTGCTCCGCCTATCGGCGGCTAGAACCAGAAAATAGAGGGCGTCCCGTCTGTTGGCGGGGCGTGACCTTGCCCCTGACCTTGCCCCCTGGAATGCCCTCGATTTGAAGTAAGGTCTGTCCACTGGAGACAGACGATGAAGAAAGCGCGATTTACGCAGGACCAGATCATCGGGATCCTGAAGGACCATCAGGCGGGCGCGACGGCTGCCGATCTGTGCCGCAAGCACGGGATCAGCGATGCGACATTCTACACGTGGCGATCGAAATACGGCGGGATGGAGGTGTCGGAAGCGCGGCGGCTCAAGGCTCTTGAAGAAGAGAACGCGAAGCTGAAGCGGCTCCTGGCGGAGAACGTGATGGACGTCTCGACGCTGAAGGACCTGCTGGCAAAAAACTCGTGACGCCCGGTTTGCGGCGAGACGCCGTGACCTGAGCGATCCGGGAGAAAGACTATTTGCAGCGTAAGCATCCGGCGAGAGACGCGTGCGTGTTTCCTGCGTGGGCTTTCGGGCAACAAAAAACCCGCCTTGTGGGGCGGGTTTTGTTGTGTCCTATCAAGGACTTGAACCATGGTTGCGGGGATAGGATTTGAACCTATGACCTTCAGGTTATGAGCCTGACGAGCTACCGGGCTGCTCCACCCCGCGTGGGTGTAGGGTAGACTGGAAGACCTGGCGGCGACCGACTTTCCCGCGTCTTAAGACGCAGTAT
>NZ_JABEQL010000019.1 GCF_014174215.1 Gluconacetobacter tumulicola | reverse complement strand
AGCCAGAACCTGGTCCAGAACATCGTCAGGGATCACCGGCTTCTTGCGTCGGGCCATGATGCTTCTCCTTCCTCAGCATCACACCAAACACACGAAATTCAGGATAGGCCCGTCCCATAAGACCGCCGCGCTCCGATGCTCGGAAATACGTGACGGGGTACGGACCGTTCCGTCCTCGCTCACCAGTCCGCATTTCCAAACATGCTCCAAGGTCGGGGAATCCGGGGAAACGGATGAAGGAATCGGAATAGGCGGGACGAACTCGGATCTCCCCGACCATGCCGGACTGGGCATGGTTCGGGCCGCCAGTCGTCGGAAGGATCCTCGCGCAACGGAACAAAACCGTTTCCCACGACCATGCGGCCTTCGAGGCCGAGCGTCGACTGACCCACCATCAACGAACCGCCCGCGCCACCTGTACGCTGCGTCCGTTGCCATCATTCCGATCAAGCGCAAGATGGCCCGCAGGCAGCCGAAATGCCGGGGCACGACCGGCGCATGTGCCAAGCGCGCCGCTGACGGCGCTACAGTTCCAGCATCCGCAAGCGCCCATTCTCCTCGATATGCACGAACACGCTGGAGGTCGACGATCGCAGACGCCTGCTGGCTGACATTTCATGACCGTGCATCGACTGAAGATTTGCCGCGCCTGCTGGGATAAGGTATTTTACATTATCTCTACCGTTACAATGAAGACGATTTTTTCTGGAGAAAAAAGTGGACAGAATAGAAAGAATAAAGAAATACATTTCCAGGCAACAAAAAGGGTTGGAAATCGGTGCCTATTTCAACCCGATGGCACCCAAACGCGATGGATATAATTGTCTGGTTTTTGATATTTTTGACGCCGAACGCCTGAGAAAGAATCTACTCAACGATCCTCAAATCAATAATACACGACTTAACGACATAGAAGAGGTCGATATTGTTGGAAGCTCGACAGAGATATTCGATTCCGTAAAAAAAATTGGCGAACTTGGCACGTTTGACTATATTATTTCATCTCACAACTTCGAACACTTACCCAACCCAATTAAATTCCTACAGGGTTGCCAAAAAGTTCTGAAGCGAGGCGGCGTGCTCTCGATGGCCATCCCGGATAAAAGAACGTGCTTTGATTATTTCCGACCGCTGTCGACCTTGGGAGAGTGGCTTTCCGCATATAAGCAGGACAGGCGGTTCCCGACGGACGAGCAGGTATTCGATGGCAATATTTACTTCTGCTCGCGGCAGGCCAATGGAAAAACATTCGAAAGCTTTTCTCAAGAAGAAGATCCCGGAAGCATTTCCACATCTCGCGATATAAAAAAATACTATGAATTATTCATGAGTGCCGACAACGAAAACCAAAAAGAATACAAAGACGCACATTGCTGGACTTTCACTGAAAGCAGTTTCTTATTACTCATATTGGAAACAAACTACCTCGAACTCACAGACTTTTCGATAAAAGAAATAAGCCACGACATACATTCCAACGAATTTATCATTCATCTCGAAAATTCCCCGAGCAACAAAATAAGAAGCGAAGATTTTTCGCATTTGAGAACAGAATTACTACATAGAATCGCCAATGAATGTGCATATAACACAAAATATTCCTATCTTCTCAGGACTGTAAATTCTTATATTCCAAAACTGTCTTCAGAAATTCTGGCGAAATCTGTTGAGATATCTCCCAAAATTGACATTTTGTCCGAAAAATTTTCTATCGTGGAAACAAAACTGGCCAATGTCGAACATGCTCTGGCGACAAAATAGCCATATTCGATTTTCGTGATCGTATCGAAAATCTCTACTCCGAGGGGCGACAATATGTCTGGACGCCACGCATAAAAGACGGTGACATGAAACCCGTGGACCAACATAATCTGCCCCCCGCCCTCCGGTGCGGCCATAGAAACCGCGCTGATGGACATCGACGGTCATCTGATGGCTTCGGCGTGATCATGCCTTCCCCTGCATAAGATGCGATGCTCAAGGACATTTTCAGTCCTGCATAAAATGCAGCCAATACAAATCACCGTAAATTCCAAAAGGTCCACGAGGTCATGCAAGAAGTAAACGCGTCACATCCTCTTATAGACATTGAGTGGATTCGAATGGCCGCTCAAAATCCATCATTAAGCATAATGGAGTGCCTGCAACTTCAAGACAGATTTGGGCCCAATATTCTGTTCGATGTAAATTTCTATAAAAAAAAATACGGCCACGAGATGCCGGAAGGCATGACGATTTTGCAGCATTTTTGTCAGCAGGACGTCAATTCTCTTAAAGATCCCAACCCATTGCTCTCCACGCGCTATTGGCTCGAAGTCTTTGGACACAAACTCAGCAACCCTCACGAATGGCGATCGATCTTTTTTCGCGAGCTTGGACAAGAAGCTATCTTCTCGCGAATAGAAACACAAAAAGACATAAACAATGATATTGTCATCAGCGATGATGTCCTCGGTCCGCCGCCCGAACCACGACAAGATATTTGCCTCTTCGTTCATTACGACCGACATGACGAAATACAACCTTATGTTGTAGATTACATCGAATCTCTTAAAAAATCGGGTGTTTGCATATTTTTCTTATCGAATACCAAAAAATTCAAACAAAAAGAAATTGATAAAATCAAAAAATCCGTCTGGAGAATTATCTGCTCCGACAACTCTGCTTACGATTGGGGGCTGCACAAGCAGGGCGTTCGAAGGGTGATGGAACAATACCCTGACAACCCTATTTTATTGGCGAACGATAGCGTGACCTACTTGGGGCACGGCCTGCAGGAGATGCTGGAAAAATGCCGTGAGCACCCCGATTGTCTGATCGGCGCAATTTCCGCTTATCAACATATCGGTCATTTACAATCCTTCTTTATATATTGCAGCCAGAAAATCGTGACGTCAGATGTCTGGCGTGAATTCTGGAGGCATTTCAGATACCATCACAACAAATGGTTCGTCGTTAACAGTAATGAAATTGGATTTTCTCGTTGGATGTCGGAACATCAGGTTCCGATGGGCGGACTATGGGATTATTTCAACCTATTGACCGGCGAGAAAAGCAACAGATCAAATGATTGGCGAGAAAAGATATTAACGAAAGATCACATCACAAATCCGACTCTTGAATTGTGGGATGTCCTTATAGATCAAGGCTTTCCATTTATAAAAAACAATATCCTCTCGGAGCACCTCCATTGCGGAAATCGTGATCATTTATGCAACGTGATCAGCCGCCTCGCAAATAGCAATAAACATAAATTAAGCGATCTCTTGCGATAGAAATACGGCTTCTGTTTCACAGCCTGACCGATAAATACGCGCAGGCCGCGACCCGACGCGCGTTTTCCGCGTGACACGACGAGCGGCCATCACCACCGCTCCGATGCGCGGAAACACACGTCGGACACGGTCTCGGTCCAATCGCCTTCGCCCTCCCGAATGCCCAGCCGCGATCGACGGAAAGAAATTCTATACTTCGTCCTTCACCATCGAATATCAAGCAAGATACCGATGGAAGGCGTTTGACGATGGATGACATCTGGACTGCTGGACGAACTGCCTTTTTTGCTGCATTATCTGCACTAAGTGCACATGATGGCCATTCCAGAACAGTCAAGCGAACGAAATCAGGTATACATAAATGTCATTGAATGCAGATTTTTCAAATATATGGAATAGCGATTTCTTTTCTCTTGCTCGGAGTCTCCAGGGGAATACCATTCTCGCCAACGCTGAAGGGAACAAGATTTTACAATCTCTGTTTTTTACGATAGCGCAGCATCTACGTCCTACACTATTCATGGACATCGGCGCAAACGACGGCACGACATCGATCGTTATGCGTCAATTACTGCCTGAATGCGCAATTCACTCTTTCGAAGCCAATCCAAAAATATTCTCAAAAAACCTTGCTCGCCTCCGGGATCATGATATCCACTCCTGGAACCTTGCTATCAATAGCACTTCCGGACGAACGACAATCTATGCGCCGTTGACGTTATCCCAAGCTTACGTCGATGGTGAGGTCATCCCTGCCCGCATTATAGAATCAGAAGATACAGGCAAGTCGTCCCTGTTACATCGAAATGAGAATGCCACCTACGCCGAGTTTGACGTCGAATCCAAAACGCTCGACGCATTCATTAGCGACCATGTAACCGATCAGCATGGCAGAAATACTTTCCTCTGGATCGATGTCGAAGGCGCAAGTGATCGCGTCATACAAGGCGCCGACCAGACACTTTCGCACACACAAGCGATCTTTTTGGAAGTCGAGGGTTTTCCTTTTTGGAAAGAGCAAGCTTCGTCGGAAACAGTATTAAATCACCTTGCTCGTTCCGGATTTATCCCAGTCGCTCGAGATCATGAGTACGGAGATAAGCAATTCAATATTTTATTTATCCATACAGATATCATTAAAGAAACCGTTCACATCCTTGCGCAATGGTCCGCAAGTTTATCAAAAAATACGATTGCTTCTCCTCGTATTAAAACGAATCGGACCAATCTATCTCTTTCCGGAATATTACAAGAGAATATACCGATTCTTATTCCATGCTTCGAGACCGTCACCTACGTGCGAAACATGGTCGATCAATTGCGTGAGTTCGGTCTAAAAAACATTATCCTGGTTGATAATGCATCGATCTACGAACCGATGCGCGATTTTCTTGATCATCCAGGCAAGCACGTCACCGTCGTTCGGCAGATTGTCAACAAGGGGCCGCGCGACATATTCGTGGACAGCACGAATTATGTAATTCTTCCCGAAATCTTCTGTGTTACAGACCCGGATCTGTGCTTCAATGTGGATCTTCCTCATGATTTTATAGCACAACTTGCCGCATTGACTGTCCAACATGCCATCGGCAAAGCAGGGTTCGCTCTGGACATCAGCAATCGGGATGCCATGCAACAGAATGCATTCCAGATCGGCGATAAACTATACAAGATATGGGATTGGGAACAGAGATTCTGGAACGAACCAATCGGCCTGACCGCGATGGGCGACCCGATCTACAATGCGCCTATCGACACGACCTTCGCCGTCTACAATAAACGCTTTTTCAACCCGCGATCCCCCTTGGCCGCCCTGCGGGTCGGCGGACGTTTCACATGCCAGCATTTGCCGTGGTACACCGATAACAAGCTTCCCCAGGAAGAAGAACGACATTATCGCAAACATGCATTGGATAGTTTCTACTTGAAAGGTGAGCATAATCCTCGCCTCGAGTGAAGCAGGAACATCATCCTCCCCCTTATAACCCGACAACGGTCGCCCTCCCCTTGAACTCTCTCTTGGGAGGGCCGGAAAATTGGATCAGACGGATCATGACTTCGAGACCTACCATTAATACATTTGATGTTTTTGACACTCTGATCGCCAGACGCTGTGTCTTTCCGCTCGCGATATTCGCTCTTGTCGAAAGAAAAACAGCCATAACCGGCTTTGCGCAGGCGCGAAGACAGGCCGAACAGAAACTGCTCGGCCGGCCTTATTCATTTGACGATATTTATACAGAACTCGGCAAGAGCTTTGGTGTCACATACGACAATATCAATTTATTAAAAGAGACAGAAATAGAGATGGAGATGGAAAATGTCATCCCCATACAAGAAAATATGGATAGAGTTAACGACGGAGACATTCTCATCTCCGACATGTACCTCCCTGAAACCATAATCCGTGGCCTTCTTTCGAAAGCTGGACTCAGAAAAGAAGTCGCCTTGATTGTCACGAATTACGGTAAACATGATGGATATATATGGAAACATATACTCTCGGATTTCTCGATCAGAAAACATCTGGGCGACAATACGCATGCTGATGGTTTCCGCGCTCGGGAAGCCGGCATCGAGACTGAGATCACGACGAGCTCTCAGATAAGCGCCTTTGAAAAAATCTTTTTTGACATTGGTTTTACTGCTCTTGGTGAATTATGCCGCGAAGTGCGGCTGAAAAGTTGGTCCGCAGTCGCCCATGAACGCGAATTGCAGGTCACACAAATTCATATGAATTTTCCCATATTATTCTTTTCCAGCATCATACTCTACAAGATCTGCAAAAAGCTCGGCAAAACGCGAATTCTTTTTTCCAGCAGAGATTGCCATCTGTGGCAAAAACTCTTCGAAGCCATGTTTCCTGGTGAATTTGAATGTATTTATTATTATACCAGCCGTTACGCAAAGACATCCGGCAGCAAAAGTTACGATCAATATTCTGACAGGCTCATAACCTCCCAGACCATGGTCGTCGATCTATGTGGCAGTGGGTGGTCTTTGGAAAAAATGTCGGAAAGCCTCTCTCTCGATAAAATTGACGTATTTTTTATACACAAAATGCCGAAAGATAGAAAATATATGCAAAAATCCCTATCCAATAAATGCAACTTTTTCTGTGTTATCGAAAATGAACTCTCCAGTTACCGGAATCATCTTCTTGAAATTGCGAATTTCTCCGACCACAGCATGGTGAAAGACATAAAATCTGTAAATAATGCACATTGCCCTATATTTTTCCCCGAAACGCGGTCGAAGGAGGAATTATCTTACGTAGGCATACAGATAAAAACGTTCAATGAATGCATAATAAAAACAAGAGAACTCAATATAAATGATATTATTATTCACAATGCCTCTGTTCACATCAATATAATCCAAGTTTTTTACAAATTCCTATCGGGAAATAGCATTTTACATAACGTTTACGCTCAAAATTTCTTTAACGAAAACGCCGAAGTTGAAAATATTATCGCGTCTACAGCTTTAACCTGAAAACTTTTCCATCGCCCCCTCCCATTCGGACGTATATCCGAATGGGAGGTCTTCCACTGCTCCCGCAGTAGATTCAGACACCAAACCTTCCAACTCTTATTATCGATTGAGGCTATTCGTCGCCTGATTGTCGGTCAGGCACAGGGGCGGAAAGCACGTATAGGCCTTCATTTCCGGATACACTGTATTCATCAGATGGTCGATCGACGTCGTCGTGATGACCCGGCCTCCGAGCGAGGGATACGCTATATGCGTCGTATCCATGGGCAGGGTGCGCTTGATCATTTTTTCCGCCCCCAGAGGCGAAATCGCATACCCGCAGATTCCAAATGTATGATCCAGCTTGAAAGGCAACGCAGTTACGTCCATCTGCCGAAACGAGGAAATCCCCCGTCGAACCGTCTCTTGCGAGAAGGTGGCAACGCACTGCGTGATCCCCGGCAACAGTTCGAACTGCAAGACAGTATCCGAATTATTCCCCCACAGAATGATGTCCCAATCAGCGGGCAGGGTGGCGATGATCCGGTTGCTTTCTTCCTCGAAATTGCGGCACAGGAACGCATCATCCTCAAAAATATGCGCGGGAATACCATATTTGGCGACATTCCCCCACAAGGCGACGTGGGCGAGGCCCGACCCGATGGCACCCCGTGTAAACGCGCAGGAATCTCTTACGAATCCTCTTTCCTTCATCTCCTCGAGATCCATCGACGCACCATCGACACCAGGCGACCTGACAAGACCCTGTATATGCGCGTTGGCCTGCAGGAAGCGTTCGGTACGCTCGGGTGTTCTTTCAAGGCTGATAAAAAACTTGTTCATGATAGATCACCCTATGCGAAGATGTCGGCTTGCAGGAGAAAACTACCTACCCGATCATATCGCCACGAGCTATCGACGATAGCCATAGCATTCAATGAGGGTCCACGAAAAAAGCAGGCAAGGACAATTCGGAGGACTGAAGAGTCCGATCGATAATGTCGCAGGCATCAAGCGCTTCTTTTATGGTCACATCCATGTCCAGATAGCGATAGGTGCCCAATCGGCCGATGAACGAAACGCTTTTCTCTTCACGCGCCATATCTATATAGCGATTCAGCAGAGATTGATCACCGAGCATCCTGACTGGATAATACGGAATGTCACGCTTTCCAGCCAGTCGGCTATATTCACGGAAACATACCGTCCGTGAGAACGCGTCTTTTTCCCAAGGCGCGAAATATTTATGCTCCGCGATTCGGGTATAAGGCACGTCTTCATCGCAATAATTGATGACGGCCGTCCCTTGATAATCACCGTCATCGACAAATCGCTCGAAATCTAAAGTCCTGTATGCCAGCCGTCCGGTCCGAAACTTGAAATATCGATCGATTGGTCCCGTGTAGAAAACATGATGAAATTTTTCAGACAGGGATTCAAATGAACAGTTTAATTTTATTTCGATTCCTTTTCCATCTAGGATATGCCGGATAATAGCCGAATACCCGTGCTCAGGCATTCCCTGAAAGGGATGACTGAAATAATTATCATCATAATCAAATCGCAAGGGAAGACGCTTCAGAATCGATGCCGGCAACTCGGTGGGATTGATCCCCCATTGCTTACGTGTATAGCCACGAAAAAACGCCTTATATAATTCCGGTCCGATCATCCTGAGCGCCTGCGTTTCGAAACAAAGCGGATCAACAATGGAATGATCGGCCTTTTCCTCGATAAAGGCACGCGCTTCCCTCGGCCCCATATCCCTTCCGAAGAACTGATTGATGGTCAGAAGATTGACAGGAAGGGAATAGACACGACCGCCCGCGACAGCCTTCACACGGTTCGTATAGGGACGGAAAGTGCCAAAGCGTTGTATATAAAGCCATACGCGCTCCTCTCCGGTGTGAAAGATATGCGGCCCATAACGATGGACCATTACCCCGGTCTCGGCATCCCGCTCCGTGTGGCAATTTCCCCCAACATGCGAGCGTTCGTCCACCACGACCACTTCGTGACCACGCTCGGCCAGATGACGGGCGATGACTGCACCGCTAAAACCCGCGCCAACCACACAAAATTTCATGCTCCGCCCTGTCTTTCGACATGCACCCGCCTCACGCCCCATGCCGCATCGCACGGCTCGGATGTCCATACGTATTGGTGATCACTACCCCCGCCATGACAATCGCGCCACCCAGCAAGGTGCGCACACTGGGGATTTCACCAGTCAGGATAAAGGCCAGCACCAGCGTCGCCGGCGGCAGCAGATACAGCAACCCCGCCCCCCGCGCCGCGCCCATATGGCCGACCACGAACGCCCAGGCCGCATAGCCGATGGCGGCAGGAAAGACCCCCAGTTCCAGCACCGCCGCCCAGCAACGCGCTGGCGCACCCGGCAGTATCCTTAACGCCTGCGGCAACCAGGGGCTCAGACAGGCTGCCCCCGCGATCAGGATGTAGCAGATGGTCGGCAGCGCCCCGTATCGCAACACCAGCCTCTTCTGCAACGTGGTATAGAGCGCACCGCAAACCGCCGCTCCGAAGACCAGCGTCGCGCCCGACCCCAGCGAGATTCCCCCCACCTGGCCTTCTGCGATCAAAACCACGCCCGCAAAGCTGCACAGCGACCCAGCCCATCCCCAAGGCGACAGCCGCTCCCCCATCACCGCCACTGCGATCAGGGCAGCAATCAGCGGCATGGCGCTGATCAGCAGGCTGGCCGCACCGGCCGAGACGGTCACTTCCCCGGTATTGAACAGGATATTGTAAAGCGCAATTCCAATCGCGCCACACGCCAGAATCCGCAGCCAATCGCCCCGAGCCGGCACAGGCGGGCGCGCCCATGCCAGCCAGCCCCCGGCCAGCATCGCCGCAATAGCATAGCGCGCGGCAGCCAGCGGCACCGGCGGCAGATCGCGCAATGCAATCCGCACGACGGGATAGGCGCTGGCCCAGGACAGAATGGCAACGATGACAATCAGCGGCAGGAACCGCGCGACAGGAGACATGCTTCAGATTTCCATGCCCGACACGCAGCGGGCACCTCGTGTCATACCGAAACGATCCCGACCACGCGAGAGGATAAGGCCCCCGACTTGCACCCGACGCTCCGTCAATTCATCGTCGAGCGCTTTCGACATGACAGACGGATTTCATCATGCCTTCACTTTCCCCCGGCCGCCGCCCCCGCCGCCCGATGCGGCGCGTGGCGCTGTCCCTCCCCGGGTTGCTTCTGGCGGCAGCGGCGCATGCCGCACCCGCCGCCGGCGGCCAGTGCTACGCCGACCTCGCGGCCACGCGGAATTTCACGCTGGGCCTGCCGCGCCACGCGCAGCCAACGCCCGATGGTCGCGCGGTGCTGTTCCTGCGCAGCGGCCCGCGCAACACCACATTGCACCTGTGGCGCTTCGATCCCGCGACGGGGACCGAGACCGAACTGGCCCGCCCGACCGGCACCGAATCCCTGTCGGTCGAGGAAAAGGCCCGGCGCGAACGCGCCCGCATGTCGCTGACCGGCATCACGGATTTCACTCTGGCGGATGACGGGCGGACCGCCCTGGTCAGCCAGGGCGACCGGCTGATGCAGGTCGGGGTCACGACCGGCAAGGTCTCCGATGTGCCCGGCCGTGGCTGGATCGCCCCCCGCCTGTCGCCGGACGGCACCCATGTCGCGGTGGTGCGCGACAATGACGTCCATGTCGTGACACTGGCCAGCGGACGCACGGTACGCCTGACCCATGGCGGCAGCGAAACCCTGACCCGCGGCCTGGCCGAATTCGCCGCCGCCGAGGAACTGGCCCGCCCGGACGGGCTCTGGTGGTCGCCCGACGGGCAAACGATCCTCTATGAAGAAGCCGATTCCTCCGGCGTCGAGAAACATTACATCACCGACCCCCAGCACCCCGCCACCCAGCCGGTCGAATTCCGCTACCCGCGCGCCGGCACGGCGAATGCGCGCGTCCGGCTGGGGCTCGTGCCACGCGACGGCGGCCCGACCCGGTGGGTCCAGTGGGACAGCACCACCTTCCCCTATCTGGCACGCGCCGTCTGGCCCAAAGGTCGCGGCCCGCTCACGCTGGTGGTGCTGAACCGCGCCCAGACCGAGGAACGGGTCCTGCGCGTCGACCCCGCCACCGGCCAGACCACGACCCTGCTCACCGAACGCGATCCCGCCTGGATCAATATCAGCCCCTCGGGCGACGGGCGCGGCCGCCCCCTGCCGCGCTGGCTGCCGGACGGCAGCGGTTTCCTGTGGGGCGCCGAACGCAACGGCCACTGGCAGTTGGAACTGCGCCACGCCGATGGCACGCTGGACCACGCGGTCACACCCACCGGCCTCCCCTTCGTCTCGCTGGACGATATCGATCCCGAAGCCGGCACCGTGACCGTCACCGCCAACCCCGACCGGACCCGCACCGCGATCTACCGCCTGCCCCTGCAAGGCGGCACGCCGGTCCTGCTGACACCGGAAGCCGGGCTGCATGGCGCCACCTTCGCCGATGGCGGCCATACGCGCTTCATCGACAGCCTGTCGGGCGCGGACGGCAGCGCCGTCACCACCCTGCGCGACAGCGCGGGCCATGTACTGGCCACCGTGCCCGCGGTCGCGGAAACGCCGACGCTGGCGCCGCACATCGAATACACGCGCGCCGGCACGCGCGACATGGACGCAATGATCATCCGCCCGGCCGACTTCAAGCCGGGACAGCGCTACCCGGTGGTGCTGTCGGTCTATGCCGGCCCCGGATACAAGGAGGTCCTGGACGCGCCGCGCCTGTCCCTGGAAAGCCAGTGCATGGCCAATCACGGCTTCATCGTCGTCAGCCTGGACGGGCGCGGCACACCGGGCCGCGACCATGACTGGGAACGCGCGACCAAGAACAACCTGATCGACCTGCCGCTTCAGGACCAGATCGACGGCCTGACCGCCCTTGGCAAACGCTACCCCGCACTGGACCTGGATCATGTCGGCGTCCATGGCTGGTCGTTCGGCGGCTATTTCACCGCCATGGCCACCATCCGCCGGCCCGACGTCTTCAAGGCCGGCGTCGCGGGCGCCCCGCCAGCCGATTTCGGCGATTACGACACGGCCTATACCGAACGCTATCTGGGCACCCCACAGGACGACCCCGAGGGCTACCGCGTCAGCAACGTCCTCACCTACGCGCAGTCCCTCTCCCGTCCGCTGCTGATCATGCACGGCCTGACAGACGACAATGTCTATTTCGAAAACACCATGAAGATGACTCAGGCCTTCATCACCGCCGGGCGCCCCTACAATCTGCTGCTCCTGCCCGGCACCCACATGCTGACCGACCCGGTCCTGCGCGCGCATGTCGACGACGCGCGCGAGGCCTTCCTGGCAGCAACGCTGAAGGCGCCGGCCCCCGCCACGCTAAACTGACTGCAACGCCGTTCGCGGTCCCTACTCCCTTCCTGGCCGGTCCTCGGCCAGGAAGGCCCACCGTTCATGGTCGCGCCATTCCCCGTCGATCTTCAGATAGCGTGGAGAATAGCCCTCCCGCCGAAACCCGGCCCGCCTGACCAGCGCGATCGACGCCGCATTGCCGGGCTGGATATTGGCTTCGACCCGATGCAGGCCCAGTTGATCGAAGCCATAATCCAGTACCAGCCCCGTCGCACGCGTCATCCGGCCAGTCCTGGCGTGCGCCTTCATCCCATAATAACCAAGATAGGCGCTGCAAAATGCGCCCATGACGATCTGGCTGAGCGTGAACACGCCCACTGGATCAGCGGCACCATGCCACGCCACCAGCCCCACATCCGGCCCGGTCACCAGCCGGGCGAACCAGCTTTCGAAGCCGTCCTGACTGGTAAACGGCCGGGCCCATGGTGCGTGATAGGCCCGACTCTCCAGATTGGCGTGGATCAGTTCCCTCGCATCGCCCCGACCGACCGGACGGACAGACAATGTCGTCATCGACATCGGGGCCGTGCTGCCGCAGATTTCGTCCGTATCTTTCATCCCGCCGATATAAGCATAGATATCCCACCCCCCAAGCCAGCCGGACCACCAGCATGCCACCCGCCTCTCCCATCGTCACAATCCGCGCCGCGCACACCACGGACCTGCCCGAAATCACGGCGATCTACGCCCATCATGTGCTGCATGGCTGTGCGTCGTTCGAGATCGAGGCCCCTACCGTCGGAGAGATGACACGACGCATGGAGACACTGCGCGCCAGGGATTTTCCCTATCTGGTGGCCGAACAGGATGGCTCGGTGATCGGCTACGCCTATGCCGGCCCCTATCACCCACGGATCGCCTATCGCGACACGGTGGAGGACTCCATCTACCTGTCCCCCGACGCCGCCGGACGCGGGATCGGCACGACGCTGCTGGGCGCGCTGATCGCGGAGTGCGTGGCCCGAGGCTTCCGGCAGATGATGGCCCTGGTCGGCAACAGCGCGAATCTGCCCTCCATCCGCCTGCACGAACGCCACGGCTTCCGCACGGTCGGCACCCTGCAATCGGTCGGCTACAAGTTCGGACGCTGGCTGGATGTCGTGCTGCTGCAATGCGAACTGGGCAGTGGCGACCGCACCCCTCCCAACCGCCCCTGAAAGGCGGGACCGGACATGCCGCCATCCCCGCCCCGTCCACCAGCAACCGGCACCCTGCCCGGCCTGGACCTGGAATCGGGCGCGCGGGATCGCGTGCTGGGGCCGGGCGTCCTGCTGCTGGCCGGACGCGCCCGCGCCACCGCTCCCGGACTGATCGCCCAGATCCAGGCCATCGCCCACGCGGCGCCCTTCCGCCGCATGACCACCCAGGGCGGCCGGACCATGTCGGTCGCCATGACCAATTGCGGCACACTGGGCTGGATCTCGGACAGCAGGGGCTATCGCTACACCACGCACGACCCGCTGACGGGCCTGCCCTGGCCCGCCCTGCCCGACATTTTCATCGCCCTGGCGACAGAAGCCGCCGCCGAGGCCGGATATCCCGGTTTCACCCCCGACGCCTGCCTGATCAACCGCTACGAACCCGGCACCAGACTGACCCTGCACCAGGACCGCAATGAACGCGATTTCGGCCAGCCGATCGTCTCGGTCTCGCTGGGTCTGCCGGCGGTGTTCCTCTGGGGCGGGCCCGCCCGTTCGGACCGGGTGCAGCGCGTGCCGCTGGACCATGGCGATATCGTGGTCTGGGGTGGCCCGGCCCGCCTGGCCCATCATGGCATCCACCCGCTGGCCGAGGGCACCCACGCGCTGACCGGCCGCGCGCGCCTGAATCTGACCTTCCGCCGCGCCGGGTAGGGCTATACGACACGGATGGACATCCCGATCCGCAACACCTATTCACCCGCGATGATATCCTCTGCCCCCACGCCACGCCCCCGTGTCGGCATCGATTTCGGCACGACCAACAGCGTCGTCGTCATCGCGACCCCGGATGGCAACACCCACACCACGCGCTTCGCCTTCCCCGGCCATCCCGAAACCGAGACCTGCCGCACTTTGCTGTGCCTGTGGCAGGAGGAAGAACGCGGGCGCCTGGCCGTTCAGCAGGCCATCGGCGCCGCCGCCATCGACGCCTATCTGGACGATCCGGCCGAGAGCCGCCTGATCATGTCGATGAAATCCTATCTGGCGCAGACATCGTTCCGCGAAACGCGCCTGGTGGGCCGGCGCCTGACGCTGGAAAACCTGGTCGGCTTCTTCGTCGCCGAACTGATGCGCGCCGTCGGGATCGACCCGGCCGACGTGGACGCAACGGTCGGCCGCCCGGTGCGCTTCGCCGGCGAACTGCCGGATGATGCATTCGGCGAGCAGCGCCTGCGCGACGGCTTTGCCGAGGCCGGCTTCCGCAGCATCGCGGTGGCGCTGGAGCCCGAAGCCGCCGGCTGGCGCTTCGCCCGGCGACTGGATGCGCCGGCCACGATCCTGGTCGGCGATTTCGGCGGCGGCACCAGCGATTTCTCGGTCCTGCGCTTCGATCCCGCCATCGGCCGGGCCATTCCGCTGGGCCATGCGGGCGTGGGCATCGCGGGCGACCAGTTCGATTACCGGATCATCGACAATGTCGTCTCGCCCGAACTGGGGCGCGACGGCACCTATCGCATCATGGGCGGCGCACCGCTGCCGGTGCCGATCGAATGGTACGCCAGCCTGGCGCGCTGGCACCGCCTGTCGCTGATGCGCACGCCGGCCACGCTGCGCGCGATCGACGATGTCGCGCGCACCGCCTCCGAACCCGGC
This sequence comes from Gluconacetobacter tumulicola, assembly GCF_014174215.1. Lineage (GTDB taxonomy): Bacteria > Pseudomonadota > Alphaproteobacteria > Acetobacterales > Acetobacteraceae > Gluconacetobacter > Gluconacetobacter tumulicola. The sequence continues at coordinate 54,345 of NZ_JABEQL010000019.1, read as the reverse complement.
CGCCTGCACGCGCTGGCCACCCTGGTCGCCGACCAGCAGGGCCAGGCCCTGTATCGCGCGGTCGGCGCCGCCAAGGCCGAACTGTCGCACGCCGACAGCACAATTCTGCGCTTCCACCACAAGGATATCCATATCGAGCGCACGATCACCCGGGCGGCATTCGAAGACTGGATCGCCCCCGATCTGGTGCAGTTCGACGGCGCGGTGACCTCGGCGCTGGAACGCGCGGGCCTGACCGAATCCGATATCGACCGGGTATTCCTGACCGGCGGCACCTCGTTCGTCCCGGCGGTGCGCGCCCTGTTCGCGGCGCGTTTCGGCAACCAGCGGATCGATCGCGGGGGCGAGTTCGTGTCGGTCGCCGAAGGGCTGGCCCTGATGCAGGGGGACAGCGCACGCCAGACGGACGCGCCTGCCTCCTGCTGAAAAATCCTTTCAGACCTTTCGTTCTTTTCATCCGTCCTTGATTCAGATCAAGGCCGATGCCCCCTGACGGTGCCATAAGGAAAGGGCGATGGGGGCATCGCATTATTCAATCATCACGCTAACTCGCAGGGTCTTCGGACCCTGCTTTTTTTTGCGGAACGCCAAGGCAGCACGATGCCTCGCGCTCTTGCCGATCCGTACGCTTCCACCCCCAGGACCCGTCGTCAGACAACCGACAGGACCAGTTCCTCCGACGATCGCGGCGGCGACATCATCACGCCGGAAGGCGGCGCGTCCTCATCGCCATCCTCCCTGAGCATGTAACCCTGCCCCCATACGGTCGTGACCACGTTCTTCGCCCCCGCCTGCTGCAATTTCTTGCGCAGCTTGCAGATGAAGACATCGATGATCTTCATTTCCGGCTCGTCCATCCCGCCATAGAGATGATCAAGAAAGGCGAACTTGGTCAGGACCGTACCCCTTCGGAGCATGAGCAGTTCCAGGATCATGTATTCCTTGCCGGTCAGATGAACCAGCCGCCCCTTCACCGTCACTTCCCGGCTGTCCAGCGACAGCTTCACCAGCCCGGCCTGAAGCACCGGCTGGCTATAGCCTTTCGAACGGCGGACGATCGCCTGGATACGGGCGGCCAGTTCCGGCGTATCGTAGGGCCGGGTAATGTAATCGTCCGCACCGGCCGAAAAGGCCCTGACCTTGGCCTGGGCCCCGTTCAGGCTGGACATGGCAACGATGGGTGTATCCAGCCGCGCGGCCCTGGCCGCCCGCAGGACTTCATATCCGTCAATATCCGGCAGTACCATTTCAAGTAATGCCAGATCATAATCGTAACGGCGGAGCATCTCGACCCCTTCGTGCCCAGTCACGGCGTGGTCGATCATGTAGCCAACAGAGCGCAATGTGCTGGAAGTACCACGGGCCGCACTCCCATCCCCTTCGACGAGCAAGACACGCATGTTAATCAACCATTGATTGTTTATGACTACAGTTACTACCTATAGGTGTGTAACTCTCCGTAAACAATCCTTTTAGGATGGGTTCGGGCGTCAAAATCCCATGATCACGAATATGTTACATCAAGCCGCGGAACGCACTTCGAACGTGCCGGAAAGATCTTCCTCGTCGCCAAGCCCGCATATCGGCGCATCAGACGCCAATGCCGCCAAATATCGCGCATGCATACCGGACACGCCCGCATGAACGAAACGTGACCCCAACGTCACGTACATCACGCGATATTCGGCCAGAATTCAAAGGAATGTGTATTCGATCCCCCATCAATTCTCCGCCCGTATCGAGCGCCCTGAGGGGGATAATAAACGAAGATCATCCGAAATGAGTCCCGCCCGTATTGTCCGACGCCTGGAGGAAGCACAGCCGTCACACATTTTCGGTCAGAGTCTCAGGCGCCTGGGGCACCCCATGCCGAATCGACCGTCACCGCATGATTCAGCGGCCCCGCGCCGGCTCCATATCCAGGTGCGGTCGCGATCGCGGCCCGCAGATAGCGCCGGGCCTGTTCCACCGCCGCGCGCAGGGCCAGTCCCTGGGCCAGCCCGGCGGCAATCGCACTGGCCAGCGTGCAGCCGGTCCCATGCGTATGCCGCGTCGGCAGCCGCGTGTCCGAGAACAGGGAGATGCCCGACGATTCGCACAGCACATCGGTCAGGATATCGCCCTCCAGATGCCCCCCCTTCAGCAGCACCGCCCGCGCACCCGCGCGCCGCAGCGTTTCGGCCGCCCGGCCCATATCGTCCACCGTGCGGATCGGATGGCCGACCAGAACCTCCGCCTCCGGCAGGTTGGGCGTCAGCAGGCTCGCCAGCGGCACCAGATGCCGCATCAGCGTCTCCACCGCATCATCCTGCAACAGGCGCGACCCGCCCTTGGCCACCATCACCGGGTCCAGCACATACGGAACATCCGGGCGGGCCCGCACCTCCGCCGCCACCGCCTGGATCACCTCTCCCCGGTCCAGCATGCCGCTCTTGAAGGCATCCACCCCGATATCGTCCAGCACACTACGCATCTGGGCCGCCACGAAATCGGGCGGCACCGGCAGGATTCCGCTCACCCCCAGCGTGTTCTGCACCGTCAGGGCCGACACCGCCGTCATGGCAAATCCGCCCAGCGCGGTCACGGCCTTGATATCCGCCTGGATTCCCGCACCGCCGCCGGAATCGCTGCCGGCGATGACCAGGACGCGACCCTTCATGATGGCCAAGACCGGCGCCCCTACGCCGCTTCCTGCGCGGAACCGATCACCGCGCACATCCCGGCGACCACACGCTCCACCAGCGCCGGGTCCTCGGCCTCCGCCATCACGCGGACCAGCGGCTCGGTCCCGCTTTCGCGCAACAGCAGCCGCCCGGCCGTCCCCAGTTCGGCCTCGGCCTGCCGGCGCGCCTCCTGCACCGCGGGTGCGTGCAACGGGCTCTTGCCGACGAAACGCACATTGCGCAGCAATTGCGGAAAGGGCGCGAACACGCGACAGACCTCGCTGGCCGGCCGCCCCTCCTCGACCAGCACCGCCAGAACCTGCAAGGCCGCGACCAGACCGTCACCGGTGGTCGCGAAATCGGACAGCACCATGTGGCCCGACTGCTCGCCACCCAGATTGACGCCCAGTTCGCGCATCCGCTCGACGACATAGCGGTCGCCCACGGCCGTACGCACCAGTTCCAGCCCCAGCCCGTCCAGGCAGCGCGCCAGCCCCATGTTCGACATCACCGTCGCCACGACCTGCTTCGCGCTCAACCGGCCCTGCCGGCTCCACGACCGGGCGATCAGGGCCAGGATCTGGTCGCCATCGATCAGCCGCCCCTGTTCGTCGGCAATCAGCAGCCGGTCGGCGTCACCATCCAGCGCAATGCCGATATCGGCCTCATGCGCCACCACCGCCGCGCACAGCGCCTCGGGCCGGGTCGAGCCGCAATTCTCGTTGATATTGACCCCGTTCGGCTCGCACCCGATCCGGATCACCTCGGCCCCCAGTTCCCACAGGGCGGTCGGCGCCACACGATAGGCGGCACCGTTGGCGCAGTCGATGACGATGCGCAGCCCGTCCAGCCGCCGCCCGCGCGGGAACGAGGCCTTGGCATTCTCGATATACCGGCCGGCCGCATCGTTCAGGCGCGAGGCACGGCCGATCTGCTCGGGCGTCGCCAGGCGGTCCGTCAGGTCGGCGCGCATCAACGCCTCGATCTCGGCCTCGGTCTCGTCGGTCAGCTTGAACCCGTCCGGCCCGAACAGCTTGATGCCATTATCGCCGAACGGATTGTGCGAGGCCGAGATCATGACCCCCAGATCGGCGCGCAGCGAGCGCGTCAGCATCGCGATCGCAGGCGTCGGCATCGGTCCGGCCAGCGTCACGTCCACCCCGGCGGAAAGAAACCCCGATACCAGCGCGCATTCGATCATGTAGCCGGACAGCCGCGTGTCCTTGCCCACCAGCACACGGTGCCGATGCGTCCCGCGCGTAAAGCGCAGGCCGGCGGCCTGTCCCAGCTTCTGGGCAACTTCCACCGTCATCGGGTCCTGGTTGGCCGTGCCGCGGATACCGTCGGTGCCGAACAGTTTTCTGGTCTTGGTCATCTTCCGGCTATCCCTGGTTCACCGCGCCTGTTGCCTGCCCCGCTTATCGCAGGTCCACAATCCTTGCCAGACCCTCAGCGCCTGCATCATGGCCGGAACATTGTGCACGCGCAGGATGGTGTTGCCGAGTTCCAGCCCCGGCAGGCTGCTGGCGATCGTGGCCGGATCACGGTCCGACGCCACCGGCACGCCCGCCATCTCCCCCAGCACGCGCTTGCGCGAGGTCCCCAGCAGGACGCGGCACCCCAGATTGGCCAGAATCGGCAGGCGCCGCATCATCTCGATATTCTGCGCGGCATTCTTGGCAAACCCGATGCCCGGATCAACGATGATCCGGTCCCGGGCAATGCCGTTCGCCACCGCCTCGTCGATCCGCGCGGCCAGTTCACGCGTCACGTCGACGGCCACATCGTCATAGGTGGCGAATTGCTGCATGGTCTGCGGCGTGCCGCGCATGTGCATCAGCACGACAGGGCAACCGGCATCGGCCACCACCGCCAGCGCGTACGGATCGTGCAGCAGGGCCGAGATATCGTTGATAAGCGCCGCCCCCGCCCCAAGCGAAGCCGACATGGTCCCCGCATTGCGGGTATCGACCGACAGCGCCACGTCGGACTGAAGCCGCAATTCCGCCAGCACGGGGGCAATGCGCGCCCATTCCTCCTCCGGCGTCACGACAACCGATCCGGGGCGCGTGCTCTCACCGCCGATATCCAGCAATCCCGCCCCCGCCGTGATCATGGCAATGCCGGCGCGAATCGCCGCCTCGGCCCCGAAATGGCGGCCGCCATCGCTGAAACTGTCGGGGGTGACGTTCAGGATTCCCATCACCTGCGGCCCGGGTGCGAGGTCCGCCGAGGGCAGCGGCGCGGTCACGCGCGCCAGCACATCCAGCCAGTCAGCAGGCACATCCGCCGCACGGACCATTCGCGCGGCATCGCCGTCGATCAAACGCGCCAGGGTAAAGGCCGCCGGCCCACCAGCCAGCCAATGGGCCAGCCCCGCCTCCACCGCCCCATGGGCATCCTGCCCGAACACCAGTCCCGTCGGTTCAAGCAGCCGCAACGCGTCCATCGACCTCCCGCCCCATCATCATGGCATGGTCCTGAAACGAAAACAGACGGAGCCACCCCCGCCTGTTTTCCCTACCCATCCTGCAAGCAAAATGCAGCCCGCCAGCGTCAGCCCGGCAGCGGAGCCGGATCGAGGCCCGCCCCACCACCCGGTGAGGGCAGCGGCGCCGCCGGCGGCGTGGGCGGCACCGAAGACCGGCGATTCTCCGGCATCGGATCATCCACCACCACCCGCTCGATCGCCTCGCCGCGCAGCACCTGGCGGATTTCCTCGCCCGACAGGGTCTCATATTCCAGCAGCGCGTTGGCCAGCCGGTGCAGGTCCTCGACATGCTCGATCAGCAGGGTCCGCGCCCGTGAATAGGCGCTGTCGATCAGGCTCTTGATCTCGTCATCGATCTCGCGAACCGTCTCTTCGGACACGTTCTTGTTCTGGGTCACGCTGTGGCCCAGGAAGACTTCCTGTCCGTTATCGCCATAGGCGATCATGCCCAGCTTGTCGCTCATGCCCCATTCCGACACCATCCGGCGCGCCAGGTCGGTCGCCATCTTGATATCGCCCGAGGCGCCGTTCGACACGTTGTCGGCCCCGAAGATAATCTCCTCGGCAGCACGGCCGCCCATGGCCAGCGTCAGCTCGCCCAGGCATTTCGCCCGGCTCTTGGAATAGCGGTCGCCCTCGGGCAGGCTCATCACAAGACCCAGCGCACGGCCGCGCGGAATGATCGTGGCCTTGTGCACCGGGTCGGCACCCGGCGTCAGGATCGCAACCAGCGCATGCCCACCCTCGTGGAAGGCCGTCATCCGCTTCTCGTCCTCGCTCATGACCAGCGAGCGGCGCTCGGCGCCCATCAGCACCTTGTCCTTGGCGTTCTCGAATTCCAGCATCGCGACCGTGCGCTTGCCCAGGCGGGCAGCCATCAGCGCGGCCTCGTTCACCAGATTGGCCAGGTCGGCGCCAGAGAAGCCCGGCGTGCCGCGCGCGATCACCTTGGGATCGACATCCGACGCCAGAGGCACCTTGCGCATATGCACGCGGAGGATCTTCTCGCGCCCCATCACGTCGGGATTGGGTACCACCACCTGACGATCGAAGCGGCCGGGGCGCAGCAGGGCCGGGTCCAGCACGTCGGGGCGGTTGGTCGCGGCAATCAGGATCACGCCCTCGTTGCTCTCGAACCCGTCCATCTCGACCAGCATCTGGTTCAGCGTCTGCTCGCGCTCGTCATTGCCGCCGCCCAGACCGGCGCCACGATGACGGCCGACCGCGTCGATCTCATCGATGAAGATGATGCACGGCGCGGCCTTCTTGCCCTGCTCGAACATGTCGCGCACCCGCGACGCGCCGACGCCGACGAACATCTCGACGAAATCGGAGCCCGAGATGGTGAAGAAGGGCACGTTCGCCTCGCCGGCAATGGCGCGGGCCAGCAGCGTCTTGCCGGTGCCCGGCGGGCCCACCAGCAGCACGCCCTTGGGAATCTTGCCCCCCAGCCGGGTGAATTTCTGCGGATCGCGCAGAAAATCCACGATCTCCTGCAGCTCGCCCTTGGCCTCGTCGATGCCCGCGACATCTTCAAAGGTCACGCGCCCCTGCTTTTCCGTCAGCATCTTGGCGCGCGACTTGCCAAAGCCCATCGCCCGGCCGCCACCCGCCTGCATCTGGCGCATGATGAAGATCCAGGCGCCGAACATCAGCAGGATAGGCGCATAGTTGATCAGATAGCGCAGGAACGGATTGGAATCGCTGTCCTGCGGCTTCGCCATCACCTCCACGCCCTTCTCGGTCAGGCGCGGGATCAGGGTCGGGTCCTGGGGGGTATAGGTCTCGAACGACGTACCGTCCGTCAGCGTGCCGGAGACATTATGGTCCTGCACGACGACCGAGCGCACGCGCCCATTATTCACGTCCCCGATGAAGTCGGAATATGCCAGCTGCTGCGCGGCATGCTGCGTGCTTCCGGGCTGGAAGACGTTGAACAGCAACAGCAGCAGTACGATAATGATTACCCAGAGGGCCAGGTTCCGGCCAAAATTGTTCATCTTGCCCATTGTTCCATACGCTTGACGCCACCCGGATTCCGCCTGGTGCCGAAACACGCAGGTAAGGCTTCCTTCTGACCGGCAGCCAGACGCCTTCTCTACCTCGATTTAGTCATACATAGGCCCTTCGAGGGACATTCACACCCCCACACAGGGTCTTTATTGCCCCCCGGCGCGAAAATCCGCCTGCCAACCGGTCAATCGCCCCCCGCGAAACGCCCCGCCTCGACTGCCACCGCGCCGGGCATCAGCGTCAGGCGCACCCCTGCCAGCGCCGGATCGTGGCAGATCCCTATCGTCGGCACCCCGACCACCCGCCCGGCGCGGAACAGGGCCGGCAGGGTGCGCAGCGCGCGGGCCGGCCACGGCGTCTTCCAGTCCGGGGGCGGCATCCACCGCCCCGGCGGCCCCGCCGCCCCGACCGTCACCCCCCGCAGGTCGGCCCCATGCGGCGCGGACAGCACAAAGCGCCCGTCCCACACACATCCCTCCGCCGCCGGCATGGGGGCATGCATCGCCGCCTCCTCGCGCAGCAGCAGCCAGCGCAACCCGGCGCGGCGCAAGGCCGCGCCCGCCGCCATCAGGGAGGCACCGGCCAGCGTGGCCGGCCGCGGATCGGCACACAGCGCCGCCACCGCCCGCGCAGGCGGCAGATAATCCCGCCCCGATACCGCACGCAGCAGAAAGGCCAGCGCACGCGGGCAAGCCGGGTCTTCCGTCAGCCCCACCCAGCCGCCCTCGGCAGCCGTCACGCCACGCGCCAGCCACCGCGCCTGTTCGGCATCCCGCACCATGCGCGCAACCCCCGCCTCCCGCGCCTCCGCCTGCAGCCGCATCACCGCCGGCGGATCGGCGCACACCGTGGCCCGCAGACGGGCGCGCTCGGCCCGCTGATCGACGTTCGACGGGTCTTCCACCCATTCCAGCCCCGCGCGCCGCAGCGTGCCGCGCAAGCTCGCCGGCTCAATATCCAGCAACGGGCGTAGCAGGCGCAGGTCCCGAGTAAACGTCACCGCGCCCATGCAGGCCAGACCGTCCGGCCCGCTGGCGGCACGGCGCCGGATCAGCATGGTTTCCGCCTGGTCGCGGGCATGGTGCCCCAGCAACAGGTCGACGATGCCCGCCCGGCGACAGGCGGCCGAGAGGGCCGCATAGCGCGCACGCCGCGCCCGGTCGGCCAGGCCGGGGCCGGGCCGCACCCCCTCCAGCACCAGGATCTCGGCAGGAATACCCAGCCGCGCCAGACGGTCGCGGGTCAGACGCGCCTCGGCGGAAGCCGCCGGACGCAACCCATGATCGACGATCAGCGCCCGCACCGCCCGGCGCCACCGCCCCGCCAGATAGGCCAGGCAGAGACTGTCCGCCCCGCCCGACACCGCAATACCCACCTCGGGCATGCCCGCCCCATCCGGCACCCAGGGCCCCAACCCCGCCATGATGGCGGCAAACCAACCATCATCCATAATCCAGCCACCCTCGGAATCCCTCTCGACGGCCGGGCTCAAGAGCGTGACCGGAGATGTGGGCTGGCGAACGGAGAGCGGCCCGCAAGGCCGAGCTCAGGAGCGTGACCGGAGATGTGGGCTGGCGAGCGAGAGCGGCCCACAGGGCCGCGCCCGGCGTGCGTTTCCGAGCACCGGAGCGGAGCGGCCTTGATGGCCGTGAGCACCGGAGCACAGGAAACGCGCGTCGGATCGCCGCCAGCGCGCATCTCCGGTCACGCTCTCAGTGGCATCCGGCGCGGGTGCGATAGGCCGCCTCAGCCGTCTTGACGCGCGGCGCCGGCGACGGGAACTCGCTCTTCAGCTTGGCCAGGGCCTGGCATGCCGAATTCTTGTCCCCCATCGCCAGCAGCGACGCCGTCACGCCCAGCAGCGCATCCGGCGCCCGGCCCGAGCGCGGCGAGCGGTTATAGGTATCGTAATAGGCCACGGCCGACTGCCGATACTGCTTCTGCCCGGCCAGCGACTGCGCCAGCAGGAATTGCGCGTCGATCTGCAACGGGCCGCGCGGGCCGGCCAGCACCTGCTTGGCGGCCGCCTGCGCCGCCGCATAATCCCCATGCATCAGGGCCGCATTGCCGTCCCGCAGCATGGTTTCGGGCGTGGATTTGGCCGCTGGCGCCTCTCCGGCACCGGCCGCAGCAGCGGGTCCAGCCTCCGTAGGGGGTGCATCCGGCCGGGGCGCCGGGTGGCCACCATTCTGCATGGCGAAATTCATGTCGTCGATCTGCTTCGCCAGGGTCGCATTCTGCTGCTGCACCTGGTTGGTCAGCTGGTCGAGCTGCCCGCGCATGTCGCGCACCTGCTGCTCCAGGGTCATCACCCGGTCCAGCAATTGCGCCGTCAGATCGCCACCGGCCGGCGGGCCGCCATTGCCGCCAGCCTCGGGCGCGGGCGGCGGAAGGATGCCATTGCCCTGCCCGTTCCCCTGCCCCCAGGGCGCCGCCGACTGCATCTGCGAAAGCTGCTGGCGCAGATCCATGATCTGGTTCTGCAGCGCGATCCCCTCACGACTCGTCATCTGCTCGGTATCCTGCGCCCGGACCGCCAGCGGCGACAGGCCGGCCAGCAGGGTCAGGATCACCAGCCCCCTTGCGCGCGGGGTCAGTCCCCCGCGATGTCGAAACGGCAAAAAAGGGCGGAAGGCAACAGACCGCATGATACGGATGTCTCCATGAACGCACCGCCGCCGGCCGGACCAATGCCGATCGCCGGGCGCGACGATACGAGGTCATAAACGCCACCCCTTATGCACGCCCTCCCCGAAGGCGTGAAGAGATCACGCACGGTCCAGCCATGAAGACGAGGCAACGACAAAATAAAAAAGCCGGCCAGGTGAAAACACCTGGCCGGCTTCCTTCAGCCGAACGCGTCGGCCGGTTCGCTCAGCGAACCGACGTGATGCTGTTGCGGTTCTGGGCCCAGGCTTCCTCGTTGTCACCCGTCGCGGTCGGACGATCCTTGCCGTAGGAGATCGTCGTGATGCGCGAGGCGGCAACGCCCTTGGCCACCAGGTAGTCGCGCGCCGCGTTGGCACGACGCTCGCCCAGGGCGATGTTGTACTCTTCGGTGCCACGATCGTCACAGTTGCCGGCGAGCTGCACGGTAACCTGCGGATACTTCGCCAGCCAAGCAGCCTGGCGGTCCAGCGTCGCCTGGGCTTCGCTGGACAGGTTGTTTTTGTTCAGCTCGAAGAAGACGCGATCGCCAACATTGGCGACCAGATCGGCTTCACTGCCGGGCGTCACGCCGGTGCTCTGGGCGGCAGCACCGGTTCCGGTCGTGGCGCCCTTGTTCGTATCGTCCGAGCACGCCGCGAGAAAAACGGCCATGCCAAGCGCACCAAGAAGCTTCAGTCTCATTGGTTTTAGATCCTGAGATCGGTTCCCGCACGGAACCATATGATTAAGTTGCCGGTAAGCTTTATCTGGTTCCGATACTCGTTTTGTTCCGTCAACAACCCGACGACAGAACTATACGAACAGTGGAGCCCACTCGCCCGTTAGCGCCAGACATGACAGACCGTCAAGATGCCCGTAACACATGCCGGGCATCTTGTTTTGTACATCGGCCTGAAAAGCACAGTAACGCGCCTTCCCGGCGTGTTTTCAGCCGTTCAGCGGCGACCAGGCCGGATCGGACGCCATGCCGGCCGCCGGGATCGAGCGCTCGTGGAAGCCGGTGATGTCGATCGTGCCGATCGAGGACGAGAACCCCGCCCCCCCGGCTCCCGCCGCCGTCTGGCGGCAGAAGGCCAGCACCCGGCCATTGGGGCAGAAGGTCGCCGTATCCACGGTAAAGCCCTGGGTCAGGATGCGCTCGCCAGTGCCGTCGGGCACCATCACGCCCAGCGAGAAACTGCCGTTGGCAATGCGGGTAAAGGCGATCAGGTCGCCGCGCGGCGACCAGACTGGCGAGCCATATATGCCATTGCCGTAGGAAATCCGCTTCGCCCCACCCCCGCCGGCACTCATGATGTAAAGCTGCGGCGTACCCCCGCGATCGGAATTGAAGACGATCTGCGACCCGTCCGGGCTGTAGCACGGGCTGGTATCGATGGCGCCGGAACTGGTGAGCTGCCGCTTGCCGCGCGAGGCCAGGTCGACCGAATAGATGTCCGATCCCCCGCCGCGCGTGACGGACATGATGACCGTATGCCCGTCGGGCGCGAAGCGCGGCGCGAACGAGATCCCGTCGAAATCGCCGAGCAGTTGCTGCCGCCCCGTCGCCAGGTTCAGCACGTACACGCGCGGACGGTTGTTGGCGTAGGACATGAACGCAATCTGGTCGCTGACCGGGCTGAAACGCGGGGTCAGGGTCAGCCACTGGCCACCGGACAGATAATGGCTGTTGGCGCCATCCTGGTCCATGATCGCCAGCCGGGTGGTCTGGTGCGTCCGCGGGCCGGACCGCGCGATATAGGCGATCCGCGAGTTGAAATATCCCTTCTCGCCCAGCAGCCGCTCATAGATCACATCGGCGATGATATGCGCGATCTTGCGCGCGTCGCCGGCCCCGGCGGTGTAGGCCGTGCCCTGGATCTGCTGCCCGGTCAGCACGTCCCACAGCCGGAACTCGACGCGCAGTCCCCCGGCGCCCGTGGTGGCGGTGCCACTGACCAGCGCCCGCGCGCCCAGCGATTTGTAGGTGCCGAAATCCGGCACGCCGACCGGCAGCGCACCATTGATCGGGGCAAACAGGCCGCAATTGCCCAGGTCACCGGAAATCACGCTGCTGACCAGTTGCCCCGCATCGCCGCCCAGCACCGGAATGACGATGGGAATCGGCGCCGTGCGCGCCTGGTCCACCGTGATCTCGGCATCGCCCGGCGCGCCGGGCGCGGCCTGGGCCAGCGCGGACAGCGGCATGGCCAGGACACCGGCGGCGACGGCTCCGGCCCCGAGCAGGGCACGGCGGCCGAAATGGGTCGCCAGCAGCGAGGCCTCGACATCGGAAATCAGCGGAAGGTCACTCGGACGCATGGTCTTCTCCTCGAACGCACCGACGGGGCAGCGCCTGGGCTGCCTCACGGACGGAAAACGAATTTGAGCTGCTGGGTTTGCCCCAGCATCGCCTTGGGTATGGGCAGTTGCGCGCAGGTCGGGCTCAGCACCGCCGCACGCGCCCGTTCAGCCAGCGCGCGATAGGACGAATCGCCCGCCATCCGCGCCTGGGTCTCGGGCGCGAACTGGACGATGCGGGCCATGCCCGCGCCATCCACTGTCACCACCAGATGGGCCACGAACTGCGCATAATCCTTCGCCGCCGTATCCTCGGTGTAGCAGCGGCGGACGGCGTTCCCGATCGCCTTCTGCTCGGCCGAGCTCAGCGCATTGGTGATGTCGCCATCCGGCGCGCCGCCCCCGTCGGGCGCCCCGCCCTGCACCGGGTTCGCCCGCGCCTTCGGCGGATGGGTCTGCTTCTGGTCGGCACGGAACGCATCCAGCGTCGCTAGCAGCGAATGGGTATCCGGCACCGCCTTCTTCGCCTCGTTCGGCTGCGTGATGTGCGAGAATTGCTGCATCTTGGGCAGGGGCGCGGGCTCGGGCTGCGGCGACGGCGGGGCCGCTTCATGCGACGGCACCGGCGGCGACGGCAGGGAAGGCGGTGTCGGCACGGCATCGGGCGACGGCTGCTCGACCTTGGGCGGCACCGGGGTATCGGGCAGCTTCGCCGGCGGCGTCTCCGGCGGTGGCGGCATGGGCGGCGGCGGAGGCGGCGGCGGGGCCGCTTCCTCGTTCGGCGCCTTGACCGGCGGCGTCGGGGCCGGCGGCGCCTCCTGCGGCACGGGGGCCGGGGCCGGGGCGGGCTTGGGCGCCGGCTTGTCGGCCTTGTGCGGCGTACCGCCGCTGTCCGAGGGGGCGAACTCCATCTCGATGGTCGGCGGGGGCGGCGGCTCGGGCGGCACGGAAACCGGCAGCCCCAGCAGCACGGCCGCCAGCAGCACCATATGCGCGACACCTGATGCGACGATCGACCGCCGCATCAGGTTACGTTCGGAACGACGCGGCGGAACCACGATTGCGGCTCTCCTACCCGATGGCGTCAGGGCGCGCCGCCGCCCGAGGGCGGCTGCTGGGCCAGAAGAGCGACATGGGTAAAGCCGCCGGCGGTGATGCGGCCCATCACCTCCATCACGCGCCCATAATCGATATGCGAATCCCCCCGCACGAAGATGCGGTGCGACGGGTCGTTCTGCGCCGCCGCACGCAGCTGGTCCACCAGCTGGTCCGACGACACCGGATTGTCGCCCAGATACAGCGCGCCATCACTGCGTATGGACACCGTGATCGGCTTGGTGTCGGCATTGACCGGCGCCGCGTCGGTCTTCGGCAGGTCCACATTCACGCCGCTGGTCATCATCGGCGCCGTCACCATGAAGATGATCAGCAGCACCAGCATGACGTCGACCAGCGGGGTGACGTTGATGTCCGACATGGGGCGGCGACGCCCGCGGCGGCCGCCCCCTCCACCGAGGGAAACGCCCATGATTCAGCCCCTTTCTTCGGACTGGCGGGACAGGATCGCGGCGAATTCGGTGCCGAAGGCCGCCATCCGGTCCTCGAACAGTCCCAGACTGTTGCTGATGACGTTATAGGCGATCACCGCCGGAATGGCGGTCACAAGGCCGATGGCGGTGGCGAACAGCGCTTCGGAAATACCGGGGGCCACCACGGCCAGGTTGGTGTTGTGCATCGCCGCGATCGACCCGAACGCGTGCATGATGCCCCACACCGTGCCGAACAGGCCGATGAACGGCGCCACCGGCCCGATCGTGGCCAGGAAGATCATCCAGCGGCCCAGCCGCTCCATCTCGCGCGTGATGGTGATGTTCATGGCGCGGTCGACGCGCTCCTTCACCCCGCCGCGCGCCAGGTCGATGCCGGCGATGCGTGCCGAGCGGCGCCATTCGCCCATCGCGGCGCCGAACACGGCCGCCATCGGGTGCAGCGGCTTGGCGCCATCGGATTCGTACAGATCGTCCAGGCTGCCGCCCGACCAGAATTTGTCCTCGAACGCCGACGCCTCGCGATTCACCCGCCGCAGGGTCACGATCTTGTCGAAAATGATGCCCCATACGACGACGCTGCTGACCGCCAGGCCGATCATCACCAGCTTGACGATGATCGCCGCGTTCAGAAACAGACTCCACAGCGACAGGTCGGACGCAGCCGCGCCCAGATTCGCCGCGTTAACCGCTTGGTCCAAAAACGCCTCCTGCACCTTCCGCACACAGCTTCGGCACCCCGCTCCCGACGCCGAGTCGGGGCAGTCCCACACTGCTTTCCAAACTGTTCCTTATAGGCTTCCAGGAGAAAGCAGAAGCACCCCCCACGGCGGGACGCACCCGCCGCACGGAAAAAATTTCTCCCGGACAGAAACGCGGAAAAACGCCTCGCCCTAGTCCAGCAACCCGGTCAGAAGATCACGCCATAAAGGCGGAAATCGGGCAGCCCGACCGTCGGCGGCACGCACGCACGCCAGCCGGACGTCCAGACGCGCGCAGCATATCTCCCCCAGCAGGAATTCCTGCTCCAGCCGACAGCTCGCCGGGCCCTGTTCGATCAGGCGGGTGGTCACGGTCACGATATCGTCAAGCCGCAGCGGCCGCTTGTAGTCGATCGCGGCGCGATGGATGACGAAGGCCAGCCCATATTCTTCCAGCAGCGAAAACGCCGATCGGCCGAGCCCGCGAATCGCCTCGGTCCGCGCCCGTTCGGCAAAGGCCAGATAGCGGGCATGATAGACAACACCCCCCGCATCGGTATCCTCGTAATAGACGCGGAACGGGATGCTGTGCTTCATCCGTCATCTCCCAACAAAAGATCGCCCTGGTCGGCCAGGCGGGCCGGCGGCTGCAGCCCCAGATGGCGCCATCCCCGTTCGCCCAGCATCCGTCCGCGGCTGGTCCGCAGCACCAGCCCTTCCTGGATCAGATAGGGTTCCACCACATCTTCCAGCGTATCGCGGGCCTCGGCCAGCGCCGCCGCCAGCGTCTCCACCCCCACCGGTCCGCCATGATGGTGCTCGGCGATCCGCCGCAGATAGCGCCGGTCCATCGCATCCAGCCCCAGCGAATCGACTTCCAGCCGCGACAGCGCGGCATCGGCCATCGCCCGATCCACCGCGCCGGCGCGCGAGACCGAGGCAAAGTCGCGCACCCGCCGCAACAGGCGGCCGGCGATGCGCGGCGTCCCGCGTGACCGGCGGGCGATTTCCTCCGCCCCTTCCGGCGTCAGGTCGAATTGCAGCTTCCGCGCCCCGCGCGAGACGATCTGCCGCAATTCCTCAGGCGTGTAGAACACCAGCCGCAGCGGAATGCCGAACCGGTCGCGCAGCGGCGTGGCCAGAAGGCCGGCCCGCGTGGTCGCCGCAACCAGCGTGAAGGGCGACAGGTCGATGCGCACCGACCGCGCGGCCGGCCCTTCGCCGATGATCAGGTCGAGCTGGAAATCCTCCATCGCCGGATAGAGCACTTCCTCGATCGCCGGCTGCAGGCGATGGATCTCGTCGATGAACAGCACGTCGCGCGGCTGCAGATTGGTCAGAATCGCCGCCAGATCACCCGCGCGCTGGATCACCGGCCCCGACGTCGCCCGAAAACCCACCCCCAGCTCGCGCGCCACGATCTGCGCCAGCGTGGTCTTGCCCAGGCCCGGCGGCCCATGCAGCAGCACATGGTCCATCGCCTCGCCCCGCGCACGCGCGGCGGCGATGAAGATCGCCAGATTCTCGCGGCTGGCCTTCTGCCCGGTGAAATCCTCAAGCGTCTGCGGGCGCAGCCCGGCCTCGGCCGAATCCTCGTCCATCCGCGAGGGATCGACCGCGCGAGGGGGCAATTCGCTCATCGCGCCAGTTCCCGCAGGCTTTCACGGATCACCACGTCCAGGTCGGCCTCCTGCCCGGCGCCGGCCTCCTTCAGCCGCGCCAGAATCCGCACCACCACCGGCTGCGCCTCGGCCCGGCGGAAGCCCAGCCCCGCCAGCGCCAGCAGCACATCGCCCTCGACTCCGGCCGAGGCCGGCCGGCCCGGCAGCACCACACCGGGGCCGACGGGCAGCTTGCCCGCCTTGTCGCGCAGTTCCGTCAGAATCCGCTCGGCCAGCCGTGCTCCCACGCCCGAAACCCGCGTCAGCCCGGCCTTGTCCCCCGCCGCGATGGTGGCCGCCACCTCACCCGGCGAGAGCGCGGAGAGAATCGCCAGCGCCAGCTTGGCCCCCACCCCCTGCACCGTCGTCAGCAGCCGGAACCAGTCGCGCTCCGCCGCGTCGGCAAAACCATAGAGCAGGAACGCATCCTCGCGCACCACGGTCTCCACCAGCACCCGCGCCGTTTCCGGCGGGCTGGGCAGGGCGGAAAGGGTACGGGTCGAGGCATGGACCAGATACCCCACGCCATGGACATCGACCACGCAGCGATCGGCTTCGACCTGCCCGACCAGTCCGGTCAGTTGCGCGATCATGCCATGCGCGTCCCGCCCGCCACGCGCAGGGCGCTGGCACGATGATGCGCATGGCAGATCGCCACCGCCAGCGCGTCGGAGGCATCGGCCCGCTTGATCGTCGCTGCGGGCAGAAGGCGGCGCACCATCATCTCCACCTGCTCCTTGCTGGCGGCACCGGTGCCGACCACCGCCCGCTTCACCGCCATGGCACCGTATTCGGAAACCGCGATTCCGGCCAGCGCCGGCACCAGCAACGCAACCCCGCGCGCATAGCCCAGCTTCAGCGTCGAGGCCCCGTTGCGGTTGACATAGGTTTCCTCCACCGCCGCCTCGGCCGGCGCGAACCGATGCACCAGCTCCATCAACCCGTCATGCAGGCAACGCAGCCGCTCGGGCACCGCCACGTCGCCATCGGTCGCGATCACGCCATCGGCGACATGGCACAGCCGGTTGCCCGCCACGTCGATGATCCCCCACCCCGTAAAGCGCAGGCCCGGATCGATGCCCAGCAGCCGGACCATGGACAACCCGGTCAGGCCGACAATGTCTCGGCCACGTCGTCGGGCAGGTCGAAATTAGCATAGACGGCCTGCACGTCGTCACTTTCGTCCAGCACGTCGATCAGCTTCAGCACGGTGCGCGCCTTTTCCTCGTCCAGCGTCACCACCGTCCCGGGCCGCCAGTCGAACTTCGCGCTCGCCGGCTCGCCGAATCGCGTCTCCAGCGCATCGCGCACCGCAAAGAACGATTCCACCGGGCAGGTCACCTCATGCCCCTCGGCGGTGCTTTCCACATTCTCGGCGCCAGCCTCGATCGCCGCCTCCAGCATCTCGTCCTCGCTGGCGACGCCGGCCGGATAGGTGATCACGCCCAGCCGGGTGAACATGAACGACACCGAATTGGTCTCGCCCAGCGACCCGCCATATTTCGAGAACGCGGCCCGCACGTCGGATGCCGTGCGGTTGCGGTTGTCGGTCAGGGCCTCGACGATCACGGCCACGCCCGCCGGGCCATAGCCCTCGTAGCGTACTTCCACATAATCGTCGCCGCCACCGGCACCCGTCGCCTTCTTGATCGCGCGCTCGACCGTGTCTTTCGGCATGTTGACCTCGCGCGCCGCCGAAATCGCGGCCCGCAGGCGCGGATTGCTCGCCGGGTCAGGCAGGCCCGACCGCGCCGCCACGGTAATCTCGCGGATCACCTTGGCAAACTGCCGGGCCCGACGCGCATCCTGCGCGCCCTTGCGATGCATGATGTTCTTGAACTGCGAATGACCCGCCATCGTCCGTCTTCTCTAATCTCTAGATCTTCATCAAAACCGCCGATCCGCCCCACTCAATGTTGGCCCGGAAACGTGGGCTGGTGAGCGAGAGCGGCCCGAAGGGCCGCGCCCGTCGCGTGCTTCCGAGCACCGGAGCGCAGGAAACGCGCGACGGATCGCCACCAGCGCGCGTTTCCGGGCCAACATTCAGGCTAGGCGGCCGTGGCAGTGTTTGTACTTCTTCCCCGACCCGCAAGGGCAGGCCGCATTGCGCGGCGTCTCGCCCCAGCTCGACGGGTCATCAGGCAGGATCGCACTGGCCCCGATCGGGGTTGCAATCGTCACGTCACCCGCCGTCTCGGCAAATAGCGCGCCCGGACCGGGCTCCGAGGTCAGGCCCGGCACATGCGGATCGGCATGGATCTCGGCGGCGTGCGAGAACGGATTGTCCAGCACCGGCGGCGCCACTTCCACCCGCGCCATGGTCGAGGTCACACGCAGGCGCATATCGTCGAGCATGGCGCTGAAGAGCTGGAATGCCTCGTGCTTGAACTCGTTCAGCGGGTCCTTCTGGCCATAGGCACGCAGCCCGATCCCCTGGCGCATCTGGTCCAGCGCCAGCAGATGCTCCTTCCACGCCGAGTCGAACGTGGTCAGCAGCACCTGCTTCTCGATATAGCGCATCACCGAGGGGCCGAAATTGGCGGCCTTGGCGGCCTGGGCCTGCGTCGCCGCCTGATCCAGCCGCTCGGTCACCACATCGCCATCCACCCCGTCCTCACGCGCCCAGTCGACGATCGGCAGATCCAGCCCCAGTGTCTCGCGCACGTCCTCGGCCAGCTCGGCGCTCTGCCACTGTTCGGCGAAGGCCTTCTCGGGGATGCGCCGGCGCACCATGTCATGGGTCACGTCGGCGCGCATCTCCTGCACCGTCGCCGACAGATCCTCGGCCGCCATGTATTCCTTGCGCTGGGCGTAGACCTCCTTGCGCTGGTCGTTCATGACGTCGTCATATTTCAGCGTGTTCTTGCGCATGTCGAAGTTGCGGGCCTCGACCTTCTTCTGCGCGCGCTCCAGGGCCTTGTTGATCCACGGATGAACGATCGCCTCGCCGTCCTTCAGACCCAGGCGCTGGAGCATCCCGCCCATGCGCTCGGTCCCGAAGATGCGCATCAGATCGTCTTCGAGCGAGATGAAGAAGCGCGAATTGCCCGGGTCGCCCTGCCGCCCGGCACGGCCGCGCAGCTGGTTGTCGATCCGGCGGCTTTCATGCCGCTCGGTGCCGATCACATACAGCCCGCCCGCAGCGCGAACGATGCCGTGATATTCCGCCACCTGGGCACGGATCTCGGCCTCGCGCCGCGCCTTTTCCTCGGGGTCGGTCACATCCGCCAGCTCCTGGCGAATGCGCATCTCCACATTACCGCCCAGCTTGATGTCGGTGCCGCGCCCGGCCATGTTGGTGGCGATCGTGATCGCCCCCGGCGCGCCGGCCTGGGCCACGATCGTCGCCTCCATCTCGTGGAAACGCGCGTTCAGCACATTGTGACGAATGCCCCGCTTCTTCAGAAGCTCCGACAGATACTCGCTCTTCTCGATCGAGGTCGTGCCCACCAGCACCGGCTGCGGCGTCTTGGCGATTTCCTCGATCAGCGTGCTGACGGCATCGTATTTTTCGCGCGCGGTCAGGTAGACCTCGTCATCCCCGTCCTGGCGCGACACTGGCAGGTTGGTCGGAATCTCGACCACGTCCAGCTTGTAGATCTCGGCGAACTCGTCGGCCTCGGTCATCGCCGTGCCGGTCATGCCCGACAGCTTGGGATAGAGGCGGAAGTAATTCTGGAAGGTGATCGAGGCCAGCGTCTGGTTTTCCTGCTGGATCTCGACATGCTCCTTGGCTTCCAGCGCCTGGTGCAGCCCGTCGGAATAGCGGCGGCCATCCATCATGCGGCCGGTGAACTCGTCGATGATGATCACCTTGCCGCCACGGACGATGTAATCCACATCGCGCGAGAACAGCGTCTGGGCGCGCAGCGATTGCTGCACGTGGTGGATCACCGCGATGTTGTGGATGTCGTACAGCCCGCCCTCGGACAGCACCCCCGCCTCGCGCAGCATGGTCTCGACCTGTTCCGACCCCGAATCGGTCAGGATCACGGTGCGGAACTTCTCGTCCTTCTCGAAGGCGTCCGGCAGCTTGACCAGCTCCCGCACCACCTCGTCGACCGAGCGGTAGAGGTCCGAACTGTCATCGGCCGGGCCGGAGATGATCAGCGGCGTCCGCGCCTCGTCGATCAGGATCGAATCCACCTCGTCCACGATGGCATGGTGGAAAGGGCGCTGCACCATGTCCTCGATCCGGTACTTCATGTTATCGCGCAGATAATCGAAGCCGAATTCGTTGTTGGTGCCGTAGGTGATGTCGGCCCGATAGGCCGCACGCCGTTCCTCGTCGGCCATGTTGGGCACGATCACGCCCGTGGTCAGCCCCAGGAACGCGTAGATCTGGCCCATTTCCTCGGCATCGCGGCGGGCCAGATAATCGTTGACCGTCACCACATGCACGCCTTTGCCGGCCAGCGCGCTCAGATACACCGCCAGCGTCGCCACCAGCGTCTTGCCCTCGCCGGTCCGCATCTCCGCGATACGCCCGGCATGCAGCACCATGCCGCCGATCAGCTGCACGTCGAAATGGCGCATCCCCAGCACGCGCCGCGCCGCCTCGCGCGCCACCGCGAACGCCTCGGGCAGCAGCGCGTCCAGCGACGTGCCGTTCGCGATCCGCTCCCGGAACGCCACCGTCTTGGCCGCAAGGGCCGCGTCATCCAACGCACGCAACGCGGGTTCGTGCGCGTTGATCTCGGGCACGCGGCGCTGGAATGCCTTCAGAGAGCGATCGTTGGCGGTTCCAAACAGGGCACGGGCAAGACTGGCGAACATGTAGACCTTCCGGAATGGCGCGGCCCCACACCCGGCCGGACCCCCGGACGGGCTGAAACTGGAGCAAGGGCATTCTCGCGCGCGGCATCTGAGATAGGACCCACACCGCCACCGGTCAACCGAAGCCGGCCCGAGAGGCTGTTTCAAAAGCCCCGCTGGCGGCGGTTTCCTGCGCTTCGGTGCTCTCGGCCATCAAGGCCGCTCCGCTCCGATGCTCAAAACCACCGCCAGACGCGCGGCTCGCGCCACGCTTCCGCTCACCCTCGGCGCTTTTGAAACAGCCTCCTGTCCAACCCATCCCGCCCAGCCTTGCAGGACCGGGCGGCCTCGGCCATGATGCCTCGGACGCTTTATATCTTAGGGTTCTCAACACATGCGGCCTTCCAGCCCGGCAGCCTCCATTCTGGCGGCAGCCCTGCTCGTTCCTGCGCTTTCCATTCCTCATGCCCATGCCGCCCCGGCCGCAGCGCCCGCGCCCGCCGCCGCCACGGCCCAGCCGGCGCCCCCGGCCAACCCGAACCCCGTCGTCGCCAGCGTGAATGGTGAAGACATCCATCTCGACGACGTGCGCCAGGCCGCCGCCGGCATGCCGCAGCAGCTCCGCCAGCTGCCGCCGAACATGATCTTCCCGATGCTGCTGAACCAGCTGATCGACCAGAAGGCGATCCAGCTCGCGGCGCACAAGGAAGGGCTGGAGAGCCAGCCCGAGGTCAAGCAGCAGATGCAGACCGCCGCCGCCAACGCGCTGCAGAACGCCTATCTGTCGCAGAAGGTCACGCCGACGCTGACCGACGCCGCGATCCAGGCCTATTACGACCAGAACTACGCCAACAAGAAGCCGGAGCAGGAAGTCCACGCCCGCCATATCCTGGTGGCGACGGAAGCCGAGGCGAAGGACATCATCAAGCAGCTCAAGGGCGGCGCCGATTTCGCGGCCCTGGCCACCAAGCTGTCGACCGACAAGGCGTCGGCCAAGCAGAATGGCGGCGACCTGGGCTGGTTCAAGAAGGGCGACATGCTGCCGGCCTTCTCCGATGCCGCCTTCACGCTGAAGCCCCACACGATCAGCCAGACGCCGGTGCACACGCAGTACGGCTGGCACGTGATCGAGGTGCTGGAAACCCGCACCGCCGCCGTGCCCAAGCTGGACGCCGTGCGTGACGAAATCCGCCAGAAGCTGATCCAGCAGGGCGTCCGCGACGCGGTCGAGAAGGCGGTCTCCACCGTCAAGGTCGTGCGCTACGATCCCAGCGGCAAGCCGATCGCCGACACCCCCGCCCCGGCGGCGGCCCCGGCAGCTCCGGCCAAGAAATAACGACCCATCCGGACGCACCCCCGGTTTCACATGAAACGGGGGTGCGATCGGTCTACAAAGACCCATATCCATTCCCCGGCCCCCGGCGGGTCGGACCATACCGCCCCCAGAAAAGAAGACCGGACCGATGGCTCCCCTCCCCGTATCCCCCCTCGCCCGCGCGCTACCGGACCTTCCGCCCGTGGCCGGGGTGCGTTTCGGCGCGGCGGCGGCCGGCATCCGCTATGTGGGGCGGACCGATCTGGTGATGGCGGATTTCGTCCCCGGCACCACGGTCGCCGGCGTCTTCACCCGCAACAAATGCCCCGGCGCACCCGTCGACTGGTGCCGCGCCGCCCTGCCCGACGGCTCGGCCCGCGCGCTGGTGGTCAATGCCGGCAATGCCAACGTCTTCACCGGCCGCGCGGGATATGAAGCCACCCAGGCCAATGCCGCCGATGCCGCCCGCCTGGTCGGCTGCGCGGCCAGCGAGGTCTTCCTGGCCTCCACCGGCGTGATCGGCGAAGTCCTGCCCTTCGAGAAGATTTCCACCTCCCTGCCGGGCCTCTACGCCACCCTTTCGGAAACCGGCTGGGAAGACGCCGCGCGCGGCATCATGACCACCGACACCTTCCCCAAGGCCGCGGTGCGCGAGACGGAGATCGGCGGCGTGCCGGTCCGCATCCAGGGCATCGCCAAGGGCAGCGGCATGGTGGCGCCCGACATGGCGACCATGCTGTGCTTCGTGGCCACCGACGCCACCCTGCCCCCCTCGGTCCTGCAGCCCCTGCTGGCCGCCGGCACCGACCGCAGCTTCAACCGCACGACGGTCGATTCCGATACCTCGACCTCCGACATGGTGCTGCTGTTCGCCACCGGCCAGGCCGGCAACCCGCCCGTCACCACCCCGACCGACCCGGCGCTGGCGCCGTTCACCCAGGCGCTGAACGCATTGCTGCTGGAACTGGCCCTGCTGGTGGTGCGCGACGGCGAAGGCGCGACCAAGCTGATCGAGATCCAGGTCAAGGGCGCCGTCAGCGACGAATCCGCCCGCAAGGTAGCCATGGCCGTGGCCAATTCCCCCCTGGTCAAGACCGCGATCGCCGGCGAGGACGCCAATTGGGGCCGCGTCGTCATGGCCGTGGGCAAGAGCGGCGAACCCGCCAACCGCGACACGCTGTCGGTCGCCATCGGCGGCGTCTGGATCGCGCGCGAAGGCACCGTCGTCCCGGGCTATGACGAAACGCCGGTCGTCGCCCACATGAAGGGCCTGGAAATCGAGATCACGATCGACCTTGGCCTGGGCAACGGCACCGGCACGGCCTGGAGCTGCGACCTGACCCACGGCTATATCGACATCAACGGGTCCTATCGCAGCTGACAGATCCCGGCTGACCGACCCGCGCGGAGACCGCTCCATGCCCGACGTGCCCCCGCTTTCCGATCCGTTCGGCAGCCTCCATCCCCGCCATGTCTGGGTCTATGCGGGCTTCTGGTTCCGGGCGCTGGCCTGGGTCATCGACGCGTTCATCCTCAGCGTGCTGGGCGCGATCATGCGGCTCCTGCTCTCCCCCAGCCTCACCGTCACGCTGACGAATGGCGGCTCGGCGTCGGACAAGTACCAGATCTCGGACATCGTCCGCATCAGCGACGTGATCCGCGACGTGCCGGTCGATTATTCCTATTCCTATAGCGGTTTCCATCCCACATGGCACGGGAACGGGCTGTACGAGATCCTGCAAATTCTCCTGCCGGCGCTCTATTATATCCTGTTCGAATCCTCGCGCCTGCAGGGCACGCCGGGCAAGCGCGCCTGCCACATGCGCGTGGCCGATCTCCACGGCCAGCGAATCGGCATCGGCCGCGCCACCCTGCGCTATTTCGGCCATTTCCTGTCCGTCCTGACGCTCGGCCTGGGCTTCCTGATGGTGGTATGGACCCGGCGCAAGCAGACCCTGCACGATCTCCTGGCCGGCACCTGCGTCATCCGCCGGCAGGAAGAAGCCCTCGTCAGCTTCACCCCTCCGGCGTGAGCGGGCGGGAGCCCCCGCCCATGTCGAACGCACTCTTCACCCCCGACGCCGTAGCCACGACGCTGGAACGCGTCCGGGCCGCCACGCCGCTGGTCCATAACATCACCAATATCGTGGCGGCCAACAGCACGGCCAACGCCCTGCTCGCACTCGGCGCCTCGCCCGCCATGGTCGATGCCGAAGAGGAAGTCGAAGCCTTCGCCGCCCTGGCGGCCGCGCTGGTGGTCAATATCGGCACCATCACCGCTCCCCAGGCCGCCGCCATCGCGCGGGCAACCCGCGCCGCGCAACGTGCCGGCACACCATGGATTCTCGATCCGGTGGCGGTGGGGGCCCTCCCCTTCCGCGCCCGCGTCGCGCTGGACAGCCTGGCCCACGCCCCACGGGCGATTCGCGGCAACGCCTCGGAAATCATGGCGCTCGCCCACCTGCGCGACGGTCACGCCGAACCACCGGCCGCCGGACGGGGCGTGGATTCGCTGGACACAGCCGAACAGGCCCTGGCGGCAGCGCGCCGGCTGGCGCAGGCAACCGGCGCCTGCATCACCGTCAGCGGCGCCACCGACTACATCACCGACGGCACGCGGGTCGCCACCGTGGCGAACGGACACCAGATGATGACGCGCGTCACCGCACTGGGCTGCACCGCCACCGCACTGGCCGGCGCCTGCCTGGCCGTGGAACCCGACGCCATGGCCGCGTGCGCGCACGCCATGGTCCTGCTCGGCCTGGCAGGGGAATGCGCGGCGCGCGAGGCCACCGGACCGGGCAGCCTGCAAATGCGGCTGCTGGACATGTTGTACCATCTGGACCGCGATACGGTGACGCGACAGGCACGGATCGCTATCCTGCCTCCCTGAGCCTGATCGGACATGCGCGCCCGATCGCCCACCGGCACGCATGTCCAGTCAGGCTCCGATCGACGATCCGGTCCCACCCCGGCCCATCTTCCAGGAGGTCATACCCAGGCATGTCGGTTCTCCCCGTTCGCGGTTCTTCCCTCCCCCGCGCCGGATGGCGCCCATGCCGGGTGATGCCGATCCTGGCGCTGCTCCTCAGCTCGCTCCTCCTGCCTGCAATGCCCGGCCGCGCCGCCGACGCCGCGCCATCCTCACCGCCATCTTCCATGACCGCCCAGCAGGCGCAGCAGGTCCTGGGCGTGCTGAACGACCCGCAGAAACGCGCCGAGTTCACCCGCACCCTGACCGCAATCGCGAACGGCCTGCCCCAGGCTGCGCCCGCCGCGCCGGCGGCCGCAGCCACGCCTCCCGCATCGTCCGACAAGTCGGATGTGGCGCTGGAACCCGACAGCGTGGGCAGCGACGTGCTGGACGAACTGTCGACCATGCGCAACGGCATCGTCCGCCAGGCGCGCGAATTCGCCGCCCTGTTCGCCGACCTTGCCTTCGTCGGCCACTGGTTCCGCACCGAACTGTCCGATCCGGCATCGCGACACACGCTGTTCGATGCGTTCGGCCGCGCGGGACTGGTGATCGTCCTCGCACTGGCCGCCGAGCGCGGCCTGTCGATCGCGCTGCGCCGGCCCCTGAGCAGCATCACCGCCCGCGCGGTCGAGGCCGAACGCCGCCTGAACCAGCGCGCGGCCCAGGTCCAGGCCGAAGACAGCGCCTCCGTCCCGCCCAACGCAAGCCAGGCCGAACGCACGGTGGAGGACACCAGGCGCCAGGACGACCGCAAGCAGGTCGAAACCCTGCGCATCATCCGCCGGTTTCCCTTCTCGCTGCTGCATCTGCTCACCAAATTGCTGCCCGTGGCGCTGTTCCTGGGCGTCGGCTATGCCGGGGCGACCTTCTTCGGCGATAACGATCAGGCGGAGCTGGTCACGCTGACGCTGGCCAACGCCTATGTGGCGGCGCGCGGCATGTACCTGCTGGTCGAAACGGTCCTGGTGCCGAAATCGCCCACCATCCGCCTGTGCCGCGCGTCGGACCGCACGGCGCGGATCATCACGCGCTGGTGGAACGTGCTGGTCGCCATGCCCTCGATCGTCGTGTGCCTCTCCACGCTGGGCGGATTGTTCCACCTCGCCCCGCGCGGCACCGAGGCCCTGATCCGCGCCCTGGTGCTGGCCGAACATCTCATGATCGCCGTGTTCATCTGGCGCATCCGCCATCAGGTGGCCGCGTCCCTGCAACCGCCGGCCCGTTTCCAGAAAAGTTCGTTCTGGCTCTTCCTCGGCCGCCTGGCGCAGCTCTGGTGGCTGCCGGCCATGGTGTTCGACCTGGCGCTGTG
Source organism: Gluconacetobacter tumulicola (assembly GCF_014174215.1). Lineage (GTDB taxonomy): Bacteria > Pseudomonadota > Alphaproteobacteria > Acetobacterales > Acetobacteraceae > Gluconacetobacter > Gluconacetobacter tumulicola. Next base: position 27,963 of record NZ_JABEQL010000019.1, on the reverse strand, counting down.
GCTGGTCTGGGCAACCCATACACGGGGCGGCTATGCCTGGATCTGGCGCACCACGGTCCTGACCATCATTGTCATCGTCGTCTCGCGCATGCTGTCCCTGCTGCTCTTCGGTGCCCAGAACCGGCTGTTCCATATCAATGACGATGTCGAATCCCGCTATCCGGGCCTGCGGGCCCGGGCCGATTATTACTATCCCTATGCACGGCGCTGCCTGTCCGCACTGCTGATCTTTGCCACGGCCGTCATCCTGCTGCAGGCATGGGGTATTCCCGCCCTCTCCTTCTTCCTCCACGGCGAACTCGGCACGCGGATCATCGCCGCCATCCTGTCGATCCTGATCGCCTTCACGGTCGCCATCGTGGTCTGGGAAGTCGCGAACACCGCCCTGCAGAACCAGATCAACCGCTACGAGACCAGCGAGCAGGTCTCGCGCGCCATCCGGCTGCGCACCGTCCTGCCGATCATCCGCACCGTGCTGCTGACGGTCATCGTCATCATCGTCGCCGTCACCACCCTGTCGCAGATCGGGCTGAACGTCGCCCCGCTGCTCACCGGCGCCGGCATCATGGGTGCCGCGATCGCCTTCGGCTCGCAAAGCCTGGTGAAGGATTTCATCACCGGCTTCTTCATGCTGGTGGAAAACGCCATGCAGGTCGGCGACTGGGTCACGGCGGGGGGCGTGTCCGGCACGGTCGAACATCTGTCCATCCGCACGCTGCGCCTGCGCACCACGTCGGGCGACGTGCACATCATTCCGTTCTCGTCCGTCACCTCCATCGCCAACACCTCGCGCGACTATAACGTCGTTGTCGTCAGCTTCATGCTCGACCTCAGCGAAAGCCCGGACCGCGTGGCGTCCATCCTGGCCGACGTCGTCGCCAGCATGCGCACCGATGACCTGTTCGCGCCGCTGATCCTGAGCGACTTCGCCTTCCTCGGCGTCGACAATGCCGACGGCAACGGCGCGAAATTCATCGGCTCGTTCCGCACCACGCCGGGCAGCAAGTGGAAGGTGTCGCGCGAATATTATCGCCGGCTGGGCCTGCGCATGGTCGCCGAAGGGGTAAAGTTCCCCGTTCCCACCTCCATTTCGATGATGACCAATTTCGGTACCACGCCCCTTATGATCGGACAGGCCGAGCCGGCACCGCCTGCCAATACCAACACCGCGCCGGCGCCTCTCCAACCGGACCCGTCGCATGACTGACACGCTCCTGCCGGCCGATCTCGCCGACGTCGAATCCCCCCTGGCGCAGGGCGGCTTCGCCTTCCTGCATGCGCCCACCACCCACGCCCTGCTCGCACCCTACGGCCTGGCCGACTGGGACGGATTCGCCGCAAGCTGGAACCGGCTGGGGCTGGACCGCTACATGGCCGATGGCGGCCGCTATCGCCGGCGGCGGCACGCCACCTACACGGTTGCGGCGGATGGGATCGAGCGCAAGAAGCACCAGCCGCATTATCAGAGCCGCGATTACAACGAACTGAATGGCGGCATCGAACGCTGGTTTCGCCCCGTGGAGGCCGCCATCGGCACCCACCCGGCGCTGATCGCCGTGCTGCGCCTGATGCGGCGCCTGGTCACGGACCTCACCCCGCCTGACCGGCGCCCCGACGCCTGGCATGTCGAAATTCACCAGTTCCGCATCGAGGCCCGCGCCGAGGAACCCGGCGAGCCGACACCCGAAGGGCTGCATCGCGACGGCGTGGACTGGGTGCTGGTCCTGATGGTCCAGCGCGAGAACGTGGCCAGCGGCGAGACGACGATCCACGATCTCCATCGCCGCCCGGTCGGGCATTTCACCCTCACCGAACCGCTGGACGCCGCCCTGGTGGACGATAACCGCGTCTATCACGGCGTCACCGCCGTCCGGCCGCTCGACCCCGCGCGCCCCGCCTGGCGCGACGTGCTGGTCGTGACCTTCCGGCACCAGTAAGGCCGCGCCCCCGACCATCATGCTGTTCAGTACCCAGGCGTTCCTGCTCGGCTTCCTGCCGCCGACGCTCGCGCTGTTCTATCTGTGCACCGGCAACCGCACGGCGCGGCAGACGGTGCTGGTCGCTGCCTCGCTGCTGTTCTACGGGCTGTGGAACTGGCACTTCGTCCCGGCACTGGTGGCGCTGACGCTGGCCAACTGGGCGCTGGGCCGCGCCTGGGCGGCTACCGGGCGCCGCATCTGGCCGATCGCGGGGATCGTGCTGAACCTCACGATCCTCTTCCTCTTCAAATACGCGCATTTCTTCGCCGACAGCCTGGCCTGGGCGGCTGGCCGGCCCCCGCCGGCCTGGACCATCCTCCTGCCGCTGGGCATCTCGTTCTTCACCTTCCAGAAAATCGCCTACCACGCCGACCTGCTGCGCGGCGCCCGTCCCGTGCGCGGCGCGCTCGATTTCCTGGAATTCGTGACCTTCTTTCCCCAGTTGATCGCCGGCCCCATCGTCCGCCATTCGGAAATCGTGCCCCAGTTCGGCGCCGATCCGCGCGGCCCCGCAATGTGGGAGAACCTGTCGCGGGGTGCGATGCTGCTGCTGCTGGGGCTGGCGAAGAAGGCCGGCCTGGCCGACACGCTGGCCCTGACCTGCAACCCGCTCTTCGCCCACGCGGCAGGCGGCGCCACGCCGAATCTCGCCGAAGCCTGGGTCGCCGCCCTCACCTACACGCTGGAAATTTTCTTCGATTTCTCGGGCTATTCCGACATGGCGATCGGCATGGCGCTGATGTTCGGCCTGCGCCTGCCCTTCAATTTCGACGTGCCCTACCGCGCCACCAGCATCCGCGCCTTCTGGCAGCGCTGGCACATGACGCTGTCGCGCTTCCTGCGCGATTACGTCTACATCCCGCTCGGCGGCAACCGGCACGGCCCGGCGCGCCAGATGGTCAATCTGGTGGCGACCATGATGCTGGGCGGATTGTGGCATGGCGCGGGCTGGACCTTCGTCGCCTGGGGCGCGCTGCATGGCGCGGGGCTGGCGGTCAACCATGCCTGGACCCGCGCGGGCCTGCGCCTGCCGGCATTGGCGGGGTGGGCGATGACGATGCTGTTCGTCATCATCGGCTGGGTCCTGTTCCGCGCGCCCGATTTCCCGACCGCCGGCCGCGTGCTGGCCGGCATGGCCGGCCTGGGCGGGGCGGGCCATACCAAAATCGTCGATACGGCGGTGTTCTGGATCGCCGTGGCCGTCGCGCTGGTCGGCCCATCCTCGCAGGAGGCCATGCTGCGGCTGTTGCGCCCCAGCCCGCTGGCCGCGGTGCCCGCCGCGATCGCCTTCGTCTTCCTGCTGCTACTGATCGGCGGACGGATTCCCGATGCCTTCATCTATTTCCAGTTCTGATCCCGGCCAGGGCGCGGCCTGGCGCCGATTCGCCCGCGCGCTCGCCTTCACGGCAGCCGGGGTCGGGGCATTCGTCTGCCTGTTCGTCGCCCTCGTCGATCCATGGGGCATGCTGCCCCTGTCGCCGCCCTGGCACCGGATTCCGATTTCCAGCAACGCGCGCTACAGCATGCCGGCCCTGGCCGTCAGCCCCCGCTTCGATTCCGCGATGGTCGGCACCTCGACCGGCCGCCTGCTGCAACCGGCCATCCTCGACGCCCCGTTCGGCGCCCATTTCGCCAACATGGCCATGAACAGCGCGACGCCGTGGGAACAGGACCGCATCCTGCGCCTGTTCCTCCGCCACCATCCCGCCCCGCGCGTGGTGCTGATCGATATCGACGCCGAATGGTGCTTCGCCGACCGCCACGGCCTATCCGGACCCAACCGCCCGATGCCCGACTGGATGTACGAGGGCTCGCCCTGGCGCGGCTATCTGGAAATGATGAACATGTATGCGGTGCAGGAAGCCGCCAACCAGTTCATGTGGCTGATCGGGCACAAGAAACAGCGTTTCGGCTCCGACGGCTATGCCAGCTTCGTACCGCCCGACAGGCTCTACGACCCACACCGGGTGGACGAATTGTTCCGCACCTGGACGTTCGATACGGCCCCGGCCAACGGGCCGGCGCCCCCCCCGGCTTCAACCCCCTTCCTGGCCCGCCTGCTCGACGCCATTCCGGCGGAAACCACCAAGATCCTGTGGCTCCCCCCCTCGGCGCGCGAACAGCAGGGAGCCCCGGGCACCCAGGTCGCCGCCACGCGCGCCGCCTGCCGCACCGCCATCGCCACCCTCGCCCGCACAACGCCACACGCGATGGCGATCGACTTCGAAATCCCCGGCCCCCTCGCCGACAGCCGCGCCAATTTCTGGGACCCGATCCATTACCGCCAGGGCGTGGCCCGCATGGTGATGGACGACCTGGCCGCCGCCGCCACGGGTCGAGATGTGCCCCCCACGCGGGCCAGGGTCCTCGTGCCGCCGCATCCCTGATACGGCCCCCTTGCCCAACTGCCTCTATCTGATAAGGAAACAGTACGCGGCACCCCGTCGCCCGCCCACCCTTTTTCCCAGACCACCCGCCACGGGGATGTCCTGCGATATGGAGAGGCTGTGAACAGTACCGATCGCGGCCAACCGGAATGGTCCCTGCAAGCCGGCGACAATGCCAACGTGATCGTCCTGTCCGGCGACTGGATCGCGCAGCAGGGCCATGTCCCCGCCTTCCCGTCCGACGGGCTGCACCAGGTCCGGCCGAACCAGCCCCTGACCTTCAGCACCGACGGGCTGGGGCGCTGGGACACCGGGCTGATCGGCTTCCTGTGGGCCCTCAAGCAGGGCGCGGCACAGGCCCATCTCGACATGCGCGCCGAGACCCTGCCGGACGCGGCGCGCAAGCTGCTCGATCTGCTGCCCGACCGTCCCGCGCCCGCTCCGCCCTTGCCCCGCCGCCACTTCGCCCCCCTGGCGGCCATCGGCACCGTCACCATCGACAGCCTGACCGAAATCGGCACCGTGACCGAGCTGGGCATCGAGACCGCCCGCGGCGGCGTGGCCAGCGTGACCGGGCGCGGCCGGATGCGCCTGACCGACCTGATGTCGAACATCCGCAACGCCGGCCCGTCGGCGCTGCTGATCGTCAGCGTCGTGAACTTCCTGGTCGGCGCGATCCTGGCCTTCGTCGGCGCGGTCCAGCTGCGCAAATTCGCGGCCGACATCTACGTCGCCAGCCTGGTCGGCATCGCCATGGTGCGCGAGATGTCGGCGGTCATGACGGCGATCATCATGGCCGGCCGCACCGGCGGCGCCTATGCCGCGCGCATCGCCACCATGCAGGGCAACGAGGAAATCGACGCCCTGACCGTCTTCGGCATCCCGGTCTCGAGCTATATCATCCTGCCGTCGATCCTCAGCCTGACCGCCACCATGCCTTTCCTGTATCTGTACGGGTGCCTAGTCGGGATGCTCGGCGGCTTCACGGTGGCGATCGGCATGCTGTCCGTCACCGGCGCCGGCTATTTCCACCAGACGCTCAATGCCGTGGCACTGAACCAGTTCGTGTTCGGATTCATCAAGAGCATCTTCTTCGCCATCCTGATCGGGCTGACCAGTTGCCGCATCGGCCTGCAGGCCGGCCGCAGCGCCGCCGATGTCGGCGTGGCCGCAACCCGCGCCGTGGTGGTCGGGATCGTGGGCGTCATCGCGCTGGACGCGATCTTCGCCATCATCGCGACGACGATCGGAATCTGACATGGCGCCTCAAACCCCCGCCACCGCTACAAGCGACACCCTGATGTCCCTCCAGGGCATCACGCTCGCGTTCGGGCCGAAAGTGATCCAGAAGGACATCTCCTTCAATATCAAACGCGGCAGCATCTTCGCCGTCATGGGCGGCTCGGGCTGCGGCAAGAGCACCGTCCTCAAGAGCATGATCGGCCTGCTGCGCCCCACCGCCGGCCATTACCTGGTCGATGGCGAGGATTACTGGACGGCCGATCCAGCCCACCGCCAGACGGTCAGCCGGCGCTTCGGCGTGCTGTTCCAGAGTACTGCGCTATGGAGCTCGCTCACGGTCGGCGAAAATGTCGCCCTGCCGATGCAGATGCTCACGAAGATGGACCCCGCCACCGTCCGCAGCCAGGTGGAACTCAAGCTGGGGCTGGTCGACATGCTGCACGCCATCGACCAATACCCGTCCGAGCTCAGCGGCGGCATGAAGAAGCGCGCCGGCCTGGCCCGCGCCATGGCGCTGGACCCGGACATATTGTTCTTCGACGAACCCTCCGCCGGACTCGACCCGATCACGTCGGCCCGGCTGGACGATCTGATCCTGAACCTGCGCGACGGTCTGGGGGCCACCATCGTCATCGTCAGCCACGAACTGCCCAGCCTGTTCAAGATTGCCGATGACGGGATCTTCCTCGACGCCAAGACCAAAACCCCGATCGCCCATGGTGCGCCGTCCTGGCTCCACGATCACTGCGACGAACCGCAAGTCCACGCCTTCATGCACCGCGAACGCGAAACCGAGTCCGGGAGGACCGACTGACCCATGGCAAATCGAGAAACGATCGTTGGCGCCTTTGTCGTCGGGGGTGTGGCCCTGGGCATGGGGGCCCTGATATTCTTCGGCAATTTCAATCTCTTCTCGCCCACAAGGCAGGCCACCGTGGTGTTCCAGGGCTCGACATCCGGTCTGAGCATCGGTGCTCCGGTCACGTTCCGGGGGGTACGGGTCGGCGCGGTCGATTCCATTTCGATCACCTATGATGCCCGAACCCACGCCGCCTATATCCCGGTGACGGTCCAGCTCCAGCCCAACAACATCTCCATCGCCGGAACCTCAGGCACCCACCGTAGCCTGAGCCTGCAGAACATGATCGATCACGGGCTGCGCGCCTCGCTGAACATGCAAAGCTTCGTCACCGGCCAGTCCGAGATCGACCTCGATTTCGACCCCTCCGCCCCTGCGGTCCTGCACCCCGACATCGTATCCGGCAAGGAGGTCGAGATCCCGACCCGCCAGTCCGCGATCCAGAAGGTGCAGGAAACCCTGACCCAGCTTCCCCTGAAGGAACTGGCCGACAACGCCCAGGCAGCGCTCGCCAGCATCAAGCAGTTGAGCGAACGGCTGGATCATGACCTGCCTCCGCTGGTCGACAGCATCAAAGAAACCTCCGACCATTCGCGCATCGCCGTCGACAGCGCGACACACGCCATCCAGGACCTGGAGCAACGGCTGGGTACGACGCTGACGGCCATCGACCGGCTGGCCAATACCGGCACCCAGCAGCTCGATGCCCGCGGCGCCGACCTGCACGAAGTGCTGCGCAACGCCAACGACACGGTGATCCAGGCCCGCGAGAGCCTGTCCGCCCTGCACGACATGACATCGCCCCGCTCGGCCGACCGCGCGAACATCGACTCCACCCTGCGCGACCTGTCCGCCGCCGCCGCCGCCCTGCGCGGCTTCGCCAGCGACGTCGAACGCAATCCGCAACTTCTCCTAACAGGACGCCGCCCATGAAAGACCGTTCTGCAAGTCGGCCTGCCGGTGATCCGACGCGCGTTTTCTGTGCTTCGGTGCTCACGGCCATCAAGGCCGCTCCGCTCCGATGCTCGAAAACACGCGCCGGCCGTGCCGCCATACGGCACTCTCGCTCGGCAGCCCAACTTGCAGAATGGTCTTTTTCGCTCCGCAATCGCCGCACGCCGGCGTGGGTGGCTGGGCTTGTTCTTCCCGCCCTGCTCGCGGCCTGCGCGTCGCCGCCAGTGCGGTTCTATACGCTGGGCGCGCCGGCCATCGCGACCGGTGCGGTGCCCGTCGGCACCGTCACCCCGGCAACGCCGACCGTCGCGGTCGCCCGCGTCACCCTGCCCGATTATCTGGATGGCCAGGACCTGATCGCCCGCGACGGCAACCGGATCGAACGCAGCGCCACCGGCCGCTGGGCCAGCCGCCTGTCCCTTGGCGCCACCGACCTCATCACCGCGCGACTGGCACAGAGCCGCACCGACCTGTTCGTGACCGACCAGCCACAAATCCTGCCCGCCACCTGGAGACTCGCAATCAACATCAGCCGTCTGGACATCGCCCATGACGGCACCGCCTCACTGGCAGCCGACTGGTCAATCATCCCCCACGACGAACGCCAGCCTCTGTTGCACCAACGCACGACCCTGACCCGCCAAGGCCCCGCCACAACCGACGATCAGGTCGCCACCCTGACCCAGTCAGCGCTGGACGCCCTGGCCGACCAAATCGTCACGAGCACCCAGAATCTGAAATATTGAATCCAGATCAACAATCTCTTCTTTTTCCAAGGAAAGAGAAGAGACGACTCTTCGTTCATTCGGTCATGTCTCAGTTCGAATTTCCGATTTGGGGGTGGGAACGGACAGTCCGCTTCGCAGAACGGATGCATGAAAGCGGACGTCTCCGCCAATACCGGAGCAGTCCAGAGCGACTAGCATTCGGTTTCCGCCGTGGATCGGCTACGAACGGACCAACAACATGACGTCGTGAACAGGATTGACTGTCATATCGGCATCAAAGAAACTGTATAAAAGTAGTCTGCATGACTGCATCAATTCTGATCAAACTCGATACATAATATTCCTGAATATAATTTTTCACCGATGGAAGTATGCCGATGCCCTCTCTTTGGGACAGTTTCGGACCTTTGGCAGTATTTGTTCTCGTCACCTCGATCACGCCTGGCCCGAACAATACGATGCTGGCGGCATCAGGCCTTAATCACGGCTTCAGGCGCACGATTCCGCAAATGTTAGGCATCAGTATAGGCATTGTCGTCATGGTTGCTCTGGTTGGGATTGGACTGGGCAGCATTTTTGATAGGCTGCCCTTTCTCTACGTCGCCCTGAAATACATCAGCGCACTCTATCTGATATGGCTCGCCTGGAAGATCGCCACTTCCGATGCGAGCGGATCAACTACTGGCAGCACCAAGCCGTTGAGTTTTTTGCAGGCAGCCGGGTTTCAGTGGATAAATCCGAAAGCGTGGGTCATGGCCGTCAGTATTGTCTCAGCCTACACACCCCGCCATGATTTCCTGTTCAATCTACCCGTTGCCTGCCTGATGTGCGGGATAATCAGCTTGCTGACTGTCAGCCTCTGGGCCGGATTCGGTGCGTCAATGCGGCGATGGCTAACACGCCCGACGATTCTGCGCGGGTTCAATATCGGCATGGCGCTCCTGCTGCTGGCCTCGCTCTATCCCCTCATGCAGGAGGCCACGACGTGATGAAAATGATCGGCCTGATCGGTGGCATGAGTTGGGAGTGCAGTGAACAGCGCCGAAACTGGCGGTGACCAAAAAGTCCACAACCCTTGTTTCACGTCCGCTTCGAGAAGGCGCGGATTTACTCCCTGCTGTCCGAGAAGAGGCGATAGCGGACACCCTGTTCCTGCAAGTCCGGCTCCCGTAAAATGGTCCCCCTTCTCATGAAGTCGCTCTTCTGCCGCATAGACTTTCAACATGCGCCAAACCGGAACAATCCACTCCATGTGGATTCAAAAAATTCCGACCGTCAGTCGTCGGCAAGCCCGAACTGACCGGGATAAGGCATCGCGCTTCGCCCCAGTTTCTTCTTTTTCCACTCCGCCATCGCCCTGTCGTATTCGACATGACGCAAGACGAACTGTAGCGCCTGCACATGGCGCTCGTCATTGGCATCCATCATGCCACGACGCCAACCAGCCGCGATCAACCAATGCTCCCCAGCAAGAGCATAGGACCCGGCTCGATGATGCTTCAAAGCAAGCCGCTCGAGCCCATGATACTCGGTATGAGGGTTGGCGAGGGCCTCCGCACTGATGATGAAGCCGTCACCTTTCCACTGGAACGTCGATTTCATATAGGGAAACTGCCGCGTCAGGCCGCCCGGATCACCGAAATGCTCCTTGATCAGCATCGGCACCAGCCTGTCGTAAGATCGACGCCATTCGCACTGCACACGCCACTCCCTGAAAATCACGTTGATGGATGTCGCCCGCTATAACGAAGCGGTCGGCCAGTGTCGATTTTCCGACACGCACGCACAATACGATCCAGGGAAAGATGGACAGCACCGCGTCAGATCATTAACCCGCCCTCGCCGGCGGTGCCCCCGGCACATGGTCGGCATAACGATCCCAATGCAGCGCCAGTTCGCGCACCACGACGCTGCCGACCTGATAGGCGGCAGCGACCGAGGGCAGATAACCTGAATACCCGCCCTCGCTGGCCTCGGATTTCAGCAATTCAGCCGCACTCTCGCCCGGCGGCGGCATGTCGAAATTGCTGCCGGTCCGCAGCACCAGTACCCGCTGCGGGTCCACACGCCCGGCTTGGGCCTGAAGCGTCAGCGCCTGCATCAGGCCGATTTCCTCCTCGGCCGTGGTCGCGAAGGTGCCCTTGCCCTCGGTCCAGTAGCCGACCCAGCGCTCCGCCCAGCGGTTCATCCGCTCGCCGACCCAGAACGTCTCGCTGGACAGCGTGTCGCCCAGCAGCACGGCAGGCGGCTTCTGCGCCTGCGGATACCCGACATAGCGTGCCCGGATCGCCTTCAGCGCCGGCGTGTCGGGCAGTGCCAGCGAACGCGTCAGATTATACGCCCAGCCGACCAGCGCCGGATTGAGCGTATATTCCATGTCGCCCGACAGCGAATGCAAAGGCGGCACCGGCCTGTCGGTCGGCGTGCTGCCCTGGACCGGCGTATAACCATCCGGCCAGTCGGACGGAATCTCCCGCGCATCGATCGCATGCGACAGCCCGCCATTGATGACGCGCGGCGCCCACGCAGCCCCGCCGATCGACGAGAAATTGGGATCGATCCCGGCAATGCCCGCCAGCACGAAATAGGTTCGCCGCAGGTCGAAACGCGGGTCCAGCACCAGCGCGGTGATGGCCGAAGCCATATGTTCCGGTCCTTCACCGGTGGCGATGCCCAGCACCTGAAGGTCCGGATTATAGCGCATCACCCCATGCCAGGTGCCCGGCGCCGGCAGTTCCTGCTTCAGCGGCAGCTTTTCCACCCAGGTCTGGAATTCGCCCGGCACGTCACCGGTATCCTTGCCGATCTCGAATGTCGTCACCACCACCACGCGCACGGGGATCTGCGCCGCACGGGCCCCGGCACTCCCACAGGCAGCCATGCCGCCCAGCAGGCAGGCCCCCGCCAGCCGCCGGCCCAATCGTTTGCGCGATGCGTGCGTCATCATGCCGGTCCATATCCTTTCGGCCGCGCGGAGCCAGCACCCTGCCCCGCTTCGCGGATCATCATGGTTTCGAAATCATGCAGCCGCGCTTCCAGCGCCCATTGCAGACGCGCCCGGGCACTCGCGGCCAGAAAATCATGGCAGGCGCCACTAGCCGGCATTGCCCCCGTCGGCACGGACGCACAGGCCGCAACCATCCGATACGGCGCCACCCCGCGCCACAGGCTCTCGCCAGGAACAAAGGCATATTCCAGCCCGGCGCGCGACAGATCGCGCAAGGCGGCATAATCCAGCGCATAGACCGTCGCCGCCCGCGCATATTCATGCGTCAGGTCGATCCGCGACACCCCCTCGTCATCGGTCGACAGCGCCACCGGCACCCCCGCCGCGCGATAGGCATCGAACGGATGCCCCGCCCCGGCAATGCCGAGAATGACATCGTTGCTGGTCAGGTTGATCTCCACCATCACCCGGCGCCGCGCCATCTCCGCCATCAGCCCGTCCGGATCGTCCTCATGCAGGATATCGACCCCATGGCCGATCCGGCGCGCCCCCGCCACCTCGACCGCCTGCCGGATATGGTCGCGCAACCCCTCGGGCGGCACCATGCCGGGCGCCAGTTCCCCCGCATGCAGCGACAGCTTCACCCCCGGATCGCGCGCGGCCAGCCAGCCGAACATGCGCATATGCAGCCCGTAATCGCGCATCGCCACCGCATCGTCCTCGGGTGCCACGATATTCACACCGACAAAACGCGGATCGGCATGGACGAGCGCATAACCGAAATCAAGCTGCGGAAAGACCATGGCAGGCGGCATGGTGCGGATCGTCTGGTACAGATAGCGCACCGTCACCCCGCATCCCGGCGCAGCCTGCGCCGTTCCGCACCGCAGCACGGCCCGCATCCGCGCCTCCATGGCGTCGACATCCTGCCGCGCCGCCCCAACCAGCGCCGGCAGGTCGGGGCCGATGGCCCGGTCAGCCTCGGCAAACGCCTCGTCATGCAGAGGATGCCGCGCCCCCAGCCCCGCCGCCGCGCCAAGCTGGGGCGAAATCATCAATTCCAGATACAGGACATGATCGCCGGCCGCATGCGTCGCCGCCTCGGCCAGCATGTCGCCGCCATGGGCCGCCTGCGCGGGCATGAAGCGCGCAAAGGTCGCAAAGAAATGGTCATGCCCCGACCGGTCGGACGCGGTCGGCACGAAATCGCGCATCGACAACGCATCGATCATATCCGCCCGCATATCCGGCCGCCCCGACAGATCGGCAGCCCGAACCCCGTCACCACCCGCCACGCAGCCCCCTGCCAGAATACGCCCCTGCACGGGCGAGACGCACAACCCATCCCGCGCCGCCCAGTCCAGCATGCTCTCGGCATAGACGGCACCGGCCAGATGATTATGCAGGTCCGCGCCCTTGGGCATGGCCCGCAGCAGCATATCCAGCCGCGCCGGATCACGGCCCAGCAGCGCGAAAGCGCGCGACGCGGCATCGGGCGATACGGATTGGGGCGCGGCAAGGGCCGCCCCGGGCAGGATCAGGCCGGCGGCCAGGGCACAGACAACGGAGAATCGCGACATCCCGCGATCGTGCGGCGATCGATTCAAAAAGGCAACAGGCCGCCCGATCAGCCCGTCGCCTCGCGCACGGGGCTGAAACGGGGCACGCCGTCCACGTCCTCGATCCACATGGCCAGCGGCCGCACCCAGTAATCGCCGCGCACCTCGCTGCGATAGGTCACCAGCCATTCCTCGGTCTCGGAATGCCGGCCGACACAGATCAGCGTGTACAGGCCGCCCTTGTAATGGCGGTACAGACCCGGCTGTGTCCTTTCGGTCTCGTTCATGCGTTACTCCCCTCACGGGGCTCCGGATCGCGGTCCGGAGCCAGCCTTTCCCCAGGCGGCCCCCAGGACCGCCCGCGAACCGACGGACCTCATCGCATGATTCGCCCGCCCCGTCATACAAGCCTGCTCGCCACCCTGGCCGCCGCCATGGCGCTCGCCCCCGCCGCCCTCGCCCTGGCCGCACCCCACCACCCGGCAGCCCCCGCGACCGAGAGCGGCGATCCGGTCATCCTGGCCCAGCAACCCGGCGGCGCGCTGGACCTGGCAGCCCGCACGCTCAATGCAGCCGACCTGGCGGCGGCCACGCGCAAGGGCGATACGCCCGTGGTCCTGGTCGGCTCCGCCCCCCTCTCGACCCGTGCCGGGGACGCGGCCCTGTTCGTGCAACTGCAATCGGCCAATCTGTGCGGCTCGGCCGGCTGCGCCACCTCGGTCTACCTGCGGCGCGGCCGGCGCGACTGGGTCAAGGTGCTGGATTCCGTCAGCGGACCGATCGCCCTCTCACACCGCCTCCATGGCGGCATGCGCGACCTGATCGTGGACGGCACCGACCGCTGGGTCTGGAACGGCACCACCTACCGCGACACCATGCCCGCCGCCCCCGACACCGGCCTGCGCCGCTCGATCGAACGCTTCCAGGCCCAACACCATACGGAACAACCGCCGCAATAACGGGTTGTGCCGGCACCGCCGTCGGGTACCGACCGTGATCAGACCGCCGCAATGACCCGCCGCGTCTCCTCGACCGCGATGGCCCATATGGCGTGCATCTCCGCATCCGCGCGTGCGTAGCGTCCGCCGAAATTGCCGTCGCCCAGGCGAATCCTGACCATTTCGGGCGTCACATCATGCAATTGTTCCAGCATGATGGCCGGCTTCGCCTCATCCGGCTGGGCGATGCCCGCAATACGCGTCCACGGAAAATTCTCCATCCACGACGCATGCATCGCCACTGGATCGGTCGCCGTCACGATACGCCAGGTTTCCGACGCCCGCCACCAATCATGAAATACGCCTCTGCAATCGATATTTTTCTCGAACCACAATGAGAGTGACGGCCAGATCGGACAATTTCCACCGTGCCCGTTCACAAACACAAAGCGACGGAACCCCTGGCCGTGGAGGCTGGTCACGAGGTCCTCAAGAAGGGCAAGATAAGTTTCCGTCCGCAGTGAAATCGTGCCGGGATAGGCAAGAAAACGCGGCGTCATGCCGAACGGCACAACAGGACAGACCGGAATCCCCAGCGGTCCGCAGGCTTCAAGCGCCACGCGCTCGGCCAGGATCGCATCCGTGAACAGGCTCAGATAGGCATGTTGTTCGGTCGAACCGAGCGGGATAACGATGCGATCATCCGCCTCCAGATAGGCCTCGACCTGCATCCAGTTCATCTCGCGTAAATTCATGATGTTTCCTGTGACATGCGCCCCTCACGGCCGCCGTGCGGTCAGCTCGGCGATCAGGCGGCTGACGTCATGGGGATTGGGCGTGTGCTGATATTCAAAATGGATCGATTCGTCGGGGAATTTCAGCCCGAGATCATCCGCGCCGGTGGCGTAGACGATCACATCGGCATTCCTCGTCAGGACCTCGCATTCTGGCGCGTCGATCAGGACGACCACAGGTTCCGCGATATGCGGCGCGAACTGCTGGACACCGGCTTTCATCGACCCCGCGAACTCCGGATTGATGACGACGAGCAGGACGCGACTTCCCGGATCGATCTGCGCCAGTTTCATCCGCGTCTCCATCGACGGAATGAAGGTGATGACCGCCACGCCCAGTCCGGGCAACATACGCGCGACCTCGGTGCGGCGATGTGCAAATGTCACAGCCATCTGACACAAGTCAACACGCTGCCGTTCTGACGGATTCGTCTGCAACTGGGTGATGGTCGTCGGCAGAAACCGTACCTTCCCCTCGCTCAGCCGCTCCATCTGCCGACAATAGGCAATTGTGGTCTGCATGAAATTGCCGACGACCATCACCGATGGCGGGGGCACACCCAGGCCGCCACCTTCCATCCGCGCGCTGACCAGGCCCAGGACCTCGCTCGTGCTCAGCCCCAGCGCCCGGGCACGGGTGACCAACACATCGATCGCGGATTGGATCTCCGAGCCGCGCGCGCCTCGGGCCGACCATCCGGCCATCAGGTCGGCAACGAACGTGCCTGCCCCGGTCCGTCCGCGCAGTACGCCGCCGCGCTTGAGTTCGGCATAGACCTGCCCCACCGTGACCGGGGAAATGCCCAGCCGCTCGGCCAGTTCGCGAACAGGCGGAAGCCGCTGGCCCGGCCTGATGACGCCGAGCCCGATCCCGTATTCGATCTGTCCCTTGAGTTGCGTTCCGATCGGCAGGTCCAGAGTCCTGTCGATCCGAAAGAGGGTCACGTCCAGGCGCTCGCCCCCATCCTGTTCCACCACCTCCGGGTTGGCGCTGTCCTGTCGAATGAGATCCTCCTCCTCCATCGCCGGACCTGTTCGACAACATTCGGGAACGGCGCAACGTGCCTGCTCATATTAGGACGGAAACTTGTTACACACAAGGATGCTAAAATTCGCCAAATCGTCCATTTTGTATCATTGCAGAGTAACATTTTGTGTGCTTAATCCGATAACGGTTCGTTCCGGTCGATGAATGACCTGCCGGCGGACCCGACGACCCGACATGACGCAACGGAGACGCAGGCACGCATATGTTCACCAGAAAGATGAACCCCTTCGGCGCCGCAGCCTTCATGCTGCTGTCCTCGACCGCCCTGGCTGCGACACCGCAGAACGCCACGCCCCATCAGAAGCAGCATGCGAAACCGGAGCGTTCACATGCGGCATCGAGCGCGAAGAACGAAAACGTCATGGTCACCGCGGCACTCCGGGCCGCCCACAGCGCCATCACAGACGTGTCCAGGAAGGACATGGAAAAATTCGTCGCAGGCACAAGCCCGCTCAAGATCCTCGGCAGCCTGACGGGCGCGAACTTCGTGTCCAACGATCCCCTTGGCCTCGATATCTATTCGAAATCGTTCTATGTGCGCGGCTTCAACCAGAGCCAGCTCGGCGCGACGCTCGACGGCATTCCGCTCGGGGACCAGTCTTACAACAAATATAACGGCCTCGACGTCAATTCGGCGATCACACAGGACAATATCGCCCGGATGAATCTCAGCCAGGGCGGCGGCGACGTCACGCTTCCGTCGACCAGCGAACTGGGCGGCGCGATGGAATTCTATTCCGCCGATCCGGCCGACAAGGCAGGCGGCATGATCTCGCAGATGTTCGGCAGCTACAACAGCTATCGCACCTACATAAAGGGCGATACCGGCACCTTCACGCCTTTCGGAACGAAGGCATATGTATCCTATATGCGGGTCGATGCCGATAAATGGAAAGGCTATGGTGACCAGTTCACCCAGCAGGTCAATGCCAAGATCGTCCAGCCCATCGGAAACAACAGCAGTATCAAGGCATTTTTCAACTGGAGCGATCTCGCCCAGTACGAATACCAGGACCTGTCCCTGGAGCTGCTGCACAAGGTAGGCCAGCGCCTGGACAACTACGCGCCCGACTACCGCACCGCCTACCTCGCCGCGCAGGGGATTTATCCCTCGTCCTTCGCCTCGCTGTCCGATCCCGCCGATGCCGCCTACTACAATGGCGGACAGGCCGAACGCGATTATCTGGGCGGCCTGACACTCGATTTCGACATGGGCCACCATATCCGCTGGAAGACGTTGTTCTACGGCCATGGCAGCCAGGAATACTCGACCTGGGCGAACCCCTATGTCGCATCGCCGACCGGCGCCCCGCTATCGTTCATGGTCATCCCCGAGCAGGTCCGGCGCCTGGGCTTCACGACCGAGATGACCCACACCTACGAAAACAACGTGCTGCGCACGGGCGTGTGGTTCGAGAATAATTGTTACGATATCGGAAAATATTACTATTCCGAACCCGTCCTCGGGCAGGGCGCTCCGATCGGCGCAGTCGGCCCGTTCAACACCTATGGCGGCCCGTTCGCCCAGGTCTGGGGCATGGGCTTCAACACCAACACGGTCCAATACCACCTGACCGATACGTACCACATCCTGCCGGGCCTCGCGATCACCGGCGGTTTCAAGTCCCTCGTCGTCACCACGGCCGGCGGTGCGAACGAAAATAACGTCTCCTACACCCATGTCGACCAGTTGCCGAACGGCAGCGTCACCTCATCGGCCGCGTTCCTGCCGCACGTCAATATCGACTGGCATTTCCTCAAAAACCACGAGCTTTATTTCGACGTGGCAGAGAACATGCGCGCCTTCACCTACGAAGGCTACCAGTCGGGTAGCGTGCCGTCCCTGTGGGGCGTCAAAAACCAGGCGGCATTCGATATCGCGCGCCGGACACTGCGTCCGGAACGCAACTGGACCTACGTCGTCGGCTATCATTATTACGGCAAGGTCGTGTCGGCTTCCGTCGACGCCTACCGCTCGAACTTCACCAACCGCCTCGGGCTCATGGCCTCCGGCTCGCTGGTCAATCCGACCTCGACCGTCGGCAATCTCGGCGGCGTAACCATGAACGGCGTGGATGCCGACGTCGTGATCCACCCGATCCGCCATCTCGCAATCGACAACAGCATCAGCTACAATCGCTCGACATACGATAACAACATCACCTCGGCAGGCGTGCTCTATTATCTGCAGGGCAAGAAGGTTCCCGCCTACCCTCAGTTCATGTACAAAACGAGCCTGACCTACAGCTACGAGGGGCTCTCGGCTCATTTCGATGCAAGCTACATTTCACGCCGCTACCTCAGCTACACCAACGATACCAGCGTGCCGGGCTTCTGGATGACGAATGTCGGTGCGCGATACAGCTTCGGCCAGCAGAGCATCTTCCGCGACCTCTCGGTCTCGTTCGATGTCTACAACCTGCTGAACACACCCTACATCTCGACGGTGGGCGAGCAGGGCTTCCCGCTGGTGGGCGACCGCCAGTCCCTGCTGGCAGGCTCGCCCCGCCAGTTCTTCGGCTCCATCAGCGCCAGGTTCTGACATGATGGAGCCCCGCCGACGCACCTTCCTGCGGATCGCCACGCTCGAATTGTGCGAACGGTTCGGCTTCTACGGCCTGCAGAGCGTCTCGGTCCTGTATTTCGTCAGGACCATGGGTCTGTCGGAACAGGGCGCCATCATGCTGTGGGGCGCATTCAGCGCCCTCATGTTCGGCGTGCCCGTTCTGGGCGGCTGGCTTGGCGACAGGATTCTGGGCGCCCGGCGGACGGTCGCCGTCGCGCTCGCACTGCTGGCCATCGGCTATACCGGCCTGGCCAGCGGCATGGGCGGCGCGACCGGTGTCTCGCTGGTGCTGGCCGTCCTGGTCTGCGGCGGCGGCATCTTCAAGCCCAACATCACCAGCCTGCTGCGTCACGCCTTCAGCGGCGCCGACGACCGGCTCGATATCGTTTTCACCATCTACTACATGTCCATCAATATCGGGGCGACAATCGCGGCCCTCGCCATTCCCTTCCTCGCCGTGCATATCGGCTGGCAGGCAAGCTTCGGTATCGCCGCCGCCGTGCTGTGGGCCGGTTTCGCGGTCTCGCTGACGCTGCCGGCCACGGCGCCCCCGCCGGCCGGCGCGCCGGATCGCCGCCTGTGGCTGCTGCTCGGTGCCGGTATCGGCGCGGCCTTTACACTGCTTCACTATCCGGCGCTCGCGAGGGCCTGCATCTGGGTCGCGGCCGCCGCCATCCTGCTGATCTGGATCATGCTCTACCGGCGTTCGAAACCCGCCTGGCGCGCGGGCCTGAAACTATCCTTCGCCCTCCAGTCCGAAGCGATCCTGTTCTTCCTGTTCAACCAGCAGATCGCGACCTCACTGACCGGCTTCGCGCGCGACCACGTCGCGGCCACGATCCGCCTCGAGGGCATGGACTGGGCGCTGCAACCCGGCCAGTTCCAGTCGCTGAACAATCTGTGGATCGTCGCGTTCGCCCCCTGCCTCGCCGCACTCTATTACCGCGCCGAACGGAAGGGGCGCCCGATTTCCGTCCCAATCCGCTTCCTGTCCGGCTTCGTACTGCTGACCGGCTCCTTCGTCCTGTGGCGCGCGGCAGCACTGGCTGGCGCGGCCGGGCCGGTCTCGCCCTGGTGGATGGTCGCGGGATATGCGCTGTTCTCATTGGGCGAACTGCTGATCGCAGCCCTCGGGCTCGCCGTCATCGCCCGCTACGCACCCCCCGACGGCGTCGGCCGCCTGATGGGGTGTTTCTCTGTCCTCGGCGGCCTTGCCAGCTATCTCGGCAGCCTCGTCGCCACCGATGCCACGCGCGGGCCGGCAGGAGGTCTCGGCGCGGCCTCCATCGCCGGATATGCGCATCTGTTCGGCAACCTGGCCGCGCTGGCGGCATTCGTTGCCCTCGCTTCCGCCCTGTTCATCCCCTTCGCCCGCAAGATGGACGCACACTGGCGCCGCGCGCTTCCGCCACCGCCGGCCGCCAACGAACCAATCCTGGAAACCCTGCCATGACGACGCCTCCCGACACCCCTCTCCCTCCCTGGCAATGGCCCGAGAGCCGCTGGCGCGCAGCCGTCGGCCGCGCCAGGGCCGGGCGCTCGCTACATCCCGCCGCCTGGCCGGGCGGCGCACGCTGTGCCTTCGCCATCTCGTTCGACGCCGACCACGACACGATCCCGCTGCGTGACAGCGATGAAAGCCCGATGCGGATCAGCCAAGGCCATTACGGCAACCGTCGCGGCGTGCCGCGTATCCGCGCGCTGCTGCAACGCCATGGCGTGCCCGCAACCTTCTTCTACCCCGCCGTGTCCGCTCTCCTCTATCCCGAGGAAGTGCGCGGCATCGTCGCCGACGGGCATGAAATCGGCATCCATTCTTGGATCCACGAGCGCAACACCCATCTGGACGCAGAAACCGAAAGGGACCTGACCTCCCGCGCGCGGGAGGTGCTACAGGATATCAGCCGCAAGCCGGTCGTTGGCATCCGCACGGCAAGCTGGGATTTCTCGCTCAACACGCTGTCCATCATCCGCGAGATGGGCCTGCTATACGACAGCAGCCTGATGGCCGACGATGATCCGTACGAACTGGTACAGGACGGGGCCCCCACCGGTATCGTCGAACTGCCGCCCGAATGGATCCGGGACGATGCCGTCTATTTCAATTTCGACCGCTTTTCGGCGCTCCGCCCCTACACGCCCCCACGCGACGTACTGGATATCTTCCTGGCCGAATTCCAGGGCGCCCATGACGAAGGCGGGCTGTTTCTGCTGACGCTGCATCCGCATATCAGCGGCCATCGCAGCCGGATCGGCGTGATCGCCGCCCTGCTCGAAGCCGCCCGGCAGAAGGGTGATGTCTGGTTCGCCACACACGAGCAGGTCGCGGCCTGGTGCATGGCCCACCCCCAGGGAGACACGCCATGAGCCCCGCGCCGACCCGCCGCCCCGTCATCGCCCTGCATGGCGGCTGCGGTGTCATGTCCCGTTCCCTTCTGTCCGAGGAGGAATGGGCCGACGCGCGAGCCGACATCCGCAAGGCGCTGGAAGCCGGATACGCGATCCTGTCCGAAGGCGGCCCTGCCGTCGCGGCCGTCGAAGCCTGCGTGATGGCCCTGGAGGATTCCCCGCATTTCAACGCCGGGCATGGCGCCGCACTGAACGCCGCGGGAGGGCATGAACTGGACGCCTCGATCATGGACGGCGCGACCGCGCTGGCGGGTGCCGTCGCGGGCGCACGGGCCGTGCGCAACCCGGTGCGGTTGGCCCGACGGCTCATGGAACAGAATATCCCCATGATGCTGGCCGGCCCGGCAGCCGACGAATACGCCGCCGCCCATGGGCTGGAGACGATGCCGCAATCCTATTTCACCACCCCGCGTCGGGCAGAGGCGCTGCAGGCGATGCGCGCGCACGACCGGCTGGGCACCTTCGCCAGCGAGAGCGAGAAGCACGGCACGGTCGGCGCGGTGGCACTGGATTGCGACGGCAACCTCGCGGCCGCCACCTCCACCGGGGGCTTCACCAACAAGGCGGTGGGTCGCGTGGGCGACAGTGCCATCATCGGTGCCGGCACCTATGCGCGGAACGGCATCTGCGCGGTTTCCTGCACGGGACAGGGCGAACAGTTCATCCGCCACGTGGTCGGCCACGAGATCGCTGCACGCGTGCGCTATGCCGGGCACTCGGTCGGGGAGGCGATTCGCATGATCCTGGCGGAGACCTTCACGCCGCAGGGGATCGGCGGCGGCGTCATCGCCATCGACCACGCCGGCACGGTCACGGCGGAATTCAACACAGAAGGCATGTTTCGCGGCTGGATCGACGCAAATGGCGAACTCTTTGTCGCCACTCACAAGGACTGAAACTCAAGCCCGATTGCCCGGAAACCGCTCCCGTCCCAATGCCGCCAGAAGGCATTGGGCGGCCCGCCGCTACCCGGCCAGATGGCCAACTGACAAATGCGGTCTGATGGGCAAGAGTGCCGCACAGGGCCACGCCGTCACATGCTTCCGGGCACCGAGGCGCAGAAAACGCACGTCAGATCGCCACCAACCGGAATTTATCAGCAAGTCTGGAGCGGGTGAAGGGAATCGAACCCTCGTATGCAGCTTGGGAAGCTGCCGTTCTACCATTGAACTACACCCGCGTCGCGGCTAGCCCTATACCGCACCGGCCGGCCCGATGCAATCCACCACCACCCGTCCCACATGGTTGACGAGCAGCCCCGCGATCCGCAATAACCCTGACGTCCAATGGCCCCCAGGGGCCGCGGGGCCCTCGTGATTTGGATCGGCCGGCTTGCGACGAGGTTAAACAGACGCGCTAAAGAGGCCTGACACCGCCAGACTCCGCGGGCGTCACGGTTTCCACGGTCGGATTTCCGCGTCAGGACGCGGGGCCGCAGAACCGGTTCGCCACCCGGATGCTCCCAGCCTCGGCCTCCTGACGGTTTTGTTCCGGGAACTGATGATGAGCAACGATTCCACCAGCACCTACCGCCCCGCCACCCGCCTGCTCCATGCGGGCATCGAGCGCACGCCCTTCGGCGAGACGAGCGAGGCGATGTTCCTCACCTCCGGCTTCGTCTACGACAATGCCGAACAGGCCGAGGCCACCTTCACCGGCGACGTGGTCCATTACCAGTACAGCCGTTTCGGCAACCCCACCGTCGCGGCGCTGGAATCCCGCCTGGCGGACCTGGAAGGCGCCGAGGCCTGTATCGCGACCTCCACGGGCATGGGCGCCGTCTCCTCGGCCCTGCTGTCGCACGTCAAGGCCGGCGACCGGGTGGTGGCGTCGCGCGCGCTGTTCGGGTCCTGCCACTGGATCGTCGCCAACCTGCTGCCCCGCTACGGTGTCGAGACCGAATTCGTCGACGGGCGCGACCTGGACGCCTGGGCCGCCGCCCTCTCCCGTCCCACGGCGGCGGTGCTGCTGGAAAGCCCGTCGAACCCGATGCTCGAGATCCTGGACCTCCGCGCGATCTCCGAACTGGCGCATAAGGCCGGCGCGCTGGTGGTGGTCGACAACGTCTTCGCCACCCCGCTGTACCAGAAGCCGC
The DNA here is from genome assembly GCF_014174215.1 of Gluconacetobacter tumulicola. Taxonomy (GTDB): domain Bacteria; phylum Pseudomonadota; class Alphaproteobacteria; order Acetobacterales; family Acetobacteraceae; genus Gluconacetobacter; species Gluconacetobacter tumulicola. The sequence goes on along the minus strand of NZ_JABEQL010000019.1, from coordinate 5,458 downwards.
TGGAACTGGGCGCCGACGTGGTCGTCTATTCCTGCACCAAGCATATCGACGGCCAGGGCCGCGTGCTGGGCGGCGCGGTGCTGGGCCGCCGCGACTGGATCACCGATACGCTGCAACCCTTCACCCGCAACACCGGCAACGCCCTGTCACCCTTCAATGCGTGGGTGATGCTGAAGGGGCTGGAAACACTGCCGCTGCGCGTGCGCGCAATGACCGAAAACGCCGCCGCCGTCGCCGACCATCTGGCCGCCGCCGAAGGCGTCACCCGAGTCTTCTACCCCGGCCGCACCGACCATCCGCAATACGAGCTGGCCAAACGCCAGATGAGCGACGCCTCCACCCTGGTGGCGTTCGAGGTCGCAGGCGGCAAGGAGGGTGCGTTCGCCTTCATGAACGCGCTGCGGCTGATCGCGATCTCCAACAATCTGGGCGACGCGCGCTCCATGGTCACCCACCCGGCCACCACCACGCACATGAAGATCGGCGCCGAAGAACGGGCCCGCCTGGGCATCAGCGACGGCGCGATCCGCTTCTCGGTCGGGCTGGAAGATATCGCCGACCTGAAAGACGATCTGGATCGCGGCCTCGCGGCCCTGCGGTCGCGCTGAGCCGACGGGGACCACGCCATGGCCATTGACAGACCGCCGCCGCCGGGAATGCCCCCCGACCCGGACGCCGCTCTGGCGGAGGCCATGGAAGGCGCCCCCTGCTACGAGGCGACCACGGAATCGATCCGCGTGATCGTGCAGACCTTCTGGCTGGACGACCAGTCCATGCCCGAGGAACACCGCTTCGCCTGGGCCTACCGCATCCGGATCGAGAATCTGGGCCGCGAGACGGTCCAGCTCCTGCGCCGGACGTGGGAGATCATGGATGCCGTCGGGCGGGTCGAACATGTCCACGGCGACGGCGTGGTGGGCGAACAGCCGGTGCTGGAGCCCGGCCAGGTCTTCGAATACACATCCGGCACCGGGTTGCAGACACCGACCGGCTTCATGCGCGGCCTCTATCATATGATCGATGCCCGTTCGCACCGGCCGTTCGACGTCCAGGTCCCGCCCTTCAGCCTGGATTGTCCCTACCACCCCGCCATCATCCACTAGCCCGTCGCGCACGCTCCTCCCCGAAGACAGGATTCATGACCGAAATGTCCCAGTCCCCCCTTCTCCGCCCCTCTCGCGAGGAGGCGGAAGACGCGATCCGCACCCTGCTGCGCTGGGCAGGCGAGGACCCGTCGCGCGAGGGCCTGCTGGACACGCCCGGCCGGGTCGTGCGCTCCTACGAGGAATTCTTCGCGGGCTATGGCGAAGACCCGTCCTCCATCCTGTCGCGCACCTTCTCCGAGGTCGATGATTACGACGAGATCGTGCTCCTGCGCGACATCCGCTTCGAAAGCCATTGCGAACATCACATGGTGCCGATCATCGGCGTCGCCCATGTGGCCTACCTGCCCAGCAAACGCGTGGTAGGCATTTCCAAACTGGCCCGCGTGGTCGACGCCTTTTCGCGCCGCCTGCAGATCCAGGAACGCCTGACGGCACAGATCGCCAACACGATCAACGACGTGCTGCAGCCCCACGGCGTCGCCGTGATCCTGGAAGCCGGGCATCAGTGCATGACCACGCGCGGCGTCCACCGCCCCGGCGTATCGATGGTCACCAGCCGCATGCTGGGCATCTTCCGCACCAATTCCGACACAAGGCGCGAACTGATGTCCATGCTCAACCGCCCCTCGGTCGCCACCGCCCAGCTCTGATACCAGGAGGTAGCATGTCGATCTTCCACGGCCTGTCCGCCTTCCCGATCACCCCGGCCGACGAACACGGCGTCGTGGATGCCGACGGCGTCACGCGCCTGACGGCGCACCTCTCGGCGGCCGGCGTCGATTCCATCGGCCTGCTGGGCAGCACCGGAACCTATGCCTACCTCACCCGCGCCGAACGACGCCGGGCCATAAGCGCCGCGGCCAAGAGCGTGGGCGGCCGAACACCCCTGATCGTCGGCGTGGGAACCCTGCGCACGGACGACGCCCAGGCCCTCGCGCGCGATGCCGAAGCCGAAGGCGCAGACGGGCTGCTCATGGCCCCGGTCTCCTACACCCCGCTGACACAGGAAGAGGCATACCAGCATTACGTGGCAGTCGCCGGCGCCACGCAATTGCCGCTGTGCATCTACAACAATCCCGGCACCACCCATTTCAACTTCGGCGCGGAACTGCTCGAACGGCTGGCGGACGTCCCCAACATCGCCGCCGTCAAGATGCCGCCCCCGCCCGAAAGCGCCGTCGCCGACGAACTCGCCCGCCTCCGCGCCGGTCCGGTGGGCAGACTGGCCATCGGCTATAGCGGCGACTGGATTGCCGCCGAGGCCCTGCTGGCGGGCTGCGACGGCTGGTTCAGCGTCCTTGGCAGCTTCCTGCCGAAACTGGCCCGCACCCTGGTCACGGCTGCCCGCACGGGTGACGACGCCACCGTGCGGCACTGCAATGACCGGCTCCAGCCGCTGTGGGCACTCTTCCGCGCCCACGGCAGCCTCCGCGTCGCCTACGCGGCCATCCATCATCTCGGATTGTCCGAGGCCAGACCACCCAGGCCATTGCTGCCCTTGCCCGACCATGAGCAGAAAAAAGTCGACGAAGCCCTGCGCGCATGCACCGACGAACAGGCGTGACAGCGTCGCAGACCTGTTCCGTATATCTGCGAACAGATCGAGAGATGCCGAATTATTGAAGCACCCGACCAGGCGCATCGCGATCATCCGGTCCCCCACCCGTTTCCAATAGACCCAACCTGCAAGCGGATCATTCCCGATCACCCTGCCCGGCCGCCTCCCCCGCGGGATCAGCGCGCCGGCGACGCCCCCCACAAAATCGGCTGCGGACAGGGTGACCCGGTTCCCACACCGGTCATGGCTGCCTATAAAAGATCATCGGCCGGATCATCCGGCTTCGCCCGCGGCGCCACGCGATGCCGCCCGGGTTCCGAGGGTTCACTGAATGACACGATTGTTCCGCATCAGCACGCTGATCGCCACGACCGCGCTCGCCAGTCTTTCCGCCAGCGCAATGGCTTCCTCCAACCCATTCGCCGTCCCGAGCACGCTTCCGCTCCAGGCGCCGCGTTTCGACATCATCCATGACGGCGACTACAAGCCGGCCTTCCTCCAGGCCATGGCAATCCAGAAGGCCGAAATCCGCCGCATCGCCGACAATCGCGCCGCGCCGACCTTCGACAACACGATCGTCGCGATGGAACGCTCGGGCCGTATGCTCGACCGCGTGGGCCTGACCTTCTACGGCGTCTATCAGGCCAATACCAACGACACGCTGGACAAAACACAGAGCATCGTCGCCCCGCTGCTCTCGCAACATCAGGATTCGATCTATCTCGATGCGAAACTCTTCACGCGCGTCGAGACCCTGTACAATGACCGGGCCCACCTGAATCTCACACCCGAACAGACGCAGGTGCTCGCACTCTACTACCAGCAGTTCGTCCATGCCGGCGCGAAGCTCTCACCCGCCGACCAGACGAAACTGCGTGCCCTGAACACGCAGATTTCCACACTGGAAACAGCGTTCCAGCAGAAGCTCCTGGCCGCCACCCGTGACGGCGCGTTGACGGTCGACAGCAAGGCCGCCCTCACCGGCCTCGATGACGGCACGATCACCGCATTCGCCAAGGATGCCGGCGATCGCAAGCTGTCCGGAAAATGGCTGATCCCGCTGCAGAACACGACGCAGCAACCCGACTTGGAGAGCATGACCGACCGCGCCACGCGCGAGGCCCTGTTCGAACAGAGCTGGACCCGCGCCGAAAAGGGCGGCGCCGACGACACTCGCGCCACCATCTCCACCCTGGCCCACGCGCGGGCGCAGAAAGCGGCCCTGTTCGGCTACCCCGATTTCGCGTCCTACGTGCTGTACGACCAGATGGCGAACACCCCCGCCGCCGTACAGCGTTTCATCGCCGAACTAGCCCCGGCGACGCGCGCGCAGCAGGATCACGAAGCCGCCCGCATCCAGGAAACGATCCGCAAGGACGGCCAGTCCTTCGCATTGCAGCCCTGGGACTGGACGCATTACGCCGAGCAGGTGCGCAAACAGGATTACGCGCTCGACCAAAATCAGGTGAAGCCCTATTTCGAGCTCAACACGGTCCTGCGCGACGGCGTGTTCTTCGCGGCGACGCAGCTCTATGGCATCACCTTCAAGCAGCGCAAGGACATTCCCGTCTACAACCCCGACATGATGGTGTTCGAGGTCCTCGACAAGGATGGCTCCACCCTCGGGCTCATGTATTTCGATTATTTCAAGCGCGACAACAAGAATGGCGGCGCGTGGATGTCGAATTTCGTCGGCCAGTCCAAACTGCTGGGCACGAAGCCGGTCGTCTATAACGTCGCCAACATCGCCAAGCCGGCGGCCGGAAAGCCCAACCTGATCACGTTCGAAGACGTGGTCACGATGTTCCACGAATTCGGTCACGCGCTGCACGGACTGTTCGCCGACCAGACCTACCCGCTCGTATCAGGCACCCAGGTCGCCCGCGACTTCGTCGAATTCCCCTCGCAGTTCAACGAGCACTGGGCGCTCGACCCGACCGTCTTCGCTCATTACGCGCGCAACTACCAGACGGGCGCCGCAATGCCGCAGGATCTGGTCGACAAGATCAAGAAAGCCGCCACCTTCAATCGCGGCTACAATATGGGCGAGATCATCGCGGCGGCCCAGCTCGACATGGCCTGGCACAGCCTCCCCGCCACCGCCCCCGAGCAGGACGTCGACAATTTCGAAAAAGCGGCCCTGGACAAGACCGGCCTCAACACCACCCTGGTCCCCACCCGCTACCGCTCCAGCTACTTCCTGCACATCTGGTCCAACGGCTACTCCGCCGGCTACTACGCCTATCTCTGGACCCAGATGCTCGCCGACGATTCCTTCGCCTGGTTCCGCGACCATGGCGGCCTCACCCGCGAAAACGGCCAGCATTTCCGCGACATGATCCTCTCCCAAGGCCACACGCAGGACTACGCCCCCCTATTCCGCGCCTTCTACGGCAAGGACCCCGACATCACCCCCATGCTGAACCACCGCATACTGGGCACAGACCCGAACTGACGCCCCCCACAACCGCACGCCGGAACCAATCCGGCGTGCGTCCACCACGCCTCTCCGCATCGCAGACAGCATTACAGCCGCACGACCATCCTTAGCCGACGATCAGATCGCCTCACCAGACCGCCCCACGTCCGGGCTGCCGGGGATACCGGAATGGCTGCTATCGGGCAGAAGTACTAGGGTCTGTTAGATCTTGATCCAATCTGCGGCGGCTGCGAGGTGAAGGATAGCGAGGAACGAGGTGGCGGTCTTTTCGTATCGGGTTGCGACGGCGCGCCATTCCTTCAGACGGGCCCAGAGGTTTTCCACCAGATGCCGGTTTCGATAAACCCATTGTGG
>NZ_JABEQL010000018.1 GCF_014174215.1 Gluconacetobacter tumulicola | reverse complement strand
GGTCGAGGACGCGATGGCGGCCTGGCATGACGATGTGGAACATACCGAATTGCTGCACCGCGCGGCCGAGGACAGCCGGCTGGCCAGCGACCGCGCGCGCAAGCTCTACAGTGCCGGCCTCGTGGGCTTCCTCGAGGTGCTGACGACCGAGCGCACCGCCCTGGCGGCGGAGAATGCCGAGGCCGAGGCGCGGCTGGAGCGGTTGCAGGATGCGGTCAATCTCTACACCGCCATGGGCGCGGGCTGGCAGGGCGTGACCGTCACCGCCACCACCCTGCCCGTCTCGCTGGAAAAGCAGAACGTCCTCGCCCGCGCCTTCAGGGAGTAGGCGCGGGGAGGCCGTTGCGGCATGCTCAGAAGTTGGCGCTGACCGTGCCGAAGAACTGTCGGGGCGCACCGATCAGCATCGACTGATAGTCGCCGGCGATGGGGTTGCCCTGCACGCCGACGGTGGAGATGTAGGTCGTGTTGGTCAGGTTGTAGATATTGAAATCGACGGTGATGTTGTGCAGCGGGCCGTGATCGCCGCCGCGCACGCGTACGCCCAGGTTGGTCTGCCAGTAGCCGGGGACATGGGTGTCGTTCATGTAGCTGAGATAGCGGCGTGACATGTAGTTGGCGTCGATATGTGCCATCACCGGGCCGTAGGAGTAGCTGAGGCTGGATTTGTACATCAGGTCCGGATAGTTCGGGATGTTCTTGCCGGACAGGTTGTAGGTCACGCCGCCGGTCGTCAGGTTGCTGTCGAATCGCTGCCGGCTGTAGCTGATGCTGTTATACAGCGACATTCCGTCGATCGGGTTCAGCGTCAGGCTGCCATCCACGCCCCAGATATGCACGCCGCCGACATTCTGCATCGTCGACTGGTTCTGGATGATCGATGCGCCGGAGGTGATCGTCTGCAGACGGTTTGAAAAATCCGTGTGATACAGGCTGATCAGCCCGACTGCGCGGTGCATCGTCAGGCGATAGCCCAGCTCGTACACCCAGTCCTCTTCCGGCTTCAGGTTCTTCTTTGCGTTCTGGAACGAAGCCATGGTGGTGACCGACCAGGGCGAGCCGAGCGAATAGCCGGCCTGCGGGTAGGCGCGCATGTTCTTCGAGACGTCGAAATAGAGTTCGTTATGCGGCAGGAAGCGCCAGTTGGCGCTGACCTGCGGCAGGAAGGCGTTCGATGCCGTGAGGCTGCCGGCGGGCAGGTTGGCGACGCCGGTATATTTCTGGTTGTTCTCCGTGACGCCGCTGCGCGCCGTGACCAGCAGCGAGCGGAACCCGGCATGTACCGTCAGGTTGGGCAGGATCTTGTAAGTGTCCTGAAGGTAATACTGGAACGTGTTGGTATTGAAGACGTTGCCCCATGCCTGGGCGAAGGGCTGCGGCAGGGCGCCGAACGGGTCGATCGGGTTGCCCTGGCCCAGGATCGGCTCCTGATAGTAATATTGCCCCATCGTGTAATGATCGTTTTCATACCACAGGCCGGTGTTGAACGTGTTTTTCTGCCAGCGCCAGGTATAGCCCGATGTCAGCCCGTAGCGCTGGAAGCCCGAACGGCGGACCTGTTCGGCCAGCGGCGCGCCGTTGGGCGACGTGATGTGCGGGTTGGTCCAGTGCGTGTCCAGCGAATCGCCATGGCCGTAGATCGTGGTCTTCCAGTCCATGGCACTGTTCAGCTTCGTATCCAGCGTCAACCCGCCGAAATAATCCTGGCTCAGCGCGGGGTCGTCGTAATAGGCGACGTCCCTGGGGCTGCGGGTCAATTGCTCGCCATGGGAATAGATGCCCTGGGCCGCGCGATAGGCCGTGGTGTAGTCGGGATAATAATAATCGACCCGCGTGCCGAGCTTGTGGATGGTTTCCAGCGATTCGACGGCGTACGAGGCCTCCGCCATGTCGGACCAGTCGAAGAAGCCCGTCAGCTTGGTGGATTCGCCGATGGGCTGGACGAACTTGGCATTGACCTGCTGCTGGAACTGCCCGGCATGGCCCTTCCATTTATCGTCTGAAGTGCGGGCGTAGGAGACGTAGAATTTGGTGCCTGACGGGTTGAGCTGCCCGCTGTCGATGCGCCCGAAGGTGCGGAAGGTGGCGTTGCTGCCGAAGGTCTGCGCCACCTTGCCGCCGAAATGGTCGGAGGGATCGAGGGAATAGAACTGGACGGTGCCGCCCAGATTGCTGCTGGACGCCACGTCCAGCGAGCCCGCGCCCTGCGAGACGCTCAGGCGCTTGATGTTCTCCGGGCTGATCGCGTTGTTCACGTTCAGGCCGTTATAGGCGCGATAGGTCTGCGCGCCCAGCGGCATGCCGTCCAGCGTGAAGCCGAGCTGATCCTGCGAGAAGCCGTGCATGTAGATGCTCTGGCTCCAGGTATCGATGCCCAGCGGATCGGCTGAGGTGAAGGCGACGCCGGGCATCTGGTTCATGATCTTGTAGGGGCTGGTGCCCGGCACGGAGCGGGAGATCTGGCTGGTACTGATCGTCTGGACCTGGCGGGTCGAACCCGATCCAACCACCGACACCTGTTCGGCATCGGCCGCCGCCGGGCGGGAGGGGGCAGCCCGTGCGGGCCGGGCGGCGGGGTGGCCGGTCGTGGTTCCCGTCGTGTCCGGGGTCGGCTGACCGAATGCGTACCCGGTTGCGCCGGCCAGGATGGTCGTGACCATCAGCGACGTGGCAAGGGTTCGGGTCATGGTCTCCATGATGGTATCCATCCTGTCTGCGTATGGGGGTTTTCTGACGGGAGCCGCGGTCCGCCGCGTCGTTGCGATAGTGGTATGGAACGGGTCTGCAATGTCAATAAACAATGTAGGCGTTGTTTATCGATTCAGGACGGGATTCATCCTGTTTTCGTTCCGGATGGGTTTTCTGTGGTACCGAAACCACGAATCGCAGACCGATGCGTGGGCCACCCACCCTGTCTCATCTCATGTCTTCACGTCATTATAAGGATATATGGAGAGGTGGCGGTCGGAGTCGTGGAGCGGAAACGAAACGGTGACCGGACGGTGGGGCGGCTGTCGGGGGCGGCCGGAATGTGGTGGTTTCGGACCGTCAATATCCTTGCGTATCAGGAATGGTATGTATACCTTCTGTCTGGACGGATGAACGCCCGGCTGGGCATGCGGAAGGCAGGATGATGGTCGAAGCGCGGAGAATTGGCATCGTGGGCGCCGGGCTGGGGGGCACCGCGGCCGCCGGGTTGTTGCAGCGCGCCGGGTTCGAGGTGACGCTGTACGATCAGGCGCCGGCCTTCTCGCGACTGGGGGCGGGCATCCAGTACGGGCCCAACGTCATGAAGATCATGCGCCGGCTGGGGATCGAGCAGGCGATCGAGGACGCGTCCAGCCATCCGGAATACTGGTTCAGCCGCAAATGGGATGACGGGGCCTATCTGTCGCGCATTCCGCTGAATGCCGAGCATGCGCGCTATGGCGCCACCTACATCACCATCCATCGCGGCGACGTGCACAGCATCATGATCGGCGCGGTGCCGCCGGACCTGGTCCGGTTCGGCAAGAAGCTGGTCGATTTCCAGGAACGGGCGAACGATGTCCTGCTCTCCTTCGAGGACGGGACCACCGATGTGGTCGACGTGCTGGTCGGCGCGGACGGCATCAATTCGCGCGTGCGCGAGAAGCTGCTGGGTCCGGAGGCGCCGCTGTTCACCGGCTGGGTCGCGCATCGCGGCATCCTGCCGATGGCGCGCCTGTCGGGGCTGGAGGTCGAGCCCTGTGTCAAATGGTGGTCGGCCGACCGGCACATGATGGCCTATGCGCTGGATGGCACGCGCGAGGAATTCTATTTCGTCACCGGCGAGCCGGCGGAAAGCTGGCCGGCCGGCGTGCCGTGGGTGCCCAGCACGCGTGAGGCGATGCGCGAATCCTTCAAGGGCTATCACGAACTGGTCCAAGCCTATATCGACGTGGCCGACACGATTACGAAATGGCCGCTCTATACGCGCAACCCGCTGCCGCTGTGGCATGCCGGGCGGGTGGTGCTGCTGGGCGATGCCTGCCATCCGATGAAGCCGCACATGGCGCAGGGTGCCGCCATGGCGATCGAGGATGCGGCGATGCTGACCCGCTGCATGACGGAACTGGGCACGCGGGACCTGTCGCGGACTTTCGAGGCCTATCGTGCGCATCGCATCGAGCGGGCCTCGCGCGTGCAGCAGGTCTCCAATGCCAACACCTGGCTGCGGAATCAGGAAGATCCTTATTGGGTGTATGGATACGACATTTATGACGTCGACCTGACGGCCTGACGCGGGGAGGGGGCGATGCCACCGGCGATGGTCCTGACGGTCAATGACACACGCCATGTGCTGGACGTGCCGCCGGACACGAAGCTGCTGCATGTGCTGCGCAACGATCTGGGCCTGAACGGGCCGAAATATGGCTGCGGTCTGGGCGAATGCGGCGCCTGTTCGGTGCTTGTCGGCGGGCGGGTCGCGCGGTCGTGCGGGCTGGCGGTCGGGGACGTAGCCGACTGGCCGGTGACGACGCTGGAAGGGCTGGCGCGCGACGGTGTGCTGGACCCGGTGCAACGCGCCTTCGTGGCCGAGCAGGCGGCGCAGTGCGGCTATTGCCTGAACGGGATGGTCATGACCGTGCGGGCGTTGCTGAATGTCGATCCGGCGCCTGATGATGCGACGCTGCTGGCGGCGTTGCGCGGCGTGCTGTGCCGTTGCGGCACGCATGTCGAGATCCTGCGTGCCGCCCGGCTGGCCTGCGGGCTGGCGGGCGGCACGGCGACGGGCGGGGAGGCCGCCTGATGGGGGGCGTGGCGGAGCCGGGCGGGTCGTTGACCGTCGTCCGTGCCGCGCGGCCGCCCGGCGGGCTGGTGGCGCGTGGGGCTTCGGACGACGTGCCGGCGGATGAGGTCTTTCTGGTCGTGCAGGCCAGTGGTGCGGTCACCGGCTATTGCGGGCATGTCGATCTGGGCACCGGCATCCGCACCGCACTGGCCCAGATCGTGGCCGAGGAACTTGATGTGGCGCCGGATGCGGTGACCATGGTGCTGGGCCATACAGAGGTCGCGCCGAACCAGGGCGCCACCATTGCCAGCGAGACGATCCAGGTGACGGCCGTGCCGCTGCGCCGCGCCGCCGCCCATGCGCGGCGGGTGCTGGTGCGACTGGCCGCCGAGCGCATGGGCGTGCCGGCCGAAGGGCTGGCGGTGCGTGACGGCGTGCTGTCGGCCGATCCGTCAGGCAGCCATCCCTGGCCGGAAAACATGCTGCTGACCTATGGCATGTTGCTGGACGGGCGGACGTTGCGCGTACGGCTGGACGAGGCGGTGCCGGTCAAGGACCCCGCCGCCTATCGCGTGGTCGGGCGGCCAATGCCGCGCGTGGATATTCCCGACAAGGTCACGGGCCGCGCGGTCTATGTGCATGACGTGCGGGTGCCGGGCATGCTGCATGGGCGGGTGATCCGCCCGCCCTATGGCGGGTTCGACCACGGACCGTTCGTCGGGTGCAGCCTGATCGGCGTGGACCGGGACTCGGTGGCCGGACTGCCCGGCCTGGTCGATGTCGTGGTGCAGGGCGATTTCGTCGGCGTGGTTGCCGAGCGCGAGGAGCAGGCCGAGGAGGCCGCGCGCCGGCTGCGCGTGTCGTGGCGTCAGGTCAACCTGCCGGATCTGTCGGATCTGGAAGCGGCCCTGCTGGCCAACCCGTCCACCCCGCGCCGGCTGCTGGACCGGGGCGACGTGGATGCGGGGGCGGAGAACGCGGCGATCCGCATGGACCGGACCTATCTGTGGCCGTACCAGATGCATGCCTCGATCGGTCCGTCCTGTGCTGTGGCGGACTGGCGGGGTGGACGCCTGACGGTATGGTCCGGCACCCAGAACCCGCACATGCTGCGCGCCGACATCGCCTTGTTGACCGGGCTGGAGGAAGGCGCCATTGCCATCGTCCGCCATGAGGCCGCCGGCTGCTACGGACGAAACTGCGCCGACGATGTGTGCGGCGATGCCGCCCTGCTGTCGCGTACCGTGGGCCGGCCGGTGCGGGTGCAACTGACGCGCGGGCAGGAACATGTGTGGGAACCGAAGGGGGCGGCGCAGCTCATGCAGGTGCGTGGCGGGCTGCGCGCGGATGGTACGCCGGCGGCCTATGATTTCTCGACGCGCTATCCCTCGAACGTCTCTCCGCTGCTGGCGCTGGTGCTGACTGGGGTCGTGCCGGCCGCCACGCCGGCCATCGTGCAGATGGGCGACCGGACGTCGGTGCCTCCTTATGGCTACGACAATGCACGCGTGACGGTGCACGACATGCCGCCGATCGCGCGGGCGTCGTGGTTCCGGGGCGTGTCGGCCATGCCCAACAGCTTCGCGCATGAATGCTATATCGACGAACTGGCCGAGGCGGCCGGGGTCGATCCGGTGGCGTATCGGCTGCGCTACCTGCCCGACGAACGGGCGGCCGAACTACTGCGTGCGACGGCACGGCGGGCGACATGGATGCCGCGCAGCGGGCCGCGCCGGGTCGATCCGGCGCAGCGTGTGCTGCGGGGGCGGGGCGTGGCCTACGCCCAGTATGTGCATGGTGCCTTTCCCGGTGTGCCGGCGGCCTGGGCGGCGTGGGTCGCGGATGTCACGGTCGATCGCCTGACCGGGCACGTCGCGGTCACGCGGGTCGTCGTCGGGCAGGATTCGGGGATGATGGTCAACCCGGCAGGGGTGCGGCACCAGATCCATGGCAACGTCATCCAGTCCGTCAGCCGTGCCCTGCGCGAGGACGTGGCGTTCGACCCTGCCGGCGTCGCCAGCCGCGAATGGGGCACCTATCCGCTGCTGACTTTCCCCGAGGTGCCGGACATCGACGTGCTGCTGATGGACCGGCAGGACCAGCCGCCGCTGGGCGTGGGGGAGTCGGCCTCGGTGCCCAGCGCGGCGGCGATCGCCAATGCACTGCATGACGCGACCGGCGTGCGGTTTCGCGAGGTGCCGTTTACGCCGGAGCGCGTGCGCGCCGCACTGGATGCGGCGCTGGGGGTGTTTCGGGAAATCGAAGATGTACCACAGCCTCTGCCGCAATTGATGCCGGCGGGGCCGACGCCGAAGCCCGCGCAGGCGCGGCTGCGTGGCTGGGTGGGGCTGGCGGCGGTGGGGACGCTGCTGTCGGGCATCGGCGGGCTGGCGGTGATGGCATCGCCCTGGCGGCCGGGCATCGCGCCGGTGGCGCGGCCGGACCCGGCGCGCTGGTCGGCGGCGACGATCGCGCGCGGGCGGGACGTAGCGGCAGCGGGCGATTGCGCGGTGTGCCATACCGCGCCGGGCGGCATGGCCTATGCCGGCGGGCTGGAACTGGAGACGCCGTTCGGCATCGTGCGCTCTACCAATCTGACGCCGGATGAGGAAACCGGGATCGGGCGCTGGTCCTATCCGGCGTTCGCGCGGGCGATGCGCGAGGGGATCAGCCGCGACGGGCATCACCTCTATCCCGCCTTTCCCTACACCGCCTTCGCGAAGGTGAGCGATGCCGACATGGAGGCGTTGTACGCCTACCTGATGGCGCGCGAGCCCGTGCGCAACGCGGTGCCGGAGACGAAGCTGGCCTTTCCGTTCTCGCTGCGTCCGCTGATGGCGGGGTGGAACGTGCTGTTTCATGACACGCGGCCTTTCGCGCCCGATCCGGCGCGCTCGGCGGAATGGAACCGGGGCGCCTATCTGGCCGAGGGGCTGGGCCATTGCAGCGCATGCCATACGCCGCGCAATGCGCTGGGGGCCGAGAAATGGCGCGGCGCGTGGCTGGGCGGCGGCATGGCGGAAGGGTGGGAGGCCCCGGCGCTGGGGAATTTGTCGCACTCGCCGGTGCCGTGGACGGCAGATGATCTGTTTGCTTATCTGCGCACCGGTTTTTCCGAACGGCACGGGCCGGCGGCCGGGCCGATGGCGCCGGTGGTGACGCATATGGCGACCTTGCCCGAGGCCGATGTGCGGGCGATCGCGGCCTATGTGGCCAGCTTCGACACCCGCGCGGCATCGCCCGATCGGGCGCAGGCGGTGGAGCAGGCCGCCGCGATCCGGGCGCGCGATGCCGCCTGGGCGGGCGAAGGCGCGCGGGTCTATGGCGGCAGTTGCGCCGCCTGCCATGAGGGGCAGGCCCCGCACATGTTCGGCGCCCGCCCCTCGCTGGCGCTGAACAGCAATGTCTCTGCCGATCGGCCGGACAATCTGGCGCAGGTGATCCTGCATGGCATTTCCCGCCCCGCCACGCCGGGCGTGGGGGCGATGCCGGGCTTCGCCGCCAGCCTGTCCGACGCGCAGATCGCCGCCCTGATGCGCCATATCCGCGTCACCTACGCGCCCGGACGCCCCCCGTGGGAGGGGGTGGAGGACGTGATCGCCCGCATACGCGCCGCCGGCACAGGAGAGCCCGGCACAGGAGAGCATCGATGAACGCGAACTGGCTACCGCGCTGGCGGCTGGCGACGGGCGCCGAGGTCGCGCCCGACGAGCGCCTGCCCCTGGGCATGACTCTGGCGATGGGCGTGCAGCATGTGCTGGCCATGGCGGGATCGACCATCATCGGGCCGATCCTGATGGGGTTCGATCCCAATATCGCCGTGCTGTGTTCCGGGCTGGGCACGCTGCTGTTCTTTCTGGTCACCGGCGGGCGGCTGCCCAGCTATCTGGGCACCAGCTTCTCGTTCATTGCCGTGGTGGTGGGGCTGACCGGCTATTCCGGCCATGGGCCGAACCCCGATGTGCCGCTGGCCGTGGGCGGCATCGTGGCGGCAGGGGCGCTGTATGCGCTGATCGGCGGCATCGTCTGCCTGACCGGTACCGGATGGATCGAGCGGCTGATGCCGCCGGTGGTGACCGGCGCGGTAGGGGCGGCGATCGGGCTGAATCTGGCGCCGGTGGCGGCGCGGGGGCTGGCCGGATCGACATCGGCGACGCTGACGGGGATCTTCACCTTTCTGGCGGTGGCGATGATCGCCGTGCATGCGCCGTCCGCGGTGCGCCGGCTCTCCGTGCTGTGCGGGCTGCTCGTGTCCTGCACCGTCTATGCGCTGGTGGCCAACGGGCTGGGGCTGGCGCCGCCGATCGATTTCGCCGCCGTGCGCGCCGCCCCCTGGTTCGGCTGGCCGGCGCTGGTCGGCCCGCGCTTCTCGCCGCACGCCATGATGCTGATCGCCCCCGTGGCGCTGGTGCTGGTGGCGGAGAATCTGGGGCATATCAAGGCGGTGGGCGCGATGACGGGGCGCGATTACGGCCCGCTGACCGGCCGGGCGTTCATCGGCGACGGGCTGGCGACGATGCTGGCCGGCTTCTGCGGCGGCACCGGGGTGACGACCTATGTCGAGAATATCGGCGTGATGGCGATTTCGCGCGTCTATTCCACGCTGGTGTTCGCAGCCGCTGCGCTGTTTGCCATCGCGCTGGGCTTCTCGCCCTTCTTCGGCGCGTTGCTGCGCGCCATTCCCGAACCGGTGATGGGCGGGCTGGCGCTCGGCGTGCTGGGGCTGATCGTCTCCACCATGGTGCGGATCTGGATCGACCATGCCGTCGATTTCGCCGATCCGCGCACGCTCTTCACCGTCGGTGCCACGCTGATCGCGGGGGCCGGCAATCTGACGCTGACGATCGGCGGCGCCACGCTGGGCGGCATCGCGGCGGCGACCCTGACCGCGATCGGCGTCAATCTGGTGCTGGGCCGGGGCCGCGCACCGTCTTCCACTTCATCCGGGGAACAGACACCATGCCCGTAAGCGATTGCGAACTTGTCGATGCATGGCGGCAGGTTCTGGACCTGTCCGGCATCGCGGCCGGCCGGACCGTGACCGTCCTGACTTCCAGCGACACCAATGCGCAGACAATGCGCACCGCCATCCTCGCGGCGCAGGCGCGCGGCGCGATCGTCAACCGGCTCGACCTGCTGCCGGTCAATGGCGGGGTGTCGCTGTCGCGCGATCCGCTGGCCTATGTCGGCACCACGCCGCTGACCGGCAATCACGCGGCGCTGGCGCTGCTGAAGGCCAGCGACCTGGTGCTGGACCTGATGACGCTGCTGTTCTCGGCCGAGCAGCACGAGATCCTGGCGGCCGGCGGGCGCATCCTGCTGGCGGTGGAGCCGCCCGAGATCCTGCTGCGCATGGTGCCCACGGCCGAGGATCGCGACCGCGTGCTGGCGGCCTCGAAGGTGCTGCGTGCGGCGCGGGAGATGCATGTGACCTCGGCTGCGGGAACGGATGTGCGCTTCACGCTCGGCGATTATCCGATCCTGGAGGAATATGGCTTCTGCGACCGGCCGGGGCGGTGGGACCACTGGCCCAGCGGCTTTCTGGCCACCTGGTCGAACGAGGGCACGGCCAGCGGTACCATCGTGCTGGACCGGGGCGACATCCTGCTGCCGCAGAAGGACTATGTGCGCGACCCCGTGACCTTCACGATCGAGAAGGGATACGTGACCGACATACAGGGTGGGCTCGAGGCCGATCTTCTGAAAGGCTATATGGAATCCTTCAACGATCCCGAAGTCTATGCCGTGTCGCATGTCGGCTGGGGGTTGCAGGAGCGCGCGCACTGGTCGGTGCTGGGCCTGTATGACCGCGAGGCGACGATCGGCATGGATTCGCGTGCCTGCGCCGGAAACTTCCTGTGGTCCACCGGCCCGAACAACGAGGCCGGGGGCACGCGCGACACCGCCTGCCATATCGACATCCCGATGCGCAACTGCACCGTCAGCCTCGATGGGCGGGCGGTGGTCCGTGATGGAAAACTGGTGAAGGAGACAGGGGAATGACGGGTCAGGAAACGGACGGCGCGCTGTATGCCCGGCAGGGATTCGGCCGCGAACTGGGGATCGTGGGGCAGGTGGGGCTGCTGATCGTCGATTTCGTCAATGGTTTTGCCGATCCGGCGGCGTTTGGCGGCGGCAATATCCCGCAGGCCATCGCACGCACCCGTCCGCTGCTGGACACCGCGCGGCGGCTGGGCTGGCCGGTGGCGCATACCCGCATCGTCTTCGCCGATGACGGGGCGGATGCCAACGTGTTCTCGGCCAAGGTGCCCAGCATGCTGGGCCTGACCGAGGACAATCCGGCCAGTGCCATCGTGCCGGAACTGGCGCCGGTGGCGGGGGAATATGTGGTGCGCAAGACCGTGCCCTCGGCGTTCTCCGGCACGCCGCTGGCGGCGTGGTATGCCCATCGGGGCGTGCAGACGCTGGTGGTCGCGGGTTGCGTCACCAGCGGCTGCGTGCGTGCCAGCGTGATCGACGCCATGTCGCTGGGCTTCCGCCCCATCGTCGTGTCCGACTGCGTGGGCGACCGCGCCATCGGCCCGCACGAGGCCAATCTGTTCGACATGGCCCAGAAATGCGGCGACGTGATGGACTACGACACGCTGCTGTCGCGCCTGTCCAATCGCTGACTTCCCTTCCACGCAGGATTTGTTCATGAAATCGCTTTATAGGATCGGGCAGATCGTCCCGAGTTCCAACATCACGATGGAAACCGAAATCCCGGCCTTGCTGGCGGCCCGGCAGTTGATCCGGCCGGAGCGGTTTCTGTTCCATTCCAGCCGCATGCGCATGAAGACGGTCAGCAAGGACGAATTGTCGGCGATGGACGCGCAGTCCGACCGGTGCGCGCTGGAGCTCAGCGACGCGCGCGTCGACGTGCTGGGCTATGCCTGCCTGGTGGCCACCATGTCGATGGGCGTGGGCTATCACCGCGTGTCGGAGGCGCGGCTGCATGGCCGCACGGTGGAGAACGGCGCGCCGGCCCCGGTGGTGACCAGTGCCGGCGCGCTGGTCGATGGTCTGGCCACGCTCGGCGCGCGCCGCATTGTGGTCGTCGCGCCCTACATGAAGCCGCTGACCCGGCTGGTGATCGATTACCTGGCCAGCGAGGGCTATGAGGTGATCGACCATGTGGCGCTGGAGATTCCCGACAATCTGGACGTGGCGGCGCATGATCCGCAGAATCTTCCGGGCATCGTCGCCGGTCTGAACTACAAGGATGCCGATGCCATCGTGCTTTCGGCCTGTGTGCAGATGCCCTCGCTGCCCGTGGTGCCGAAGGTGGAGGCCCTGACCGGCAAGCCGGTGCTGTCGGCGGCGATCGCCACGACCCATGCCATGCTGCGGGCGCTGGAGCTGGAACGGATCGCGCCCGGTGGCGGGGCGTTGCTGTCGGGCGCTTATTGAAGCGTTTCTGTTCTTTTTTGAAAAAAAGAACCAAAAACTTCTGATCTGTTCAGGAGCCTTGTGCGTGCGTGTTCCGAGGCTCCTGAACGAATAAAAGTCTTTTTGCTTCTTTTTCTTCAGAAAAAGAAGAATCCTGATTCCACGACAGAAGGAAAGCCGTGATGACCGAGACAAGTTTCCTCTACGGCGCGCATGTGCATGCCAATGGAATCCGCCAGCATTACCTGCGCTACGGCGGGCAGGGCGTGCCGCTGGTGCTGGTGCCGGGCATTACCAGCCCAGCCATCACCTGGGGGTTCGTGGCCGAGCGCCTGGCGGCGACGCATGACGTGTATGTGCTGGATGTGCGCGGGCGCGGCCTGTCGGAAACCGGGCCGGATCTGGACTACGATCTGGACAGCTATGCTGACGATGTGCGCGGGCTGATCGATGCGCTGGGCCTGGAAGGCTGCGTGGTGCTGGGCCATTCGATGGGGGCGCGGATCGCCATCCGTCTGGCGCGGCGCGATGCGCGGGGGATTGGCGCGCTGGTGCTGGTCGATCCGCCGGTCAGCGGGCCGGGGCGGCGGGCCTATCCGGCGAAGCTGGAATGGTATGTCGATTCGATCCGCGCCGCGCGGCGGGGCATGGATTCCGAGGCGATGCGCCGTTTCTGCCCGACCTGGACCGAGGAACAGCTTCGCCTGCGCGCCGAATGGCTGCATACCTGCGACGAGTTGGCGACGCGCGTGACGTTCGAGAAATTCCACACCGAGGACATCCACCAGGACCTGCCGCACCTCACGCCGCCGGCCCTGCTGATGGTCGCGACGCGTGACGGCGTGATCCTGCCCGAGGACGGGGAGGAAATCCGGACATTGCTGCCGACGATCCGTATGGCCCACGTGCCCGATGCGGGACATATGATTCCGTGGGACAATCTGGACGGGTTCTGCGCGGCGGTGGATGGCTTTCTGGCCGCGTCGTAAACAAGCGTTCTGACGGAAGGGACGGCGATCATGGCGTGTGGCGGCTGATGGCGGGACGGAAAAAAGCGGCGGAGCAGGCGGTGGCGCCTCCCGATTATGTGCTCGGCGAGCAGATCGGCCATCTGCTGCGCAAGGCCTATCAGCGCCATACCGCGATCTTCCAGCAGACGATGGGAGAGGACGGGCTGACGGCGGTGCAGTTCGCGGTGATGGTCACGATCCACGAGGCCGGCACGGTGGCGCTGACGCGGATCAGCCAGTTGACGGCGATCGATCTTGCGACCCTGCGCGGGATCGTCGCCCGACTGGGCGAGCGCGATCTGGTGGTGGTGGAACATAACGCATCGGACCGGCGCCAGCGTCTGGCGTCCCTGACGAAGCAGGGTGAGGAACTGGTGAAACGCGACCTGCCGGTGGCGGCGCGGATTACCGAACTGACGCTGGTGCCGCTGGATGCGTGCGAGCGGATTGCGGCCATCCAGGTGTTGAAGAAGCTGGCCGGGGAGTGAACGGCTCCCGAGCCGGGCATGTCGGATACGCCTTCCTCCATGCCGCCCTGACCGGGTTTCCGTCATGATTCCGATGTTGCGATCAGGTATTTCCAGATGAAGGCGCCGAGCAGGGCGCCGATGAGCGGGGCTGTCCAGAACAGCCAGAGCTGCCCCGGCGCTGCCGTCTGCGCGAAGAACGCGACCGCCGTGGAACGGGCCGGATTGACCGACGTGTTCGTGACGGGGATCGAGACGAGATGGATCAGGGTCAGTGCGAGCCCGATCGCCAGCGGGCCGAACCCCGCCGGTGCGGTGCGGGAGGTTGCGCCCAGGATCACGACCAGGAATCCCGCCGTCAGGATCGTCTCGATCAGGAATCCGGAGAGAAGCCCGTAATGTCCGGGCGAGAGGGCGCCGTAGCCGTTGGAGGCGAAGCCGCCCGCCACGAAATCCGGTTTGCCGGAGGCGATGAGGTATAACAGGCTGGCCGCCAGCAGGCCGCCCAGCACCTGGGCGGCCCAGTAGGGGCCGAGCGCGTTCCACGGCAGGCGGCCGGCGGCGGCGACGCCGAGCGAGACGGCCGGGTTGAAATGGCCGCCGGAAATGCCGCCGACGGCAAAGGCCATGGTCAGGACGGTCAGGCCGAAGGCGAGAGCGACGCCCCCGAAACCGATCCCGAGTTGCGGAAAGGCCGCATCGAGGACGGCTGCGCCGCAGCCGCCGAAGACGAGCCAGAATGTACCGAAGAATTCGGCGCCGAGTTTCTTGATCATTTTTCCAGCGTCCTTCGTCTGCGGCGTGGCTTCGCCGCGCGCGACCCGGTGTCGCGGTCGAAATTATCGCTTCATCGGGCGCGGGAAGGGCGTGAATTCGTCAGGATATTAGCGTCATCCGCAGGGCACCGAGGCAATGCGGTCGTCATGGGCGAGGATCGTGACCCGGAGCCCGGAGCCCGGAGCCCGGAGCCTGGGCGCCGTGCCGGTGCCGTTTACCAGTCCGCGCTGTGTCCGAGCTGGACCAGGATGTTCTTGCGCAGGTCCAGCAGGCGCGGGTCGTCGCGGTGGCGATGGGGGGGAAGGTCGATTGGCAGATCGCCGATGATGCGGGCGGGGCGGGGGCTGAAGACGATGATCCGGGTGGCCAGCAGCAGGGCTTCCTCGACATCGTGGGTGACCATGATGGCGGTGAAGCCGCGATCCTGCCACAGGCGGTGCAGTTCGGTCTGCATCGTCAGCCGCGTCAGGCTGTCCAGCTTGCCCAGCGGTTCGTCCAGGATCAGCAGGCGCGGGTCGTTGACCAGGGCGCGGGCCAGGGCGGCGCGCTGGGCCATGCCGCCGGAAAGCTGGTGCGGCCAGGCGCGTTCGAAACCCTTCAGCCCGACCAGTTCGATCGCGGCCTCGACCGATGCCGGGTCCTTGCGGCCGGCAATGTCGTGGCCCAGGGCCACGTTGCCGCGCACGGTGCGCCACGGATAGAGGGTCGGGTCCTGGAACATCACGATCCGGTCGGGGCCCGGGCCGGTGATGGGGGTGCCTTCGGCCAGGATCGCGCCGCCATGCGGGGGTTCCAAGCCCGCGATCAGGCGCAGCAGGGTGGATTTGCCGCAGCCCGAGGGGCCGAGCAGGGCGACGAATTCGCCCGGCGCGATGGTGAGGCTGATATCGTCGAGAACCGGGGTGAAGGTGCCGCCGATCGTGTAGCCATGGTCGATATGCGTGAGTTGCAGCCCGAGGGGGCGGTTGGTCACCATTTCAGCCCGTCCTTCTGCCAGGAGAGGACGCGGTCGCGTACCTTGAATAACAGCGTGACCAGTCCCGTGCACATCAGCGACATCATCAGCAGCGCCGCATACATGTTGGGATAGGCCGCCCAGCCCTGGGCCCATTGCATGTAGAAGCCGAGGCCCGATTTCACGCCCAGCATTTCGGCCACCACCAGGGTGGCGAAGGACACGCCCAGCCCCATGAACAGGCCGACGAAGATCTGCGGCATCGCGGCGGGCAGGGCGACGCGCAGCACCAGGAAGCGGTTGCGCGCCCCCATGGTGCGGGCGACATCGTAATAGGCGGGATCGACGGCGGCGACGCCCGACCAGGTGAGGATGGTGGTGGGAAAGCCTGCCGCCAGCGCCAGCAGGGCCTCGCTGGCCAGCCGGCCGGAAGGGATCAGCACGAAGGCCAGCGGCAGCAACGCCACCGGCGGCAGCGGGCCGACCAGGCGGATCAGCGGCCGGACCCAGTAGCGGAACCGCGGCGAGCGCCCCAGCCCGACACCGACGGCCACGCCCAGCACCGCGCCGATACCGTACCCCACCGCCAGCAGGCCGAGCGAGTGCAGCAGGCTGTCGCCCAGGCGTTTCCAGTCGGTCAGGAACACGTCCAGCAGGTCCTGCGGCGTGCCGAAGAAGGGGCGCGGCAGCCACAGCAGCTTGGCCTGTGCGATCTCCCACGCCGCGAAGCCCAGCCCCAGCGCGATGGCCCAGGGGGCACGCGCGGACAGGCGGCGCAGGGCTGCCGCGGCCGTCAGGCCCAGCCCGACGGCCAGGAACAGGGCGGCAAGCTGGCTGGTATCGGGAAAATCGTCGGCGTCGGGCCAACGCCAGGTGACCAGCGCCGCCAGGAACCAGGCCGGCCCGGCGGCCCAGGGCAGCAGTGTGCGGCGGGGGCCGGCCTTCGTCGCCGTCTGGCCGGTCGCGCGCACGGGCGGGGCTCGTGTGTCCGACGCACTCATGTGGCGAACAGGTCCTGCGTGACCTTGCCCGCATAGCGCGCGGAGTCGAGCGAGGGGCGGAACACGCCGATCTGTTTCAGCGCGTCGGCATAGCGCACGATTTCATCATGCAGCGACGGGCCGAGCACCTGGTGATGATGGCCCTGCAGGCGGAGCATGTTCGCCAGGTCCTCGGCGCTGGCGCGGGCGGCGAAGGGCTTGAAGATGCGCCCGGCTTCGTCCGGGTTGCAGGCGACCCAGGCGCCGGCGTCCAGGATCGCGCGCGTGACCGCCGCCGCCACCGCGGGGTCGTTGCGGATCAGGCTGCCGCGCAGGCCGATGACGCAGCAGGCGATCTGCGCCCACGTGCCGTTCATGTTGCTGTCGATTTCCACCAGGTCGAACTGGCGCTTGTAGAGATAGGAGACCGGGTCGGTACCGGTGATGGCCTGCACGTCGCCCCGTTGCAGCGCCACCGCCAGCAGGTCGGCCGGGTATTGCCGCCATTGCACGTCGGATTCCGGGTCCACGCCTGCTTCCTTCAGGCGGATGGAGAAGAAATTCTTGTCCGGCCCGCCCATGTCGGTCACGCCGATGGTCTTGCCGCGCATGTCGTCCAGCTTCACCGGGCCGCCCTTGGGGGCCAGCATGTGCATGCAGCCCGCATGCAGGCCGGCGACCAGCTTGACGTCGAACCCCTGCTGCAGCGGCTTCAGCCAGCGCAGGGCCATGCCGGGCGCGCCGTCGGCCTTGCCGGTGGCCAGTGCTTCCAGCAACTGGTCGGTGGAGCCGGCGAAATTGACGTAATCGACGTCCAGATTGTAGCGCGCGAAGAAGCCTTTCTCCTTCGCGACCGGGATCGCGGCGGTGCAGGTCGAATTCTGGTTCCAGGCGATGGTCAGCTTGCGGGCGGGGCCGGGTACGGGCGGGACGCTCGCCGTGCCGGCCGCGCTGCAATGGGCGCTGCCCTGCGCGGGCGCGTCCGCCCTGGCCCCGATCGGCGCGAAGGGAAACGACGTGGCGGCCAGGCTGGTGCCCAGCAGCGCGCGGCGGGTGAAACGGGTCGTTTCGGACATTGGACTGACCTTGGGGGGACGATGGCGGCGCGGATATGTATATTAACGATTGAAAATCGTTGATGCCATTCTTGTCCCACGCTCCGCGAGTGTGCAAGCGCAAAAATGGCGCGGAGGCGTGGGGAAAGGACGGGATTCCAGCGCCCTGCCGGCGGGTTGCAGGCGCGGTGCGGGTCGGCGCGTCGGCAGGGGGGGCTGGCGTTCGCATGGCCCGCCCAACATGCCGGACAGCCGGGTTTTTCTTTCGGTTTGCAACCGATTGTTGCAGGACGCGCGGGATCTCTCAGTGCTTGTCCGCGCGCAGGTGCGGGCGGCTTCGGTCCCACAGGCGCATGCCGCGCAGGGCGAGGTCGGCCATGGCGGGCAGCAGGCGGGGCTGCATCAGGTCCGGGTCGAATTCCCGCATGCGCCGCGCGTTCTCGCGGTAGCAATCCTCGACGAACTGGCGGAACGAGAAACTGTCGAGGAAGACATTGGCCTGGGTGACCGCGAAATCGCGCCCGTCATTGGGCTGCTGGCCGCGTCGGACCATGGCCAGCAGGCGCCCCAGGGCCCGGCCGTAATAGCGGGTGGATTTCAGCGCCCGGCGCACCCGGCCCAGCCCGCGCCGCCGCTCGCGCCAGGCCATGTAGTTGATGAAGAAGACGATGTGCCGCGTTTCCTCGAACATCAGCACGTCGAAGATCTCGAACAGCTTTTCCGGCAGGAACTGCGACTGGCGCGCGTTCTTGAACGCCCCGAAGCCCAGGAAGGCATCGAGGCATTCGCCGAAGCCGAAATCGATGAAGGCGGTTTCCAGATCGGCGGGAAACCGTTCCAGGGGCTGTTCCGTCGCGTCGATGCCGTAGCGGTCGATCATCGTGCGGATCAGCTTCGCGTGGCGCGCTTCCTCCAGCCCCTGGAGGGCCACGGCCTCGCGCACCAGCGGGTCGGCGATCCGCGGGGTGAAGGCATCGACGATCGCGCCCGCCCGGCGTTCGGTGTGGTACACCTCCTGCCAGAACGGGATGGTGCGCAGGCGGGCCAGTTCCGTGTCCGTCAGTTCGGGCCAGGGCAGGGTCTCGGGGTCGAAGACCTGATGCGTGGCGACGAACTGGCTGCAGAACAGGTCCTTGTGGGTTTCCGACCCGGCTTCGATCCGGCTCAAGCAGGCGTCTCCAGCGCGCGGGCGCCGGAGGGGCGGCGCAGGAACAGGCGCAGGAAGCGCGCCAGGTTCGGTGCCAGCTTCGGCCGCAGCAGGCGCGGATCGTAGCCGGAGAAGCGGCGCTCGTTCTCCGAGAGGCAGAGATCGATCATGTCGCGCAGGCTGATATCGACGTTCGCCACGTCCTTGGCGCCGCTGACGGTGAAATTATTGTCCTGTTCCTGGACGTTGCCGTCGGCGTCGATGCTGGTGGCCAGGCCGATCCGCTCGTAGACCAGGAACACCCAGACGGCGAGGACCCGCAGTTCGAACCACGGGCGCTGCCACAGGGGCATGGTGGCGCGGTGCCAGGCCAGCCAGTTGGCGAACAGCAGGATGTGGCGGCATTCCTCCTGCATCACCGGCTCGAACGTTTCGATCAGTTCGGCGGGGAAGAAGCCGGAGCGCTGGGCGAGCGCGAACAGGCCGAAGGCGAAGAAACTGTCGACGCATTCCGAGAAGCCGGTGACGAGATACGCCCATTCCGTGTCGCGCGGCTCGATATAGGGCGGCTCGGGCGCCATCTTGATGTCATAGGCCTCGACCAGCTTGGACAGGACCTCCTTGTGGCGGTTTTCCTCCCACGCGTTGCGCGACAGGGCGTCCTTCATGTCCGGGTCGTCGATCATCCGGGCGTAGGCGGCCATGCGCAGGCGGGCCTTGCCTTCGGTCTGGACCGCGATGTCCCAGATCGGCAGCGAGGTCACGCGCTTCAGCGTCTCGGGGTCGAGCTTCGGCCATTCGATGACCGAGGGCTTGTACGGGTTGAACGTGTCGCGGAACATCTCCGCCACCGCGCGCTTGTGCTCGGCCGAGCCGGGCTTCAGCGGGCCCGGGACCGGGCTGGACCAGTGGCGGGCGTTGAAATCGGCCTCGGCCACCGTTTTCGTGTCGGCGCCTTTGGGGTCGATCGCTTCGGGGAGGGAGGAATAGATATCGGAGAGAGACGTCATACTTCGCAAGCTCGCACAATGAGTACAGACGTCGGCCCGGCCTGGAGATCAGGCCGGACCGGACGTCACCTTGCGGCCCCCCCTGCGATGGGGGGGAGGAGGGGGGCCAGCGATCAGTGAATGTCGGAGATGGTGGAGATGATCCGCGTCACCAGGCCGTAGGCGATGGCCTCTTCGGCCGACATCCAGTAATTGCGGTCGGTGTCGCGGCAGACCTTTTCGTAGGTCTGGCCGGTTTCGCGCGCGAACAGGCGGTTCAGCCGCTCGCGCATCTTCACGATTTCCCGCGCTTCGATATCGATATCGGTGGCGGGGCCGCGCACGCCGCCCATCGGCTGGTGCAGCAGGAAGCGCGTGTTGGGCAGGCAGTAGCGGCGCTGCGGGTTGCCGGCGGCGAAGATCAGCGCGCCGGCCGAGGCCACCCAGCCGGTGCCGATCACGTTCACCGGGGCGACCGAATCGACGAAGCGGATCATGTCGTGAATCGTGTCGCCGCTTTCGACATGGCCGCCGGGCGAGTTGACATAGACGTCGATCGGCTTGTCGGACGCGCCGGCCAGCGCCAGCAGGCGGCCGGTGACGTCGCGCGCCAGCTTGTCGTTGATCGCGCCGAAGACCAGCACCTTGCGCTGGTCGAACAGGCGGCTTTCAAGCTCGTTGACCGGCGAGGAGAGCGTCTTGTTGTCGTCGGGTTCCTTCGGTTCGGGACCCTGGGGCTCGGGGATGTCGGGACCGTTCGGGTCTTCGTCATCCATCCGGATACGGTGGTTCGGCTGCATGCCGTTCAGCATCATGATCTCCCTGTATCCAGGACTGGTCTGCGTCATCGCTCTATCCTGCGCCCCCTTCGGCCCGGTGCCAAGACCCGTCCTGTGCCACGCCCGCTGCGAACCGGCGGCGCGGCTCTCTAGCTCAAAGGCCCGGGGCCGGGCTAGTAAGGGAGGGCAGACAGCCAGACGCTGGTCAC
This sequence comes from Gluconacetobacter tumulicola, assembly GCF_014174215.1. Lineage (GTDB taxonomy): Bacteria > Pseudomonadota > Alphaproteobacteria > Acetobacterales > Acetobacteraceae > Gluconacetobacter > Gluconacetobacter tumulicola. The sequence continues at coordinate 52,701 of NZ_JABEQL010000018.1, read as the reverse complement.
GGAGAGAAGATGGGTATGAAAGCGCCGCTGCCAAGAGACCGTTCGGCTTTGGCCCGCCCGACGGGCCACCGGGGGGCGGCCATGGGCGCGCTGCTGGCGGGGGTGCTGTCCCTGGGCGGGTGTGCCCATCGCGATGCCATCGATACCACGGTGGACTGGTGGCATCAGTATCAGGGCGGCGTCATCGCCCAGCAGCGACCGCCTCCGCCGGGCGCGCACGACCCCTATCCCGCTGTGGGGCTGACCCCGACCACGCCTCCCGTCCTCCCATCGGCCGAGCGGCGGCAGGATGTGACCGAATCCCTGATCGAACAGCGCAACCTGGCGCACCGGATGGCGGCGGAGGTCGGGCCGCTGACGAATACGGCCCCGCCTGTGAACGCCGCGCCGGCGCGTCCTTCCACGCCGGCCGCTCCGGCGACGACCGAGGCCACGCCTTCGGCGACGCTGGACGCGGCGGAGGCGCCCCCGCCGCCGCCCGTGGCATCCCAACCCGCCCCGAAAACGTCTTCGGCCCATGGCGATGCGGGCGATAACGGTGGCGGGCCGCTGGTGGCGATGCCCGAGGTTGGCGCGGATGTCGGCGGCGTGGGCGGCAAGGCGCCGGCGGCATCGGTGCCGCCGCCCGAGATTCCCGCCGGGCCGCCGACGGCGCCGGAACTGCCCGGTTTCGCGGTGCCGAGCGAGGCCGCCGTTGCGGTGGGCCGCCCGGATTATATCCTGTCGGACCCGGGGGGAACGCGCATTCTCTTCCCGGTCGGCAACGACCACCCGGTGGCGGGGCAGGAGAAGGACATCGACAGTGTGGTGCGCCATACGCCCGGTGGCCCGCTGTTCGTCCATGGCTATGGCGAGGCCGCGTCGACCGATTCGACAGAGCAGGCGCGAGCGATGGCGCTGGCCCTGCTGCGCGCCCGTGCGGTGGCCGACCGTCTGGTGGCCGATGGGGTGCCGGCGAAGGCGATCCACCTGCGCGCCCATCCGTTTGGCGACGGGGTGCGCATCAGCACGGCGGAGTAGGCGTGCGGCGCGGTTGCCTGTCGGGCGCGGGCGTCGCTAATATCCGCGACTGGTGGGGAAACATCCCGCCAGTCGCGACATGCCGCCGGAAGAGCGGTGCGAAACGGCCATCCTGAACCTTGTCCGGGGCGCTGGGTCCCGGGCAAACAGTCTCAACGAGCCAACCCATGACAGAAGAATTCCATCGCATCCGCCGGCTGCCGCCCTATGTGTTCGCCGAGGTGAACAAGGCCAAGGCCGCGGCCCGAGCTAGGGGCGAGGACATTATCGATCTGGGCATGGGCAATCCCGACAGCCCCACCCCGCCGCATATCGTGCAGAAGCTGGTGGAGACCGTGGCCGACCCGCGCGCGCATGGCTATTCGGTCAGCAAGGGCATTCCCGGCCTGCGCCGGGCGCTGGCGGGCTATTACGACCGCCGTTTCGGCGTGACGCTGGATCCGGAGACCGAGGTGATCGCCACCCTGGGATCGAAGGAAGGGCTGGCCAACCTGGCCGCCGCCATCACGAGCCCGGGTGACACCATCCTGGTGCCCAACCCGTCCTATCCGATCCACCAGTTCGGCTTCATCATTGCCGGGGCCTCGGTGCGCTCGATCCCGGCGACGCCGGACGAGGAGATGCTGCGCGCGCTGGATCGCGCGGTGCGCCATTCGGTGCCCAAGCCGACGGCGCTGATCGTCAATTTTCCCTCCAACCCCACGGCCTATGTCGCGGATCTGGATTTCTATCGCGAGTTGGTGGCCTTTGCCCGCCGGCATGAGATCTGGATCATGTCGGACCTCGCCTATGCCGAGATCTATTTCGGCGACAGGGTGCCGCCCTCGATCCTGCAGGTACCGGGGGCGAAGGAGATCGCGGTCGAGTTCACCTCGCTGTCCAAGACCTATTCCATGGCCGGCTGGCGCATGGGCTTCGCCGCCGGCAATCCGCGCCTGATCAATGCGCTGACACGGATCAAATCCTATCTGGATTACGGGGCCTTCACCCCCATTCAGGTGGCGGCGGTGGCGGCCCTGAGCGGCCCGCAGGATTGCGTGGCCGAGATGCGCACGCTCTATCGCGACCGGCGCGACGTGCTGATCCGCGGCCTGCATGCGGCGGGGTGGGACGTGCCGTCGCCGGAAGGGTCGATGTTCGCCTGGGCGCCGCTGCCGGCTGCGTTCCGCGAGATGGGCAGCGTCGACTTTTCCAAGCTGCTGCTGAAGGAAGCCGGGGTGGCGGTGGCGCCGGGGCTGGGCTTTGGCGAGTATGGCGAGGGTTTCGTGCGGATCGGGCTGGTGGAGAACACCCAGCGCCTGCGCCAGGCGACGCGGGCGATCCGGCAGTTCATGGGCCGCCACGGCGTCAATCTGCCCGATCTGGCCGCGTCCGGCCGCCGGGTGGGGAAGGATGTGGACCTGGCTGCCGATGCGGCGCCGGTGATTTAACCCTGCCGCCGGGGGCGCCCGCTGGGCGGCCCCGGCCGATTTTGACCCGGACGCGGCGCGGTGGGCGCCGCGTTCGGCTGATTGCTGAATTCAGGAACGACGACAGGATATCAGGTGACCGGACGGATGATGGGTACGGGTGGCACGGGCGGACAGGCGGGCGGAACGGGGGCGGCGCCATTGCGGATCGGCATCGCGGGGCTGGGGACGGTCGGGGCCGGGCTGGTCAAGCTGTTGCGCGGCAATGCGGCCATCGTCGGGGCTCGGGCCGGGCGGCCGGTGGTGGTGACTTCCGTGGCCGCGCGCGACCGCACCCGCGACCGGGGCATCGATCTGGACGGCGTGACCTGGCATGACGATGCGCTGGCGCTGGCGCACGACCCGGACGTGGACGTGGTGGTCGAACTGATCGGCGGTGCGGAGGGCATTGCCCGCCGGCTGGTGACGGAAGCGCTGCGGGCCGGCCGGCCGGTCGTGACCGCCAACAAGGCGTTGATCGCGGTGCATGGCGCCGAACTGGCTGCGCTGGCCGAACAGGCGGGCGTGCCCTTGATGTTCGAGGCCGCGGTGGCGGGCGGCATTCCTGCCATCAAGACGGTGCGCGAGGGGCTGGCCGCCGACCGGTTGAACCGGGTGGGCGGCATCCTGAACGGTACCTGCAACTACATCATGACCGCGATGCGAGAGAGCGGCCGTGCCTTTGCCGACGTGCTGGCCGAGGCGCAGGCGCTGGGTTATGCCGAGGCTGATCCTTCGACCGATGTGGATGGGATCGACGCGGCGCACAAGCTGGCGATCCTGGCCGGGCTGGCATTCGGCCGGCCGGTGGCGTTTTCCTCGGTGCATGTCGAGGGGATTCGCGGCATCGACGCGCTGGACCTCGCCTTCGCCCAGACGCTGGGTTATCGCATCAAGCTGCTGGGTCTGGCTCGCCGGCGGGAGGATGGGATCGAGGCCCGTGTTCATCCCTGCCTGGTGCCGGAGAAGATGCCGATCGCGCAGGTGGACGGGGTGTTCAATGCCGTACTGGTCGAGGGGGCGTTCGTCGGCCGGCTGATGCTGGAAGGGCGCGGCGCGGGCGAGGGGCCGACTGCCACCGCCGTTGCCGCCGACCTGATCGACATCGCGCGCGGCAATGCGGTGCCGGTGTGGGGCCGCAGCACGGACGGGCTGACGCAGGTGGAAGCCCTGCCGCGCACTGCCTTCCACGAGGAATATTACCTCCGCCTGCAGGTGCACGACCGGCCCGGTGTGATCGCCGACGTGACGGCCGTTCTGCGCGACCATGGCGTGTCCTTGCGCAGCATGTTGCAACATGGGCGCGCCGCCGACGATAGTGGTGGCGCGGACGAACCGTCCGTGCCGCTGGTGCTGGTCACGCATCGGACACAGGAATCCGCCATGATGGCGGCATTGGCCCGGATCGCGGCCCTGCCGGCTGTGATCGGCGAGCCGGCGATGATTCGTATCGAGGCCGGCTGACTATCCTGACGGCCCCGTCCAACAGGCCGGCGACGAGAACCGGCCCAGACAGCTAAGGAACAGAGTGATGACGTCCACACCCACTGCCGCCTACCAGGTCACCGACCGCAACCTGGCTCTGGAACTGGTCCGCGTGACCGAGGCGGCGGCGGTGGCCGCGTCGCACTGGACTGGTCGCGGCCAGAAGAACGAGGCCGACGGCGCCGCCGTGGAGGCGATGCGTCTGGCGTTCGATACCGTGGCGATCGACGGCACGGTGGTGATCGGCGAGGGTGAGATGGACGAGGCGCCGATGCTGTTCATCGGCGAAAAGGTGGGGGCCGGCGGTCCGGCGATGGATATCGCCGTGGACCCGCTGGAAGGCACCAATCTGTGCGCCAAGAACATGCCCAACGCGCTGACGGTGGTGGCGCTGGCCGAGGCGGGCAATTTCCTGCATGCGCCCGATGTGTACATGGACAAGATCGTGGTCGGCCCCGACCTGCCGGAAGGCGTGGTGGATCTGGATGCCAGCATTGCCGCCAATCTGCGCGAGCTGGCGCGGGCCAAGCGCAAGGATATCAGCGAGCTGACGCTGTGCGCGCTGGAGCGCGAGCGGCATGAGGAACTGATCGCCAAGACGCGTGAGGCCGGGGCGCGGGTGATGCTGCTGAGCGACGGCGACGTGGCCGCCGCCATTGCCGCCTGCCTGCCGGACGGCGAGGTGGATATCTATGCCGGTTCTGGCGGGGCGCCCGAGGGTGTGCTGGCCGCTGCCGCCGTGCGCTGCGTGCGCGGCCAGATGCAGGCCCGCCTGCTGTTCGAGGATGACGAGCAGCTTCGCCGCGCGCGGGAGATGAATCCGGGCAAGGACCCGTCGCGCAAGCTGGGTCTGTTTGACATGGCGAAAGGCGATGTCCTGTTTTCGGCCTCCGGCGTCACCACCGGCCCGCTGTTGCGCGGCATTCGCCGCGATGGCCGGCGCGCCGTGACCCATTCGATCGTCATGCGCTCGAAATCCGGCACGGTGCGTTTTGTCGAGGCGCATCACGATTTCACCACCAAGACCTGGCCGGCATACTGACGGCCTATGTCGCCTTCGGTTGTGGCTGACGGGCTGCTGATGGCGCCTTCCGACCCGGTTGAGGGGGCGGTGGTGCTGGGGGTGCGGTCCAGCCTGGGGGGCCGGCGCTGGCTGTGGCGGGATTCCCGCCTGGCCGATGCCGGCGGGCGGATCGGGCTGATGATCGCGCAGCAGGCGGGCGTGTCCGAACTGGTCGGGCAGATGCTGGCGGCGCGTGGGCTGGATGGCGGCACCGCCGCGACCTTCCTGGACCCGACGCTGCGGGCGCTGATGCCCGATCCCTCGGCATTGCAGGACATGGATGTGGCGGCCGACCGGCTGGCCGAGGCGGTGCGCCGGGGCGAGACGGTGGCCGTGTTCGGTGATTACGACGTGGATGGCGCCTGTGCCGCCGCGTTGGTCACCGGATTGCTGCGCCAGTTGGGCTGCCCGGTGATGACCCATGTGCCCGACCGGATGACCGAGGGCTATGGCCCCAACGCCCCGGCGCTGGACGCGCTGGTGACGCGGGGGGCGACGCTGGTGGTTTGTGTCGATTGCGGCACGGCGGCGGGCGACGTGCTGGCGACGCTGGCCGGGCGGGCCGACATTGTGGTGCTGGACCATCACAAGGCCGAGGGGCCGCCGCCTTCCGTGTTGGCCACCGTCAATCCCAACCGTCCGGACTGCCTGTCCGGCCAGCGGGGCCTGTGCGCGGCGGGGGTGGCATTCCTGACGGCGGTGGCGACCGTGCGGGCGCTGCGTCGGGCGGGATGGTTTGCCGGTCGGCCCGAGCCGGATCTGATGGCGTTCCTCGATATCGTGGCGCTGGCGACCGTGTGCGATGTCATGCCGCTGACCGGGCTGAATCGGGCGCTGGTGACGCAGGGGCTGAAGATGCTGGCACGGCGGCGGCGCATCGGGCTGGAGGCGCTGCTGGAGGTTGCGGGCGCGCGCGACCCGCTCTCGGCCTTCACCTGCGGCTTCGCGCTGGGGCCACGCATCAATGCGGGCGGGCGGATTGCCGAATCCGGGCTGGGGCTGGATCTGCTGCTGTGTGACGATGCTGCCGAGGCTCGTCGGCTGGCCGAACGGCTGGATGCGGTGAATCGGCGCCGCCAGACGGTGGAGAGCACGATCCTGGATCGCGCGATGGAAGAGGCGGCGGCCCAGCGCGAGGCCGGGCACGCGGTGCTGGTGCTGTCGGGGCGGGATTGGCACCCAGGCGTGGTGGGTATTGTCGCCGGCCGGATCAAGGAACGGTTCAACCGCCCGGTGCTGGTGGGGGCGGAACTGGAGGACGGGACGGTCAAGGGATCGGGCCGTTCGGTTGCCGATATCGATCTGGGGGCGGCGATCATCGCGGCGCACCAGATGGGATTGCTGACCACCGGTGGGGGCCATGCGATGGCGGCGGGGTTCTCGCTGCCTGCGGGCGGGGTGCCGGCGTTGCACGATTTCCTGAACGAGCGCCTGCGCGATGCGCGGGCTCTGCCGGATGCGGTGGATGTGCTGATCGAAGGCGTGGTGCATGTGGCCGGCGCGACGGTGGAACTGGCGACCGATATCGGCCGCATGGCGCCGTTCGGTGCGGGCAATGACGAGCCGGTGCTGGCCATTCCGCGCGTGCGGGTGGTGCGCGCCGACCGGATCGGCCGCGAAGGCGGCACGCTGCGGGTGCTGGTGGAAGGCGAGGGCGGCGGCCCGCGGCTGAAGGCGCTGCTGTTCCGCGCCGACGACCATCCCGCCGCCGCGATGCTGGAAGACCGCAATGCCCCGCCGCTGCATCTGGCGGGCTGGCTGCGTGCGGAAAACTGGAATGGCCGCACCGATGCCAGCTTCTTCATCCGCGATGTGGCGGTGGCGAACTGAGGGCGATGGCGCAAAGAAAATGTCATTATCGCGCGGACGGGGCTTGACCGCTCCGCGCCATCGGGATACGAACCGCGCCAAGCCAGATGTCCCATTCGTCTAGAGGCCTAGGACACCGCCCTCTCACGGCGGCAACAGGGGTTCGAATCCCCTATGGGACGCCATAAAAACCCTTGGAAAATCAAGGGTTTACGCTGAAATCCCCAATCCGATGATTGCACATGCGCAGAATGCGCGCCAATCTCGCGCCAATTGGGGGAACCACCATGGCAGATAAAATCGACCCGGCGACCGGCAAGGCGCTTCCCAAAGGGGTCTATCTGCGAAAGCCCGGACAGTATCAGGCCCGCAAACTGATTGATGGAAAGAGGGTCATTCAGACGTTCGCCACGGCGGCTTTGGCTCGGCGCTGGCTCGGGGAAAAGACTGCTGAGAAGCATCTGGGCCTGTTCCGGGAGCCGACCCAGGCGGACACGATGACCATTCGTGAACTGCTGGAACGGTATCGCGATGAGCGGATGGCGAACCGCAAGGCCGACCGTGAAGGCCACCTGCCGCCTATCCTGGACGATGCCATTGCGGGGGTGTCCCTGGGGAAGTGGTCGGCTGCTGATGTCCGGGGGTTCCGTGACCGGATGCTTGCCACAGGATTTTCCGGTGGAACTGTTGTCAAACGGCTTACTATACTAGCTAGTGCAGTGAATCATGCCATATCAGAATGGGATGTGAAAACTGTCAATTACGCATCAGGTCGCGTGGTTAAACGACCTGCTGGGGCCGACAAGAAGCGGGACAGGCGGCTGGCTGGTGCCGGTGAAGATGACGGCGGAAATGATATCCAGGCAGGTGAATATGAACGGCTCCTGGTTGCCATGTCCCGTTCCTCGGTGGCTGACGATATCTGGTTTGCTCGCTGGCAGATTGAGCAAGGCACTCGCCGGGGGGAAGCCATATCCTTGAGATGGTGTGACGTGGATATAGAGCGGCGGGTCATCACGCTTTATCAGACAAAGATGATGTATAAATCCACCGTCCAGGGGCCGGAACGTCGTCCTTTGATGCCAGGAGCCCGGAGATTGCTGCTGGAAAAATTGTCCCAATATGAGAAGCCACCCAGGGCCAGTGACTTGATATTCGATGTGGGTAACGAAGATGCGTTGTCCATGCGATTTACCCGGAATTGTCGTCGAGCCGAACTAACGAATCTTCGGCTTCATGACCTGCGGCATGAGGCAACAAGTAGGCTTGCGAAGTTGTTTACAAATCCATTGGATTTATGCCGAGTCACAGGGCATCGTGATTTGAAATCTCTCAATCGATACTACCAGCCGGTTATTGAAGATTTGGCCCTGGCTGCCGAGGCACAGGAACGGCTCCTGGGTATCGCATACGATGATGAGGGGATGTGACCTGCTAGGGGAGGTCACCCCCTCCCTGCCATCCATGCTCTTTGCCGCTCCTTTTCGGCCTGCGCCGTGGCCCCCAGCTTCCTGGTCCGCACGCACGTGCCATCGGGCCGAACATGCCATCCCTCGGCCCCTGGATGCCCCTGGATTGCGTTCTGAGGCCCATTTGCGGGCTTTGGGGTGGTTGCCTGGGTATTAGCCTGGGAAACGGCCTGCGGTGCTGAAAGGGGCCTCTCCGTCGATTTGGAGGGGGTGGTGGCCTGAACGGTCGTGACCGTGCCAGAGACGGTGCGACGGCTCCTGGTCACACATCCTGGGAGAACCATTGGGGCTGGCTGGGGTGCCTGGGCTGCTGACAGGGCTGGCAGGGCTGGACGGAATGATATTATCAATCCGCCATCTGTTCGCTGGGTATGCACGGTGAACCCTGGCGGGGCCATGATTGTAAACCTATCAGTCGGCTGGCTCGGGCGGCTCGCGGCTGGATGTGGCTGGGACGACTGACGGTCATCCCATGTCGATGATGGTGAGCCATCGGCAAACCGGCATTTGCGTTGCTCGCTGTCCAGCGTCTCCCGTTCATATTCTGTTAGCGGCGAGGTACGGGGAGGCGGGTCCAGGAACTCGGCGTCATCCTGCCAGTCGTCCTCGGTCCATGTGCCGTCAACAGCGCCGAAATCGTGACCGGGGAACGAGGAACGCCATGCGGCTTCTTCATGTTCAAGCCATAGGGCGAATCTATCGTCTGAAATATCCATGATTCCATCTCCATCTTTTTATGATGGCAGACATTATAGCGTTCCGGACAGCATTTTTCTGAAAAATAGACAAAAAGAAGCCCCAGACGGCTGGTGTGGCGCCTGGGGCTGTGCTATACTTGTTGCTAACTGCCCATATCGCCGGCCAGCGAGGCAGTTATTTGGAGTCAACAACATGAGTATATCACGAGATTCAGCAGACACAAGCAATTCATACAATCCCGCATACAGCTTGATTGTCGATGCCATGATGTCCCGTCTGCGGCAGATTCTCCGCGAGAACTGGCATGCACTGCTGCCAGATTATCAAGATGCTATCTGCGAAAAGGCTATCCGGACGGTTCGGGGTGGCACGGGCAGTCATCCGGATATCATGGGCAGCGATGACGATATCTCGGCAGTTGGAATCGAGATGGTGAACATTATGATATCCTTGCATCATCTCGTGTATCAGGCGGCTAGGGAGGAAAACCCCAACGTAGCGCCGTTTCACAAAGCTGTTACCGTAAAGCTAGCGGACGCGATGGATAGGGCTCGCGGGTCCAAGTGCCGCAAAACCCGACATAACATCCGTCGTGTGCTGGGGATGCCACATGAAGCCGACGAAGCAGAGGCGACGTTGCAATATGAAGCCGAGGCAAGGGACAAGGCGAGGGTGGTTAACCAGGATACAGGTGCCACCGTTTACGATTACAAAAAATGGACGACGAAAAAACGAGATGCCAGGAATTTTGGGCTGGCATCAGCTATCACGGCATCGGCTGTCGAGCATCTGGGATTGATACAGCTTGCGATGACTCTGACTCTGCCTGGAGAGTTCCACGGGGCGGGGTGTCCCGTGGAAACGGCAGACGTAGAGATTCGCAAACGCTTGGAATATATCAAGCAAAATGCCATTCGGGCCGGGATACATCCGGTTGGCTATTATGCCATAGAGCAGCACGAGGATGGCACGCCGCATATACATGCCGCGTTACATTGCCGGGGTGAGGATGAAGGCAGGTTGATTGCGATTGTGAATGAGCAGTTCCCAGAAGAGGAAACAAACAAGGTCGATGATTATGGAAACTCCATTTTCCTGAATCGGGTGGAACGGACCCAGGACCTTGACGCATGGCTGATATACACCTTGGAGGAAACGCCAGGGCTGACGAAAAAGGTTGGCTTCGTTGGGACGGTTCGGGGAATCCGTGGTCGCTGGGATGCCTTGTTTAACAAGGAATATCCGGACGCTGCCGGCGACGATACGGACGTGCCCAGGGAACGTGTCTCTCGTATCTGGAACATGATGCAGGATAGGTCCCGCCGGGCTGAAGTCCTGTTCTGGATGGCAGGATTTTGCCATGCACCATATAGGCATTTCCTCGATGCGCGGATAGCCAGGGAACTGGCCGCATATGCTGCAATCCCCGATGCTGTTGCTGGCGGTTCATCGGAGGATGATGATTCTGATGGAGAGGAAACCATTGAAGGGGATAGCCCTGCGGCGGGTCATCAGCCCCAGGAGATTCAGATAAGCGGCGTAGGAACCATCAAAGTCGCTAATCGTCATGTCCACCGCATTTGTCAGGAAATGCGTCCAGGTGGCGTCCTAGTGGCAAGCGTGGTTGGTCGAGATGATGGGGTGATTATCCTGGAAATTACGAGACATAGTGACGGTGGATATGCCGTTGTGGATGATATGGGAGATGCCATCTTTGCGTGTGCTGGGGGGATGTCATCCTCTATCGTCATTGCTGTTGGTGAGTCAGGAATGGTTGGATTGACCGTTCTGGATGGGGCTGGGTTGTCACTCTCAGGGACAGAATGGGGAGGTATCCAAAACATTGAAATGGGGATGAATGGTGGTCAGGGCAACGACCTTCTGGCAATCCGGGGTGATTTCCAAAGTAATCAGGAAAATAAAGGAAAGAGTGAAAAAGAAGTAAGTTGTGTAGAAGAGGACAGGGATGAACGCGAGGGGGTGCCAGCGCATGTCCACGACCCTGTAATCCCCTTGGAAATCATCTCCGTGGACACCCCGCCAGACTCCATCCAGGAGCCACCACAGCCATCCCAGCCGCCAAGGGACGAAAAGCCGAGATTCAAAGCGCAGGTTCGTCGCCACCGGGTTATCCTGAGTGAGGTTCCATTGAGAATAGTTATCAACAACGAACCGCTGGAATCCCAGGTCCAGCCCCAGGCGGCACCAGTCCAGGTCAGGCGACTGCCGAACAGGAGGAATCGGGTCATCCGGGCCGGATAGTGGCAAGGGACAGTGCTATCATGGGGTTGGCTCTCTCCTGTGCCGTAGCCCCTGGATATCATCATCCAGGGGTTTCCTGATTCTGGCGTATATACTGAATCCTGATTCTCCCTGATTTTCAGGGACTATTCCACGGAATGTCCGGCTGAACGGAATCTCGCTGTCCGCCACGCTACAATGTCTGCCAGTGCTGGTCATTGTGACTGGCAAGGAGCAGGAGATTCCAGAAATGACATCGAAAAAATCAAAGGCGCGGCGAGTTCGGCCATCCGATGCGCCATACAAAGCCAAATACAGGGGGAGAAAGGCCAGGGAGGCGGCACTAGCTCAACGAATCCTTGAGCTACGAGATAGTTACCTGGAACTCGCAAACGATAGAACAGCCGCCGAAGCGATGCCGGACGCCCTGGCATATGGCGTCAAGGCGGCACGCGCTGAATATGTGCGTCGGCTATCCGATGAATGCCTCCGGGAGGGGGCCGTTGGTCTTCTGATTGCGCGTGAAGGCTACGTTTTCGGCGACCTGGATACGTTTGTTCCTACGGGTCGCGAGGTCGTCCGCATGATTTCCGATTGCGTCTGGGTCCTGACGCCGGAGCAGCGCCGGGACTGGGGAGTTAAAGCGGATTCCAATGAATTCCTGTGCGATATCAATGACATCGCGCAATGGACTGCTGATGACGTGCTTGCAAAGGCAAGGTCAGTCGGCATTAGTGTGCTGCCTCCCGGCCATCCCGACCGTGACGACGTGCAGTTGCAGGAGTCCGTGTCATGAGTATCGCCGTATATACAAGGAATCATCGAAAACGGCAGGGTGTGACTCTGCTTGAGGGTCTGTTTGCCCTGGGGGTGACAACGATTCTCGCGGGTGGAACGGCTTACTGGATGGGGGGTTCTCACACTCGATATCGCGATGATGCTACCGTCGCGGAAGTTGGCCAAATCGCATCGGCGATAGCAACGATGACGCGCCAGACTCATATCTATGAGCCAACGACAAGCGACATTGCGGGGGCTAGCGGGCTTCCTGCTCAATATCTCAAAGCTGGTGGCCTTGTCTCGCCATTTGGCGGCGCGGTGACGATTGGCACGACGGCACCAGGGTATGGAATCATCGTGTCAGGGCTTGGCAGGTCGAGTTGTTACGAAATTACGGCCTCGGCGGCGGCTGACAAATCGGTGTTTCAGGCGATTGCAATTAATGGAAGTCTGGCCGGGACGAATGCACTGGAGGCCGCTCGTGAGTCCTGCAAACAGAATGGGAATATTCTGACATTCGTTCTACATCCTGCATCGTTGGCAAATGCAGGCGTCACAGATGATATCCCTCCGCCGGTCGCCAGCACGGACGTTGCGCAGTATGCCGCTGTTACAGCGCCCCCGCCGCCACCGACCGTAAACCCCGGATTGCCAACATCGCCGCCTGCTGATGCGCCGGACATGCCATCTCCATATGTGCCGTTTACGGCATCCCATCCAGCGGTGTCCCCGCCGCCGGTTTCCCTTGAAACGCTCCCGCCCTCTCCGGTACTTGTCGTGCCGGATTTGACACCCAAAGCAACGGTTGTTCCACCTGTTATTACGCCTGTGGCTCCACCTCTTCCTCCCCCGCCCCCGCCACCGCCGCCGCCACCGCCGCCGCCTCCCCCACCGCCGCCGCCACCACCGCCGCCTGTGGTAGTCAGCCCTCCGGTGAGTCCTCCTGTGGTGGTAAGCCCGCCTCCGGTGAGTCCTCCACCGGTTGCCAGCCCGCCACCCCCGCCTCCTGTAGTCAGTCCTCCCCCGCCAGTGGTTAGCCCTCCACCGCCGCCACCGCCTCCGGTTAGCTCAACGCAGGTGGCTTGGACTAGCGCGAACCTGACCTGGACAGCCGAATCCGGAAATACCGTTATTACGTTTGCTGCCCTAGATAGCAGCGGAAACGTCGTCTCAACAACGACGGCAACGTGCTACCTGGTTGTCGGTGGCGGTGGTCGCGGCGGCGGTGCCGAGACGTTTAACCAGTTCCAGCAAGCCCCCTACAGCCCCAATTTTGCTGATGAGGAGCCATATTATTCCGACAACAAAATTTGGAATTTGACAACAGGAATCGGCGGCTACAGCCAGGAAATTGACCGATGTGGGGAAATTACCGCGTTTATCGCGCAACTCGTGAGCACCGGCCAAGCAAGCACGGAATCGGGTCCTGCAAGCTCGCCTGCATCACGGTCCAGCATAAAATTCGCTGGCAGCGCCGTGGTGTCGGCGGCGGACGTTGCTGGAAAATCGGCTAACGTGCCAGTGCTGGCCAATGAGCCGGTTGCGCCTGGTGTCACGTCGATTGCAGATATAATTGATATCTTTTCCAATGGTGCCATGGGTTACGGCGGCAGCACCCTGACGCCAGGGTGATACCCTGGTAAAATTTGATTCCAGATAGCCCCGGCCCTGTGCTGGGGTTTTCCATTTTGTTGTCCTTTAAAAATGAAATCATCTTTCATCCAGAAGTGCATTTCTCAATAAAACACCAGTCCCGAATACATAAAAACACCAGTAAAATCAGACATTATTCGCAAAATGTCCGGATTCCGGAAAAACTGCTGTCCGACAACATATAATGACTGCCAGATGGGGCAATCTCGCTCCCACAGGAGGCAGTCATGACGATTTACACACATCACCTGGACAATGGAAATACCATTGAAATCAACGATTTAGATGGTCGGCGATTCCGTCCGCGCTCTGCGGCGTCGATTACGAGAATGCTGGATTTGAGTATCCGCGATATCGAGCCAGCCGCATACACGGTTGTCCAGGATGGAGGGGTTTACCTGTGTCTTGTTGGGTCGCACGCCTTCCGGAAGATTGGGAGGGATAGTGAGAAAATCATGATTCTTGCTTTCCGTGCCAGGACCTATCTGACCGCTCGGCAGGTGGTCCAGGTCATCTGAATCCATCACAAATTGAAATCATAAGGAATACGAACATGAATACGAACTACACAAAGAATCATGAAAGCGCATTTACAGCCCTGTCCGTTGTCCTGGGCCTGCTCTTTGGGGTGGCACCGATAGCCGCAATGGCATCGGCAATCCTGGGCTGACGGATACAGGCAGGCAGGGGAGAGACGACAATGGCGACAGAAAGGGAAACGCCACCCCTGGTCCTGGGGGGCATGGGGCTGGTTCTGGGATTCTTCGTTGGCAGCATAATGATGCGTGCTGCATGGGTCATCGTCCATGCAATGCCCCTCGTCGCCATCGTGGCGGTAGGGCTGCTAGCATGGCATAAACGTAAGCAAATCAACGCATTTTGGCGGGGTTTCAGGGGTAAGACCCTGATGATGATTCTGGTTCTGGCAGTCGCTGGGGCTGGGGTTCCCGGTGCCAGGGCTGCGGATACAGTGGCGGCCTCCGGGTCATCATCTTGTCAGTCGTCTGGGTCGGCGGTATCGGTGGCGTTCACGCTGCCGTGCCAGGATGATATCTATCGGAATCTCCTGGAGAATCTGTTTCCTGATGTTACCCCGCTGGGAACGCCTAGCATCATCAGCAGCCTGGACCGACCGGGAGGGAACAGCAATGGAACATCGGCGCTCGCTGATGCGTTCCAGGCGTTTCTCAGTGTCCTCATGTCAATCGCGATGGCGGGGCTGGCGTGGCATGTGGTGAGCACGCTGGTATCCGTCGCTCATGAAGGAACGATGCTAAGCCAGCGATGGTCTGTCGTATGGGCTCCCGTGCGTCTGTTCATGGGTGCCGGAGCCCTAGCCCCCTTTATAAAGGGCTACTGCGTTATGCAAGTCGCGGTATTATATCTCGCACTTTGGGGCGGGTCACTGGCTAACGTGATGTGGAGTGCATACCTGCAAGGGCTGACTCAACCGACCATCTCCGGGTCAGCGATTCCAAATTTAAACTCTGTAGTTAAAACAATGGCAGTTGATGAAGCCTGCCGTGCCACGCTGGCGTCTGCTGGCGGGTATAGCGATGTTCCTGGTTCCACGCCTGTTGCCCAGGAAGTCGGTGCTGGTAGCACGATGGCGGATATCAGCCAGGAGGCTGACTATCTATGGAAATGGGCTGGTTTGCATGTGTTATCCAGTGGCTCGGCGGCGACTCAGGCGGCCGGTCAGGTGGTACAAACTGCTGAATATAAATACGATTTCGGCCCTACGTGTGGCAGCGTGACGATTGATATTCCTACTGGTGGTGTCTATTCTGGATATGGCTCTGCGGAGCTAACGGCCCTCGCCAAATACATGCAGACCTTGGCCCCAATGTCCCGGATTGCGGCGCAGTCTGTTAACGTGGATGGCCAGCAGGCAGACCAGATTCCTGGTGAACTGACCGAACTGGAATCCGGGATTCAGTCCGGATATACCGGCATGGTTGCGGATTGGGGTGCGGCGGTCAACACGCTCGCCAGTTCCCTAAATCAAGGTGGAAGCGACACCCTGACGAACTGGAAGGATACGGCTGGACAGTATGGATGGGCCACGGCTGGCGTCTATTATTTGAACGTCGCCAAGATGCAGGGGATGGCAGATTCCGTTATGGCATCTGCCAGAATCACCATCGATGGGGGGAGGATGACGAACCGTGCCGGTGATTTGGCCGGGGAAGTTCGTGCGTTGTCGTCTGGTGCCAGTGGAGTCCTGTTTAGTGAACTGACAGCCCATATTGATGGAGCCTTCGCTCCCGACAGCCAGGAAACCATCAAATCGGTTCAGGACAAGCTTTCGGCGGTCAGTTCGGCAGGCAACATCAATCACGTCACGGTAAACACGAATACGTTTGCGGATGCGTATTCGTCCAACGTTTTCAGTGAGTTCTTGCGATTCTTGGATAATGGAATCGGCTCGGCTATCGGGGGGCTGGTGAACGCCAGCGGAGCGGCTGGAACAGGGGATTCCGGTGAGTCAGAACTTCAGGCGATGACTGAATTTGGACAGAATCTCATCACGTTCGCATGGGGAATCATCGGTGCAATGGTCGTGGTTTGGGTTGGGTCCAAGACCATGCTGGCGACCAAGATGGTCAGGGCGGCAGGGGTCATTGCAGAGGCTGGCGCTGTCGTCGCGGCACCAGAAACTGGCGGTCTGTCGCTCCTTGGTGGCCTGCTCCTTGGCGATATCGCCAGCATGGTCGGCAAGCTGGCTGGCTCGGCGCTGTCGGTGATTTGGGTGATTCTGGGTGCGCTCCTGTTTGTCGGCGTGCTGCACGCATACGTCTTGCCGATGATGCCGTATATACATTTCACCATGTTCACCATGTCGATGCTGATTTTTGTTGTCGAAGCGATGATAGCCGCGCCGCTGTGGGCTTTTGTGCATATCAGGCTGGACGGCCAGGAATTGATAGGCCAGGAGCAACGCACAGGATACCAGCTTGCGTTCAGCTTGTTCTTGCGGGCACCTTTGGGAATGCTGGGGTATTTCCTGAGCTTCGCAGTCTTTGACGCCATGGTGTTTCTGTTGCGGACGACGTTTTACCCTGCGGTGGCATCGGGAACGGCAGAATCTGGCGGAATCATTGGCACAGTCGTCATGGTTTGCATGCTGTCATACCTTCATTGGGTCATCGCCATCCGCTCCTTTTCCCTGATTTCGGAGGTCCCTGACCGGGTAACACGGTGGTTTGGTGGTGCGTCGGTCGGCAGCAGCGAGGTTCAGCATGCCGAAGGGGTGAAGGGGTTTGCTGGTGGGCTGATTGCTCGGGGTATAGGGCAAAAGGTTCAGGGTGCTGGCAGGATATTGACGGCAGGTCGGCAGGACGGTCAGTCGGGGTCTGGTGGGTCAAGGATGCCATCTGGCGGCAGAAGGCCGGATGTATCTGCGCCGGTTGCTGTAAGCCATGGGCTACGTCCTGGGGGTGGTCTGCCTGGGGCCGGTGCGCTGCGGTCGGGTGCTGCTGGGATTGCTATGGATGCCATTGGTGCCATCGGGGGTGATGGCATGGACAAGGAGGCCCTGGGGGCTGGTGTGCAATCGGCGCTGGCTGGCGTTGCGGATGGAATCGAATCCGGGGAAATCGCTGATTCTGACGGGGTAAAAAGGCATCTGTCGTCGGCAGTTGGCGAGTCTGAGGCGTTCAAGGGGATGTCCAGGACGAACAAGAACGCCATGGTCCAGAGGCTGTTGAGTGGGGTCCAGCACCTATCCTGAATGGTTGTCAGGTAACGCGTTATAATAAGCTCTGGTGATGCCATGTGCGGAGTCACTAGATAGACAAACAGGAGGTTCGAATGTCACGCAAGCTCATCAATCCAGGCAAGGGGCCGCTATCTCGCGCCGAAATCCAGAAGCGATATCGGGAGCGCCAGAAGCTGGCCGAATGCACCGGGGAGAACCTGGATTCCATGCTGCGCAGCATTCGCCGGACCCTGGCCAGGGTGGAAGATATCCAACGTCGCATACAGGAAGCGAATCCCTGATATGTGAATGACGCATATATAGGTCATCCATTGGATGGCTCATGGTACTCCGATGCCCCCGAACCCCGCCTAGTGCGGGGTTTTCTATGCGCGAAAATTGGCGGAAAACTGCCAATAAATATTTCTCGCATTTTGCAAGAAAGTATTCGAGACCGCGTATATACAACAGATGGACAGGGTGTCGTGTATATACGACTACAGATGAAAACGGTTATTGACACGTTACAATAAGTGGTCTATGTGTCTGTCACTGACACGAAAAACCCCTGATTTCATTGGTATTTGAGGGCATTTTTCGTTGAAAGGCGAGGTATTCAATACATGCGTTACAATAACTGTCATGAGATTCAGAAATGGTTCTGGTCTCTGCATTTGGAGAAATATCATGAACACCATCGCAATCGCGAAGCCCGAAGTTGTTGAAACACGGGCTACTGAAGAGGCGTTCTCCCTGCCATCCCATGTCCGTGCCTCGGCGCTGACGGTCGATGACACCAGGGGTCACTATGGGGAACTGAACGGCAAGGGCACGTTCGCCATTATGCAGTTCCTGGCACCCTGCCTTCCCGGCGCTTACGCATCATTCGACAGCAAGTCGAAGGGTGGTCGCGGGCAATCCCTGAACCTGGACCTGTATGCCTGGGACCCCGAACAGGCGGTCGGCATTGTCCAGCTACGCCACGCACGGCGTAAGAAATATGACGGATACCTGAACGTCCGCAAAAGCTACGTGCTCTGCGGATTCAATGAAAATGGAACGGCATTCCGCCATCCTGTATGGCCTGCGGTCATCCATGGTGCGGTGCGTCGTGGGTTATCCCCTGCCGGTGTTGTCCAGGCTGTCCAGTGCCGTATGTGGGGTGTAACGCCTCGCCTGCTGGTGGACTCAGTGCGCCAGGGTGACGTTCTGGTGGTCCCTGAACGGTGCAGGAGTCTGGACCGCGAAAAGCTGGATGAAAAATGGTATCTCAAGGAGATTCCAGCCGGTGATTTCGACCTGGGGAGCCATGTCGTGTCATCTGCGGAGCCTATGCTGGGCCTGCGGGAAACTGAGCATGGCGGCGTGATACGTGTTCTGGCGAAGCATCCAGTGGTCAGGCATTCCAAGGGCGAGCATGCGACCACCCGAGCGCCGCGTGCGGAAAACCACGGCTGGTATTCGGTGAGGATGGCCGGTGAGGATGCCGCGTGGTCCTTCGCGTCCAGGGACGGCGACTGACGGTCGGTGTGGGATGACGGTCATCCGTCATCCTGCCTTCTACATCCAGGAACCATTCATCAGGCGTTGATGTCCCATGGCGCGAGCCGCCTAGGAGTCGCAAGTGGCGTGAGCCAGACGATGATTTCATGGAATCGAATATAGCGAGAGATACCCGCGCATTTAGCGGCGAGCCCCCGGCGCTGCCGCTGCCGCAAAGCGTCGTGGGTAGGCGACTGGTCTATGGCGGAGGCCCCTGGGGGCCGAGCAACGGGGGCCAGTCGGTGGACATCCAGGAGGCACGAAATAGATAGCTATCTGAGTCGTCTGGATGGGGTGATTTAGGGATGTCATAACCATATGACACCCTTTTGAGGTTAGCGATACAAGTGCGTTACTCTTTTGCGTTTTTGAGGGGGTCAACGGGGCGCAGCCCCTTGCAAGTAGCCTGGGGAGGTCATGGAGTCGCAGACGAAATGAGCTACGCAGGCGATGACTTGCATGTCTAAAAATGTTGTCTTCCTCTTTATGTATTACAATGCCTTCTGAACCATCAGGAGGGTGCCAAATGAAGAAGGGGGAAAGACGAACTGTTGTCACACATTTGCGATTAAATCCCAGCGAAATGACGCGGATTAAGCAGGCTGCGGGTAGTCGCAAGGTGGCATCATTCCTTCGGCAAGCTGCTCTGGATGTGCGTGCTGGCGGGCCACATCTTCATGATGATTTGGTCGGCATTCGTGCCGAACTCCGGGCTATCGGCAACAATCTGAACCAGATTGCAAAGCGGGTAAACCAAGGTGGCGACGCTGACGGAATCGCCACGGTGACGGCTGATATAGGAAGCATCAGCAAGGTCCTGAATCGGGCTTTGGCACGGGTCGGGTGACTTATGATTATCAAAACGACGACTTGCCGAAGCACCCGTGCCAGTGTCCGCAAGTTGCTCCGTCATCTCCTGGAAAAGGAGGAAGAAAACGATTCCATTGACCTGATGCGGGGGAGTCAGGAGGCATGCTTCGATGCCCTGGCGGATGCTGACAGATACGGACGCAGGGGGTGCTTGCTGCAAGTTATCTTGTCGTCCAAGGAGCCGATTGCAGACGAACAATTTCGGTTGGCAATGGCCGCGCATGCCAGGGAGTTTGGATACAACCCGGATGCCCTGGCGCTGGCAGTCGAGCATGGCAAGGAACGTCATGATGGCGAAGCACATAACTATCACAGGCATTATCTGATTCGTTTAATCGACCCGGATACAGGCCGGCGGATTAATCTTGATAACTCGTATGCACGCAATGAACTTGTTGCCAGGGAGTTTGAGGCAAGGCATGGATTGCGAATCTTAAATGGTCATCACAACGAATACGTTATGGAGCATACGCGGGACGATTCCGTGCGTGAGTCCATGAAGGCATTTATAGAGGCAGAAGATTCAAAACCTCAATCTGCGTTTACGTCAAAACAAAAGGCCAAGGCTGACAGGCTCGGGATTGACTTGGCACAGGTGCGCCAAGATGTGCGCGATATGTGGCGTGACGCCGGGGGTTCCTGGGCTCGGCTGACCGAATCTGTCCATGCTCGCGGATGGCGAATGGAGCAGGGAGATAAGGCTGGCGTCGTGGTTCTGAAAGATTCAGATGACCATTTTCTGGGAAGTGTTGGCAGGCTCCTGGGCCTTCGTAAAAATCAGCTAACCGACGCAATGTCAGGCGTCATCATCGCACCACCAGAGCCAAAAGCATCATCAAGAAATCGCAAGAATGATGATGGCGTCAGCGAAAAGCCTGATTCAGCGGCACCAAAAGAATCGCCATCAAAGGAAACTCCATCTGGCCAGCCTGCCGGTCGTCCTGGTTGCGGTGTCGCTCCGGTGCGGGCCGACTTGGGCCGGGTGCGGGTTTCGGATACGGGGTTTGTCAGGGGGCTGAGTAAAGAGATAGTCCAGGCGAACGAAGTAAAGGAGAAACTGGAAAGGCAGGCGGCGGATGCGGTGAATGCCAGTATTCAGTTGATGCAAAAGATGATGGACGAATCATCTGCTGCGAACCCACACGCTAGAATCCTGTGGATGACTTCGAAATCCGGAGTCAAGAACAGGAGAAATGCCATGAATACTCACAGTTATGACGAATACGAGGGAGTGCGCACGTATCAACGTGATGCTATCCCTGATGCACCGCGTGCGGGATTCTCGTTTGTTCAGGCAGTCAACAACAACGATTGTATATACGAGTTGCCAACAAAACACCTCCCTGCGGACGCCGATGGTGGGGAATACCATATCCGGTTTGACCCGCTGTGCAATGGTCGCGCGTGGAAAGATAACTATGATGGCTCATACGCTGAGGATTTTGGACTCCTGGCGGCTAAGGCTCGCACGGAATTGGCCGGTCTGAATCCACCCACCTCCGAACAACAGGCGATTATGGCTCATAAGGGCGACCGTGCCGCAATGGTAGCCAGGGTGGCCCAGGGTGGTGAAGACCGGTTGCTTGAGATGTTGGAACAGGAAACAGAAATCAAGGAAAAAATCGAAAAACTAAAAGGTTCATGGTGGGGTTTGCGTAAAGCTACCATGTCCGAACAGGAGCAAAAACAGGCGGAGGTCGGCCAAAATATCGCTGCGTTTGCCGTGTGGTTCGTCAAGCATGTGTTCGCCAAGTTCGGCTTGTGCGCGAAGCCCCAGCCCTGGGAACGCCTGGGGCCTTTGGAGCGGCAGAAGCTGGCAGAGGAATACCAGCGGAACCAGTTGGCACAGCTTGTTGTCAGGCAGGCCAGGGCGCAACAGGATTGCACCCGTCCTGTTGCCGAAGCTGTCGTCAGGCGCGCCGAGGCTGCGCACGAGGCATACGAGAGCAGCCCCCAGGTTAAAAAGCTGAGGGAGAATATCATGCTTTATGATTCCCTCGCGAAGCCAGATGCCATTGTTGACATCATGCGCGACCTGCCGGATTCGAAATATCATGGCAAGTTGGCTGATAATCTGAACGCGGCAATCCATGCAGTGCTGGGGGCTGACGACGATTCTCCGTATCGCGATACTGGATTCCTGCGTCAGATTATCAGGGATATCAACGATGACAGGGAACGGCGTGGAAAGGTTGTTGCGGATGCTGAGGCAGCTACAGCGGCAGAGTATCGCCATGGTCAATCCGGGCCATCAATCAACGATGTCATGGATGCACATTACGAGATGCCAGGAGATGTTCCTGATTATCTAGATGGAGATGATGGCAATCCTGGTGGTCGTCCGAAAAAGCCAAAGTCCTCGACATACACACCAAAGTTCTGAGTCTCCATGAATCAGAAATAGTGAAGCCTCACCATTGATTTGGTGGGGTTTTTACTTGTACGATTCCATGAAGTCTGTTACTATATAAATGAAGGGAGAGATGTCATGTCCACGATTGTTAACGGTGTTCGATACGAAACGCGCGGTGATTACGTCGATATGTTCTATGATGCGGAGATGTATCGCGGGGGTTGGCTCGAAGTCAAAACCAAGGTGATTCGTGGGAACGGCGGCGGTGAGAATCAGATTCATCGAGCCTACGTCCTGGAATTTTCCGATGATGGCAGAGTTGTCCGGGTCCATCATGAGTCAGCGGATTTCCGATGCTGGTGGGCCAACGCAGGCCATAATTTCCGCAAGCTGTGGGAAGACCCTGTGTTTCAGGAGCGGTTGAAGTCTGACCCTGGCTCACGCCATCTTGCCGGCGCCATTGGAAAATATCAGGATATGATGGCAAATAGGTTCAAGCGTGAGGCATCCCCAAGGCAGCCGGCCCGTAGGCCAGCCCTGGGAAGGTGAGTCAGGCGGCCATGGCCTGGGCCTGGGTTGCCGCTTTGCTGGCCTGAGCCAGACGTTCGATGGTCCTGATACTGACTCCGTATTCCCGTGCCAGCGCCGGGCCGGTGTCCGTCACGCCGTATCTCCTTGCTATCGCTTCTCTCGCTGCCTTCGATAACTTTGGCCTGCGCCCCATGACCACCCCGGCGGCAATGGCACGCTGTCTGCCGGTCTGCATCCTGTCGTAAATCATGGCTCGCTCAAATTCTGCGAACGCTGCCAGGAGATTTGTGGTCAACGTTCCCATCATGTCATTGCGGATGCTTCCCGTGCCGTCGATGGTTATCGTAACCCCTCGTTCCCTGAGCGTGTTAATCGTTGTGAGGATATCGAGGGTCGAGCGGCCGAGACGGTCCAGCTTGGCGACCACCAGTTCATCGCCATCCATCAGACGGGACATCATGCGTGAGAACTCGGGACGGTCATCGGCGGAGACAGTGCCAGATATCTTTTCCTGGAAGATGTCATCAGGCGACACCCCATGGCGACTCATCACAGCAAGCTGGTCCTTGAAATCCTGACCTGCGGTTGAGACGCGGCAGTATCCTAGTTTTTGCATGGTCTTGGCTCCCTACTTTTGACGGTCATTTCTGTCGGGGCTGGACTTGGCGGAATACCTGGTCATCAGACGTTTGGCAGAAATTTCCATTTCTGGCGGATAGTATAGCGCGAGGTCAGAATAGGAATCTGGACTGACTGCCTGTGAAGAGATACTGTTGACTATTATTAAGAAAGCAGGTCTCGGATGCCGACACTTACCTTGTTCGACCAAATCATGCAGGCAGGCAGGGCTTTTGTGCATAATGGACTCGACATGAGCCCGCACAAATTGACTGCCGAGATACAAGGTCGGATGAGGTCGGCTGCCAGATATACAGTAAGCGCGAATGCTGTGCAGGCAGCAGTAGATATGAGCATGCAGCGCCCTGATATCTTGGCAGGAATGTTAGGGACTGCGCGTGCGCCATCACGCTTGACCTGGATTGAATGGAGTCCCCGCGATGAGGTAATCGCTCATGGCCGGGAGCCATACCATGATACTCCCGATGCTATCGGTTATTTAATTGAGCAAGTGAGCGACACGCAATATATCGCGGGATTCATTGGAATTAATGACGGGGTGATTATCCCATCATTGGTGAGTTACTTGTGGGATAGTGCGGCGCCACTGACGGCACAGTTGCGAGATACCACAAAAATCATTGAGCTAATGCTTCCGGATGTGTTCAAGTGGCCAACGGGTGAGAGCGTAAGTATCGGTGAAGTTATAGCCGGAGAGGCTTATTCACATTGGGTTAATAAAGCCGAGACGGATAAAGAAGGTGAATTTCGTAGGAAGATACGTGATGATTTTATAAGTCATGTTCATATTGTATTCAATCCCATTCTGAGAAATTCCATATGGCGCAATGTTGATGCCAGGAAAAATCTCATGGAGCGGATGATTTCGGCGGAATTAAAAGAAATCGTCGGCTCATGGACATTGCTGATATCAATGTTGGGGCTGCTGCACACAAGAGATAACCACAAAGGCGTTGAAATAAACGATATAAATCGTCGTGGTAAATCTGGAGGGACCAGAAGTGTTCCTTTAATGTCCTATAGAACGATTCATATAAAGAATCGCGAAGAAGTCATCCGGGATTTAATACGTCAGTCAGCGTCACGGATGAATGGGCCTCGTCGTCTTCATAATGTCATGGGGCACTGGCGGCATTATGAGAAGGAGGGGGCAGAAAACTGCCAGCATGCCTATGTAGCGGAGTCTCCCAATCGCGAAGTGTGTGTGTTCTGCGGGTCCTGGCAAACCTGGATTGCGGAACATAAGCGAGGTGACGCGAACTTGGGGCATGTTGTGTCGAACCACGCCATAGACTCATTCTAAGTCATTCATTTGCGAGCCGGTGGCTCTACCTGAAATCTACAGATATTAAGATATATTTTGCGAGATTGATATTCTTACATGCAAGATAGATGAAGGAGTGATGGAATGACCGAAGATATGAACGCAGAGATTGCTCGAATTCAAGGTTACCTTCTGCATTTTAGGGATGAAGTCGGTAAATTAATACATATATGGGAGACATATTCCTATATGTCGGCCCATATGGATGAATTGAACAGCGTATTTTCTGACAGATTATCAAATAATACATTGGATATCATTATGGGCTCTCTAGTCCATCAAACTTGGCTTATTCTAATGCGAATGTGGGATGATAATAATAGCTACAACGAAAATTTACGGATATCTTTTATTTTCAATTCACTTAATAAAAAGAAATTCAGAAATCAATTATCAATTTTCGTGAATATAGAAAAAGGAATAGTGGATGACGGCTTTTTCCGTATAAAGAATATATATTATTACTATATCGAGCAGTCATCGCCGGGATATAGTATTTATTCAAATATAAAAAATATAAGAAATATTCGTTTGGCCCATAGAGATATAAAGAAATCCATAGAGGTTTCTCACTCACCGTCCGAATTGAACAAATTTTATGAGGACACCATAGAAGTGACTGCGGGGATATTTCATGCTTTCGGTTTGGTCTTTTCAGAACGCGAATATAAATTTTGGGGTTCGGAGGGGGCTAAGGCGTTTCTGGATAAAATATTGCGGGAAAATGATAACGTTTAACTCTTGCATCCCATGAAGTGTTGTCCATGATTTCCAGCCGAAGGCCGGAGCGCAGCGAAGCAGACCCCGGCGGCGGAAGCGCCATGTGTCGAGCGCAGGGAGGCGCCGGGGGCTGTGGTAATCGTGGTCAACCGTGGGGGTAGGTCTGCGAGTCCATGATACTGCTCGGCGGTTGCCGAGTTCCGACCAGCCAAGCCGCATGGCGGCCAGCCCAGGCCAGCACGGCCGATTGGATGCGGTTCGGCTGCCATGGTGGCCCGAAATCATCCTGTGTCTCCATTTTGGTGACATAGGGATTGTCAGCCGGTCGTTGTCTGGGTCGGGGTGGTCGCTTTCGGGCTGGCGGTGGCGGGGAGACTACCCCGGCTTTTATGGCAAGCCATGCGTCCAGGTCCGCGACCCGAAACCGGACATCTCGGGTCCCGTATGTCATGTGCCTGGGGGCCAGCCCCAACCATTTTAGATTGCGGAGTCTGCCGGGTGATATGGCGAGGTATGCCGCTGCTTGGTCGTATGTCAGAACGGCAGGGGGTAGAACGACAGGCGGCATGGACTCATGTGTATATACAGCGAGGCCGAAAATTTTGATGCGTCAATCCTGATGCGTCAAGCCTGTTTCCACTGCCTCTTTTTGGCGCGCGCGCCAATTTCGCGCCAATTTGAGGAAGATGTCCCGTGACAAGCCGTGACGTCTGGTGATAAAGAATGGAAGCAAATCAATGGATTGGCGGATTGTGGTGGCTGTATTCCAGGACCCTGTATTGCCCTCTCACGGCGGCAACAGGGGTTCGAATCCCCTATGGGACGCCATTGAAAACATTGGCATCATCGGCTTATCCACAGATATCATAGATGGTCATCTGAACATCTAAAGGGATAGGGCGCTCGTCACCTCCCTCAGATAGTCCGGGTCGAATTTTCGATAGACACGCCGTAGCGTCGTCGGATCGATGGCCAGTCGGTCGGCGGCCTGGTCGATCGGAACAGGGTCCATCGCGAACCAAGACGCCACGCTGTGCTTGAGGTGGTGCTGTGTCGGCTTCCACGACAGCCCGCTCTGCTCGCACGCTTTGGCAAATGACCAGCGGAGACCGGTGGGCACTGTCTTTCCAAGCCAAATGCACGACGTAAGCCCGATGGCGTTGGTCTGCACGGTCTCCATTTCCCAGCGTAGGCCTTTGCCTTCGTCATAGGAACGATGGATCGCCGCATGTCTCCGCGCCCCGGCGAGTTTCTCGACCTGTCACCAGTTGTCAATGGTGCCGGTTGTCAGGGCATCTCGTTCACTTGACCGAGCCTGGGGTATGGCGTGGGGGCTGCCCAGGAGTGGGCGGTTCCCTGGGGTCTCGACCCTGGGCGATATCGCCATAGGCGCCGGTCTTTGTTGTCAGGGGAGGCTTTTTGCCTTTTGTGGTCTTTGTGGGAACTCCCTCTGATTTTCCCTTGGTGTTTCCCATTTCGCCCTCCTGCGGCCGATAGATCGACAGGAAATGGGCATCTGCCCGGCGATCGCAAGGGACGATACATCTGGGCAAAAGCGCCAGACCGGCAGATCTGCGGAATCAGTCTCTTCGGCCGTTATTCAGGGAAAGTCGGGATGGGGCAGGGTCAGCCGCGCATCGCCTTTTTGATTTTCTGGTCGGTCTTGTATTGGCTGAGGGCATAGACCGACCAGATGGCGGCGGGAATCCAGCCGATGATCGTAATCTGGAGAAACAGGCAGACGATGCCGGCAATCGGCCTTCCGATGGTGAAGAACTGAAGCCAGGGGAGGATGAGGGCGAGGAGGAGGCGCATTCGGCAAGTCTCTTTACGGGTATGTTGATAAATAGGTCTTCACGCAATGCGGGAGAGATCGTTGCGCCGTGTATTCTGCGGGCGTTCCGGCGGTAAGCCAAAGGGAAAGTTTTAAAACGGCCATCGGGGGGCTGGGGGATTGGGGAGGGCCTCTCCTGTTCCTGTGTACAACCATGTGGATAATGGGTACAAAGACTCGTACTCTGGTACGTACGAATTGTCAGATCGCCTGTAAAGCCGCGCAAGTCTGCGGCTTTTCTTCTGGTGCGAAGACGCTGGACGTCATGTCAGCCCGCGTGGGTGGCGATGTGTGCATACAATAACTGGTATGAAGAGAATATCTGGCATTGTGACGATGCTGTCGGCGTGAATTGTTTCAGTATGGAATAGAACTGTCGGCTATCCGGCACGTCTGGTCTTTGGATTATACGGCCCATAATGATGTGACATGATGCCTGTCATATGTCGTGTCTTGGGTTGTTGTTTGGATGACCTGCTGAAAGGTCCTGTAATGCTGATGAATCGCTTTTTTGCCCTGACGGTTTCCTGTGGTGTCGCGCTGTCCGCGGTTGGGACGGCGCATGCGCAGAGTGCGTCGGCGCAGGTGCCGGCGGGAACGATGCTTTCGACCCAGCCGGCCGGTAGCGTGCTGGCGGTCGCCCACCGATCCGGCGTCCAATCCGGCCACGCAGGGTGCGCAGATCGTCACTGGTGTGACGGGGTCGACGACGGTTGCGACGCCTGGCGTGCTGGGTGCAAACGGGCTGCCCACGCTGGCTTCGGCCGGTGCCGGTAATGTCGCCGGTCTGGTGGCCTATTGCATTCACAAGAAACTGGTCAATGGCACCACGGCACGCAGCACCGCGCGTGCGCTGGTCAAGCGCGACGACGTGAAGAATGACCAGTTCTATTCGGTTGGCGGGCAGGGCCTGCTGCAGACCGGGACCAGCACGCCGTTCGATATCTCCACGCTCGAGCGGTCGAAGCGTGTCGAATTGTGCAGCGATCTGGTCAAGAAGGGCCAGTCCCTGTCCGATTGATGCGTTCGGCTTGAGGGCACCGATGAGACCGCGCGAGGAGGCATGGTTTCCTCGCATGGTCGCGTCGGTAGCGGCCGGCAATCGGCGTTACAACCGCGCCATCATGCTTGCGAGCGGCGCCGTCAGGTACCGGTGCAGCCATCGGTGCAGGGGGCGGAAGGGACTTGTATAGGGATCGGTGGCGGCGGACTGGAAATCGGGTGCCGGGCAGTGCTGACCGAAATTTTTCGCGAAGGGGACGGACGCGCCCTGGCGGACATAGCGGTGGTACAGCTCCGCGTCTGCCCCCGTGCCCCAGGCGGCGGCGTGGCATAGTACTGCGGCGAAGGCTTGCGAGCGGGCGGGGAGCAGATCGGCGGCGTTTTCCGCCTGGTCCACCGCGATGGCGCGATAATGAAAACGCCGGTAGGGAGCGGCCTCGCTGGCGGCGAAGCGGGTGCGCTCGCCCTCGGTGACCAGCGGGCCGGACAGGGCGGCGGCGGTGCGGGCCTTTCTGGTCAGGGGGATGGTCGGCTGGCTGTCGGTGGGGGAGAGAACCGCGACGGTGCGGCCCGCGCCTGTGGTGAAACCGCCATTGAACACGGCATAATCCGGGTCCTGCTCGGTGCCCATGATCTCCATGCCGTGGGCGCGGGCGATGCTGGCGGCGGTAAACCATGCCTGCGCGCGGCCGACTGCGGTCCAGCGATGCCGTGCATCCTGCAGGGCGTTGCCATAGGCTTTGGCCCAGGTGCGGAATTGGGCGGGTTTGCCGTCCGTGATATAGTGTGGATCGTCATCTGCAGGGAAATAACGAAGGGATTCGGTGATGCGCCCGGCGCGCACCAGTCGCCGGGCCAGGATCAGCCGGATGGCGTCGAATTCGGGCGGGGCCGCCGATGGCGGGGTCTGCCCTTGCGCCGCGGGGATATGGGCATCGACATAATGCCGCAATTCGTCGACCGTCAGCACCCGTTCGGCCAGATAGGCGGCGTCGAAGGCTACGCCGCTATGGCTGCCCGCGTTGACCGCGGCGGCATAGAGGCAGTCGAACGCTGCGACATACTGTCCACGGGACAGGGTGAGGACGCCCTGTTCGGCGCGGAGGCGGCTGATTTCCTCCGGCGCCAGGCCGTCCGCGACGGTGGGAAATGCCTTGGCCGCTTCGGCATAATATCGGGCCGCGGCGGCAAGGTCGCCGTGCTGGATGGCCAGTTTTGCCAGTACCCAGCGCGATAGCGCGCCGGGCTGCATGGTGGCGAGCGTCTTCGCCAGATCGTAGCGGCCGCTGCGATAGGCCAGGGCGGCCAGCCGGTCAGCGTGGGCGATATGTTCGAGCCCGCGCGCGTGAATGGCATCGACCAGGGTGACGATGGCCGGGTTGGGGCGGATGGTCCGGATTTCGGTGCAGTAGGGGCAGCCATTGCCGGCAATGCCGCGCGCGGCGTCGTGATAGCCCAGGCCGTCCCGGTCTGGTGCGGCATAGTCGGACGCCGTTCGCGGATCGTCGTTGATGATGTCGCCGGTGCGGGCCAGCGCATAGGCCACAAGCAGGTTCTGGCTGAGTGGGGTGTCGATCAGGTGCTCGGTGCGTCGTGGGTCGGCCATTGCCCACGAGGCGATGAGCAGCAGCGAAGTGGCGCCGCTGGCGGACCCGCGCGCTGCCTGTTCGGCATAGAGCGCGATGGCGTGTTTGAGGTTCGCAGGGTCGATGCTGTCGGCGCAGGGGGCGTTGGTCAGGAAGGCTTTCCAGCCGCAGGCCGTCCTGCCATCCATCAGATAGGATCTCGCCTGTTCGCCATAGCTGGCGACGGCGAGGGAGAGCGGGTCGGGAGCGTTCTTCCGTGCGAGGGCGCGGGCCTGGGCGAAGGCGTGGGCCGCGGCCTCGCGCGCATCTCCGCTGCCGGTGGCGAGCAGCCTGTCCATCTGCAGGCGGCCGAGCATGTAGGCCGCCCAGACCGCCCGCTCCTGGCCCTCGCCGTCCGGGAGGTCCAGCACGGCCTGGAAGCGTTTGCGTGCATGTTCGGCATAATCGCCGCCGAGCTTGCCGGCGAGGGCGTAATCGACCGCGCCGGCTGTATAGAGGCGGATCGCGGCGGGCAAGCCGTCCGCATGTTCGTAGGCGGAATCGCCGTCGATCGCGTCGCGCATCATCGCAACGCGGTTCTGCTGCAGGGGGGAGAGGGCGTCCATCCCTGGTTCGGGCGGGGCGCTGTCCGGGTCCGCCGGCTGGGCGGTTTGGGGCGCGGGCCGGACGACCCGGAGCGAATCGTCCGGTGTGACGAGGTGGCTGATTGCGTAGGCGAAGGATGTTGCCGGTGTGGTCTTGAGCGTAGCTGCGCGGTCGTCCAGCAACTGGGTTGGAAAATCCATGCCGCAGGCGAGGACGATTGAAATGCCGGCCAGGCTCGACAGCGTGAAGGCCAGCCCGTAGCGTTGCGCGGCGCGCCGGCCCGGTGCCATCGGTGCGGTCGGATCAGTCCTGTTTTTCATCGGTTCCTGCATAGGCTCTGACTGTTCCCCGGTCGCACCGCACCCATCCGATGACGGATTGTTGTCCCGCCCGCAGCAGGCCGGGCTGCTCGCGCCGCAGCCATATGCCGCTTGCATCATAATCCAGGCTGTAGCCGTTCAGACCATCGGCCCCGGACGGGCAGGCACTGTCGATCCGGATGGAGGGCGGGGCTTCGGAATCCGCGTTGCCGCCATTGGTCAGGACGATATCGTAGGGGGAAGAGGCCGAGGGGCGGCGCAGGCGGACCGACAGCGCGGCGTGCAGCGGCTGGCGGGTGACCACCGCGCGCCATGTCGGCAGGCTCCACGCCCGCCTGTCATCTTCCGTCGGCAGGCGGAACCAGACCCAGCCGGCTAGTCCGTGCGGCGGAGCATGTTCGATCCGCTTCATGAAGGCGGCGATGTCGGCGGGGGGCGCCACCAGTTCATGCCCGCTATCGGCGCCCATGAAACGATCCTGCTCGCTCTCGACAGCCGCGATCCGCCCGTCGGTTCCCCAGGTGACGCGCGTGCCGTAGGCGGGCAGGGCCACATGCCATGGGCCGTGGCGGCGCAATGCGAAGGCCCGGACCCAGTCATGGGCCCTGGCCGGGTTGAAGAGGCCGAATTGCGGATTCTGGACGGCGTGGATCTGCAACACGGCGTCATCGACCCGGGCCAGTACGTCCTCCAGCGCGGGGGAGGTCAGCCAGGCCGGCAGGATGGTGACGGACAGGGGGATGGTGCCCGGCCCCAGACGGCCGCGCAGCAGCGCCAGGAACCGCGCATAGGCCGGCAGGCGGACGGTCGCGCAATCATGGTCGATTTCGATGCCCGCGACCGCGATGCCGCGCTGCTGCCAGGCGGCTTTCAGCGCCAGGATGCGGGCGGCCAGCTTCTCTTCATCCCAGTCGGCCAGTTGGCCCTCGATGCGGATCACGGCGATGACCGGTATGTGTCCCTGGGCCAGCACGGTGCTGTCGGGATTTGTGTCCACCCACACGCCATGCCCGTCCAGTTCCGCCGCGAGGATGCGCCAGGTGTGGATCATGTCCCGGCTGGCGGTGACGGCGGAACTGACGGCGGGCGTCCATTGGCGTTGCCAGATATAGGCGTCGCTGGGCAGCTTCCGGCTTGTGCGGGTGGTGAAGGCTGCGTGGATACCGACAAGGCACAATAGAAATGCGATTGGGATATAGGGTTTTTTCAAAAAATCAGTCATTTCGCCTAGTCATGTGCTCCGGGAACGGGGAAGGATGCGTCCGCGTCCGGAGCGTGTTTCGCCGGGTGCCGTCGGGGCAGGGTCAATGGGTTCGGCTCAATGTTCCGTCCGCGACCGGCCGGAAGATGGTGCTGCCCGGCGGCGCCATGGAAAATGAGACGCCGAGCCGGTTTGTGGCCAGCAGACGGTAGCCGAGCCGAAAGACCGGCTGGCCAGGGAGGGCGGAGCTGGTGAAGGTGACGGCGTGCCCGGGTTCGATCACGGCCTGGTCGTAATGGATGACATGCCGCCCGTCGGAATAGTCGGCATGGAGCGTGCTGCCTTCGGGATAGATCATCATGATCTGGTCGAACCCGCCGGAGGGTTTGCCCGCCCGGTCGAACAGGTCGGTATGGTCGCGCCGAAGCAGCACCGCGCCGCCCGCTTCGGCCGTGATCGTGGACTGGCCGGTCGTGGTGCCGCCGGTATCGGCGAGGGTGCCCTGGCCCGCGTTCCATGTGCCGACGAGAAAGCGGATGCCCGACAGGCCGGACGCGGGCTCCTGCGCCATGGCGGGGGATATCCCTGCCAGCAGAAGGGCCAGTAAAGCAGCCTGCGTCCTCATGCGTGTTTGTCTCCGGCGTGGTTCATGGATGATCTTGCCCGTGACGGGGCCGTGGTCAACCATCTTCCTGCCCGGCCCGGAGGATGGTCAGGGGATCAGGCGGCGTTGGCGCATGCCGTCCAGATGGGCCAGCAGGACCTCGTCCGACCGGCGCGTCATGCCGGGAAAGCCGGCCTGGCGGGCCTTGGTGACGTCGAAGATCGCGTCGGTCTGCACGTGGAAAATGAAATCGCCGAAGCTGCAGGCGCTGGTCGAGCGAGATCGGCTGGGGCTCGCCGACCCTCAGCCCGAACCATTCCGCCAGGTGCGGCCAGACATGCGACCAGCGGAAGACATCGCCATTGGTGATGTTGAACGCGCCATCGGCCTGTGTCGTGGCAGCCCACAGGGCGGCCTCGTCCAGCACCTCGGCACCCGTTATGTTCACCAGCGTATCGCGATAGGCCGCCGTCGGGCCGGGAAACTGCATGGCAGTGCGCGTCTCGCGGCACAGCGTGCCGTAGACGCCGATCAGGTTGCCGAGATTCAACGCCGAACCCAGCGAATGGCCGATCACGATATCAGGGCGCAGCGCGGTCCATCGCATGCCTTCGCGCTCCAGCAAGCGGGCGAAATCCTCGTGCCGGAAATAGAGGTTGGGCGGGAAATGGCGGCTGTCATCCTCGCGGGCCGGGGTCTTGTAGACGCCCAGATGCGCGCCATAGACCTTGCCGCCCTGGATGATGATCAGCCGTTCCAGCCGCGCCCCGGCGATGTGCAGGGCTGCGACCAGGTTTTCCAGCATCGCGGCGTTCTGGTCGGCTTCGATGCCCGGATCGGCATCGGGCTTCAGCGCGGCGTAGAACAGATGTGTGACCGGTTTGAGCGCCTCCTTCCAGCCGGCGAGACCGACCGGGTCCAGCAGGTCGGCGCTGATATGGGCGCCGACCCCCGGCCCCTGTGCCGCGCAGCCGAGGGTGGAGACGGTCCAGCCCGCGTTCTGGAATGCCTCCAGCGCTGCCAGCCCCACGACGCCGGTGGCGCCCGCGATCAGGATATGTCTGTCGACCATGTCATGCCCCCCCTGCGTGCCGGGCGAGGATCGTTGCCTTGGAGGGGACAGAAGGCGCTTTGGGAGGGTGGGTTTCTGTTCTTTTTTGAAAAAAGAACCAAAAAACTTTTGATCTGTTCAGGAATTTTATGTCTGGACATATGATGTCCCTGAACGATGCGAAGTCTTTTTTCTTCTTTTGCGGAAGACAGGAGAAGAGATCGTGGGGCGGTGTCTTAATATTCCTCACAATTTCTTGTTTATAATGGCTCCTGAAATAAAAATGGATTTTCCGTTGCCGATCCATGTTCTGTCCGCGAATGTCCCGGCGGGAGTCACGTGCGTGTGATAACTGCGTTGTTCTGGCGTGCAGGGGGCATGGTATCTTCGTGCGGACATCATGCCGTTTTCCATGATGATCCGGACGTTCATCGGCGATCTTGCGGAATGGCTCTGAAACGGGCAGGGGGGGCATCGCTCTTGTCGGATCCATCCTGCGTCCGCCCCTTTCCCGAGACCATCAGAGTGACCCATCCCGCTCCTTCCTCCCCGTCCCATGGCGGTGCCGATACGCTGCGCGGCATCATGCTGGCCTTTGCCGCCTTCGCCGCGTTCTCGTTCAGTGATGCCAGCGTCAAGCTGATCCGGGACGGGTTGCCGCCGTATGAATGCGCGTTCTTCGGGTCGTTATGCGCCCTGGTGGTGTTTCCGTTCCTGCTTGGAGGGAAGGACCGGCTGGTCGATGTGTTCGCGACCCGGAACCGCCGGCTGTGGATGGTGCGGTTCATCGCCTATCCGTTGGGCATTATCGGTAGTGTGACGGCCTTCAGCCATCTGTCAATGGCCGAGGCGTTCACCCTGATCTTCCTTCAGCCTTCGTTCGTGACGCTGATGTCGATCGTCTTCCTCAAGGAGCGGATCGGCCTGCCGCGCTGGGTGGCGATTGCGCTTGGCTTTATCGGCGTGCTGATCGTGCTGCGGCCCGGCCTGAGGCCGCTGTCGATCGGTCATCTGGGGGCTGTGGCTGCCGGTCTGGCAGGGGCGATATCGGTCGTGACCTTCCGGGCGTCGGGGGCGCACGAAAAGCAGATCTCGCTGTTCGGGGCAGGCATTCTCGGCGGCGTCATCATCTGCGGGCTGGTCAGCCTGCCGACCTTTGCGCTGCCCAGCCTGCATCAGGTCGCGCTGCTGGCCAGTTACGGGCTGCTGGCGGCGCTGGCGAATGTGCTGCTGATGCATTCCGCGCTCCACGCCTCGGCGGGGGCCATCGCGCCGACCCAGTACAGCCAGATGATCTGGGCGCTGGCGATCGGTCATGTGGTGTTCGGCGACAGGGCCGACATGGTGACGCTGAGCGGCATTGGCCTGATCATCTGTTCCGGCCTGATCACGCTGGTCCGCGAGCAGGAAAAGCATGTGCCCGGCCCGCCGCCGATTGCCGTCAGCCGTGGGCATGCGGCGTCAATGCTCGTGATCGAGGATCACGACGAACCCGCCTGATCCGACATGTGCTGGTGCTGGCTGGTCACCGGTATCGCCACACCGGGGAACGGCGTCGCGGTGCGGGGCGTTTGTCCGGCATCGGGGCGGTGCCGGCGCGGTGTGCAGCGGCATTCCTGAGCCCTGCTGTTCACCGCCATGCAAGCGGGGGCGGGTCGCGTGCGGGCGGCGTTGTCGTGGACAAGGGAGCTTCCTATTGTCCTGCACCTTCCGCCGCCCGGTCGGCGCGGGGGCGCATTGTGGAATTCGGAGCGAAAGGCTTGTCCGGCATGAAAAGATTCTTCAACACGCGCGAACGTCTGGTGCCCGAGGCGCTGGAAGGATTGCTGCGTTCGCCCGCCGGGAAGGATCTGTGCCGCCTGGACGGCTATCCCGACATCAAGGTTGTCCTGCGACGGGACTGGGACCGGGGTGCGGGCAAGGTCGCCGTGATTTCCGGCGGCGGGTCGGGGCATGAGCCCGCCCATGCCGGCTTCGTGGGGCGCGGCATGCTGACGGCGGCGGTCTGTGGATCGCTGTTTGCCTCGCCGGGTGTGGATGCGATCCTGGCGGGTATCCTGGCCGTGACCGGCGAGGCCGGGTGCCTGCTGGTGGTGAAGAACTATACCGGCGACCGGCTGAATTTCGGGCTGGCCGCCGAGCAGGCGCGCGCGCTGGGACTGAAGGTGGAGATGGTGATCGTCGGTGACGACATCTCGCTGCCCGGCCACCGGCAGGCGCGGGGCATTGCGGGCACGGTACTGGTCCACAAGGCCGCCGGCCACATGGCCGAAAGCGGGGCGTCGCTGGACCGGGTGGCGGCTTTTGCCGGCGACGTGGCGGCGCGCACGCGCTCGATCGGCCTGTCGCTGAGCGATTGCGATACGTATGACGAAGAACATGCCAGCCGTCTGGCGGCTGATGAGGGCGAACTGGGTCTGGGCATCCATGGCGAGCCGGGGGCACAGCGCATTGCGCTGGCCGATGCCGGTGCGCTGATGGGACTGGCGGCGGATGCTCTGCTGGAGACCCTGCCGGAGGGCGATGCGCGCTATGCCCTGATGCTGAACAATCTGGGCATCACGCCGGTGATCGAGATGTCGCTGCTGCTGGAAGCCTTTGCCGGCACCGCGCTGGCGCGGAAGGTCGCGCTGGTGGCCGGCCCGGCGCCGTTCATGACCGCGCTGGACATGAACGGGTTTTCCCTCACGCTGGTGGAACTGACCGACGAGATCGCGGCGGCATTGCAGGCCGATGTCGGACCCACGGCGTGGACGGGCATGGCGCCGTGGCAGGAGCCGGTGGTGATTCCGGTGCCGGCGCTGCCGGATATTTTCGCGGCCGAGCCTTCGAACAATTCCGCCCTGCGCGACGCGGTGCAACGTGGCGCGAAGGCGCTGCTTGAGAATGAGGAAGCGCTGAATGCGCTGGACGCGCGCATCGGCGATGGCGATGCCGGCTCCACCTTTGCCGAGACCGCGCGTGTGATCGACGGGGCGCTGGACCGGTTGCCGCTGGCCGACCCCCAGGCGCTGATGCAGACGCTGGGCCGCCTGCTGGCCCGGCATGCGGGCGGGTCGAGCGGCGCGCTGCTGTCCATCCTGTTCGCGACGGCGGGGCGCAGCACACAGGAGCGCTGGCAGGCAGCTTTGCTGGAAGGCATCGCAGCGATGCAGGGTTATGGCGGGGCGCGGGAAGGCGACCGCACGATGCTCGATGCGCTGATTCCGGCAGTGCGGGCGCTTGATGAGGGCGCGGCGTGGGCTGACATCGTGCGCGCGGCGCGCGGCGGGGCCGATGCGACGGCGAGGATGGGCAAGGCGGAAGCCGGGCGTGCCTCCTATATTCCCGATGGGCAACTGGACAACGTGCCCGATCCGGGTGCCGAGGCGATCGCTCGGCTGTTCGAGGCGCTGGTGCCGGGGAAATAATGCCCGTGAGGAGAGGCGGGGGCGGGGGGCTTCCTCTCCATTGGTCAAGGGGTCACGGGCTCCCTTGAGCCCGTTCAGGCGCTTTCGGTGGGAATGTTCGCCATGCCTTCGGCGAGCATTCCGATGAGGCGGATGAGCTGATCGAAATCGGTCTCGCTCCAATCCTGGAAAAGTGCGATGGCCATGGTCTCGCGCGCGCGGTCGACGGCGTCGGTTGCTTCCTTGCCCTGCGGGGTGATCGTTGCTTCACGCACCCGGCGGTCCGCCGTGCTGCCATGGCGGGTGACCAGCCCCAGTTCCGCCAGCCGTGCGATCTGGCGGCTGACCGTGGTGTGGTCGCGGCCGACGCGGCCGGCGAGGTCGACCACGCCGATCGGGCCCAGCCGCTCGACCAGAACCAGTAATGGAAACAGCGCGCGTTCCAGCGTGAGGCCGGCAGCCTTCAGCATGGCTTCGTTCCGCTCCGGCCGGTTCATCACGCCGACAATTTCGATTAGCGCGCGATGCAGGGCGGGGAGCTTCGTGCGGATGTATGCGTCATGCACCGTTTTGGTCGGCATTCTGGTGCGCTCCTCAGTGTGTGCCTTAGGCACACGAATGGTCGGGAGGGAATCGGAATGGATGTTTCACGTGACACGGACATTCTGATGTGCGGTGCGGGCGGACAGGTGCGGCGGCCTGTCTGGCCGATGTTCTGCCTGTAGCGGGTTGAGAACGTTTGCGGGGCCGGTCAGTGGCGGAGGAAGCCGGCGATCGGTGCCTCGAATTTCGGCCATAGATAAGCCAACGCCATCATGACGGTCGCGAAACCCATGATGTGCAATGTCGAGGTAGCAGGTCGTTTGCCGGTCTGCCGAGACTGGTGGAGGACGCGGAGCCAGCCGGCGGCCACAGCCAGGATGGCCACCGGCACGACGTAACGATGCGCGTCGGCGAACCATGCTAGGATTCGCCCGACCGACCCCAGCAGGACGGCGGGGAGGGCGAACGGCAGGACGCAGCAGACGCCGCAGGCGAGTGCTGCCGTCGATGCCGTTGTGGCGGCAGCGCTGACGGCCCGATTGCTGCATCCTGGATGATCTGTCGGGGACGATGAAGCCGGCCGCCGGTTGCTGCGGGACTGGATCGCCCTGAACGGACCAGGGGAGGCGGTTTTACGCGAGCATGCGCCGCAGCCGGGCCATGGCACCGGGCAGGGCGCGCACCTTCAGCACGCGGCCGGTTTCGTCATGTTCTTCGGACAGGACCCTTGCGCTCTCGTAGATCTCGCCGATCAGTTTCTGTCTGGCGTAAGGCAGAACCAGAACGTCATCGACCATCTCGGCCTCGAAAAAGGTGATGATGGTCTCGCGCAGGGCGCTTACATCGTCTGGCGCGTGGGCAGAGAGCATGATCGCGTCGGGATGTTTTTCCAGCAGGGCAGCGCGGCGGGTGGCGTCTACCCGGTCCATCTTGTTCAGGACGAGGCGGGACGGCACGGTATCCGCGCCGATCTCGCGCAGCACGCTGCGGCTGACCTCCAGCTGCGCTTCATAGGTCGGGTCCGACGCATCGACCACGAAGAGCAGCAGTGAGGCTTCCAGCGCCTCGGACAGGGTGGAGCGGAACGAGGCCACCAGATCATGGGGCAGTTGCTTGATGAAGCCGACCGTATCGGAGACGAGCACGCGCGGCCGGGTTTCGGGCTGGAGCGTGCGCACCGTGGTGTCGAGCGTGGCGAAGAGCTTGTCCTGCACCAGCACCTCGCTGCCGGTGAGGGCGCGCATCAGGGAGGATTTGCCCGCATTGGTATAGCCGACCAGGGCGACGCGTAGCTGGTCGCGCCGGGCGGAGCGGCGCTGATCGCTGTCGCGCTGCACCGCTTCAAGCTGGGTTTTCAGTTCCGCCAGCCGGTCGCGGATCTTGCGGCGATCGAGGGCGAGATTGCTTTCGCCGGCACCGGGGCCCTGCTGGCGGTCGCCGCCGTGGGAGGATTCGCGCAGGCGCGGGGCGACATATTTCAGGCGCGCCATCTCCACCTGTAGTTTCGCCTCGCGGGTGTTGGCATGGCGGTGGAAGATCTCGACGATGACGCCGGTGCGGTCCAGCACCTGGGTGCCCGTGGCGCGCTCGAGGTTGCGGATCTGGCTGGGCGAGAGTTCATGGTCGACGATCACGAATTCGGGCCTGTCGGAGGCATCCGGCTCGGGTTCGGCCGGCCTGGGGGCTTCGGCGGTGGCCTCGAACCGTTTCCGGGCCTTGGTCATGGGAGGTGTCGCCATGGAGGTGATGACGCCGCTGCCGCCGGTCAGGGCGGCCAGTTCCTCCAGCTTTCCGGCGCCCAGAAGTGATGCGGCACCCGTGCCTTCGCGTTTCTGCGACACCGAGCCGACGACTT
The DNA here is from genome assembly GCF_014174215.1 of Gluconacetobacter tumulicola. GTDB lineage: Bacteria > Pseudomonadota > Alphaproteobacteria > Acetobacterales > Acetobacteraceae > Gluconacetobacter > Gluconacetobacter tumulicola. Next base: position 13,385 of record NZ_JABEQL010000018.1, on the reverse strand, counting down.
CGTAGCCCAGGGTTTTAACTAGGCGGCCCAGCTCTTCGAGGCTGGCTTCATGGGCGACGTCATCGACATCAGGGGTCTGGATGCCGACGAGAACGGCGCGCGGAATGGGGGGAGTGGTTTCCATCGCCTGCTTGTAGCACGGATCGTGGTCAGCTTCGGAGCGGTTTGCGAAGCCGGGGCGGCAGGTTCGCTCTTTTTTGAAAAAAAGAACCAAAAAACTTTTTTCTTCTTTTTCTTCAGAAAAAGAAGAGACCTTCTTCACGCAAGCCGGATCAGGGGGTCGGTTCCCCCAGCCCTTCCAGCAGTGCGGCGTGAGTGGCCGGGATAGGGGCGGCGGGATGCTGAACCAGGCGGCAAGTTGGGGCCACAGCCAGTTCCAGCGGAAGATATCGCCATTGACGATGTTGAAGGCCTGGTTGCGGCCGGCGGGGCTGGTTGCCGCCCAGTGTAGATGGCTGGCCAGTTGGCGGGCGTCGGTTACGTCGGTCAGCCCGTTCCATTGCATGGGTGAACCGGGGAAGATGAAGGGGCGCCCGGTCTCGCGACAGATCTGGCATAGACGGCCAGCGTGGAGCCCATGTTCATCACATTGCCGATGGCGTGGCCGATGATGGTGTGTGGACGGTGGACGCTCCACGAAAAACCGTATCGGGCGGCGGCTTCGACCAGGGCGTCTTCCTGGGCGTAGTAGAAGTTCTTGATATTGAGCCGTGGCATGCTCTCGCGGAAGGGCGTCTGGGGCAGGGGACCTTTCGCATAGGCTTCGAACGGGCCGAGATAATGTTTGAGGCCGGTGACGAGGCTGCCATGGACCAGGGCCTCCGGCGTCGGCAGGGCGGCTGTGCGGCGCGCCAGACCGTGGACGGTCGGTCCAGCCTTCGGCCACCAGCCGGCTGGCCAGGTTCTGGCCGACAATTCCGGTGGCGCCGACGATCAGGGCTGTGTGAGGCATGGAACACTCCATAACGGGAAAACAGTTTCCGTAAGGTGGGCCGCGCGGTTACAGGGGACAATCCGGCACCATGTGGCGCGCGACCGCAAGGGAGGATAGAGCGATTTTCCGCCGCTTCATGGCTGGCGCTCTGTGTATTTTGATTTGATATCGAATCTATTTGGCGTCCCTGACGCCGTTTTGGGCGGTCGGGTGGTCGCTATGAACCGACCGGGGAATTCGGTGGTTTGCCACACCGGAATGTGACCGTGATTTATGCGCACAACATATAATTGTTATTTTTACTTCGGATGGAAATCCGACAAAAAGTAGGTGGTCACGCTATTCGCGGAGGGCGGGTGGATATTCTTTGTGACCGACGGAGGCCTGAACCATGATTCTCTTCGCCCGCTTTGCTTCCCCGGGCTTTGCCGGTGCCGCATTGACGGCGATTCTTCCGAATGGATGCAACACGGCTCTTCCACCGACCGGGTTATCTGCGGCGATGGGCGGTGCGTGCGTTGCCGCGGCGTTCGCTGGTCATGGATTGGGCAGTTTTCTTGTTCTTTCAGGCAATATGCTGAAGGCTGGTCTTCGTCCCGCTGTGGTCGCGGCGGCATGAGGGGACGTTCCGCGAAATAGGAGCCCTGTTTCTCGTCATGATGGAAATAGCCGGCGCGCGGTCCAGCTGCGCCGGATTGGCTGCCGGCCGGCACGTCAGCACGAGCGGTGACCAAACTTCGGCATGCGATACACGTTCCAATAGATCTGATGAGACTGCGTGTGGTTGATCTCGATACATGCGTGGTTTCCGGCCCGTTTCCAGGACAGGTCAATACATGACGGAATTGAGAATCTGGTTGTTCTGTGATGTCTGAAAATAATAAAGAAAAAGATCTGGCTATGTATATCTCCCGTGGATTTTTTGCTGTTTCCCGCCTGACAAAAGGCCGCGCGGGGCTTCTGACCGCCCTTGCGGGCACGGTGCTCGCCCCGCCGGCCCATGCCGCGCCGGAGGCGGCCGATATCGTGGCAACCCATGTCCAACTGGCCCAGACGATCGCGGGCGGCGCCAAGGCCCCGTCGACGACCGCGTCGACGACCGCGTCGGGGACCGCGACGACGGCCGGTGCAAGCCCGACCCCGATCGTGACCGGCCGGGATTCGCCCTGGCATTCGCCGCCCCAGCAATTGCCGCCTTTGACCAGCCGTCCGGAACTGTACGGCCAGCCGCAATCGCTGATGCTGCATCCCCTGACGCCGATTCAGCTGCATCAGGGGCCGTGGGGTGTGTTCAATGCGAATACCGGTGCGGCCTCCGGTTTCGGCACGGTGGGATATTATGCGGTGGCACGCTGGGCCGAGGACTGGTCGAGCCTGCGGGACAAGCGCAACCGTCAGGATTTTCTCGATCCGCTGAAATTCATCGCGCTGAACGATAGCGGTTCGATCTACCTGACGCTGAGCGGGAATTTCCGTCATCATGGATTCTGGGAGCAGCACCCTGCCCTGGGCGCGGTGGACAAGAGTCACGTCTATCTTTCCAACCTGCGCACCAATCTCGGCGCCGACCTGCATCTGGGCGAGCATGTCCGGTTTTACGGCGAGCTGATGAGCGGCCAGGCGACCGGCGGCAACAAATTCGGCTATAATGCCCGCTGGCGGAACCGGGTCGACGCGCAACAGGCATTCGTGGAAGTGCGCGGGCACATGCTGGGGGCGACGATGGGTGCCATGATTGGTCGCATGTCATTCCTGGACGTGCCGCCCAATGTTTCGGCGGGCAGTGTCTATCCCTCCATTCCGTATTCCTGGAACGGCTTGCGCGGCTACAGCGTCTGGAAGCGGCTTCGCGTCGATCTGTTCGATCTGTCGCTGACCAATTTCGAATATCGGGCCTTCCACGACCAGGTCGGCTGGAAGACCCGGCTGTTTGGCGCCTATACGTCCTACGCCGTGCCGGAATTCCAGACTTTCGGAAAGAAGAGCCAGATTTTCGTGGATACGTACTATCTCGGCTATTTGCTGGCCAGCAGTCCGATCACCGCGACGAAGGGTGTCATAGCCGGCTCCACCCATCGCGACACGCCGGGGGTGCGCGTATGGGGTAATGCCGGCCCGATCGAATTCACCGCCAATGGCATGTGGCAGGGCGGCACGTTCCAGGAAGCCAAGAACGGGCCGTCGCGACCGGTATCGGCCTATTCGTTCAATGCCTCGGTGGCGTGGCGTTTCGCGAAATGGTGGGGGCATCCCTCGATCGGTATTCAGGCCGACGATATTTCGGGCGGCGATACCCGCAAGAGTGCGACCAGCAGCTGGGGCACCTTCCTCTCGCCTTTTGTGCCGAGTGCGTACTATCTTGACCTGGCGCAGAACTTCAACCTGCAGAACGTGATCGATGTCGGGCCGCTGGTGACGCTGGCGCCCACGATCAATACATCGCTGCTGCTGAGGGTGCCGGTGCTGTGGCGCAATTCGGTCCACGACACGATCTATTTCCCGGGCGGTGTGAATTATGCGTATCGTCCGACCGGGGGCTATACGGGGGTGCTGCCGCAGGGAAGTTTTACCTGGCGCGCGACGCGGCATGTGACCTTCAGCATCGACGGCCAATATACCGCCCTGTCGCGTGGATTGCGTGATGCTGGCGCGCAGCCCGGCGCCTATTTCCAGACCAATCTGGAACTGACGTTCTGAATGGTGCAGGATTGCATGCCGCCCGGGTGATCCGGCGGCATGCCTGCGGAGGCCGTGCGCCTGGCAGGCCCGATTCCGAAGAGCGGATCGACCGCACTCTTATGATAACGCAGCCGTGAGGTTCCCCTTGACGGGGGGCTTCGGATAGCCGTTATCACAAGTATCGGGCCGAAAAATGGCCCGCTGGAAGGAAGACGACTATGGCATACGCAACGACCAACCCCTACACCGGTGAAGTGCTGGCCACGTTTCCGGATGCCACGGACGACGAGGTGCGCCAGGCGATAGCCGACGCCCACGCGGCATTCCTGGACTGGCGCGATACGCCGTTCGCGACCCGTGCTGCCGTGATGACGAAGGCGGCTCAGATCCTGCGTGCTGAGGCCGACGATTTCGCGCGGCTGCTGACCCTGGAAATGGGCAAGCTGTTCGCCGAAGCCAAGGCCGAGGTCGAGCTGTCGGCCGCAATCTTCGATTATTATGCCGAACATGCCGAGAGCCTGCTGGCGCCCGAGAAGCTGCCGGTATCCGACCCGCGCTCGGGCGATGCCGTGCTGGTGCATCAGCCGCTGGGCGTGCTGCTGGCGATCGAGCCCTGGAATTTCCCCTATTATCAGATCGCGCGCATCATCGCGCCGCAGCTTTCAGCCGGTAACACGGTGCTGCTGAAGCATGCATCGAACGTGCCGCAGAGTGCCGGGATCTTCCAGACGCTGATGAAGCGCGCGGGTCTGCCGGACGGCGCGTTCCGCAACCTCTACCCTACCCGCGGACAGGTCGAGATGATCCTGAACGATCCGCGCGTGTGCGGTGCGGCCTTGACCGGCTCCGAAGGCGCCGGGTCGGTAATCGCGTCGCAGGCTGGCAAGGCGCTGAAGAAGACGACCATGGAGCTTGGCGGCGCCGATGCCTTCGTGGTGCTGGAGGACGCGGACCTGGAGAAGACCGCGAAATGGGCGGTGTTCGGCCGGCACTGGAATGCCGGACAGGTGTGCGTGTCGTCCAAGCGGGTGATCGTGGTGGATGCGGTCTATGACCGGTTCATGGAGCTCTACACCGCCGGCGTGGCGGCGCTGAAGGCCGGCGACCCGATGTCGCCGGACACCACGCTGGCCCCGCTGTCGTCGCAGGGTGCGGCGAACGAGATCCGCGAGAACATCGCCAAGGCGGTGGCTCATGGCGCGACGGCGACCGAGGTCGGGCCCCGTGTGCCCGAGACCGGCGCCTTCGTCCAGCCGACGATCCTGACCGGCATGTCCGGCGACAATCCGGCCCGCCTGTGGGAGTTCTTCGGGCCGGTGTCGATGATCTTCCGCGCCCGTGATGAGGCCGATGCGATCCGCATCGCCAACGATACGCCGTATGGGCTGGGTGGCTCGGTCTTCACGAAGGACACCGCGCGCGGTGTCGAAGTGGCGAAGAAGATCCATACCGGCATGGTGTTCGTGAACCATCCGACGATGGTCAAGGCCGATCTGCCCTTCGGCGGCGTCGGGCGCTCGGGCTACGGCCGCGAGCTGATCGGGCTGGGGATCAAGGAGTTCGTCAACCACAAGCTGATCGACGTCGTCGATATCGATGCGCCGTTCTGATCGCGATGCGCCGTTCCTGACGGCGTGACCGATTCGCCGGCCGGCCCTGATGGGGCCGGCCGGACGCACCGGGCGGATTGAGCCGGTGCGCGGAGCCATGAAAAAATCCGGATATCCGGGGCGATACGGCATGCCGACTGGGTGTGAGCCGAGGTCGCGCCGGCATGACAGGCCGGATCGGGCCTGTGTGGAGGCCGCGTGTCCCGCGCATTGGGCCGGGCGGTGGAAAATCCGTCTCAGAAGGGGGCTTGCATTGCCCTGACGGGCTCGTTATACGCTCGCCTCGTTGCCGGTGTAGCTCAGTTGGTAGAGCACGTCATTCGTAATGATGGGGTCGGGAGTTCGAATCTCTCCACCGGCACCACGCAACCTTATGATTTTCCAGAAAAATTTGAGGTTGGGTGGTCGGGCGGGATCACTACCCGCTTTGTTTCCGGACTCGCTCCGGACTCATCCGAAAATCGACATTTCACGGGATGCCTCGCTAAGCGACCAAGGCGTGAGGGTCTGCGCGCCCAGGGGACCGAATCGCTGGCCGGGTGTGTCGGCCGGTTAACGCCTTCACAGAGGGCCGTGAGGGCGTTGCACAGGTCTCCATAGGTGTCCGTACCCTTCTGGCCGCCTTCAGGCACATCAGTGGCCGTTCCGTGTCGTCACCGGGCGAATCCATTGCCTATGCCCATCGCTCATCAATTCGACTCGGGTCCCCGGCTCAGGCGTGGCCCGACAACAACACCAACAGAAACACCAACCCGATTTTCATTTTTATCAGGAAGAGCGTCTGACCGGGGTGCGAATAACCCGTGGTAGGGGATACCCTTCCAGAGGGACCCAAGAGATATGCGATGGGGTGGGTTCTCCATCTTGATGCCTGCTCTGTGCGCATGGCTCCGCAGCCCTCTGCCTATCCTAGAGCTATGCGTTTTTCGCATGATGACTGCGACCGCTCACTTCACCCAATTGCCCCTCTTTCTTCCACTCTCTCCGAAAAGAGGTGTAACAGGTGTAGAAGGTGTAATTTGTGACGTAACTATATGAAATTAAATGGATATATAGATTACACCTTTTGCGTTCTATCGTTTTCGAAGGTGTAAACGGGTGTAACTCGGCAATCGGTCGAATGGCAGATTATCGCCAATCTCCCTTCTTCGAGCCCCATCGGGCCCAAGTTACCCACAGAATTTCGAAGCCATTTCGGTATCTCTGAGATATGCGATTAATGCATATCTATGAACGCAGACGGGCCGGAAGCGGTCACAAAACGGGAAGAAAACCACCGCGCTGCCCGCGCGCACCGGGCAGGCTCCGCAAGGTTCACGCCGCTCCGGACGTGGCCTCTGCCAGGCAGCGATAGACACTGGCCCGGCCGATGCCGAGCTGACGGGCAATTTCGGATGCTCCAATGCCTTGATCATGGAGCGAACGCACGCGCTCGACATCGATCGATGCCTTGCGGCCCTTATAAACGCCCCGTTCCTTGGCGGCAGCTATACCCTCAAGCTGCCGTTCACGGCGGAGATTCGTCTCGAACTCGGCGAACACGCCCAGCATGTCGAGGAACGCCTTGCCGGCAGAGGTCGTGGTATCCACCGGCTGTTCGGTGCAGCGCAGGGCAGCCCCCTTCGTGCGCAGCTCAATGACGATAGCCTGCAAATCAGCGATCGAGCGCGCCAGGCGGTCGATTCTCGTTACAACCAGCGTGTCGCCCTCGCGGATGAAGTCGAGCAGAATACGAAGCTCGGTTCGCCCTTTGGTCGAGGTGCCAGATGCTTTCTCAGATCTGATCGTCGTGCAACCGGCAGCACGGAGCGCGTCTTGCTGGATGGCAAGGTCCTGATCGGTGGTCGAGACCCGTGCATATCCGTATGTCGTGCTCATGATCGCCTCAAATGTCTCATTAGGGTTTAGACATGCTCGTTATGGCGTCTTATATGGTGAGATGCAACCCTAATGAGACAGGAAAATCCTCACGTTTCGAAAAGCCATGAGACGCCTCGGTGAGGTATACTCAAATAAGACAGTCCCAAGCCATGTACTGCGCGCATGGGTCGTTCGGATGGGCAGCGGATACGAAAAAAGGACCGTCACATGGTGACGGCCCTTCCGGTGGTGACGGGTTCGGGCTTCGGCCACTCAGCCTGCATCCCCTGCATCCGACCCCAGAATGATCGGCCGGACTTCATAGGCCCGCACGCTTCGCAGGCCCGGCGGGCTGATGACCTTGGCCAGCTTGCCATCGGTGCCCGGCACCAGAAAGCCGCGTTCGACCAGGACACGCTTGGCGTCGCGGGCGTTCAGGCCGGTCAGGGCCTCGTTCATGCCGGCGCTGGTCAGATAGAACATCCAGCCCATCCGGCCGTCATCGAGTTTCTGCCATCGTTTCCACCCCGCCCGCATCTGGGTTCGGAAGCGTTCGCCTGGTGGCTCGGACGGGTCGCCGCTTTGTGGGGCGTCGGTGGCCTGGGGATCAACCCACCGTTCAAACCGGCCCTCGCCATTCTTGCCAATGAAATCGCGAAGCCGCTCGATCGCCTGTTCATCCTCGCGCCGGCCGGCGGTGCCACGTGCTGTCAGCCAGGCGTCGAAGCACAGCCTCACCAGTTCGGGCGCCGTGTCATCGTCCCAGCCCGTGAGGCCGAAGCCTGTGGCCAGTTCGCCGCCCAGCGCCACGATGGCAAAGCGCCGGGCAACGGAACGCACCTGCCCGGATGCCTGGGGCCAGTTCCGCAGATAATGGTCGGTCAGTTCGATCATGCGCGCCCGGAGGGCATCGCGCACCGTCTGTTCGCTTTCCGTGGCCAGCCTTTGTGTCAGCCGGGTGAGGAAGGCTCGGAATGGCGCACCGTATAGCTGCGCCGTCTCGGCGCGCAGATGCTCGGCCAGTTCGCCCGGCGCATCCGCGTGATGCAGCCTCTCGAACAGGCCTAGCCCTGCGCCTGCGTCTGCCGGCATATCGACAAACCGGACTTCCTGCCCGGCCTTGGTTGCCCGGCCGGCTTCCGCGTTGATGTCCGCCAGAGTCCGTTCGCCGGTGGAGAGGAACAGAACACGCCACCTGGTCACGGCCCGCGCGCCGCCGGTTCGGCTGGCCCGCGCCTTGCCGCAACCGTTGCTGAGCATGTAGGCGGTGTCGCCAGCCTCGCGCGGATCAAGCTGGCCGAGCTCATCCAGGCACAGCAGCCCGTCGCAGGCCGCCAATGCCACGCTTTCGAGGGCATTGCCGGTGGCGCGCCAGCTTCGCACATAGCCCTCGGCACCGGCCTGCATCGTGCCGCCGCAGACAGAGGCCGCCACCCGCAGGGCGGTAGATTTGCCCAAGCGGCTGGCCCCCATGAGGGAGAAGCCGCCGCCATCCTCGCCCATCAGGGTCAGCAGGGGCGCGGCGAAGGCGGCCGAGGCGGCCAGGGTCAGACGGCTATTGCCACGGCATAGCGCACCGATCCGGTCCCGCCATTCCTCAACGGTGCCGCTGACACCGAACAGGTCGGGCTCCGGTGATTCCTGCTGTAGGACCACCCGTTCGTCGGCCATGCCGAATGTGGCGGTGGGCAGCACAAAGACGTTGCCGCTGAGGAAGGCGTGCCAGCCGATCCGCGAGACGCTGCGTGCTCGTTCTTCGGTGGCGATCAGGGCCAACCATTCGGTGAAAGCGTTCTTCGCGGCGGTGCTGCTGGCCAGTGTCAGGCCGCCATTGGCCAGACGGCTGCGCAGTTCGCCAGCCTCGCCGGAAAACATGGCGCGTGGAAAGGCTTCTTCATGGCGGACACCATCGCGGTCGGTCCAGCCCAGCAAGAGGCCCCAGCCATTGCCTTCGGCATCGCGCGTCTCGGCCAGCAGGTCGATGGGGCCGGCGATGAAGAGCGGCGGTGCGCCGTCATCGGTCGGGCGTCGCCACAGGCCGCTTTCGTCGCGGCTGAAACGGCGGGATACGCCTGGCGGCGGGCGTCCCTGTTCGACGCTGGCACCACCGCTGGGGAAGGCCACGACCTCGGCTGACTCGACGGCCTGTCGGACGCCCTTACGGCCCGTGCCGGTCGGTTTCTTGCTCATGCTCGTTCATCCTCAGGACATCATTAAAGTCCGAGTTAGGCATTGAAGGTTTGGCGAGGCGGACGGTATGGCCATTGCGGCCGAACCATGCGCAGGCGGCTTGCAACGCCTTGGCCGCCGCTGGATTGTCGCCGTCATTGTCGGCGCAGATCGTCACGTCGCGGATCGCATCGGGCAGTTCCAGCCGCCCCATATTCGACAGGCTGACCGCGCACAGGACGCGGCGTTCCGGACACGCCAGCGCCACGGACAGGCCAGTTTCGATCCCCTCCGCGATGATGACGCTTTCGCCCGGTTCGGCCATGCTCAGGCTCTTGCCCGAGGCGCCGCGCCATAAGCGGATGCAGCCACCCGCGAAGCTGCCCAGCACCTTCTTGCCGGTTTGCAGATCTGCCTTGGTCCATTCGGCGGCGGGCGTCGGTGCCAGCCAGGTGCGATGCACGGCCACCAGCTTGCCATTCGGCCCGCAGATCGCGGCCAGCATCGCCGGAAGAGGCCGCCCGACCTCGCCACACCAGACGGCGGGATGAAATCGCAGGCTGCCCGGCTGGCGTCCCATCTCGCGCAGGTCGATTCCTCGCCCGCGCAGATAGGATTCGACCGGGCTACCGGCGATGCCGGTGGGGGCTTCGTGCCAAAGCTGCCGGGCCTTGGCCCGCCGGCGCTGGTCGTCGCGGTCCTGATCGGCGGTGGTGGCTTTGTTCACCACCGCTCGCCGGGCGATCCCCGGCGCCGGACCATCGCCCAGGCCCAGCCAGGTGCGGGCCCAGGTCATGGCGTCCCGTCGGTTGCCGCCGAACTGGACGGCCGCCACCAGATCGAGCGCGTCCCCGCGCTCGCCCGAACTGAAATCGGCCCATACGCCCCGGCGCGGCCCGGTCAGTCGCACGGCGAGGGACTGTCCCCGCTCGCCGGCCAGACTGCCGCACCGCCATTCTACGCCCTCGCGGTGGCCGTGCGGCAGCAACTCCGGCGCCAGAACGGCGATCCGCTCGGCCAGCATCACGGCCAGGGTTGCGGCGTCCGGCCGCTGTGTGGTCCGCCGATTCATCTGTTATTGGCCGTCAGGCGATGGCGGCCGTCCGATCGCCACCAATGCTTCTTGCTGTTGGGCCGGAGGAACCATGGGCTCGACCGACAGGCCAGCCGCCGGCATCAACGTGACGTCCGCGTGTGTTCCGCTTTCGTCTCTTCGAAAGCAAATTTCAGATATGACGTAATCCAGATTGTAGCGTGGCTTGCCCGCAGGCAGATCAACGATTGCGCGGGTATTCGGCTGCCATAATGCGCCTGCTGCATCCCGCCATGAATCACACGTCAGTTGGATAGACAATCCTCGGGCCGCGCGCCGATTAACCTCCCATTGCACACGCCTTTGCGTGATCTCGTAATTCGGATCACCAATTTCGACGTTGATCAAGAGGGGACGATGTCGGGTGACGAGCGGATCAAATGCAATGCAGCCCTTGCCCGTTATTGCATCCATCTCTTGGATAATTTCCTCAACCTCATCGGGTGGCGGATTGTATAAAATGGCAGTTGTCGAAAGTAATGCGCGAACCGAAGAAAAACGGTCGTGCATAGTTCTGGTCACACGAAAGGATTCGACATTCTGGCCCTGGACGAAACCACTGGCGGCAAAATCGTCCACTACGCCGGAAAGCGTGATATTTCCATCTGGCCGATCATAAAACAGGCAACCAGCCGTCCGACAAATCTTCTCGATTATTTCGTATGGGCTTTCCGTAATAATAACCGCGAATTGCTGGATAGGCGTTCTTTCGACGTAGCTTTGTGCCGGCAAAACTTCGATTGAAAACGGTGCACAAACTTTTTTTGCTATGGCAAGTGCGTTCGTTGAGTTCATGGAGAACGTGAAGAATTCGGCTGCACACTCAACCAGGTCTATGCTCTTGGAAGCAACAGAAACCGAAAGTATATGGTTATCGGCATCAACCTCTCGGGATACGGTGATTACCCAACCCGTAATTATTGTGTCTTTCCCTATTTTGATCTGGCAGGCGTCTCCTTCGTTGATTGGTGTTTCAAGTCCGCTTTGCGGAGATTGTTCTGTGGCCGTGAATTCTGCAGTCCAGGGCATGATTTCAACGCCCACCATGATTTTGACACTTTCCCACCCAGAGATTTGGTAGGGACCAACGATGATCGAGACATCATCGGAGGCCGTACCGCCATATCCCAAGGTTTGAGCGATAGAATCGAAAATCTGGTTCATGATTGCGCTTCCCGGCCCTGCGCTGCAGGCACTGAGTTGACCGTAGACGATAGCAGCATCATCGCATCGGGCCGTTGCATGATGGATCGCCTCGGAGGCATGGCCGCGATTTTGAACGGCAAAAGAGTTGCGCTCATGCCAGGTCTCCCAGCACATTCATGTCTCCGAGCACCCAGACAGGCCCGACCTTCGCCAGGGCCTCGCCTGTATCCCACAGGGCGATATCTAGCTTGTTCGGAGTGTCGGCTGGCAGATCACACGCAGCGCCATTGCGCAGGGTTTCGAGATGATCCAACGCGACATTGGCGAGGTCATGGAGGGTCACGAGGGTCCGGTATTGAACGCATGCGTCGGGCATCGTCATCAGAGTGGCATGAAGCCACCTTACGCCCCACAGAGCTGGCAACGTCAGATCGAGAACCGGCAGCCGTCCCGCGCGGTCTAGCCCAGTGGCGATGATCAATTTGGGCCACCAGTTTTCGTCATGCCCGTTGGCAATCTGCCATGCTTCCGCGAGGTGCGGACAGGCGGAGGCCGTAAGCGGCCCGTCAGTGCGCCACACTTCGCCGGCAGCATGCCGGAAGGTTGTGCGTTCGTCTTCGCTCCACTGTTCGTTGGAAAAGGGATGCAGAAGCCCGAAAAACGCCATCTGACGCAACCCGAGGCCGACCATGGCTGTGGCGCGGGTCATGCCACACCCCCGGTCAGGCGCACGCCTGAATCGATGGTGGCGCGGACGGTGCGGTTTTCGACCCACCGGCGGAGGGCATCGATCGGGTATCCGATCTTCCGTCCCGTAAGCTGGACATAGGGCGGCCCATCACCTGACAGGCGCTGCTTTTGCAGGGTGCGGGCAGCCAGTCCGATCATGCTGGCGGCGGTTTCTTCCGGAACGACGAGCGCCTGAACTGCGGGCGGCTGGTCGCGGCCGGCAAGGCCGGTGGCGGAGGCGAGAAGACCGCGTTTCTTGTTGGCGGTCGGTATCGTGGGTGACATGAAAACTCCCTGTCTGGGCACGGCCTGATGCGTGGTGCGTCGGCGGTGCGTCACGAGGGATGATTGGCGCGTTTCGGGATGGCGTCGGCCGGAAAGGCCGGATTATGAATTTCCGGCCTTTCCGGTTTTCTTTTCTGCTGCGATTCGGCCAGCGGCGGTGGTTACAGCTTCGCGGATGGTGCTAATCGCAAGATCAAGGCCGTCTTCAGATAGCTTGTTTGCTACATGCCTTTCACAATCGGCCTGTTTGCTATCTTCAGCACGAAGGTCTTCTCCTTCATCGCGTAGCCAAGTAAGGGCGATTTCTTCCGCGCGCAGTCTTGTCTGGCTTTTGGGGCGCCCTCGTTTTGCGGGGCTATTTAATAAGTTCTTTTCATTTTCGATGAGGTTTGATCTCCGAATTCGGAAACGCGAGAGAGGATTTTCTGTTTCCTCGTCAGGCATGAGGACCGTTGCACGGGGAAAGCACGCGGTGAATTCAGCCTCTCCGTCCCATTGGAATCTCATGGCGCCCCAAGCGGGCGCCGCGACAGTCGAAATTGAACCATCAGGCATAATTAGCCCGACTGCCCATTGATTGGCTGCGAGAATAGCCCTCACTGCTATATCAATAGCGCTCCATTCCTCGTGAAATCGCTCCACTATTCTGATTGCCGCTTTCGCAGTCTGCTCTCCCAAAATAGGTTCCCAGCCTTCGAAGTGGCCTGGAAGACTACTAGCGTGTTCCCACCCCAATAATCGGAGATTGCCACCTGCTTTTTTTACTTCCTTAGAGCGGAATTCGACCTGAGTGAATTTTTTGGGGTACCCAAGCGGGCGTATTTGTGATTCAACATGATGGCCGGATGGGAGGCCGGCGGTCATGTCGAAAGCTCTGTCG
>NZ_JABEQL010000017.1 GCF_014174215.1 Gluconacetobacter tumulicola | reverse complement strand
GTCCGCCGCAGGTCTTTCGGCGGCGTCTTGCCCCGCGGACGCACCGCTTCGATCAGTGGCTCCCAAACCGCCCACGCTTCGTCGGTGAAAATCTGTGTCGCATTGCTTTCACTCATTCCTCATATATAGGAATAACCTACAAGATCTAACAGGCCCTAATATTGCAGGCTGACCCGGCCGCCGATGAAGCGCGGCTCGCCGGAAAACCAGAGATAGGTCGTCGTGGTCTGTCCTCCGGCCACCGCGTACTGGCGATTCAGCAGGTTGGTGGCATAGACCGTCGCCGACCATGGCCCCTTCAGGGGCCGGTAGGTCATATGGGCGCCCAGCAGGAAATAATTGGGCAGGCGCTGATATCCCAGTCCGCCTGGCGTCAGGGCCTGGGAATCGCGGTATGTCCAGTCCAGGCCGGTTTCCCATTGATAATGCGTGAACACCGGCAGCCGGTAGTCGGCCGAACCGTTGAGGGTCAGCTTGGGAATGCCGGAATCGACGCCGCCATAATCCTGGTAGAACGGCTTCCACACCCCTGTCGCGGCATAGTACGCATCCACCGTCGCCAGATTGACCTGCTGGAACTGCTGGAATTTTCCGCGCTCGTAGCCGAAATTCTGCTGGATGAAGAGATATTTCACCGGGTGGATTTCGGTATTGAACTCGATGCCCCAGACTTCGGATTTGGGAATGTTGGTGTACCGACCTAATGTTCCATAATTCGGGGCGACATAGATGCCCAGGATCTGCTGGTCGTGGTAATCGTAATAGAACGCGGCCCCGTTCAGGCGGAAGACGTTGGGAATGATGTCGCTCTTGAATCCGGCTTCGTACGCCAGCACTGTTTCCGGCTTGAAGGGCGTCAACTGGTCCTGGACGACCGTGTCGTTGGCCGAAAATCCGCCCGGCTTGAAGCCCTTGGAGACCTTGAAGTAAAGCTGGAGGTTCCGGCGCGCCTGCCACTGTATGCCGGCATTGCCGCTGAACTGGTTGGCCTCCGCCCCCTCGTCGTGGAATTTCAGGGACGCGATCTGCTGCAGGCTGGCGTTGTAATGGTTCGTTTCCAGGCCGAGCATCTGCCGGTCGTCGGATTCATGCGTGATGCCGCCGAACAGCGTCACATGCGCCGGCAGGCGGTAGGACAGGTTCGCATATTGCGAGAAGGTCTGCTGGTTCTGCCGGAACGGCGTCTCGGTCATGAATCCCCGGTAGTCCAGGAAATCGTAGTAGAAGCTCTGCAACACCCTGACCCGGTTGTAGAACGCCCCGACCGCCCATTGCAGGGGCGCCTGACGGGCCTGCGCCGACAGGCGCAGTTCCTGCGAGAAGGAGTTGGCGACGATGTTGCGATAGGCGTTGCCGGTCGAGTAGGTCAGGCCGTCCTGGTCGGTGAACTCGCCCTCGCGCTCGGTTTCGTAGGCGCTGATGCTCTGGAGCGTCGCGAAGCCCAGGTCGCGCCGCATCCTCAGATCCGCACCCCAGAACGTATTGTGTTCGCTGGGATACAGCGTCGACGGGCGGCCGACCAGTTGCGCGAACGGCCGGGTCATGTTCCAGTTCGCCTGCTGGTAGGACGGCATGGGGTTGGAGAATGCGGGCAGCACGTTCTTGACCGGACGGCCCACGATGACGTTGGAATCGTCCTGGACCCAGTGCCCGGTCAGCATGATTTCGGTCTTCTCGTCGGGCGTCCAGCGGAGCTTGGCCCGCAGGCCGCCCTCCTGCGCATCGCCGAGATGGGTGTGGTTCATCGGGCTGTACTGCCATCCGCCGCCATGCATGGTCTGGCCGGCGATGCGGAAGGACAGGTTGCGGGCCAGTGGTCCGGACACATACAGGTCGGTCCGGCTGCGGGCATAGCTGGCGATATCCTCCGTCACCCCGCCATGCCAGGTATCCGTCGGGTCGGCGGTATGGATATTCACCTCGCCCCCCGAATCCGCCATGCCATGCGTCGTGCCCACCGGGCCCGGCACGATATCGACATTCGCAAGGTCGAACATCATGCCGTTGGACATGGTGCTGAGTGGAAAGGCGACTCCGTCCACATAGGTCATGACCGATGACATGTTGTTCTGGGTGAAATCGCTCATGCCGATGCCGCGGATGAAATAATTGGTGCTGGCCGTGCCCATCAGCGACTGGATCGTCACGTTGGGGGCCAGGTTCTGCAGGTCGGTATTCCTCACCACGCCCTTTCTGGTCAGGGTTTCGCCCGTCAGGCGGGTCGCGGAGTCCGGCTGGGTCTGCGCCTCCTGGAAATGGAAATAGCGGCGCACCGTGCTGACGGTGATGTTTTCGGCCCTGGACGCGCTGCCCGCCTTGGACCCGCCATTGGCCCCGGGCGCGCCGGTCGTCCTGGCGTGCGGGCTGTCCTGCGGTGCGGACGCTGCCCGGGCATCGCCCTGGCCCAGATACAGGGAGCAGGCACCCGCCATCAGCAGGATCTTCAGGCCAGGCGCCGTGCCTGTCCTGCACGTGGCCGGGGGGAGGGCCGGGGTACCGGGATCGATCGTCATATGTCTGTCCTTTTCCTGTGCATATCTGTTCGTCAGGATATTTTTGTCCCCTGACGTGTATTCGGTAAAGAATTTCTGTATTTAATTACTTGTTGTTCGTTGTATTTTTCAATAAAATATCGACGAATACGGAGTCATATCTCTTCCAGGTCACACCATTTCGATATGAATACGGAAAGTGTGCAGGTGACGGACTTCAGCGTGTCCAGGTCGACATATTCGTCATATCCGTGCGCATTGGCGCCCGAGACGCCGTAGCTCAGGCTGGGAATGCTGAAATAGCGCCCATAGAACCGGCAATCCGTGACGGCCGGCAGGACGATTTCCTCCGCCTCGGTCCCGGTGACGTCGCGATGCGCGGCACGCATCGTGTCCTCGAAAGCCGATCCCGGCGGCAGGACATAGTCCTCGGCCTGGAAGCCGTTCCAGACGATTTCCGGCCAGTTGTCGCGCAGGAACGGGTCGCGGCGTGCCGCTGCCTCCACGACGGCCGCGATATCGGCGCGAAAGACGGCAAGGTCCCGGCCGGGCGGCACGCCGATCCGGCAGTCGACCGCGCACCAGGCGGGAACGCTGCTGGCCCAGTCCCCGCCCCTGATCCTGCCCACGTTGAACTTGATCGGGTTTTCGATCCGTGAGAACCACGGGTCGTCTCCCAGAGTTCGGTTCAGCCGCGCCACCTCCTGCTGGATGGCCGACAGGATCGGATAGGCCGAAAGGATCGCGTTCGCGCCGCTGCCGGCGGAATGGACGTGAACCGGATTGCCCCGCACCACCAGCCGGAACCACATGACGCCGATAGTGCCCCGCAGGATATTCTGCCCCGTCGGTTCCGGGATCAGGCAGGCATCCGCGCGATATCCCCGCGCCAGGGTGGAAAGCGCCCCGTTGCCGGTGCATTCCTCTTCGGTCACCGTCTGGACGTACACGTCGGAACCCGGCGCCTTTCCCAGGCGCCGCAGCGCGTCCAGGGCGAACACCATGGCGCAGACGCCCGATTTCATGTCGTAGCTGCCGCGGCCATACAGGCGTCCGTCCCGGATGACGGGGCGGAAGGGCGGCGACGACCACATCTCCGCCGGCCCCGTCGGCACGACATCCACATGGCCTTGCAGGATCAGGCTGCGTCCCCGCTGGACGGGCGCGCGCAGGGCCGCGACCAGTTGCACCGCCCGCGCGTAATCGGTGTCGTGCACCGGCGAGTATCCGGGCAGGTGGGCGATCGCGACATCGTCCAGCGTATAGCGGTCGACCGCCCACCCGCGCGACCGGAATTCGCGCGCCAGCCAGTCCTGGCAGGGGGCTTCCTCTCCCCGCGTGCTGGGAAAGGATACGAGTTCCGACAGCCATGCGATCTGGCTGGACCAGTTTTCCGCCACCGCGTTCCTGATATCGTCGGTCTTCAGCATCGTCCGTCCTGTCGCTCGTCGTGGGCCATTCATGGGCGGGCGCGGGCTGGCAGCGGCCATGATGGCACGTGAATGGAAATGTCGTTGTTAAAGCGGGATATCGGGCCGATAGACGATCCTGCCGCCGATCATGACCATCTGGACATGCGTATCCAGAATCCGTTGCTCCGGCTCCGTCATGATGTCCTGGTCCAGGACGATCATGTCGGCCAGCTTTCCGGGCTCGATACTGCCCTTGCTGTTCTCTTCCCACGAGAAATAGGCCGGATCGATGGTGTAGTGCCGGATGGCCTCGGCGCGCGAGACGGCCTCGCCGCCGCCCAGGACCCGGCCGTCGGGTCCCTTGCGCGTTATCGCGGCGTACAGGCCCACCATCGGGCCGATCGGCAGGTTGTCGCTGCTGAAGGCGATCCGGAGGCCGAACCTGTTGGGCGTGGCGACGGCATTGTTGTGGGCCAGGCGCCAGTCGTCCAGATTGTCCTCGTACCGGCGCTCCAGATCATACAGGAAATTCGGCTGCTGTACGATCATGATTCCGTCGCGCGCCATGGTCTCCATGGTCGCCTCCGGCGGCATGATCGTGAAATGGCACAGGAACCAGCGACGGTCGCGGCCCTTGCGGTCGGGACCGGGGATGGTGGCCAACGCCTTGTCGTAAGCCCTGACCGTCTGGACGATGGCCGCGTCGCCGATCGTATGCAGTGCCATCTGCCATCCGGTCCTGGCCGCCGTATCGACCATCTCCTGCAAGCGCGCATCGGTGAAGAAGCCTCGCCCGCGAAAGCCGGGCTGGCCCTTATAATCCGCCAGCAGCCATGCCGTGGGGCCGGTAAAGCCGCCATCGACAAGATTTTCGCCGATGCCGCCCAGGCGCACGCGATCGTCCCCATAGCCGCTATGATGCGGGTATTCCGCCAGCCGTCGCGCCCCGGGATAGGCGATATAGGTCGTCACCCGGGGCAATGCCTCGCCCTGCTGGCGGTAGATGGCCTGCAGGCGGCGGAAGGTCAGGGTCGGCGGCGGATCGGCGATCCCGCCCAGGCCGACGGGTTCGTCGTCGATCGAGGTCGTCGCGGAATGAAAGCTCGTGATGCCCAGCGGAATCAGCCGCCGGATGGACGCCACATAGGTCGGCTTCAACTCCTCCCATGAATCCAGGGGAATGAGCCGGCGGTACAGATCGACGCGCTCGCGAACGATGCCGGTCGGCTCGCCGGCGGCATCGTGCTCGATGATGCCCCCCACCGGGTCGGGGGTCGCACGGCCGATATGCGCCAGCTTCATCGCCAGCGCGTTTCCAACGGCGGAGTGGCCGCCTGCCCGTGTCAGCAGCACGGGATTGTCCGGCACAGCGGCATCGATGTCCGCGTGCGTGATGACCCGCCGCTCGGCCAACTGGGCTTCGTCCCATCCATTTCCGGTGATCCACTCGCCGGGTTTCAACACCGACGCCTTCTGCTTCAGCCGAGCCTGGATGTCGGCGATGGATTTCGCTCCTTCCAGACTGACCTGACGGTGCGACATGGGCAGCATATGGACATGCGTATCCGTGAAGCCCGGCATCAGGACATGGTGGTGAAGGTCGATCACCTGCCGGGCATCAAAACGATCCAAAATCGACTCGTCGCCGACCGCCAGTATCCGATCGCCCCTGATCGCGACGGCATCGGCGACGGAAAAATGACGGTCGACCGTCAGCACCTTGCCATTGTGGAAGATGATGTCGGCGCCCTCCCGGGCTACGGAGAGGGACGGCAGGACCATGCATGCGACGATGGCGCCGGCGATCTGGTCCAGAAACGATCTGGTCATCGACATCCTTGTCCTTCATCCCCGGAATAATTGTACAAAATGGAAAGCATTTAATTCATAAAACAAAATGAAAAATCTTTAAAAACGGATAAGTAGATATAAATTCGTTCAAAAATAAAACATAAACTTGATCATTATTATAAATATAATAAAAACAAATTGACATATACGTAAATTTTATGCTGATACGTGAAATGTAACTTATTCTTTTTGTTATTTTCTCTCAAATATATCCTGACTGGTGGTTCTCATGCATTTGTCATACATGACGATTCGATACGGCAATAAGATGCTTTATTCGTTGTGCTGTGGTGACGAATGATCACCGCCCACTTTTGGAGGAACGCATGCCATATGGTCGTTTCTTGCCATCCATGGCGCTGCTGCGCGCCTTTGTCGTCATCGGACGTGAAGAGGGAATCCGGCGCGCCGCGAAGACGCTCATGGTCGACCATGCGGTCATGAGCCGTCATCTGCGCGATCTGGAACGCTTCCTGGGCCGTGAGCTGGTCGACCGCGCGTCCGGCCGGCTGACGCCGGCCGGACGCGCCTATCACGATCGCGTCGCCCTGGCACTGGACCAGATCGAAGGGGCCACGCTCGATACGCGTGCCCATGTCGCCGAGCGTTCGCTGACCATCTGGTGCGTGCCGGGGTTCGCATTCCACTGGCTTGCCGGGCGCTGCCAGCATTTCCGGGCCAGCCATCCGGACATCGACCTGGTCATACGGCCGTCCGAGACGCCGGCCATGTTCCGCGACGACGGGGCCGACGCCGACATCCGCTTCGTGCGCGACGGCTGCACCGGAACCATGCGGCAGATGGAAATTACCCGCCCCAGCGTCTTTCCGGTCGCCAGTCCCGATTGCGTCAGGGCCCTGCCCTTCCAGCCCGTCTGCGCGGCGGACCTCGCCATGCTGCCTCTTCTGGAAGAAGGCAGCGACCAGAGCTGGAACCGCTGGTTCGCCACGCAATGTCCTTCCCTGCATCTTTCCTACAAGCCGGTGGCCAAGCTGTGGCAGGCCCACATGGTTCTGGCGGCCGCGCGGGAGAGCGCGGGCATTGCCCTGGCCAACCGCTTCCTGGTGGAAACCGACCTGGCCCGGGGAACCCTGACCAAAATCCGGCCTCTGTCCGAGGATTTCGTCGATGTATCTTTCGGGGCTTATGTCCTGCGGGCACCGGACAAGAATTGGGGGCACCCTCCGATCGCGAGCTTTGCCTCGTGGCTGGTGGAGGAAGTGCGCAAATCCTGAGATCGCCGCGGGGAAACGCCTGGACCGCTTCCGGCTGAAATCTCCCCAAGGGCGGCGACCGCGAAGACGGAACCGATCGCCGAGCCCGCTTCGCCGTTCTCCATGTTGCGGAGCGTGGTGTGGGTGATCGGCGCGTTCAGACGGTTCGGCAGCCGTAAGGTCGCGCTCCGACCGGTCCGGACCAACTTGCCGAGGATCGCCGGCGCCTGCCGGGTCGGTGGAGGGATCATGATCCACGCTGCCCCCGCCATGGGCGTTGAACGGCTCGTTCCCCCGATGGATGCCGTGCGGCTATGGCGATGTCGGCCAGGCCTGCATCGCGATGCGGGCGATTTCGTGCAGTCTTTCGCGGGGGATGCCGTCTCGGGCCTGCACTGCCATGCCGCGCAGGAGGGCGCTGTAGAAGGCGGCGAGGGCCTTGATGTCGGTGTCGGGGGGGAGGTCGCCGGCCTGGATTCCCTGCTGGAGGCGGGTGGCCAGGGCGGTTTCGGATTGGGTGCGCTGGGTGGCGAGCAGGTCGCGCAGGCGGGCCTGGGTGGGGGCGCATTGGGTGGCGGCGGCTGCGATCATGCAGCCGGTCGGCAGGTCGTCGCGCGTGAATTCGGTGGCGGCTGTTGTCAGCAGGTGCGCGAAGGTGCTGCGGGTGTCGGTTGGTTCCTGCAGGATGGTGGTGAACCAGGCGCCGGCGCGTTTGACGTAGGCGTCGATGGTCTCCTGGTACAGGGCCTCCTTGCTGCCGAATGCGTTGTAGAAGCTCGATGCGCTGATGCCCATGGCGGCGGTCAGGTCGTCGAAGCTGGTGCCGTCATAGCCCCGATCCCAGAACAGGCGCATCGCCGCGCACAGGGCCTGCGCCCGGTCGAAGGATTGCGGACGGCCTCGGCCGCGGCGGGTGGGGTCGGTCTTCGTGGCGGCCTGCGTGTCGGTAATTATTTTTGGTGCCATCGCTCCATAAATCCTTGAACGCGGGGATGCGTCTCTCAATATGCCTCATGTTGGAGCGGGCGCTCCACATTTTAACCTATCCGTTTTGCAAACCGGGCATGAGGGGCGGAGGCGCTTCCCGGCCCAGAAGAGGCATGGACCAATGAGCAAGCTTTCAGGAAAAGTCGCGATCGTCACCGGCGCCTCCAAGGGGATCGGGGCCGGGATCGCCAAGGCGCTGGCGGCGGAAGGCGCTGCCGTCATCGTCAATTATGCGTCCAGCAAGGCGGGGGCCGATGTGGTGGTCTCCGCAATCACCGAAGCCGGTGGCAAGGCCGTTGCCGTGCAGGGCGATGTGTCGCGCAAGGCCGACGCGCAGGGCCTGGTCGATGCCGCGATCAGCCAGTTCGGCCGGCTGGATATTCTGGTGAATAATTCGGGTGTCTATGAATTCGGGTCGATCGAGGAGATCACCGAAGAGCATTTCCACCGGCAGTTCAACGTCAACGTGCTGGGCGTGCTGCTGACGACCCAGGCCGCGGTGGCGCATCTGGGGGCCGGGGGCAGCATCATCAATATCAGTTCGGTCGTCTCGCGCGTCACGCCGCCCAATTCTTCGGTCTATACCGGCACCAAGGGCGCGGTCGATGCCATTACCGGGTCGCTGGCGCGGGAACTCGGGCCGAAGCAGATCCGGGTGAATGCCATCAATCCCGGGTTGATCGAGACCGAGGGGACACAGACCGCGCATGTCGTCGGCTCGGAGATGGAGCAGGCCATCATCGCGCAGACGCCGCTGGGCCGCACGGGGCAGGTGCGGGACATCGCGCCGCTTGCGGTTTTCCTGGCATCGGACGATGCCGGGTGGCTGACGGGGGAGACGCTGATCGCGTCCGGCGGCCTGCGCTGATACGGGGACCGGCCTGGCGCGATTGTGCCGGGCCGGGATTCCGCCGGGCGCGCGCATAAAAAAACCGCCCCGAAGGGCGGTTTTCCGAGGGTGCCGCTGGCGGAACCTTCACGCAGTCTTGAGATTGACCGCGGACTTCTTGCCGTTGCGGCCAGCCTCGATTTCATACGAAATCTTCTGGCCCTCGTTGAGGGTGGCCATACCAGCGCGCTCAAGCGCGGTGATGTGGACGAACACGTCGGCGGTTCCGTCCTCCGGCTGGATAAAGCCAAAGCCCTTGGTGGAGTTGAACCATTTTACGGTGCCTGTTGTCATAACGAGGCTCCTTTACTGTAGTGTGGTGGTGCATACAAAACGTGTACGCAATCGTAACTTGTCACGGAACAGCACCGACGCAACGCGCGTCAGAGGTCCTCATAAAAGCATCCACCGCCGCCATCTGCACATGAATAAATTTCAGAAGCAAGTTAAAAATTCTTCCTTCTGTCATTATTACATGGAAATATTTTCTACATCATTGATTATGCCTGCCGTTATCCCGAAACTATCAGAAAATGGAAAGATTTCGTGATGGACATTTTCCCCCGGACGGCATGGTGGGAGAGGTGGGAATGGTGAGGTTGGGGCCGCCAGAAGGGGGAAACTGGCCGTGCCAATGAGGGAGGGCCGCCCGGCGGGAACCCGGCTTTCCCACCCGAACCACCGCCCATGCTTCAATGGGGGCGGTGGCTGATCTCGACCCGGTTGCGGCCTGACTGCTTGGCCCGGTACAGGGCCTGGTCGGCGCGGTGGATCAGGGTCTCCGCGCTGTCGGCTTCCGTCGAGAGGGCGACGCCGATGCTGCATGTGACCGGGATCTGGTGCTGGTCG
Source organism: Gluconacetobacter tumulicola (assembly GCF_014174215.1). GTDB lineage: Bacteria > Pseudomonadota > Alphaproteobacteria > Acetobacterales > Acetobacteraceae > Gluconacetobacter > Gluconacetobacter tumulicola. The sequence continues at coordinate 69,449 of NZ_JABEQL010000017.1, read as the reverse complement.
AAGGATATGATGGTTCCTGCCACTTTCTGGCGGATGCGTTCACTGATGCGCAGGGAATCGGCTTCGCCGATATCCGTCAGCAGGGCCATGAATTCCTCGCCGCCATAACGGCCGACCGCGTCCAGGGGACGCAATCCGGCCCGCAGCCGTTCGGCCATGATGCGCAGGACCTCGTCGCCGGCGGGATGGCCGTAGGTATCGTTGACGGATTTGAAGTGATCGACGTCGATCATCCTGCGTGCCAGTCGGGTGATGCGGTCGAACCGTTCCTCGGCCGGGGTGCCGAGCAGCCGGACCGGTGGACGGCGGCGAGGCGCTGGGCGTCATGCGGTGTGTGCGGGGCGGGGGGCATCGGTGTCGGTCAATCCAGGTGCGACGTGGTGTGGTGGCGTGTCCGGTTGGGTGCCGGGATGGCGATGGTCATGCCGTGGTGGGGGGGAGCAGGCCGGTGGCGCGGGCGGCGGCGATGACGTCCGCGCTCGGGACGTTGATCCAGCGTTCGGCCGACAGGGGGGCGGTGGTGCCGCGCCATGTCTGCACCATCTGGCAGCCCAGCGTGTAACCGAACCAGCGGGGGATATCGGCCTGGCCGAAGAACCAGCGAGCGTGGTCGTAGCCGGTGGCCGCCATCGGGGGCAGGCGGTCGTGATGGTGCATGATGGTCGGGCGATCGACCGCGTTTTCCCATGGGGCGGGCGGGGTCTGGCTGAGGGTGCGGGCGAAATGGCAGGCGAGCCCCTCGCTGACCATGGCCTCGCCGAAGGTGCGGCCGTAGCCGGGGCCGGCCATGCGCAGTGTGTGGTGGACCTCGTGCAGCATGTCCCGCGTCAGGGTGCCGTTGGCGATGGTGGCGGCCACGTTTGGGTTGTCGGGGTTGATCGTCAGGGACACCAGCCGGGCGTGCCAGGCGCGGCCGCCCATGCCGACCTCGGGGATCGTGCCGGCGCGGCCGCGCTGGATGAGGATATCGAGCGGCGGGGGCGGGAGCATGGTTGCAAGCAGGGTGTGGGCCTGCGCGATAGCCTGGTGGATGTCCGCCTGCTGGGTGTGCAGGCCGCCGGTCGCGTTCAGCCAGTGGAGGTGCCAGTTGTGCATGCGGTCCGCTCTTGCGCCGGGATATGGCGCAGGATGCGGACGGGAATGGGTGCTGTCAACGATTCCGGATTTTTGAAGGGTTTATAAGGGATGAGCCGTTTTGCGCTCAGGCGTCGTGATCTGGCGTTCTGGCCGTGAGGGAGCGGTTGAGGGCGGTGTAGAGGCCGCCTCCGGTCACGATGCCCAGGAACCAGGAGACGGCGTTGATGGCGTCCTGGCCGGGGAATGTTCCGGCCGGAAACAGGGTGGGGGGCAGGGTGAGCAGCAGGGTCAGGGCGGTGGTGGCGAGGGCGGACGGGCGCCAGCCATGCCGGCCCGCATAGAGGCCGGAGAAGGTGTAGAGCTGGGAGAGGTCGAGCGTCTGGCGGCGGACGAGGTAGTAATCGGCCAGCATGATGCCGGTAATGGGCGCCAGCACCGCCGAGAGGATGCCGAGCAGGGCAAAGACGGTTTGTGGATGGTCGAACCACATCCAGGGGGCGGCGAGCAGGCCGAGCAGGATGACCGCGATGCCCGCGCGGTCGAAATCGAGGCGGCGGGGGAACAGGCTGAGCAGGTCGTAGGCGGCGGGCACGATGTTGCCGGCGACGTTGACCGACAGGGCGGCGATGATGATCGTGGTGCCGCCGACGAGCGTGAGGGGTGTGCTGTGGATCTGCGTCAGGATTTCGACCGGATTCCACATGGGTTTTCCGAAGGTGACGAGTGTGGCCGAGGTGATGAGGATGCTCATGGGCGTGAAGATGATGGCCGTGACGGGCAGGCCGATGAGCTGGCCGATCGCCTGGTCGCGCTGCGAGCGGACGAAGCGGCTGAGATCGGGGATATTGACCGCGAAGGACGCCCAGATGCCGATGATGCTGGTGACGGCGGCACCGCCCCGGAGCGCGAGGTCCGCCCCATGCACGGTGGAGGGAATGCTGAAGAGCGGGCCGGTGCCGTGGCAGATCCTGATGGCCCAGAGTGAAGCGGCGCCGGCGACGATGAGGACCAGCGGGCCGGCGACTAGCTCGAAATTGCGGATGCGGTGCATGCCGTGGGCGGCGACGAGGGCGTGCAGGCCCCAGATCAGCGCCATGGACAGCCACAGGCCGAGCGATGTGCCCCCAGCGGGGAAGTGCAGGCTGTTCCAGGCCGGCCAGAGGCTGGCGAGGATGGCATCGAGTGCCTCGGACGCCGCGTAGGACTGGACCGAGAACCAGAAGATGGCGACCACGGCGCGGATGGCGACGGGAATGACGGCGCCGCGCGGGCCGAAGGCGGCGCGGATCAGGACGCAGAAGGGAATGCCCCATTCGGTGCCGGCGCGGGCGTTGAGCCACATGGCGGCGAAGAGGGAGCAATAGGCCGTCCAGACGATCAGCAGGCACTGGAGGGCCGAGAAGCCGACGGCCATGAGCCCCGCCGCGGCTTCGTAGGCGACGACGTTATGGACCATGCCCATCCAGACGGCCGCGAGCGTGACCCAGCTCCAGTCGCGTTTCTGCCGGGGCAGGGGGGCGATATCGGGATTCCAGAGCAGGGGGTCGCGAAGGGGCTGCGTCGTGTCCAGCATGGGGTTCTTTCAGGAGGGGCCCGGCGCGCGGGCGCTAGGCCCTGCGTCGGGCGACGCGGGGGGTGATCTGCCGGGAATGGGCGGCGATGGTGTCGGCGAGAGCCTTGACGGGGCCTTCGAGCGTTTCGGTCTTGCCGATCACGATGAAATCGACCTCCGGCGTTTCGGGCAGGCCCTCGGCGACGGGCAGCGAGCGGTCGTACTGGCGGAGGAAGGAGGATTGCGCGGTGACGCCGTAGCCGGCGCGGACGGCGGCGAGCAAGGCTGTGAGGTTTTCGGACGTGAAGGCGACGTACCAGGGGATTTCCGCGCTGTTGAGGCATTCGAGCGCGATCAGGCGGGTGATGGCCGGCTCGGGGAACACGACGAGGGGGAGGGCGGTGCCGGGCTCCCAGTTGCCGAACCAGGTCAGGGGTTCGCGCCAGATGGTGGTGCCGCGTGCATCGCCGATGCGGCGCTTGGTGCAGAGCAGGTCGACCGAGCCGTTGTCGAGATCGTTCTGGAGCGAGCCGCTGAGGCCGACGCGCAGATGGACGTCGACCTTGGGGTATTTCTCGCGGAAGATGCCCAGGATTTCCGGCAGGCGGGTCATGGTCAGGTCTTCGGAGATGCCGAGGCGGATATAGCCGCGGATGACGGAGCGGTCGAACCAGGTGAGGGCGCGGTCCTGTGCCGAGAGGATGTCGCGCGCCAGCGCGATCATCATGTGTCCGTCCTGGGTGAGGGTGACCTGCTTGGTGCTGCGCACCAGGAGCGTGCGGTTGACGGCCTGTTCCAGGCGGCTGACATGCTGGCTGACGGTGGACTGGACGATGCCGAGGCGCCGGGCGGCGGAAGTGAAGTGCAGGGTCTCCGCGACCGCGAGGAAGGAGCGGAGCTGCTGGGGGTCGAGGTCTCGGGCGTCATCCATGATGGATTCCTGTTTCAGAACGGAGCCTTCATTTCAGGACGATGGCGGACGAAGGTCCAGACCCCGGCCTTCCAGCCGCTGAGGACGGGGCGCAGTTCGCGCAGTGCCGTGGCCGGGTCGGGGGCGTCGATCAGGACGATATCGGCGGGGGCGCCTTCGGCGATCGTCGCGGGGACGCCCAGGGACGAGGCGGGGCTGATGGTGAGCATGTCCCAGATCGTCGCCAGGTCGGCATCGGACGACGCGCCAGTGATGTTGGCGAAGAGATTGCCCATGCGCAGCAGGTTGGCGTCGCCGAAGGGGGTGAAGGGGTTGACGATATTGTTGGTGGCCAGGGCACAGCGGCCACCCATGCGGGCGTAGCGCATCAGCGGGGCCATGGCGCCGCGCATGAGGAACAGGTCGGTGGCGGGCAGGGCCGTCAGCACGATATCGGCCGCCAGCAGCCCTTCCAGGATGGCGGTCTGCTGGTCCTGGGGCAGGACGGAAAGCTTGGTGGCGTGGCCGATGGCGACCCGCCCCTGATAGCCGGTTTCGATGACATGTTGGATGAGATAGGGCAGGCGGCTGGCCGTGGGGTCGAGGTCGAAATCGATATGGAAATCGGCGTTGCATCCGTGCTTCGCGGCGAGTGCGAGGATGCGGCGGATCTGCTGCTCGGGGTCGGGGTCGGTATAGGGGCAGCCGCCGACGCTGTGGGCGCCGAGGCGCAGGGCTTCGTCGAGCAGGGCTTCGCCGCCTGGATATTGCGTGAGTCCGTCCTGGGCGAAGGCGCACAGGCGCAGGTCGATGGCGTGGCGTGCTTCCGCCGCCAGGGCCAGAAGGGCCTCCATGCTGCGCAGGCCGGCGGCGTGGTCGACCTCGACGAAGCTCTGCATGATCGTGGTGCCGTGGGTGACGGCCTCGCGCAGGACGCGGGCACCACGGTCGTGCACATCCTGGACCGTGAAGCCGGCTTTCAGTTCGGTTATTTTCTTGATTGCGGTTGCGAGGGAAGCGCCGTCGGTGCCGCAGCGGTGAAGGGTGGCGGCCTTGTCGAGATGGATGTGGCTTTCCACGAAACCGGGGAAAGCCAGGCAGCCGCCGCCGTCATATTCGGCGGCGGCGGCGGACGCGATCCGGGGCTGAAGGGCGGCGATCCGCCCCGCGACGATGCCGATATCGAGTGGTGCGGGGCGGGAGGCGAGGCGGACGTTCCGGATAATGAGATCCATATGGTCTGATAGCCTGTCTGGTTCTTGTGTTTTTGGTTGTGACCGGGCCGATCGGGCTCAGAATTCGGTGGAGAGCTGGGCGGCGACGGTGAAGCCCGCGCCGATGATGTAGGTCGGCGAGCCGGCGGCGCCGATGAGCGTGCCGTTGACGCCGCGTGTGGCCTGCGCGTTGGGCAGCACGGAGCCGAGGCCGGCGAGGTAGTGGGTGTCCCACAGATTGACGAAGTTGAGCTGGAATTTCGGGTGCTTGATGTAGCGGTAGGAGGGGAGGTAGACGCCGATCGTCATGTCGCCATGGGTCTGGGCGGGCATCTTCTCGTCGTTCATGAAGGTGGCGTATTGGGACGAGAGATATTTGAAGCCGAAATTGCCGAAGAACAGGGAATCGTCATAGGACAGGCCGAACGAGGCCTGGAAATGCGGGCTCTGCACCGCCGTCTTTCCCTTGGTGGGGAGATAGTCGTTGCCGACCCTGAAATCGTTGTCGATCGAGGTGTGCAGATATTCGAACGAGGCGTAGGGGCTGAAATGCATGAAGGGCACCGTGCCCAGCTCGATATCTACGCCGCGCGAGGTCTGGCCGCCTTCGTTGATGGTGGTGGAGACGGGCAGATTGCCGACATAGGTCTGGGTGGCAATCTGGCGGTTGGTGAAATTGTAGTTGAAGAAGGTCACGCTGCCGAGGACCTGGCGGCCCTGGTAGCGGTAGCCGACTTCCTCGGCGATGGAATATTCGTCTTTCTGCTGGCCGGCGCCCAGTGACGTGACCTGGCCGGTGGCGGGGCTGGTGCTGCCGAAGAAGCTGGTGCCCAGCGGGGCGCGGAAGCCGGTGGTGACGTTGAAGAAGAGCTGATGCTCGTGATTGATATCGTAGCGGACCATCAGGCGCGGCAGCGGCTGGAAGCTGTTGTCGTGCGTGCGGTATTCGGTGCCGGGGATGTGGTTGGTGCCGGCGCGGTCGACCATCACGGCCTTGATGCCGCCGGTGATCTGCAGGCGGTCGTGTAGCAGGCTGAGACGGTCGTTGAGGAAGATGCCGTTGACCTGGGTCATGAGGTTGTAGTCGCCCGAGCGCAGCGGGCGGCCATCGGCCATCATGACCGTGGGATCGGTGCCGCGGGGGCCCTGCGGCGCGCCGCCGGCCGTGACGGGGGTGTAGTCGATCCAGTTGGAGAAATCGTCGTACTCGTACCAGCTACCCAGGGTGAGGGTGTTCTTGCCCTCGGTCCAGTTGAGCTTGTCGACGAAGCCGGTGCGATAGGGCGAATTGAGGTAACGCTGGACGGCGGGTGCCTGGCCGCCGCTGGCGCCGGGGAGGGCGGAGCCGGGGGCCTCGAACTGGTTGCCCCAGTAATAGCCGCCCGTCGGCAGGGTGGTGCCGCTGAGGCCGCCGCCGGAGCCGTGGAAGAAATAGGGCTCGACATCGGCCGTGATGTGCTTCGTCAGGCGGAAGGTGGAGGGGAGGCCGATATTGAAATCTTCCCACGGGTTCTGGTACATGCGCCAATAAGCGGCGTTGGCGGCGGGTGATCCGCCCGGCGTGTAGGTGGGGCTGTAATAGTTGGAGCGCCCGTTGGCGTTCCACTGGGCCAGGGTGGGTTCGTAGTAATTCGAGATCGTTTGGTCCGCCCAGGTGAAGACGGCTGCCACGCGGTTGCCGTGGCCCCATTCCTTGACGAATTTCGCGTCGATATGCAGGCGCCGGTCGGTGCCCGGGCCGGTGAAATGCTGGTCGTAGAAATTGGAGAAGGACACCCAGCCCCGGATGCCGGTATTGCCGATATCGCCGGTGTTGACGCGGATGAACTGTTTCTTGGAATCCCATGTGCCGAACATGGCGGACGCGTAGCCGCCGAATGTGTGTGACGGGTCGATGGTCCTGAAGCTGACCTGTCCGCCGAGATCGACATAGCTGGGGGTGTCGATCGGCGATGAGCCCTGGGTGATCGAGGCGCTCTGCAGATTCTCGGAATCGATGAGCTGCGAGGGGTAGATGGTGCCGTTATTGGGGTCGTTCTGCGGCGTGCCGTCGACCATGAAGCCGATTTCCTGCTGGTTGAGGCCGCGCAGGGTCATGGTGACCTGGTTGCTCATGCCGAAGGCATCGGAAGTCGCGACATTGGCGCCGGGCATGTTCTGGACCAGGTTCAGGGCGCCGGCGCTGGCGACCTGCCTGGTAATATAGGAGCGGTCCACGGTGCTGACCGAAGCTTCGGCACGGGTGCGCACCATCTGGCCCGATCCTGCCGCCTGCCGCAGCGTGGCGACGACCGATACGGACTCGGTACGGGGAACGGGTGCCTTGCGGGCGGGCTGCGCGGCCGGCTGCGCCTTCGGGCGGGTAGCGGCGGAGGCGGAAAAGGGCACGATCGAGACAGCGCACAGAAGCAGAGAAACTCTGAAGGGAATGGGATTCATCCTTTTTTCGTTCCTGTTTCGTATCATATTGGGCATCACGAAGCGGCCCGTTACCGGGCGCCACGGTGCGGCGGAGGAAGCGCGGAATGGGGGGCATGGCGGACCCGCTCCGGCGCTGACTGATTTCGATATGAAATTAGATGGCACCTACTTATCGCGATGTCAAACTGATTCGGGGCGATAATGTTCTTGGAGGGAAACGACGGGCGAAGGGTTGCGATGTCCCTGGGGCGGGTGGGATTTTTGTCTTCTGGCATAAAAAACAAACCAAACCATCCCGAGGGAGTGTGGGGATGAATAAGGATATCCGGCCCCCCGGATCGGGCGATATGGTCGGTGCGGTGAGACCGGGGGGAAGGCGATGGCGGCGGACGCGGGGGAGAAGCAGGCGCGGGGGTTGACCGTGCGGCAGGCGCGGTTCGTCGCGGAATATCTGGTCGATCTGAACACGACGCGGGCGGCGATGCGGGCCGGGTATGGGGCGGGGTATGCGCGCCGGCATGCGTGGAAGCTGCTGCGGTCGGTGCGGGTGCGCGAGGCGATCCGCCAAGCGGAGCTGGCGCTGGAAGAACGGACGAAGTTCAGCCAGGACCGGGTGATTGCCGAGTTGACGCGGCTGGCCTTCTACGATGTGGGCACGATTGCGGCGCATCCGCTGAGGGGGCCGGAGGATATCGCGACGCTGCCGGTGGAGGTGCGTGCGGCGGTGACGGGGTGGTCGTGGGACAAGGCGGGGAATTTCACGGTGCGGCTGGCGCCGCGTACGCCGAGCCTGGACCTGTTGGCGCGGCATTTCGGGCTGCTGAAGGATGTGAAGCAGCATCTGGGCCGCGACGGCAAGCCCGCCGATCCGCCGGGCCTGTACACCGTCGTCGTGCGCTGAACAGGGGTGAAGGGGACGACTGTCCCTTTCCGGGTGCAGGGCGGAGCCCTGCGGAAAGATCGGGGGAGAGTATTCATGCGACAGCATAAAGAACTGGCCGAGGGCGAGATGATTCCGGGCGAGGCTCAGGATTTCGGCGTGGAAAAGCTGGCGGGGGTGCAGGACCGGGCGCGTGCCGGCAGGGCGGATGGCGTCGTCCTGAAGGACCATGAGCGCGCGGCGGCCCCTGCGCCGCGTCCGCGTGGCGGGCGGATGGGGGTGGCGCCGCTGCCCGATCATGGGCCGCATCGTGTGGGAAAGGGGCGCTGAGGGCGCCGGCTGCGCGTGCTGGGATATAATCGGGAGTCGGTGCCGACGATCCGGCGGTTTATGGAATCGGATGCCTTTATCAGGGGGCTGATGGGGCCATTCGGGTCCGGAAAAAGTTCCGGCTGCGTCTGGGAGATCGTGCTGCGGGGGTTGCGGCAGGCGCCGGGGGCGGATGGCGTGCGGCGCTCGCGCTGGGCGGTGATCCGCAATTCCTATCGCCAGCTTGAGGACACCACGATCCGCACCGTGCACCAATGGTTTCCGCCGGTGCGCTTCGGGCGGTGGAAGCCGAGCGAGCATTCCTATGTGATCGACCGGATGGTGGCGGAGGGGGACGAGAAGCCGGCCGAGATCGAGTTTCTGTTTCGGGCGCTGGACCGGCCGGACCAGGTGGGGAACCTGCTGTCGCTGGAGCTGACCGGGGCGTGGGTGAACGAGGCGCGCGAGGTGCCGTGGGCGATCATCGAGGCGGTGCAGGGGCGTGTGGGGCGGTATCCGGCGCGGCGGGACGGTGGGGCGACGTGGTCTGGCGTGATCATGGATACCAATCCGCCGGATGCGGAATCGGACTGGTACCGGTTCTTCGAGGAAAAGGACCATGGGGAGGCGGTGGCGGCGCTGGCGCAGGTGATTCCGGGCATGAATGTGGAACGCTTCGCGCGGATCTTTCGCCAGCCCAGCGGGCGGGCTGGCATGGCGGAGAATCTGGACAATCTGCCGCCCGGTTATTACCAGCGGCTGGCGGTCGGGAAAAGTGACGAGTGGAACAAGGTTTATATCGACGGGGATTACGGGTTCGTCATGGAAGGGCGGCCGGTCTTCGGCGAGTATAATGACGGGTTCCATTGCCAGGAATGCCGGACGGTGCCGGCGCTGCCGGTTTATCGGGGCTGGGATTTCGGGCTGACGCCGGCCTGTGTGTTTACGCAGATGCTGCCGTCGGGGCAGTGGATCGTGGTGGACGAGCTGGTGTCGGACGCCATGGGGATCGAGCGGTTTGCCGAGATCGTGGGGCGGCATTCGGCGCAGCATTTTCCCGATACGCGGTTTGTGGATATCGGCGATCCGGCGGGGATGCAGAAGGCGCAGACCGACGAGCGGACCTGTTTCGAGATCCTGCATGCGCGGGGGATTGCCATCGCGCCGGGGATGCAGACGCTGGCGATCCGGCTGGAGAGTGTGCGCCGGCCGTTGCGCACGCTGCTGGACGGGGCGGCGCCGGGCTTTGTGCTGCATCCGCGCTGCACGACCGTGCGGCGGGCGCTGATGGGCGGCTACCAGTATCGGCGCGTGCAGGTGAGTGGCGAGCGCTATACCGACCGGCCGGAGAAGAACCGGTGGTCGCATGTGATGGACGCGCTGCAATACGTGGCCACGCGGCTGTTCGGCAGCGAATTGCGCGGGGCCGGCGGGGCGGAGGCGGATGACGATATCTGGCGTGCGCTGCCCGATGACGGGCGGACGCGATCGCACATTACGGGATACTGACATGGCAGGATTGGTGATTCCGGCGCATCTGGGGACGCATATGGGGCTGGGGCGGCGTAGCTGCCGCCAGTGCCGTTATCATGGCGTGGAGGGCGGCGATGTGGTGTGCCGGCGTTATCCGCCGCAGGTGACGGTGGTGCTGGTGCCGCAGGGGGCGCCGCGCGTGGGGCAATTGGCGCCGCAGCCCTTCGCCACCTTTCCGCCGGTGGTGCCCGAGCATGTGTGCGGCGAGTTCTCGCCCGGCGGCGAGGGGTGCTGAGCATGGATGCGGCGGAGCGGGATGGACCCGACATGGATCTGGCGGAGCGGCTGCGGCGCTGGATCGAGATCCCGAATATTGCGGAGGAGCTGGACGAGGCGACGCACGGGCGGGTGGCGGACCGGGTGGCGCGCGACTGGCGGGCCGACGAGGCCACGCGGGCCGAATGGAAGGAGAATTGCCGCCGCTGGCTGGATCTGGCCCAGCAGGTGGCCGAGCCCAAGACCTATCCCTGGCCGGGGGCGTCGAACGTCATCTATCCGCTGCTGACGGTGGCGGCGGTGCAGTTTGCGGCACGGGCCTATCCGGGCATCGTGCGTGACCGGGACGTGGTGCGGGGTACCGTGCTGGGGGATGATTCCGGTGTGCCGGTGCCCGATCCGCTGCGGCCGGGGCAGGTCTTGACGGGGCCGGATGGCGGGCCGTTGTGGCTGGTGCCGCCGGGGGCGAAGCGGGCGCGGGCGACGGCGATCGGCCGGCATATGAGCTGGCAGTTGCTGGACGAAATGGCGGAGTGGGAGGAGCAGACCGACAAGCTGCTGCTGAAGCTTTCCATTGTCGGCACCATGTTCCGCAAGACCTATTTCGACCCGGCCTTGCAGCGCAATGTCAGCGAGACGGTCGACCCGCTGCGGCTGTGCATCGATTACCACGCCAAATCCTTTGCCACCGCGCCGCGGATTACCGAGGAGATCGACCTCTACCCTTGGGAGATCGAGGAGCGGATTCGCGCAGGTCTGTTCCTGGAGCAGGATTATGGCGGCAATCATGAGGGTGGCGAGGACAGCGATGCGCCGGTGACGTTCCTGGAGCAGCATCGGCGGCTGGATCTGGATGGGGACGGGTATGCCGAGCCCTATATCGTGACCATCGCCCGCGATTCGGGCCGGCTTGCGCGCATTGCCGCCGGGTTCGACATGGATGGGGTGATGTTCGATGCGCAGGATCATCGCATCCGGCGGATCGAGGCGGTTTCGTATTACACCAAATTCTCCTTTATCCCGTCGCCGGATTCCGCGATCTACGATATCGGGTTCGGCACCTTGCTGCATCCGTTGAATGCGGCGGTGAATACCAGCCTGAACCAGATGTTCGATGCCGCGCATCTCGCCAACGCCGGCGGTGGCTTTGTCGGCTCGGGCATGTCGCTGAACAGCGGGTCCGTGCGCTTTCAGGTCGGCGAATACAAGGTGGTGAATACGCCGGGTGCCACATTGCGCGAGAATCTGGTGCCGTTGCAGTTTCCGGGGCCCAATCCGGTATTGTTTCAGTTGCTGGGCTTTCTGGTCGATGCCGGGCGGGAGATTGCGTCGGTCAAGGATATCCTCTCCGGCGCCATGCCGGGTGGGAATGTGTCCGGCGTGCTGGGGCTGGCGGTGATCCAGCAGGGGCTGAAAGTGTTCAGCGCCATCTTCAAGCGCATTCATCGCAGTCTGGGCGGGGAGTATCGCAAGCTCTACCGGCTGAACCGGCTGTATCTGCCCGATGAATCCGGCTTTCGGGAAGGCAGCGCGTTCTTTCGCGTCACCCGCGCCGATTACGAGCAGGGGGGCGGAGTGGAGCCGGTGTCGGATCCCGAGATCGTCACCGACATGCAGCAACTGGCGCGTGCCAATTTCCTGCTCGCCTTCAAGGACGATCCCTGGTGCGACGGGCATGAAATCCGTCGCCGTGCCTTCGAGGCCGCTGCCATCGGGTTGGTGGACAAGGTGTTACGGCCGGCCCCGGCGCCCGATCCGGCGGCGATGGCGCGGGCGGCGGAGCTGGATCTGCGCGCACGGCGTGAGGCGCGGGAGATGGAGATGCGGGCGGGGAGCGAGGCGGTGGAGCAGGTCTCGACGCTGGCGGAGGCGGCTTTGCGGTTGGCGCAGGCGCGGAAGGTGGAGCTTGGGTGAAGGATGTTTTTTTTGAAAAAAAAGAACCAAAAAAACTTTTGATCTGTTTGGGTTCGGTGGGGTTGGTGGGTTGGGTGGAGATGCTTGTTTTATTCTTATGATTTAAAAATGGAAGACTATGGATTTTTAGGAATACTCCCTCTCCATCCTGATGCTATCGAGAAACGTCGAAAAAGTCTTTTTGCTTCTTTTTCTTCAGAAAAAGAAGAAGACCCAAAGAAAGGATCCCCCCGATGGAGCAGCGTCAGGCGATGTTGGAGGATCTGTCGGAGGAGGCGTTTCTGGCCTGGCGGCACCATCCGGTGACGCGGGCGGTGCGTCTGTTTCTGACGGATTATGGCGAGAGCATCGAGCGGCGGATGTTGGGCCAGTGGCGGGCGGGGACGATTACGCTGGCGCAGGAGCATGAGGCGCGGGGCCGGGCGGCGCTGGCGGCCGAGATGGCCGAGCTGAAATGGGCGGCGATGCGGGCGTTTTACGGCGACGCGCCGGAACGGAAGGAGGAGAGTGATGAGTGAGAGACGTATTCTGAAATTCGACCAGCAGGAATTCGTGGTTTCGGATTGGGATGGGGTGAATCGGGCGGGGTATGTGCCGCTGGACGACAAGATCCTGGTGCTGGCGGACGTGCATGCCGAGATGACCAGCGGGGCGGTGCAGTTGCCGGCGGAATATGTGGAGCGCCAGACGCTGGCGGCCGAGCATGGGACGGTGATTGCGGTGGGGCCGGCGGCGTTTCGCTGGAACGATGATGGCACGCGGCAGTGGGTGGGAACGATTCCTGCGGCGGGGGATCGGGTCTATTTCGAACGCTATGCCGGGCAGCTGCTGAAGGGCGAGGATGGGCGGCTGTACCGGCTGATGTCGCAGCGCTGTATTGCCGCGATTGCGGCGGTGGCGAAGCAGGAGGGAGAGCTTGCATGACGGACGAGCGCGAAGAGGGGATGGACGTGGACCTGCACGCGGAGGGCGGGAGCCCCGAGCGGGAGAGTGGGGCCGATGCGCCGGAAGGGATTGCGGCGCCTGTCGAGGGGGATGCGGAGGTCGAGGCGCAGGCGCGGCGGATGGGCTGGGTGCCGCGTGACGATTTTCGGGGTGATGTGGAGAAATGGCGGCCGGCGCGGGATTTTCTCGATCGGGGGATGAATCTTCTGCCGGTGTTGCAGCAGCAATATCGGGCGCTGGATGGGCGTTATGCCACCATGCAGGCGCAGTTGCGCGACAGCCAGAAGGCATTGGCCGATCTGACGGAGCGCACGCGGCGGGCCGACGAGCGGGCGTATCAGCGTGCGGTGCGCGATATCGAGGGCCGGCGGCAGGCGGCGGTGGCCAGCGGCGACACGACGGCCTTTGCGGTGGCCGAGCGGGATTTGCAGGATCTGCGCGATACGGCGCCGCTGCCGGCCGCGCGGGCGGAGGCGCCACTGGCCCCGGCGCCGGTGGAGCGGGTGGAGAGCATGCCGCCGGAGATTATGGATTTCGTGCAGGCGAATCCGTGGTTTTCGCGCAATGCCGAGGCGCGGCAGGATGCGATTGCGATCCAGTCGGCGGTGGATCGGCAGCATCCGGGGCTGAGCCTGGCGGAGCGGCTGGAGATGACGCGGCGCAAGGTGCGGCAGTTGCATCCTGCGTTGTTCGAGAACAAACGCCGCGAGGCGCCGCCGCCGGTGAGTCCGTCGCGCGGTGAGGGCGGGCGCGGGGGGAATCCGCGCGGGTTCGAGGCGCTGCCGGCGGAGGCGCGGCGGGAATATGACCGTTATGCCCGCGCGCTGGCGGGCAAGGGCAAGCCGCTGACGAAGGACGAATGGGCCGGATATTACTGGGAGAACGACGCATGAGCGACGAAACACGCGGGCGCGTGCCGCTGAACGAGGCGGCGCGGAGCCGTGCCGCCCAGAATGTTGCATCGGGTGCCGCGCCGGGGGTGGGGCCTGCCAGGCGCGTGGCCTCGCGCCGGCCGTTCGGGCTGCGGGAACAGAAGCTGGCCTATCCGGATCGGGAAGGGTACCACCGGCACTGGTTCAATGACGAGCCGGGGCGGATCGCGCGGGCCGGGGATGCGGGATACAAGCAGGTTCTGGATGAATCCGGAAAACCCGTGAGCATGACTGTTGGGGTCGCGCGCGGCGGCGGGGCGCAGATTGCGTATCTGATGGAAATCCCGGCCGAATGGTATCGGGAGGATATGGCGGCGCAGGAATCGGGACATCGGGAATTGATGGACCAGATCCGGGAAGGGCGTGTGCCGGGTGGCCCCACGGGCGCGGACCGGCAGGCGCAGTATGTGCCGCGGGATGTGGGGATCTCGATCCGGGAAGAGCGACGCTAGGCGTCTGGTCGTAAATGCGCGCTGGTGGCGATCCGACGTGCGTTTCCTGCGCTCCGATGCTCACGGCCCATAAGGCCGCTCCGCTTCGGTGCTCGGAAACACGCGACGGGCGCGGCCCGTAGCGGGCCGCTCTCGCTCACCAGCCCACATTTCCAGCCAGACTCCGGGAGCAGGGCGTTCTTTTTTGAAAAAAAGAACCAAAAAACTTTTGGATTTTGGGTTCGGTTTCTCGTGGTGAGGCAGGGTCTGGAATGGGGTCCTGATTATTTTAATATATAAAACTGTGGATTTTTAGGAATACTCCCTCTCCATCCATATGCTATCGAGAAACGATCAAAAGTCTTTTTGCTTCTTTTTCTTCAGAAAAAGAAGAGTTCAGGCAGCACAAACAGGCAAGGACGATTCGGCGGGCGCATGGCGTGCCTGCCGCCTTTTCACCCGTGCAGAGGTCTGCCGATGAATTCCAATGCTCCATTTGGCCTGCGGCCGATGGCTTATGCGTCCGGTGCGCCGTATGCCGGCGGCGTGCAGGTTTATTATGTGCCGGCGAGCAATCCGACGCCGTTGTTTCTGGGCGATCCGCTGGTGGTGTTGCCGGGGGCGGATGCCAATGGCGTGCCGGCGGTGGGGATTGCCACGGCCGGGGCGTCTGGCCTGGTGACCGGGGCGATGCAGGGCATTGCCAGCAATGCGGGCGAGCTGGTTCTGCCGCTGTTGCAGAACCAGGCGCCGTATCTGCCGGCGGGGCAGGCGGCCTATGTCTATGTGGCCGACGATCCGAATCTGGTCCTTGCGGTGCAGGAGGATTCGGTGGGCGGTGCGCTGTCGGCCGGTGCCGTGTCGGGCAATGTCAACCTGGTGGCGGGGGCGGGATCGACCGTGTCGGCGCAGTCGGGGTGGCAGATCCAGTCGAGCAGCGCGGGGACGCTGGCGACCGGGCAGATGCGCATTCTGCGGGCGTATCAGGCGATCGACAATGCGATCGGCGCCAACGCGAAGTGGCTGTGCCGCATCAATCTTCATTCCATCACCAGCACGCTTGGCGTCTGAGGAGTCTGTTCAATGGCCGTAATTACGACGGGCGCGCACCCCAAGGCTCTCTGGCCCGGTATCAAGGCGTGGTGGGGGCGCAGCTATGACGAGCATCGCGTCGAATATCTGGATCTGTTCGACAAGCAGACGTCGGACAAGGCGTATGAGGAGGAGGTCGAGATTACCGGCTTCGGCCTGGCGCCGGTGAAGCCGCAGGGGCAGCAGATCTATTACGACACGGAAGCGCAGGGTGCGGTCAGCCGCTTTACGCATGTGGCGTATGCGCTGGGCTATATCGTGACCTATGAGGAGCTGCGCGACAATCTGTATGAGGCGGTGTCGAAGCGCCGGGCCGCGCAGCTGGCGTTTTCGATGCGCCAGACCAAGGAAAACGTGCTGGCCGGCATTTACAACATGGCGTTTTCGGCCAGCGCGCTGGGGGGCGATGGGGCGCCGCTGATTTCGGCCGGTCATCCGACGCTGGCGGGCAGCCAGTCGAACCTGCTGGGGACGGCGGCGGATCTGTCGGAGGCGGCGATCGAGGATCTGACGGTGCAGATCATGCAGTGTCAGAATAATCGGGGGATGCGGATTTCGGCGCTGCCGCGCACGCTCAATGTGCCTTCGGCGCTGTGGTTCGAGGCCAACCGGGTGTGCAATTCGGTGCTGCAGAACGATACGGCGAACAATGCGATCAACGTGCTGCGGGCGACCAATGCGTTCCCCGAAGGTATCAAGCTGAACCATTACTTCACCAGCCAGACGGCGTGGTTCATCCGGACCAATGTGCCGAATTCGCTGACCTATTATGAGCGTGATCCGATCTCGTTCGATCAGGACAATGATTTCGACACGAGGAATGCCAAGGCGGCCTGTTACGAACGCTATTCCGGATACTGGGCGGATTGGCGGGGGTTGTATGGGACGCCTGGGGTTTAAGGTTCTCTTCTTTTTCTGAAGAAAAAGAAGCAAAAAGACTTTTATTCGTTTGGTGTTGTATGCGCGGATAAGAGTCTTTTCTTTAATTGATCAAAAGTTTTTTGGTTCTTTTTTTCAAAAAAGAACAGAACGCTGACAATGGAGCAATCCTCATGACCAAACGCAAGCCGACTCCTCCGACTCCCCGCCGTCCCGCCGTGGTGGAGGTGCATCATCATTACCATGGTGCCGCGCAGGTGCCGGCCGAAGCGAAGACCGTGCCGGTACGCCGCAAGCCGGCGCCGACGACGCGTCGGGGCTGATGGCGTGGGCGCGGCCGGTGGGGCCGGCTGCGCCCTGATGCGGGGAGGGACGGCATGGCGGATGTGACGACTGTTCAGGTGATCGCGAATGGTCCACGTCATCTGGTTCTGCGCGTGACGGATGTCAGCGATGGGACCGGGCTGGCGGGGATGAAGATCGTGGATGCGCAATCCATGGCTTTTGCGGTCGGTGGACAGGTGCCGGGGGTGCATCTGATGGTGCGGCGCATTGCCTATGATGTGCATGGGATGGTGGCGCGGCTGCAATGGGAGGCGACGGAGCCGGTGGATCTGGCGACGCTGTCGGGCTTCGGGCATCTGGATTTTCGTCGGTTTCAGGGCGTTCCCAATCCGAAAGCGGCGGGGGCGACGGGATCGATCCTGCTGACGACGATGGGGGCCGGGGCGGGGAGCGCGGCCACGATCGTTCTTGAGATGATCAAGGGTGTGCCGCAGGCGTGACGGGAGAGCGAATGTGAGCGAGCCCTGGCGGTACCGGCCCGGCGACCATTATGTGCTGGACGACCTGTCGGGTTTCAAGATCCGGCGGTCGCGGGCGCGCACCATCCCTGGCGGGCAGACCGGACAGGCCCTGGTGGATGGAAGGCGGTGGGAGGCGCAGCAGCCGCAGGATTTCGTGCGCGGGGTGGCGGACGAGCAGAGTGTGGATGTGGCCCGGCCGCGCCAGGAGAACCGCTTTACCGTGGTGGGAACCTGCGTGGCGGCGCCCGCCGCCGCCGGGAGCGGCGTGGTGGCGGTGGCGTCCACGCTCGGTTTCGCCGTTGGTGACCGGGTTCAGATCATGCTCGACCGGGGTGAGAATGTTGCGGTCTCGATCGTGGCGATCGGCGGCGGAATGCTGACCATCGTGCCGGTTCTGCCGGGTGCGGTGGGGGTGCTGGGCGGGGGGATGGAGAACATGGTGCTGAAGATAGTGCAGGAATCGTCTTCGTCTTTCCTGATGGTCGAGGGCGATAAGCCGCTTGGGGTCGGGGCGTGACGGTGCCGGCGGGGGCCTATCCGGTCAGTCGTCTTGATCCGGTGCCGGCATGATGACCGGGAGCGCGGGCTGGAACCCCGGGACATCCGACATCATCAACGGCGCGCTGCGGCTGATCGGCGCGATGGCCAGCGGGGAGGTGCCGCCGGCGAATGAATATCAGGACGCGCTGTCTGCGCTGAACGGGCTGATCAAGGCGTGGCAGGTGTCGGGCGTGCATGTCTGGGCGCAGGGTGAGGGGACGGTGTTTCTCCAGCCCGGGCAGGCCCGGTATGGGATCGGCGTCGGCAGTGCGGACAATGTGGCGCAGGGCTATGTGGCCACGGTTGCGGGAGCGCCGGTGGTGGCGGGGGCGGCGCAGGTGACGGTGGCCTCTGTTGCCGGCATCGCGGCCGGCTGCCGGATCGGCATTGTGCTGGATGGGGGCGGGCTGTTCTGGAGCTCGGTTCTGTCGGTGGTCGGTGGAACGGTCTATCTGGCATCGGGGCTGGGCGGCGCGGTATCGGCGGGGGCGGTGGTGGTCGCTTATGGCGCGCCGTTCGTGCGGCCGCTGACGGTGATCGGGGCGCGGGCCGTCGATCTGGCGACGGGGGTGGAGACGCCGCTGATTCCGATGGCGCGGCTGGATTATGCGAACCTGTCGGGCAAGGGGACGCCGGGTGGGAGTCCGGTGCAGTATTTTTACGATCCGCAGGTGGGGACCGGTCTTTTCAGTGTCTATCCGGCGCCTGGAAGCGGGCAGGTGGCGGTGACCCTGACCTGCCAGCTTCCGTTGCAGGATGTGGGCGGTGCGGCCGATCGTGCCGATGTGCCGCAGGAATGGATCTCGGCGCTGCGTTTCGCGCTGGCGGTGGAACTGGCGCCGGAATATGACTGCCCGGCCCAGCGTTTCGAGATGCTGAAGGCGATGGCGGCGGAGAAATTCGCCGTGGTGGCGCAGTGGGATCGGGAGCCGGCGGGGACGACCACCTGCCCGTTCAGCCAGCCGGTCTATCAGATGATCGCGGGGGCATTGCGGCTGTGCGGGGCGGTGGGGCCGCAGGATGTGCCGCGCCTGGGGCTGGTGGAGAATGCGTTCGCGTCGCTGAATGCGATGGTGCAGGCGTGGCAGGCTTCGGGCATTCATGTGTGGGCGGAAGAAGAGTGCACGCTGTTCCTGCAGCCGGGGCAGGTGCGGTACCTGATCGGGGCCGGGTCGGCGGATGCGGTTGCGGTGAGCAGCCAGTGTGTCGAGACGGTGCTGGCGGCGGCGGGTGCGGGGGCGCAGGTGACGGTTGGGGCTGTGGCGGGGATCGCTGCCGGCTGGCGGGTGGGACTCTGGCTGGATGGCGGGGGTGTGTTCTGGACCGGTGTGGTGGCGGTTTCGGGGGGCGGGCTGACGCTGGCCGCGCCGTTGCCGTCCGCGGCGTCTGAGGGGGCGCGGGTTGTGGCCTATCCTTGCCCGATGGTGCGGCCGTTGCGGGTGCCGGCGGCGCGGCGACGGCAGTTCGCGGGCGGCGGGCAGGCGGTGGAGGTCCCGCTGGTGCCGATGTCGCGTCTGGATTACGCCAATATTCCGAACAAGAGCGTGCCTGGTGTGGTGACGCAGTTCTTCTACGATCCGCAATTGGGGACGGGGGTGCTGCATGTATGGCCCGCGCCCTCGGACAGTGGCAGTGCGGTGGCGTTTACCGCGCAGCGGCCGCTGATGCCGTTTGCCGATCTGACTTCGGTGCCGGATTTTCCCGATGAGTGGCTGGCCGCGATGCGCTGGAACCTCGCTGTGGAATTATGGCCGGAATATAACGGATCGGGGAAAGGGCCGGTCGATCCGGCGCAATATGCGATTCTGAAGCAGGAGGCCGTCAGCAAATTGATGGTGGCGCAGGCCTGGGATCGGGAGCCGCAATCGGTGCTGTTTGGTGCCGGCGCGGGGCCGGCCGGGCGGGCGGGGTAGGGGCGATGGCGGTTCAGCAGGTGGCCTTTGCCGCGCAATCTTACCAGGCGCACTCAGTGGCGCTGGATGCGCAGCGTTGCGTCAATTTCTATGCCGAATATGCGCCGAAGGATGCCAAGACGCCGGTGCCGGTGTGGGGCTGCCCCGGCATGGTGGCGTTCGCGCAGTGCGGGGCCGGGCCGGTGTGGGGCATGTGCCTGATGGGCGGGGCGCTGTATGTGGTCTCGGGGCAGGCGCTGTATCGGGTGGATGCCGACGGGTCGAGCTTGGAGCTGGGCGCGACCTGGGTGACGGGGCCGGTGTCGATGGATACCAACGGCGTCGATCTGGTGTGGGTGGATGGGGAGTCCGGCTGGTCCTATTCGGTGGCCGGCGGTGTGCGGCAGATCACGGATGAGAATTTCTATCCGGCTGACAGCGTGGTGTATTTCGATACTTATTTCGTCTTCAATCGGGCCGGGACGCAGGAATTCTTTCTCTCGCCGCCGGAGGCGGTGACGCCGTTCGACGGGACGATGTTTGCCTCGAAAGAGGCGACGGCCGATCCGTTGCTGGCGATCGTGAATTCGCATGAGCAGCTCTATCTGTTCGGCGCGGCGCGGACGGAGGTGTGGTACGATGCCGGGACTGCGGCGCCGTCCTTTCCGTTCCAACGGTTCGATGGTGCGTTTATCCAGCGGGGCATTGCGGGGCCGCATGCGCATTGCCTGGAGGATAATACGCTCTTTTTCCTGGGCGATGACGGAATGTTCTATCGCCTGGCGGGGTACCAGCCGCAGCGTGTTTCGACCCATGCGATCGAGGGGGCGTGGCAGGCCTATGTGACGCGGGCGGATGCGCGCTGTTTCAGCTACACGCTGGAAGGGCATAAATTCATCACCCTGCTGTTTCCGTCGGCGGCTGCGACCTGGGTTTATGATGTGGCGACCGGATTGTGGCACGAGCGGGAATCCTGGACCGGCAGTGGGGCAGACAGTTCGATCGGTCGCTGGCGGGCCAATTGCGCGATCATGGCCTATGGCAGGGTGCTGGTGGGCGATTGGCTGAGCGGTGTGGTCGGGGTGTTGAATCCGCTGGTCTATACCGAGCTGGGGGCGACCATGCGCGGGTTGCTGGCCGCGCCGCCGGTGCAGGGGTTGCGCGGGCGCGTGTTCATGCGGCGGTTCGAGCTGGATGTGGAGACGGGGATCGGTCTGCCGGGCATGCCTGCCGTGCGGAACGTGACCTATCAGCCGCAGGGGGTGGAACTGACGACGCCCACCGCGCTGACGCGGGCGACGGCGCCGGAGGGCATGGCGGTGGGGCTGGCCAGTCTGCTGGTCAGCCTGTGGGTGGATCTGCCCGATGACGGCGCGCCGCGCGGGCTGGTGCTGGGCAGTGGGGATGCGACGGGCAGCCGGCCGGGCTTCTTTATCGGTGTGGCCAATGACGACACGCTGGCCGGGGCGCAGATCGTGGTGCGGGCGACCGACATGCAGGGCGGGGAGATCGTGCGTGCGTCTTATGATTTTGCCGGCTGGGGGGCGGGGTGGGTGAATCTGCTGCTGTCGCTGTCGCCGGGGGAGCGGCAGGTGCAGCTTTATGCCGGAGGGGTGGCGCTGGTGCCGGCCTCGGTCATGTGGTCGTCGGCGGCGCCGGTCGGCAATGTGGCGGGGCAGGGGTGGCGCGTTGCGCCCTGGAACGGCGTTGTCGAGGGCGCGGGGCTGCTGGCGGCGCCGCAGTTTGGCGGCCATACGGCCGGGTCGACCGCCGTTTATAACGGGTGGGCGAATATGTCGTGCATGCCGGACCGGTCGGGCAACATGATTTCGCTGGGCAGCGGGGCGGTGAATGCGGTCTCGCCTTCGGGCACGGTGGTGTGGACGCTGGAGCAGGCCGGCGTGCAGGCCGATATCCTGACGATGGCGCCGGGGCTGGACATGCTGAATTTCCGGCTGAATGCGGTCTCGGTGCTGCTGCTGGGCCAGTATCTGGTGGTGGGGGTGGATGACGGCGCGGTGTGGGAAGGGATTGCGCTGTATCAGGCCAATGGCCAGGCGGTGCCGGTCTTTCTGGGATTCGTCTATAACGCCATTGGCGGGCCGGGGCCGATCTATGGCGCCAATCAATGTTTCCTGGCCGGGTCTCAGACGATCGACGATCCGATCCTGTCCTACCAGGTCGATTATCCGGCGGTGCCGCGTGTGGTGCTGGTCTTTCCCAGTATTGCGCAGATCATCGGTGGGGCGGCGCGGTCGGGTGGGCTCAACGGGCTGTATCCCCAGTTGGGCAGCGCGGTGGCGTGGGCCGCGTGCCGGGTGCCGGTGATCAAATATGCCTATCCCGCGCAGCTTGGGACGCATCTGCTGATCCAGTCCGGTTATAACGGCAATGTCGGGTTCTTTCTGCCGGACGGGCAGGGGGGGACCAACCATTATCTGTATTTCAGCCGGGGCGACATGGCGGCCAATGCGGTGGCCGGGGGGAATGCCAACCCGGAATTGCTCGGCGTGATCGGGCCTGCCTGGCCGCATGGGGCGATGGTGCGGATTGCCATGGGGGTTGTCAGCTACGATGCGCTGGCGGCGCAGTTTGCCGGCAATGTCCTTACGGGGCTGAACGGGACATTGCCGATGTATACGATCGACAATGAAAACTGGATCGATTCTGCCGGCGTGGTGCAGATTCCGTTTGCGGATGAATATGCGTTCATTGCCGACGGACAGAAGGGGGGGACGGATGTTTATGGCGGCCAGCCGGGGCTGACGCGGATCGGGGGGAGTGGCGACTGGCTGGTGTCGTTTCTGCTGGTGGGGCTGTCGGACAGTGCGGCCAACCGGGGCAATGCGCGCATGTGGGATACGGTGCGGGTGTTCCGGTATGCCGCCGGGCGGGCGACGCAGATCGGGGCGCCGGTTTCGGGCGAGGCCTATGCCGCCACCGACTGGGCGGGCTACACGATCGGGCCGTGGAGCGATGGCAATGCCGTGGCCTATGTGAGCGGATCGGTGGTGACGATCTGCGGCAACATGAAGCAGACGGCGGTGGGGACGTATCCGGTGCCGGCCGGCACGCAGTATCAGACGCGTTTCGGCAGCCTGGCCTTTGCCACGGCGCGGATTGCCGATCTGTTCGTGGGGGCGCCGGGGGATTTTGTGGATCTGTCGGTGGCGGCGAACAGGGCGTTGTTCCTGACCGATGCGGGTGGGGCGCGTTATCTGGCGTCTGACGGGTCGGCGCCGCTGGGGGTGGCGCCGCCGGTTTTCCTGACCGTGGCGGCGGGGGCGCCGGTGGCGGCGTTTGCCGATAATGGCGGGGCGGGTGGCGGCTTTGCGGTGACGGGGGGGATCGTGCCGGCGGGGTCGAACCCGGCGGGCAGTGCGTTTGTGGAATCGGCTGATGTCGTCAATGACGATCCGCCCGGTGTGGACCCGCGGATCATGCTGGACTGGTCGGATGACGGGGCGCGGACCTGGAGCGCGTTGCGGCTTTGGCGGTCGATGGGGCGGCAGGGGGCGTATCGGACGCGGCTGCGCTGGCAGAAGCTGGGGCAGGCGCGGCAGCGGGTGCTGCGGTTGCAGGTGACGGACCCGGTGCGGCGGAATCTGATCGGGTTCTATCTGGACACCGAAACGGGGATGGAGTGATGCCGGCGGTACCGCGCCAGACCCTGCCGGTGGGGGACTGGCCGTTCGTCGACACCGCGACCGGGCGGCTGACGCTGTCGGCCTATCAGTTTCTCGCGCGGCTTCAGGCCGGGTCCAGCGGGTCGATCCGCAACCTGTCGGTGATTGCCGGGGCGCTGGGCGTGCCGGTGGCAAGTATTGGTGCCAGCGGGTCGGCTTCGGTGATCCTGCCGGCGTCCTTTCCGCCGCCGGCACCCGTGCCGGCGGGGCGGGGGGAGCGGTTGTCGGCGTTGCTGGCGGCCGTGCCGCGCCCGGTTGCGCCGGGTTCGCGGATGTTGCCCGTGGCGCCGGCACGGCCGGCGGATGTAGTGGCGTTGCATCATGGTGCGCGGGTGATGGACGGGTTCGGTGGGCCGGAGGGGCGGGTCGCCGGGTGGGTGGGCGATGTCTTCCTGCAACGCGATGGCGGGCCGGCGGGGGCGGTGTGGGCCAAGCAGTCGGGCGCCGGGACGGTGGCGGGCTGGGCGGTGCTGGGGCAGGGGGCTGGCGCGGGGGGTGGCGTGCTGCCGCTGGTCAACGGGAATATCGCGCCGGTCGGCATGCTGTCCGATCCGGCGGGGCAGACAATCGGGGTGCCGATCTGATGGGCAACAGCACGCTGATTACCGATTATCTCGGTTACGGCACCCTTGCCGCGCGGCCGGTGGCGCCGAACCTGCCGGCGGGGTGTCTCGGGGTCTATTACGCCACCGATACCGGGCAGATCCAGGTGTGGAACGGGGCGTGGCAGGATTGGACGCCGTCCGCCCTTTCCTTCTCCGGCAGTCTGGTGGCGGCGGGAAGCGGGCAGGGCACGGCTGCTGCCATGTCGTCGGAAGTCAATCTGTTCACCAATGTGGCGGCCGGCACTGGGGCGGTGCTGGTGGCGGGGCTGGTGGGAACCTGGCGCAAGGTGCTGAACCGGGGCGGTTCCGCGCTGCTGGTCTATCCGCACGTGGGGGGCGTGATCGATGCGCTGGCGGCGGGAGTGCCGGTTGCGATCGTGCCCGGTGGAGTCGCCACGTTCTGGCAGAACAGTGCAACGCAATGGTATTCGGAATGAAGAGAATCCTGTTGATGCTGGCCGGCATGCTGGTGCTGGCGCCATATGCTTCGGGCCCGGCGCGGGCGCAAATGGTGGGGCCGGTCGGGCATGGTGAAATTCCGTCCTGCCCCGACAGCGGCGGCAACCATCTGAATTATGTGCCCGTGAGCGGGAGTTTTGCCTGCGGTACGACTGGTGTGCCCTGGGTGGGGGCGATGGTGACCCTGTCGGCGGATGCGGCGATGGCGGCGACCGGTGGCAGTTTCGTGCAGATGAAGGTGTGGAACAGCGAAATTCTCGATACGTCGTCTTTCTGGTCGGCGGGTACGCCGGGGCAGTTCACGATTCCGGCCGGGGTTAGCCGGGTGCGGGTTGCGCTGTCGGTCGCGCAGTCGGGTATCGGGTCCAACCAGTTCCTGGTCTATCGGAACGGGGTGCGGGTGGCCGGATCGTTCCGGATCTCGGTGCCGGCGGGCTACAATAATGACGGGGTGACTGGTATGTCGGGGGTTATTCCTGTTTCTCCGGGCGATGCGATCAGTGTTTCCTATGCCTCGGCGGCGGCTTTTACCCTTTCTGCCGATGTCAGTACCTGGTTCCAGATCGAGGCCGTACCATAGAACCTGTCTGGAAATGCTCATGGAGCCCGCGTGACGCACATATCCGCGTCACGCTGCTTGGCCTCTTGACCGCGTTGCCCGTGGCGGCCCACTTTCTGCCCGTCGAGAGAAGATGAGGCGGGATGATGGATCTGATCGAAATTCTCAAGCATCGCTATACGGCCAAGGCCTATGATACCGGCCGCCGGCTGCCGGACGATATCGTGGCGCAGCTGATGGCGGCGCTGCGCTTCAGCCCGTCCTCGGTCAATGCGCAGCCCTGGCATTTCTTTGTGGCCGACGATGCGGCCGGCAAGGCGCGCGTGGCCACGGGGGCGGCGGGGCCGTTTGCCTATAATGCGCCGAAGATCCTCAATGCCTCGCATGTCGTGCTGCTGTGCGCGCGCACGACCCTGCCGCCGGCGCATTTGCAGGCGGTGCTGGACCAGGAGCAGGCGGACGGCCGCTTTGCCGGCGAGGAGGCCCGCGAGGGGCAGCGCAAGACCCGGGGCGGTTATGTGGCGCTGCACGAGGAGGCGGGCGACCTGGCCATGTGGACGCAGAAGCAGGCCTATATCGCGCTGGGCTTCCTGCTGCTGGCCGCCGGCGCGCTGGGGGTGGATGCGACGCCGATGGAGGGTTTCGATGCCGGGGCGCTGGATGCGGCGTTCGGCCTGACGGAGAAGGGGCTGGCGCCGGCGGTGATCGTGTCGCTGGGCTATCACGCCGAGAGCGATTTCAACGCGAAACTGCCGAAATCGCGGCTGGCGGACGATGTGGTGTTCTCGCGCGCCTGACGGCCGGCCCGGCCTGCGACCGTCCCTGGATTATCTGTGCGGGAAGCATTCATGACCACCCTGTCCGGCGCCGATGCGCGCGACGCCGATCTGGCGGCCCAGTACGAGGCCTATCCCTATCCCGAGCGCGACCCGCGCGATGAGGCGAAGCGGCTGCTGATCGGCAGCCCGAGCCATCTGCGGGAGATCGACTACTGGGTGCTCGGTGCCCGCCGGCCGGAGGCGGCCCCGTTACGGGCGCTGGTGGCCGGGTGCGGCACCGGGGACGGGGCGATCATGCTGGCCACGCACATGGCGCGTGCCGGCCGGGCGGGCGAGGTGGTGTGCGTCGACCGTTCGACCCATGCTTTGGGGATTGCCCGGGCGCGGGCCGAGGCGCGGGGGCTGGGTAATATCCGCTTTGTCCAGGGCTCGCTGACCGCGCTGGGTGAGCTGGATCTGGGGGTGTTCGATTATATCGATTGCTGCGGCGTGCTGCATCATCTGCCTGATCCGCTGGCGGCGCTGCGCGGGCTGGTGGGCCTGATGGCACCGGGCGGGGGGATGGGGCTGATGGTCTATGCCCCCTATGGGCGGACCGGCGTGTATATGGTGCAGGAGGCGCTGGAGATTCTGGCGCCGCATGGCCGGAAGCCGGCGGAGCGGCTGGGCACCGCCAAGCGCGTGATGGCCGCGCTGCCGGCCACGGCGTGGCTGCGCCAGAACGGCAATTTCGGCGACCATCTGACCGGGGGTGATGCCGGGTTGTATGACCTGCTGCTGAACCCGCGCGACCGGGCCTATACGATTGCGGCCTTTCTCGATCTGCTGGATGCGGCGGGGCTGGAGCCGGCGTGCCTGATGGAGCCGGCGCGCTATGACCCCGCGCTGTTCCTGCCCAATCCGCGCCTGCGGGCGCGTGTGGCGGAGCTGGGCTGGCGGGAACGGGCCGTGGTGGCCGAGGCGCTGACGGGCAACATGGCCACCCATGTCGCCTATGTGGTGCGCAAGGGTGCGCGGGTGGCGCCGCCCGATTGCGGCGGCGACGATGCGGTGCCGGTGATGCGGGAAATCCCCGGCGCCGAGCTGGCGCGGCAGATCAGCCCCGATGGCATCCTGCCCTTTGCCTTCGGCACGCTGACAGTGCCGGCGCCGGTGCCGCCGCAGATGCGGACCATTCTGCCGCTGGTGGACGGTACGCGCAGCGTGGGCGCGCTGGCCGGGCTGATGGCCGAGCGGGGGATGGAGCGGGCCCGGTTCCTCAAGGTCTGGCGCGAGGGGTTTACCGTGCTGGAAAGCCTGAACCGGTTGTTGCTGCGGGCTGCCGCGTAGGGCGTGTCAGTCGTGATCCTGGCCGCCGGAAGAGGATGGTGCCGACCAGATGCTGCGCATGGGATAGAAGGTGCCCCCCTTGAAGCGCACGCTGCCGCCTTCGCTGAACAGGGCGACGCGGTCGAATTTTTCGGATGGAAAGATTGTTTCCGTCATCACCGTCTGTCCGTTATCGGCGAAGAGTTCCATGGACGCCGCGTCCATCAGTAGCCGCAGGGTGACGGGCTGGCGCATGGCAGTGCGCGGAGCGGTGTCGATCCGGGGGGCGAATTTGGGCGAGAAGGCCGGGTCGGCGGCCTTGCGCCGGTCGCTGAAATAGCGGCCGGTCGTGCCGT
This sequence comes from Gluconacetobacter tumulicola, assembly GCF_014174215.1. Lineage (GTDB taxonomy): Bacteria > Pseudomonadota > Alphaproteobacteria > Acetobacterales > Acetobacteraceae > Gluconacetobacter > Gluconacetobacter tumulicola. Next base: position 42,154 of record NZ_JABEQL010000017.1, on the reverse strand, counting down.
CATAGCCGACGCGGAGTTCCTCGCCGCGCGCATTGGAGAAGACCAGGCCGAAGCGGACTGCTCCGGTGGGGCGGTCGAAGCGCAGTTGCAGGTCCGACTGGCTGACGGTGGCGGGGGGGGGGATATCCAGCTTCAGCATGCCGTCGATCGTGTGGGCGGTGGTTTTCGGCGTAGCTGGCCGTTGGGATGGCTTCCATGGTCGCCGGAGAGACCGCGTCATGGACTCCACTTTCTGTCAGTCGTGCGCAGGTCGGGCCTTTGCAGCGGCGCGGTGGAATGCTGATGATTTGTAAAAAGACGAGACAGATGCGTGAGATGTGCCGCTATTAATTACGATGCTGTGATGAATATGGCGGTATAGGGAAATCATATGGGTTCCGGGGAAGAGGGCGTCTTTTTCAGGCTGGCGATGGTTTTCGGCGGCCAAAGTTGCGGCGGTATTCGCTGGGGCTGAGTTTGACGCGGCTGCGGAAATGGTGCCGCAGGGCGAAGACGCTGCCGAAACCGACGGCTTCGGCGATGTCTTCCATCGGGCGTGACGTTTCCTGCAGGAGCGTCTTGGCGGCTTCGACGCGTTCGGTGGCCAGCCATTCGCCGGCCGGCATGCCGGTGGCCGCGACGACACGGCGTTCGAAGCTGCGGCGGCTCATCGCGGCTTCGTCGGCCAGGCGGGCGATGGGCCAGGATTGATGGAGTGCCTGGCGGACACGGTCGAGGACGGGGGCGATATCGGTTTCGGCGCGCAGGCTGACGGGGCGTTCGAGAAACTGCGCCTGGCCGCCGGTGCGATGCGCGGGCATGACGATGCGGCGGGCCACGGAATTGGCGGCCGCCGGCCCGTAATCCTGCCGGACGATTTCAATCAGCAGGTCGATGCCGGCGGCGCTGCCGGCGGAGGTGAAGATGCGGTCGGTCTCGCGATAGAGCGAGGTGCTGTCGACGCGGAGGGCGGGAAAGCGGCGTTGCAGGGCCTGGGCGTGGCGCCAGTGCGTGGTGACCGGCGCGCCGTCGAGCAGGCCGGTGGCGGCCAGCACGAAGGCACCGGAACAGATCGACGCCAGCCGTGCCCCGCGCGCGTGGGCTCGGCGCAGCCGGACCACGAGTGTGGGGGGGACGGGTGCCTCGGCGCCCCTCCAGCCGGGGATGACGATCAGATCTGCCTGATCCAGGAGTTCCGCTCCGTGGTCGGGGAGGATGCGGATGCCGCCATGGGCGCGCAGGGGGCCGTCCTCGATCGCGCAACTGGCGAAGCGGTACCAGTCCGTCCCCATTTCGGGACGGTGCAGGCCGAAGATTTCGGACACGATGCCGAATTCGAACGTGCAGAGGCCGTCATAGAGCAGGGCGGCGACCAGCGGGCCGGTTGTGTTTGGCATGATCTGCATGATGATTGTCGTTTATGCCAATTGCAAGCGTGGCGCGGGGAAAGGATGCTGGCGGGGAGAAGCAGGGAGGCTTTCGATGGCAACGTCCGTCACCTTTGTCCCGCCCGCGTCGTCTGCCGAAGCCGTTGCGCATTTCTCGGCGCTGTTCGCGTTCGAGACGGATTGCTGGGATGTGCATGAGGCTTTGGCCCGGGAGGCCGATTTCGTGTTGCTTGATGTGCGGAGCCCGGATCTTTTCGTCAGAGGGCATGTCGGCGGGGCGATCAACATGCCGCATGGAAGGATCACGGCCTCGGGCATGGCGGCGTGGCCTGCGGAGACGGTTTTCGTCGTCTATTGCGCGGGGCCGCATTGTAATGGCGCGGCGCGTGGGGCCCTCCGTCTGGCCCGGTTGGGGCGGCCGGTGAAGATCATGGCTGGTGGTGTGACGGGCTGGCTGGATGAGGGTTTTGCCCTTGAGGCAGGTACCCATGCTTGAGATGCGCCCCGATTGCGGCTGTTGCGGCAGGGACCTTCCGCAATCATCGGCCGAGGCGATGATCTGCTCTTTCGAGTGTACTTTCTGCGCGGCCTGCGTGTCGGAGGTGCTGGACCATCGGTGCCCGAATTGTGGCGGGGAACTGGTCAGGAGGCCGATCCGCGATGTGCCGGCTTCGGCGTGACGTGCGGAATTCGTATCCTGACCAGTTTGCGACTGGGGCGATGACCCTGTATCAGTTCGTCGGGAAGCGAACCGTGTCCGATGGCACCACGCGAACGGTTCTTGATCCGGCGTCGAACCCCGATAACAAGCGGTTGTGGTGATCGACGATCTGCTCGGCAGTCAGTGGGCCGAAATCGGCGGTTGTATGACCATCGCTGAGTAACAGCACGTCGAAGCCCAACGAAACGGCCCGCCGTGTGGTGGTATCGATGCAGAATTGGGTCATGCAGCCGCCGATTATCAGACGATCGACACCAAGCTCTGCCAGACATTCGCTCAGGTCCGTGTCGTGGAACGAGTCGCAACTGCGCTTGTGGACGATGACCGTATCGTCGCGCGGTGCGATTTCGTCGCGGAACAGCCAGCCGGTCGTTCCGACCGCCAGACGATGCCTGGCATTCCCGTCATGCTGAACGAGGATGACGGGAATTCCCGATGCTTCCGCTGCATGTTTCATCCGGCCCAATCGGGCCGCGACCGCATCGAGGCGGGCATCGATGGACGATTGCCGATCGGCATGGGCCAGCCCTGTGAGGATGGCCCGCTGGAGGTCGATGATGAGAAGGGCTGTTGTCATTGGCTGTCGATCCATAGTGCCATTCCTCTTGCATCTGGCAGGACATTCGAGAAACCGAATCGTTCGTAGAGCCGCCAGGCTTCGCCATTTGCCATCAGGCTTACATATGTTTCGGCAGGAATGGTGGATCGGATATGACGCATGATAGCGCCCACGATCGCAGACCCGATTCCGTGCCCGTGATGGGCAGGATCGACGGCGATATCGACGAGATGGATGAAGAGCGCGCCGTCGCCGATCATCCGTCCCATCCCCACGATGTCAGCATCGTACACGACATGCACCCCGTAGAGTGTATGGGGCAGGCCCATCCGGGCGGCGCGCAGGCTGCGCGGTGTCAGACCGCTTATTCTGCGCAGACGGCAATAGGTTTCTGCGTCGGGAACGCCTGCGCGGAAGGCGTATCCCTCAGGTAAGGGATAATGATCCTGGAGACCGGGAGACATGATGGCTGTTTCCTCCTGGGAAGCCTCCATCGTCAGCCTGACTGGTCGTTTCTGGTAAAATGACTCAACACAAGCCGACTGATGCGGCTTGAGTCATGAAAAGAGACCCTATGCCGCTCCGCGAACGGAGCGCCACCAGACATGTGAAGCTGTATTTTCTGTGTGGGTCATGGATTCATGCGTGCCATATTAAAGCCTCTTGGGCAATGGAAAGATGTCCGCTTGTGGTGAGCGGACATCGCGAAGTGGAGCGCCTCTTTCCCGCGCCGGCATTGTGTATTCGCAGACTTGTCCGGGCATGATTCGGTTTGCTCAGGCGGGCTCTGCTGCCTGTTCGGCCCAGAGGGGGAACGGGTCGGGCAGGTGGGCGTGGCGGTGCGGGAGGAAGTCCGGCTCGGGGACCAGGCAGGCGTCCAGGGCGGCGCGGATGGCGGGTTGGTCCATGGTTGTGCCGATGAAGACCAGTTCCTGCCGGCGGTCGCCGAAGCTGTCGTCCCAGTTGCCGGCGAGCGTGCGGCGCCAGTCTTCGTCCAGGGGCCAGTGCTGGTGGGGGATGGTGGCCCACCAGCGCCCGGCCGCCTGGTGGCGGGCGAGGGCGCCGGCGATGCTGAGTTCGCCCACCCAGTCAGGGCGGGTGGCGAGCCAGAAATAGCCCTTGGCGCGGACCAGGCCCGGCCAGCCCTGTTCGATGAAGCGGGCGAACGCCGCCGGCACGAAGGGGCGCCGCGCGCGGTAGACGAAGCTTGAGATGCCGTATTCCTCGGTTTCGGGAACGTGCTTGGTGTGGCCGTGAAGTTCCTTGAACCAGAGCGGGTGCGTATGGGCGCGTTCATAGTCGAAGCGGCCGGTGTTCAGCACGCGTGCGAGGTCGAGCCGGCTGTGGTCGGTTTCGATCAGGTCGGCGTCGGGGTTCAGCGCGCGGATGATCTGGCGGGCGGCGTCGCGTTGCGCCGGGGTGGCGCTGCCGGTCTTGTTCAGGACCACCACATCGGCGAATTCGATCTGCTCGACCAGCAGGTCGACCAGCGCGCGGTCGTCGCCGTCACCCGCGACCTCGCCCCGGTCGCGCAGGAAATCGGTCGATGCGTAGTCGTTCAGCAGGTTGGCGGCATCGACCACCGTGACCATCGTGTCCAGCCGGGCAACGTCGCTGAGGCTGTTGCCCCGTTCGTCGCGGAATTCGAAGGTTGCCGCTACGGGCAGGGGTTCGGCGATGCCGGTGGATTCGATCAGCAGGTAATCGAAACGGCCTTCGCGCGCCAGGCGGCCGACCTCCTGCAACAAATCGTCGCGCAGGGTGCAGCAGATGCAGCCATTGCTCATCTCGACCAGTTTTTCGTCGGTGTGCGACAGGTCGCCGCCGCCGTTGCGGACCAGGTCGGCGTCGATGTTCACCTCGCTCATGTCGTTGACGATGACCGCGACCTTGCGGCCCTCGCGGTTGTTGAGGATGTGGTTGAGCAGCGTGGTCTTGCCGGCGCCGAGAAAGCCGGACAGCACGGTGACGGGAAGGCGGGTGTCCATGACGCGATGCTCCGTGGCGGTTGCGTTTCCGGCCTCTAGACCGTATGTTATAATATATCAATACACGCTGGAGCGGTGCCTGCCCGATGTCTTCCTGCCCGACACGCCATCGCCTGACCGATCTGGCATCCTGCGGTGCCATCCGGGCGGCCGGACGGTCCATCCTGGTGCATCCCCGCATACCCGGGGCGCGGGTGCGGGAGGCGGCGCGCCTGCATGTGACGGAGGGGGCACGGCTGGTCCAGGCGCGGGGCACGATTCAGGACATTCGCCGGCGGATTGCCGGGGCGTTTACAGTACGCACCGGGGCGCTGCTGGACGATGCGCTGGTGCTGGCGACGCTTTATGCCACGGTGGCGCGGCAGTCGCTGCTGCGGGTGCGCCTGGAGCGGATCGTCACCGACAGTTGCCGTAAATTCCATGTCGATCATGTCGGCCTGCGTCTGCTGTGTGCCTATCTGGGCCCGGGCGTGCAGTGGACCGCGGATGAGGGTGCGATTATCGGGCAGGCCGAAACCGGAGCGGTGGTGCTGCTGAAGGGGCGGCGTTTTCCCAATTGGACGGAGGAGCACGGCGTCCTGCACCGTTCGCCACCGCTTTCGGCATTGCCCGTGACGGAGCGGATGCGGCTGCTGCTGACGGTCGATGCGGCCGATGCCTGCGGCGGGGCCGACGATGGACCCGTGACGGTCGCGGCCTGAACGATGTTCACGATCGAAAACTGGCCGGCTGCGGCGATGGGGGAGGCTCCGCGCGTTCGGGCCTCCAGCATGCCCGGCAGTCTGGTGGATCTCGCCGCGCCTGGCGTGGACATGGTGGTGTGGGCGCGGGACGTGCCGCCGGTCTGGCATGAGACGCTGGAGACGTGCGCCCTGCCGGACGGGTGCATCACCCTTGCCGGGACATTGGACGAGGTGACGCTTGCGCTGCGGCGGCCCGATCTGCGGCGACGCTATCCGGCGTTTCTGGTCGAGGATGTCGCGCAGACGGCGGCCCTGGTGGCGACGCTGGCGGTGTGTACGAGCCTGACCGTCATGCTGGGCGATCCGGCGGCGTGGCCGGATGCGGGCCCGTTGCCGGCCGCGCGGCTGCGGGCGCTGTGCTGCTATGGCGCGGGCACGGTGGACTGGGTGTCGGGCCGGGTGGGGGGATGCGATCTGCTCAGCAGCATTTCACCCTATGCGCTGGCCTTCGTGCCTGCCTGGGGCGAGGCTCATGTGGCGTGGCGGTTCGCCCGGCTGCGGGAGCGGGCGGTGGGGCTGGAGATCGTGGCCGGGTAGAAGCCGTGCGGGCGAACGGGCGGGACCCGCGCGCTGGTTCGTCGCCAGCGCGCGGGCCCTGGTCCGGGTCAGAAATCCATGCCGGCCTGGAGGAAGGCGTAGCGGCCGATCACGTTCTGGCCGTAGGCCGCGAGGTCGGTGTTGATGACGCCGTCGGGGACGAAGGGCGGGTTCTTGTCGAACAGGTTGTTGACGCCGGCCTGGAACGTCCACTGGCGCAGGCGATAGCCCAGCGTGATGTCCTGCGTGAAGATGCCCGGCACCTTGTAGTAGGTTGCCGAGGCGGGCAGCAGGTCCTTCGAGCCGTTATTGAGTTTCATGCCGCCGATATAGTTCATCATGTAGGTGATGCTGTACGGTCCGTGCGTCCATGTGACCGTGGCGTAGTCGGACACGCGCGGATGGGCGACGCCGGCGCCGGCATAGGCGCCGCCGCCCGCATAATACAGCCGTCCGGCGCCGTTGAGTACCGGCGAGCCGGCATAGGGGCGCACGTTGTAGGCGATCAGTTCCTGGAAGTTGTTCGAGACGCTCAGCACGTCGAGCGAGGTCAGCCGGATGCGGTAGTCGAGGTCGAAATCGATGCCGTCGGTGTTCATCGTGCCGAGATTCTGCATCGTCGCGTTGACCATGGTGATCTGGCCGTTGGCGTCACGCGGCGAGATGTCGGCGCAATAGCCCGGCGAAGAGCCGGTATAGCACTGGTCGACGATATATTGCGTGCCGACGCTGCCGATCGTGTTCTGCAACGAAGTGTGCCAGTATTCGACCGATGCCGAGAGACCGGGGACCCAGCGGGGCGTCACCACCGTGCCGAACGTGTAGGTGCGGCCGATTTCGGGGCGCAGTTTGGGGTTGCCGCCTTCCAGCGTCGGCAACTGGTTGGCATAGGCCTGCGACGGGTGGGCCAGGTTGGCGCCGTAGCGCGCGCAGTTGGCCTCGACCGTCGCTGCCGTCGCGCCGTAATAGGACGGACGGGTGCAGGGATCGACCGCCGCCGGATAGCCGACCGACTGGCCGCCATAGAGTTCGTAGACGTTGGGCTGGCGGAAGGAGGTACCCAGGGTGGCGCGGAAGCGGATGTCGCGCACGGGCGCCCAGTTGATGCTGGTCTTCCAGTTCTGGGCATTGCCGAACGTGTTGTAGTGCGACCAGCGGCCCTGGGCGTCGATCGTCAGGTCCCTGGCGAAACGCACGTCGTGGAGCAGCGGGATCTTGGCTTCGCCATAGATTTCGGTCGCGTTGAAGCCGCCGCTGGTGGACGAGGTATAGGAGCCCGCGATGTTGCCGGCCTGGACCTCGGGGTCCGCGTAATAGGAGAGCTGTTCGCTGCGATGTTCCAGGCCCAGGGCGAGGCCGATGGGGCCGCCGCCTTCATAGGGCAGTTTCACCACCTCGTTGTTGTTGACGCGCAGGTTGAAGTCGCGGAGCTGGTAGGTGGCGTGGTCGACTTCGGTATGTTTGGCATAATTGACGGCGGAATCGGGCCAGGTCTGGAACGGGTTGAACAGCGTGCAACCCGGCTGGCTGGTACAGACAGACGGATTGTAGGAGACGCCGCGGCCCGCCGTGGAGACGCCCAGTTCCTGCATGATGTCGGCATAATTGACCATGCCCTGGGTGCGCATGGTGTTCTGCGTCTGCCCGTAGGTCATGGACGCATCGTATTTCCAGTTGTCGACGATGGTGCCCTTGCCGCCGGCCACGACCTGCCAGGTATCGTTGGCGGAATCGTACTGGCGGGGGCCGAATTCGGTCGTCCGCTTGTACATGCTGACATTTTTGCCCCAGACATTGTACGGGTTGCCGGCGGGCAGGACGAAGGCGGCCGGCAGGTCGTTGACTCCGACGCTGCCGGTCAGCGGTTCGGACGAGAGCTGGGCCTGCGAGGATTTGTGCGTGTAGCGCGCGTTGGCGTACAGGGTCAGATGGTCGCTGACGTCGTAATGCGCGTCACCCGTTACGGCGGAGCTTTGCACATACTGGTAGAGCGTGCCTTGCGGGCCGTAATTGTACCGTTCGGACGCCGTCAGCGGCGAGAAGCCGCCATTGCCGTTGGGAAACATCTCGACCCCGCCGACGATGGGCGTGGCGGTGGGGGTGATGCCCGACCCGTGGACGATGGTGCCGCCGGGGGCGGGGTTGTTGATCTGCGGGTTGTAGCCCCAGGCGCGGTCGCGCTGCATGATCGAGCCCTGGGTGAGATACTGGCCGCCGATCGTGATGTTGCCGCGATGATGGTCGAAATCGAACCCCTTGATCGCGGAGATCATGCCCGTGCGGTTGTCGCCGTACTGGGTCAGGCCGCCTTTCAGCGTGACGTTGCCGGTCGTCAGATCGTGTTTCAGCTTGACGTTGATGACACCCGACACCGCGTCTGCGCCGTAGAGTTCCGACCCGCCATCCTTCAGGATTTCGACGCTTTCGACCATCGAGGCGGGGATGGTGTTGAGATCGACGCAGGAACTGCCTGCCCCGCCATTCTGCACCTGCCGCTTGCCGTCGACCAGAACCAGCACCCGGTTGGAGCCCAGATTGCGGATATCGGGGCAGGCGATGCCGCCGCCGCCGTTGGTCGACGTGTTATAGGTGCCTGACGTGCCCATGGAGGGCAGCCGTTGCAGATAGTCCGACAGGGTGGTGGCCGAGGTGCGCTGGATATCCCTGGCGGTGATGATCTGCACCGGGTTGGCGTTGGAATTGTTCGAGGTCTGCAGCATCGAACCCGTGACCACCACAGATTCCGGCGCCGACGGCTCGGGCATCGGGGCGGCGACCATGCGGGCTACCTGCGCCTGCCTCTCCCGTGTTGCCAGGGCCGGGGCGGACGTCGGCGTTGCCGGTGCGGCTGTTGCTGCTGCCGTGGGTCTGGCCGTGCGGTTCGCGCCATGGTGTGCGGCTGTCCGGTGCTGGGCGGCGTGGGGCTGGGTCCCGACGGCCGTCTCGGCACCGGCCGCCGGGGCCAGGACGATCGCGCCGGCGAGGGCCGGAAGCGGCAGAAGCCATTTTCTGTCGAACGATGGAGGCATGGTGAAAGCGAATCCCTGAACAGACTGTCGCGTCGTGTGGCGGCACGAATTCATGCCGACGGACGGAGCAGCCGCCACCTGACATGGTTTCGTAACGGAATGAAGCGATAACGTAACAGTCCAGGTCAAATACCGAATTGTTGGCGGCATATAACGTCAGGTTAACCGCTCGGGGCGCTGTCGGGCCGGGAATAACCTGGGGTTAACGTCATGCGTCATATTGGAATTGGTGCCTGCCCCCGGACGCGCCCTATTGCGGGAACTCGGCCGTGTCGCGCGACGGCGCGCGGTTGCCGTGTCGTGTGACGGCGCGCGGTTTCGGTACGGGAGGATCGATCAGAGGTATGCGGCACGCGCGTTCGGTTACGGTCATCGGGGGCGGTGTGGTCGGGTTGTCGACCGCTTATGCCTTGATCCGGCAGGGTCATGTGGTTCGCCTTGTCGAACAGCTTCCCGATGTCGGCCATGGTGCCAGTTTCGCCAATGGCGGGCAGTTGAGCTACCGTTACGTCGCGCCGCTGGCCGATGCCGGCGTGCCGCGCCAGGCCCTGGCCTGGATGATGCGCCCCGGTGCGCCGGTATCGCTGCGGCTGCGCGCCGATCGGGATCAATGGCGGTGGCTGCTGTCCTTTCTCGCGGCGTGCCGGGCCGGAACCAATCGTGCGCATGCGCACCGCCTGCTGGACATCGCCCTGCTGGCGCAGCGGGTCCTGGCGGCATGGCGCGCCGAGGGGCTGGAGGAATTCTGCTGGCGCCGCCCCGGCAAGATGATCGTTCACCGCACGGCGACCACGCTGGCGCATGCCGCGCGGGGGATCACGCAACCCGACGCGCAGTCTGTGCTGACGGCTGCCGAATGCGTGGCGCGTGAGCCGGCGCTGGAGACATTGCGCGGCGCGCTGGCGGGCGGAATCTTTACCGAAGGCGAGGAAGTCGCCGATTGCCACCTGTTCTGTCGCGCGCTGCTGGCGCGGCTGGCCGCCAGCCCGGATTTTACCCATGTCAGGGGTGTGGCGACGCTGGAAGCCGCGCCGGACAATCGCTGCGCGGTGCGGATCGACGGCCAGGCCGGCCCCCAGACCGACCTGATCGTCGTTGCCGCCGGGCTGCGCACGCGCGCGCTGCTGCGTGCCGTGGGTGAGGATATTCCGTTATATGGGCTGAAGGGATATAGTCTGACCCTGCCGGTCCGGGCCGGGGGGACGCCCGATATCAGCGTCACCGACTACGACAACCGCGTGGTCTATGCCCGGCTGGGCGAGCGGTTTCGCATTGCCGCCATGGTCGATATCGGCGCCGATGACGATGGCGCCTCGCCCCGGCGGATCGCGCAGTTGCGGCGCCTGGCGCAGGCCAGTTTCCCCAATGCCGGGCCGTATGACGATGCGGAAGCCTGGGCGGGCTTTCGGCCCGCCACGCCCACCGGACTGCCCGTGGTGGGGTATACCGGCCGGGCCAACCTGATGGTCAATGCCGGGCAGGGGGCGCTGGGCTTCACACTGGCCCCTGCCTGCGCCACCCTGCTGGCCCTGCTGGTCGGTGGCGAGACCACCGGCGCGCCCGTCCCGTGATCGTACGAAGGATCTGACTGTATGGCCCGCTCCGCCTTTCCGCGTTTCCTGTGGCTGTCGCTTGTCCTGGCGGCCCTGCCGGCCGGTGCCGGTGCGGCCAGCGGCAATGCGTCCGACACGGCGCTGGAGACGATCGTGCAACAGGGCGAGGCGTTGCCGCTGGCGGGGCTGGCGGCGGCGCGGCTGCATGACGGCCGGATGGTCTACAGCCATTACAGCGGATTTCGCTATCGCACGGACGGGCATAGCCTGCCCGTGACGCCGCAGACGCGCTTTCGGATTGCCTCGGTCTCGAAACTCGTCACCACGATCGGCCTGATGCGGCTGGTCGAACAGGGCCGGGTGCGGCTGGATGACGATGCGTCGGGCTATCTGGGCTTTGCGCTGCGCAACCCCGATTTTCCGTCGGCGCCGATTACGGTGCGGATGTTGCTGAACCATACGTCGAGCATCCGCGATGCCGACGGTTACCTGATTCCGCCGGGGCAGGATATCGCGAGCCTGTTCGATACCGCGCACCCGCCCGGCCCCACCGGCGATCATTTCGCCCATGGCGCCGGCCGGGCGCCGGGGGCGTGGTTCGAATATTGCAACCTCTGCTACGGGCTGGTCGGCACCATCATCGAACGGGTCAGCGGCGAGCGTTTCGACCGCTACATGCGCGCCCATGTGCTGGACCCGGCGGGCATTGCCGGTGGCTACGACCCGCTGGCGCTGCCCGACCCCGACGCGCTGGCCACGCTGTACCGCCATCTGCCGCAGGGATGGGTGGCGACGGCCGATGACCGGCCCCTGCGCGGCCGGACGCCGGCCGAACTGGCGCATTATCGGGTGGGCAGCAACGGCACCCTGTTCTCGCCGCAGGGCGGGTTGCGGGTGTCGATCCCCGAGATGGCGCGGATCGCGCGGCTGATGATGCAGCGGGGCACGCTCGATGGCGTGCGGATCCTGTCGCCGGCCTCGGTCGAGATGATGGAACGTCCGACCTGGACCTATGACGGGCATAACGGCCTGTCGGGGGCCGATGGCGAGGGGCCGATCGATTGCTATGGCCTGTCCGTCATCTGCCTGCTGGGGCAGCGCGATGCCGCCGGCCGGGGCGACACGCCGTATCCCGGTTATCGCGGTGGCCTGCGCGGCCATCTGGGCAATGCGTACGGGCTGCATTCCGGCCTGTGGTATGATCCTAAGACGGGTGACGCGCTGCTGTTCGCCGCCACCGGATACCCGTCCGATCCGGAGACGCGGCCGGGCCGCTATTCGTACTTCACCCGCGTGGAAGAAGAGATTCTTGGAGTGCTTGCCCGTGCCGACAGCTTCTGACCCGCGCCTGTCCGGCCTGATGCGGCGGGAGGTGCTGCGCGGTGGCGCCCTGCTGGGCCTGACCGGCGTGGCGGGCTGCGCATCGCGTCCCGGCGGGGCCGATTTCGCGCCGGTCGGCCGCCTGTTGAGCGAGGCCGTGGCGCGTGGCGACGTGCCGGGCGTGGTGGCGGCGGTGGGGCATGGCGGGCGCGTCGTCTATCGCGGCGTCTATGGCCACCGGGCCCTGCTGCCGGTGCCCGAACCGCAAAGCTGGACCACGCGCTTCGACATGGCGTCGCTGACCAAGCCGACGATGACCGCGCTGGCGGTGATGCAGCTATGGGAACAGGGGGCCTTCGCGCTGGACGAGCCGGTGGCCCGCCGCCTGCCGGCCTTTGCCGCCGCCGGCAAGGAGGGCATCACCATCCGCCACCTGCTGACCCATTATTCCGGCCTGCCGCCCGACCTGGAGCTGTCCACCCCCTGGCAGGGCAAGGATGAGGCGGTGCGCCGCGTGATGGACACGCGGCCCGACCGTCCGGCCGGCGAGCGGTTCGTCTATAGCGACATCAATTTCATCACGCTGGGGCTTCTGGTGGAGACGCTGAGCGGCCAGACGCTGGACGGTTACGCGGCGCAGCATATTCTGGCGCCGCTGGGCATGGCGCATTCTGGATTCCGCCCCGATGCGGGGCTGATCCCGCAGATCGCGCCCACCCAGTTCGACGAGAACCATGTGATCCTGCGCGGCGTGGTCCATGACCCGACGGCGCGGCGCATGGGCGGTGTCGCCGGCCATGCCGGCCTGTTTTCCGATGCCGACGACATGGTGCTGTATGCGCAGGCCCTGCTGGACCGGCGTGCCGGGCGGCCCAGCGCCTTTCCGCTGAAGCGCGAGACGCTGGTGCTGATGACCACGCCGCAGCAGCCGGCCGGCAGGACCGACCTGCGCGGGCTGGGCTGGGACATCGCCACCCATTATTCCACGCCGCGTGGCGACCTCTTTCCTGTCGGTTCGTTCGGCCATACCGGCTTTACCGGCACGTCGTTGTGGATGGACCCGGTCAGCGACAGTTTCGTGCTGATCCTGACCAACCGGGTGCACCCCGATGGCGGCCATGGACGGCAGACCATACAATTGCGCCATGATGTGGCGACCGCCGCCGCCCGCGCGCTGGGGATCGCATAGCCGGGATTACGCGCGCGCGGCGAGTGACGCGGCCAGGGTTGCGATCCATTCGGGTGTGACCGGCCAGCCCGCCAGGCGGGCGGCGCGGAGGGCGGCGCCGCCCAGTGGCGGCAGGACCGGCGGCAGGGGAGGCGTGCCCAGCGTCGTTTCCATATGGGCGAGGAACGGGCGGCTGTTGAAGATGCTGCCGCTATGGCTCCATGGCCCGCCGGGCAGGCCGGCGCGGGTGGCGGCGGTGCGCACCTGTCCGGCCAGGGCCTCTGCCGCCTGGTGCAGGATGGCGATCGCCTCCGGCAGGCCCTCATCGGCGCAGGTGGCGACGAAGGCGGCCTGGGCGGCGATGGCGGAGCGGGGATGGGGCTGTCCGCGCAGCCATTCCAGCAGGCCGTCCGGCGTGGGGGTGATGCCCAGCCGTTGGGCCAGGCGCCGGGCGAGAAGATGCGCGTCCGGCGGGTCATCGGCTGGCGGGCCGGCATCGATCCATTGCGTCAGATGCCGCATCGCGTCGCGGCCGATGGCGTAGCCGCTGCCTTCGTCGCCCAGCAGATAGCCCCAGCCGCCCACCCGCAGCGTGGTGCCGGCGGCGTTGCGTGCCAGGACGATCGACCCGGTTCCCGACAGGGCCAGGATGCCCGGCTGGCCGCCCAGCGCACCGTCCAGGGCGATGTCGGCATCGCTGCATAATTGCGCCGGCAGGGGCGCAGTCCAGTCCGCCAGGGCGTGGGATTGGGCGGCGGAGGACGGGCGCCGGCTGCTGAAGCCGGCCAGGCCGAGGACCAGGGCCTGGGGGGATGCCTCCAGCAACGGGGCGAGGGTGGCGCGCAGATTGTCCAGCCAGTCCGACCGGTCGAAGGCGTTGGCCCCCGCGCCCTCGCGCCGGGATGGGACAAGGCCCGCGCGCGTCACCAGGGCGGCCTGGGTGCGGGTGCCCCCGGCATCCACGGCAAGAATGCAGGTCATGATCGGTGTCCGGTCAGGAATGGTAGAGCAGGACGGTGCGGCGGCGGCGTTCGAAATCCGCCAGCTCGCTCTGCCAGTTCGCGATGATCGCGCGCGGGGCGGTGCCGGCATCGATGGCGTGGCGGATGCTGTCGGTGCCGAACAGCAGGTCGGCGGTCCGGCCGGTGCCGCGCCAGAGCGGGCCCTGGCAGAGCGGGCGGGCCGCGCAGAGCAGGGTAAGGCCGGTGGCCAGGGCGTCGAAGCGCCGGCGGTCGGTGACGATCAGGTTCAGGCCATGGACCAGCCGGTCGCGGTCGACCGAGCTGCTGGGGGTGAACCAGGTCTCGCGGATCGCCAGGCCGGGCAGATCGGCCTGGCGCAGGGCGGCGACCCATGGGCGGGCGTCGACTTCCGGCCCGCCCAGTTGCAGGAACGGCAGCGCCGTGCCGCGCCCGACCGACAGGACCGTGCCTTCGAACAGGCAGGTGCCGGGATAGGCGATGGCGGTTTCGAGCGTCGGCATGTTGGGGCTGGGGGCGATCCAGGGCAGGCCGGTCTGGTCGAAGAACAGGGCGCGCGACCAGCCGCCCATCGTCACCACGCGCGGCGGGGTGCCGGCGGGATGCAGGCAGTAGCGGTGGAAGAACAGTGCCAGCTCGCCCATCGTCATGGCATGTTGCAGGGCGATCGGCGCCCGACCGATGAAGGAGGCCTGGGCCGGTTGCAGGACCGGGCCGGAGGGCGCCTGTGCGCCGATGGGGTTGGGGCGGTCCAGCACGATGACGGGAATGGCCAGCCGCGCGCAGGCCGCCATGACGTCGTACAGTGTCGAGGCATAGGTGTAGAAGCGCGCGCCGACATCCTGGATATCGAACAGAAGCAGGTCGATGCCCGATGTTTGGAGAATGCGCTCCAGCGGGGCGCCTGCGGTGTTGTATATGTCGAAGACGGTGATGCCGGTGGCCGGGTCGGTGGTGCGGGGTTCGGACGCGCCGGCAGGGGCCGAGCCGCGAAACCCGTGTTCCGGCCCGAAGATTGCCTGAAGCTGGATGCCCGGTACCGCGTGCAGGATGTCCGCGATATGACGCAGGGTGCGGTCGGTGCTGGTCGGGTTGGCGACCAGCCCGACCTTGTGCCCGGCCAGCAGGCGATAGCCGTCGGCGCGCAGCCGCTCGAACCCGGTCGTGACCGGGCGGGAGAGGGCGCCTGGGGCGTCGGCCCATGCGCGGGAGCGGGGCATGGCGGCGGCCAGCGCGCCGGCGCCCAGGCCGGCAAGGGCCGTCCGGCGGGTTGTCGTCATGGGGTGGCCTTCTGGAAGCGTCTGAAGCCGGAAGCGAGGGTGGCGAAGCAGAAGAACAGGACGACGCCCAGCGGGACGATCCATGCGAAGCTGATGGCCTGCCCGCCGGGGCGGAGCTGGAATTCGGCCAGGGCCACGGCGGCCAGCGTCGCGCCGTAGGCGGCCATGACGGCGCGGCTGTCGGTGTGGCGCGCGACCAGGCCGAACAGGAAGGCGCCCAGCATGGGGCCGTAGGCATAGGCACCGACCGACAGGCCGAACACGACCAGCGAGGTTGCGCCCTGGCCGAAGGATTGCGCCACCGCGATCAGCAGCACCGCCCAGACGCAGGTCAGCCAGCGGGCCAGCGACAGGTCGCCCAGGCCCAGGGCGCCGGCCATGCGCCGGCACTGCGCCGGGAAGTCGGTCATCGCCGCGCTGGTCAGGGCGTTGAGCGTCGAGGACAGCGAGCCCATGGTGGCGCTGAGGATGCCCGCGACCAGCAGGCCGGACAGGCCGGCCGGGGCGTCGTGGACGATGTAGTAGGGGAAGATGTCGTCGCCGCGCAGGGTGTGGTAGGGCGCGCCGCCGGCCGGGGTGGCCGTCAGCAGGATGCCCAGCAGCGACAGCGCGCCGAACAGCAGCCCGACCACCAGCGCGCTGGCGACCAGCGCCAGCCTTGCGTCGCGCAGGCTGCGGGCGGCCAGGATGCGCTGTACCATCAGATGGTCGGTGCCGTGCGACGCCATGGCCATGACCGCGCCGCCGATGAGGGCCGAGGCCGGGGCGAACGGGTCCGCCAGCAGCGCCGTGCCGTGGTCGAACAGGTGGAAGCGCCCCGCATGCGCCAGGTCGGCGACCGTGCCGGGGCCGAGCCCGTGCCAGATGACGGCGGCGCAGAGGATCGCGCCCAGCAGGTAGGTGCAGAACTGGATGACGTCGGACCAGATGACGGCCTTGAGCCCGCCGAACACCGTGTAGAGCAGCGTCATCGCCATCAGCGCGCCCATGATGGCCAGGGGGCCGTGGGGCAGGTGGAAGGCCGCCAGCAGCATGGCCAGCGGCAGCGTGCCGGCCAGCAGCCGCACGGCCTCGCCGATCACGCGGGTGACCAGGAAGGTCAGGGACACCATGCGCTGCACCGGCGCGCCGAAGCGCTGGCCCAGGAACTGGTAGGGCGTGCGCATGCCCCCCGCGAAGTAGCGTGGCAGCAGCAGCCAGGCGACCAGGCAGCGCCCCATCAGGTAGCCGATTGCCAGCCCGACGAAGACCATGCCGCGATGGAAGGCCACGCCGGGCACGCTGACGACGGTGAGGGTGGAGGTCTCGGTGGCGACCAGCGACAGGCAGATGCCCCACCAGGGCAGGTCGTGCGTGGCGCCGAGATAGGATTGGGCGGTTTTCTGCCGCCCCGCCATCCACAATGTCAGCAGCGGCAGGGCGGCGAGGTAAAGGCCCATCACCAGAAGATCGAGTGTTGACATGGTGTTCCCGGGCGTTCCTGGTCAATACCAGAACAGAACCATAGGGAAATTGGTTTTGCAATGGTATTGTTCTGGCGTTATGAGAGGGCCTGTTCAACCGCCCGCAGGACCCGCCATGACCGAGATCGACCGGCCCGCCACCCCCACCACCGGGACCGAGCAGCGGGACCCGCGCTATGCCGATATCGACATCTGGCCCGTCCGGTCCGTGCTGGACGCGCTGGCCGAGGCGCAGATGGCGGCGACGGCGGCCGTGCGCGCGGCGGTGCCGGAGATCGAGGCGGTGGTGGAGGCCGCCCTGCCGCGCCTGCGACAGGGTGGGCGGCTGGTCTATGTCGGTGCCGGCACCTCGGGGCGGATCGGGCTGCAGGACGGTGTCGAGCTGGGGCCGACCTTCGGCTGGCCGGCGGAACGGCTGGTGCTGCTGCTGGCCGGCGGGCCGCAGGCGATCTTTCAGGCCGCCGAGGGTGCCGAGGATCGCGAGGATACCGGCCGGGCCGAGCTGCTGGCCCACGCGCCGGACGCGCGGGACGTGGTGTTCGGCATCGCCGCCAGCGGGGGGACGCCCTATACCTGTGCCGCCGTCGCCGCCGCGCGGGAATGCGGTGCGCTGACGGTGGGCATAAGCTGCAACGCGACGGGGCGGCTGCTGCGCGAGGCGGAATACGGCATCGTGACCGTCACGGGGCCGGAGGCGATTGCCGGTTCGACGCGGCTGAAGGCCGGCACGGCGCAGAAGGCGACGCTGAACCTGCTGTCCACCGCGCTGATGATCCGGCTGGGCCATGCCTATCGCGGGCGGATGGTCGATATGCGCGTGATGAACGCGAAGCTGGACCGCCGGGCCGCGCGGATGGTGGCCGACCTGGCCGGCGGGTCGGACGAGGAGGTTCGCGCCGCCCTGGTGGCGACGGGCGGGAACGTCAAGCGTGCGGTGCTGGTCCGTGCCGGCATGACGCCCGACGAGGCCGAGCAGGCGCTGGACCGCCATGGCGGCGACCTGCGGCGCATTCTGCCGTCCGCCGCCCCCACGGGTGGCTGAGGACGCGATGGGCCACGCCGACGACGGCATGTTTCGCGGCCTGGCGCCGGACCCGGACAGCCGCCAGCCGCTTTATCTGCAACTCGAAGCCGGGCTGAGTCGGCTGATCCGGAGCGGGGCGCTGTGCCAGGGCGATGCGGTGCCGCCCGAGCGCGAACTGGCGGACATGACGGGCGTGTCCCGCGTGACCGTGCGCAAGGCGCTGGAACGGCTGGTCGAGACCGGTCGCCTGATCCAGCGGCCGGGGGCCGGGACCTTCGTCTCCGGCCGGATCGAGCAGCCGCTGACCGCCCTGCTGGGTTTTTCCGAAGACATGCGTGCGCGGGGGCGGGTGCCGGGGTCGGTCTGGCTGGAACGGGGCGTGGCGCAGGCCAGTCCGGACGAGGCCATGGCGCTGGGCGTGGCGCCGGGCACCGCGCTGTCGCGGTTGAAGCGCATCCGGACCGCCGACGGTGAGCCGATGGCGATCGAGACCGCCATCGTGGCACGGGACGACCTGCCCGCGCCGGAAGCGGTCAGCGCGTCGTTCTATGCCGCGCTGAAGGCGCGGGACCTGTATCCGGTCCGGGCCCTTCAGCGCATCCGGGCCGGGCTGGTCGACGCGCGGGAAGCCGAATTGCTGGGGCTGGCGCGCCCCAGCCCCATCCTGCGGATCGAACGGCGGTCTTTCCTGGCCGACGGGCGGCTGCTGGAAGTCACGTTCTCGGCCTATCGGGCCGATCTGTACGATTTCGTCGTCGAACTCAGGACGGATCGCGGCGGGGATTGAGGGGTTTTCTGGAAAAGTGGGCTGGTATGCAGGAAGGAAGCACGATGCGACATGTCGTGATCGAACAGGGCCGCATGGAGATCGTCCTGGCCCCCGACGCTATGACGGCGTGCCGCGAGGCGGCCGCGCGGATCGCGGACTATATGCGCGGGGCGCCGGACCCGGTGCTGGGTCTGGCGACCGGCCGCACGATGGAGGCGGTCTATCGCGCCCTGGTCGGGATGCATCGCGACGGGTTGTCCTTCGCGCGGTGCCGGACGTTCAACCTGGATGAGTATTATCCCATCGCGCGCGATGATCCGCGATCCTACCACGCCTATATGCACGAACAGCTTTTCCGCCATGTCGACATCGTGCCCGAGCGCACGCGCCTGCCCGACGGCGCGGCGCCCGACCCGGAGTGCGAATGCCGCGCCTATGAAGACGCCATTCGCACGGCCGGTGGGATCGGGCTGCAGCTTCTGGGCATCGGGCTGACGGGGCATATCGGCTTCAACGAGCCGCCGTCGGATTTCGTCACCCGCACCCGGCTGGTCGAACTGGATGAGGAAACACGCAGGCAGAATGCGGAAATGTTCGATGATCGCTGGCAGGATGTGCCGCGCCGGGCCCTGACCATGGGTGTGGGGACGATCCTGGATGCAAGGCGCCTGTTGATGGTGGCGACCGGTGCGGCCAAGGCGCGGATCGTGCGCGATGCCCTGGAAAGGCCCGTGACGCCGATGGTCAGCGCCTCTGCCCTGCGGCAGCATCCGGCCAGCACGGTGATACTGGATTCCGAGGCGGCGGGGCTGTTGCGTCTGGACCGGTAAACGCGTGTCCGGGCCTGCGTGCCCGGAGCGATCCGGCGCGCGTTTCCGCTTGTATGGAAAACTGTCCATACGATAGAAAAACCCATCGGGCGCAGGCATCGCCCACCATCCGGCCCCCTCTAGGGGTATTGCGCGAAGGTCGATGCCATGTCCGTTCAGCCCGTTGCCCTGATTCCCGCGCAGGCTGTGCCCAGCGCGGCGGCGGCGCTCTATACCGCGCCGGGTGGGGTGATCGCGCGGATCGACAGTCTGGGTGTGTGCAATGTCGGGGCGGTGCCGGTTTCGGTGACGCTGTATCTGGTGCCTGCCGGAAAGGTGGCGGGGCCGGGGACGGCGACGACGTTTGGCCAGACGATCCTGCCCGGGCAGACCTGGAACAGTCCCAATGAAATCGGCCGGGTGTTGCAGCCGGGCGATGCGATTGCGGCGCAGGCTTCTGCCGCCGGGGCGCTGACGATTTCGGCGGGCGGGCTGCTGGTGACCGTATCGTGACGCTCTATGCCGTCGAGCCATGGAGCGACGTGGTGGGGGAGATGCGCGGGCTGTGGCAGGCGCATTTTCGCGAGGTGGCCAGCGACCAGGAGCGTGCGCCGCTCGATCCCGACCTGGAGGCTTATGGGCGGCTGGAGGCGGCCGGGGCGCTGCATGTGCTGACGATGCGCGAGGGCAGGGTGCTGGCCGGGTATCTGGTGGCGCTGGTGTGGCCGCATCTGCATCATCGCAGTGTCAGCCATGCGTTTTTCGACCTGTATTATGTGCGGCCGGCGCATCGGCGGTGGACGGCGGGGATCAGGCTGTTTCGCGAGGCCGAGCGCACGCTGGCGGCGCGCGGGGTGCGGCGGATGATCACCGGCACCAAGCTGCATGTTGCGCCCTCTGGCCGGTCGCTGGATGTGGGGCCGATCTTTCGCCGGCTGGGCTGGGTGGAAATGGAACGCCAGTATGGGAAGTGGATCGGAGCATGGTAACGGCGATTGGCGGTGGATTGTCGGCGCTTGGGTCGATCGCGGGTGGGATCGCAGGGTCTGGCGCGGCTTCGAAGGCGGCGCGCGAGCAGGCGCAGGCTTATGGGCAGGCGCAGCAGTTTCAGCAGAATGTCTATGACCAGACGGACCAGAACCTGTCGCCTTATGTGGGGGCGGGGACCAATGCGCTGTATAGTCTGGCGACTCTGCTGGGTCTGCCCGGTGGGGCGTCGGGGCAGGGATCGGGTGCGGAGGCGGCCTATCAGGCGTTTACCGATACGCCTTATTACCAGTTTCCGTTGCAGCAGGGCGAGCAGTCGCTGGACCGCTCGGCTGCTGCGCGGGGGCTGGCGCTGTCGGGCGGGCAGATGAATGCGTTGCAGAATTATGCCCAGAATTATGCCGGCCAGCAGTTCGGAAATTACATGAATGCGCTGTCGGGTCTGGCGAATATGGGGAGTTCGGCGGCGTCTGCGCTGGGGAGCCAGGGGAATGCCTCGGCCGGCACGTTGTTGAGTGCGTTGAGCGGGCAGGGCAATGCGCTGGCGCGCGGTACGACGGGGTCGAATGCCGCGCTGATGTCCGGCGTGGGTAATGCGCTGGCATTGCTGGCGGGGTCGTCCGGTACGCCCGGCATGCTGGGCAATCTGTATGGCGCGGGGAATGGCGGCAGCTACGATTTCTGAATAGGGGTCAAGGGGATGGCCATCCCCTTGCGGGTGCAGGGCAGAGCCCTGCATCGAACTGGATCAGAAAAATATATTCCTCATAAGGATATTTCGTTGGTCGTTCAGTGTGGAATTGCCGGAATCCGAGTCGCCGGTTATGATCTGACTCCATCAGGGCACAGGCACCGCCCCAAACGAGACGCGCTCTGAGGAGCGTGGGAGTGGTGCATGGCTTATTCTGCCGCCCGTTTTGTCTGGCCCAACAGTTTCAGCGTGGATGCGACGGGTGTGCCGCGTGCCGGCGCGCGGTTGTTCTTCTACCAGGGCGGTAGCACCATGCCGTTGGCGACTTATGCCGATGCAGGGCTGACGGTGGCGAATCCGAACCCGGTGGTCGCGGATGCGAGCGGGCAGTTCGGCAATGTCTTCCTGATGGGTGGGGCGGCCTATGCCGTCATGCTGTGCGATGCCGCCGGCAACCAGATCTGGACCATGGACCCGGTGGGGGCGGCCGGCGGGGACGCGGGCGGCGGGGTGCCGGTGGGGGCCATTGTCGATTATGCGGGGGCCGTTGCGCCTGCCGGGTGGCTGTTGTGCTGCGGGCAGAGTGTGAGCCGGACGGTCTATGCCGCGCTGTTCGGGGTGCTGGGCACATTGTATGGCGCGGGTGATGGGGCCACGAATTTCGGTCTGCCGGATCTGCGGGGGCGGGCGACGTTCGGTGTCGACAATATGGGCGGGGCCGCGGCCAACCTGGTGACGATGGCGGGGTCGAACGTCAACGGTGTGCAGTTGGGGGCCGTGGGTGGCAGCCAGTCGGCGGCGGCGCATACGCATGATGTCACCGATCCGGGCCATACGCATGCGCTGACCGATCCTGGCCATGGACATGGGCCCAATCATGGCAGCGGCTTCGTCGTTCCGCAGGGATCGGGCGGCGAGATGGATGCGGTGTTCGCCGGTGGCGGCGATGTCGAGGAAAAGGCGACGGCGCAGACTGCGACCGCGACGACGGGGCTGGCGGCGACCAGCGCGACCACGGGGCTGACGATCGTCTCGGCGGGCAGTGGCGACAGCCAGAACATGCCGCCGGCCATGATGCTGAACAGGATCATCTTTGCCGGGGTGGGCGGCTGACGCCCTGCCGGCCGTTGATATTTCGAAAAGACGGGAAGGTGACATGAACGACGCGCAGGCCGTTCCTGATCCGGCCGGGCTGTCCGACACGCTGCGCCAGCATGATGCGCGGATCGGACGGCTGGAGGCCGGACAGAGGGACATGATGATGAAGCTGGTCGAGATTTCGGCCGAGGGGCGGGCCCGTGGCGCGCATCAGGACCAGCGGGCCGATCGCGACGTGGAGCAGACGCGCCTGGCGATTGTGGATCTGCGGCGGGAGATGCGGGCGGTGATTGCCGACACCACGGCGCCGTTGGCGGAATCGCAGCAGACGTTGATTACGATGAATGCGCAGATTGCCGGTGGTGTCAGGCTGATTCGCAATGCGGGCTTTGCGCTGGGGGGCGTGGTGTCGGCGCTGATGGGCTATCAGCCCTTTGTCGAATGGCTGGGCCGCGTGATGCGCGGCGAGGGGGGATGATGGGCGGAATCGATCCCTCGGACCTGAAATGGCGGGTGGTGGCGCCGGTGCTCGACCGGCTGGGGCTGGGCGGGGCGGCCGCCGTGAATCTGCTGACGGGCACGGCGCTGGTCGAATCCCGCGCCGCCCGGCTGGTGCAGGATGGCGGCGGCCCGGCGCTGGGTATGTGGCAGATGGAGCCCGCGACCCATGATGCGCTGTGGAGCATGCTGGAGAAGGCGGAGCATGCCGACCTGCAAACCCGTGTGGCGCGCATGACCTGTGCGGACATTCCGCGGGTGCGGCAGTTGATCGGCAATCTGCGCTATGGCTCCGCGATGGCGCGGGTGAAGTATTTCTTCGATCCGGCGCCGGTACCGGCTGCGAAAGATGCGGTCGGGCTCTGTACCTATTGGAAGAGGGTCTATAACAGCGCGCTGGGGGCGGGGGTGGTCGATAATGTGCATATAGCCGCCTTCACCACCGCAATCAGAGCCTGATCGGACATGCGCGCTGGTGGCGATCCGACGCGCGCCTTCTGCGCTCTGCGTCGAGGTTCGAAGTATGGACCAGGCGTGAGGGCCTTTCGTAATACAGAATGGAACGATCCATGGATTCTATGACGATTCTTCAGACCCTGATTTCGGTCGTGCCGGTTCAGGATGTGATTTATGTTGCCGCGCTGTGCGGTGTGTGTGCGGCGCTGATGCCGTGGTTGCCGGTGCCGGCCAGTGGGGGGTCGGTTTATGGGCGGCTGTATGCGGTGCTGAACCTGCTGGCGCAGAATTTCCGCAATGTTGCGAACAGGACGCAGCCTGGAGCCGCGCCGGGGAAGGATGGCGGGGGTGTGGCCGCGATCATGCTGGCGCTGGGGCTTGGTGTGGCGGCGAGTCTGGGAGCCTGTGCCACGATCGGGGGGACCACCCGGATCGATACCGCCGAACTGGCGGCGGATGCCGGGGCGATCGATTTCGCGGCGCAGGCGATCGAGGCGATTCCGGGCCTGTCGGCACATCTTTCCACCGACCAGGTGGCGCGGATCAATGGTGCCCTGACACAGATCCGGACCATTACGGCGCAGATCGATGCCGCGTCGGGCGGGGCGATCGATATCGAGACCGGCAAGGGCTGGGCGTCTTCGCTGGCGGGGGAGTTCCAGACCATCCTGACCATTGCGGGCACGGTGGCCTCGGCGCTGGACCCGGCGGTGGGAGGCTATATCACCACGGCCGAGCAGATCATCCCGCTGATCGAGGCGGCGGTGGGGCTGGCACCGGCGAGCATGTCGGTAGCGGCGGCCGGCGATGCGCCGGCGGTGCGCGCCGCGCTGTATCGGGGGGTGTAATGGCGCATCGTGCAGTCGGCAGGCGGCTGGGTTGCCTGCCTGCGGCGGTGCGCCCCGGCCAGCCGTTGCTGGCCGGGTTGCGGATGATGGCGCGGCGGGCGCCTGGGCGGCTGCTGCGGGAGGGGATCGATCCGGCGCCGCTGATGCTGGGCAATGATCGGCTGGGGGACTGTACGTCGGCCGGGTTGGGAAACCATCTCCGCGCGACAGCCGCGTTGGCCGGGTTTCAGGTGGCGGTGCGGGATGCGGATGCCATCCTGTTCTACGAACGTGCGACCGGCTACACGCCGGCCGATCCGGCGACCGATCGGGGTGGGGTCGAGGTCGATGTGCTGGCCTGTGCCGCGCGCGATGGATACGCGCTGGCGGACCAGACATTCTATCCTGTGTGGGGTTCGGCCGCGCCGGACGACCTGAACGCGCTGCGGCTGGTCATGGCCGGTATGGGGGCCGCCTATCTGGGCGTGCGGTTGGCGTTGGCCGACCAGGCGGAAGGGGGCGTGTGGGACACGACCACGCCCGGCGACCAGACGCCTGGATCGTGGGGCGGGCATTGCCTGCTGGCATGGTCCTATGACGGGGTGGAGGACGAGTCCGTGGTGTCGCTGCTGACCTGGGGCGGTATCCAGCGCGCGACATGGCGCTGGGTGCGCTCGCGGATCATGGAGTGCCATGGGGTGGCCTGGCGGCAGTTGATACCGGCCGGCGCGGATTGGGACGCGCTGGTGGCGGCGAATGCGGCGTTTCTGGAAGGGGAGGCGGCCATGCCGGTGTGAAGGCTGGGGGAAGAGCTTCTTTTTTCTGCCGAAAAAGATAGGAAAAGACTTTTATCCGTTCAGTGGAATCTTCTGGCCAAGTGCATGAATCCTGAATGGATCTGAAATTTCCTGGCTTTCGGAGAGAATGGAGACAGCTTCTTCTCTGTGGGTTACGGGCCGCGCGAATCTGGGCCCCGGGCTGGCGGAACGTGCTTGGCAGCCCGCGGAGTGATTGAAAATATGTTGTATTTTTTGTTTAATGTGTCATTGGGATTATTTATCATATCTGATGTTGATTGTTTGATGTAAATAGTATAGTAACGGTCTATATAGAAATTTTCGGAATATCTATGAACCATTGTGCAGCGGACAGACTGGCGGCTTCAGATTATTCCGATGACGCAATCAGGTCGATCAGGCAATATCAGGGCGGTCATCTCGGGATCAGTCTTTTCCAGCTCGTCTCGACCATCGGCCTGCTCCTGGTGTGCTATGTTCTGCTTTATGCGGGATTGATGCATGGCTGGTGGGGGGTGCTGCTGCTGGCGCCGCTGGCGTCCGGCCTGTCCATCCGCACCTTCGTGCTGCAGCATGATTGCGGCCATGGTTCGCTGTTCCGGAGCCGGTGGGCGAATGACCTGGCGGGACGGCTCTGCTCGCTGCTGACCCTGACGCCCTATGATCACTGGAAGAAGCATCACGGGCTGCATCATGGGTCGTGGAACAATATGGACACGCGGGGGCGGTTGTCGGACCTGTATTCGGACTGCATCACGGTGGCCGAATATCGGAAGATGACGCAGCTGAAGAAGGCGCTGTATCGGATCAGCAAGAATCCGATTCTGAGCGTTTTCCTGATGCCTCCGTTCATTTTCTTCATCGTCTACCGGATTGCGTTCGACACGCCGCGTCACTGGGTTCGGGAGCGGCTTGGGGTCTATCTGACCAATCTGTGCCTGCTGTTCGGCTATGGGGCGCTGGCCTGGTTCGTCGGGCTGAAATTCGTGGCGCTGGTCAGCGTCCTGGTGATCTATCCCGCCGCCGTGATCGGGGTCTGGCTGTTTCTGGTGCAGCACAAGTTCGAAGGGGTGCAATGGGCGCAGAACCCGCAATGGAACAGTTTCGAGGCCGCGTTGACCGGCTGCTCGTTCATGCGTCTGTCACGGGTCTGGCGCTGGTTTACCGGTGATATCGGCACGCACCATGTGCATCACGCGGCCCCCGGCATTCCCAATTATCGTCTGGTGGCGTGTCACGATGCGCATGCCGTCTTCCAGGACGTGAAGGTCCTGACCTGGCGGGACGGGATTCGGGAGGCGCGGATCAACGTGCTGTGGGACGAGGAAAACCGGATCATGGTGGATCTGCGCTCCGTCACCTGACGGTGGGGCGGGTGGCGTGCCGGCGCGTGCTTCGGAGCATGGAAGGCGGGCCTGCGCCGCCCGATTTTCAGGCGTGTCCGGCATATTGCTTCGCCACCCAGTCGATGAAGACGCGGACCCGGGGGCTGAGCTGGCGGTTGCGCGGATAGAGCACATGGACGGGCGAGGCGGCGGGGGGCGTGTCGGGCAGGCATTCCACCAGGGTGCCGGCCGCCAGTTCGCGCGCGACGGCGTAGCGTGGCACCTGGATCAGGCCCAGCCCCTGTATGGCGGCTTCCTTGTAGGTGTCGGCGCCGTTGACCGTCAGCACCGATGGCAGCATCACCGTGCGGCGTGTGTCCCGCACCATGAATTCCAGTGGCAGCACGCCGCCGGTGGCGGAGGAATGGAAGCCGACCATGCGGTGCCCCTCCAGCCTGTCCCATCGTTCCGGCGTGCCGAACCGGTCCAGATAGAAGGGTGAGGCGACCGTCATTTCGGGCAGCAGGGCGATGCGCCGGGCGATCAGGTCGCTGTCCTTCGGCGTGCCGGTGCGCAATGCGCAATCGACGCCTTCGCCGATCAGGTCGATGAAACGGTCGGTCTCGCTCAGGAAGAGCGTGATGTCGGGATACTCGGCGAAGAAGCGGGGCAGGGCGGGCACGATGAGGCGCCGTGCCTGCGCGCCCTGGACATCGACGCGCAGCGCCCCGCGCGGGCGGGTGCCGCTGAAGGCGCTTTCGGCCTCTTCGATCTCTTCGAGGATGCTCAGGCAGCGCCGGTAATAGGCCTCGCCATCCAGGGTTGCGCGGACCTGCCGCGTCGTGCGGTGCAGCAGCCGGACCTTCAGCCGGGCCTCCAGCGCCTTGATGGCATCGGTCACGGTCGAGGCGGGCAGGGCGAGATCTTCCGCCGCGCGGATGAAGCTGCGCCGTTCCACCACCCTTGCGAATACCCGCATGGTGTCGATGCGGTCCATTGTTCGCCTCCGCCGGATAGTGATCGCGAATAATGGCCGATTATGGGGATGGGATAAAGTGCGATCCTGAGATCCTTCGAGGCGATTGGAAAGGATCGGCACCATGACGACGAACGGCACGAAGATTGCCCTGATCACCGGCGCCAGCCGGGGGGTGGGGCGCAGCATGGCGATCGCGCTGGCCCGCAAGGGCGTGGACGTGATCGGCACCTATCACAGCAACAGGGACGAAGCCGATGCCACGGCGGCCGCGATCGCCGCGCTGGGGCGCCGGGCGGTGATGCTGCGCCTCGATACCGGCGATGTGAGCGGTTTTGCGGCCTTCGCGGAGGAGGTGAGGCAGGCGCTGCAGGTGGTGTGGAGGCGCCACAGTTTCGATTTCCTGGTCAACAATGCCGGCATCGGCATCAACACGCCATTCACCGAGACGACGGAGGCGGTTTTCGACCGGCTGATGAACATCAACCTGAAGGGTGTGTTCTTCCTGACCCAGACGATGCTGCCGCTGATTGAAGATGGCGGGCGGATCGTGAACCTGTCCAGCGGTCTCGCCCGGTTCAGCCTGCCGGGATATGCGGCCTATGCCGCGATGAAGGGTGGGGTCGAGGTGCTGACCCGCTATCTGGCGAAGGAGCTTGGTCCGCGTGGGATCGCGGTCAACACGGTGGCGCCGGGCGCGATCGAGACCGATTTCGGCGGGGGCGCGGTGCGCGACAACCAGCAGGTCAACGCCTTTATCGCCAGTGTGACGGCGCTGGGCCGGCCCGGTCAGCCGGAGGATATCGGCCCGGCGGTGGCGTCGCTGCTGATGGAGGAGAATCGCTGGATCAATGCGCAGCGGATCGAGATTTCGGGCGGCATGTTCGTCTGAAATGGGAGACGGTTCTTTTTTGAAAAAAGAACCAGAAAACTTGATTCGTTCAGGAGCCTTGTGCGTGCGGCTGACAATGGCCCTGAACGGATGAACGTCTTTTTGCTTCTTTTTCTTCAGAAAAAGAAGAGAGCAACGCTACACCGTCCGTTCCGTCGCGAAGCGGATGCCCAGCGCCATGAAGGCGAGGCCCGAGGCGCGGTCGATCCAGTGGCGCAGCCGCAGGAAGGCGCGCGAGACGTGGCGCAGGCTCAGCACCGTGGCGACCAGCGAGAACCAGGCCACGGCGATGACGAACATCGTGCCCACGCAGGTCAGGCCCAGGCCGATGGAGGCATGCTGCGGCAGGGCGGCGGCGAAGAGGCTGGAGACGAAGATGGGCGCCTTGGGGTTGGCGAGGTTGGTCAGCAGCCCCATGCGGAAGGCGCGGGTCGTCGCGAAGGCGGGATTGGCGGGCTGGTCTTCGGCGGGGGCGTTCTTCCAGCTTCCGGCAAACAGCCGGGCGCCCTGGATGAACAGGTACAGGCCGCCGCCGACCTTCAGGAGAGTGTAGAGCCAGGGCGAGGCGATGAAGAGTGCGCGGATGCCGAAAAAGCCCGCGAGCCCCCATGCGGCGACGCCGGTCGCGATGCCCAGTGTGGCGCGGAGTGCTGCCATGCGGCCCTTCATCATGGCCAGGCGGGTGACCAGCAGGAAATCGAGGCCGGGGACGATCATGGCGACCAGCCAGAAGGCGGAGATGGCGCCGATGACCGAGACATCCTGTGCGAGGTTCATGATACGTCCTTCTTCGTTCGGCAGGCGCCTGGGGTAGGTGGATCGTTGCTATTCCACGACAGGTGCGCCGGCGATGCAATCGCCGGACCGGGGATGCGGGTGGTCGGATTGTCCGCGTGCGGCATCCCCATTTTGGGTCTGGATGTTATATGTTTTTTGAATGGAACGATTCGGAAAGGGCTGAGCCTGCCCTTGAAAATCGTGGGAGATCAGGCGGATCGGCGACGGGGTCTCCTGAGAGTGTGTTCCAAATATCATAAAATTATCGTGTTATATCAATATATTGTCGCGTTGGCGGTCCGCCGGCACGGTGATTGTGATAAAAATGTCATACATTCCGAATTCGTTATGGGTGGTTATGATTTTGTATTGAATTAAGGTCGCTTTCCGTCTCCTGATGTAGCGGTAAAGTAACGACGTTCGCGGGAGCACGTTAAGTCTATGACCCTGAGGCGAAGCCTTATCGCGGCCACGATTCTTGCCATTCAGTTCGACGTCGCCGCTGCGGTGGCGCAAACGGCTACGACGTCCGGGACGTCGACGGCCACTCATCGCCACACGGCGAAGGCCAAGAAGGGGGTCAGTGCGCCTGCCCGCTCCACCGCGAAGGCGATGGTGGCTCCGGCTGCCGCAGCCCCGACCGCGCGGGTCGCCCCGGTTGTCGAGCCTGTCTATCATGCGCCGCCTGATTCGGGCGAAGCCGTGATCGTGACCGGCACCCATGACACCCATCGCCATGCGCGCCAGAGCTCCTCGCCGATCTCGGTCGTCACGGCGGCGACGCTGGCCCGTTCGGGCCAGATGAACCTGTCGGACGCGCTGACCAAGACCTATGCGTCGATCAACGTGGTCGCCATGGCCGCGGATTCCGCAGCGCTGACGCAGTCCATCCAGATGCGTGGCCTGGGCCCCAACGAAGTGCTGGTGCTGGTCGACGGCAAGCGTCGCCATGTGACTGCGAACATCGTTGCCGATTCCGGTCCGCAGTTCGGTTCGACCGGCGCGGACCTGAACACGCTGCCGTCCAACATGATCGACCATATCGAAGTGCTGGAAGACGGCGCGGCGGCCATGTATGGCTCGGACGCCATCGCCGGCGTGGTCAACATCATCACCAAGAAGCAGGATCACGGCTACAACCTGAGCGCCACGACCGGCGCGAACGCCTATAGCGGCCAGGCATGGCAGTATCAGGTGAATGGCGATGCCGGCTTCAAGTGGGGAAATGATGGCTTCCTGCATATCAGCGGTCAGGTCTATCACACCGACTTCTTCGTGGCGCCGGCGACCGATCATCGCCTGCTGCCGCTGAGCGCCGCACCGGTGGGGGCCTATACGGGCGCCAACTATACCGGTCCGCTGAACGTGCCCACCGATTCCAACCATATCATGGGCCGCCCCGAGGAAACCCGTGAGAATTTCGGGATGGACTGGGGCAAGGACATCATCGGTGACCGCCTGCAGTTCTATGGTAACCTGACCTATGCGCATCGTCATGGCGAGGCGTACGAGAACTACCGCATCCCGACCCGCGCGCCGTCGATCTATCCGTCGGGCTTCTCGCCGCGCGAGACGAACGAGGAAAATGACTACGCCGTGACCATGGGCCTGAAGGGCGCCGAGCTGTTCGGCGACTGGGACTGGGATGCGAGCTCGACCTACGGTGCCGACGGCACGAAGATCGGCAACAAGAACACCGCGAATACTGGTATGCTCGCCGCGACCTGCTCGACCAATCCGAGCAGCCCCTATTATTCCTCGGAAGGGTGCGGTTACTCGCCGACCTCGACGCTGGCGGAAACGTACCGCATGGCGCAGTGGACGAACAATCTGGATTTCCGCCGTCATTTCAACATCGGCAACGTCGTCCCCATGACGCTGGCGGTGGGCGGCGAGCACCGTATGGAAACCTACCAGATCACGGCGGGCAACCCGAACTCCTATGAGCTGGGCGGCACGCAGGGCTATGCCGGCCTTGGCCCGCAGAGCGCCGGCAACTGGAACCGCAACATCTTCGCCGCCTATATCGATGGTGACTTCCGCCTGACCAAGCATTGGGACCTGGATTTCGCCGGCCGGTTCGAGCACTACACCGACGTGGGCAACACCCAGAACGGCAAGATCTCGACCCGCTACGATTTCTCGCGTCGCGTCGCGATCCGCGGCACGATCAGCACCGGCTTCCGTGCGCCGACCCTGGCCGAGCAGCATTACAGCGCGATGAATGTCGGCCCCTCCAGCGCCGCCGGCATGCTGGCGGTTGATTCGGCGGCGGCCCGTGCGCTGGGCGCCCAGCCGCTGAAGCCTGAGCAGTCGGTCAGCGCGTCGGGTGGCATCGTCCTTGAGCCCGTCAACGGGTTCCATGTCGAGGCCGACGTCTACCAGATCAACCTGCGCAACCGGATCGTCGGTGGTGGTACCGTGACCGGTCCGTTGGCGGTGCAGGCGATCGAGGCGATGGGTTATACGCTGGCCGGTCCGGCGCTGGACGATACGTCGCAGGACAGCGCCTATTACCTGACCAACGGTGCCAGCACCCGCACGCAGGGCCTGGACATCAAGGCAGATTATGCGTTCCACCTGCATCAGTATGGCAATCTCGATCTGAGCATGGCGCTGGACCTGAACCGGACGCGCCTGCATCATAACGGTATCGCCCCGAACGGGTCGGAGATCCTGAACGCGCAGAATGTCGGCTACATCACCACGGCCTATCCGCGCAGCAAGATCATCCTGAATGCCTACTACAAGGTGGGCAAGCTGGACGTGAACGTTCGCCAGACCCGCTATGGCCAGACGACCGACATGATGCAGTATACGGATTGGTCGAATTCCAACATCATGTGTTCGGGTGGTGGTTCGATCCAGTATTCGAACACCTGCTTCAAGGAGTTCAAGAATACGCCGCGCTGGCTGACGGATATCGAAATCGGGTATCAGTTCACCGATCACCTGCACTTCGCCGTCGGCGCCAACAACGTCTTCAACGTGCGTCCCCGCAAGGTCTCGCAGGATGTCAACTCCTACGGTGCCCAGGTTTACGACCAGTTCTCGCTGCAGGTGCCGATCACCGGTGGTTACTACTATGGCCGTCTGAACGCCACGTTCTGACGAAAACGGCATGGATACCGGAAGCGATTCCGGTATCCATCCTCGTTCTGGAATTCATGCCGCGTATGCGGCATTTTTTGTTTCGGGCGGTTTTGAAAAAGTTGCCGCCGGCATGGTCTGCGCGTCTTTTCGCGCTTGTAACGGCCGCCCGGCAGGATGTTCCGCCGCTGCGATGCGCAGGACCATATGCCGGCCCCGATCGTGGCATTTTCAGGACGGCCTCCCCCAGACAAGCGCAGGATGACCAATGACCGGAGAGTCCGGCTTTCAGGCACAGACGCGCCGGCAGCTTCTGACAAAAATCGGGGTTCTGGCCGGAAGTGCCGGGCTTTATCAGGCGATGACCAGTATGGGTCATGCGATGGGCACGGATTTCAAGAGCCCACCGAAACTGTCGGGTGCGAAGCCGGGCACGCGTGTCGTGGTGCTGGGGGCCGGTCTGGCGGGGCTGCTGGCCGCGTATGAATTGCGGCAGGCGGGCTATGCGGTGCGGCTGCTCGAATTCCAGAACCGGGCGGGTGGGCGCAATATCTCGCTGCACGATGGCGATACCGTGACGGAACTGGGCGGTGCCACGCAGATGGTCGGTTTTTCTCCCGGCACTTATATCAATCCGGGGCCGTGGCGTATTCCGTACCATCATCAGGGGCTGCTTTATTACTGCCGGAAGTTCGGCGTGGCGCTGGAGCCGTTCATTCAGCTCAACCACAATGCCTGGCTGCATTCCTCGCAGACCTATGGCGGCAAGCGCCTGCGCTATCGGGAATTCGCGGCGGATTTCTCGGGATACACGGCGGAACTGCTGGCCAGGGCGATCAACCAGCACCGGCTGGATGATATCGTGACGCCCGAGGAGCGGGCGCATGTGCTCTCCTCCGTCGCGACCTGGGCCAATCTGGACGATGACGGCGTGTGGCGTGCCGGTGCGCGGTCGTCGCAGCACCGGGGATATGACAAGGCGCGCGGAGCCGGTATGGATGGGGCGCCGACCTTCTCGACCCCGGCGCCGCGTGCCGAGGTGATGGCGTCCGGCCTGGCGCAGTGGCTGGCCTTTCCTGAATAGCTCGACATGCAGACGACGATGTTCCAGCCCGTCGGCGGAATGGACAATATCGGCAAGGGTTTCGCGCGGCAGGTCCAGGACCTGGCCGGAATGGTTCCCTACCGCCGGCCGGCCCCGGCTGTTAAGGTCGGAACATGCAATCGATTATCCTCTATATCGGCGCGGCGCTGGCGGAGATCGCCGGGTGCTTCGCCTTCTGGGCGTGGCTCAGGATGGGGAAGTCGCCGGTCTGGCTTGTGCCGGGCTGTGGCGCGCTGGTGCTGTTCGCGTGGCTGCTGACGCGGGTCGATGCGTCGGAAGCCGGGCGGGCTTATGCGGCCTATGGCGGGATCTATATCGTCTCGGCGCTGTTGTGGCTGTGGGGGGCCGAGGGGGTGCGGCCCGACCGGTGGGACCTGATCGGCGCCGCGCTGTGCCTGTGCGGCGCGGGGGTGATCCTGTTTTTACCCCATCGCGTGTAGAGCCTGAGCCTTCTTTTTCTGAAGAAAAAGAAGCAAAAAGACTTTTATTCGTTTGGGGAATCGTATGTCCCTGCAAAAAAACCTGAACGAATCAGAATTTTTTTGGTTCTTTTTTCAAAAAAAGAACAGAAGCGTCAGCCCTCCGCTCACTCCTCGCGACTATTCACCACCCGAATTGCCCCGACCCCGTCGGGGAGAGGGCGCGCGGCGCGGCCGGAGCCGAGGCGCCAGAGCAGGTGGGCCACGGCCATCACGGCCGGGCCGATGAACAGGCCGGGCAGGCCGCAGCTTTCCAGCCCGCCGAGGATGCCGAGCAGCACCCACATGAACGGCAGCCTGATCGAGCCGCCGATCAGGGCCGGGCGGATGAAATGATCGGCCAGGAACAGCACGATGGTGCCGAACAGGCCGACGCCGATGGCGGCCGCCAGGCTGCTGCCCTTGATGAGGATGGCCAGCACGCACAGGGCCAGCGCGAAGCCGCCCACCATCGGGATCATGCAGGCCAGCGCCGTGAAGATGCCCAGCAGCAGCGGCTGCGGTGCCCCGGCGAGCACGTAGGAGAGGCCGATCAGCACACCTTCGCCCAGCCCGACCAGCACCAGGCCGGCCAGCGCGCCGCGCACGGCGCCGACGATCTGGCGCTGGACCATGCCGCCCCGCGCGCCCAGCAGGCGCCAGACCAGCAGGTCGATCCGGGTGACGAGCGGCTGGCCCACCCGCAGGAAGAAGAAGAGGATCAGCAGGGCGAAGCCCATGATGACCAGCCCGTTGGCCAGGTCGTGCCCCAGTTGTTCCACCGTTGCGAGGGCATGTTCCGGCCGGAGGCGGTCCATCAGCTCATGCACGCTGTCGGCGGTCGCCAGGTTGGTCTGCCACCAATGCTGGGCCTGTGCGCGGCCCCAGGGCAGGCGGTCGAGCCATGCCGGGGCGGGGATGCCCTGTTCGGTGGCCTGCCGGACCCATTGCGCGCCTTGCCTGGCCTCGCCGGCGGCGGCCGAGATCAGCACGGCGGAGGGTATGATGAAGACCAGCGCGATTCCGAGGACGATGGCGGCCGGTGCCATCGTGGCGGCGTGGGGCGACGGCCATTTCCGCCGCAGCCTCGTCAGCAGCGGCCAGCAGACGATGGCGAGCACGCCGCCCCAGAACAGGGCGGAGCGGAAACGCCCGAGGATGAACAGGGTGAGTATGATCACGCCGAATGTCAGCGCGCCCTGGGCCCAGCATTGCAGCGTCGTGCGTGGCCCACCGGGCAATGTGGCGGTGGGGCGGGGGGCGCCATGCTTGGCGGGGTGGACGAAGGAATGCGGGGGCACGGGCATGCGGGCTCGATTCAAGGGGCTGTGTCAATGGTTTGCCGGCTGGTGGCGCGAACAGTGATAACGGTGCCGGGTGCCTGGCGTTGCAGCCCGAGGGGTGGGTTGCGGCCGGCGCGAGGCTCCTGGGGGGGCGTCCTGTGAGGGACGGGATGATTCGATTTCAGTACGAAATCCGCCCGTCATGCAAGGCCGCCATACGCCCGTTCAGGGGCACCCGCCCTTAAAATGCCGCATGCGCACCCTATATGGATGAGCCAAGCCGTTCCGGCCCGTTGCCGGGGCACCTTGAGCAGGAGGATCGTCATGTCGGTTTCATCCGCCGAGGGAAAAGCAGCCTCCGTGTCGCCCGTGTCCAACGCGGGACGGTCCGATGGGGTCGCGCTGACGCCGGCACAGATTCATGCCGCCCATCGCAGCGCGCTGCGGCAGGCGGGCAGGCGGCTGCGCACCCGGTCCGGTCGGGGGGAAGAGCCCGGCGCCACGGCCCGGCCCCGCGCGCCGGCGCCCGAGAGGGCGGGGAGTGCTTCAGGCAGGGCCTGATCCGTCGGAGCCTGACCGAAAATGCGCGCTGGCGGCGATCCAGCGCGCGTTGCCTGTGCTTCGGTGCTCATGGCCATCAAGGCCACTCCGCTCCGATGCTCGGCAACACACGCCGGGCGCGGCCCTCTGGGCCGCTCTCGCGCGCCAGCCCGCATTTTCGGTCAGGCTCTCGGGCGCCCGACCGGATCAGCCGTCGACGGCGCGGCGGCCGAGAGCGGGGTCGTCGGTGAAGAAGCCGTCCAGGCCCAGATCCAGATAGCGCCGGATTTCGGCGATCGAGCCTTCGGGGTTGCGGGCGTCGTCGCCCGCGTCGTTGCGGAGCTGGCGGGGCAGGAAACGGTTTTCGGGCCGGCAGGTATAGGAATGGACCAGCAGGCCGGCGGCGTGGGCGTCGTCGATCAGGCTGGTCGGTGCCTGCCATGCGCCCGAGGCGTCGCGCGGGATCAGGTCGGTATTGGACGGGCCGATGGCGTCGGCGTAGGCCCGGACCTGGCGCAGGCCGTCCGGTGTCATCAGGTCGCCGAAGGTTGTGCGCGCGCCGGCCGCCACGAGGTCGGGCGCGCGTTCGGTCCGCTCGCCCATCAGGAACATCAGCCGGGCCTGAGGGTTGATGGCCTGCACGCGCCCATGCAGCATCTTCAGGTTGGTGGTCTCGAAGGACTGGACCTCCAGCGGGGCGTAGCGCGTGTACTCGTGCGCCGCGATCACGCGCAGGAAGGTTTCCTCCGGCGTGTGGCCGAGTGCGTGGAAATGGGTCGAATTCTTGATTTCGGGGATCAGGCCGATCGTCCGGCCGCGCGCGGCGGCTTCGGCGGCGACGAAATCGATCACCTCCTCGAAGGTCGGGATGTCGAAATGCCCGTCATAGCGGGTGTTCTGCGCGCGGATGGTGGGCAGGCGCTCGCGGGCGCGCAGGGTCTTGAGTTCCGCCAGGGTGAAGTCGGTGGTGAACCAGCCGGTCTCTGCCTTGCCGTCGATCGTCAGCGTGCGGCGGCGGGAGGCGAATTCCGGGCGGGTCGCGATGTCCGTGGTGCCGGCGATGTTGCTTTCATGGCGGGCGACCAGCACGCCGTCGCGGGTCGGTACCAGATCGGGCTCGATATAATCCGCGCCGTCGGCGATCGCCTTGGCATAGGAGGCCAGCGTGTGTTCCGGTCGCAGGGCCGAGGCCCCGCGATGGGCGAACACCAGCGGCCGGGGCGCGACCGATGCCGCCGCCCGGGCGCGCGATGAGCCCCCCAGGATCGTGGCACCCGCCATGAGGGAGAGGGTGTTTCTGCGTGTCAGCACGTGGGAAGCCTCAGAACTGGGCGCTTACGGTCAGGAAATACATGCGCGGGGCGATCGGGAAGGCGGTATACTGGCCCGAGGCGTTGGAGGTGTTCAAGGTCGACCAGCCGCGCGTGTTCGTCAGGTTGGTGATGTTGCCCTGCACTTTCAGCCCGCGCACATGCGGGATGCCGTGGATGGTGTAACCGGCATTGAGGCTGAACAGCGCGTAGCTGCTGGCATGCAGGTCGTTGGTGAAGGTGGTGTAGCGCCGGCCGATCACGTCGCCGATGAACTGGGCGTTGAAGGCGCCCCAATCGGTCGAGGCCACGAATTTCTCGGTCCAGTCGGGAACGCCGGCGACATTCTTGCCCGCCGTGGGGACGATGGTGGTGCCGTTGGAATAATTGTCGTTATAGACGGATTTGTTGTACGACAGCGCGTTGTAGAACGAGAAATGCGGGCCGAACTGCGCGGTGAAGGAAAAATCCATGCCGTCGGTCGTGACCGAGCCGACATTGGTCAGGATGGTGGCGCTGCCGACGATCGAGGCCAGGTTGGGCGAGGACGAGACCGCCAGCAGGCGGTTCGAGAAATGGACGTGGTAATATTCGAGCTGCCCGCCGAGATGCGTCAGCGGCCCGAAGGAGAGGGCGCGGTTGGTCCGCAGGCCGGTCTCATAGGTCCAGGCGGTTTCGGGCTTGCCGTGCTCGCGGAAATTGTCGAACGCCTGCTGGCTGGTCACGCCCCAGGGCGTTGCGTTGCCATAGCCGGCATCCTGGAACGAGCGCATGTTTTCCTGGATGTTCGCGAACCATTCCTCGTTCGGCGTGATGTTCCACAATGCGCCGAACGCGGGCAGGAACGGCCGGACGGCGGCGATGGTGCCGCCGGGCACGGTGATCGCCGTCCTGGGTGACAGCGAACCCGGCAGGCCCGCCACCGGCAGCGTGCCGTTGGTGTAGACCAGTTCGGACTTGAAACCGGCATTCAGGGCGAAATGCTTCGAGACCTGCCAGGAATCCTGCAGGTGCGTGACCCAGCTATTGGTGTAGAAATAGTTGGTGTACTGGTGGATCAGCGGGTTCTGCTGCCGGTCGTAGGGCGTGGTGGGGTTGGTGGCCGAGAACGGGTACCAGCGCCGGGCCTGCGTGTTGTTGTTGCGCTCGTACCAGCCGCCCAGTTCGATATGGTGCCGGCCCAGGTGATAGCGCAGCGTCGAGAGCAGCCCGCCGCGATTGTCCCAATATTCGGTGGTGCGCGTCGCCATGCCGCTTCCGCCGAACACCTGCGAGAGCTGGGAGGCCGTGTTGTCGGGGAAATAGGCGCCGAACAGGGTCGGCAGGCCCGCCGCCGTGATCGGGCCGGCCACCACGCCCTCGCCCAGATCGTGATGGTAGTAGATCTGGTTGTCCCAATGCAGGTTCGACGAGAAATCGTGCGACCATGTGGCGTAGGCCAGGAAATCCTGGCGCTGGGCGGCCGAATAGTAGTTGCGGTAATTCAGGCCGGCTGCCTTGTAGGCCGCGGAATTGTTGTAATAATTGATGGCTTCCTGAAGGTTCGGATACATGAACGGGCGCTTGTAGAGCGAGCCGCCCGCGGGTTCGACGATGCCGTCCTCGTTCGGTTCGATCTTGTCCGACCAGTCGAAGAAGGCGGTCATCCGGTCATGGTCGCCCTGATGGACGAACTTGGCGTTGACCTGGTTGCCACCCTGATGGCCGGCGAAATCCCACGCCCGCGCATCCTGCCGCGCCCAGGCCACATAGGCCGAATTGCCGTTGCCGAAATCGCCGGTGTCGATGCGGGCGAAGGTGCGGAAGGTCGACCAGCTTCCGAAGGTCTGCGCCAGTTGGCCGCCGGCGCGATGGGCCGGGTCCTGCGTCTGGAATTGCAGGGTGCCGCCCAGATTGCTGGTCGAGGCCGTGCCCAGCGCGCCGGCCCCGGTGGCGACGGAGGCCGCGCCGATGATTTCGCTGATCGCGGCGCGCTGGGGGGTCAGGCCGTTGAAATTGCCGTAGGCCTGATCGCCCAGCGGTACCCCGTCCAGCGTGAAGCCGAGCTGGTTCTGGTTGAAGCCGTGGATGAAGAGCGACGAATTCTGCTCGTTATTGCCCCAGGGATCGGCATTTTCGAACACCACGCCGGGCAGGATTTCCAGCGCCTTGACCGGGTTGATGCCGGGCAGGATGCGCTGCATCTCGACATGGCCGACGCTCTGTTCCGAACGGGTGCGGCGGGCGGTGGAGATGATCTGCTCGGCGGCCGGGGCCGGGCTGGCGGAGGCCGGTTTCGCCGCGCGCGCCGGGTGGGTGACGGCCGGTGGCGCCGTGTCGGCCGGGGCGGCGTTGGCGGCCGAAAGGCCGGCACCCAGGGCCAGCAATGTGGTACCGAGCAGCAGGCGGCGGCCATGCGTGGCGTGGACGGAACGGGGGGAAAATACATGGAAAGACATGGGCGGGATCGCTGTTCTTTCGTCGCCGGTGTGGTTTCGCCTTTCATAGGCGCCAGATTGGCGGATTTTCATGTGAAGCTTTGAAGACGATGCAGCGCGGTCACATCGCAAAAAATAACGTTTCCGTGAAGGGAAAGCCGTTTGGGGCTGGACAATCTGCGGCCATACAATTAA
This sequence comes from Gluconacetobacter tumulicola, assembly GCF_014174215.1. GTDB lineage: Bacteria > Pseudomonadota > Alphaproteobacteria > Acetobacterales > Acetobacteraceae > Gluconacetobacter > Gluconacetobacter tumulicola. The sequence continues at coordinate 3,122 of NZ_JABEQL010000017.1, read as the reverse complement.
TGGTCATGGCAATTATTTTGATGAAAACGTAAGCGGCAGGCATGACCGACGGAAACAGGCCGCAGGCGACGGGCCTGCGCGCGCTCCTGAATATCGACGAATCCCCATTCCCCGGCATGTCCGTCACCTTTCGCGTCATGCGGCTGGGTGCGGTGTGGCGTACTCGGCTGGAGCGGGAGCTGAAGCCGACCGGAATGACCGTCGCGGGCTTCCGGCCCATGGTCTATCTGATGATGATGCAGGAGGGCACGTCGCAGCGGGAGCTGGCGGCGGCGCTGGATACCGATACGTCGGCGCTGGTGCGGGTGCTGGACCTGCTGGAGGCGGCCGGGCTGGTGGAGCGCCGGCCCGATTCCGTCGACCGGCGGGCCAACAACCTGTTCATCACCGATGCGGGGCGGCGCAAGTGCCGCGCGTTTCACGAGATCGCGGCGCGGGTGGAGGCCGAATTGACGGAGGGCCTGCCGGCCGGGGAGATCGTGGAACTGGTGGCGCGGCTGGAGCATGTGCTGGCCAATGCCGCGCGGCCGCCGGCCGCCAACATGCCCGATGGCGGCGAGGCGGCGTGACGATCACCATCCCTTCACGCATGCTGCCGGCCTTCCTGGCCAGCGATGCGCGGTGGCGCGAGACGGTGGGGCGCGCGGCCTTCTGCGCGCGGACCTTCGCCGCGATCGGGCTGGCCCTGTCCTGCTCGTTCTTCTTCCAGCTCGAATCCCCGATGTCGTCGGTGACGACGGTGATGATCGTGGCCAATCCCACGGTCGGCGCGCTGATGGCCAAGAGCATGTGGCGTGTCATCGGCACCCTGCTGGGGGCCACGATCAGCATCGCGCTGATGGCGGTCGTGGCGCAGTCGCCGGTGCTGTACACGATGATGCTGGCGGTGGCGGTGGCCTTCGCCTGCCTGGTCGCGACCTTCCTGCGGCTGTTCCGCGCCTATGCCGCCGTGCTGACGGGCTATACGATCGTGATCGTCGCGGCGCCATCCTATGCCGATCCGGACGGTATCTTCCTCAGCGCCATGGCGCGGCTGTCGGCGGTGACGGTCGGCATCGTCGCGACGGCGGTGGTGTTCATGGCCAGTTCGGTGCGCCGTCCCGACCGGGTCATGACGCAGGTGGGGCAGATGGTGCGCGACGTGATCGCCTATGCCATGGAATTTCATCGCTTCCAGTATGCGGGCGGCCATTCGCCGGACGCGCCGACGAAGGATGCGGTGGTGCTGGGCGGGTTCCGCACCCTGCCGTTGCCGCTGAACGACCGGCGGGGCGCGCTGCTGGCGCGGATCAACGGGCTGATGTCGTCGGTGGAATATGCGGCGGCCGATACGTACGAGATCTCGCGCCGGGTGAATGCGCTGCGGGTGGGGTTGAGCGGGCTGGCGGGCGTGGTCGCCACCTATCATCCGCTCTGGCACGACCTGGAGAACGACGCGGCGCCGATGCGCGGCCTGCACGAGCGTGTCGCGTCCCTGATGGAAGAGATCCTGGTGCTGACGGGGCGGCCGGACTGGATGGACGATCCGCGCGCGGTGCTCTCCGTGCTGGGCACCGCGTTGGATGCGCTGGCGGCGGCCGAGCGGGCGGAGCAGGACATCGCGATGCTGTCGGCGATCGACAATATGCGCGACGTGCTGGTGCAGGTCGATGCCGTGGTGCGGATGCTGGTGGCGCCGTCCATGCCGCGCCGGGTGCGGCTGCGCTGGTTCCTGGACTGGCCGACCGCCCTGCGCAACGGTGCGCGCGGCGGGGTGATCGCGCTGCTGGCGGGGCTGCTGTGGTATGTGCTGCACTGGAGCGCCGGGCCGATGCTGATGCTGTATATCGTCGCGGCGTCCAGCCTGGTCGCGACCACGCCTTCGGCCTCGCGCTCCAGCGTGATGATGGCGGCGGGCACCGCGCTGTCGGTGCCGGCGGGGATTGCGTGCCATATGCTGGCGCTGCCGCGCATCGACGGTTTTCCGCTGCTGTGGTTTGCGCTGTGTATGTTCCTGGCGCCGGGCATATGGTTGCAGTTCAGCCCGCGCTACGGGATCGGGGCGTTCGGCTATGGCGTGTTCTTCGCCGCGATGCTCGATGTGTCCAATCCCATGCATTACGACGATATCGCGCTGACCAATACGTGGCTGGCCTTTCTGGTGGCCAGTGCGCTCCTGGTACTGGGCTTTCGCGTCATCCTGCCGCCCGACGACCGGCTGGATGCGGCGCGGCTGGTGGGCTCGCTGTCGCGGGCGGTGCGGCGGCTGGCGCTGGTGCTGCCTGTGGCGCCCGAGAACTGGATCGTGTGGGAAGGATTGCAGATCCAGAAGATCTGGCGGCTGGCGATGCGCCTGTCGGTGGGCGTGATGCCGGCCGAGCGGCAGGCCTATACCGATGCCGCGCTGGGGGCGGTGTCGCTGGGGCGGCTGGTGGTGCGGGCGCGGCGGATCGCGGACCTGCCGGCGCTGGACGCGGCGGATGCCCGGGCCATGCGCGCGGCGCTGCGTGGCTTCGACGGTCTGCTGCGCGACCCCGAAGCGACGGCACGCGGGCTGGTGGAGGCGGCGCAGGCGATCCTGGGCCGTGCCGGCCCGGGCGAGGACGGGTTGGCGGCGCGGCGGGGGGCCGCCTGCCTGCAACAGGCGGCGTATATCCTGCGGGCGGTGCCCGGTTTCTTCCATCGCCACGGCCCGCTGCAACTGTCGCCGGAGATGCCGGACGCGCATCGGCCGCTCGATGCGCCGGTGCCGGTCTATACGCCGCTGCTGGGCCGCGTGCGGCGTCAGGCCGGGTAGCGGGAGCGGGATGCTGAGCGAATTCAACCTGCATGGCGTGTTTCTGGCGCCGCTCGCGGTCTATGCGCTGGCGGCGCTGGTGCCCAGCATCGCGATCCGCGCGGTGCTGGCATGGTGTGGGGGCATGCGCCTGTTCTGGCATGTCGCGCTGTTCGACCTGGCGCTGTATGTCTGCATGCTCTGTCTCCTGGTCCGGTACGTCTGAAGCGCCGGTAACGAAAGATCCGAGCCCCCGATGCCTCTTTTGCGCACCCTGATCCGCGTGGTCCTGACCCTGAGCGTCGTTGTGCTGGCGATCGTTCTGGGGGTGACCCTGTGGGACACGTATATGATTGCCCCATGGACG
>NZ_JABEQL010000016.1 GCF_014174215.1 Gluconacetobacter tumulicola | reverse complement strand
ACCGCAGCCAGAACACGGCTACGAAGATCCACCGACAGAGCTTTCGACATGACCGCCGGCCTCCCATCCGGCCATCATGTTGAATCACAAATACGCCCGCTTGGGTACCCCAAAAAATTCACTCAGGTCGAATTCCGCTCTAACCACCTGTCCAAAAAACGGGGGCCACCTCTGCAAAGCGTGCCCGGACGGTCCCCCGGCCTTTCGGCGCTGGGACTGCGACTGTCCGGGAGCGCTCCCCTACCGCGTTGACTGAAACGCCTTTCGTCCTTCTGAGTCCAATGCCGCAAAATCTTCGTCGGATAGCGTGAGGCTGGCGGCGGCGGCGTTCTGCTCCAGATGTGCGACCTGCGAGGTCCCGGGGATTGGCAGCATCACCGGACTGCGTTTCAGGACCCATGCCAGTGCGATCTGGCTGGGATGGGCGCCGTATTTCCCTGCCATGGTGTCCAGAATTGAGCCCGGCTTCGCGAGGTCGCCGGCGGCGAGGGGAAACCAGGGGATGAACCCGATGTTCTGCGCCGTGCAGTAGTCGAGCACGTCCTCGCTGGTGCGATCGACGAGATTGTAGCGGTTCTGGACGGTCGCGACGTCAAAGAATTTCGAGGCCGCCTTGATGTTTTCGACGGAAACCTCGCTCAGTCCCGCATGACGGATCAGTTTCTGATCGATGAAGGACCGGACCGCATCGAACTGCTCGTCCGCCGGGACCCTGGGGTCGATCCGGTGCAACTGCCACAGATCGATCTGCTCGACGCCGAGGTTGCGCAGGCTCTTATGCACCTGCTGGAGGAGGTATTCCGGCCGCCCGACCGGCTTCCAGATGTCTGGTCCCGAACGGGTAAGACCGCCCTTCGTGGCGATCACGAGGCCCTTGGGATAGGGATGGAGAGCCTCCCTGATCAGCCATTCCGAGACATCCGGACCATAGGAATCGGCGGTGTCGATGAAGTTGACGCCGAGTTCGGGGGAGACGCTTCAGCGTGCGGATGGCTTCGTCATGATCGGCGGGCGGTCCCCATATGCCTTTGCCGGTGATGCGCATGGCCCCGAAACCAAGCCGATGAACGGCGAGATCGCCGCCGATTGTGAAGGTGCCGGCGTTGGCGGCGTTGGGAGATGAAGGGGTCATGGCTCTCGTTCCTTTTTTTCCTGCGGGTGGGTGGGGATCAATCATTCCGTCAGGCCGTGAAGCCGCCATCGATGTTGTACGCGGCGCCGGTGATGACGTCAGCCTCTGGCCCGGCAAGATACGCCACCAGTCCCGCAATCTCCGCACCCGTGGCATGGCGTTTGATCGCCATGAAACCGTGCATCACGTCCTTCAGCGGCCCCTCGGCAGGGTTCATGTCGGTATCGGTGGGACCGGGCTGGACAACGTTGACGGTGATGCCGCGCGCGCCCAGATCACGCGCCAGGCCTTTGGCCATGCCTTTCAATGCCGATTTGCTGGCACTGTAGGCTGCAAGCCCAGTCATCGGCATACGGTCGGCATTGGCTGAGCCGATGAAAATGATGCGACCTCCGTCGGGCATAGTCCGTGCGGCAGCAACTGCCGCGTGGTAAGGGGCGTGGATATTGATGCGGAAAAGCCGGTCGATGTCGTCCGGAGGCATGTCCAGCGGGTCGCCCGCGCCGAGAATTCCGGAATTGACGACCAGCACGTCGAGAGGACCGAGCGAGACAATCAGTTCGACGAGAGAGTCCCGGTCGCCGCTATCGGCGCGCAGGGCCTCGCTTCCGGTCTCGGCGGCCAATGCCTGGGCGTCGTCAGGGGAGGACAAATACGTGAAAACGACTTTCGCACCTTCTGCCGCGAAGCGACGCACGATAGCGGCACCGATTCCGCGGCTGCCACCAAGCACCAAGACAGATTTCTTACCAAGACGGTTCATGACAGTGCCTTCGCTGACGCCAGTATTTCTGCCAGTCTGTCGAATGCGGTCTGATAGATCTGCGTGGGCATCCGGGCTTCCATCTCCGCTGCGTGCTCGGCCGATGCTTCGAACTGACCGCGCCACTGGATGAAGGTGCGGTCGCCATCGGTGACGGGCAGGAGGCTGATCGTCGAGCGGTAGTTCCGGATCGGCAAAGCCGACTCAATGATCGAGAAGGTCACCATGTGATCCACATCGGACAGCGCCAGAAGCTGCTCGCGGATGATGCCGACATCGCCCATTTCAAGACGACGGATCGCGCCGACACGGTCGCCGGGATCGTCTGCCTCGATCACGCAGCTTTTCACGCCCGGCAACCAGCTACCAAGGGCGCCGAAATCGCGGATTAGCCCCCAGACAGACGAAACGGGTGCATTGATGACGCTGCTGGCCATAACGTGAAGCATATGGACTCTCCCTGCTTTTTTCTGTGTGGGATCAAAGCGACTGGCCTCCTGTCACCTCAATGCGCTGGCCATTCACCCAGTGCATGTCGTCAGACAGAAGAGCGCGAACAGTGGCTCCGATGTCGTCGGGCTGACCGACGCGCCCCAGGGGCGTGATCTCTGCGAGGCCCCTGTTGATCGTGGCATCGTCACGAACCAGGCCATTGCCGAAATCCGATGCGACCGCGCCAGGGGCGACGGCATTGACCGTAATGCCGCGCGCGCCCAGTTCCTTCGCCATGTAGAGCGAAATGACCTCGGTCGCCGCTTTCATGGCCGAGTAGGGACCATGATCCGTCAGATAGAAGCGCGTCGCGGCAGAGGTGATGTTGAGAATGCGGCCGCCATCGCGGATCAGCGGAAGGAGCGCTGCCGTCAGCAGGTAGGGGCCCTTGAAGTGGATGTTGTACTGATTGTCGAGCTGTTCGGATGTCGCGGCATCGAAGCGCGTGTGGATGATATTGCCGGCGTTCTGGACAATATAATCCAGTGCCTGCTGCCCGAACGCGTCTGCGAGAAGGACTTTGACCTGCTCTGCAAAATCCGTGAACGACGCGTGGTTCGCGATGTCCAGTGGCAGCATGCGCAACTTCGCGTTCTCGTGGCTGAGGGCCGTTTCGGCTGCTTTCGCCTCGCCTTCATTGGTGTGATAGGTGCCGATCACGCTGATGCCGGCGGCCGTCAGATGCTTCGCGATACTATATCCGATGCCGCGATTGGCACCCGTGACGAAGGCGATTTTTGATGTGCTCATGATCGGGTTCCTTGAGGAGGCATGGCGTCGTATTCCGAAGACACAACTTCCATATCGACCGATCCATAAAAGAAGCGTGGGGTGGGGGCAAGGATTTATGGACCGACCGATGCGGAATAATCATGCCGCGACCGGCTGGTCTTGCCCACGTCGGCCCGTCAGCGCTTTCGCGACCGCTTTTCTGTCCCCGGCTTCACCGCGTTGACATCCCACAATGTCAGGAGAGACGTGACGGCCGCATCCAGATTGTCTGAGCCCATCCCGTCCCGGGCTTCGCACGTCATGCCGTGGAAAAAAGTCACGAGAATATCGGGCAGAGCCTCTGTCGCCGGGGACGCCTTCAATTCACCTTTGGCGATGGCGCGTTCCACGCAGGCCCGGAGGCCTGCCCGCGTGCGCTGTCGTTCTGCCGCGAGGAGAGCCCGGACGGGTTCGTTTTCGGGTGAGCAATTGCTGGCGCCGGACACAACCAGGCACCCGGTCGGGTGTGAGCGGGCAGCCTGCATGCGCGCCGAGCCGCGCAACGTCCGTTCGATGGCCTCACGCGGCGACAGGCTCTCGTCCCATAAGGGCGCCATGACCTGCCCGTAGGTCGCCAGATAATGCTGCACGACTTCCCGGAACAGGGCTTCCTTCGAGCCGAACGCGGCATAGAAGCTCGCAGGCGAGATATGACCCATGCTGGCCTTGAGCTGGGTCAAGGAGGTCGGTTCATAACCCTGCGCCCAGAAGAGCGCGGTGGCGGCGTCAATCGCCTTGTCGCGGTCAAACTCACGGGGACGCCCAGTCCGCGCCATGGCATCGTTCCTTCCGAAAGACTTCCATATTAAGTGATCCAGAAGTGATTGCCAAGGCTGCTGTCCCCCTATATGTGCATCGACCGATCCATATATGAGCGACCCATGACCCCGACCATCACATCGCCCACGAAAAAAACCGATGAGCGCCTGCCGGTCGCCGGCCTGCTCGCGCTGGCCATGACCGGCTTCATCTGCATCATGACCGAAACCCTGCCGGCAGGTCTGTTGCCTGAGATCGGCGCGGGTCTGCATATTTCTCCGGCTCTCGCCGGGCAGATGGTGACGGCTTATGCCATAGGCTCCCTGAGTGCGGCGATTCCGCTGACGCTCGCCACACAGCGGTGGCGGCGCAGGAGGGTCCTGCTGCTGGCGATTATCGGCTTCGTGGTGTTCAATTCCATCACCGCGTTTTCGACGCATTACGGCGCGACCCTCGTGGCCCGGTACGGAGCGGGTGCGGCGGCGGGCCTCGCCTGGGCATTGCTGGCCGGCTATGCGCGTCGGATGGTGACGCGCGCCCTGCAGGGCCGCGCCCTGGCGATTGCTATGGTCGGTACGCCGATCGCGCTCTCGCTGGGGGTTCCCGCCGGGACATGGCTGGGTGCTGCCGTCGGCTGGCGTCTGGCTTTCTGGATCATGTCGGGCCTGACCGTGCTGCTAATCGCATGGGTCCTGGCGAAGATTCCCGATTTTCCGGGCGCCGCGCATCACGAGCGTCTGCCGTTCCGGCATGTTCTGGACATGCCGGGCGTGCCGTCTGTCCTGGGTGTCGTGATGGCCTGGATGCTCGCGCACAATGTTCTTTACACCTACATCGTGCCATTTGTGACACCGGCCGGGCTGGCGGGACAGGCGGATCGCGTTCTGCTGCTTTTCGGGATCGCCGCGCTTGCCGGCATCTGGCTGACCAGCCGCACGGTCGATCACGCCCTGCGCCTCTCCGTTCTGGTCAGTCTTGCAATATTCGCGGTCGTTGCGGGTATTTTTGCGATCGGATCAGCATCCCCCTCGGTGATCGTGATCGGTGTCACGATATGGGGTCTGACATTCGGAGGAGCTGCGACGTTGCTCCAGACGGCACTTGCGGATGCGGCCGGCGATGGCGTGGACGTTGCGTTGTCGATGAATGTCGTCGCCTGGAATAGTGCCATAGCCGGTGGGGGTGTTCTGGGCGGTATGTTGCTTGAGACCTGGGGAGCTATGTCGTTCCCCTGGGCTGTGCTGGGGCTCGCAGTTGCTGGATTCCTGATCGCATGGCAAGCCCGGTCACACGGCTTTCGACCTGGCCACCGGCTCGGACGTGGTGGCGAGAGCTAAAAATTCGATAGGGACGGGTTGTGGAGTTACCGCGCGGTTTCGGTAAGGACAGCCTATTTGTGTCAACGATGGTTTGTGTCAGAGGATTTTTACTCATCACCCGATTGATTGGCGGGATCGTATCTGATCGTGAATCTCGGTCACCCGAGAGTGTCCGCTTTCAAGAATAGAGGGATAGTTACTTTATGTCCGACATGAGGGCGTAAGCCGAGATGTCTTCAAACGATATGGCCGCTATTCATTGAATGGGTCGATAACGGCCATACAGGCGGGCGTTGAGGAGGATCAGGGTTAGGACCATCGTTGCGGCGGTGCCTACCGTGAACATCATGGCGGGGGCGAGGCCGGTGCCGAACCAGGCGGCGAGGGCGGTCTGGAGCAGGGCGTTGCTGGCGGCGATGAGGTTGCCGCACTGGTAGGCGAGGCCGGGGAAGGTGGCGCGGACCGAGGCGGGGGAGAGTTCGCTGAGATAGGCGGGGACGACGCCCCAGGCGCCTTGGACGCAGAACTGGATGCAGACGGCGCCGACGGCGAGCCAGAAGGGGGAGTGGGAGAGCGCCCACAGCGGCAGGAAGGGCAGGGTGAGGAGGGCGGCCAGGGCGATACTGTATTGGCGGCTGATCTTCTGCGACAGCACGCCGAAGAACAGGCCGCCGACGATGGCGGCGATGTTGTAGAGCACCACGATCAGCGTGATGGAGGGATGGGGCAGGTGGCGTTCCAGACCCAGGAAGATCTTGGGATACAGGTCCTGCGAGCCATGGCTCATGAAATTGAAGGCGGTCATCAGGGTGATTGCGAAGACGCACAGGGCCGCGTTGTTGCGGACGATGAACCACAGGCTGGGGGGCTTGGTGGCGCGGGCGGTCTGGTCGTGCCGGCGGCGCAGCCATTCGGGGCTCTCGGGCACGCGCAGCCAGATATAGACGGCCGCCAGCAGCGCGCTGCCGCCGAGGATGAACAGCCCGCGCCAGCCGACGAAGGGCAGCAGCAGGAAGACCAGCGACGCCAGCAGGTATCCGGCCGGGTAGCCGGCCTGCAGGATGCCCGAGGCGGTGCCGCGCCATGAGGGCGGGATGCTTTCCATGATCAGCGACGTGCCCACGCCCCATTCGCCGCCCAGCGCCACGCCGAACAAAGCGCGCAGCAGCAGGAAGATGGCGAGGTTGGGGGCGAAGGCGGACAGGATCTCGATCGCGGAATAGACGATGATGGTGGTGATCATGACCGGTTTGCGCCCGTACCGGTCGGCGGCGTGTCCGCACAGGAAGGCGCCGATCGGGCGCGTCAGCAATGTGAGCGTCGGGGCGAGCAGGATGCTTTGCAGCGAGACGTGGAAACTGCGGGCGACATCGTCGAGCGTGAACAGCACGATGAAGAAATCGCAGGCATCGAGCAGCCATGCCAGTAGCGAGGCCGCGACCACATGGCGGGAAGTCGCCACGTCGTAGGTCTGCGCCTGTCCTGTGATCGTCGCCGGTGTGGCTGCCATGTCGTTCATGCCTGTTTCCATCCCTTCCAAGCGCTTTTCCGGTCCGGCGCGTTTTGCCTGCTCCTGTGTAGAGAGCATCGGTTTGGCGAAGATGCGCCTAATTTTTATTTTACCGAGGCCATGCGATCATATTCCGGCGATTGCAGCCGGTGTGGTGGGGCTACAGGTTGGCGATCATCTTGATGCCGACCAACGTGGCATTGGGAATGACCGATGTTTCGTCCGGGCGCATCATATATTCGAATTCGGGGTAGACGATCAGGCCCGGCAGCACGGGCATGCTGTAATAGGCCTCCAGCACCGCCGAATGGGTTTGCGGGCCCGTGACGTAGGGGCCCAGCGGCAGGCCGGCATCCTGCCGCAGCCGCTGCCCGTAGGCCAGGCGCGGGCTCATCTGGTAATAGGAATACATCAGGCCCAGCCGGTCGAAGGGGCGCCCGGGCACGATCCCGAGCAGCGCGGTGCCGAAATAGAATTCGTCGGCGAAGGTGGAGATGCTCGGCGTATTGTGAATGTAGCCGGCCATCAGGTAACCGCCGGACATCTGGCTGGTGCCCTGGGTGCGATAGATCATCTGGTCGGCCTCGATATAGAACGTGTCGCGTGGCTTGCCGGCATGGGCGCGGATCGTTCCCCGGTCGATGGCCGGCACGGTGCCGATCATGTCCGCATAGGGCGAGGTGTCGTGCCCGTAGCCGAACTTGTAGTGGCCGACGAGCTTGTGCGGGCCGAAGAAGGGTTCCCATGTCAGTTCCACCGGTGTCTGGATGCCGGTGGTGGTTTCGCTGGCCCAGGCCCAGCCGGTATTGTCCTCGGGCTTGGGGGCGATCTTGTAGATGCCGGTGCGCAATGTCAGGTCGCGCAGCGGCCGGAAGCGCAGCGTGCCGCCCCATGAGGTCTTGGGATAGACGCTCCAGCCCGGCGGTTCGCGGATGGCCATCGGTGCGGAACATTGCATCATGAACGTACACAGCAGCGCCGAGGTGCCGTAGGTGTGGGTCAGCGCGATGCGGCCGATATTGAGGTTGAGCCGGTCGCCGAGAAACGATTTCTCGGCATACAGATCGGCCAGGCGCGCGGCGGCGGGGCCGTGGATGCTCCATAATTCGGTCAGCAGGACATTGCGTTCGCCGACATGGTCCCAGCCGACCTGGCGGCCTTCGCGGTTCATGACCAGCCCGTGGACATACCATCCGTCCAGCCCCAGCAGCTTGCCCAGGTCGAACAGCATGGTCACGCGCAGGTCATGGACATAATCCATGCCCTGGGACAGGCCGCCCGCGATATTGGCCATGCCTTCGGCCTTGTAGATCATGTCGAAGGTGAAGCCGCGCCGGCTCAGCCATCGGCGCCATGGCAGGGCCTGCGGCAGCAAATTGCCCGAGGAGCGGTCGATCGCGAAATAATCGGCGCTCGGGTCGCCGGCGCGCAGGGCGTCGTCCGCGGGCGCCAGCAGGGTGGAGAGGCTTTCTCCGTCGAAGAGCGGGTTCAGCCTGTCTTCGGCGAGCGGGCGCTTCTGCTTCACCTGTGTGGTTGCCACGGCCGGGTTGATGGGCGCACCGAGGCTGGTGGATGCGGCCATGCAGAGCAGCGCCACGAGCAGTGAGACGGCGAGGGATATCCGGTCGTTGATGATGTTGCGGATATCGGACGCCTTGTTGTGGAAGGCGTCGGAAAATGGATTTGCTGCAAACGGCCTTTTGTCCGGACAGGAGCGTGCGCGAGAGGAGGCAGTCACCGTGAGGGACATGGTATCGTTAGCCGATTCTTTGTTATTATTTCATGATGCATGAAAACATCGTCGGTGGCGCCATTCTCAGCATTGTCATGCGGGAAGGACAAGAGATGCCGGTCTGAATATAAATTATGTTTTATTCGAATGAGTTTTGCCGGAATCGAGAAATATTTTCTGAACCATTGGGTTACGGTTCATGGCGTGCCGCGCTTCACCGGATCGTGAGAGGCTGTCTTCACCAACTGGTGACTTCAGCGATCGGGCGGTACGGGAACATGGCCGGGATATCCGGCGGCCGAGCGCTATGGGCTGATCTGGACCTGTCTGGCGCCTGAGCGCGAGCCGGCTCTTCCGCCCATGCCGCAGCGCGTCATGGCAGGCATATGACAAACTCGACGTTGCGGAGTTCCATCATCGTCGCATACATCGCGGCATGCGATTCGCTGAAGGCAGGAACCATATCAACGGCATCGAGAATTTCTGGAGCCCGGCCAAGCGCCACTTGCGGCGATACAATGGAGTACCCCGGAAAACTTCCATCTCTTCCTCGCGGAATGTGAATGGCGCTTCAATCACCATTCGCCCGAGAAGCTCGTGAAAATCCTCACCCAATGGGTTAACCTGCCAGCGGAGCGTTCCAGGTAAATCGCTTACCTATGTCAGCCCCCAAGTTATTTTTATTCGGCGATATTTCAAGACAGGGGGTGTTGACGTATTGTAGCGGAACACGCTTCCGATGCGAGGCAGGAATGTCTACCTTTCCAACATGTTTTCGTGCTGTCTGGCTGTTTTCGCTGGTGATCTCCTGTGCCGTATCGGGCGGATGCCGGGCCATGGCGGCGCCGGTCCGGTTCGTCGGTTGCCCGGCGGACGGTCAGGTTGGCCCGATTGCGGCGCCAGCGCGGCCGGACCCGAAATTCGTTCTCCCCGCCAGCCTGCCTGCGGGATACGCAGTTTATGAGGCACAGGATCTGGCGGCGGTCGCGCCGGTCGGCTGGACGTGTACTGAACGGTACGGGTCTGCCGGATCGTATCTTCTGGTGGCGCCCGGCCTGTCGTCCTCCGCCGGTCTTTCGAAAGACGCGCATGTCACCGGACCGGCTATCCAGGTCTCCGCGACCAGTGGCGATACCAGTGGGCGTTTCGCGGTCGCGCGGGTGATTGCCAGGATGTTTCCCGAGCACGCTGCCTTCGTCAGACAGGTCGTCGCCGAGGGAATCGAGCCTGCCGGCAACTTCCCCGCCGGGCCCTATCCGGCCGACATTATCACCGCGCGCGGGCCGGCTGATATCGCGTATACGACGCCACCGGGCGCAGAGGGCATGGGTACCCAAAGCTGGCTCAGGCGCGATGGCGATCCGATCGAAGGAGTGGCGCATCTGAGCGCCACGAATGACCTGATGGAAATCCAGCTTCGTCTGCCCGCCGACCGGCGAGGCGACGGCGCGCGGGTCATCGCCCTGACGCGCGGCCTTAATGCCGGCTTTACGGACTGAGACCATGTTCCGGGCAGATGCCTGGTGCGGCCGGGGTTGCGGGGGCGAGCGCATTCCGCGAGGAGAACGGGACGTTTCGCAATGTGAAGGAAGGGCGTCTTGTTTCTCCGGCAGTTGACCTATCTCGTGGCGCTCGATCGGTTTCGCCATTTCTCGCGCGCGGCGGAGCATTGCGGCGTGTCCCAGCCCGCGCTTTCGGCGGCGATCCGGCAGTTGGAGCATGAGCTGGGGGTGACCATCATCCGCCGCCGGCAGCGGGTGCTGGGCCTGACGCCGGAGGGTGAGCGTGTGCTGGCCTGGGCGCGGCAGAGCCTCGCGGCGCTCGACGGCTTGCGGCAGGAGGCCGGTTTTGCCCATGAGGTCGCGGGTGGCAGCCTGGCCATTGGCGTCATGCCGCCGGCCCAGCAACTGGCGCCGCTGCTGATGGAGAGCCTGCGTGCCGCCATTCCGGCGCTGCATCTGGAGCTGACCGTCGCGGCGCATGGCGACATCCTGCGCGGGCTGGCCGAACAGCGTTTCGGGCTGGGTATCGTCTATCTCGACCAGTTGCCGGCCGGCGGGTCGTTCGAGGTCCACGAACTTTATGTCGAGCAGCATGTGCTGGTCGGTGGTCCGGGTATTACCCTGCCGGGGCGTGTGCGTTGCGCGTGGAGCGAGGCGGCCGGATTGCCGTTGTGCCTGCTGGATCGTTCGATGCGCAGCCGCCAGATCGTCGATCGGTGTTTCGCGGAGGCGGGCAGCACCCCCGATGTGCGGTTCGAGACGAATGCGCTGGAACTGTTGCACGTGGAACTGCGGGCGGGGCGTCTGGCGTCGATCCTGCCGGTGGCGGCCTTGCCGTCCCGCACCGGTGGCGTGCCGTTTCAGGTCCGGCGGCTCGATCCGTCGCCGACGCCTTCGGTGGGGCTGGTGCGGGTGCGGCAGACGATGACCAGTGCGCTGATGGCGCGGTGCTGGCAGGTTGCGTCCAGCCTTGTGCTGACGGATGTGCTGACCATGTAGGAAGGATGTTCTTTTTTGAAAAAAAAGAACCAAAAAACTCTGATTCGTTCTGGAGTTTTTTGCTGGGGCACGCGATGGACCTGAACGGATCAAAAGTCTTTTTGCTTCTTTTTCGGAAGACAAAAGAAGAGAGCTTTCTCTCCCGGATCATAAGCTACCTTTATCACCTGATCACGAGAATGACTTGGACGCCGCCCATGGCTCCGGCCACTGTCCGCCGCCGAATGGAAGGTGGGGGCGGGCGTGATCGGGGGGCGATGGAGCTGGTTGTTCGCGCCCTCGCGGGCCGATCTGGGGTTTGCGCTCCGGACGTCGTGCGCGGCCATCCTGTCGCTGCTGATTGCGATGTGGATGGAGCTGGGCAGCCCGCAATGGGCGCCGCTGACTGTCTGGACCGTGGCGACGGCCTCGCGCGGCGAGTCGTTTTCCAAGGCGCGCTGGCGTCTGGCGGGTACGGCCGTGGGGTGTTGCGTGGGGGTGGCGCTGATTGCCGCCTTTCCGCAGGAGGCGGGGCTGTTCTTTATCTGCCTCGCTTTGTGGGCCGGGCTGTGCTGCGGGCTGGCGACGGTGTTCGACGGTTATCGCAGCTACGGTTTTCTGGTCGCGAGCTTTACGGCCGCCATCGTCGCCACGGACGGTATCGCGTCGCCCGATGATGCCTTCTTTATCGCGATGGCGCGGGGGACGTATATCGCGCTCGGTATTCTCTGCGAGGCGGTGCTGGCCATGCTGTTCTCGCCCGGCCTGCGCGAGCGGGCGCGGGGGGCGCTGCTGGCGCGCCTGCGCGGCGTGTCCGCGACGGCCCGGCAGGGGCTGGAGAGCTGGCAGGGGGCTGTGCCCGGGCCGGCGACGGAAAGTGCCTTGCTGGCGGATATCATGGCGGCGTCGGGCCGGATCGAATTCGACGTGCTGGAGATGGGCCCCGCGGCCGGACGGGTGGCCGACCATGCCCGCGCGGCGCTGGCCGATCTGCTGGCCGCCGTGGCGCGGCGGCGGGCCGGTGCGCCGTGGGATGCCGTGCGGCGGACGCTGGATGCCGGGGCGCGGCATATCGATGCCATTGCGGAACCCCGTGCGGGGGATCGTTTTCGGTTTCGCGCCCGTTCGGTGCGGCAGGCGACGCAGGGGCTGCGGAATGGCGCGCGCGTGGCGGCGGGTGTGCTGGCGGCGGCGGTCGTCTGGTATGTCACGGCCTGGCCGTCGGGGATCGGGTTCATTGCGTATGTCGTGCTGGTCTATGGGCTGCTGGCGACGCGCGAGATGCCGGTGCTGGCCTCGGCCGGTTTTGCGCGTGGGGCGATGTGGTGTGCCCTTGTCGCGGGCGCCTATGTGCTGCTGATCGTGCCGATGGTGACCGCGCCGGAGATGCTGGCCTTCTGCCTGCTGGTGCCCATGGTGGTCGGTGGCCTGGCCGCGCGTACGCCGCGCCTGGTCAACCATGCCTTTTCCTTCAACATGTTTCTTCCGGTGCTGATCGGGCCGTCCAATGCCGGCCGGTATGACGAAAGCGCCTTCCTGAACGGGACGATGGCGTTTCTGGCTGCGGTCTTCTTCGCGGGGGCGATGTTCCGGCTGGTCCTGCCTTTCCGGCCCGACGAACATCTGCGGCGCACGATGGCCTGGGCGGAGCGGCGATTGTCCGGGCTGGCGACCGGCCGGAGCGTGCCCTCGGCGCGCGCCTGGCTGATGACGAACGCGGATAGCATGGTCCGTGCGGTCCGCACGGGGCGCGATGTGCCGGGTGAGCGGCTTTTTGCCTATTTCGCGTCCCATATGGCCGTCACGGTGCGGGGGATGTGCGTCCTTGAAATTCGCGAGGCCATGGCGGATGGCACGCTGCCGGTGCCTGTTGCGCGGCGGCTGGCGGCGTTTCTGCGTGCATGGACGCGCAATCCGGCGCGGGCGGTCCGCCTTGTGCCGGTGTTGCTGCGCCGGGCGGACATGCAGGTTCTTGAAAGGGAGGATCTGGCGATCGCGCTGAGGGCCATCGTGCGGCAGCACGGCTGAAAATGGTCTGCAACGGCCCCGCCGTTACGCTGACCCGGCTGGAAATCGAGGTGACGGAAACCGCGCCGCTGGGCGACGAGCATCGCGGTTTCCAGGACCTGCTGGCCCTGCGCGAGATGGGGGGGCGCGTTTCGCTGGACGATTTCGGCACCGGCTATTCGTCGCTGGCCCATCTGCGGACCTTCTCGTTCGACAAGATCAAGATCGACGGCTCCTTCGTCAGGGATGCGCTGGAGCGGTCGGAATGTGCCGCCGTGGTCCGGGCCATTGCCGATCTGGGCAAGCGGCTGGGGGTGAGGATCGTCGCCGAAGGGGTCGAGACCGAGGACCAGCTTGCGCTGGTCCGTGCGGAAGGGTGCCGGGAGGTGCAGGGTTATCTCTACGGGCGCCCGGCTCGACAGAAGGCGGTGAGGGGCTGTTTCAAGGCTTGGCGCGGGGGCTATGCGGGTGGCGGATCGTCCTGTCGGGCCCAGGGTGGCAGTGCGAACGCGTCGACGAAATAGTCCAGCAGCGCGTTGACGCGCGCGGGGCGAAGCGGGCTGGGGGGGGTGACCAGGTAGAGCGCGATCGGCGGTGCCTGCCACTCCGGAAGGATGATTTCCAGCGATCCGGCCTGAAGACTGTCCCAGATCATGAATTCGGGGAACAGGCCGAAGCCCAGCCCGGCTTCGAGTGCCGGCAGGAAGCCTTCCGCATTGTTCGCGCGCAGGCGGGATGCCTGGGACAGCACGTAGTCCTTGCCGGACGGCGCATGGCGCAGGCGGATCGTCCCCGGGGCGGAGGTGTTGGTGTAGACGAAGCTCTTGTGGGCCTCGAGATCGCGCGGGTGGGTCGGCCGGCCCGTCGCATCGAGCCAGGCGGGGGTGGCGACCAGCAGCAGCCTGACCGCGCAGAGCCGGCGGGCCCGCAGCGACGAGTCCGCCAGCGAGGAGATCCGCAGCGCGATGTCGTAGCCCTCGGCCACCAGGTCCACGATCGCGTCGCTGAAATCGAGCGTGAGGTCGATGTCGGGATAGCGTTGCAGGAAGGCGGGCAGGACCGGCGAGAGGTGCTTGACGCCGAATGTCATCGGCGCCGCGATGCGGATCTGGCCCGAGGGTTTCAGCGTGCCGTCCCTGGCTTGGGCCTCGGCGGCTTCGGCTTCCGCGATGATGCGGCTGGCATGGCCCAGGGCGTGGCGGCCCATGTCGGTCAGGGATAACTGGCGCGAATTGCGGTTGAACAGGCTGGCGCCCAGCGCCTGTTCCAGCCGGGTTACGGCCTTCGAGACCGTGGGCTTGGACAGCTGGATGTCCTCCGCCGCGCGTGCGAACGACCCCCATTCGGCCACTTTCGCGAAGATGGCCCAGGCTTCGAAATCGGGCAGTCGCATGAAGAGCGGCCTTTTTGGAAACGGTCAGACGGGTCTCTTTCCATATATTTTCTGCCGGTGCCCGTCCAGACGGGGGGCTCCGGCAGGCTCCGGGGGCGGAAAATCCGGAAACGAAGGGTTTCGCTTCCTGCCGTATCGGAGTGCTGCGGCGGGGGCGTAGGGTCCGTCCAGAAACATCAGACTGGAGGGATCACGATGATCGAGGTTCGTTCGTTCGCGGAACTGGGCCATGCCGACCATGGGTGGCTCGATGCGAAACATCATTTTTCCTTCGCGGATTATTACGATCCGCGCCGGATGCACTGGGGTGCGCTGCGTGTGTGGAACGATGACGCCATTGCGCCGGGGACCGGTTTCGGCACCCATCCGCATCGCGACATGGAAATCATCACCTATGTGCGCGAAGGGGCCATTACGCATCAGGATAATCTGGGCAACAAGGGGCGCACCGAGGCGGGCGACGTGCAGGTGATGTCGGCCGGCACCGGCATCATGCACAGCGAGTATAATCGCGAGGCCGGCAGGACGCGCATCTTCCAGATCTGGATC
The DNA here is from genome assembly GCF_014174215.1 of Gluconacetobacter tumulicola. GTDB lineage: Bacteria > Pseudomonadota > Alphaproteobacteria > Acetobacterales > Acetobacteraceae > Gluconacetobacter > Gluconacetobacter tumulicola. The sequence continues at coordinate 86,250 of NZ_JABEQL010000016.1, read as the reverse complement.
ATGCCGGACCGGGCGGGGCATGCGCCCTCGTGGGGCACGCGGACCTTTCCCAGGGGTGAGCGTGGCGGGCGGTTCGTGGCACTGGCCTCGGGCTACGATGCCGATACGGCGGGCGATGCCCTGCTGATCCATGCCGATGCGCGGGTTCTGGGCGCGACCCTGAAGAAGGGGGAAAGCGCGGAATACCGGCTGGGTGTGGAACGGCTGGGTTATCTGGTCCCGGCCAAGGGCAGCGTGGAGATCGAGGGCCGGACGGTCGGCACGCGTGATGGGGCGGCGATTTCCCAGACCGACGTGCTGACGGTGCGCGCGCTGGAGGATGCCGAGATCGTGCTGGTGGACGTTGCCCCCTGACCGGATCGGTGTCCGACCCTGTTCCGCCCCTGCCCTTCATGGCGGGGGCGGGCAGCCTGCTTGATTTTTGCCACGCGGCGTCGCTTGATGCCGCCATGACGATCAAGCTCGATGATAGCTGGAAGGCGGCGCTGGCCCCCGAATTCGATGCGCCCTACATGCAGGCGCTGAAGGATTTCCTGCTGGCGGAGAAGGGGCGCGGCAAGGTGATCTTCCCCAGGGGGGCGGAATATTTCCGGGCGCTGGACCTGACCCCGCTGGATGACGTCAAGGTCGTGATCCTGGGCCAGGACCCGTATCATGGCGATGGTCAGGCTCATGGGCTGTGCTTCAGCGTGCGGCCCGGCGTGCGCATTCCGCCGTCGCTGGTCAATATCTACAAGGAACTCCAGAGCGATCTGGGTATTCCACCGGCTCATCACGGCTATCTGGAATCCTGGGCGAAGCAGGGTGTCCTGCTGCTGAACAGCGTGCTGACTGTGGAGCGGGGGAATGCGGCTTCGCACCAGAAGCGGGGATGGGAGCAGTTTACCGATGCGGTGATCGCCCGCGTCAACGAGCAGCGCACGCCGGCGGTCTTCATGCTGTGGGGGGCCTATGCCCAGCGCAAGGCGGCCTTTGTCGACCAGTCGCGGCATCTGGTGCTGAAGGCGGCGCATCCGTCGCCGCTATCGGCGCATAACGGGTTCTTTGGCTGCCACCATTTTTCCAAGGCGAATGCGTTTCTGGTCAGCCATGGGCTGACGCCGATCGACTGGCGGTTGCCGGCAGAGCCGCCGAGGGATGTTTGACGTTCCTTTTTGAAAAAAGAACCAAAAAACTTTGATTCGTTCAGGGGCCTTGTGCTGGGGCGCGCAGTTGGCGATGGCGGGCAGTGCGCGCATCGAGCCCGGCGAAGGCCGCCGAGAGGCGGGCCAGTTGCTGCCGGCCCAGCACCACGGCATCGGGCAGGGCAGCGGAGGGGCGCGCGGGTCCTGTCGTCGGCGCGCACCGGGAACGGTTCGGTATTCTTTAAATTTCATAATCGCCAGGCGCATTCCTGCCCTGCCTTGTCCTCCGATCGCCAGCAACATTATGTTGAAAATGACTCTAACCGACGAGAAGGATGTCAGATATGCGGATTGTGACCTCGCTGGCGGTGGTTGCCGCGCTGGGTGCCGTGCCCTCGCTGGTGCATGCGGCGCCGCTGCATGCGGCATGGGAGAAGTTCAAGGCCGGCCGTGCGCTGCATCATCTCTCCAATGATGGAGAGCGGGCGCTGTCGGACATCGTAACCGCCCGGCAGCTTGTCGCGCAGGGGAAGGTGGATCAGGCGGTGCCGCCCCTTTATGACGCGCAGAAGCGGCTGGAGGCCGCCCGCAAGGCCGAGAAACGCTACAACGCGGCGGAAAGCGCGCTTCAGCCCGCGCCGCAGCATCCGCTGCCGCCGACGCATCGGCCGGTGACGACGCCGACTGATTGGGTGCCGGTGGGTGGCGAGTTCATCGCCAGTGACATTCTGGCGCCCGAGAAGAAGGCGGCGGTCGCGTCGGCCAACGCCCAGCTGAAGGCAGGCGACAGCAAGGCCGCGGCCCAGACGATGCAGGTCGTGGGCGAGGATGTCGATTTCATCGTCGCGCTGGCGCCGCTGGACCAGATGGAAGGCGCGGTCAACCGGGCGACGGTGTTCGTCGAGGGTCGGCAGCCGAAGCAGGCGGCCGAGGCGCTGGACCAGGCGCTGGACGGAATTGTCTTCGTCTCGCAGGATTTCATTGAAACCCTGGCGCCGACCGCCCCGGCGTCTTCGGCGCAGCCGGCGAAGAAATAATCATCGCGGCGGCCGGGCGGACGGCGTTCGCCCCCGGTCGTGCTTGCGTCTTTTGCCTGTCCGGCGCTAGGGGATAGGCGGCGGATTTGCAGCGAACGAGGTGGCCGGACCGTGAACGGGCGGGACGCGATCAGGAAGGAGCGGCCGGGATGGGGCCGCTGGACGGTCGCCTTGCTCGTGCTGTGCGGCTATCTCGGCTTGCTGGGCATTCAGGCGCGCGCGCTGCCCGGCGAGATGCCCCGGGCCACGCTGGAGCGTCTGACGGGCATTCATCTGACGCCGCCATCCGCGTCCGACATGTGTGATGACATGCCCGGCATGGCGATGGCCGGCATGCCGGGGCCGGGCGACCGGTCGCATGACCATGCGCCGGACAATGATGCCTGCCCGCTTTGCCCGCTTCTGCACCTGTCGCTGGTTGTGCTGCCGGTGGTACTGGCGGCACTCTGTCTCCTGCACCGGCTGGTGCGGGTGCGCTACAGCCCGGCCCGGCCGCGTGCGCCGCCGATGCGGCGGGCCCTTTTGCGGCCCCCGGCCATTGGGCCGCCCCTGACGATCTGAGAGATTTTTCAGCGATCGTGCCGCCGCATGCCCGCAAGGGATGGCGTGTACGATCCTGAACCGTCTCCGCGCACGACGCGCCCATGGCCTGCGTACGGGGAAACCGGTGCGCGTGGCCCGTGGGCTGTTGCTCTCTCTCAGATCAGGTTTCTGTCATGACAGATCATGTCCGGTCCTTGTGGATCGGTGCCGTGGCGTGCGGCTGGGCCGTCGCCGGCGGGCTGGCCGTTGTTCCGGCCTGGGCGGACCAGGCCGTGTCCGCGCCGATATCCTCTCAATCCTCGTCTGCCGGAGCGGCGGGCGAGTTCATTACCGTCAACGGCGTACGGCGGCCGGCGGGACATAGTGCGGATACGAGCGCCCTGCTGTCTCATGCGTTGGGGTTCAGCAGTTATGCGGCCGGTGGAGTGTCGGCGCTGCCGGTGCTGAACGGGATGGCGGATGACCGGGTGGCGACCTTTGTGGACGGGATGCGGATTGCCTCAGCCTGTCCCAATCACATGAATCCGGCGATGTCCTATATCGATCCGGACAGCGTGGCGTCGGCGATCGCCACCGCCGGGATCACCTCGGTCAGCCAGGGGGGCGACAGTACCGGGGGGACGGTCTCGGTCGAGCGGCGCGATCCGCAATTTGCCAAGGCCGGGGCGCTTCTCGTCACCGGCCGGCTGCGGGGGGATTATCGCAGCAATGGAGGCGGGTCCGGCGCGTCGGGGTCGGTGACGGTGGCGAACGACCTGCTGAGCCTGCGCTATACCGGCTCCTACAGCCATGCCAGCGATTACCATGCCGGCGGTGACGGGCCGCGCGTGCGGTCGACCAGTTATCTGAGCTTCAACCATGCCGTCACGCTGGGCGTGCATAAGGACAATCATCTGCTGGCGCTGACGGTCGGGCAGCAGGATATTCCGTATGAGGGTTTCCCGAATCAATACATGGATATGACCAACAACCGGTCGACCTTCGTGAACGGCAAGTACAAGGGCGATTTCGACTGGGGCACGCTGGAGGCGCGGGGATTCTGGCAGCGGGTGGATCATGTCATGGACATGATGTCGGACAAGGGTGGGCATACGGCCTCGACCGGCATGCCGATGAATACCGATGCGCGGACGGCGGGCTATGCGATCAAGACGACGATTCCGCTTGGCCGGCGCCATGAGCTGGGCCTGGGGAGTTCGTTCGACCATAACGGGTTGAACGATTGGTGGCCGCCGCTGGCGGGCAGCATGATGATGGGGCCGAATACCTATCATAACGTCAATAACGGGTATCGGGACCGGCTGGGCCATTACATCGAATGGAAGGCGCAGTGGCTGCCGCGCCTGTCCACCGAACTGGGGATGCGCAGTGACCTGGTGATGATGAATACCGGCCCGGTCGCGCCCTATTCCTGGACCGGGATGATGAGCATGGCCGATATCATGGCGGCGCGGCGGTTCAATGCGGCCTCGCGCGGGCGGACCGATACCAATTTCGATGTCACGGCGCTGGTGCGCTGGCATCCGCTCGACAGTCTGATGATCGAGGGCGGGTATGCGCGCAAGACGCGCTCGCCCAATCTGTACGAACGCTATGCCTGGGGCAGGGGGGCGATGGCGAGCAGCATGATCGGCTGGTTCGGCGACGGGAACGGCTATGTCGGCAACCTGGACCTGACACCCGAGATTGCCAATACCGCCAGCATGACGATCACGTGGCATGACCCGCGCGATCAGGCGTGGCTGGTGAAAATCCAGCCCTACTACACATACACGCATCGTTATATCAACGTGATGCGTATCGGGGCGCTTTCGAACGGCCTGTCGCAATTGCAGTTCGTCAACCATGATGCGCAGAGCTACGGCATCAACGGCTCGGCCTTTGCGCGGCTATGGCGGAGCGACGCGTTCGGTACCGGCGAGGTGCAGGCCAACCTTAACTGGGTGCGCGGGCAGGATCTGGTGACGCATTCCGGCCTTTATCATCAGATGCCGACCAACGGTACGATTGCGCTGCACGAGATTTATGAGAACTGGACCGGTCGCGTCGAGGTAACGCTGGTCAAGGCCAAGGACACGGTCGACTGGCTGCGGCATGAGCCGCGCACGCCGGGTTATGCATTGCTGGAATTGGGCGGGAGCTATCGGTGGCGGAATCTTACGCTCGATGCCAGCATCGATAACGTGCTGGACCAGAAATATGATCTGCCGCTCGGGGGGCTTTCGCTGGGCGATTACAAGGCGACGGGCGTGCTGGGGGCGCTGCCCGGATTGGGGCGCTCTTACAATCTGAGCCTGACGGCGACGTTCTGAGGGGGCGGATCAGCCGAAACGGAAGCCGGACAGGGCCTTGCCCATGATGGTGTCGCTGTAATCGCGCCGCCCGCGGTCCTGTCCCGCTGCCCCAGCCGCGACCATCAACGGCAGCAGATGTTCGGGGCGGGGATGGCATTGCAGGGCGCCGGGGGCGCGGTCCCAGTGCAGAAGGGCTTCGCGCCGTTGCTCCGGCGGTGCTTCCACGGCCAGCGCCAGCCAATTGTCGAAAGCGCGCGCGGCGGCGTCGGACGCCGGGTCGGGCGCCATGAAATGCGCGAGATTATGGTAGGTCATGCCGGTGGCGGCGATCAGCACGTTCTGGTCGCGCAGGGGGCGCAGTGCTGCGCCGACCTGCATTTCGGCTTTTGCATTCATGTCGCGGCGCAGGGACAGTTCCACGATCGGGATATCGGCCTGTTCGAAGGCGAGCATGAAGGGGATGAAGACGCCGTGGTCGAAACCCCGTGCCGGGTCCTCGGCATTCGCGATCCCGGCCGCGTCCAGCAGCGCGCGCACCCGTGCGGCCAGTTCCGGCGATCCGGGGGCGGGGTAGCGCAGCCGGTAGGTGTGGGCGGGGAAGCCGTAATAATCGTAGATCAGTTGCGGATGGGGTGCGGAGGTGACGGTCGGCACGTCCGTTTCCCAATGGCCTGAGACGGCAAGAATGGCGTCGGGGCGGCGGGGCAGTGTCGCGGCCAGCCCGCGCAGATAGGCGGCCATATGGTCCCAGGTGTCGGGCCAGTCCATGAAGAAGCAGGGGCCGCCGCCATGGGGCAGGAACAGGACCGGCTGACACGCGGACGCGACGCTGGCCTGTGGGGCGGGGGCTTGCGATTCCATGATGTGCTCCTGATGGGTGAGGGGCCGCCGCGTTTTGTCACGGTTCGGGCGGTGCGATAAAGCCCGGAGCGGCAGCTTTCCCGCCTGTGCGGATGAATTTTTTACGTCTCGCCCAGGAACAGGGCTTTCTCCTTCTCCACTTCGCGGCGGAGCAGGGCGCAGAGATGGTGGATGCGGCGGGTGCCGCGTTCGTCGGCGCGGGTGGCCAGCCAGTAGATGCGGCGCAGGGTCATCGTCTCGGGCAGGATGCGCACCAGTCGGGGGCGGGTGGCGGCGACGAAGGCGGGGAGGACGGCAAGGCAGAGGCCGGAACAGGCGGCCTCCATCTGGGCGTGGATGCTGGAGTTTTGAATCCGCACGGCGCGCGCGGGAATGCCCATGGCGCCCTGATAATCGAGTTCGCGCGTGAAGAGGAGTTCGTCGACGTAACCGGCGAACATGTGCTCCGCCAAATCCTCGCGCGTCCGGATGGGGGCGTGGCGGGCGAGATAGTCGGGGCTGGCGTAGATGAACAGCCTGTATTCGCCCAGTTCCTCGCCCGTGAAGCGGTTGCCGTTGGGTGGGGTCAGCGTGATGGCGATATCGGCGTGGCGGCGGGCGAGGGAGACGATCTGCTGGATGGTTTCCATCTCCACCGTCAGGCCGGGATTGTTGGCCAGCAGGAGGCCGATGCGGGGGGCGAGGAAGAAATTGGCGAATCCTTCCAGCGCGCTGATGCGGATCGTGCCGGACAGGCCGCCTTCGCCGGTCTCGGTAATGCGGCCGGCTTCCTTGTCCATGCCCTCGACCGCCGCCAGCAGCCGTTCACCTTGTCGTGTCATCGCGTAGCCGCGCAGGTGCCGTTCGAACAGCGAGGCGTCCATCGCCTGCTCCAGCGACTGGATGTGGCGCCCCACCGTCGCATGGTCCACGCCGAGCTGGCGGCCCGCCACCGACAGCGATCCGCCGCGCGCGACCGCCAGAAAATACTGCAGGTCGCGCCAGTCCAGTCCCAGCTTCATGCGCGTCGCTCCCCATGATCCCGCACATCGGGTTGTCCCATGTCGTGCAGATTTGCACAGGCCATGGGCGAAAACGCCTAATTTTCGCGTGAGCGTTTTCGCGTTAACCCAAGGGCAACAGCAACAAGAAGAGGCGGCCCCGAACGGCGGACAAAGCCTCTCTCTTCCGCGAGGAGTCCTGTCCATGACAGCTTTCTATCTGCCTCCTTTCGTGCGCCTCGGTGGCGGTGCGCTGGAGGACCTGCCGGTGGCGTTGCGTCAGGCGGGGCTTCGGGCACCCTTTATCATCACCGATCGTTTCATGGCGGCGTCGGGCGTGCTGGAGCGGGTTCATGCGCTGTTGAGCGGGGAGGGGTTCGAGGCGCGCGCCTTCACCGACACCGTGCCCGACCCGACGGTGGCCTGTGTGAACACGGCGCTGGCGATGCTGCGTGAGGGCGCGCATGATTGCGTGATCGGGCTGGGAGGCGGCAGCCCCATCGACACGGCGAAAATGGTCGGCGTGCTGGCGGTGCATGACACTACCCCGGCGCGGCTGAAGGCGCCGTTCGTGCAGGATGCGCCAGGGCTGCCGATCATCGCCATTCCGACCACCGCCGGTACCGGGTCGGAGGCCACGCGTGTGACGGTGATTACCGACGAGGCCACGGACGAGAAGATGCTGTGCATGGGGGCGGCCTATCAGCCCCGGATTGCCATCGTCGATTATGAGCTGACCCTGTCGATGCCCGCCCGCCTGACGGCGGATACCGGGATCGATGCCCTGACCCACGCGCTGGAAGCCTATGTCTCGCGCAAGGCCAGCCCGTTTACCGATGCGCTGGCACTGACGGCGATGAAGCGCATCTGGACCCATCTGCCTGCCTGCTGCGTCGAGCCCGGCAATCGGGAGGCCCGTGCCGCCGTGATGGAGGGGGCGTTCGAGGCCGGCATGGCGTTCTCCAATGCCTCGGTGGCGCTGGTGCATGGGATGAGCCGGCCGATCGGGGCGCATTTTCATGTCGCGCATGGCCTGTCCAACGCGATGCTGCTGCCCGAGATCACGGCGTGGTCGCTGCCCGGCGCGCCGGGGCGGTATGCCGAATGCGCACGGGCCATGGGCATTGTCGGGCGGGAAGCGTCCGACGCGGTGGCCGGCGAGGCGCTGGTGGGGGCGCTGCGGGCGCGCAATGCGGAACTGGGGGTGCCGTCGCCGCAATCCTTCGGGCTGGATGCTGCCCGTTGGGACAATCTGCTGCCGCTGATGGCCGATCAGGCGTTGGCCTCGGGCTCGCCCGCGAATAATCCGCACGTGCCGACCGCGACCGAGATCGTGGACCTTTATCGCCGCGTCTGGGCCTGAGCGTATCAGAAAACGGGAGCGATCATCATGCAGGATTCGCACGCTGCCGCCCGCCCGATGTATGGGTTGGTCTTCGCCTCCAGCGTCGGCACCATTATCGAATGGTACGATTTTTTCCTTTACGGAAGCCTGGCCATCTTCTTTTCGAAATTATTCTATCCGCCGCAGGACGGGGTGGCGGCGACGCTGATCAGTGTCGCCACTTTCGCGACCGGGTTTGCCGTCCGGCCGCTCGGCAGCCTGATCTTCGGCCATATGGGGGACCGGTTCGGGCGCAAGGTCACGTTTCTGGCCACGTTGCTGATCATGGGCTGTTCCACCGCCGCCATCGGGTTTCTGCCCACCTATGCCATGGCGGGTTATCTGGCGCCGGTGCTGCTGATCTCGCTGCGCATCATCCAGGGGTTGGCGCTGGGCGGGGAATATGGCGGGGCGGCCACCTACGTTGCAGAACATGCGCCGGCCCATGAGCGGGGCAAGTGGGCCAGCTATATCCAGGCCATGGCGTCGGGCGGGTTTGTGCTGTCTCTGGCCATGGTGCTGGGTCTGCGCCTGGGGCTGGGCGAGGCGCGCTTCGGTGCCTGGGGATGGCGCCTGCCGTTCCTGGTGTCGATCGTGCTGGTTGGCGTGTCGTTTCGTATCCGTATGAGGCTGCATGAATCGCCGGTCTTTCTGGACATGCAGAAGAACAAGCAGCTTTCCGCATCGCCGATCCGCGATGCGTTCACGATTCCGGGCAATGCGCGGCGGATCGTGACCTTTCTGTTCGGTGTGGCCTGCGCGCAGGCCATTACCTTCTATACCGCGCAGTTCTACGCGCTTTATTTCCTGCAAAGCGTGCTGCATGTGGATTTCCTGTCCGCCACGCTGGCGGTTGCCATGGGGGCGCTGTGCGGGTTGCCGTTCTTCGTCCTCTTTGGCGCACTGTCGGACCGGATCGGGCGCAAGCTTCTGTCGCTGTGCGGGATGGGGGCTGCAATCGTCTTTTACCTGCCGATGTTCATGCTGCTGCGGTCCGCCGTGCATGGCAGCACGATCGATTTCCTGCCTGTCGCGGCCACCGTGTTCCTGCTGGTGGTGATTGCCGCCATGATCTATGGCCCGTATGGGGCCTTTATCGTCGAGAGTTTTCCGCCTTCGGTCCGCTATACGTCGATTTCCATTCCCTACCATATAGGCAACGGGATTTTCGGTGGCTTCCTGCCGCTGATCGGCCTCAGCCTGGTCAATCTTACCGGGAATGTCTTCGCCGGGCTGCTCTATCCGGTGGTGGTCTGTGTCATCGGCTTCTTCGTCACTCTTTTCTTCGTTCCCGAAACGCTGCCGGTGGGGCGTGACCGGAAACGCGAGGCGGCTACGCTGTCCTGCGACGCGCTGGTCCGGGATTCCGGGCCGTAGATCTGAACACTGACATACATATGAAGGATCAAGATCATGAAGATTATTCCTCACGTTATCGATGGCCGGCATAGCGAGGGCGACGGGAAGGGGCGTGCCGATGTGTTCAACCCGGCGACGGGTTCCGTGGCGGCGCAGGTCGTGCTGGGGGTGCAGAGCGACCTGGAAGCGGCGATTGCCGCCGCGCGCCGTGCCTTTCCCGCCTGGGCGGAGACGCCGCCGCTGACGCGCGCGCGCATCCTGTTCCGGGCGCGGGACCTGATCGAGGCGCGCATGAACCAGTTGGCCGCCACGATTACGGCCGAGCATGGCAAGATCCTTTCGGACGCCCAGGGGGAGGTCACGCGCGGGCTGGAAGTGGTGGAATATGCCACCGCCGCGCCGGAGCTGCTGAAGGGCGCGTTTACCGAGCAGGTCAGTCGCGGGATCGACGCCCATACGATGCGCCAGCCGCTGGGGGTGGTGGCCGGCATCACGCCGTTCAACTTCCCGGTCATGGTGCCGCTGTGGATGGCGCCGATGGCGCTGGCGACCGGCAACTGCTTTATCCTGAAGCCATCCGAGCGCGATCCGTCCGCTGCCGTGCTGCTGGCCGATATCTTCAGGGAGGCCGGGCTGCCGGACGGGGTGTTCCAGGTGATGCAGGGCGACAAGGAGATGGTCAATGCCATCCTTGAGCATCGCGGCATCGAAGCAATCAGCTTTGTCGGTTCCACGCCCATCGCGAAGCATGTCTATGCCACGGGGACCGCGGCCGGCAAGCGTGTGCAGGCGCTGGGCGGGGCGAAAAACCATGCTGTCATCATGCCGGATTGCGATCTGGACCGTACGGTGGATGCGCTGGTGGGGGCGGCCTATGGCTCGGCCGGTGAACGATGCATGGCGATTTCGGTCGCCGTGGCCGTCGGGCCGGTGGCCGATGCGCTGGTGGACAGGCTGGCCGCGCGGGTCCGTTCGCTGAAGATCGGTCATGGCAGCGATAACAGCAACGAGATGGGGCCGCTGATCACCGGTCAGCATCTGGCCCGCGTGCGTGCGCTGGTCGATGCCGGGGTGGAGCAGGGGGCGAGCCTGGTGGTCGACGGGCGCGCCCATGTGGTGGCCGGGCATGAGACGGGGTTCTTCATCGGCGGGTCGCTGTTCGACCATGTGACGACGGACATGACGATCTATCGGGAGGAGATCTTCGGCCCGGTGCTGTGTGTGGTGCGCGTGCCGGATTTCGACAGCGCGCTGACGCTGATCAATGAAAGCCCCTATGGCAATGGTACCGCGATCTTTACCCGCGACGGCGATGCCGCCCGGGCGTTCACCCATGGGGTGCAGGTGGGCATGATCGGCGTGAATGTGCCCATTCCGGTGCCCATGGCCTTTCATTCCTTCGGGGGCTGGAAGGACTCGCTGTTCGGCGACCACCATATGCACGGGCCGGAGGGTGTGCGCTTCTTTACACGCATGAAGGCGGTGACCACCCGCTGGCCGACGGGTATCCGCTCGGGCGCGGAATTCGCGATGCCGACGCACGGTTGACCTGGGCAGATGGCCCGGCGGTGCGCCCGGCCATCTGCCCTCGGGCCGCTCTCGCTCACCAGCCCACATTTCCAGACAGGCTCCGAGGGCGTAAAAAGACTTTTCAATTGGAAATTACTGTCTGTAAATTCTTTACAGAAATACAGCGTGAATACCGGTTTCCACCTTCCGGGATGGGGCGTGATGGCGTTAAGCCTTGTGACGCCACGCTTCCCAAGAATAACGGAAACCGTCACATGTCATATCAGGAATCGGCAACCGCCAAGCTCAACCAGATCATCCAGGCCAAGCAGGGCACCTGGGGCGGGATCAATCCCGACTATGTCGTGCGCATGCGCCTGCAGAACCGTTTTCAGACCGGGCTGGACATCGCGCGCTACACGGCCGCCATCATGCGTCAGGACATGGCTGCCTATGATGCCGATCCGGCGCAGTACACCCAGTCGCTGGGGGCCTGGCACGGTTTCATCGCGCAGCAGCAGATGATCTCGGTGAAGAAGCATTTCGGGTCGCTGAAGGGCCGCTACCTGTATCTGTCGGGCTGGATGGTCGCCGCGCTGCGCTCGGAATTCGGCCCGCTGCCCGACCAGTCGATGCACGAGAAGACGGCGGTGCCGGCGCTGATCGAGGAAATCTACACCTTCCTGCGCCAGGCCGATGCCCGCGAGCTGGGGGGGCTGTTCCGCGACCTCGATGCCGCGCGTGAAGCCGGCGATGCGGCGCGCGAGGCCGAGATCCAGGCGAAGATCGACAATCACCAGACCCATATCGTGCCGATCATCGCCGATATCGACGCGGGTTTCGGCAATGCCGAGGCGACCTACCTGCTGTCGAAGAAGATGATCGAGGCCGGTGCCTGCGCCATCCAGATCGAGAACCAGGTGTCGGACGAAAAGCAGTGCGGCCATCAGGACGGCAAGGTCACGGTGCCGCATGAGGACTTCCTGGCGAAGGTGCGCGCTGTCCGCTACGCGTTCCTGGAACTGGGGGTGGAAGATGGTGTGATCGTCTGTCGCACCGACAGCCTGGGTGCGGGCCTGACCAAGCAGATCGCCTATAGCAGCCAGCCGGGCGATCTGGGCGACCAGTACAATGCCTATCTGGATTGCGAAGAGGTGACCGACGGCACCGTGCGCGATGGCGACGTGATCATTGCCCGCGAAGGCAAGCTGCTGCGTCCGAAGCGGCTGCCCAGCAACCTCTACCAGTTCCGTCACGGAACCGGTGCGGATCGCTGCGTGCTGGACTGCATCACCGCGCTGGAGAATGGCGCCGACCTGCTATGGATCGAGACGGAAAAGCCGCATATCGAGCAGATTGCCGGCATGATGGACCGTATCCGCGACGCCGTGCCGAATGCCAAGCTGGTCTACAACAATTCGCCGTCCTTCAACTGGACGCTCAATTTCCGCCAGCAGGTCTATGATGCCTGGAAGGCAGAAGGGCGCGACGTGACGGCGTATGACCGCGCGAAGCTGATGGCGCAGAGCTATGACGAGACCGAACTGGCGACGGAGGCCGACCTGCGCATCCGCTCGTTCCAGCGGGATGCGTCGAAGCGGGCCGGCATCTTCCATCACCTGATCACGCTGCCCACCTATCACACGGCGGCGCTGTCGACCGACAATCTCTCCAAGAGATATTTCGGCGAGGAGGGGATGCTGGGTTACGTGCAGAACGTCCAGCGCGAGGAAATCCGCCAGGGGATCGCGTGCGTCAAGCACCAGAACATGGCGGGCTCGGACATCGGCGACGATCACAAGGAGTATTTCGCCGGTGAAGCGGCGCTGAAGGCCGGCGGCGCGCATAACACCATGGGGCAGTTCGGCTGAAGCCGGCGCCCCCTGGCGTTGCGGAATAAGAACAAGCAATAACGGTTATTGAAACTGCTGGCCCGGTCTTCCTGATGGAGACCGGGCTTTTTTTGGGAGTTACGCGACCGGTCGGGGCCGGGCATGTCGTCTGCGGTCGGAGACATGAAAATATACATTTGTATTTCGGTAGAATATAAAACCATGGATTGATTGTGGAAATCGTGGTGTAAATCATACGGCGGCGTTGACCGAGTCATGGTGGCTCACTAGCCTTCCGGCAATTCATTGCGGGAAACCTGCGCGATCCGGTGCGTTCTTGCGGGGAATGGCGCGGAGTGTTCGGTCGATAGTGTCCAGTTTATTGAAAATACGGTCTTTGTTTCTGGCGACGATGGTGCCGGTCATCGGTCTGCCGAGCCTGGCCCGAGCGGCCCCCCATGATGACGAGATTGCGGCGTTGCGGCGCGAAATGCGGGAGATGCAGCGCGAGATGCGCGACGAGATCAGGGTGCTGCAGGCCCGGATCGCCCGCGACGAGGGCCGCGCGCCGCGGGCGCAGGAGGCGCATCGGGTACCCGCGCATGGGGCCCATGCCATGCCGAGGCGGTGGAGCGGGCCGTTGCCCATGATCGGCGTGCCGCAGGGGGCAGGCCCGGTGCGGCCCCGATCGGAGGCGGAAAGCCGGCTGGCCCTGGTGGAAGGGCCGATCCCGTCCTGGGCGGAATTGAGGGCCGCGACGGCGAAGGATGAGAGCGTGCATATCGGCGGCATGCGCATCGGCTTTCCGTCCGGGCGGCCCACGATATCGTCGGATGACGGGGCGTATAGTTTTTCAGTCGGCATGCTGTTGCAGGAGGATATCGGCGGTTTTATCGGCACCGGTGCCCGGGCGGGCGAGGCCAGGGGGAATTTCAACAGCTTTACCGAAAACGGGCGCCGGCTGCGGCTGTATTTCTCCTGGCGGTACAAGGATTGGGTGGTGCATGTCACCCCCGATTTCGGGTCGCTGACCGCCGACGGGTCGGTCGGGCTGTTCGAGGCGAACCTGAATTATACCGGGTGGCGCCATACGACGCTGACTGTCGGCTATTTCCAGCCGCGCATGGACGAGGAAAGCGCGGAACGGCCGGTGGCGTTCGCGTTTCTCGAGCGGCCGACCATCGTCGATCTTGCGCGCAACATAGCGGCCGGTGTCGCGCGCTTCAGCGTCGGTGGCGAGCATTACGAGGATCGGTGGCTGGCGGCGCTCTATTTCACCGGGCAGAAATTCGGCGACCGCAACAAGGATACGACGATTACCGACAGCCAGACCGGCGGCGTCGCGCGTATTGTCGGGCGGCCCTATGTCAGCAGGGATGTCGATGTCCATGTCGGGGCCGGCGCGATCAGCGCCTTCAGGGTCAACCAGAGCGCCAAGGGCCGGAGCTATACGTTCAGCGACAATGTCGAGGTGCCCTTGGGCGAGACGTCCCTGCTGACCTCGGGTGTGTTGTCCAATGTGGCGCAGATCTGGGCGGCCGGTCCGCAACTGGCGGTGCGCTGGCGGCGTTTCCTGCTCAAGGGCGAATATTACCATATCGGCGTGGAACGCCGCCGGGAGGCCGGTGCCAGCCCGCTGCCATCGCTGGGTTTCGACGGGTGGTATGTCGCGGCCAATTATACGCTGTTCGGCCGGCCCCGATCCTACAATCCCAGGATCGCCGCGTTTGTCGCGCCGGGGGTCGAACGGGATTTCGATCCGCTGCATGGGGATTGGGGCGCGCTGGAACTCAATGGGCGATGGAGCGTCACGGATCTGTCCGATGTCGCCGATCAGGGCGGCGCGGGGGTTGACGGCAACCAGCAGACGGTCTGGCAGGGGGGCCTGAACTGGTACCCCAACCGCTATTTCAAGTTCATGCTGGATTTCGACCATTTCATCGTCACCCGGTCGAAGGGGGTGGCTGGCGGGGTCAATCTGTTCGGGCGGACCGGCAATCTGGTCGTGGGACGGGTCCAGGCCAGTTTCTGAGGCGTTTTTTTGGGTGGGGTACCGGGTGGGACGTGCCGCCCGCCCATGCCTCTTCGGGGTGAGGGCCGGTCATCCTGAGGCCGCCTTCATATACGGTTAACAACTATAAAAATAGTGGAATATCCGTATTGTCGCTCGGGATTGTCGCTCGGGCGCTGTCCGAATTAAACGAACAAAAACAGTAAATGACTTTTATAACGCTATTGACCGTTAAATTACAACGTGCCATCGATCATTGCAGTTCGCGCTAAATGCGAAAAATATCGTGAAATACGCCTGCGTGTGCTGGGTCGAGGGTTCGTAGAACATGAAAGAAGGTTTCAAAGTCCGGCGCATGCTTGCCCTGGCAACGGCCCTGTCCACCAGTTTTCTGCCGGCTCTGGCGGAGGCGGCTTCGCAGGATGACGAAATCACGGCGTTGCGGCGTGAAATGCGGGAGATGCAGCGCCAGATGCGGGACGAGATCCGGGTGCTGCAGGCCCGGATCGCCCGCGATGAGGGCCGGGCCGTGTCGGTCACCACCGGCCATGGTGGGGAGGGGGCGCCGCGTGTCGTCCATGCGCATCGCTGGGCCGGCGGTCCGTTGCCCGCGATCGGGGAACCGCAGGGACTGGCCGCCACGCATCGGCCCCGCACGGATGCCGAGACGCGCCTGATCACCCCGGAAGGGCCGATTCCGTCCTGGGCCGAGATCCGGGCCGCGACCGCGCGGGACGAGACCGTGCATGTGGGCGGGATGCAGATCGGCTTTCCGGCCGGGCGGCCCACGATCTCGTCGGAGGATGGCGCATACAGCTTCTCGCTCGGCCTGACGGCGATGGAGGATCTTGGGGGCTTTCTCGGCGCCGGGCCCAGGCGGGGCGAGGGAGCCGGCAATTTCAACAAATTCACCCAGAATGCCCGGCGCCAGCGGATCTATTTCTCCTGGCGCTACAAGGATTGGGTGGCGAACGTCACGCCGGAATTCGGCTCCAGCTCGGTGGACGGGTCGGTCAGCCTGTTCGAGGCGAACGCGAATTATACCGGGCTGCGCCATACGATTCTGACCGTCGGCTATTTCCAGCCGCGCATGGAAGAGGAAAGCGCGGAGCGGGCATCGTCGTTCGAGTTCCTCGAGCGCCCGACCATCATCGATCTGGTGCGCAACCTGGCGGGCGGCGTCGGGCGCTTCAGCATCGGCGGCGAGCATTATGAAAACCGCTGGCAGGCGGCGGCCTATTTCACCGGCCAGAAGTTCGGCGACCGGAACAAGGACACGACGATTACCGACAGCCAGACCGGCGCGGTGGCCCGCATCGTCGGCCGGCCCTATGTGAGCAAGGATATCGACGTCCATGTCGGGGCCGGCGCGACCAGCGCCTTCAAGGTCAACCAGAATTCAAGCGGCCGCAACTATACGTTCAGCGACAATATGGAGGTGGCGCTGGGCGAGACTTCGTTGCTGACATCGGGGGCGCTGACCAATGTGTCCCAGATCTGGGCGGCTGGTCCGCAACTGGCCTTCCGCTGGCGGAAATTCCTGCTGAAGGGCGAATATTACCATGTGGGCGTGGAGCGCGGGCATAATGCCGGGGCGTCTCCGCTGCCGTCGCTGAATTTCGACGGGTGGTATGTCGCGGCCAACTACACGCTGTTCGGCCGGGGGCGTGGATACAACGTCAAGACCGGTGCCTTCACCACGCCGGGGGTCGAGCATGATTTCGATCCGGCGCGCGGCGATTGGGGCGCGCTGGAACTCAGCGGCCGCTGGAGCGTGGCGGACCTGTCCGATGTCGCCAACCAGGGCGGGGTGGGCGTCAACGGCAACCAGCAGACGGTCTGGGCGGGGGGATTGAACTGGTATCCCAACCAGCATTTCAAGTTCATGCTGGATTTCGATCATTTCATCGTCACCCGGTCGAAGGGTGTGTCCGGCGGGGTGAACCTGCTGGGCCGGACGGGCAATGCCGTCGCCGGGCGCGTGCAGGCCACGTTCTGAACCGGTTTTTTTCATCCGCAACTGTCATCTGGACGAGAAACGATATGAAGAACGGTTTCATGGTGCCGTCGCGGCGCGGCTTCCTTGCCGGGACGGCTGCCGCCGCCACGGCGTTTGCCATGGGCGCGCGCCCGCGTCCCGCGGCGGCGGCGACGCGGCTGCTGAATGTGTCGTACGATCCGACGCGCGAGCTTTATGCCGATGCCGGACGGGCCTTTTCCGCCTTCTGGGCGAAGGCCCATGGGGGTGAGCGGGTGGTGGTGACGTCCTCGCACGGCGGGTCGGGCGCGCAGGCGCGCTCGGTGCTGGAGGGGGCGCCTGCCGATGTGGTGACGCTGGGCCTGGCCTATGACATCGATATCCTGGCCCAGCACGGGCTGCTGGCGGCGGACTGGCAGACGCGTCTGCCGCACAATTCCACGCCTTACACCAGCACGATCGTCTTCCTGGTGCGCAAGGGGAACCCCAAGGGCATCCATGACTGGCCGGACCTGCTGCGGGACGGCGTGCAGGTGATTACGCCCAACCCCAAGACCTCGGGCGGTGCGCGCTGGAACTATCTGGCCGCCTGGGGTTGGGCACTGCGCCAGCCCGGCGGGTCCGAAGCTTCGGCGACCGCGTATCTCAAGTCGCTGTTCGCCCATGTGCCGGTGCTGGATACCGGCGCGCGCGGGGCCACCAACAGTTTCGTGCAGCGCGGGCTGGGCGATGTGCTGATCGCGTGGGAGGACGAGGCGCTGCTGGCGACGCGCGAGCTGGGGCCGGACACGTTCGACATCGTCGTGCCGCCGGTGACGATCCTGGCCGAACCGCCGGTCGCGGTGGTGGACAAGAATGTCCAGGCGCATGGAACGGAAGCGGTGGCGAAGGGCTTCCTCGACTTCCTGTTCACGCCTGAGGGGCAGCGGATCGGGGCGAAACATTATTTCCGCCCGGTCGATCCGGCGATCGTGGCCGAAACGGCATCTGTCTTCCCCAAGACGACAACATTCGATGTCGCCAGCCTGGGTGGATGGACTAAGGTCCAGAAGACGCATTTCGCCGATGGCGGTGTGTTCGACCAGATCTATAGCCGATAGCGGACTCTTTCATGGTGTTTTGCCTGCGGCGGCGCGATGGGCTGCCAGGTCTTTCCATATCCATCGCGTTCACGCTGGTCTGGATCGGCCTGATTGTCGCGTTGCCGCTGACGGCCCTGGTCTTGCGCCCCTGGCAGGAAGGCGGGGGTGCGATGCTGCGGGCGCTGCATGACGCGCGCATGTATGCGGCGCTGCGCGTCAGCTTTGGCTGTGCCGCGCTGGCCGCCGCGATCGATGTGCCGCTGGGCCTGCTGCTGGCCTGGGCGCTGGTGCGCGCGCGCCTGCCCGGGCGGCGGGCGATCGATGCGCTGATCGACCTGCCCTTCGCCCTGCCGACCGCCGTGACGGGCATCACGCTGGCGACCCTGTACGGTCCCACCGGGTGGGTCGGCGCGCTGCTGGCCCGTGCCGGCATCCGCGTGGCCTACACGCCGGCCGGCATCGTGGCTGCGCTGATGTTCGTCGGCCTGCCCTTTATCGTGCGGGCCGTCGAACCGGTGCTGCGCGGCCTGCCGCCGGAGCTGGAGGAGGCAGGGCTGCTGCTGGGGGCCAGCCCGTTGCAGAATTTTCGCCGGGTCATCCTGCCGCCCCTGCTGCCGCCGCTGGTGGCCGGGTTCAGCCTGGCCTTCGCGCGCTGCATCGGCGAGTACGGGTCGGTGATCTTCATCGCCGGCAATCAGCCGTTCCATAGCGAGATCGCGCCGCTGCTGATCGTGGTGCGGTTGCAGGAATATGATTATAATGGCGCGACCGCGATCGCGCTGATCCTGCTGCTCAGTGCGCTGGTGTGCATGACCGGCGTGGCCGCGCTGCGCCGCCGTGTGTCGCGCGGGCTGGTGGCGCGGGGGGCGGCGTGATGGGTGGGCCGTCGCGTCGCGGCAATGCCGTGCTGGTTGCCGCCACCTATCTGACGGTGCTGGCCGTGCTGGTGCTGCCGGTGCTGCTGGTGATGGTCGAAGCCCTGCGTACCGGAATCGCGGCCGCGTGGCGCAGCCTGCTGGACCCGGATGCGCTGTCCGCGATCCGCCTGACGCTGCTGGTCACGCTGGTGGCCACCCTCGTCAATACCGCCGGCGGGATCATGGCGGCGTGGCTGGTGACCAAATATCGTTTTCGCGGCCGGGGGGTTTTGGTCGCGCTGATCGAACTACCGATCAGTGTCTCGCCGGTGATTGCCGGCCTGGTCTGGCTGCTGCTGTTCGGGCGGCAGGGCTGGTGGGGCGGCTGGCTGGACCAGCACGATATCCAGATCGCCTTTGCCACGCCGGGTATCCTGCTGGCCACGCTCTTCGTGACCTTTCCCTATGTCGCGCGGACGCTGATGCCGTTCATGGAACAGCAGGGGCGCGAGGCGGAGGAGGCGGCGTTCCTGCTCGGGGCCGGGTTCTGGCGGACATTGTGGCGGGTGACGCTGCCCGATGCGCGCTGGGCGCTGCTGTCGGGCATCCTGCTGACGACGGCGCGGGGGATCGGCGAGTTCGGCGCGGTGTCGGTCGTCTCGGGCCATATTCCGGGGCTGACGGAAACCATGCCGCTGCATATCGAGACGCTCTATAACGGCTATCAGACGGTCGCCGCCTTCACCATGGCGGCGCTGCTGGCGCTGATCGCCATGGCCACCGTCCTGCTGCGGTCGTTTCTCGAGCATGATTTCAGGAAGGCGTCGTCATGAGCGTCCAGATCCAGTCCCTGACGCGCCGTGCGCCGAATGCGTCGCGCAAGATGCTCGACGGGGTTTCGCTGACCATCGAGGATGGGGCCTTCGTGGCCCTGGTCGGGCCGTCCGGTGCCGGCAAGACCACGCTGCTGCGGACCATCGCCGGGTTGGACGGGCCTTATGAGGGCACGGTGCTGGTCGATGGCCAGGTGCTGGCGGGGCGCCCGATGCGCGAGCGGCGGATCGGCTTCGTGTTCCAGAATTATGCGCTGTTCCGCCACATGACGGTGGCGCGCAATATCTCCTTCGGGCTGGATGTGCTGCCCCGGGGGGAGCGGCCGGATCGGGGGGCGATTGCCGCCCGGGTGGCCGAATTGCTGGAGCTGATCCAGTTGCCGACGCTGGGCGGGGCCTATCCGGACCAGTTGTCCGGCGGGCAGCGGCAGCGCGTGGCGCTGGCGCGCGCGCTGGCGACGAAGCCGGGCCTGCTGCTGCTGGACGAGCCGTTCGGCGCGCTGGACCCGATCGTGCGGCGGCAGATCCGCCGCTGGCTGCGCGGGCTGCACGACCAGCTTGGCCTGACGACGGTGCTGGTGACCCACGACCATGACGAGGCGCTGGAAGTGGCCGACCGGCTGGTGGTGATGCAGAACGGGCGCATCGTGCAGGAGGCGGCGGCCGAGACGCTGGATGCCGCACCCGCCACGCCGTTCGTGATGGAATTTCTGGGCGAAGCGCTGGAATTTGCCGGCCGGGTCGCCCACGGGCGGTTCCTGCCCGATGATCCGAATGTCCTGTCCTTTGCCGTGAGCGCCGGCGATGGCCCGGCGACGGCCTACCTGCGCCCGCATGAGGCGCGGCTGGTGGCGGCGGGTGGGGCGGCCCGGGCCATACCGTTGACCGGCGGGCAGGGGGGATTGCGGCGGCTGGCCGTGGCGCTGGGCACGCGGGAGGTCGAGATCCTCGTCCTGCCGGAGCGGCTTGGCCAGGCGGGGACCGAGGGGCTGGGGCTCGATATCGGGCGGGCGCGCCTGTTTCGCGATGGCGCGCCGCTGGCCGGCGCGCCCCCCGTGGCGAGCGGGCAGGAATTGCCGCGTGTGACCGTCGGCTGACGCGGCGGAGGCGGGGCGGGCGGTTCAGCGGTGGGGGGCCACCAGCGCGAACAGCGTGCCTTCCGGATCGCGGCATTGGGCGATCCACTGTCCGCCGGGAACTTCCATGGGCCCCTGGATGGCGTGGCCGCCCGCCTGTGCGACGCGTTCCAGCGCGGCATCCAGGGCCTCGACGGCGATATAGAACAACCAGAATGGCGCTGCCGCGTCGGGTTCCGTCATCATGCCGCCCACTGGCGGTCCGCCGGTGGCGAACATCTGGTAGATCCCCCGCGGGCCCATATCCAGCGCGTCGGCTTTGGTCCAGCCGAACTGGTCGGCATAGAAGGCGAAGGCTGCCTCTCCCTCGCTTGCATAGAGTTCGTGCCAGGCGACATGGCCGGGCGTGCCTTCCGGTGCCGGCGGCATCGGTGCTTCGCCATTGCCCTGGAACAGGGCGAAGGGTGCGCCCTGCGGATCGGTGACGACCGCGAAGCGGCCGACGCCGGGGATATCGTCCGGGGCGTGCAGGATGGCGCCGGAGGCGGTGGCGATCCGTGCGCTGGCGGCATCGACATTATCCACGCCGATATAGCCGATCCAGCCCGGCCGGGCGGCGGCGTCCAGGCCCGGCAGGCCGAGGAGGCCGGCCACCGGGCGTTCCGAGGCGCTCAGGATACGGTAGGCCATGCCGGGCACGCCGGCATCGCGGGCGTGCCAGCCGATGACGGTGCAATAAAACGACTCGGCGGCCGCTGGGTCGCCGGCGATCAGTTCGTACCAGACGAACGTGCCCGAATGGGTCGACATGGCGCATCCTCTCAAGCCGATCCGGCCCCGGCGGGCATCGCGCGGGTTGCGGCGGCCCTGATGACCGTGGTGCGGAACCGGGACCATATCAAGCGCCCCCATTCGCGGTTTTTTTGCCGGCCGCGCGGTGATATGGCCCGATAGCCGGGCTTTGCCGCCCGTGCCCCCCGCCACGCAAGCCGAAGGAAATGCGCCATGCCCCCGGAATTGATCGCGGTCCTGATCGCGGTCAGCGACGACCGGCCGATGGTGCTGACGCTGGAAGGCGGCCGCCTGCTGCCCTCCGGGCCGCTGGAAGCGGGGCATCGGTCGCTGCAGACGGGTTTGCGCCTGTGGGTGGAGCACCAGACCGGTCATGCCCTGGGGCATGTGGAGCAGCTTTATACATTTGCCGATGCGCCGGTCGATGGCGGGCCGGATGAGCGGCGGGTCATGATCTCCTACCTTGCCTTGACCCGCACCCGCCGGGGCGAGCGCGGCTGGCGGGGTTGGTACGATTATTTCCCGTGGGAGGACCAGACGGCGCCTGAAGGCCGCGCGCTGGTGCAGCGTATCGCGCGGCTGCTGGATGACTGGGCCGGGCGGGCGCCCTCGGCCGCCGGGCAGGAGGCGCGGCGCCAGCGTGTGGCGTTGACCTTCGGGCTGGACGGGCTGGGCTGGGACGACGAGCTGGTGCTGCAGCGCTACGAATTGCTGTGGGAGGCGGCGCTGGTGCCGGAATCCGCGCCGCCGGGGGCGCCGGTGCTGCCGGGCCTGAGCATGGCGTGCGACGAGCGGCGCGTGCTGGCCACCGCGATGGCGCGGCTGCGGGCCAAGATCCGCTACCGGCCGGTGATCTACGAGCTGATGCCCGACAGTTTCACGCTGCTGCACCTGCAGCGCACGGTCGAGGCGGTGGCTGGCCAGCCGATGCACAAGCAGAATTTCCGCCGGCTGGTGGCCCAGCAGGACCTGATCGAGGAGACGGGCGAGGTGGCGCCGGACACGCGCGGCCGGCCGGCGCGGCTGTTCCGCTTTCGGCGCGAGGTGATTGGCGCGCGGCGGATTGCGGGGTCGAAACTGCCATTGGCGCGTCCGATTTGAGAACCTGACCGAAAATGCGCGCTGGCTTTGAGTGTCTTCTTTAAAAAATGCTGTTGAATGCGGTGTTCACGGATATGTTTGACGGGATCAGTGAACTGGAATTCTGGCGTTTTTTCCGTGATGGGTTTTAGGACGCGCGCCGGCATGGGTTGACGCGGGCGGCGGGCGGGTTGAACAGCACAAGGGCGACGTTATGTATCTAGATTATGCTCAACATGAGCATAAAGGTCGGAGGAGACCGTGATGTCCGAAACCCTTACCGCTCCGTCCCAGCTCGATGCGCTCTATGATCGTGTCGCCCGTGTCGTCCCGCGTCTGGAATGGGATCTGTTCGCCGACGACATCGCGGCCATCCTGGAGCTGAAGCGGCGGCGCCGTGCGGTGATCCTGGCCCATAATTACCAGACGCCCGAGATCTTTCACTGCATCGCCGACATTCGGGGCGACAGCCTGGCCCTGGCGCGTGATGCGCAGGGGCTGGATGCCGAGGTGATCGTGATGGCCGGCGTGCATTTCATGGCCGAGACCGCGAAGCTGATGAACCCCGACCGCACGGTGCTGATGCCGTCGCTGGAGGCCGGGTGCTCGCTGGCCGATTCGATCACCGCCGAGGATGTGCGGGCCCTGCGCCGCGCCCATCCCGGCGTGCCGGTGGTGACCTATGTGAACAGCACCGCCGAGGTGAAGGCGGAGAGCGATATCTGCTGCACCTCGGCCAATGCGCGGCGGATCGTGGAAAGCCTGGGCGTGCCGCGGGTGATCATGATCCCCGACGAGTTCCTGGCCCAGAACGTGCAGCGGGAAACCGGGGTCGAGATCATCACCTGGCGCGGCCATTGCGAGGTGCATGAGCGCTTCACGCCGCAGGAGATCCGCGACTGGCGCGCCGACAATCCGGACGTAGCCGTGCTGGCGCATCCGGAATGCCCGCCCGGCGTAGTGGCGGAGGCCGATTTTTCGGGTTCGACGGCGGCGATGTCGGATTTCGTCGCCGAGGGCGCGCATCGCAAGGTGCTGCTGGTGACCGAATGTTCCATGAGCGACAATCTGGCGGCCGCGCATCCGGAGGTGGAGTTCGTCCGGCCGTGCAATCTGTGCCCGCACATGAAGCGCATCACCCTGCGAGGCATCCGCCATGCGCTGGAGACCATGAGCCATGAGGTGACGATCCCGGCGCATCTGGTGGCGGGCGGGCGCCGCGCGGTCGAACGGATGCTGGCGGCATGACCGGTTTCGCCGCCCTGGCCGGGCAGCCGGTCATCGCCGGGGGCGGGCTGGCCGGTCTGGCGACCGCGCTGCTGATGGACCGGCCCTGCGTGCTGCTGTCGCCCGCGCCGCTGGGGCGGGATGCCGCCAGTGCGCTGGCGCAGGGCGGGATTGCGGCGGCGATCGGGGCGGATGATTCAGTGGACCTGCATGTGGCGGACACGCTGGCTGCCGGGGGCGGGCTGTGCGACCCGGATGCGGTTGCGGCCATTGTCGGGGCCGGTCCTGAGGCGGTGGCGGGGCTGCGGTCGCTGGGCGTGGTCTTTGACCTGGGGGCCGATGGGAAGCCCGACCTGCATCTGGAGGCTGCGCATTCCCGCCCGCGCATTGCCCATGCGCGGGGCGATGGCACGGGGGCCGAGATCATGCGGGCGCTGGTGGCGCGGGTACGGGCCACGCCGCGCATTACGGTGATCGAGGGGGCTGCGCTGCGCCGCCTGATCCTGCGGGACGGGCGGGTGGCCGGGGTCGAGATCATGCGGGGTGGTGTGGTGCTGGCCTTGCCGACGGCTGCCTGCGTCATCGCCACCGGTGGAGTGGGGGCGCTGTTTCCCGCGACGACCAGCCCGGTGGGTGGGCAGGGAATGGGGCTGGCCTGCGCGGCGCGGGCGGGGGCGGTGCTGCGCGACATGGAGTTCGTGCAGTTTCATCCCACGGCGCTGGCCGGTGGGCCGGCCGGTGCGCCGCGGGCGCTGGTCAGCGAGGCGGTGCGGGGTGCCGGCGCGATTCTGGTGGATGAGACCGGAGCGCGTTTTACCGACGAGCTTGCGCCGCGCGACGTGGTGGCGCGTGCGATCGAGGCCCATCTGGCGGCCGGGCATCAGGTGCTGCTGGATACACGTGCGGCCACGCGGGGGGCGTTTGCGCGGCATTTTCCCGGGATTGCGCTTGCCTGTGCGGCGCGGGGACTGGACCCCGACCGCCAGCCGATGCCGGTGCGGCCGGCGGTGCATTACCATATGGGCGGGATCGAGACCGACCTGAACGGGCGCAGCACCGTGCCCGGCCTGTGGGCCTGCGGAGAAGCGGCGTCGACCGGGTTGCATGGCGCCAACCGGCTGGCCAGCAATTCGCTGCTGGAGGCCTTTGTCTGTGCGGGCTTCGTGGCGCGCGATCTGGATGCCGTTTCTCTGCCCATGCCGCGTCCGGTCGGTGAGCCGGCGCCCGATGCCGGGGACGGGGTGGGGCTGGCGGATATTCACGCCTGCCTCGGCCGTGCCGCCGGCATTCTGCGCGACGGCGCCGGACTGGCCCGTGCCGCGCGGGCGCTGGCGCCGCATGTCGCCACCGATGATCGTGCGCTGGTCGGGGCCATGCTGTGCCTGGCGGCGCTGGAGCGGCGGGAGAGCCGGGGCGGCCATTATCGTACCGATTATCCGCGAACCGCCGCGACCGCCGTGCATTCGCGCCTGACGCTGGCGCGGACCCTGACCATGCTGGCCGACCTGTCGTCCGGCGACCTCGTTTCTACTCCTGCCGATGGATTGACCGTGCCATGACCCCTTTGCCCGACCTGATGCTGGAACCGCTGGTGCGTGCGGGATTGCTGGAGGATCTCGGTTGCGGCGGCGACCTGACGACCGACGCGCTGGCGGCGCCCGGCCAGAGGCTCCGCACTGCCCTGGTGGCGCGGCAGCCCGGCGTGGTGGCCGGGCTGGCACTGGCCCGGCTGGCCTTCACGCTGATGGACCCGTCGGTGCGCTTCGAGATCGAGCGGCCGGATGGCAGCGCGGTGGCGCCCGGAGAGCGGATTGCGCGCGTCACCGGGCCGGCGCCGGCGATTCTGGGCGGCGAGCGGGTGGCGCTGAATTTCCTGTCGCATCTGTGCGGGATTGCCACCGCCACGGCCGGGATCGTCCGTGCCGTCGCGGGGACGAAGGCGCGCGTGTGCTGTACGCGCAAGACGCTGCCGGGGATGCGGGCGATCCAGAAATATGCGGTGCGGGCCGGTGGGGGAGCGAATCATCGCTTTCGGCTGGATGATGCGATCCTGATCAAGGACAATCACATCGCCCTGGCCGGCGGCGATGTGGCGCATGCGCTGGCGGCGGCGCGGGCGCGGGCGGGGCATCTGGTGAGTATCGAACTGGAAGTCGATACGCTCGACCAGTTGGCGCAGGCGCTGCGGGCGGGGGGAGCGGATGCGTACCTGCTGGACAACATGAATCCGGACCAGTTGCGCGAGGCCGTTGCCATGGTGAATGGGCGCGCCGTGACCGAGGCTTCGGGTGGGATCACGCCCGATAGCGCGCCCGAGATTGCCGCGACGGGGGTGGATATCCTGTCGGTCGGCTGGCTGACCCATACGGTGCGGGCGCTGGATATCGGACTGGATCACGAGGCGTGAGAGACGGGCAAGGGGGGACGGGCATGGCCATCATTCGGCCCGCAACGCCCGCGCGGGTTCGGCGCGGGCAAGGGTGATGGTACGGCTGAAAACGGTTACGCCGCAGAGGACCAGCGCGCAGGCCGTCACGCCGAGGAAATAGAGGGGCGACAGCGTGATGCGGCTTTCGAAGCCGGCGAGCCAGCTTTGCATGCAGGCCCATGCGACCGGCCACGCGACCAGGTTCGCCAGCATCACGGGGCGCAGGAACTGGGTCAGCATCAGCCGCATGATCTGGCCGGTGGTGGCCCCCAGCGTCTTACGGATACCGACTTCGTGCATCCGTCGCTCGGTATTGAAGGCCGCCAGCCCGTAGAGACCGAGGCAGGCGACCGCAAGGGCCACGGCGGCGCCCAGCGTGAATAATTGCCCGCGCTGCTGGTCGGGCCGGTAATACTGGGCCAGGGCCTCGTCGGCCGTCTGGGCGGAAAATGCGATGTCGGGGAAGAGGGTTCTCCATTTTTCCGCCAGCCGCGCCAGGATGATCTTCGGGTCGGTGTGAGCGAAGCGCACGATGGAGCGGCCGTACGGCATCGGGTCGCGATAATAGCGGAAGATCTGCGGCCCCTGCGCATTGCGCATCGACTGGAAGCGGACCGAGGGCACGACCCCGGCAATTGTCGCGGAGATCGCGCGCTGGTTCGAATCGGCCCGGTAGATCAGTGTCTGGCCGACGGCGTCCCGCGGTGAGGACCAGCCGAAAATACGCATCGCGACCGTATCGATGATGATCGTGCCGTGGCCGGACAATTCTGCGGCCTTCGTGTCGTCGTCGCCATGGGCGTCGTCGAATACCCGGCCGGCCAGAGGGACGATATCGAGGGTGCGAAAGAAATCGGGACCAACGGCGACGAAGCCTACGGTGGACCGTTGGCCGATCGTACCGGGTCGCCAGGCAGGCTCGTCGACGATCCGGACGTGGCCGGGGGCCGAGTTCGCCATTGTGACCGCCGTCACGCCGGGGACGGATCGCAGGGCGTCACGCAGGATGCGCTGCCGCCCGTCGGGTGAGGGGTCGAGCGGCGTGGTGATCTCGAGCAGCCCGTCACGGCCGAAGCCACGATCGGCGGTGCGCAGGTGGCGGGCCTGCATGTCCACCACCAGGGTGCAGATCGCCAGACCGACCGCGAAGGCGAATTGCACGCCCGCCAGCACCGCCCGCACCCGCGCGCCCATGCGGCCGCCGGACGGTATTTTCATGGAGGCCAGGA
Organism: Gluconacetobacter tumulicola; assembly: GCF_014174215.1. Lineage (GTDB taxonomy): Bacteria > Pseudomonadota > Alphaproteobacteria > Acetobacterales > Acetobacteraceae > Gluconacetobacter > Gluconacetobacter tumulicola. The sequence goes on along the minus strand of NZ_JABEQL010000016.1, from coordinate 58,734 downwards.
CGATGGCGGGCCTGAACGATGCCAGCACGAAGGCTGGATATGCGCCGGCACCCAGGCCGATCGCCAGGACGACCGCGAGCAGGACCGGCAGCAGGAACGCATAGTCGAGCGAGACCTGCCATCCGCCCAATGCGTTCACGACGGGCGCGGCCAGTTCGGTGAGCGCAAGTCCCGCGATCCCGGCGCCCAGGGCCAGCATGATCGCCTCGCCGAGAAACTGCGCGATCAGCACGCCTTTCGGTGCGCCCAATACCTTGCGCATGGCCACCTCGCGGGCCCGCAGCAGGGCGCGCGCGGTGGCCAGATTGACGTAATTGATCGCCGCCGCGACCAACGCCAGCAGGCCGACGATGAACAGCGAGTCGATCACGCGCCTGTCGGCGGCCGTGTCGTCGCCGAATATATGGGCATCGTAAAAATGTGTCTCGAGAAGAGGAACGATCGTGAAATGCAGGGCGCGGAGGGCGTCGATTCGATCTGCATCGTTCCGACCCATGGTGACGTGGCGACGTTCCACTTCGTCCAGCGCGTTGCGTACCGTTGCCACGTCGTCCGGATTGTCGATCCGGATATAGATACTTCCCGATCCCGTGCCCCATTCGCTGAACGCGGGATCGGACAGTGCGGCGCCCGGAAGGCGCGTCATGGCATCGATCGGCTGGGTCGTGTTCGCCGGCTGGGGCGCGAGTACGCCGCTGACCACGTAATCCTGCTTATGCCCGTCGTTCTGGATGGTCAGGCGGGCACCGAGGATGTCGGTGCGGCCGAAATATTTCCGGGCCAGCGTGTCGGACAGCACGATGCCGTCCGGCTCTTGCAGGGCCTGCTCGGTTTTCCCCTGGATCAGAGGCAGGCGCAACACGTCGAAGAAGGTGGGATCGACATAATTGAGGGTTTCGGTGCCCGTCGTCTCGCCATGCCGGAACGAGACGCTGTGCGGATCGATCCGGACGCTGGCACCGATCTGTGGCACCTCCTGGCGCAGATAGGGCTCGATCGCGAAGGTCGAGCCCGCGACCTCGAGACGGGGCAGGCCGGGCAGGTCGTAGATCTCGTCGATCCGGTAGACCGATTGCGCGCCGGGAATCCAGGCGTTGAAGCGGTATTCGTAGCGGGCGACCAGGCCGAGGGTGAGGAAAGTCGCGATCCCCAGGGAGAGGCCCGCGACGGTCAGGACCGCGTCCAGGCGATGGCGGCGCAGGTTCCGCCAGAAGCTCGACAGGATGGTCGTGAGCATGGTCCACGCTCTCCACATGATGTTGCGGTTCGGGTAGACAGTGTAAGCGATACGGGCTCTTTTTTATCTGTTTGAAATGGCGTTGGATTTTTTCGCACCCCTGCGGAATTGTCCGGAAACGGACGCGGTGTCTGGAAACGGACGGCCGGCTTCCTTCGTCAAGAGGTAGCGGGGCGGGCTCGACAGTGTGGCCGGTCTGCGGCCATCATGATGGACGGCACAGTACCCTGCCCCACGTCGAGGATGGAAATCACGCGATGGTTGTTCGTCCCGCCGTTCTGTTTGTCTGCACCGGCAATATCTGCCGCTCGCCGCTGGCCGAGGCTGCGTTTCGGGTGGCGGCCGAACGCCATGGGCTGGAGGGGCTGGTCGATTCGGCCGGGACCGGTGACTGGCATCGTGGCGAGGCGCCCGACCGGCGGGCGCAGGCGGTGGCGCGGCGGCATGGGCTCGATATCGCCGATTATCGGGCGCGGATGGTCAGCGCGGCCGATTTCCGGACCTTTACCCATATCGTCGCCCTCGATCCGGGCCATCTGAAGATATTGCGCAATCGGCGGCCTATCGATTCGACTGCGGAACTCTCGCTGTTGCTGGATCATGTGCCGGGGCGGGAGGGGCAGGGCGTGGCTGATCCGTATTACGGGGACGCGCGGGCTTTCGACGTGACATGGGCGGATGTGCGGCAGGGGGCCGAGGCCCTGGCGTTGAAACTGGCCCGCGCCACCATGGTGTGACCGGCAGAGGAGAAGCGTGATGGCGCGATATGGGCTGATCGCCTGTCTGGGGGCCATGCTGGCGCTGGCGGCGCCGATGGGCGGGCGGGCCGCGCCGCCGGTCGAGCGGCTGCGCCTGCCGGCGGGATTCCATGTCTCGGTCTATACCGACCAGGTTCCTTCGGCGCGGGAAATGGCGGTGGGGGCGCGGGGCACGCTGTTCGTGGGCTCGATGAGCGGGGGCGTGGTCTATGCGGTGACGGGCGGGCCCGAGCGGGCCACGCGGGTGCGGATCGTGGCGCGCGGGCTGACCATGCCGGTGGGCGTCGCCTTTCATGATGGCGACCTGTATATTTCCGACGTGCGTGACATCGTGGTGCTGCGCGGGATCGAGGACCATCTGGACGACCCGCCGAAGCCCGAGGTGGCGGTGACGGACCTGCCGTGGCGGATGGGCGATCACGGCTGGAAATTCATCGCCTTCGGGCCTGACGGCAAGCTGTATGTGCCGATCGGCGCACCGTGCAATATCTGTGATGTCGGCCATCGTTTCGGCAAACTGATGCGGATGAATGCGGATGGGTCCGGCCGCGAGGATATGGCCTGGGGCATTCGCAACAGTGTCGGGCTGGACTGGCAGCCGGGCACGGGCACGCTGTGGTTCACCGATAATGGGCGCGACCTGCTGGGCGACGATATTCCCAGCGACGAGCTGAACCGGCTGGACCATCCCGGCCAGTCCTTCGGTTATCCCTTCTGCCATCAGGGCGACATCCTGGACCCGGTTTTCGGGCGTGGGCAGGATTGCCGTGCCTTCACCCCGCCGGTGCTGAAACTGGGCGCGCATGTGGGGGCAGTGGGGATGCGTTTCTATAAAGGGGGCATGTTCCCCGATTCCTATCGTGGCGGGGCGCTGATCGCGGAGCATGGGTCGTGGAATCGCAGCCGGCTGGCGGGCTATCGGGTCATGGCGGTGCGATTCGGCCCCGATGGCGGGGTGGCGTCCTATACGCCGCTGTTGGACGGGTTCCAGAACGACGAGACGCCCTGGGGGCGCCCGGCGGACGTGCAGCCGCTGGCGGATGGCAGCGTGCTGGTGAGCGACGATTTGTCCGGCGCGATCTATCGCGTGACCTATGAGGCGCCTTGAAGACCGCTTTTTTGGGAAAGGGTGGCGCGAGTGACGGGGCTCGAACCCGCGACCTCCGGCGTGACAGGCCGGCGCTCTAACCAACTGAGCTACACCCGCATCGGCTTGGGGTTCGCACCCCTCGTCCGTGTGTGGAGGGCGAATTAACAAAGCCCGGCGATTCTGGCAACAGCCTGTGTGAGAAAAAAATGACAGGCGCGGGAAAACCTGCCCGGTGCGTTGATGCGCCGGGCAGGCCTAGCTTAGTTCGTGCCTGCGTCGCCCAGGGTCCTGGCACCCTCCAGCGTCACGGCGACCGCGTGGACCGTGGCGGCGATCCGGACCGCGGTCTGGACCTGTTCGGCCGACAGGCCGCCTTCGCGCACCACGCGCTCGTGGCTTTCGACGCACATGCCGCAGCCATTGATGGCCGAGACGGCGAGGGCCCACAGTTCGAAATCCAGCTTCTCGACGCCAGGGCGGCCGATGACGTTCATCCGCAGGCGCGCGGGCATCTTGGCGTAGTCGCCTTCGACCATATGCACGAAGCGGTAATAGATGTTGTTCATGCCCATGATCGCGGCGGCGGCCTTGGCGGCGTCCAGGGCTTCGGGCGACAGGATGGACTGGTATTCGGCCACGATGGCACGCGTGACGTCATCGTTGCGCGCGGCGAGGGCCGAGGCCACGAAGGTACCGGCCAGTTGCTGCGGCGACAGGGTGATGTCGTTGGCCAGGGACCCGAGATTGAGCTTGAGATCCTTCGCGTAATCGGGAAGGCGGTCCTTGAGGGATTCGATCGACATGGCGGACAGACCTGCTGGGCGGAGACACCCGGCCGGACGGACGGTCGCGGGAGGGCTCCGGCAAATGGAAAACAGGGGGACGGGCGTTTCCCGTCATCGTCATCGGGACGTCGCCGCGTGGCGAGCCTGGCCCCGTCGCGGGCAGGGCCCGCGTGCCGCCCGTCCGCGATCCGGACGGGCGGGGTGGTCCGGCCATGGGGCCGGACCGTCCTGACCGGGAAGGATCAGGGCTTCAGGAAGGCTTCGCCCTGCTTCCAGTTGCACGGGCACAGCTCGTCGCTCTGCAGCGCGTCCAGGATGCGCAGGATTTCCTGCGGGTTGCGGCCGACCGACAGGTCGTTGACGCTGACGTGACGGATGATGCCTTCCGGATCGACCAGGAAGGTCGCGCGGTTGGCGACGCCGGCCGTCGCCGACAGGACGCCCAGGGCCGAAGACAGCTCGCGCTTGATGTCGGCCAGCATCGGGATCTGAAGGCCGTTGAGGTCTTCATGGTGCAGGCGCCAGTTCAGGTGCACGAACTCGCTGTCGATCGAGACGCCGTAGACCACGGTGTCACGGTCCTTGAACTCGCCGGCCAGCTTGCCGAAGGCGACGATTTCGGTCGGGCAGACGAACGTGAAATCCTTCGGCCAGAAGAAGACGAGCTTCCACTTGCCCGCATCGGTCTTGTCCGAAATCTGGACGAAATCGCCCTTCAGCCCTTCCGGGCCGCCGGGGACGGCCGTCAGATCGAATTCCGGAAATTTATCGCCGACTGTCAGCATCGGTTTTGCTCCCTTGTAGAGGTGGTCGTGACCGTGGCCACACCAGGCGGTCACGGCATGGGTTGTATCTATGGCTCCGAAGTCGATATCATGCCAATGAATAATTTATATCTGGATGATCGAACTAATCGATGACGCCACTGCCTTCCGCGCAGCAACTGCGCTATCTGATCACGCTGGCGGAACTGCGGCATTTCGGCCGTGCCGCCCAGGCCTGCGCGGTGACGCAATCCACGCTGTCGGCCGGCATCCTGGCGCTGGAGCGGCAGCTCGATATTCAACTGCTGGACCGGAATGTCGGCAAGCGCGTGGTCTTTACCCCTATCGGGGACGAGGTTGCCGCACGGGCGCGATTTGCGCTGGAGGCCCTGCAGGGGGTGCAGGATGTGGCCGATGCCTCGCGCGTGCCGATGACGGGGCTGCTGCGGATCGGGGTGATCCCGACCATCGGGCCTTTTGTGGTGCCGGGGCTGGTTGCGCGGCTGCGGCGGCATTTTCCGCAGATCCGCCTGTCGGTGAACGAGGACCTGACGGGCAATGTGCTGGACAAGCTGGCCCTGGGCCGGCTGGACCTGGTGCTGCTGGCCATGCCCTGCCCGTGCGAGGGGGCGGAGACGCTGCCGCTGTGGCGGGACGAGTTCATGCTGGTGCTGCCGGCCAATCATCCGCTGACGGCGCTGGAGTCGATTCCGGTGGAGCGCATTGCGGGCGAGCGGATGGTGCTGCTGGAAGACGGGCATTGCCTGCGCGACCAGACCCTGGCGCTGTGCCGGCAGGAGCGGGGCTGGACCAGCACGGATGGCGAGGAGGAATTCGTCGTGACCTCGCTCTATACACTGGTCGAGATGGTGGCGGAGGGGCTGGGGATCGCGCTGTTGCCGCGCCTGGCCGTGGAGTCGGGCATTCTGCGCGACCTTCCGGTGGCCGTGCGGCCGGTGACGGGGTGCCAGGCCTGGCGCACCATCGGGCTGGGCTGGCGGGCCCGTTCGCCCCGCGCGGGCGAGTTCCGACTGCTGGCCCCGCATGTCCGGCCGCCGGCGCTGGGCGTGCCGGCGGTGGGGTGAAAATGCCGTCTGGAAGGGCGGAAAAGGGGCTGCATGGTTGACTCGGGGCCGCTCGCCCGGTATTCGGCCCGTCTTCGCGGTTTACCGCCGCCAGTGAGGGTCGGGTCATGAAGATCAGAAACAGCCTGAAGTCGGCCAAGGTTCGTGACAAGGACTGCCGTGTGGTCCGTCGTCATGGCAAGGTCTATGTCATCAACAAGAAGAACCCCCGCATGAAGGCCCGCCAGGGCTGAATGTCGCGGACGGCCTTGGCCGTACCGTTCTTTTTTGGTGACGCGAAAACCCGTGCCCGCCCCCGCATTGCGGGTGGTTGGCGCGGGTTTTCGCGCGTACGTGCCATGGTGGCGGCGCTGCTGTGGCTGGGCGGCGCGATGCCGGCATGGGCCGATGCGCCTGCCGCGCCGGCGCATGAGGCGCCTGGCGCGGGGCATCCGGCGCAGTCCGGCCCGGCTTCGACTCCGGACCTGTCCGCCCTGACGGCCCAGCTGGCGGCCGCGACCTCGCGCGCTGCGGCGGCCGATCTGGAGGCGCGTCTGGAGCGGGCGCGGCGGCATGCGCTCTCGCCCACCACGCGCCTGCTGCAACGGGGGGCCATGGCGCATCTGGCCGACGGCAAGGCGCTGGGTGCGGTCGAGGATCTGGATGATGCGCTGGTGCTGCAACCCGATGTCGCGATCCTGTGGCGCGACCGGGCGCAGGCGCGGCTGGCGGCGCGGGACCTGACCGGGGCGATCGCCGATCTGGGGGTGGCCTTGCAGCGCGACGGGCAGGATGCGGTGGCCTGGCGGCTGCTGTCGGCGGTCGAAGAGCAGCGTGGCGACTGGCAGGCGGCCGAGCGGGCCTGGCAGCGCGTGATGGCGCTGGACCCGATGGTGGATGGCGGCCGCGCCAATGGCGAACGGCTGCATCTGAAGGCATTCGGTCGCCCGACCTGACAGCGCGGTTGCGGGATGCCCCCCTGCGATACGTCACTTGCGATACGTAACTATCGCGATTCCCGACATTTTATGGCATGATCGTTCGCATGAACGATCAGGCCGCACGTGGAACGACAGCGGGTGGGCGCCGGGTGGCCGGGCCGGTGCCGGATCGCGCATCCCTGCGCGCGACCGCCCTGGCGCATCTGGCCCGTTTCGGCACCACGCGCGCCGGTTTGACGCAGGTGCTGGAGCGCCGCGTGCAGCGCTGGACCCGGCGCGCCGTCGAGGGTGGCGAACTGTCGGAAGATGTGGAAGCCCGGGCCGCGCCGCTGGGCGCGGTGATCGAACAGGTGGTGGCGGAAATGGTGGCCCTGGGGGCGGTGGATGACGCGGCGTTCGCCGGGTCGCGCGCCCGGTCGCTGACGCGCTCCGGCCGGTCGCGCCGCGCGGTGCAGGCGCATCTGGCGGCGCGAGGGGTGGAGGCGGACATTGTCGGCACCGTGCTGGATGAGGCGCTGGGGGAGCGCGGGCTGGACGGGCAGGAGATGGAGCTGGCGGCGGCCCTGATCTTTGCGCGCCGGCGCCGCGTCGGGCCCTTTGCCCCCGTCCCGGAAGGGGGCGAGGACGCAGTATCGGGCGACGAATGGGCGGTGCGGCGCCGCAAGGCGCTGGATGCCATGGCCCGGGCCGGGTTCGGCCGCGCGACGGCCGAGGCGGCGTTGGACATGGACCCCAAGGAAGCCGAGGACCGGATTATCCGGATGAAATCGGCGTGAGGGCCGGGGGATGGGTTGCGCGCGGGCTGATGCTGTGCGGCCTGCTGCCGCTGGCGGCCTGTGGGGGCGGAAGCGGCCGTGGCTGGAATGGGTCAGTGCAGTGCGCGCCCTATGCCCGCTCGGTCACCGGGTTGCGGCTGAACGGCGCCGCCGCCGGCTGGTGGCGGCAGTCGGAAGGCGCGTATGCGCATACGCATGTGCCCGCGCCGGGCGAGGTGCTGGTGTTCCGCTCCACCCACCGGTTGCCGGACGGGCATGTCTCGGTCGTGCGGCAGGTGCGCGGGTCGCGGGCGATCCTGGTCGATCAGGCGAACTGGGTGCCGGGGCGTATCGATCATGGCATTCCGGTGGTCGATGTCTCGCAGGCCAATGACTGGTCGGCGGTCAGGGTGTGGTGGCAGCCGGTTCACAGCCTGGGTAAAAGCGTCTATCCCACATATGGGTTCATCTCGCGCGATCTGCCGGATCGTCCGTCGCCAGACGCGTGACCGGGCGCGGGGCAGGCGGCGCTTGCATGGTGGGCCTCCCGGTTCCATGTCATATCGGGGTCCATGTCATGTCGGAATTGTCGGGACGGCCGGTGTCGGCCCCGAAGCCGACGGCGCCAAGGCGCGGAAACGAGGGTGTGTGTTATGGGTAGCTTGAGCATCTGGCACTGGCTGATCGTTCTGGCGGTGGTGCTGGTCCTGTTCGGTGGCGGCGGCAAGATCAGCACGCTGATGGGCGATGTCGCGCGCGGCGTGAAATCGTTCAAGAAGAACATGGCCGACGACGAGAGCATGGAAAACGCGAATAGCGGATCGGGCGGGCATATCGCCCCGCCGGGGCCGGCGACCGGTGCGCAGCGCGATGCCAGCTTCTCGGCATCGAGCCGTCCGTCAGGGTCTTCGACCCCCTGAGCCTGTGGCCGGGCGAACGATTCGGGATCATGTGACGATATGGACCAGATGACGACGACCGATCTGTGGGTCGACGCGGTGCAGGACATCATCGGCGCCGGCCGGCGGATGGACCGGTTCGGCTGGGTGCCGGCCACGGCCGGCAATATCAGCCGCCGCCTGCCGGACGGGCGGATCGCGATCACGCGGTCGGGCGGGCACAAGGGCTTCCTGACCCCGGACGGCGTGATCGAGGTCGGGATGGATGGCAGGGCCATGCATGCCGGCGACCGGCCCAGTGCCGAGACCCTGCTGCATTGCCAGCTCTACGCGCATGATCCGGCCATCGGGGCGGTGCTGCATGGCCATTCCGTCGCCTCGACCGTGCTGTCGATGGTGGCGACGGATGGCGCGATCATCCTGGCGGACTATGAGGTCCAGAAGGTGTTCGAGGGGCAGACCACCCACGAGGCCAGCGTGCGCGTGCCGGTGTTCGACAACGACCAGGACATTGCGCGGCTGTGTACGGTGGTGGCGCCCGATCTGGGGCGGATGCCGGCGGGCTACGTGATTCGCGGCCACGGCGTGTATGTGTGGGGCCCCACGATGGATGTGGCGCTGGCGCGGCTGGAGGGGCTGGAATTCCTGCTGGCCTGCGAACTGGAAAAGAGGAAGCTCCGCCGATGAGTCGCCTGACCGTCTATCGCGACGACGATCCGGAGCATATCGTGCTGCGTACCGAGAGCGCGCCGGAGATTGCCGATACGCTGCGGGGCATTGGCGTGCGTTTCGAACGCTGGAACAGCCCGGTGGTGCCGGCGCCCGATGCCGCGCCCGAGTTGGTGCTGGAGGCCTATCGCCCCTATCTGGACGAGCTGATGGGTGTGACCGGGGCGGGTTCGGCCGATGTGGTGCGGATTACCACCCGGACGCCGAACCTGGCCGAATTGCGGGCGAAGTTCCTGTCGGAACATATCCACAGCGAGGACGAGGTTCGGTTCTTCGTCCATGGCTGGGGCAATTTCGTGCTGCATGTTGGGGGCAGCGTCTATGACGTGCATTGCGTCGCGGGCGACCTGATTTCGGTCCCTGCCGGCATTCCGCACTGGTTCGATGCCGGGATGGAGCCCGATGTCGTGGCGTTGCGGGTCTTTACCGACAAGACCGGCTGGATTGCCCAATATACGGGCGACGATATCGCCCAGCGCTTTCCGGCGGCCTGAGGAGCGGATGATCGTGGCGGAAGCGGTGACGCAGGCGGGCGGGATCGACTCTGTCCTGCTGGATATCGAAGGCACGACGATTCCGGTCGCCTTCGTGCATCAGGTTCTCTTTCCCTATGCCCGCGAGGCCTTGCCTGGGCTGTTGGCCACGCGCGGCGATGAGCCGGCGGTGCGGGAGGCGGTGGCCGAGATCGCGGCGCTGGTGCCCGGCGTGGCGCCGCTGGCGCAGTTGAACGCCTGGATGGACCGGGACGAGAAGATCGGCCCGCTGAAGGCGTTGCAGGGGCTGGCATGGGCGGAGGGCTATCGCACCGGCGCCTTGCGGGCCGCGCTGTATCCCGACGTGCTGCCGGCCTTGCGGCGCTGGCATGCGGGCGGGCTGCGGCTGGCGGTCTATTCCTCGGGTTCGGAGGCGGCGCAGCGCCTGATCTATGGCCATACGACCGAGGGCGACGTGCGCGGCCTGTTCGACGGGTTCCATGACCTGCGGATCGGCGGCAAGCGCGAGGCGGAGAGTTATCGCGCGATTCTGGCCGAGGCCGGCTGGGTGGCCGGGCGGACCCTGTTCCTGTCCGACATCGTGGCCGAGCTGGACGCGGCGGCGGCGGCGGGGCTGCGGACCTGCCAGCTCGCCCGGCCGGAGGATGGCACCCGCGCCGGCGATACGCACCCGGTGGCCGCGACGCTGGACGAGGTGGCGCGTCTGTTCGCCCTGCCTGACACGCCATGAGGGCGCATCTGCATACCGGCTGGCGCCATATCCCCACCGAGGCGCGGGGCATGGCGGCGGCGCTGGGCAATTTCGACGGCGTGCATCTGGGCCATGCCCATCTGCTGCATACGCTGCACACGGCGCGGCCCGATCTGGGGCTGGCGGTGGTGACGTTCGAGCCTCATCCGCGCGAATTGTTCCGCCCACAGGACCCGCCCTTTCGCCTGACCCTGGCCGAGGAACGGCTGGCGGCCCTGTCCGCGCTGGGCGTGCGCCATGTCTTTCAGATTCCCTTCGATGCCGCGTTCAGCGCCATGACCGCCGAGCGGTTCGTGACCGATGTACTGCAGGAGGGGCTGGGTCTGCGTCACCTGGCTTGTGGGGCCGATTTCGCCTTCGGCCATCGCCGGGGCGGCAATGCCGCGTTCCTGGCCGAGCGGGCCGAGGAGCTGGGGATCGGGATGACCATCGTGCCGGCACTGGCCGACGAGGGGGCGCCCTATTCCTCGACGCGCATCCGCCGGCTGTTGCAGGACGGCTATTCCGAGCGCGCGGCCGAGGAACTGGGGCGCCCGTGGGCGATCCGGGGGGTGGTGCAGCATGGCGACAAGCGCGGGCGGCTGCTGGGCTTTCCCACGGCCAACGTGCCGTTGGGCCGGCATCTGGAGCCGGCGCGCGGCGTCTATGCCGTGACCGTGCGGCTGCCGGACGGCCGGACCTGGCCGGGTGTCGCCAATATCGGCCGCCGGCCGACCATCGATGACGGGCAGGAGAGCCGGCTGGAAGTCCATCTGCTGGATTTCGAGGGGGATCTGTACGGGCAGACCCTGTCGGTCGCCCTGCATACGCTGCTGCGCGAGGAGCGGCGCTTTGCCGGGCTGGACGCGCTGAAGGCGCAGATCGCCGAGGATGCGGCGACCGCCCGCGCCTATCTCGACCGGCTGGCGCGGACCGGCGCCTGAGGGCCTGACCGAAGATGCGGGCCGGCGAGCGAGAGCGGCCGAGCTTGACCATCCGCCGTGCGGCTCCGCATAAGGTTGGGGCCGCGAGGGGAGGGAATGATCCTCCCGTCACATCGTTATCCATTGTTGCCAGTCAGAAATTCAGGGTCATGACCGAGACGAAGTCACAGGATCTCTATCGGGATACGGTATTCCTGCCGAAAACCAGCTTCCCCATGCGGGGCAGCCTGCCGAAGCGGGAGCCGGAGATTCTGGCGCACTGGGCGGCGAGCGGCCTGGACGGGCTGCTGCGCGCGCGGGCCGAGGGCCGGCCGTCCTTCATGCTGCATGACGGGCCGCCTTATGCGAACGGCCATCTGCATATCGGCCACGCGCTGAACAAGATCCTGAAGGATGTGGTCAACCGTGCCCATCGCATGGCCGGTTTCGCGGTGCATTACCGGCCCGGCTGGGACTGCCACGGCCTGCCGATCGAATGGAAGATCGAGGAGGAATATCGCAAGTCCGGCCGCGACAAGGATTCGGTGCCGGTTCTTCAGTTCCGTGCCGAATGCCGGGCCTATGCCGCGAAATGGGTCGAGATCCAGGCCGCCGAGTTCCGCCGCCTGGGTGTGCAGGCCGAATGGGACGAGCGCTATGCCACGATGGATTTTTCCTCGGAGGCGACGATTGCCGAGGAAATCGGCCGCTTTCTGCTGAACGGGCTGCTCTATCGCGGCCTGCGCCCGGTGATGTGGAGCCCGGTGGAGAAGACGGCGCTCGCCGAGGCCGAAATCGAATATCGCGACCATGAATCGACCACGATCCATGTCGCGTTCCCGTTCATCCACGACCCCACGCCGGCGCGTGCGCTCCAGGACGTTTCGGCCGTGATCTGGACGACCACGCCCTGGACCATCCCCGGCAACCGCGCCATCGCCTTCGGGCCCGAGATCACCTATGCGGTGCTGCGCGTCGATGGTGTGACCGACAGCGCGCTGCTGGAGCCGGGGGCCTGCCTGCTGGTGGCCGAGGCGCTGATTGCGCCGTTCTGCGCCGCCGCCGGGATCACCGAGCATTACGTGCTCTACACCATGCCGGGCGAGGCGCTGACGGGTGCGATCTGCGCCCATCCGCTGCGCGGCGAGGGCTATGATTTCGACGTGCCGCTGCTGGGCGGCGAATTCGTCACCACCGATGCCGGCACCGGTCTGGTCCACATGGCGCCGGCGCATGGCGAGGACGATTTCGCCCTGTCGGTGGCGAATGGGGTCGAGGTCCCGGAACTGGTCCTGGATGATGGGCGCTATGCCGACTGGGTGCCGCTGTTTGCCGGCGCGCATGTCTTCAAGGCCGCCGACCCGGTCTGCGCGGCCCTGACGCAGGCGATGGAGCGGGCCAATAATGACGGCGCGGCGCCGGCCGGGCTGGTCGCGCGGTCGACGCTGGTTCATTCCTATCCCCATTCCTGGCGGTCGCGGGCGCCGGTGATCTATCGCGCCACGCCGCAATGGTTCATCCGCATGGATGGCGAGGGAGAGTTGCGGACCCGCGCTCTGAAGGCGCTGGAGGATGTGACCTTCGTGCCGGCCCAGGCGCGCAACCGCCTGACTTCGATGGTCGCCGGGCGCCCGGACTGGTGCATCAGCCGCCAGCGGGCATGGGGCGTGCCGATTGCGGTGTTTGTCGAGAAGCGGAGCGGCGAGGTGCTGCGCGACCCGGCGGTGATGCAGCGCATCGTGGACGCCTTCCGCACCGAGGGCGCGGATGTGTGGTACAGCGCCCCGGCCAGCCGGTTCCTGGGCAACGAACGCAACCCCGACGAGTACGAGCAGGTCTTCGATATCGTCGATGTGTGGTTCGAGAGCGGATCGACCCATGCGTTCGTGCTGGGGCGCGACGGCATGCCGTTCCCGGCCGACCTGTATCTGGAAGGATCGGACCAGCATCGCGGCTGGTTCCAGTCCTCGCTGCTGGAAAGTGTGGGCACGCGGGGGATTGCGCCCTATCGCGCGCTGGTGACCAACGGCTTCGTGCTCGACGAGCAGGGCCGCAAGATGTCCAAGTCGCTGGGCAATGTCGTGGCGCCGCAGGACGTGAACGACTCGCTGGGTGCGGACATCCTGCGCCTGTGGGTGATGAATTCCGACACCAACGAAGACCTGCGGATCGGCAACGAGATCCTGAAGCAGCAGGGCGAGCTGTATCGCCGGCTGCGCAACACGCTGCGCTGGCTGCTGGGCGCGCTGGACGGCTTTACCGATGCCGAGCGCGTGCCCTACGAGCAGATGCCCGAGCTGGAACAATGGGTGCTGCATCGCCTGACCGAGCTGGGCGCGCAGATCGACCGTGCGGTGAAGACGCATGAATGGGTCGGCGTCTATGCCGCCCTGCACGGGTTCTGCGCCACCGACCTGTCGGCCTTCTATTTCGACGTGCGCAAGGATGCGCTCTATTGCGACGGCACCGACAGCCTGCGCCGCCGGGCCGCGCGCACGGTGCTGGACCAGTTGCATCGCTGCCTGTGCGCGTGGCTGGCGCCGGTGCTGGTCTTTACCGCCGAGGAAGCCTGGACGGCGCGTTTCGGCGAGGGGGAGAGCGTCCATCTGCAATCCTTCCCTTCGCTGCCGGAAGAGTGGATCCGCCCGGATCTGGCCGATCGCTGGGCGACGCTCCGCGGCGTGCGCCGTGTCGTGACGACCGAGATCGAGGCCGCGCGGCGTGGCGGCATCGTGGGGTCGTCGCTTCAGGCCGCGCTGGACCTGAAACTGTCGGAGGAAGAAGCCGGGCGCTTCGCCGATGTCGATTGGTGCGAACTGGCCATCGTGTCGCAGGCGTCGATCACGGTGGAGCCGGGGGCGGCGTCGATCTTCCTCTCCGGCGCAGCCGAGGGCGAGGCGCGTGACGGCGGTGCGGTGGGTGCCCATGGCGTGCCGAGCATCTCGGCGGCGTCGGGGCATAAATGTGCCCGCTGCTGGAAGGTGCTGGACGAGGTCGGGAGCCATGCGGACCATCCCGAACTGTGCCTGCGCTGCGTTGCCGTCGTCGACGCGCGGGCCGACGCGTGAGCGAAGCCGTGCTGGCCGCCGGCGCGCCCCGGCCGGCCTGGCGTTGCCGCGCCATCGGCGCCGCGCTGTTCGTCCTGGTGCTGCTGCTGGATCAGGGCAGCAAATACTGGATTCTGTACGGCCTGGACCTGCCGAACCGGGTGTCGGTTCCGGTGCTGCCGTTCTTCAACCTGACCATGGTGTGGAACCACGCGATCACCTTCGGCATGCTGGGCGGGCTGGCGGGGATGGGGCGCATTGTCTTCACCGCGCTGGCCCTGGCGGTGGTGCTGGTGCTGACGATCTGGCTGGCGCGGACGACCCGTCCCTGGGTGGCCGGCGGGCTGGGCGCGGTCATGGGTGGGGCGATCGGCAATGTGATCGACCGGCTCCATTACGGGGCGGTGGTCGATTTTGTGCATCTGCATGCGTACGGGCACAGTTTCTACGTGTTCAACCTGGCCGATGCCTCGATCGATTGCGGCGTCGCCATTTTGCTGTTCGACAGCCTGACCGAGCGGCGTGGCCTTGCCGGAACCGGGCAGGAGCGGTAGAAAGCGAAGCATGGCGCCCCTATTCCCTCGTCTGCTTCCGTTCGCACTTCTGCTGTCGGGCGGAGTCCTTCTTGCCGGTTGCTCCGGCTCGGACCTCAATCGGGCCTTCGGCCTGGAACGCGATTCGCCGGATGAGTATACGGTGACGACGCGCGCTCCGCTGTCGATGCCGCCGACCCAGGAGCTGGCGGTTCCGCACAGCGATGCGTCGCGGCCGCAGGATGAAAGCCCGCGATTGCAGGCGCTGGAGACCCTGTCGCCCAACGTGGCGCTGCAGGGTGCCGACGGCACGCCCAGCGCCGGCCAGGCCGCGCTGGTGAACGAGGCCGATGCGGCATCGCAAAGCTCCGACAAGGGCGAGCTCGGCCAGGCGGGGCAGGGCTTCATCAACCAGCTGATGTTCTGGAACGGCGGGGGAGCCGGCGGCGAGGTGGATGGCGACGCCGAGAATCGCCGTCTGCGCCAGAATGCGGCGCTGGGTAACAGCCCGACCCAGGGCGCCACGCCGACCGTCAAGAGCAAGGCCCCCAGCAAGTAGCATCCAGGGATGGTCCGGCCGGTATTCCGGCCGGCCAGGACAGGGGGATCGGCCATGGCCGATCCTTTTTTGTTTGGCCCCCGCTCTGGGCTGCCCCAGCCGAAAAGGAGTTCGCCCGTTCGGGCGGATGGTCTAGCCTGACCCCATGAGCGATTCGTCCAGCCTGCTCGCCCGACCGGTGATCCGGCGTCTGTCGGAACAGGTGGTCAACCGCATTGCCGCGGGCGAAGTCATCGAACGTCCCGCTGCCGCGTTGAAGGAACTGGTCGAGAACGCGATCGATTCCGGTGCGCGGCGGATCGCGATCCTGCTGGAACAGGGCGGGATCAACCGGATCGAAGTGGTCGATGACGGGTGCGGCATGACGCCGGACGATCTGATGCTGGCGGTCGAGCGGCATTGTACCTCGAAACTGCGCGATGAGACGCTGGTGCGGATCGAGACCCTGGGTTTCCGGGGCGAGGCGCTGCCCTCGATCGGGGCGGCGGCGCGCTTGTCGGTGACCTCGCGCCCGCATGGAGCGGACAGTGCATGGCGGGTGACGGTGGAAGGCGGGCTGGTGAGCGCGCCCGCGCCGTGTGCCGGCGCGGCCGGGACCCGCGTGGTGGTGGAGGACATGTTCTTCGCCACGCCCGCGCGGCGGAAATTCCTCAAGAGTCCCCGGGTCGAGGGCGGCCATGCCGACATCACCGTGCGCCGGCTGGCCCTGTCGGTGCCGCATGTCGCGTTTCGCCTGCAACTGGACGACCGGGTGGTGTTCGACCTGCCGGGCCAGGACATGGCGGCGCGTGTGGCGGCCATTCTGGAGACCGAAGGCGCGGACGGCATGCTGCCGGTGGAGGGCGTGAAGGGCGATCTGGTACTGAGCGGATTCGCCTGCGGGCCGTCGGTGCATCGGGCGACGGCGGCGGGGCAGATCCTGCTGGTCAATGGCCGGCCGGTGGTCGATCCGGTGCTGCGCACGGCCGTGCGCGTCGGCTATCGGCATGTGATCGAGCATGGGCGGCATGCAGTGGTGGCGCTGTCGCTGACCATTCCGCCCGACATGGTCGATGTGAATGTTCATCCGGCGAAGACCGAACTGCGCTTTGCCGACCCGGCCGCGGTGCGGGGACTGGTGATCGGCGCGCTGGGCCGGGCGCTGGGGGGCGGGGCCGGCGTGGCTGGGGTGCGGCCGGGGCTGTTGCAGTCGCGCACGGCGGGGCCGGCGCGGATCTGGTATCCGCCGGCCGATCCCGCGCCCGCGCGTGTGGTGGCGCCGGTCTTTGCGGCGCCGGGGCCGGCGGCAATTTCCGGCGGGCGACTCGATCTGGGCGACCGGCCGGCCGCGCGCGTTCTGGACCCGGTATTGCCGGCCGTGCCGCCGGTAGCGGGGGCGGGCAAGGGCGCGGTGCCGCTGGAAGATGAGGGGGCGGTGCTGGCCGACCCGGCGGATTATCCACTGGGTGCGCCGGTGGCGCAGGTGATGGGGACCTATGTCATCGCGGTATCGGGTGACGGGGCGCTGGTGCTGGTGGACCAGCATGCCGCGCATGAACGCCTGACGCATGAGCGGCTGCGGGCCCAGTATCTGGATGGTACGCTGCGCGCCCAGCGGCTGCTGCTGCCCGAAGTGGTGACCCTGCCGCGCGGGCAGGCCGAGGCCGTGCTGTCCCGGGCCGGTACGCTGTCGGCGCTGGGGGTGGAGATCGAGCCGTTCGGCGGTGATGCGGTGCTGGTGCGCGCGCTGCCGGCGCTGCTGGGGACCGACGATCCGGCAGCGCTGCTGCGGGATATGGCCGAGGAAATGGCCGAGGACGATCTGGCCGACGCGGACGAGGTGCAGGCGCTGGACGGGCGGCTGGATGCCATCCTGGCCCGGATGGCCTGCCACGGCAGCGTGCGGGCCGGGCGCAGCCTGACGCGGGCGGAGATGGACGCGCTGCTGCGCGACATGGAACGGACCCCACGTGCCGGCACCTGTTCGCACGGGCGGCCGACCTGGCTGAAGCTGAGTCGCGCGGATCTCGAAACCCTGTTCGGGCGGCGCTGATCGACGCGCGAGCCGCGCGGGGTGGAAAACGCGGGGCTGCTTCGACGTCAGCGCGTGGCCCCGGTTGCGTTGAGGGCGGAAAACCGGCGCTGCTCGGGAGAACGTGATGCGGCGCCCGGGTGGTCTCGCTGCCGGAACAGGGATAGGCTTCGCCATCTTTCACGGACGATGAGACCGACGTGCACCCGATCCTGCTCTCCCTGGTCACGTATCTGCCGCTGGGCGGCGCGCTTGCCATCTTCCTGATGCGCGGCACCTCCGAGGCGATCGAGACCGCGTCGCGATGGGCGGCGCTGTGGACCAGCCTGCTGGTCTTCGCGCTGTCGGTGGTGATGTGGGGCG
Organism: Gluconacetobacter tumulicola; assembly: GCF_014174215.1. Lineage (GTDB taxonomy): Bacteria > Pseudomonadota > Alphaproteobacteria > Acetobacterales > Acetobacteraceae > Gluconacetobacter > Gluconacetobacter tumulicola. The sequence goes on along the minus strand of NZ_JABEQL010000016.1, from coordinate 41,052 downwards.
AATTCGATCCGCAGGTGCCGGGCTTCCAGTTCGTGCAGCAGGCGGACTGGGCGGCGTCGTTCGGTGTTTCGTACCATACCGGGGTCGACGGGATCAGCCTGCTGTTCGTGCTGCTGTCCACCTTCCTGACGCCGCTGGCGGTGATCGGCGGGTGGAAGCTGGTGACGACGCGGGTGCGCGACTACATGGTCGCGCTGCTGCTGCTGGAAACCACGCTGGTCGGCCTGTTCTCGGCACTGGACCTGGTTCTCTTCTACGTGTTCTACGAGGCGACGCTGATTCCTGGCAGCCTGATGATCGGCGTATGGGGCGGGCCGAAGCGGGTCTGGGCCTCGATGCAGTTCTTCCTGTTCACCTTCGGCGGGTCGCTGTTCATGCTGCTGGCGCTGCTGGCGATGTGGACCATGACCGGCACCACCGACATTCCCGCGCTGATGCATGCGAATTTCGCGCCTTCCATGCAGTGCTGGCTGCTGCTGGGCTTTATCCTGGCCTTCGGGGTGAAGCTGCCGCTGTTCCCGCTGCATGCGTGGCTGCCGGATGCCTATACCGAGGCGCCCACGCCCACGACGGCGCTGCTGTCGGGCGTGCTGTCGAAGGCCGGTGCCTATGGGCTGCTGCGTTTCGGCGTGCTGATGTTCCCCGACGCGGCGCGGCTGTTCGCGCCCTATGTGCTGACGCTGGGCGTCATCGCCGTGATCTATGCCGCCATCGTCGCCCTGGCGCAGACGGACATGAAGCGGCTGATCGCCTATTCCTCTTTCTCGCATATGGGGGTGATCGCGGTGGGGCTGTTCACGCTCACGCCAGAGGGCATTGATGGCGCGATCTTCCAGATGCTGTCGCACGGCGTGATCATCACCGCCCTGTTCTTCTGCGTGGCCGCCGTGTCCTGGCGGGCCGAGACGCGGTCGATCGACGCGTTCTCGGGTGTCGCGCACAAGATGCCGGTGCTGGCGACGCTGGGGATGCTGTTCGTCATGGCCAATATCGGCCTGCCCGGCACCGGTGCCTTCGTCGGCGAATGGCTGGTGATGGTGGGGGCGATCCATGTTTCGTTCTGGATCGCGTTCCTGGCGGGCAGCAGCATGATCCTCGGTGCGGTCTATATGCTGGTGCTGTATCGCCGGGTGATGTTCGGCGCGCCGGGGCGTGGCGTGGTGGCGATGCTGCGTGACCTGACCGGGCCGGAACTGGCGGTGCTGGTGCCCTGCGCGCTGGTCACGCTGTGGATGGGTATTCATCCCACCAGCTTCCTGCGGGTGTTCGATCCGGCGGTGGTCAATGCCGTCTCGGCGCCCCCGGCGCAGGCAGGGCTGGCACCGGTTCATCTCGCGTCCCGCTGACCGGCCCTGATGGCCGGCCGTCGCCGGGGCTTTTGACGCAGTCTGCTTAAAGCAGGTCATCCTGCGCTGCCGCGACGACCTCGCTCGTCAGGGCGTCCAGCAGCCGGGTGCCGATGCGGGCGTGCTGCCAGTAGAGCGGCACGTCCAGATGGTGGTTCGGCGTCAGGCTGACCAGTTGCCCGGTGCGCAGGTGGCTGGCGACCAGGGGGATGGGGTTCATGCACCAGCCCATTCCGGCCAGGGCGGCGTCGATAAAGCCGTGGGTGGAGGGAATCCAGTGCGTCGGCATGTCCGGTTCCGGCCCGAAGAGGGTACGGGCCCAGCGGGCGTGCAGATCGTCCCGGCGATCGAACCGCAGGACCGGGGCCCGGGCCAGGGATTCGGCGTCGACGCCGCTTGCGAACCATTGCGCCACGAAGGCGGGCGACGCCGTTGCCGCGTAGCGCAGGGCGCCCAGCGGCACCGTGCGGCATCCCTGGACGGGTGTGTGGTCGGTGGTTACGGCGGCCAGCACGTCGCCTGTGCGCAGCCGTTCGGCCGTATGGTCCTCGCCCGCGATGACCAGGTCGACCAGCCGGTCGCCGCGCCCGGCAAAGCCCGCGATGGCGGGAATGAACCAGGTGGCCAGGCTGTCGGCATTGACCGCGACGCGGATCGTCGGCGGCCCGGACTCGGCGATCTGGCTTGCCAGCCCGGGCAGGGCGGATGCCATTTCGCCCTCCAGCAGGCGGACCCGTTCGACATGGGCGCACAGCCGCGCGCCGATCACGGTGACGTCGCAGGGTTGCCCGCGCACGATCAGCACGGCGCCCAGCCGGTCTTCCAGCGTGCGCACCCGCTGCGACACCGCCGAGGCCGTGACGCCCAGCGCCGCCGCCGCGCGTTCGAAACTGCCCTCCCGCGCGACGGCGGCGACGGCGGCCAGCGCGGCGTAATCCAGCATCGGATTTAGCTCCGCTTAATCAGGTGAAGAGAATTAAGCTGGATTACGCGATCATCGCCCGGCATGGAAGCGGCCATGTTGATTCCTTCCGGCTTTGCCAGCGGGTTCGGCCTTGCGGCCGCCCTGATCGTCGCCATCGGCGCCCAGAACCTGTTCGTCCTGCGCCAGGGGCTGCTCCGGCGGCATGTCGTACCGGTGGTGATGTTCTGCACCCTGTCCGACATGCTGCTGGTCTCGGCCGGTGTGCTGGGGATGGGGGTGATCGTGCAGAGGCTGCCGGCGCTGGTCTGGGTTATGTCCCTGGGCGGCGCGGTGTTTCTGGCGTGGTACGGGTTCGGTGCCCTGCGGCGTGCCCTTTCCCCTTCCGCAATGGTGGCCGACGGGGGCGCGGGGCAGGATAGCCTGGCCGGCACGCTGGGGCGGGCTGCGGCCTTCACCTATCTGAACCCGCATGTCTATCTGGACACGGTGCTGCTGATGGGAGCGGTGGGCGGCGGGCTGCCGGGTGGGGCCAGGCCGCTGTTCGTGGCCGGGGCGGCGACGGCCAGCGCCTTGTGGTTTACCGGCCTGGGATTCGGTGCGCGCCTGCTGCGCCCGATCTTTGCCCGCCCGGCCGCGTGGCGCGTGCTGGATGGGATCGTCGCGGCGGTGATGCTGGCGCTGGCCGGCATGCTGGCGGTGCGTGGCCTTGGCGCCGCGACGCCCTGGCTGGCGACGCTGCACGGGCTGTAAGGCGCGGTTTTGGGGCTCTTCAGGGCTGGTCAGCCGGGGTGATGATATGCTCCGATGCGTGCGTGGTTTTCCTGCGACGCGGAGTGGCCCGGATGCCCGTTCCATCATCGAAGAAATGGTTTGCCGCGAAGCGTTATGGCATCGGTGCGGGCCTGCCTGTCGCGTGGCAGGGATGGGTGACGCTGCTGCTGTTCCTCGGGGCCGTTCTGTCCGCTTCGGCCATTCCGGTATTTTTTCATTCCGCCATTGCGGTTTTTGTCGAAATCGTAATCATTCCCGTCATCCTGGCTGTCTTTCTCGTGGTCTGCGCGGCGAAGACGGAAGGAGGCTGGATGCGGCGAGCGTGGGCGATGTGGGGACTGGCATGAAGCATATTTCCGCCGCCAGTCCGGCGGGGGCCCATGGCTGGCGGCCGATCGTCATCATGGCGCTGCTGTTCTTCAGCATCGGCTTCGTCACCTGGCTGAACGGGCCGCTGATCACCTTCGTGCAGCTTGCCTTCAGCCTCAGCGATGTCGCGGCCTTTCTGGTTCCATCCTGTTTTTATCTGGCTTATTTCGTTTTTCCGCTGCCCGCGACGCTGCTGGCGCGCCGGAGCGGGCTGAAGGCCGGCATGGCGATCGCGCTGATGGTGATGGCGGCCGGCACGGCGCTGTTTGGCGAATGCGTGACCGGGCGCTGGTATCCTGGCGCGCTGGCGGGGCTGGCGGTCATCGGGGCCGGCCTGTCGCTGTTGCAGGTGACGGTGAATCCTTACGTCACGCTATTGGGGCCGCATGATCGTGCGGCGCAGCGGATTGCGATCATGGGGACCGCGAACAAATTCGCCGGCATCCTGGCGCCGCTGGTCTTCGCTTCCCTGGTGATGCGCGATATCGGCGGTATCGCCACCCTGGTTCAGGGGGCGCCGTCCCTGGCGGCGCGGGATGCCGTGCTGGCGCATTTCACCCGCGCGGTGCATGCGCCATACCTGTTCATGGCCGTGCTGCTGGTGGTGATGGCGGTGTGGGTCCTGCGGTCGCGCCTGCCGGATATCGGGATCGGGTTGGAGGTGGCTGTGCCGGCCGACGGGCGTGATGGGGGCCTGTTCCTGCTGGCCCTGGGGGTGTTCAGCACGTTCCTTTATGTCGGGGTGGAAGTCATGGCGGGGGATGCGATCGGCCTGTATGGCCGGTCCTTCGGCCTGTCGCTGGACGTGACCAAATATTTTACCGCCGCGACCCTGGCGGCGATGCTGGCGGGATATCTGGCCGGCATGGTGATGGTGCCGCGCCTGGTGTCGCAGGAGCGTTATATGGGGCTCTCCTGCGCCATGGGGCTGGCCTTGTGCGGGGCGGCGTGGATGACGACGGGCCTGCTTTCCGTGTCGTGCGTGGCGCTGCTCGGCTTTGCCAACGCGATGATCATGCCGGCGCTGTTCCCGGTGGTCATGCGGACGATGGGCCGGCATGCCGACCATGCCGCCGCATTGCTGGTGATGGCATTTTGCGGTGGGGGCGTGCTGCCGCAGGTTTTCGTGCATCTGGCGGGGCCCTGCGGGGCGCAGGCGGCCTTTGTTCTGGTTGCGGGGCCGGCCTATCTGGTCATTCTGGCTTATTGCGGCCTGATGCTGCGCCGTGACGGGCGCGCGCCGTTGGAGGCGCGCCTTTGATACCGGCCTGTCGTCAGGCGTGCGGTGCCGGCGGCGCCGATGGTGGCGGTGGCTGATAGGGTGGGAGGGCGGCGATCGGTTGAACGAAGATCTCGGTCCGGTCCCTGGGAATCCAGACCCGGTGGCGGCGGAGGAATTCCGCCCCCAGAAGGCTGTGATCGGTCTCGCCGATCATCAGGACGGGATGGTTGAAGCGGAAGGGGCCGAGTTCAAGACTGTCGAACCTGTGCAGGAACCGGGCTGTTTTCTCGTCGTCGATGCCGAAGCCGATACCCTTGCGATCATTGGCGAGGTCGGATTTCCTGACGCCTGCCTCTGCGGCATCGTCCGCGGAAATCAGGGTCTTGGACGCGCCGCTGTCGAGAATCGCGTCCATGGCATGGTTATCGAGTTTGACGCGGACGATGATCTTGGTCTGGTCCCTGCCGTCATGGTCGGTGGGGACTTCGTAATAGGCGCCGGTCCAGTGCGGGATGAGGCCCTTGCAGCCATGGACATCGTACAGATTGACCCGATGGTTCGGCAGGTCGAAGACGACATCGTAACTGGACAGGAAGTCGGCGCCGAGAAGCCCGACAATGGGGCGCCCCTTGATGGTGCGGCCGTCCATCAGCCTGCCGACGGCGACGAAGGATACATCCGAAGCCGTCGCACTGCCCAGGCCGACCGTATGGGCCGTGACGATCGTGCCGATGGTTTCGCCGCCGACACCGAGCAGGCGGACCTGCCGGAAGCTGGAAGACAGGTCGAGCTTGTCGACCTGCTGCGGCCATAGGCTGCTGACGATGGCACCGGTATCGACGATGAGTGCCACGGGATGCCCATTGACGGTCGCCTTGACGACCGGGGAACCGCGATCGTTCAGGACGTCCAGATCGCCGACCGAGGCGACGGTGCAAGAGCCGTTATCAGCGCATGCGCCGAGGCCGAGGGGGATGCAAAACGGCAACCAGCGCAGGGATCGAAACATGGCGTCATGTTAGGATGTCATACAATCCTGGCAAGGTGTTGCGGGCGTGGCGAGGTGCCGGTCAGCGCCCCGCCCCGCCCGCGCGGGCGAACCAGGGGACCATGCGGCGCAGGGCTTCTTCCAGCCGGTCGGTCGAGACCGCGAAGCTGAAGCGCATGAAGCGATTGCCCTCGACGGGGTCGAAATCCAGCCCTGGCGCGGTGGCGACGCCGGTATCGGCCAGCAGCCGGGCGCAGAAGGCCAGGCTGTCATTCGTCAGATGCCCGATATCGGCATAGATGTAGAAGGCGCCGTCGGGTGGTGCGATGCGCTCGATCCCCAGTTCCGGCAGGCGCTCCAGGAGCAGGTCGCGATTGTGGCGGTACATGCGGACATGGCCCTCCAGCTCCTCGCGGCAGTCGAAGGCGACCAGTCCGGCATGCTGGCTGAGCGAGGGCGGGGTGAGGAACATGTTGCCCACGCGTGTCTGCACCGCCTCGATCAGCGACGGGGGGGCGACCAGCCAGCCCAGCCGCCAGCCGGCCATGCTGAAATATTTCGAGAAGCTGTTGACGACCAGCGCCTCGGGCTCGTCCTGCAGGACCGAGCGGACCGGGCCGACATAGCTGAGGCCGTGATAGATCTCGTCGGAGACGATGCGGATGCCCCGGTCGCGGCAGAGAGCGACGATGGCCTGCATCTCGGCTTCCGACAGGATCGTGCCGGTGGGGTTGGCGGGGCTGGCCAGGATGATGCCGTCCGGCGGCGGGTCCAGTGCCGCGATGGCGGAAGCCGAAAGCTGGAAACGCTCGGCCGGGCCACAGGGGATCTCGACCGGTTCCATATACAGAGCCCGCAATGTGTTGCGGTAGGCGACATAGCCCGGCCGGGCCAGCGCGACCCGCGCGCCGGGCCTGAAGGCGCTGTTCAGCGCCAGGACGAAGGCCGGCGAGGCCCCGCAGGTCAGCCAGATCTGTTCGGGCTGGACGGTGGCGCCATAGGTTTCCTGGTAATGGCGGGCGATGCGCGCCTTGAGCGGCGCGCTCTCCCAATAGCCCATCGCGTCGCTGTCCAGGACGCGGTGGGCCTCGGCGATCGCCGCCTTCGGCGCGCCGGTCGAGGGCTGGCCGAATTCCATATGCACGATATCGCGCCCTTCCGCCGCCATCTGGTGGGCCAGGGTGCTGAGCCCGACGGCATGGAAGGGATCGATGCGGGGGACGGTCATGGGCGGGCCTCGTCCGGCGTGGGAGGGCGAACCCTGTCGGCATAGTCGCCCGGCCGGCCGCCGACAAGCGGTCGTGCGGCTGGAGGGGCTTTTGGAGCCCCCTTCGGCGTTACCTACCGGCCCAACTGTTGGCCGCTCGCCGTGCGCAGGAAGGTGCCGGCACGCAGCCGGGCCTCGATCTCCTCCAGCGACAGGCCGCGCGTTTCGGGGACGAAGCGCAGCACGAACAGGTAGGCCAGGGCGTTGATCAGCCCGAACAGCAGGAAGGTGCCGCCGGCGCCGAACCCCTTGACCATCGACAGGGTCGTCATCGAGATCAGCAGGTCGGCCCCCCAATGCGCCGCCGCCACCAGGCCCATGCCCTTGCCGCGCACCGAGAGCGGAAAGACCTCGGCCCCGATGATCCAGATGGTGACCGACAGGCTGCCGACATTCAGCACCGCATAGCCCAGGAGCGACGTCACCATCAGCCAGGGATGCGACGTGCCCCCCGACGCCTGCATGTGGAACAGCTCGGCCAGTACCAGCAGGCACAGGCTGGCCCCCGGCAGGAACCACAGCAGCAGGGCACGCCGGCCGATCGCCTCGACCGCCCAGTTGCCGAACAATGTCGCGACGATGATCGCGATCCCGACCGCGACCGAGGTGAGGAGGGCCGAGCCCTGGCCGAACCCGGCGCCGGAGAAGATGGTAGGGGCGTAATAGAGGACGGCATTGATGCCGCTGAGCTGACAGAGCAGGGCAACGCCGATCGCGGCCACCAGGGCGGGGCGAACCCATGGGCGGGCCAGTTCCGACCAGGGATCCTGCCGGTCGTGCGCGTCGATGATGCTTTGCAGTTCTTCCTCTGCCGTGTGGTGGCTTTCGCGCACCCGGCGCAGGACGGTCCGCGCGCCCTCGAAATCGCCCTGCATGGCCAGCCAGCGCGGACTGTTGGGCAGGAAGGCCATGCCCAGCAGCAGGATCACGGCGGGAATGATCCCCAGCCCGAACATGAGCCGCCAGCTTTCATGCCGGAGCAGGTAGCCGGTGACGAACGAGACCAGGAGCCCGCAGACCACCGCGAGCTGAAAGAGGCCGACCAGGCGCCCGCGCCGGTGGGCCGGGGCCAGCTCGGAGATGTAGAGCGGCACGATCTGCGATGCCGCGCCCACCGCCAGTCCCAGCACGAAGCGTGCCGCGGTCAGCATCCAGGTACCGTTGGCCAGTGAGGCGACGAGCGTACCGAGGATGAAGATTGCGGCGGCAACCATGACGGTGCGCCGCCGGCCGCCGCGGTCGGACAGGGGCGCAGCCCCCAGGCAGCCCACCAGCGCCCCGGCGATGATGGCCGAGGTGACGATCTGCTGGCCGCCGATATCCAGATGGAATTGCGGGGTGATCTGCAGCAGGGCCGCGGAGATGATGCCGGTGTCATACCCGAACAGCAGCCCGCCGGCGGCGGAAATGCCCGCGATGACATCGATGAGCAGCTTGGCCTGCGAATTTTCTATATCACTCATTTAATTATTTTATGAACTGATTCGGAAAAAATCAAAGCAAAGTAGGGTGTCCGGTACAAAAAGACGGCGGTTTCGGACGAATTTGTGATGGTTTTCTATCGTCTTTCAAGAAACTTTCCGACAAGGGGATGCGCAGTCAGGGAGAGGGCAAAAGGAGAGGCAGGACAATACTGGAAAATGCGATCACGAATTTGTGACAGGGCGAGGGGACATCGATCAGGAGGTTGCCACGCTGATCGGGTCACACTCGCCATCCCCAGACGACACATCGGGGGAAACAATGATCGGGAAACGGAAAAAGAATGAACAACAATAATATATTCCGGCCTGCGGGTTCAGAACACGCGATAAGGGGCACCGGCCTGAATCATGTCGGGGCCGTGCATGCCAATCTCCATGCGCCCGAGCTGATCGGGCGTGCGATTCGCCGGGAAGAGGGCGCCTTGTCTTCCGGCGGGGCGCTGATGGTGCGCACCGGCCTGCATACCGGCCGTTCGGTACAGGACAAGTTCATCGTCGACGAACCCTCGACCCGCGACGGCGTCTGGTGGGGGGCGATCAACGCGGCGCTGCCGGCGGATTCGTTCCTGCGGGTCTGCGACCATGTGCGCGGCTATCTGGCCGGGCAGGAACTGTTTACCCAGGATCTGTATGCGGGTGCCGACCCGGCCCATCGCATCCGCGTCCGCCTGGTGACGACCCATGCATGGCATGCGCTGTTCGCGCGCAACATGTTCATCCGGCCGCCTTCGTCCGACCTGCCGGGGTTCGAGCCGGATTTCGTGATCCTGCATGCGCCGGACCTCGAACTCGACCCGGCGCGGCATGGGGTGCGCAGCGGCACGGGCGTGATCCTGTCGCTGGAGCAGCGGCTGGTGGTGATTGCCGGCACCCAGTATGCCGGCGAGATCAAGAAATCCATCTTCACGGTCATGAACTGGCTGCTGCCGGAGCAGGATGTCATGCCCATGCATTGCTCGGCCAATATCGGGCCTGGCGGCGATGTGGCCCTGTTCTTCGGCCTGTCGGGCACCGGCAAGACCACGCTGTCTTCCGATGCCGCGCGCCGGCTGATCGGCGATGACGAGCATGGCTGGTCGAAGGATGGCGTGTTCAATGTCGAGGGGGGCTGCTACGCCAAGGTGATCGGCCTGAAGCGCGAGGCCGAGCCGGAGATCTGGGATGCATCGCACCGGTTCGGCACCGTGCTGGAGAATGTGGTGGCCGATCGCGACGGCGTGCCGGACTTCATGCATGGCGGGCTGACGGAGAACACGCGCGCCTGCTACCCGATCGATTTCGTGGCCAATGCCAGTCCGGACGGCCGGGGCGGGGTGCCGCGCCATGTGGTGATGCTGACGGCCGATGCGTTCGGCGTGCTGCCCCCCATTGCGCGGCTGACCCCGGCGCAGGCGGTGTATCATTTCCTCTCGGGTTATACGGCGCGGATCGCCGGGACCGAGAAAGGGCTGGGGAAGGAGCCGCAGGCGACCTTCAGCGCCTGTTTCGGCGCGCCGTTCCTGCCGCGCCCGCCCGAACTGTATGGCGAACGGCTGGCGGCCAGCCTGGCGCGCACGCCGGTGACGTGCTGGCTGGTGAATACCGGCTGGACCGGCGGGCCGTACGGGACCGGCCGGCGGATCGCGCTGGCCCAGACGCGTGCGCTGGTCAATGCCGCGCTGGACGGACGGCTGGACGACGTGCCCTTCCGGGTCGAGGAGCATTTCGGCCTGTCGATCCCGACCCATGTGCCCGGTGTGCCGGACAGCCTGCTGGACCCGGCCTCGACCTGGGCCGACCCGGCGGCCTATGCGCGCGCGGCCGCGGACCTCGCGGAGCGGTTCGAGAAGAATTTCGAGACCTTCCGTGACGGTTGTGCGCCCGAGGTGCGGCAGGCCGCGATCCGCCCCCGCGCGGTATGAATGGACGGTGGCGCCGCGCGAGAATGTGACGCGTGGCGCCATCGGCGCATGCCGGTTGCTCTTGACCCCATCCCTCGGGCCGGGACTAAGATCGCCCCGTTCTCCGGGGAGTCGCATGCGAGCGGCTGAGAGAGGGGTGTTTTCCCCCTGACCCGTCGAACCTGATCCGGGTCATGCCGGCGAAGGGATGGGAATTGAGTGCGGCGCCGTGATGCGCCGTCCGTCATGACATTTCGCGCCGGCGCGCCCCCTCCATGAGCAAGAGGACGCGCCATGAATATCCAGACACAACCCGCGACCCCGTCGCGCCAGCCGACGCGTACGCCTGCGACCGGCGATGTGACGGTCGGCCCCCGCGTCGGCGGATACAAGGTCTATCAGGGCGGCACGCTGTTTCCCGACCTGCGCGTGCCCTTCCGGCAGGTTGACCTGCATCCCAGCGCCGGCGAGCCGCCGGTGACACTGTATGATCCGTCGGGCCCCTATACCGACCCCACGGTCGACATCGATATTGCGCGCGGCCTGTCGGGCCTGCGTGCGGGCTGGATCGCACGGCGTGGCGATTGTGCGGTGGTCGACCAGCCGCGCCAGGTGCGGCCGGAGGATAATGGCGGGGCCACCGGGGCGACGCTGGCGCCGGCCTTCGACAATCGCGGGCGGGTGGTGCGGCGTGGCCTGAAGGGCCGGCCGGTGACGCAGCTTGAATATGCCCGCGCCGGGATCGTGACCGAGGAGATGGAATATGTCGCGATCCGCGAGAATCTGCGCCGGGCGGCGACGGACCCGGCGCTGCGGGACGGCGAGGATTTCGGTGCCAGCATTCCGGATTTCGTGACGCCCGAATTCGTCCGTGACGAAATTGCCCGTGGGCGGGCCGTGCTGCCGGCCAACATCAACCATCCGGAACTGGAGCCGATGATCATCGGCCGGAACTTCCTGGTGAAGATCAACGCCAATATCGGCAATTCCGCCGTGCTGGGCCATGTGGCCGACGAGGTGGACAAGATGGTCTGGGCCACGCGCTGGGGCGCGGATACGGTGATGGACCTGTCGACCGGTCGCAACATCCACAATATCCGCGACTGGATCGTCCGCAACAGCCCGGTGCCGATCGGCACGGTGCCGATCTATCAGGCGCTGGAGAAGGTTGGCGGCGTGGCCGAGGACCTGACATGGGAGGTTTTCCGCGACACGCTGATCGAACAGGCCGAGCAGGGGGTGGATTACTTCACTATCCATGCCGGGGTGCGGCTGGCCTATGTGCCGCTGACGGCGCGGCGGGTGACGGGCATCGTCTCGCGCGGGGGCTCGATCATGGCCAAATGGTGTCTGGCCCATCATCGCGAGAGCTTTCTCTATGAGAAATTCGCGGAAATCTGCGAGATTATGCGGGAATATGATGTCAGCTTCAGCCTGGGTGACGGGCTGCGCCCGGGGTCGATCGCCGATGCCAACGACGCGGCCCAGTTCGCCGAGCTGCGCACGCTGGGCGAGCTGACCCGGGTGGCGTGGGACCATGGCTGCCAGGTGATGATCGAGGGGCCGGGCCATGTGCCGATGCACAAGATCAAGGCCAATATGGACGAGCAGCTTGCCCATTGCGGCGAAGCGCCGTTCTACACGCTCGGGCCGCTGACGACCGATATCGCGCCGGGTTACGACCACATCACGAGCGCCATCGGGGCGGCGATGATCGGGTGGTTCGGCACGGCCATGCTCTGCTACGTCACGCCCAAGGAGCATCTGGGCCTGCCCGACCGCAACGACGTGAAGACCGGGGTGATCACCTACAAGCTTGCGGCCCATGCCGCCGACCTGGCCAAGGGGCATCCGGCGGCCCGGCTGCATGACGATGCGGTGTCGCGCGCGCGCTTCGAATTCCGCTGGGAGGACCAGTTCAATCTCGGGCTCGACCCCGAGACGGCACGTTGCTTCCATGACGAGACGCTGCCGAAGGAGGCGCACAAGACGGCGCATTTCTGTTCGATGTGTGGGCCGAAATTCTGTTCGATGAAGATCAGCCAGGATATTCGCGACGCGGCGCGTAGTCAGAATGACGGGGCGGGTATGTCGGCCGCCGAAATCACGGCCGGGCTGGCGGAAATGGGGGAGAAGTTCCGGGCTGGGGGGAGTGCGATCGACGTGGCCGTGGTGGAGTAAGGTTTCTGTTCTTTTTTGAAAAAAGAACAGAAAAACTTTTGATCTTTTGAGTTCTGTCCTGCGGGCTTCGTAAAGCCTTAAACGGATAAAAGTCTTTTTGCTTCTTTTTCTTCAGAAAAAGAAGACTCTTCTGCCACCGCACGAAACCGTGCGGTGGCAGGGTCCGCCTTGTAAAAATCTGCCGTCGGATACGGCGCGCGGGCCAGTTCGTCCACGGCGGCGATAATCCGTGCCGCTTTTGCGTCATCCATCAGCACGCTGAAATTCAGGCGCGTCCAGCCGGGCTTGCGCATTTCCTCACCCGAGAGGATCGCGGCGCGCAACGTGTCGGATTCCGTGCGGTCGATGCCGAGCAGCCGGTGGGCGTAGGGGCCGGCACAGGCGCAGCCGCCGCGCGCCTGGATGCCGTAGCAGTCGGACAGCATGCGGGTGAAGAGCTGCTGGTGGAGCATGCCGCCGCGCTGCCGGTCGTGGACCTGCATCGAGAAGATCGGCAGCCGCCGTGTGGCGCGCGGGTTGCCCAGGATCACGAGATTGGGGTTGTGGTCCCAGACGGCCCGCGCCGCGCGGTACAGCGTGTCGTGGCGGGCATTCATGACATCCTGCCCGATCGCGTCCTTGACCAGGAAGGCGAGGGCGGCGCGGATGTCGCCGGTCACGTTGGGGGTGCCGGCTTCCTCGCGCGTTGCGATGCCGTTGGCATAATCATGGCCCCAGGGGGAGACGAAGCGCACCGTGCCGCCGCCGGTGACGACCGGGCGGTGCAGCGTGACGGCGGCATCGCGGACGATCGTGATGCCCGAGGCGCCTGGGCCGCCGACGAATTTGTGCGGCGAGACCACGATGGCGTCCTTTTCCCATTCTGTGCCGGGCTTCATGTCGATCGGCAGGTATGGGCCGCCGCCGGCATAATCCCAGACGGCAAGGGCGCCATGGGCCTTCAGCAGCGCCGTGACGGCATCGGTATCGGTGACGATGCCGGTGACGTTGGATGCGGCCGAGAAGGCGCCGATCTTCAGGCGTGACGGGTCGGCGGCCCTCAGGGAGGCCGCCAGATGCGCCAGGTCCGGTCCGCCCTCGGCGGCCTCGCCGATTTCGACGATCTCGGCGCCGCTTTCGCGCCAGGGCAGGATGTTGGAATGATGTTCGTAGGGGCCGATGAAGACGATGGGGGTGGCGCCGCTGCGCGCGGCTTGCGGCACGCCGAGCAGGGACACCAGCCGGTTCAGCCCCGCCGTGGCGCCCGAGCCGGTGAAGATGGTCGAAAATCCTTCCCCGGCGCAGCACAGGCGGGCGATGGCGGCGCGTGCGGCATGGCGCAGGCGGCTGACATGCCGGCCGCAGAACGAGGCCTCGGTATGGCTGTTGGCGTACCAGGGCAGGACATGATTCATCATGAAGTCCTCGACCTGGCGCAGGGCCCGGCCCGAGGCGACGTAGTCGGCATAGATGAGCTTCTGCACGCCGAAGGGGCCGGGGACGGGGGCGCCTTCGCCGATCAGCCCGGCGCGGAGACCGTCCAGCCCGCCCGCCTGCAGGGACATCGTGAAATCCGTGAAGAGATCCTGCCCGTCGCGCACCGTTCGCCTCCGTCAATGGATGGCAAAAAAATAGACGGGATTCGGTAGAAGAACTTTATCATTCTCTCGATTGAAACGGCCGAAATTGGGTCATATGATCGGGAATGGGCGAAAAACTGGATCATTTTGATCGGGCATTGCTGCAGGCGCTGCAACGCGATGCCGGCGTGTCGCAGCGGGAGCTGGCCGAGCGGATCGGGCTGTCGCAGAATGCCTGCTGGCGGCGGCTGCATGCGCTGCGGGAGCGCGGATTGATCCGTCAGCAGACGGTGCTGCTCGATCCCGATTCCGTGGGGCTGGGGCTGACGGTGTTTGTGATGGTGCGCACCCGCCACCATTCCCGGGACTGGCTGGACCGCTTTCGCGAGGCGGTGGTGTCGGTGCCCAATGTGATCGATTTCTACCGGATCGCCGGCGATTACGATTACATGCTGAAGATCGTGACGACGGACATGAATGCGTTCGATGCCATCTATCGCGCGCTGATCGCGCGGGTCGAACTGGATACCGTCACGTCCTACATGGCGATGGAGGCGATCTGCGACCGGCGGGACCTGCCATTGTGACAGGCCCCGCCGATCTTGTGCGTCTGGTGATCAGAATTTGTTGATCGTGCCCTTTACGGCACCTTTCGCCTTCTCGGCGGAGCCTTTCATCTTCTGCGCCTCGCCTTCGGCTTCCAGATTGGGATTCCTGGTCACCTTGCCGACATTGCGCTTGATCTCGCCGACCATCTTGTCGGCGTGGCCTTTGATCTTGTCCTTGAGTTCGCCCATCTCCGTGACTCCTCTGGTTCGTGGCCTCTCGGGCCGGAGGCTGGCACGGCGTAAAACGTCCGGGACCGATGGGGGTTGCGTAGCCGGGTTTCCGTGACGGGCCTGGCGATTCTGGAATGCGGTCAGTGCTGCTCGTCGCCGATCGTCGCCTGGTCGGGCGTGACTTCGCGCATCCGGGTGGGGGCCTTGCCTTTCGCATGGCTGGAGGTGGGGCAGGGAGCGGATGACGACGTGTCGTCGCCCCTCATGCCATGATGCATGCCGCCCATGCCGCCACCGCCACCGCCTCCACCGAAGCCGCCGCCGAAACCGCCGCCCGCCATGCCGCCACCACCCATGCCCCCGCCGAATCCATTGTGGCCGCCGAAGCCGCCCGAGCCGCCATGCCCCGAGCGGCAGGCTCCATCGGAATCGTCTCCGCCACAGGCGGCCAGCATCGGCAGGCAGGTGGCAAAAAGGCAGGGCAGCAGGATACGGGTCAGTTTCACGGTCGGCGCTCCATCGATGGACAGGAGGCGCGATGATGGGGACCGGCGGGCTGGAGGGAAAGCAACAGTCTGTAACCGAACGCGGCGTTATGTGGCGTCTTCGGAAAGGCCGTGTTCCAGGGGCGCCCTGTCGGGGGTCAGGTGCAGCGCCAGATACAGCGCGACGATATCCTTGCTGGCGGTCAGGTCGACGCCGCAGATGCTTTCGATCCGCCGCAGGCGGTAGTCCAGGCTGTTGCGATGCAGCCCGAGGGCGGCAGCGGTGGGTTGGGGCCGCATGCCGTGGGCCAGCCAGACCCGCAGCGTATGCAGCAGCATCGCGTGGCCCGTGGCCTCGAGCAGCGGGCGCAACGGGGCGCGCAATTCCTGGGTCCGCCAATCCTGGGACGGGGCGTCCAGCAGGACGGCCAGGCGCATTTCCTCGTAGAACAGGAGTTCGCGTTCCGGGTGCAGGCGCCGTCCGACATCCAGCGTTGCCCGGGCCGTGTGGAAGGAGCGCACCAGCCCGTCGGCCCCGTCGACGAACCCGCCCAGCGCGAGGCGCAGGTCGAGCCCGGTGGTGGCGCGGGCGCGGGCCAGCAGGCGGTGCGCCCGCTCGCGATGCCAGTCCAGGTTCCAGGTGCCTTTGGCGGTAAGGGCCGGTTTCAGCACCGCGATTTCGGCCAGGGAGAGCGGTGCCACCAGATTCCCGCGCTCCGGTTCGCCGAGCAGGGTGATCAGCTGGTGCCGTTCGCCCAGCAATGCCGCGGCGTCCGGCCCTTCGGAGCGGATTTCGATGATCGCGGCCACCCGTGGCTGCCGCAGGTCGATGCCCAGACGCGCCGCCGAGCGGGCCAGGGCCGGCGGGGTGGGGACCTCGCGCACCAGGCTCAGCACCAGTTCCTCGCGCAGGCGGGCGTCGCGCGAGAGGGTGCGGTTCTGGCGCGCATGCTCCAGCATCGTCTCGGCCGCCATGCGGACCAGCTCGGCGTAAGGGCGCAGCGAGCCGGGGGCGCCGGTCAGCCCCACGCAGCCCACGACCGTCCGGCCGATCCGCAGCGGCAGGTTGACGCCCGGCCGTGCGCCGCCGAACTGCCGGACGGCGCGGGCTTCGATCTCGACCGCGCTGCTGCGCGCCAGGACCAGGAGGGCCCCGTCATGGACCTGGCCCAGCCGGGCGGGGTCGCCGCTGGCGATGATGATGCCGCGGGCGTCCATCACGTTGATGTTGCAGCCGGTGATGGCCATCGACCGGTCGACGATCGCCTGGGCCAGGGCGGGGTCGATGTCCGGACGCCCGATGCCGTCGGGCGTGGCGGTATGGGCGGTTGGTTCCGGTGTCTTCATGCTGCTCTGTCATATGCCCAGAATTTTGTGCCGATTCTGGCATATTTATCGTGCGGATGCACCAAGACGGCGGGCCGCTTCTGCCCGTAGGGTCGATTCAATGGCCCGGCTGCCGCATGGTGTCTGGAGCCCCCGCCCGCGTCCCGCCCCCGGGACGTGGCCGGGCAAGAAAAACAAGCATCGGGGAAGAATGATGCACGCAGCCTCCGCACTCTCGTCACCGGCGGTGGGCCGGCTGGACGCGACCTTTCGCAAGGTCGCGGGCAGGGTGGTGCCCTATATTTTCGTCTGTTACCTGTTCAATTACCTGGACCGGGTGAATGTCGGCTTCGCCAAGCTGGACATGCTTGACGCGCTGCACATGTCCGAACGGGCCTATGGGCTTGGGGCCGGGATCTTCTTCCTTGGCTATATCGCCTGCGGCGTGCCCAGCAACCTGATGCTGCAGCGCGTGGGCGCGCGGCGGTGGCTGGCGCTGATCATGGTCCTGTGGGGCCTGCTGTCGGCGGCGCAGATGTTCGTGACCGGTCCGATCAGCTTCTACCTGTTGCGCTTCGTGACCGGGGCGGCCGAGGCGGGGTTCTTTCCCGGGCTGGTGCTGTATCTGACGCGGTGGTTCCCCTCCGAACGGCAGGGCCGGGCGCTGACCCTGTTCATGTCGGCGATTCCGCTCTCCGGCGTGGTGGGCGGTCCGTTATCGGGGTGGATGCTGTCGCATTTCGCTTCGGCGCCCGGTGGGCTGGCGGCGTGGCAGTGGCTGTTCCTGCTGCAGGGACTGCCGACCGTGGCACTGGGCATCGGCATGGTGATGCTGCTGAGCGACACGATCGAGCAGGCGGCCTGGCTGGCGCCGGAGGAGCGGATGGCGGTCGGCGAGGCCTTGCGGCGCGACCGGCTGGAGCAGCCGAAGCAGCTGGCCGACAGTTTCGGCGCCGTGCTGCGCAATCCGGCGGTCTGGATGCTGGGGCTGCTGTATTTCTGCATCCAGGCCGGGGTCTATGCGATCAATTTCTGGCTGCCGACGATCATCCGCTCCAGCGGCATCCATGACGCGGCGACGATCGGCTGGCTGAGCGCGGTGCCGTATGTAGGGGCCAGCCTGTTCATGATCGTCATGGGCCGTTCGGCGGACCGGATGCGCGAGCGGCGGTGGCATCTGGCGGTTCCGCTGCTGATGGCGGCGGGTGGGCTGGCGCTGGCGGCCCGGTTCCCGGATTCGATGCCTGTGGCGCTGGGGGCGTTGACGGTGGCGACCGCGGGGGCGCTGACCGGCCTGCCGATGTTCTGGCCGCTTTGCAGCGGTTACCTGAGCCCGGCGGCGGCGGCGGGCGGGCTGGCGCTGATCAATTCGATGGGGCAGCTGGCAGGATTCGTCAGCCCGTATCTGGTGGGCTGGATCAAGGACGCGACGCAGCGGACCGACGGGGCGCTGGCCCTGCTGGCGGCGATGGCGGTGCTGGGGGTGGTGCTTGTGCTGCGCATGCCCCCCACCCGCGTCAACCGCTGAAAGCGCGGCTGGACATGCGCGCTGGCGGCGATCCGGCGCGCGTTTCCTGTGCTCCCGTGCTCCCGTGCTCACGGCCATCAAGGCCGCTCCGCTCCGGTGCTCGGAAACGCACGACGGGCGTGCCGCTTGCGCGGCACTCTCGCTCACCAGCCCCCATGTCCAGCCACGCTTTCCGAGGCTCGGGTGGCATGATCAAAAACAAGGGAGGGGGCGGCGATGAAGATCGTGATCGTGTGTGATTCCTTCAAGGAAAGCCTGCCGGCGCTGCAGGTGGCCGATGCGATCGAGGATGGGTTCCGCGAGATCTATCCGGACGCGACTTATGTAAAGCTGCCGGCCGCCGATGGGGGGGAAGGCACGGCGGAGTCGCTGGTTCTGGCGACGGGTGGGCGGATGCTGACCCGGGAGGTGACGGGGCCGCTGGGCGCGCCGGTCACGGCGGCGTTCGGCATTCTGGGCGACGGGCGGACGGCGGTGGTGGAGATGGCCGCTGCCGCGGGGCTGATGCTGGTGCCGCGCGACCGGCGCGACCCGATGACGGCCACGACTTATGGCGTCGGGCAACTGATCCTGGCGGCGCTCGATGAAGGATGCCGGCACGTCATTCTGGGACTCGGCGGCAGCGCCACCAATGACGGTGGCGCCGGCATGGCGCAGGCGCTGGGTGTGTCGCTGCGCGATCGGGACGATGTCGCGCTGCCGTTCGGCGGCGGGGAGCTGGCCCGGCTGGCGCGCATCGACCTCTCGGGCCTCGATGCCCGGCTGGCCGGCTGCCGGATCGAGGTGGCCTGCGATGTCGATAATCCGCTGACCGGTCCCTCCGGGGCCTCTGCGGTCTTTGGCCCGCAGAAGGGGGCGACGCCGGAGATGGTGCGCCTGCTGGATGGTGCGCTGGCGGGATATGCGGATCAGGTCGCGGCGGCGACGGGGCGCGCGGTCGATGCCGTTCCCGGCGCCGGCGCGGCGGGCGGGCTGGGGGCGGCGGCGCTGGCATTCCTGGATGCCACCTTGCGGCCGGGGGTGGAGATTGTGATGGAGGCGCTGGGGCTGGACGCCATTGTGGCCGATGCCGACCTGGTGATTACCGGCGAGGGTCGGATCGACGGGCAGACCGTGCATGGCAAGGCGCCGATCGGCGTGGCCCGGGTGGCCCGGCGGCATGGACGGCCGGTGATCGGCATCGCCGGATCGCTGGGCGCGGATGCGGCCAGGGTGCATGCCCATGGGATCGATGCCGTCTTCAGCGTCGTCAGCCGGCCCTGCGCGCTGGAAGAGGCCCTGGCGGAGGCGGCGATCAATATCCGTGTGACGGCGCGCAACGTCGCCGCCGCGACCGCGATCTTTCGGGCGAGATGAGGCAAATGTAACCGGCGGGCCGGGTTCCGTGCGAGATTGATTTTATTTTATGTCAAATATGACAAAACGAAGACAGCGTCTCTGTGCTATGTCTGTTTTCCTATCTGGGATGGGTTATCCATAAAATATTGTTTTTATGAAGATATGGGGAAAGTGCCTCGCGTTCCGTGGGCGGGACGATGGTTTTTTGCCCGATGATAGATTGACTTAAATTAACTAAAAGACCATCGAGCTGTGTAACATAAGGGCTGGAAAAGATCGCTCCCGAGCCGTGGGTGCGTCCGATCAGGCCCGTGGCAGCGCTGGCCGAGGGAGACCTGACAGGGACGCATTCTTGATCTGGCGTCGGATTTCCCCGATGCTTGGCGAAAGAGCAGGAGGCTCGTGGCGATCGGCGCGGATCGCACCAGGGAGTGAGCGCGGTCATGGCGACCCCGTGGTTCGATGCCGCGTCGCGTGCCGATACCGGGCCTGTTCAGGCGACAATGTGCTTTTTGATTCGTCGTGCGGCCGGCGGCCGTCGCGACTGTTGGTTTATTATGGTCTCGAAGAGGGCAGGGAAACATTATGAAGACTAAGGGCGGTATCCGTATCGCGATCGTGGGCGTCGGCAACTGTGCCAGCGCCCTGATCCAGGGCATTCACTATTACGGCCCGAACCGCCACAACGAGGAAGTCATCGGCCTGATGCACGAAAGCCTCGGCGGCTATCGTCCCAGTGACATCGAGGTGGTGGCCGCGTTCGATATCGACGCGCGCAAGGTCGGCACCGATGTCAGCCGCGCCATCTTCGCTGCCCCCAATTGCGTCGTGAAGTTCGAGCCGAACATCCCCGACAGTGGTGTGACCGTGCGTATGGGCGCGGTGCTGGACGGCGTGTCCGAGCACATGGCCAACCATGACGAGAAGCGCAGCTTCGTGCGCGCCGACGCGGCCGAGCCGACCCGTGATGACGTGGTGGCGGAGCTGCGCCGCAGCGGTGCCGAAATCCTGGTGAACTACCTGCCGGTCGGCTCGGAGAAGGCCACCCGCTTCTACGCCGAATGCGCGCTGGAGGCCGGTGTCGGCTTCATCAACAACATTCCGGTCTTCATCGCCAGCGATCCGGAATATGCCGCCCGCTTTGCCGAGCGCAACGTGCCGATCATCGGTGACGACATCAAGTCGCAGCTGGGCGCGACCATCGTCCACCGCGTGCTGACCGACCTGTTCGCCAAGCGCGGCGTCAAGATGCTGCACACCTACCAGCTCAACACCGGCGGCAACACCGACTTCCTGAACATGAAGAATCAGGAGCGTCTGGCGTCGAAGAAGACCTCGAAGACCGAAGCCGTGCAGGCTGTCGCGAAGACGCGCATGGAGAACGAGGACATCCATGTCGGCCCCAGCGACTATGTGCCGTGGCAGAACGACAACAAGGTCTGCTTCATCCGCATGGAAGGCCACGCCTTCGGCAACGTTCCGCTGGAGCTGGAGCTGCGCCTGTCGGTGCAGGATTCGCCGAACTCGGCCGGTGTCGCCATCGACATGATCCGCTGCTGCAAGCTGGCGCTGGATTCCGGCGTGGGTGGGGTCCTGGCGGCGCCCAGCGCCTATTTCTGCAAGCATCCGCTGGTCCAGTACACGGATGACGAGGCGTACAAGATGGTCGAGGCGTTCATCGCCACCCATTCGACCGAGGCCGTTCCCGCCTGATGAAGTGCCTGATCGTCGCCGCCGGGCAGGGCAGTCGCCTGCGTGGCAAGGGGCCGCTCAAGCCCCTGGTCCCGATCAGGGGGCGCCCCCTGATTGCCGAGGTCATCGACCGCGCCCGCCGTGGCGGGGTCGATGAATTCGTCATCATCAACGGCTATCGCGGCGACGAACTGTGCGCGGCCCTGGACGGCATGGCGGAATGTGACGGGGTGCGCGTCACCCATGTCCATAATCCGGCATGGGACCGCGCCAACGGGGTTTCCGTCCTCTGTGCCCGGCCGTTCCTTGATGGGCCGTTTCTGCTGACGATGTGCGACCACGTGCTGGACCCGGACATCAATCGCCTGATGGCGTCGATTCCGGCCGGCCGGGACGGTGTGACGCTGGGTATCGACAGCAATGTCGAGCGCATGCTGAACGATCCGGACGATGTGACGCGGGTATTGTGCGGGGACGGTCGGATCGAGCGCATCGGCAAGTCGCTGACGGAATTCAATGCGTTCGACACCGGGATCTTCCGGTGCACGCCTTCTATGTTCGATGCCCTGGAAAGCAGCCAGGCCGAGGGCGAGGACAGTATTTCCGGCGCCATGAACACGCTGGCCCGCTGGCACAAGGCTTATGTCCTCGATATCGGCGAGCGTCTGTGGATCGATGTCGATGACCCGGTGGCCTATGACAAGGCCGAACGCCTGATGGCCCAAGGGCTGCTTTGACAGGCATTGCCCTGGCCCCCACGGGTCAGGGGACGAGGAAACAAGGGCGCCAGTCGTGTTGCAGCAGACAGATCCCGTGCGGCGCACGTCGGAAATCGAAGAACTGACCAATTTGTATGTCATCCATCCGGTCTCGGGGTGGCTGACGCGGCATTTTGCCCGCATGGGGGTGGCGCCCAATGCGGTGTCGCTCTTCGGCATGGCGGCGGGTGCGCTGGCGGGGGTGGCCTATTACCATGTCGGCGATCCGCGTTTCGCGGTCGCCGGGTTCCTGCTCATGATCATCTGGCATGTCATGGACGGCGCGGACGGCCAACTGGCGCGGCTGACGGGCAAGCAGTCGCAGACCGGCAAGATTCTGGATGGCATCTGCGATTATGTGACGTTCGTGTCGGTCTATGTCGGGCTGGCGCTGGCCCTTTCCGCCCTTTACGGGGCGTGGACGTGGGCGCTGGTCATGCTGGCCGGCCTGTGCCACGCGGTGCAGTCCGCCGCCTATGAACGGCAGCGGCAGGATTATAATTTCTGGGGCTGGGCGCGTGGCGCGGCACCCGTGGCACGGGCGAAGGTCCGTTCGGGCCGGCGCATGGGCGACCTGCTGTTCGGGCTCTATAGTCGACTCGAGGCGCTGACCGCCGTGGGCGGGGAGGCGGGGCTGAACCAGCGCCTGACCAGCCTGCTGGCGGCGCATCCCGACCGCGCGCCGGTGATCCGGACCGTCTATCGCGAGGCCTTTGCGCCGCTGCTGCGCGGCTGGTCGATCCTGTCGGCCAATTATCGGACGATCGGCATCTTCCTGTGCGTTTTCTGCCGTGTGCCGCTGGCCTATTTCATGTTCGAGATCGTGGGTTTTTCGGCGATCCTGGTGATGTTGCTGGCCCGGCAGCGCGCGTGTGATGCCGCGTTCACGGCCGGGCTGGATGGCCTGGACACCGATCTGCCGTGCCCGGCCGGCCGCCGCCGCGACCAGGCGGCCTTTGTGGTCGAGGCCAAGGCGCCCGTCGCGCCCTGACGGCGCTGCGGGGCTTTTGAAAGGGCCTCTTATTCCCTGGTGTGAATGAAGAGGTAGGCTGCGGACAGCATCAGCAGGATCGGGGGCGTCAGGGCCGTGATGGCCGGGTTCAGGTCCAGCAGCAGGCCCAGCCGGTTGGTGATTTCCTGTCCCAGCGAGAACACGATGGCGATCGCGATGCCGATCGCCATGCGATAGCCGAGATTCTGCGAGCGGGGCGGTCCGAAGACGAAGGGTGCCGCGCAGGCGATCAGCGCGATCATGGCGAATGGCGTGCTGATGCGCGACCAGAGTTCCTGCTCATAGCGCGTGGCCGGCAGGTGGTGCCGTTTCAGGTCCTGGATGTAGCGATACAGCGCGATGGGCGGCACGCTCTCGGGCGGCAGGCTGAGGAAACGGATCTGCCGCGACGACAGGAAGGCATGCCAGATCATGCTGTCCTGATGGCTGGTGTGGAACTGGTCGGCGACGATGTCCTTGCGTATGACGTCCGCCAGCACCCAGTCATCGTCCGCGCCGATGGTGGCGCGGGCCGCGTGCAGATATTGTGTCAGCGCGCCCTGGTCGTCGAAACGGTAGATGTCGACATCCTCGCCCAGCGTTTCGTTCACGAAGCGGTGGACGCCGAGGAACTGTTGGTCGCCATGGGCCCAGAAGGCGCTGTCGTCTCCGGCATTCGCCGTGCCAGCCGTCAGGGCGGCGGTGCGGCCCACCTGGGCCATGTGGCGGGCCGAGGGGACGATGAACTGCCCGACCAGGAACAGCAGCACGATCGTCGGCACGATCAGGCGCAGCACCGCGCCGATGATCTGCATTTCCGACAGGCCGATCCCCTGCAGGGCAGTCAGTTCCGAATGTTTGGCAAGGCCGCCCAGGCCCAGCAGGCAGGCCAGCAGCATGGCGATGGGGGTGACCTGCATGAACCGTGCCGGAGCCAGCAGGGCGGTATAGGCGGCGGCATCGGCCAGATGATAATGCCCCTGGCCGACGAAGGAGAGCTGGTCCACGAATTCCAGCAGGCTGAACAGCGCCGTCAGCCCGCCGGCGACCAGGACGAAGGCCCGCAGCGTGACGAGCTGGATATAGCGATCGAAGCGTCTCATTCTCATGCTGCGTTATCCCGCCGGGACAGCAGCTCGGCGATCTGGCTGCGCAGCATGAACCCCGTCAGGGCCGCCAGCAGGGCGGGCGCCCACCAGATGCCGGGAACGGGGGCGACCATGCCGTGCTGGACCCAGGTTCGGGCGGAGGTATAGAGCAGGTAATAGACGAAGAAGATCAGGATCGCGGTCCCCAGTTTGCCGTAGCGGTTCTGCCGGGGGCGCCCCCGGGCCAGCGGCACGGCCAGCATCGCCAGCAGCATGGTGGTCAGGGGGGTGGACAGGCGCCACTGGAATTCCGCCACGTCCGCCGGTTTGTGCGAGGTGGCGATGCGCAGGCTGCCGGCGGTGACCGAACTGTAGTCCGGCGTTTCCACGACATGGCGATTCGGGTCCTGGGTGATTTCGCGCACGGTCAGGACCTGATCGTGCGCCCCTGGCTTGGTGCCGATATCGTAGATATGGGCGTTCTTCAGCCGTACATAGAGATCGGTGCGGCCATTGTCCTCTTCGGCCACCGGATAGCCGAGTTCGGCATGGATGATCCGTATGTCCGTGGGGCGGCGCAGCTGGACGAAGATATCCCGGGCCGGGCCGTTGGGGCCCTGGCGCCGGGTGAGGAAGATGACGCGCGCGCCGTTCTGTACGACATAGAAGGTGCCGGGCTGCATCGCGTCGACGTCCAGCGTCAGTTCGGCGCTGCGCGAGAGGGCATGCAGCCGCTCATAGGCCCAGGGGCGCACGACCAGTGACAGGAGGCCGACCCCGATGGCGACGCATCCGGCCAGGACCATGACATGGCGCAGCAGCATGGTGGGGGTGACCCGCAGGGCATGCAGCGCCGTGATTTCGGAATTGCCATACAGCGTGCCCAGCGCCAGCACGATCGACAGGTACAGCGCCACCGGCACCAGCACTTCCAGGCTGATCAGGAGCTTGAGCACGATCAGTTCCACGATCGTGTTGGTGGACAGCAGGCCGTTTACCGCGTCCGACAGGAAATCGGCGGCGCTGTAGCCGGCGAACAGGGCCATGCACACCACCAGCATGGTCGCCAGGGGCCTCCCGATTTCGCGCAGAAGATAGTTGCGAATGATCAAGGTATGAAAACCGTCTGTCGGGGACACGCGTCGCGCCGGGGCGCACGAACCGGTCCCTCCGTCCTGTCACGCCGGACGGGCGCGGCCTGTGCCGCGCGTGAACGCACCCCTGATTGCCCGAGGATAAAAGAGCGGCCTGCTTTCGTCAAACCAGTTACCCCGGCCGGTTCACGTGTCGGAGGGCGGGAGGATCGGCGACCCGGTGCGCAGCAGATGTTTCAGCCAGCGCCAGCACTGGCGCCGATAGAGGCGCCATTGGGGCGCTTGCCAGCGCATGACCGGATCGGCCGGGGCATCCAGGCGTTCGGAGATCGCGGTCATGATCCGGGTGGCGCGGGCCTCCCAGGTCAGGGTGCGGCTTTCCGCCAGCGCGGCCTCGGCGAGGCGGGCGCAGAGCGTGGGGTCGTCGGTCATCTGCCGCACCGCTTCCGCGAGGGCGGAGGGAGAGTCTGGCTGGCAGAGACAGGCATTGACCCCGTGGCGCAGGATTTCCCGCACGTCTGGCGTGTCCCCGGCCAGGATGGGGCGGCCCGATGCCATGTAGAAGAACAGCTTGAGCGGCAGGACGGTCGAGCCGAAGCGCGTCAGGGGCTGGAGCGAAGGCGGGATCAGCAGGACATCGGCGGCGGCGACATACAGGCCCAGGGTCTCGGGCTGCTGGAACGGCACGATCCGCACGTTGGGCAGGGGGCGGGCCTTCTCTTCGATCGGGCCGTCGCCATAGGAGCCGACCAGGATGAACAGCCGGTCGGGCAGCAGGCGCGCCGCCTCGATGACCACGTCCAGCCCCTTTCGCTGGTTGATCCGGCCCGTATAGACGACCGTCCGGGCGGCGGGGGGGATGGACAGGACCTGTCGCGCGGCTTCCGGCGTGGGGCGCGCATCCAGCCGCTCGGGCTCGAAGCCATTATGGATACAGCGCAATCTCGCGGCGGGCACGCCGAGTTCCAGATATTTCCGCCGCGTATAGTCCGAATGGCAGATATTGAGGATGAAGCGCGGATGGCTCATCAGCCGGTGGAGCCAGCGGCGCAGCGGGGGGATCTGGTCGGGCCAGGGGCGGTAATGGTCGAAGACCACGCGCTGGCCGAACCGGATGGCCATCCAGGCGATCCACAGGTTGCGGGTATAGACCAGGTCGGCCTGACGGAAGGCCCGGCGGCAGACGATGGTCAGGCCGCACATCAGATGGCGCAGGACGGCCGGGCCCAGCGGTGCCCATGCCCGTACCACCGTCAGCCCCGTGGCCTTGCCCATGGCTGCGCAGGCCGCCTGGTCGCGCATGGGAACGTGCAGCCGCGCGCGGGGCGCCAGGCGGGCCAGATAACGGGCGGTGGTGATGAAGACTTCGGCGTCGGCCTCGGCACTGGGGAGCGGATTTTCGAATGCGAAAAGGATTCCGATCCCCGCATCCGGGTTTCCGGCATGGCCGCTCTGTCTCACTGGTCGCATCCATCAGGCTTCTGTCCGGGCGCTGGCCCGCCGATGGCGCATATGACCGGGAACGTCCGTGGCTGTCCAGAAGGGGGCGCCATGCCGGCGCTGGGGGCGGATGCAACCATCGTGGGCACGGCGCGCTACGAAATCGGTTGACGGCCCCCTTTTTGCTCTCTGTCTGGTTCGGAGGAAACGGTCATGCGTGATCTGACCGCCATCGAGATCCTGTCGCACCTGACCGCGCTGCGCGCTGAGGTGTCGGGGTTGCATGTGGCCTTGCAGACGGTACGGACCGTCCATGTGCCCTCGTCATCGCGGGTGGTCGCAGACAGTGAGATCGTGACGGTTACGCTCAACGGTTCCGTTCTCCGGCGTGTCGAGGATTGGCAGGCACGGCAGTCGGACCTGCCGAACCGCGCGATCGCGCTGGAACGGATGATCGAGGCCTTTCTCGATCTGGATGCATGGGCCAAGCGCTCCGGCCTGAACGGGTCGGGCGCGGAGGGCGTGGGCGCCGAAGCTTAGCCCCGGCGCTCCATTGCGTGGGTTATGGCCAGCCGGTCGCCGGTATGTCGAAATGATCGATCAGTTCGTGGTCCGGCAGCTGTGCCAGTTCCCTGGGCACGGCCAGGATCAGCCTGTCCTGGGCGGCGGCGGTCAGTTCGGCGCGGATGGCGTGCAGGAGATGGCCCGGCGCGGCCAGGACGAAGCGGCTGATCGTGCCGTCCGTCACGCCGTGGTTCAGCGTCGCGGCGATCGTGGTGGCGAACTGTTCGGTGGTCGCGATGTGCCGGATGGTGTGCAGCGCGGGTCCTTCGTGGCGGAGCAGGCGCGCCGTGTGCGCGTCGGCGACGACATATGTCACGGGGTCGATCGTTGTCATGATCTTCTTCTCCCTGTCCAAGACCGTATCATCTTTCACCCGAACGCCCTTTCGGGGAAGGGGGCTGCGTCCTTCGCGTCATCACTTTCCGCGATCCGGCCGGCGATGGCGAGGAAGCGCCGGCGCACCGCGCCTGCGTGGGGATTGAGGTGCGCGATGGTGTGAGAGACGTCCGGCGCGTCGTCCCGCACCATGGCGGTGGCGGCGCGGATCAGGTCGAAGCTGCTGGTGCTGATCCGTTCGGGCATCGGGCCCATCTCGGAGAGGATGCGCGCCAGCAGGTGGGTCAGGCCCTGCGCCATCGCGGCGTCGCGGTCATGGGCGTCCGGCGTGGTCAGGATCACGTCCAGCCCCAGGGTCCGGCGCAGGAACGCGGCCACGGGGCCGGGCCTGGTCCGCCGGAGCGGGCAGAGCACGATGCGGTGGCCGGCGATGCCGTCCCGCGCGCTCTGGGGGCCGAACAGGGGATGGGTGGCGATGATCCGGACATGGTCCGGCAGTTCCCGGCACAGGATCTCCGCCGGCAGGATCTTGACCGACCCGACATCGGCCACCAGCGCGTGGCGCGGTAGATGGGGGGCGATTGCGCGCGCGACCGCCTGCATCCGCGCGACCGGAACCGCCAGGATCACGATCGGGCAGGCGGCGGCATCTTCCAGATTCGTCGCCGTGACCCCCGGCATGAGGAGGCCCGGCGGCAGAAGGGGATCGTGGACGCGGATGGGGCAATGGGCGGCCAGGTGGGGGGCGATCAGCCGCCCGAAGGCGCCGAAGCCGAACAGGCCGATCTGGGAAGAAGAGGGAAGAGATCCGTCTGACATGACACTGCTTTCGGGAAGCTGCGTTGTCAGGAGGAATCTGGATTGTTCGACCGCCGACGACGCAGCGGTTGAACACATGACAAGCCCCCGCCGCTATGAATGCGGCGCGTAATACAGTCCGGACAGGAAGGACGGGGTGATCATGCGCGCAGATAAAATCATTCGGCGGGGCCGGTCAAGGCCGGCGGGGGTTTCTGCCCCTGGGCCGCGACCAGCAGCCATGCGCCCACGACCTGGAGCGGCAGGCCCGCCACCAGCATGACGAAACCCGCCCAGTGCTGATCCTGAAGCGGGGTCAGGTCCCATCGGCACAGCACGTCGAGATAGGGGGCGTAGAGCACGCGCGGCGCCGTCATCCATATCACGGCCACGACCGTCATCGGCAGGCTGCCCAGCAGCGCGTAGGCGCCGGCCAGCGGATCGTGCCGGATCACGCGGCTGCCTGGCAACAGCTGGGCCCAGAACAGCAGGCCGGCCAGCAGATCCAGCAGGCCCAGGGGCGCGCTGAACAGGGCGTTGGCCAGCGAGCGGTCCAGGATTGATGGCAGGCCGGTCGCCGCCGCCAGGCCGCCGAACAGCGCCGCTGCCACGCCGGGATCGCGCATCCAGCCCGCGACTCGGACGGGGGCGGCCTGCCTGGTCGTGGGGCCGGCGAGGGCCAGCAGCAGGAAGGGAGGAACGACCTGACCCATGACCATGAGGGCAGTGGTGTATTGGGTCATCGATGCGAGGGGGTCACGCAGCCCCAGGCAGGAGGCCGCCAGCAGCAGCGTGCCGGTGCCGCCTGCCGCCAGCCGCCATGCTGGCCGGCGGTGCAGGGCGGCCAGCAGCAGGATCGCGGTGCCCAGGAGCAGCCCGGCGGCGACCCAGCCGGCCTGGAGCAGGGGGCTCCAGCCCCTCATCGGGGGAGAACCGCGCGGATGTCGGCGGCCATCGCATCAGGATCGTTCAACTGGGTCATGCCGTAGCGGGCGCGCATCCGCCCGTCCGGGCCGATCAGCGTCAGGACTGAATTGTGATTGATATGGCCGTCGGTTCCCGTCCAGCCGATTCCCCAGGCGCGGGCTACCGCGGCCACATCGGCGGGGGGACCGGTCAGGCCGGTCGGGGCCGGCTGGAACTGGGAGAGGAAGGCGTGCAGCACGGTGGGCGTGTCATGCGCCGGGTCCAGCGTGACGAACAGGATGCCTGTCCGCGCCGCGTCGGGGCCCAGTCGTGCGAAGACGGGTTCCAGCGCCCCCAGCACGGTCGGGCAGACATCGGGGCAGCGTACATAGCCGAAATAGACCAGCGTTGCCCGGTCGTGCAGCGTTGCCGGGTCGAACGGGCGGCCCAGATCGTCGCGCAATGCGAGGCTCGGGGCCGGGACCGGTGCGACCGGAGAGCCGAACCGGCCGAAGCCGCCGCTCCAGCCGGCATGGAGCGCCAGCAGGGCCAGGACGGCGGCCACCGTGCAGGCGGCGCGCCGCAGGGACTGGCGGAGCGGTGGCGCAAGTGCCGTCACGCCGCGTGGCCTACCAGAGAATCCAGCCCGGTGCCCGCGTCACATGATGCAGGAACGGCCAGAGGATCGGGATATAGGCGGCGAGGGTCGCCAGGACCGTGATGCCGGTCAGCAGCCACACATGATCCAGCGCGCGGATCAGGGGCGAGGCCGACTGGGCCGGGTTGGGCGGCGAGTCGATGGTGGAACTGGCCGGGCCGCCGAAGGACTGGGCGAAGGGAACGGGCGGAGGGGCCGCGCGCCGGCCGAACAGGATGCTGCCGAAAAAGACGGCGAAGAACGCATAGCTGGCCACCCACAGTAGGACACCGCCTGCCGCCACGAGTGCCAGCGGGACCGATGCCGCACCATAGAGTGCGTGATAGGTGTCGTGGGGCAGGGCCGAGACCCATGCCCGGCGCGGCACGCCGTAGAGGCCGGCCCATGTCATGCCGATGGCGAAGATCGTCATGCCGACGAACCAGGTCCAGACGGAGAACAGCGCCAGCCGGCGGCTGATCAGTTGGCGGCCGGTCAGATGGGGCACCATCCAGAAGCTGATCGCCATGAAGGTCATGGCGGTGACGCTGCCGACGGTGACGTGGAAATGGCCGGGGATGAAGGTGGTGTTATGGACGATGGCGTTGAGCTGCCAGCTGCCGTTGACGATGCCAGTGGCGCCGCCAAGGATGAAGGTGATTGCCGCGAGGATCTGTGCCGCCACGCTGGGATCGCCCCAGGGCAGGGCGCGGAACCAGCCGAACCAGCCCTTTCCGCCGCGCAGGCGGCCGGCATATTCAAGGCTCAGCCCGATGGTGAAGGCGGTGACCAGGCTGGGGGTGGCCACCGACATGGTCAGCACCACCAGGATGCCGCGCCAGATCGACGAGAAGCCCGGATCGGAGAATTGATGGTGCGTGCCCACGGGCAGCGCGAAGATCATCAGCAGGGCGAAGGTGATCCGCGCCATCGGGTCGGAGATCAGCTTGCCGCCGACCTGGCGCGACAGCAGGCCGTACCATGAGACATAGGCCGGCATCAGCCAGAAATAGACGATCGGGTGGCCCGTCAGCCAGAACAGCGTGCGGTTGATGATCGGGTCGACGGTGCCGATCAGTCCCAGCGACCACGGGTCGAGCTGGAGCACCAGTTCGGCCATCACGCCCACGCCGGCCAGGCCCCACATCAGCATGGTGGTGAGCGACATGTACGTGACCAGCGGCGTGATTTCGCCGGGGCGGTGCCGGCGCCAGGTCGCGCGCATTTTCAGCAGGATCGGCAGCGGCATCGTGCTGCCCAGGGCCAGGAGCGTGATGCCGAAATAGAAGAACGGGCTGCCCTTCAGTGGCGGATAGAAGGTCCACAGGACCGACGACGAATTGTCCGCCATGGCATAGATTACGCACAGCGCGCCTACCGCCATGACCGCGAAACAGGTGCGCCACATCGTGAGGTTGGGCGCAACACCCAGTTCGCGGGCGGGCAGGTAGACCAGCAGGCCGCAGGTGACGAAGAAGGTGAAGACGTAGCCGTTCATCACCCCGTGGATGGTCAGGCCCTGGTAATAGCTTTGCAGCAGCGGGCGCAGGGCGGGGTAGGCGTCGACTCCACCGTAATTCAATGCCTGGAGCGGGCCGATGGTCGCCCCGATCAGCAGGGCGGAGAAGCCCGTGATCAGGAAGGCAAGCATCAGCCGGCATGTGCTCGCGGCAGCGCGGTCGGACTCGGAGCGGGGCAGGGTGGACGGAAGGGTGTCGGCTGCGATTTCCATGTTCATGGCGTGCCTGCCGGATCGACGATGATGCGGGCCACCATGGCGTGGTGGAACATGCCGCAATATTCGTTGCAGATGATGCGGAAAAGGCCGGCATGGCGGAATGTGTATTTCACGGTGCCGACCACGCCGGGCATTGCCGTCAGGTTGACCGGCGTGCCCTGGATCTCGAAACCATGCAGCACGTCGGCGCTGGTGACGTAGAAGGTGATTTCGGCCCCTTCGGGCACATGGATCACGTCCGGCGCCCAGTGCCAGGCGCGGCCGACCATATAGACCGCATAGCTATTCGGGCCGGTGCGGACCACCTTGCCGTCCTGGAACGCGGCTTCGCGCGCCGGGGCCTGGGGGTCGGTCGCATAGGATTGGGTGCCGGTCACCAGGCCGTAATCATGGACGACGTAGAACATCGTCCCGATCGTCAGCAGTACCAGCATGACCAGCACGCCGAAGATCCAGAACCGCTCGTGCCGTTCGGCCGAGGCGTGGAAGGCGGCGTCGAAAGGGCTCATGCCCGTTTTGTTGTCCATAACCGTTCCTCTCCCGTCACGCGCGATGCAGGAAGATCACCGAGACCAGGATCCAGACCGTCAGCGTCGCCGCCAGCAGCACGAAGCTGACAACCCAGGTGCCGACTGGCCGGACCTCCGTCACGGGTGGGGCGATGCCGTCATCCCCGTCATCATGTCTGGTCGGTGTGCTCATTTCGTGGCTCCCGTGTCCGGTGCCGGCAGGCTTTGCAGGTAGGCCGCGACGGCCTGCATGTCGGCGTCGGCCATCGCGTGGGTTTCCGTTACCATCATCTTGCCCATCGGATCGCGATCCTTGCCCTGCTGCCATTGCCGCAGCTGTTCCAGCAGATAGGGGGCGGACTGCCTGGCCAGATGCGGGGCGAAGCTGCCCATGCCCTGGCCCGCCGGGCCATGACAGCCGCCGCATGGCATCACGCCATGGGGCATGTCCCCTTTCTGGAAGATCTCCTTGCCGCGCGCGCGCAATGTGTCGCCGGCCGGGTCGTTCTCGGCCGGGGGCGGCTCGGGCAGGCTGGCATAATAGGCGGCGACGTCCTGCATCTGCTTCTGGGTCAGCATCCGCGCATAGGGAGCCATCCAGCTGTTGCTGCGCTTGTCGGAGGCGAAGAAGCCCAACTGCTGCTCCAGATAGGTGGCCGAGAAGCCTGCCAGGCGCGGTATGCCCACGTCGGGCTGTCCGGCACCGTTCATCAGGTGGCAGGCCGAGCAGCCGACATGGCCGGTCAGGACGCCGCTTTCCGCGATTGTCCGCCCCGCCGCCGGATCGGGCGTATCGGCCGCGCGGGACGGTTGCGCGGCCAGCAGGGTGAGTCCCAAGAACGTCAATACGCCAGCCCGTCGCCGGCCTGGACGGATGATGCTTTCCGCCGCCTGGTGCATGCCTTTCTCCCGTTCGGGTGTCTTGCCGATATGATAGGCTATAGGCGATTGCCGGAAATCGGGCACAGCCCGCAATCCCCCGACATCGCGGTTCCTGGTATTCTTGCTTATTGGCCCGCTCGCTCTTCGGCTGCGACTTTCCGATGTCGCCGCTGGCCTGTCACGGGGGCGGTTTCGATCCGGATACGTGACCTGTCGCAGAATTGAGACAGGCGCGCGCGATCAGGGGATGGAAATCCGGGGCCCGATTGGAAATGCGGGCCGGCAATTGGGCGTGCGCTTTCCATGCTCCGCGCCGAGACTCGGAAGCACATGATGGACGTGCCGCTTGCGCGGCGTTCTGGCGCACCAGCCCACATTCCCAGTCAAGCCACGCAATAGAGAGACAGAAACAGGGGCGCTTTCATCGTGCCGGTCATAATCTCTGAAACGTGATTATAGTCAATCCGTATCGATGCCGCGGGGAAATAAAAGCGCCGTCCGCGATTTTCTGCATTGCACCATGGTTTTCCGGCCCTGTTCTTGCGCGGCTGGGTCCGGACTTGTCGCAGTTTTGCGACAGTCCGCCGGCCCCATGCCTTTTCGCTGTCGTGACAGAAACGCCTGAACCGGCAAATGCTGAGGGGCCTGACACATAAGAACGACGAACGTGCAGGTGGAGCATCGTCATGAACGGTCTTGCCGGGGATTACTTACGGATCTTGCGCCCTGTTCCTATCGTTACGCTTGCCCGGCCCTCGGCCGGGCGGCGTTGCGGACGGTTGGGCGCGACTTTCATTTCCCGGAAGCTGAAATGCCGTGCGGACGGTTCCTACCGGAAGAGTGTTGCGGGAGATCCAAGATGAAGTTTGCTTACCGTACCAGCGTTACCAGGCGGCCCCTGCGCAATGCGGTGCTGGCCCTGCCGGTCGCACTGGCCTGTGCGACCGCGCTGACGGTTACATCCCCCGTCCGGGCGGAAGACCCGGCCGGCCCCTATCAGCCGGTGACGAGCGAGCGGCTGGGCCACGCGGCGCAGGATAATGGCTGGCTGATGTACCGGCATGATTATTCCAGCACGGGCTATTCGGTCCTGGATGGCGTCAACGCGGGCAATGTCGCCCAGCTCAAGCCCGTCTGGGATTATGAGACGGGCTCGAAGAGCGGGCATGAGGCGCCGCCGATCGTCAATGGCGATTACATGTTCATCACCACGCCGAAGAACGGGCTGCTGGCCTTTCAGGCCAGCACCGGCAAGCTGCTGTGGAAATATCAGCGCGACCTGTCCGATGTGGGGCTGAAGACGATCTGCTGCGACGTGGTGAACCGTGGCGTCGCGCTGTATGGCAGCAATGTCTATATGGCCACGCTGGACAATCATGTGCTGGCGCTGGATGCCACGACCGGCAAGGTGGTGTGGGACCAGGCGCTGGAGGCGCCGGACCTGGGCTATGCGATGACGCTGGCGCCGCTGGTGGTCAAGGGCCATGTCATTGTCGGCGTCTCGGGTGGCGAGTATGGCGGGCGGGGGTTCATCGCGTCGCTGGATGCAAAGACCGGCAAGCAGATCTGGCGGCAGTCGACGATTCCGGCTCCGGGCGAACCGGGCGGCGATACCTGGCCCAAGGGTGCCTACAAGACCGGTGGTGGCGCCACCTGGCTGACCGGCAGTTACGACCCGCAGACCGATTCGCTGATCTGGGGCGTGGGTAATCCGGGGCCGTGGCTGGCGGTGCTGCGGCCGGGCGATAATCTCTATACCGACAGCGTGATCGCGCTGAACCCGGCGACCGGCAAGATCAAGTGGCATTACCAGTACACGCCGAACGATACATGGGATTATGACGGCACGAACGAGCCGGTCCTGACCGACCTGACCTATCAGGGCAAGGCGTACAAGGCGCTGGTCAGCGCCAGCCGCAATGGCTGGTTCTATGCGGTCGACCGTACGAACGGGAAACTGATCTACGCTGAAAAGTTCGCGCATGCGACGTCGGTTTCCGGATTCAAGGATGGCAGGCCGATGACCGACCCCGCCATGCGGCCGGACGTGGACAAGGAGATCTTTACCTGCCCCAGCTTCCTGGGCGGCAAGAACTGGTGGCCGATCGCCGTCGATCCGCAGACCCATTTCGCTTATGTGCCGACATTGCACACCTGCATGAAGATGAAGGGGGCCTCGGTTTCGTACAAGGCCGGCCTGCCGTTCCTGGGCGAGACCTTTACCGTCATGCGCGATCCGGAACATCCCGATGAATGGGGTTCGGTCCAGGCCATCGACCTGAATTCCGGCAAGCAGGCCTGGTCGTTCAAATCCGCGCTGCCGTGGAATGGCGGCATGCTGGCGACGGCGGGCGGGCTGGTCTTCTCGGGCAGCGCCGACGGCTATCTGTATGCCTTCGACGCGAAAACGGGTTCCGTGCTGTGGAAGAGTCCGAAAATGTCGTCGGGCGTTCTTGGCGTGCCCAGCACCTGGAAGGTCGGCGACAGGCAATATGTCGGCGTCTATGCCGGTTGGGGCGGCGGCGTGCCGATCTGGGGCGGCGACATGGCGAAGGACCCGCGTGTCCGCTCCATTCCACTGGGTGGCCATCTCTATGTCTTCGCACTGTAAGGAGGACCGCATGCGCATGAATATTGCCCGCCTGTCGCGCCGCGCCCTGGTTTGTGCTGTCGCGGCCGGTGCCGTGCTTGCCGCCCGGCCGGCCGGGGCCACGGTTTCGGTCTGCATCGATTCCTCCAACCCGGCCCATGCGATGGATCGCCGGGTTGTCCAGGCGGTGGCCCACCAGCAGGGCACCGATGCCGCGATCTATACGTTCGACGGCAGTGGCGCAGGGGACGATGACGGATTCGATGTCCGGAAATTCAGCACGCTCGCGGCCTCGCGCTGTGCGCTGGTGCTGGGCTTTCCCGTCGATGCCACGCATGGCGCGGTGCCAGAGGGGATGCGGGCGACGGCGCCCTATGCACGGATGGGATTCGTGCTGGTGACGCCGCGCGGCCACGAGGCCGAAACGCTGGCGGCCCTGCCGAGCGGGACGGATGTGGCGGTGACCTACCTGACGGCGCCGAACCTGTATTTCGTGAAACATCCCAACGTCCACGCCGACATCTATCCGACCGATGCGCAGACCATTGCGAGCGTGGTCCATCGCACGGATCGGGCGGCGATGGTCTGGCGCGCCAGTGCCGTGGCCTATCTGCCCGGTGGCGAAAAAGCGCGTGACTATTGCATGCACGCGCTGAGCGAGCCCCATGCCGACTGGGACGTCGTGGCGCTGTATGGCCCGCAGGGTGCTGCGGCGGCGGCGTCTTTCCAGAAGAGCATCGCGGCGCTGCGGCGGTCCGGCCAATTGGCGGCCCTGCTGCGCCCTTATGCCATGTCGCCGGCCAACCCGATCGTCCTCGCGGCGGCGGAAGCGCCGGCGGCCGCTCCGGCAACGCCTGCTGCCGGTGGGGCGAAGCCGGCGCTCTTTACGGCGGCGCAGGCCGATGCAGGCAAGAAGGCCTATGCCGATAATTGCGCGCAATGCCATGGCGACAATCTGGAGGGGATGGCCGGCCCCGCGCTCAAGGGCAAGAATTTCGCCTCGCCCAAGGCCAATTTCCATGTTGGCGATGTGTTCACGATCGTGTCGCAGAATATGCCGGCGACCCAGCCGGCCAGCCTGCCGCACGATGTCTATGTGAACATCATGGCGTTTCTGCTGCAGCAGAACGGCATGCCTGCCGGTTCGGCCGAACTGACGTTCGACGGGGCCAAATCGTCGACGGTGCCGCTGGTCTATAGCGGGGATTAGGAAGCGGGGACCCGGTCCGGCCAGGTTGCAGGCCGGACCGGACCGTGAACAGATGCGGCTGCGTGCCCTCCAGAACGTTACCGGAGCCTGTACAGGCGCGGCGTAATTGGTAGTTCGCGCCATAGGCGAACGCGTTATAATAAAAACAAGAAACAACGGAGTTTGTCAGATGTCGGCAAGACATTGGGCGCAGGTGGGTTTGACGGCCGTTCTGGCCGCTGGCGGCGTGTCCATGCTGTCGGCCCGCTGCGCCAGGGCTGACGATTACAGCGATCTTCTAGATATCCTGCGGGCCAAGGGTGCGTTGACGCAGGTCGAATATTCGACCCTGCTGGCCAGGCATCGCCATCATGCGGTGGAGCCGGCCTCGGCCCAGGCTCCGCGACGGGGGCGGGGTGCGGCGGCACGCCATGGCGCGGTCACGACCGAGGCCGCCGCGGATGGCGCGGTGATGCCGGCGGTGCTCGCCGCCCAGCGGGCAGCCGACAGTGCCGCGGCCAGCGCCCGCGCCGCCGAGGCCTCGATGCTGGCGGCACGCAGCACGATCGACAGCCCCAGCGTGGTCCGGGTTGCCCCTTATGTCGCGGGCAAGGGGCTGACCTTCAAGGCCGGCCAGATCGATATCAATTTCTCCGGTTTCGTGAACGGGTTCTACAGCTACAATTCGCCAGGGCACGGCCTGCCGGTGGCGGGCGGGCTGTCGAGCGGGGGCAGCGGATTCGATTCGTCGGCGGTGCGCAACGGGCTGCTGCCGGCCGGTTTCGTCCTCAAACTGTCGACGACGCAGTCGGGGATCGACCTGTCGGCGGTGCTGGGCCTGTATCCCGGCCTCAACAACGCCAATCCGGGCGCGTTCAATGCCAATTCCGGCGGCAGTTCGGTCGGGTTGGGCACGGCGGGCATCGATCTGCGCCAGGTTTATGTGACGGCGGGAACGAAGAGCTTCGGCACCGTCAAGCTCGGCCGCGATCTGGCGCTGTTCGGTTCCGACGCGATCCTGAACGATGCGACGCTGCTCAGCGTCGGCACGACGGGCAGCAATACGGCTCCGGCCAATACCTCGTTGGGCCGGATCGGCCTGGGCTATGTCTATGCCGACTGGATTCCGCAGATTTCCTATGCGTCGCCGGTCATTGCCGGCTTCCAGGGGTCGGTTGGTGTCTTCCAGCCGCTGGATGCGTTCAATTTTGCCGGTGGTGGCCTGTCGGCGCAGTCGACGCAGCACAGTTCGCCGATGGTCCAGGGCAAGATCACGTACGATTTCAAGATCGGCGAGCTGAGTACCCGGATCTGGTCCAGCTTCCTGATCCAGCATCAGCAGGGTCTGACGAGCGGCCTGCTGGCGGAAACGGACCGGCGTGGTGCCATGGCCGAGGCCGGCGAAATCGGTGCCAAGCTGACCTATGGCCCCGCTCAGGCCGTGGTCTATTACTATCGCGGCAGCGGCCTCGGCACGACGGGCCTGTTCTTCGACGGCATTGCGCCGAACGGGCACAAGCGTGATTCGGAAGGGTATTACGTGCAGGGCGCCTACAACTTCACCAAGCGCTTCAAGCTGGTGGGCAGTTATGGCGTCAGCAACCTTTATCTGGCGTCGGGGGATACCGCGACCGGGCTGGTGCGTCGCAACCAGTCCGAGGTTGGTGCGGCCTATTACGATTTGACCGACTGGCTGAAGCTGGTGGCGGAATATGCTCATACGCAGGCAGCGGCGCATAACGGCAATTCGGCCAGTGACAATACCGTCTCGGGCGGCGCGATCCTGTTCTTCTGATGTTTTCGTCCGGGGGCATTCGTGCCCCCGGATCGTTCCGCACGGTCTTGTGGATGGCCGCCACCCAGACGATGGCCAAAACGAATAAAAGTCTTTTTGCTTCTTTTTCTTCAGAAAAAGAAGACTCCGAACCCTGCCGCAGGCGTCAAACCGTTTCCCGGTTTTCCCGCCCGCCGATGGTCCAGCCCACCGGCATGGCAATGGCCAGACGGACCAGGTCGGCGGTGCGTGCGACGCCCAGCTTGGTCTTGATCATGCCGGCGGTGTTGGCCACCGTCTTGTAGCTGACGCCCAGTGTCGCCGCGATGTCGGACAGGCTGCGTCCCTCGCCCAGAAACCGCATGATATCCAGGTCGCGGGCCGTCAGGCGCCCGAAATTGCGGCCCAGCACGTCGCGATGTTCGCTGAGCATGGAGGCGATTCCGGATTCGACATAGCATTGTCCGTCCATGGCCTGCCGGATGGCGTCCAGCAGGTCGTCGGGGCCGATCGTCTTCGAGACATAGCCTGTGGCCCCGGCATCCAGCGCGCGGCGGGCATAGATCGGGTCGGCGTGCATGCTCAGGACCAGCACGCGCAGGCCGGCATCGTGCAGGCGGGGCAGCAGCCACAGGCCGCCGGCGCCGGGCAGGCCCAGATCCAGCACCACCAGATCCGGCCGCGTGCGCAGGGCGAGGTCATGGGCGGTCGGGGTGTCGGCGGCTTCCAGGATCGTGGCGCCCAGGGCCGTTGAAAGCAGTTGCCCCAGGCCGGCGCGCACCACCGTATGGTCGTCCACCAGCAGGATTTTCATGCGTTGTGCGCCTCCGGCGCCATGGTGCGGGTGTTGGCCGATGGGGGAAGGGCGTCCGGATCGGGTAGGCTGGCGGTGACGGTCCAGCCTTGGTCGCGCCTGATGTCCAGATGGCCGCCCAAGTCCGAGAGGCGGCGGCACATGCCGGCGAGCCCGAGACCCGGTGCGCTGGGGCCGGTGGTGCCGTCGTCACGGACCGAGAGGATGATCCGCCCGCCATCGCGTCCGGCCCGCAGCGCGATGCGCGAAGGATGTCCGTGGCGGGCGGCGTTGCAGACAGCTTCCTGTGCCACGTGAAACAGGGCGTCGCGTTCTGCTCCGTCCAGGGTGCCGAGCGATGGATCGCAGGAAAGCGTGAAGATGATGTGCGGGGCGACATTGTTCCAGAACAGGACGATCGCCTCCAGGGCTTCGGGCAGCCCGCGTCCCGGCGTGCCGTGCAGCCGTTGCAGGATCGCGCGCAGGGTGCGCTGGATGGAGCCGGTGGCGTCCTGTATGGCGCGCACCTGCGCGGGGATGGCGTCGTGGCGGCCTTCGGCGGCGGAGCGGGCGAGGGTGGCCGCGAAGGTCGTGATTCCAAACAGCAGGGGGCCGACCTCGTCATGCAGGTCGCGTGCGATGTCGGCGCGTTCTTCCTCCGCGACACGTGCGAGCTGGTCCTGAAGATGGCGATTCTGGGCGGTGGCCGTGCGCAGCGCCTGGGCCATGCGATTGAAGGACGCGGCCTGTGCGGCGATATCGGCCGGGCCGCTTTCGGGGAGTTCCACCGCCTCGTCGCCCGCCGCGATCCGGGCATAGCCGTTGGACAGGGTGGCCAGCGGGCGCAGGCCGCGCACCATGATGACGCAGCATGATCCGGCGATCAGCAGGACCAGCAGCGTGATGGTGGCGATCTGCACCCGGAGTTCGCCCCAGCGTTCCGCCGCCTCGTTGGTCGCATCCGCTTGCAGGTGCAGCCGCCATCCGGCGGGCAGGCTGGCCGGGGCGAGCGTGACCGGGGCCATGGGCGGCGTGGTGGCGTGCAGGAACCAGGCGGGCGGGCGGGGCCCGGCAGCCAGTTGGGACTGGCGCAGCACGCGCCCGGCCTGATCCGTGATGCGGGCCTGGATGTGGCGATTGCCGTCGAAACTGTCGCACAGTTCCGCCAGCCAGCGGGCGGCGGACGGGGCCGATGGTGGGGGCATCGCGCTGATATCGGCGCGGGCATTGGCCAGGGCGGCGACCAGCTCCACCCGGATCGAGCGGGCGGCCTGCCACGCCGCGAGGCCGGAGCCGGCCACCAGGCCGATCATCGTGGCCACTATGAGTGCCAGCAGCAGGCGCTCCAGCAGCCGCAGGCGCGCACCGATGGGGCGGAACGGGAAGAATGCAGTGCCGGGCGGATGATTTTTATGATTTTCGGGAAAATGTCCCATCGACTTCCCTGGCCCCGTTCGATCTGATGAACCGCGTGGCATGCCAATCAAAAAAGAAGAATAAACGCATGTTTGAGAAGACGACTGGACGGAGGGCCCTGTATCTGGCCTCGGTCACGCTCTGCTTTCTGCCCGCCCGCGCGGTGCTGGCGCAGACGGCGCCGGAAGCGGCCCCGGGTGGCGTGTCCGCCGGCATGCAGGCGGAGGACATCACCGTCATCGGAACCTCGCCACTGCCCGGTTCCGGCATCGACCGTGACCGTCTGCCGGCCGCGACGGCCATCCTGACCGCGCATGACCTGCAAGGGACCGGCACCGCCGACATGCTGCATGCGCTGGACAGCCGTCTGGCGGGTGTCAGCCTCAATGCGCCGGCGGGGAATCCGTAT
>NZ_JABEQL010000015.1 GCF_014174215.1 Gluconacetobacter tumulicola | reverse complement strand
CGCCGGCGCACCGCCGCAGCCTGAACCCCCTCGTGCCACGGAGGGCGAGAGAGCTCACCTGATAGATGATGATCGGTCGATCCGACGATCCGGAACACTCCGTGATGCTCACAGGCCATCAAGGTCGTGGCTGTGTTTGGAGCCGGATCGCGGAACCCATCTGGGCCAGCGGGCATGAGCCCGCACCAACAGGCCGGACACATGACCGCAATCGCTCCGATCCTCACATATCAGTCAGATCCCTCTTGCTTTCCCAGGGCCGTCCACACATGACCGCAATCGCTCCGATCCTCACATATCAGTCAGATCCCTCTTGCTTTCCCAGGGCCGTCCACACATGAGCATCGGAGCACAGGAAACGCGCGCTGGATCGCCGCCAGCGCGCATTTACGAGCAGGGTCTCAGGGTTGGCGGCGGAGGAAGGCGGGGATGTCCAACCCCACCTCGTCGGCCGAGGCCTGGCGGACCGTGGCGGAGGGTTCCTGTTCCGGCAGGGCGGGTTCGGCGCGCTGGGTATCCTGAGCCGGGGGCGCGCCACGGCGCAGGACGCCGGTGACGATGTTGAACAGGCTGCCGCGCTGGGCCGTGGGCTGCGGTTCGGGCGCGCGCGGCTGTTCGGAGAACAGGGACGAGCGCGGCGAGGGGCGGGCGCCCTGGTGGAACATCTGCTGCGGCGTGGAATGGGGCGAGGGGGCCGACACCGGCGGGGTGTTCATGAAATTGGGCGCGGGGCGGGCGGCCTGTGCGGCGGCATCGGCCTGCGCCTGGGCTTCGGCCGTCGGGTGGGCAGCGGCCGAAGCCGGCTGGGTGTCGATGCCCTGCGCCGGTGCGGCTTCGGCGGGTTGCGGCTCTGCCGCGCGGACCGAGGGCGTGTCGATGCCCGTGGCGACCACGGACACGCGGATGCGGCCGGTCAGCGATTCGTCGATGGCCGAGCCGAAGATGATGTTGGCGTCCTCGGCCACTTCCTCGCGGATGCGGTTGGCGGCCTGATCGACCTCGTACAGCGTCATGTCGTCGCCGCCGGTGATGTTGATCAGCAGGCCGCGTGCGCCGGCCATCGAGGTATCTTCCAGCAGCGGGTTGGAGATGGCGTCCTCGGCGGCGGAAATGGCGCGGTTGTCGCCCTCGGCCTCGCCGGTGCCCATCATCGCCTTGCCCATCTCGGCCATGACGGTGCGGATGTCGGCGAAATCGAGATTGACCAGGCCGGGTGCCATCATCAGGTCGGTGACGCCGCGCACGCCCATATACAGGACGTTGTCGGCCATCTTGAACGCGTCCTTCCAGCTCGTCCGCTCGGTGGCGAGGCGGAAGAGGTTCTGGTTGGGGATGACGATGAGCGTGTCGACATATTGCTGAAGCTCGGCGATGCCGGCATCGGCCGATTTGGTGCGGCGGCCGCCCTCGAAGGTGAAGGGCTTGGTGACGACGCCCACGGTGAGGATGCCGCGCTCGCGCGCCATGCGGGCGATGACCGGTGCCGCACCCGTGCCCGTGCCGCCGCCCATGCCGGCGGTGATGAAGACCATGTGCGCGCCTTCGAGATGGCGCGCCAGTTCGTCGGCGGCTTCCTCGGCGGCGGCGCGGCCGATTTCCGGCTTGGCGCCGGCGCCCAGGCCCTGCGTGAGATGCGGGCCGAGCTGGACGCGGCGATCGGCCCGGCTGTGGGACAATTGCTGCGCGTCGGTGTTGGCGACGACGAATTCCACGCCCTGGAGCTGCGACTGGATCATGTTGTCGACAGCGTTGGTTCCGCCGCCGCCCACGCCGATCACGGTAATCCGCGGCGTGAAATCGGAGTGGTTTTGCTGCGGAATGCTGAGA
Organism: Gluconacetobacter tumulicola; assembly: GCF_014174215.1. Lineage (GTDB taxonomy): Bacteria > Pseudomonadota > Alphaproteobacteria > Acetobacterales > Acetobacteraceae > Gluconacetobacter > Gluconacetobacter tumulicola. The sequence continues at coordinate 106,090 of NZ_JABEQL010000015.1, read as the reverse complement.
TTCAGGGTCATCGACGTCTCCCAGGACGAGTCGTTAGATTTTGGGTACCGATTCGCATGCGGATTTTCAGGGGATAGTGTGAATCATCTTCCTATACCCTGTCTCGTATGAATTCCACGACGCGGCGAAGGAAACCGCGCGGCCGGGGCTCGGAGAAATCCATGTCGCCCAGCGCGCCGCCGCCGCCCGCCGCCCAGGCCAGCAGGCCGGCCGAGGTGGCGAAGGAGGGCCAGGCCGCCGCATCCTCGGGCAGGCCGCGAATATTGTTCGGCCGGCCCAGCCGCACCTGGCGGTTGAGGATGCGCGCGGCCATGTTGCCCACCCCGTCGAGCAGGGACGCGCCGCCCGTCAGGACCACGCGGCCGTCGGTTGCCCGGCCGACGCCCGCCGATTCCAGCCGGTCGCGCACCATCTCCAGCGTTTCCTCGATCCGTGGCCGGATGATGGAGACCACCTTGGAGCGGGAAATATTGACGAATTGATGTTCGTTGTCGCCGATGAGCTGCACCGGCAGCACGTCCAGATCGTCATCGCCCGACAGTTCGGCCGAACCATACATCGTCTTCAGCCATTCCGCGCTGTCGATCGAGGTGGACAGAACATGGGCGATGTCGCGGGTGACATGCATGCCGCCGACCGGCAGGCAGGCGGTGTGCAGCAGATGGCCCTCGCCGAAGATGGCGATGGAGGTGGTGCCGCCGCCCATGTCGACCACCGTGACGCCCAGTTCGCGCTCGTCCTCGTCCAGCACCGACAGGCCGGAGGCGAGGGGGGCGGAGACCAGTTCCTCGATCTTGAGTTCGGCGCGCGAGAGCACGGTTTCCAGGTTGCGCAGCGCGGTGGTCGATGAGTCGATGACGTGCAGGCGCGAAGTGAGCTGGTCGCACAGATGGCCGCGCGGATCGGGGACGCCGGCGGTCTCGTCCACCGAGAAATCCAGCGGGATGGTGTGGATGGTCGAGCGGCCCTCGGTCTGGGCGCGCATCTGGCCCTCGGTCACGACGCGGCGGACGTCGGCGGCCGTGATCTCGCGCCCACCCACCGGCCAGCGGACATTGAACAGCCGGCTTTCCGGATGGCCGCAGGACAGGTTGACATACACGCGGTCCAGCCGCCGTTCGGCGGCGTCCTCGGCCTGGCCGACCGCGGCGCGGATGGCGGCCTCGGCATCGTGCAGGTTGACGATGCCGCCGCAGCGCACGCCATGCGACCGGCGCCAGCCATGGCCCAGCACGCGCAGCGTGCCGTCGGCCTCGCCCCGTCCGATCAGGCACATGATCTTGGTCGAGCCGATATCCAGCACCCCGAACGTGCCCGGCCGCCAGGCGCGTGGCGGCACGGGTTCGTCCGGCGGCGGCAGCGCCACGCTGCGGCCGGACTGTGTGGCCGGCACCAGGGACTGGTCGCGCCGCCGGGCACGGCGGCGGCGCGGGGCGCGGGGGGCGGATTCGCTATCCTGCGGGACCACGACCAGATCGTTCATGCGCGCCTCCTCGCTTCGGGCTCGCCATTCGGCGGCAGGTTGGGAACCGGTGGGGGCAGGGCCTTGCGGGGCTGGGCCTGCCCGGATGGGGTAGACGGGAAGGCGGCTGGCGGTGCCAGCGCCGAAACCGGCGGCGGGAGGCCGTGTGGCGCGGCGGCAGGCGCGTGGGAGGGCGCCCGTTGGTCGGTGGGCGGTACCCGGGGGGCGGCCTTGGGCGGCGGGGCGCTGCCGTTGCCGGCGGAGGCGGCGGGTGCGGTGCCGTCATGGGGTGTGGCGGCCGGCTTCGGTGCGCCCGGCGTGGTCGGGGCCTGCGGGTTTGCCGCGGGCTGGCCGTTGGCGGCGGGGTCGGCCGGGGGGGGCTGTTCCACCACCATCCGGTCGGGCAGGCGCAAATCGATGCTGATCACCGGGCGGTCCAGCAGCTTCATCGCGGCCTGGAGATCGGTCAGCCGTTTCAGGGCCGGGATTTCCTCGCCTTCGGGCAGAAGCACTGTGGTGCCGTCGCGCAGGACCAGGTTCCAGCGGCGCAGGCCGACGCGGACGGCGGCGGCCACATGGTCGCGTACCACGGGCTGGCCCGTCAGCGCGTCGATCAGCGGTGCGGCGGCTTCATTGGCGCCCAGCCCCACCACCAGCGGCAATTGCATGAAGGCCTGGGCGTCCTTGCCGGTCATGCCCTGGTCGCGCACCTGGTTGCCGGCGCGGTCGATCAGCATGAAGCGCCCTTGGTTCTGCCAGACGGCGAAGGGGCTGCGTTCGGTCAGGCGCACGACGATGGTGCCGGGCAGGTGGCGTTCGACCACCGAATGATCGACGAAGGGCAGGGCGTCGATCCGTTCGCGCGCGCCCTCGACCGAGAAGCCCAGGACCGGATCGCCCACATGCACGCCCAGCGCGTCGCGCAATGCGGCCTCGCTGGTCAGCACGCGGCCGCTGACCTGGATATCGGTGATGCGCAGCGGCAGCATGCTGACCAGCCGGGCGCGGATCGGGGCGAATTGTTCCTCGGACTTCATGTCGCGGACCACCACCGCGCCGCCGGCCCCGGCGGCCAGGAGGACGATCGCCAGCCCAAGCGGCCGCACCATGCGGCGTCGCCGCCGCAGGAAGATCGACAGCCGCGAGGGGCGGTCGTCGCGATTGTCTCCTGTCCGTCTCATGGAAGGCTCATGGGGGAGGGCTCATGGGATCGTCAGCCGCCCGTGCGTATCGTCATGTGCGGCATGCGGCGTGCTGGACCATCCAGCGGCAGAGCGCGCCATAGCCGATTCCCTGCGTCTGGGCCTGTTCGGGCAGCAGGGAGGTCGGGGTCATGCCGGGTTGGGTGTTGACCTCCAGGATGACGAGGCGGCCGGGGCCGTCGCCGCACTGCGTGTCGTCATAGCGGAAATCGGTGCGGGTGGCGCCTGTGCAGCCGAGCGCGCGGTGGGCGGCGACGGCGAGGTCCAGCGCCTGGGCGAAGGCATCCGGATGGATCCGCGCGGGCAGGACGTGCTGCGATCCACCGGCCTGGTATTTGGCGGCGTAATCGTAGAATTCGTGCCCCGTGGCGGGATTGGGGGTGATGTCGGTGACGGTGAGGGCGCGGTCGCCCATCACGCCCACCGTCAGTTCGCGGCCGGGGATGAATTCCTCGACCAGGGCGTGGGGGCCGAAGGTCCAGGCGGTGGCAATGGCGGCGCGGCGGTTGGAGCCGGTGCGGACGATTTCGACCCCCACCGACGAGCCCTCGTTCAGCGGCTTGATGACATAGGGGGCGGGCAGCGGGTCGGCGGCCGGGAAATCGGCGATGTCGATGACGGCGCCCGCGGCCACCGGCAGGCCGGCGGCGAGGAAGACGGCGCGGGCCGCTGCCTTGTCCATGGCGGTGGCCGAGGCGCGGACGCCGGAATGGGTGTAGGGGATGTCCATCCAGTCCAGCACGCCCTGGATCGCGCCATCCTCGCCCAGGCGGCCGTGCAGGGCGTTGAACACCACGTCGGGGCGGTGGGTGGTGAGGTCGGCCACGATCGCGCCCAGGTCGGGGCCGGCATCGAGCACGCGGACCTCGTACCCTTCCTCGCGCAGGGCGGCGCTGATGCCCGCGCCGCTGGAGACGCTGACCCTGCGCTCGGCGGAGATGCCGCCCATCAGGACGGTGACGCGCCGCGCCGGGGTGCGGGTGGTCATGGCGTTTCCCCTGTCTCGGCGTCGGTGGGCGTGGCATCGACTGGCGGGGTGGCGCGACCGATGCGCTTGATTTCCCATTCCAGCAGGATGCCGGTGCGGGCCTGCACCCGCGCGCGGACCATCTCGCCCAGTTCTTCCAGGTCGGCGGCGCTGGCGTGGCCGGTGTTGAGCATGAAATTGCAGTGTTTCTCGCTGATCTGCGCGTCGTGCAGTGCCAGGCCCCGGCAGCCGGCGGCGTCGATCAGTTCCCACGCCTTGCCGTGCTCGGGATTGCGGAAGGTCGAGCCGCCGGTGCGGGCCCGCGTGGGTTGCGACTCTTCGCGCGACTGGCGGATGGTGGCGATGGCCTGGCGGATCTCGGCCGGGTCGGCCGGGGTGGCGCGCAGGCGGGCGCGGGTGACGACGGCGCCGGCCGGCAGGCGCGAGCGGCGATAGCCGAAGCCCAGCGCCGGGCCGGACAGGCGGACGGTGCTGCCGTCGCGGGTCACGATGTCCGCCCAGTCGAGGACGGTTGCGATGTCCGAGCCGTAGGCGCCGGCATTCATGGCCACCGCGCCGCCGATCGAGCCGGGGATGCCGGCGAGGAATTCCAGCCCCTTGAGGCCGGCGCCGGCCGCGTGTTCGGCCACCACCATGTCGAGGCACGCGGCGCCGACGACCAGCCCGTCGGGCTCGACCGTGATGTCGGCGAAGCCGCCGCCGAGGCGGATCACCAGCCCGTCGATGCCGCCGTCGCGCACGATGACGTTGGAGCAGGCGCCCAGCACCGTGACCGGCAGGTCCGGCGGCAGGTGGCGCAGCGCGTGGGCGAGATCGTCGGCGTCGGCCGGTTGCAGCAGCAGGTCCGCCGGGCCGCCGACGCGGAACCAGGTGCGCGGGCCCAGCGGCGCGTCCGCGCTCAGCCGGCCGCGCAGGCCGGCGAGGGCCGCGCGGACCGTGTCGGTCCAGTTCTGGTCCGTGGTGGCGGCCGGCATGGTCATGCCGCGCAGTCGCCCTTGCGGGCATTGGGGTTCTGCAGGGTGGCGAGCTGGGCGGGGAGGGCCTGCGCCCAGCCGGTGATGTTGCCCGCGCCCAGGCAGACGACGAAATCGCCCGGCTTGGCGATGGCATGGACCATTTCCGCCAGATGTTCCGGATCGGGCAGCGGCACCACCGAACGGTGGCCGCGCTCGCGCAGGCCGTCGACCAGCGTGTCGCGGTTGATGCCGTCGATCGGGGCTTCGCCGGCCGCGTAGACATCGGCGACGATCACGGTGCCGGCGTCGTTCATGCAGGTGCAGAATTCGCCGAACAGGCTTTGCAGGCGCGAATAGCGGTGGGGCTGCACCACGGCGATGACGTCGCGCGCGCCGGCCTGGCGGGCGGCCTTGAGCACGGCGGCGATTTCCACCGGGTGGTGGCCGTAATCGTCGATCACGGTGATGCCGCCGGTCTCGCCCGTGCGGGTGAAGCGGCGCTTGACGCCCCGGAAGCCGGCGAAGGCCGAGCGGATGGTGGCGTCGTCGATATCCATCTCCACCGCCACGGCGATCGCGGCCAGCGCGTTCTGCACGTTGTGGTGGCCCAGCATCGGCAGGCGGAACGGCCCCGCGCGGCGGGTGCGGTTGCGGTTGCGGTTGGTGACCACGACCTCGAACGTCGCGCCCAGCTTGTCGGTGATCACCTTCTCGGCGCGGATGTCGGCCTGGGGCGAGAAGCCGTAGGTGACGATCCGGTGGTCGGAGAGGCGGGGGATCATCTGCTGTACCGCCGGGTGGTCGATGCACAGGACCGCGAAGCCGTAGAAGGGGATGTTGGAGACGAACTGGTCATAGGCCGCCTGCATGGCCTCCGGCGTGCCCCAGTGATCCAGATGTTCCGGGTCCATGTTGGTGACCACGGTGATGACCGAGGGGAGGCGCAGGAACGAGCCGTCGCTCTCATCGGCCTCGACCACCATCCAGTCGCCCGAGCCCATGCGGGTGTTGGTGCCGTAGGCCTCGATGATGCCGCCGTTGATGACGGTGGGGTCGAGCTTCGCGGCTTCCAGTACCGCCGCGACCAGGCTGGTGGTGGTGGTCTTGCCGTGGGTGCCGCCGACCGCGACGGACCAGCGCAGGCGCATCAGTTCGGCCAGCATCTCGGCCCGGCGCACGACGGGGATGAGGCGGGCGCGTGCGGCCACGACCTCCGGATTGTCGCGCTTGACGGCGGTGGAGGTGACGACGACCTGGGCCTGGCCGAGATTGGCGGCGTCGTGACCGATGGCGACCGGGATGCCCGCCGCGCGCAGGCGCAGCACGTTGGCGCTCTCGGCGATATCCGAACCCTGCACGGCATAGCCCAGCATGTACAGCACCTCGGCAATGCCGGACATGCCGATGCCGCCGATCCCGACGAAATGAATGGTGCCGATGGAAAGGGGCAGGGCTCTCATGAGGTGGTCTCCGTGGTGGCGGCTGTCAGCGTGGCGGCGGCTGTCGGATAGGCGGGGTCGGGGCGGTGATGCAAGAGTCCTTCGACCAGATCGGCCAGACGTTCCGCGGCGTCGGGCCGGCCGAGGCTGCGTGCGGCTGCTGCCGCGCCGGCCAGGGTGGCGGGGTCGGAGAGCAGGGACTCCAGCCGTGCCGCCAGCGAGGGGGCGGTGAAATCGGGCTGGCGGATCATCCAGCCGGCGCCGGCCGCGACCAGGGAGGCCGCGTTGGCGCCCTGTTCGTCGCTGGCGGCGATGGGCAGCGGGACCAGGATCGCCGGCCGCCCGGCATCGGTCAGTTCGGCCACCGAGGAGCCGCCGGCGCGCCCGATGACCAGATGGGCCGCGCCCAGCAGGTCGGGCACGTTGGAGAAGAAGGGCGAGATCTCGGCGGGGATGCCCAGCGTGGCGTAGGTGGCGCGCACGCGCTCGGCATCCTCGGCGCGGGCCTGCTGGGTGATGCGCAGGCGCGCGCGCAGGGTGGCGGGCAGGCGGGTGATGGCGCCCGGCACCACGTCGCTGAAGACCCGGGCCCCCAGCGATCCGCCCCAGACCAGAAGGCGGATCTCGTTCCCCGGCGGGGTGTAGGGCCGGTCGTGCAGGGCGGCGATGGCGTCGCGCACGGGCATGCCGGTCAGGGTGGTGCGGGCGCCGGCCGGCAGGCGGGCGACCTGGGGGAAGGAGGTGGCGATGCCGTCGGCGAAGCGTGCGAGCTGGGCGTTGGCCTGGCCCAGCACGGCATTGCCCTCGTGCAGGATGATCAGCGGCCGGTGGCGGCCGAGCAGGCGCGCGCCCAGCAGCGGGGGCACGGACGGGTAGCCGCCGAAGCCCACCACCGCCGCCGCATCCAGCCGGCGCAGGATCGCGCGAGCCTGGAGCGTGCCGCGCGCCAGTGCCACGACGGCACGGGCGGCGCGGGCCAGCCCGTGTCCGGCGATGCCGGCGCCGGGGAGGACGAATTGCTGCCCCTGGGCGAAAATGCCGTGGTCGCGCGCGCCCGCGCGCTGGTCGGTCATCAGGGCGATCGCGTGTCCGCGTGCCGCCAGCGCGTGGGCCAGGGCCTCGGCCGGAATGAAATGGCCGCCGGTTCCGCCGGCGGCGATGACGATCGGGCGGGGTGCGCCGGCGGGGGGCTGCGTGCTCATGCGGTGGCCTTTCGTGCCCGGAAGGCGGGGCGCCCGCGCGGAATCCGGCTTTCGCCCACGCGGTGCCGTGTCAGGGCCAGCACCATGCCGATGGTCAGCGCCACCGACATGGCCGACGAGCCGCCATAGGAGATGAACGGCAGCGTCATGCCCTTGGTCGGGATCAGGTGCAGGGTCGAGCCCATGTTGACGAAGGCCTGGAGGCCGAAACCCGTGACCAGCCCCACGGTTGCCACGACGATGAACGGGTCGTCCTCGCGCAGCAGTTTCAGCAGGGTCCGCACCACGATCAGGCAGAACACGCCGATGATGAACAGGCAGACCAGCATGCCGAATTCCTCGCCCGCGACGGCGAAGACGAAATCGGCATGGGCGTCGGGCAGCAGGTCCTTCACCCGACCCTCGCCCGGGCCGCGCCCCATCAGGCCGCCATTGCCGAAGGCGCGCAATGCGGTGTCGATCTGGTAATGGTCGCCGACATTGGGGTGCAGGAAGCGTTCGACGCGCGAGCGGACATGGGGAAAGGCCACGTAGGCGCCCAGGAAGGCCGCGATCATGCAGCCGGCGCCGGCGCCGACGAAGAAGATGTTCAGCCCGTCGATGAAGAGCTGGGCCATGAAGACCGTGGTGATGACGCTGAGCATGCCGATATCGGGCTGCGATTTCAGCAGCAGCAGGATGACGGCGAACAGGCCCAGCGCGATGGGCATGCCCGGCAGCAGGCGGCGGTGGCGGCGTTCGGTCAGCAGCCAGGCCGTGACGACGGCGAAGCAGGGTTTGAGGAATTCCGAGGGCTGGACAGACATCATCGGCAGGGCGATCCAGCGCCGGGCGCCCTTGATTTCGATACCGTGGACCAGGGTGAGGGCCGTGGCGGCGGTGGCCAGGACGAAGCCCGCCAGCGCCAGCCGCCGGATGCCGCGCGGCGAGAGCAGGGAGGTGGCCACCACGATCAGGCCGGCCAGGGACAGGAAGACCACCTGCTTGAGGATGAACATGTCGCGCGAGGCGCCGATGCGCGTGGCCACGGCCGGGCTGGCGGCCAGCATCAGCACATAGCCGAAGCCGATCAGGATGCAGACGCAGGAGAGCGTCACGCGGTCGACATTGCGCCACCAGCGGGCAAGGAACGAGGTATCGACGCGTGACGCGGCCATCAGCCTTCTCCCTTAGCCAGTTCGTGGACGCGCTCGGCGAAATGCCGGCCGCGATGTTCGAAGCTCTTGTACTGGTCGAAGCTGGCGCAGGCGGGGGACAGCAGGACGGTGCCGGCGCCGGTCTGGCGTGCCAGGTCGAAGGCCAGGGGAACGGCTGCTTCCATCGTGCCCGCCAGCGTATGGGGGACATTATGCGCCGCCAGTGTCTCGGCCAGGGCCGGGGCGTCCTGCCCGATCAGCATGGCATGGGCGATGCGGGGGAAAAGCGGCGCGAGGTCGTCGATTCCGCCGGCCTTGGCGACCCCGCCCGCGATCCAGACCAGCCGGTCGTAGCAGCTCAGGGCGCGGGACGCGGAATCGGCGTTGGTGGCCTTGCTGTCGTCGATGAAGAGGATGCCCGCCACCGTGGCGACCGGTTTCTGCCGGTGGGGCAGGCCGGCGAAGCTGCGCAGGGCGGGGGCGATGTCGGCGCGCGGTACGCCCAGCGCCAGGGCCATGACCGTGGCCGCCGCCGCGTTTTCGGCATTGTGCGCGCCCGGCAGGGCGGGGGCCTGGGCCAGGTCGGCGATCACGCCTTCATCGTCGCGCAGGATGCCGCCGGCGCCGGAGAGGTCGGCGTTGGGGGAGGTGCCCGAGATCGTCAGGACCCGGTCGCCGCTGGCGGCCAGCCTGTCGACCATGAGGGGAACGCTGTCCCCCGGCGCGTCGCCGAAGCCCAGCACGGCCAGGTCGCCCATGCGCTGGCTGTCGAAGATATGCCATTTGGCGCGCAGATAGCCCTGCATGTCGCCATGGCGGTCCAGATGGTCGGGCGTCAGGTTCAGCAGGCAGGCGACGGTGAAATGCAGGTCCTGCAGGCGTTCCAGCATGTAGGACGACATTTCCAGCACGTAGACGCCATTATCAGCCAGCAGCGGCAGGGACAGCGATGCCGGCCCCAGATTGCCGCCCGCCACCGCCGGGATGCCGGCCGTGGCCAGCATGTGCGTCAGCAGGGCGGTGGTGGTCGATTTGCCGTTCGTCCCGGTGATGCCGACGAAGCGGGCCCGCGAACCCGCGCGGCGTACCGCCTGGAACAGCAGGTCGGCGTCGGACAGGATGGGGATGCCGGCCTCGCGCGCCATCAGCGCCACCGGATGCGGCTTGGGCAGCAGATGCGGGATGCCCGGCGACAGGATCAGCGCGTCCAGCCCGTCGAGGGATTCGAAGGGGGCCACGGTGACGCCGGGGATGTCGCCCAGCGCCTGGCGGGCGCCCGCGTTGTCGTCCCATGTGCGGACCGAGGCGCCCATGGCGGCCAGGGCGCGGACCACCGGGGCGCCGTTATTGCCCAGGCCCAGCACGGCGTAGCGCCGCCCGGCGAAGAGGAGGGTGGGAAAGCGGCTCATCGCAGTTTCAGCGTGGCGAGGCCACACAGTCCCAGCACGATGGAGACGATCCAGAAGCGGATCACGATCTTGGGCTCCTGCCAGCCTTTCTTTTCGAAATGATGGTGCAGGGGGGCCATCAGGAACACCCGCCGGCCGGTGCGGCGGAACCAGAAGACCTGGATGATCACCGACAGGGTTTCGACCACGAACAGGCCGCCGACGATGCACAGCACCAGCTCATGCTTGACCGCGACTGCGACCGCCCCCAGCGCGCCGCCCAGCGAGAGCGAGCCGGTATCGCCCATGAACACCGCCGCCGGAGGGGCGTTGAACCACAGGAAGCCCAAGCCTGCGCCGACCAGGGCCGAGCAGAAGACGCAGAGTTCGCCCGTGCCCGGCACCGCGTGCAGTTGCAGATAGTCCGCGAAGACATGGTTGCCGACCAGATAGGCGATCAGCCCGAAGACCAGGGCGGCGATGATCACCGGCACGATCGCCAGCCCGTCCAGCCCGTCGGTGAAATTGACCGCGTTGCCGAAGCCGGTGATCGTGATCATGGCGAAGAGCGGGAAGGCGAAGCCCAGCGGCAGCAGCCAGTCCTTCATGAAGGGAAAGGCCAGGTGATTGGCCAGGTCGGCCGGCATCAGGCTTTGCAGCCAGTAGCCGCCGATCAGCGAGACGGCGAATTCGCTGCCCAGCCGGGCGCGCTTGGACACGCCGGCCGTGTTGCGCCGCGAAAGCTTGAGGTAATCGTCGGCGAAGCCCACGGCACCGAAGCCGAGCGTGATCAGCAGCACCGCCCAGACGAAGCCGTTGGTCAGGTCCGCCCACAGCAGGGTGGAGGCGAACAGGGCGACCAGGATCAGCACGCCGCCCATGGTGGGGGTGCCGGCCTTTTCCAGGATATGGCGTTCCGGCCCCAGGGCGCGGATCGGCTGGCCGCCGCGCTGGATGCGGCGCAATTGCGCGATCAGCGGCTGGCCCAGCAGCAGCGAGATGACCAGCGCCGTCAGGCACGCCGCCCCGGCGCGGAAGGTGATGTAGCGGAACAGGTTGAGCGCCGTGATGTGCGCGCCGGCGTGATGCTGGACGAGATCGTAGAGCATCAGTGCGTATCCGTCCCGGCGGTGGTCAGCACCGCGACGACATCGCGCATGCGGCTGCCCAGGCTGCCCTTGACCAGGACGGTGTCGCCGGGGGTGAGGGCGGCCAGGACCATCGGGGCCAGGGTGGCCGCGTCGGGCGCCCATGCGCCGCGTCGGGAGGGGGGAAGCAGGTCGAAGAGATATTGCATGTTCGGGCCGGAGCAGAAGACGAGGTCCGCATGTGCCAGGGCGGCGGACAGGAGGGATTCATGTTCGGCGCGCGCGAAGGCGCCGAGTTCGCGGATGTCGCCCAGCACGGCGACGCGGCGGGCGGCGGCGAGCAGGTCGAGCACCGCGAGCGAGGAGCGGATGGACAGGGTGGAGGCGTTGTAGCTTTCGTCGAGCAGCGCCGCCCTTCCGCCCAGGATCGGCGCCAGCTGGCCGCGTCCGGCGCCGGGGCGGAATGCGGCGAGGGCCGACGCCGCCGTCGCGATATCGGCGCCCAGGGCCGCCACCGACGCCAGGACGGTGGTGGCGTTGCGTGCCAGGTGGCGGCCGGGGGCGTCGAGGCGCAGCGGGTAGGGCCGGCCGGCGATGGTGACGACGGCGTCGCTGCCGTCGGCGGCGAGGGTGAGGTCCGAAAGGATGGCCATGCTGTCGGGGGCCTGTCCGGCCCGCCATAAATGGGCGTCGGCGCGGGCCGCCTGTTCGGCGAAGATCGGCTGGCCCTCGGCATCGTCGGGGACGATGGCGGTGCCGCCGGGCGGCAGGGCGGTGATCAGGTCCGATTTTTCGCGCGCGATGGCGTCCAGGCTGCCCATATGGCCCAGATGGGCGCCGGCGATGGTGGTGACGATCGCGACCTCGGGACGGACCACGGCGGCCAGTGGGGCGATCTCGCCCGGATGGTTCATGCCCACTTCGCACACGCAGAACGCGGCGTCGGCGGGCAGGCGGGCCAGGGTCAGCGGCACGCCCCAATGGTTGTTGTAGGACGCGGCGGCGACATGGGTCGGCCCGATGGCGCCCAGCGCCAGGCCCAGCATGTCCTTGGTCGTCGTCTTGCCCACGCTGCCGGTGACGGCGACCATGCGGCCGGTGAAGCGGGAGCGCGCATGGCGGGCCAGGTCGTTCAGCGCCGCCATCGTGTCGGGCACCAGCAGGACGCGCGGGTCGACGGCATCGGTGCCGGCGGCCGCGCGGTCATGGATCAGCACTACCGAAGCGCCGCGCTCCAGCGCCGTGCGGACATGGGCGTGGCCGTCGCTGCTGTCGCCGACCAGGGCGATGAACAGGTCGCCGGGGGCCAGCGTGCGGGTGTCGATGGAGATGCCGGTCACGCTGACCGGTGCGTTGCCGGCGAAATGGCCGCCGGTTGCCGCTTCCAGCGCGTCGCGGGTCCACAAGACCGTCATGCCGCCACCCCGGCCATCTGGCGGATGACGGACGCGTCGTCGAAGGGCAGGGTGGTGGTGCCGATGGTCTGGCCCTGTTCGTGGCCCTTGCCGGCCACCACCAGCACGTCGCCCGACCGCAGCATCGACAGGGCCTCGGCAATCGCGCGGGCGCGGTCGCCGATTTCGATCGCGTTTGGCGCGCCGGCCAGCACGTCGCGGCGGATCGCTTCCGGGGCCTCGGTGCGGGGATTGTCGTCGGTGACGATGGCGATATCGGCGCGGTTGGCGGCCTCCTGCCCCATCAGGGGCCGTTTGCCGCGATCGCGGTCGCCGCCGGCGCCGAACACGGCGATCAGCCGGCCGGTGGCGTGGGGGCGCAGCGCGTCCAGCAGGCGGGCCAGGGCGTCGGGCGTGTGGGCGTAATCGACATAGGCCGCGGCGCCGTTGGGCAGCAGGGCCGCGCGTTCCATGCGGCCGCGCACCCCTGTCAGCGTGGGCAGGAGGGCGATGGCCTGGGCCAGCCCCTCGGCGCCCGGTGCGGCCAGGGCGGCGGCCAGTAGGGCGTTGTCGGCCTGGAAGCGGCCGGGCAGGGCCAGGGTGATGTCGTGGATCGTGCCGCCGGAGTCCAGCCGGAGGTGCTGGCCCTCGGGCAGCGGAGTGCTTTCGATCAGGCGGATCGCGTCGCCTGCCATACCGACCAATCGCAGGTCGAAGCGTCGCCGGGCCGCGATGGCGCGCAGGGCGGCCAGGGTTTCGGGCGCCATGTCGGCATTGGCGGCCGCCAGCGCGCCTTCCGGCAGCAGCCGGTCGAACAGGGCCAGCTTGGCGGTGCGGTAGGCGTCCAGCGTGCCGTGATAGTCCAGGTGGTCGCGGGTGAGGTTGGTGAAGCCGGCGGCCGTGAGGCGCAGCCCGTCGAGCCGGTGCTGTTCCAGCCCGTGGGAGGAGGCCTCGATCGCCAATTCGGTCACGCCGCCCTGTGCCATGGCGGCCAGCGTGTCGGCCAGCACGACACTGTCGGGCGTGGTCAGGACCGGGCCGGTCGGGGGGAGGGCCACCGGCGCGATGACGCCCAGTGTGCCGATGCTGGCGGCCTGGCGGCCCTGATGCGCCCAGAGCTGGCGCAGGAAATCGACGGTGCTGGTCTTGCCGTTGGTGCCGGTGACGGCGACGATCCGGCCCGGCTGCGCGCCTGCGAAGGCGGCGGCCAGCAGGGCCAGCGCCTGCCTTGGCTCATTGGCGTGGATCAGCGGGATGCCGGGGGCCGTATCGGGCGACACGTCGGGCGGGGCGACGATCGCGACGGCACCTGCCGCGAGGGCTGCAGGGATGAAGGCGCGCCCGTCGGCCCGTGTGCCGGGGATGGCGACGAACAGCGTGCCGGGGCGCACCTTGCGGCTGTCGGCGGTTACCAGGCCGATCGCGGGGGCCGCCATTTCGGGGGCGGGCAGGCCGGCGGCGGCCAGCAGATGGGACAGGATGTGCGTCATCCCCGGACCTCCGGATGCGTGGGACGCCCTGGCACGGCCTGTTCGGCCCGCGCGGCGTGCAGCCGCGTGCGGGGCGTCTGGGTGGCGGCGGCGGTGTGTGCGGCCTCGTGGGACGGCGTTTTCGGCTGGTTGCGTGGGTCGCCCGGGTCGTTGCCGGGGCCCAGCGGGCGATAGCCGTGCGGCACGGCGGGTTCCAGCGGGATCGCCAGCGCGTCTTCGACCGCCTGCGGATTGGTCGTGTTGGGGAACAGGCCGAGCATCGGGCCGACGCGGGTCACGATCTTCGACACGGTGGGCGCGGCGTTCCACGCGGCCGTGGTCCAGCCGTGGGTCTGCGGGGTCGCCTTGGGGCTGTCGAGCATGACATAGACGGCGTAGCGCGGGGTGTTCATCGGAAAGATGCTGGTGAAGGCGGCGATGTTGACATGTTTCAAATAGCCGCCATGCGGGCCGATCTTCTCGGCGGTGCCGGTCTTGCCGCCCACGAAATAGCCGGGTGATTCCGCCGTCTTGCCGGTGCCCTTGGTCACGTCCAGGCGCAGGATGCGGCGCAGCAGGGCCGAGATCTCGGGCGAGATGACGCGCGTGGCGCCCGGCATGCTGGCGGCGTTGGCGGTTTCTGTGGTTTCGGCGGTGGCGGGGGTGGTGAGGACTGCCGGGGTGAGGGTGGGGGCGGCCCCGTCCGCGACAGCCGGGGTGAGCGGGGCGGTGTCGTCCGGCTGTTCGCCGTCGCGGGCCATCAGGGTCGGGTGGAGCAGGATGCCGCCATTCACGGTGGCGGCGGTGCCGCGCACGATGGCCAGCGGGGGTTCGGCGACGCCGTGGCCGAAGCCGACGGTCATGACCGTGGAGATGCCCCAGTTGCGCATCTGCGGCACGATGGGGCGCCCTGCCTCGGGCAGTTCGATCGGTACCGGGGCGAAGAAGCCCATGCCGCGCAGCCAGTCCTGCTGGCGCTGGGCGCCGACATCCAGCGCCACATGGGCGGCGGCGGGGTTGGACGAATAGGCCATCACCTCGTTCAGCGTCAGCCATGGGGCGAAATGATCGCTCTTCATGTCCGCGATGGTGAAGCGGCCGATATGGATGGGGATGGAGGAAAACCGGTCCCACGGATGGGCCACGCCCAGTTGCAGCGCCATGGCCGCCGTCTGGAGCTTGAAGGTCGATCCGGGTTCGTACATGCCGGTGACGGCGCGGTTGAAGCGGGCGTCGGGGTCGGCGCGGCCGAAATCGTTGGCGTCGTAATCGGGCAGGCTGACCATGGCGATGATCTCGCCGGTATTGACGTCCATGACGATGGCGCAGGCGCCGATGGCCTGGAACAGGTCCTTGGCCGCCGCCAGTTCGTCGCGCACCACGGCCTGGATGCGGACGTCGAGCGACAGGCGCAGGGGCGTGCGGTCGCGGTCCAGCCGCTTGTCCATCGAGCGTTCGATGCCGGCCACGCCGTGATCGTCGATATCGACCGCGCCGAGGATGTGGGCGGCGACCCGGCCCAGCGGGTAGTGGCGGCGCTCGCCCGGTTCGAAATAGATGCCGGGAATGCCCAGATTGTTGATGGCGACTTCCTGCATCGGCGAGATGTCGCGGGCCAGGTAGACGAATTGCTTCTTGGTCGACAGGCGGCGGATGAGTTCGGCTTCGTCAAGCGCAGGCAGGACGGTGCGCAGCTTCCTGGCCGTGTCCTGGGCGTCGATCATTTCCTGCGGGTTGGCATACACCTGCGCCACCGGCAGCGAGATGGCCAGCACCTGCCCGTTGCGGTCGGTGACCGAGGCGCGGTGGACCTGCGGCAGCGCGAAATCGCCGGCCAGCATGCCCTTGGGGTCGCTGCGCGGAATCGGGGGGACCTGGGGGGCGATCTGCCGCTGTTCCGGCGCCATCGGCATGATGACCGTGGCGGTCGCCAGCTTGAGCGCCACGGCGCCGAACAGGCCGAAGAAGCCGGCCGACAGGACGAGCAGGCGGGATTGCGTGCGTTCGCGCGCCGTGCGCGTGCGCAGATCGTCGCCGGTGACCCGCACATCCATTCGTGCGGGCCGGGAGGGCCCGTCCCGCATATCATCTGGTGTGTCGGTCGGGCCGTGGGTCATGTCACCTGTGGGGGGTCGTCAGTTGCTGACTGGAACGGGGGGCGGAAGCGCGCCGGAACGGGAGAAGCCAAGAGAAGAGCCCCTGCCGTATCCCCTTGCCTCCTCATACGGCGTGGGGGGCGCTGCCGGCCTCCAGGCCGCGACCGCGACCGGCAGCGGATGGACCGGCCTGGCAGCTGCGAAGCGCGGCGTGGATGCGGCCGCTGGCGGTAGCACGGGGCGCGCGGCGCGGGCAACGGAGAGAGCGGCATGACGGTCGGCATTATGTGTCAAATCGGGCGAAACCGGGGCGAGGCGCGGCTTCGGGGCCGCCACATGCGCCACGGCCGGCTCGATCGCGGCCTGGGCCATCATGATCGGGCGCTCGGGGCGGGCCACGGCCGGGGTCGAATCGGCGACGGAGAGGTGGTGCGTTGCGAGCGGGTGCTGCACCGCCGCCGCGACCACCATCGGGGGCTGGGCGACATGGGCCGGCGCCGGCGGGACCGACGCCGCCGCCATCGGGGTGGGGGGCGCGGCGGGGCTGTCGGCGGGGGCCGGTGCGTGGGAGGCCAGGCTGTCATCGAGATGGGCGCGGGGATCGACCGCCGCCAGCGGGCGCGATCCGGGCGCGGGCAGGCGCTCGGCCAGCGTGGCCATCTGGATGAACTGGGTGGGGGCCATCGGGTGCATGTCGGGCAGGAAGCGCGCGGACAGGCTGCCCAGCCGGTCGGGCTGGTTCAGCAGGGCCCATTCCGCGCGCAGCATCGCCGTCTGCTCGCGGATATGCTGCGTGTCGCCGACGATCTGCGCGATCTGATGGTCGAGGAGCGTCGTCTGGTGCTTCTTGGAATAGAGGAACAATCCGGACAGGCCGGCCATCACGGCGCAGAGGACGGTGAAGGATCGCATCATGGGCGGCGCTCCGTGGGGCTGGTGTCTGATGTGTCCGCGATGGGGAGGCGTTCGATCGCGCGCAGGCGGGCGCTGCGGGCGCGGGGATTGGCGCGGCATTCGGCGTCGCCGGGGCGCAGCGTGCGCCCGGTGAGCAGCCGGAAGGCAGGGGCTTCGTCCCTGGCCTGGATCGAGCGGGGGTCGTGGCGCGACGGGCCGGGCAGGCGGCCGGCCGCGCGGTGCATGGCCTGCTTGACCAGCCGGTCCTCCAGCGAATGGAAGGACACGACGACCAGCCGGCCGCCGGGGGCCAGCATCTCCAGCGCCTGCTCCAGCCCCGAGCGGATCTGCCCCAGCTCGTCATTGACGTGGATGCGCAGGCCCTGGAACGACCGGGTGGCGGGGTCGATGCCCGAGCGGTCGCCGGGCACGACCGAGCGGATGATCTCGGCCAGGCGGAAGGTGGTCAGGATCGGTTCCTGGGCGCGGGCGGCGACGATGGCGCGCGCCACGCGGCGGGAGAGCCGTTCCTCGCCATATTGATAGAGAATGTCGGCGAGGTCGGATTCATCCGTCCGATTCACGATATCCGCCGCCGTCGGGCCGGTATCGCCCATGCGCATGTCCAGCGGCCCGTCATGGCGGAACGAGAAGCCGCGCGCGCCCTCGTCGATCTGGAAGGACGAGACGCCGAGATCCAGCACCACGCCGTCCAGCGCCGGGGCGCCGCGTTCCTGGAGCAGGGCGCGCATGTCGCCGAATCCGCCTTCGACCATGTGCAGGCGGCTGGCGCCCTCGGCGGCGCGCAGTTCGGCCTGCAGGGCCTCGCCGCGGCGGATGGCGGCGGGATCGCGGTCGATGGCCCACAGGGTGCAGCGGGCGGCGGCCAGGATGGCGCGGGCATAGCCGCCGCCGCCGAACGTGCCGTCGAGATAGGTCGCGCCGTCCCTGGGGGCCAGCATCTGCAGCACTTCGGCCAGCATGACGGGGACGTGGCCGGGCGGCGGCGTGGTGCTGAGGGGCGGGGTGGTCATGGCGTTCATGCGTCGGCTTCCGGGCGCGGGGCGGCGGGGCGGGCGCCGGACAGGGCGCGCGAACGGGTCCGGGCTTCCGCACGGCGGCGTTCGGCGGCGGCGGGTTCCCAGATCTGGAAGATCTTGCCCACGCCCATGAAGGCCACCGTTTCCGTCAGGCCGGCATGCTCCTTCAGCGGGTCGGGCAGGATGATCCGGCCCTCGCGGTCCGCGTCGATGGGATAGGCGTCGGCGTAGAGGGCGGCGGCGAGGTCGTCATGGTCGTCGGAGAAGATGTCCATGCGGTCCAGCGGCTGGCTCAGGGCTGCGAACGCGGCGGGCGGCCAGGCTTCGATGCAGGGGTGCAGGTGCGAGGGGCGCAGGATCACCAGCGATTCGCCGGGGGTGGCGTGCGTGCGCAGGGCGGTGCGGAAGGCGGCCGGGATCGAGACGCGGCCCTTGGCGTCGAGACGGTTCTGGTGGGTGCCAAGGAACACACTCACGCTATGCGATGCTCCCTTGGGTGGAATGGTTCTGAACGCAGGCGTGGCCGGGCGCCGGATGGTGCCATGCTGGGTCTGCATGGGATATCATGGGATTTTATGGGACGTCAAATTAAACGCGCGGAAATTCTGGCGGAAAACCGCTGTTTTTCGAGAATTCGTGCAGTCGTGGCATTGCGGGCGGCCAGTCTTCGTCCCAGCTCGGGAGAGCAATGAGGCTGGATGACGGATGTTTATGTTATGTTCTAGTTTTGATGAGATCAAAACGAGAACAGATATTGTTCGCATGACTGCCGCGCCGATGGGCGGCCCGGCGGGTGCGGCGATGGATACAAGAGGGAAACGAGGCCAGACGGTCTGTAAGCCGGGTTCTGTCCACCTTCCGAAGAAGGATGGGCGACCATTCCTCTGGGACGCGCCTTGCGGCACGCCTCACGCGACCAACCCGAACGACGGGGCGGAGGAGCCCCCGACGGTGCCGCAAGCGACCCGTCTGCCGTTCCTATTCGGTCTTGCTCCCGGTGGGGTTTGCCCTGCCGCCCGCGTTGCCGCGGGCGCGGTGCGCTCTTACCGCACCGTTTCACCCTTACCCGCACCATCTCCGGCGAACCGGAATGCCGTGGGGGCGGTCTGTTTTCTGTGGCACTTTCCCTGGGGTCGCCCCCGCCGGCCGTTAGCCGGCACCGTTCCTCCGTGGAGCCCGGACTTTCCTCCATCGCATGGAAATCCATGCAACAGCGGTCGCCCGACCGTCTGGCTGGCGGAAACTGACCGCCACCCCGGGTTGCGTCAAGGGGGAATGCGCCGCATCAAAAATATATAGAGAGTGGGCGGGAGAGATGGCGCATGGATCAGTCGGTGGCACGACGGGAGCAGCCCGGGGTGATGGCGCGCCTGCTGATGCGGCATCTGGCCGGTCGCGGACGGAGCGGGCGGGCGGCGGGGCGGCCGCGTACGCTCGATACGTTGCGTCGCGCACTGGACCAGCCCTGTTTTCCGCAGGTGCTGTCCGGCCTGCCCTTGCGGCGGGTTCTGGCGCTACGGGTGCCGGGGGCGGAGGAATTGCGGCCGGCACGGCTGTATGTGCCTCATGGCCGGGTGCGGGGCGCTGTGCTGTTCCTGCATGGAGGCGGGTTCGTGCATTGCGGGCTGAATTCGCATCATGGGATCTGCTGCCGGCTGGCGCGGGAATCGGGGGCGGCGGTGCTGTCCTACGATTATCGTCTGGCGCCGGAACATCGCTTTCCCGCCGCGGTCGAAGATTGCCTGGCGGCGCTGGACTGGCTGGCGGGCGAGGCCTGGCGCTGGGGTGGGCCGCTTGCCGTGGCGGGCGATAGCGCGGGCGGCAACCTGGCGGCGGTGCTGTCGCTGCTGGCGCGGGACCGGGGCGGGCCGGAGCTGGCGATGCAGTTGCTCTATTACCCGTCATTGTATGGCGCGCGGGATGTGCCGTCGCGGCATCGCTATGCCGAGGGCTATATGCTGACGGCCCGGCTGATGGAGTGGTACGGCCAGCAATATGCCCGCACGCCCGAGGACCTGAGCCATCCGCTGCTGGCGCCGATCTTTGCCGATTCGCTGGCCGGGCTGCCGCCGGCGGTGATCGTGCCTGCGCAGTTCGACCCGCTGTATGACGAGGCCACGGGCTATGCCGAGGTGCTGCGGGAGGCTGGGGGGCAGGCGGAAATCCGCTGCTTTCCCGGGACCATCCATGGCTATCTGAACATGTATTCGTTCATGCCGTGGGGGAAGGCGGCGATCCGCTTTGGCGGGCGGCGGCTGCGCGCGGCCTTTGCCGGGGCGGCCGGTCGGGCGGTCAGATCTGCTGGATAGACGAGAAGTCGAAATCCACGCCCGGCGGGTTTTCGCCGATGCGGATCGTGGTCGGGGTGGGCATGGCGTAGGGGGGGACCGGCAGGTTGTAGGGGGCCGGTGCGCCGATGAAGACCCGGCCGGCGAGATCGAACTTGGAGCCATGGCAGGGGCAGGCATAGCCGCCCGGCCAGTTGGCGACCGGCGTGGTGGGGTCTGGCGCCGGGGAATAAGTGGGCACGCAGCCCAGATGGGTGCAGATCCCGACCACCACCCCATAGGCGGGCACGATCGAGCGGTGCCAGTTGGCGGCGTATGGTGGCTGCTGCAGCACGCCCGAGGACGGGTCGCGCAGCCGGGCGGCCAGCGACGCCTGTTGCAGCCGCTCCAGCGCCTGGGGTGTGCGATGGGTGATGAAGACCGGGCTGCCGTGCCAGACCACGGTGATCTGCTGGCCCGGGGGGAGTTTCGACACGTCGACATCGACCGGCGGGCGGGCCGAGCCCGCATCGCCGGGGCGCAGACTGTCCAGGAACGGCCAGGAGAAGGCCGCCACCCCCGCACCACCGACCGCCAGCGTCAGCAGGGTCAGGAAATCGCGCCGGTTGCCGGTGGCCGGGGTATCGGTCGCGGGGCTGTCGGTTTCGGTTGGGCCGGTCGTTGTCATGCGCTCTGCCGGGTCTCGGTCATTTGGAACGTGAGAGCCTGCCGGGAAATGTGGGCTGGTGAGCGGGAGTAGCCCGTCAGGGCTACGGCCGGCGTGTGTTCCCGAGCACAGAAGCGGAGCGGCCTTGATGGCCGTGAGCATCGGAGCGCAGGGAACGCGCGTCGGACCGCCGCCAGCGCGCATTTCCCGGTAGGCGTCAGTGGGGCATGGGGTGGAAGGTGCCCGGCGACCCCCAATCGGTCTGCACTGTCTGGTCGATGCGGTTGACCTTGAGCGTGAACAGCTTGGGCAGTGTCTTGCTGTCGCCGGGGCAGGAGCCGGAATGTTTTTCCATCACGTCGAAGCGGGCGGCATCCGGCGGGTCGTTGCCGTTGACGATGAACAGCAGGCAGCGGCCGGGGGTGTCGGTCATGCCGTCATGCGTCACCACGGTGCGGAAATGCTCGACCAGGGCGGTGTCGTCGAACCAGTTCGCGTGGCGGAAGGTGATCTGGTCCGCCGCCTGGTCCAGCCAGCCCATGCGGGCGGCGACCGTCGCCAGCAGCACCAGCGGCACCACCATCACCACCCGGCGGACGATGCGCTGGCGCATGGTCCGCCGGGGGCGGCGTGGCGTTCCGGACGGTGTGGCTGCCATGCCGGCGGGTGACTTCATGTCATGTCCTCATGCCACGCATGGCCGTCCTCGGCCAGCAGCGCGCGGGCGGCTTCAGGGCCCCAGCTTCCGGCCGGATAGGTCTGGAGGGGGACCTTGTTCTCGGCCCAGCCGTGCAGGATCGGGTCGACCCAGCGCCATGCGGCCTCGACCTCGTCGCGGCGGATGAACAGGATCGGGTCGCCGCGCACCACGTCGAGCAGCAGGCGCTCATAGGCGTCGGGGTAGCGGGTGCCGAATGCCTTCTCGAAGGCGATGTTGATGTCGGCCTGGCGCAGGGTCAGGCTGTCGGTGGGCGTCGGGTCCTTGGTCGAGACCGACAGGGTCACGCCCTCGTCGGGCTGGATGCGGATCACCAGCCGGTTGGCGCGCGGGGTGCCGGGGAAGATCGACCAGGGGGCGGCCTTGAACTGGATGACGATCTCGCTGCACTTTTCGGCCAGGCGCTTGCCCGAGCGCAGGTAGAACGGCACGTTGCCCCAGCGCCAGGAATGGATTTCGGCCCGGATGGCGACGTAGGTTTCGGTGCTGCTGGTGGCGTCCTCGCCCAGATCTTCCAGATAGCTCGGCAGGGTGTTGTCGCCGCTGCGGCCGCGCGCGTACTGGCCGCGCACCGTGAACGCCGCCACGTCGTCGGGCGCGATGGGACGCAGGGCGCGCAGCACCTTCAGCTTCTCGTTGCGCAGGCTGTCGGCCTCCAGCGAGCCGGGCGGGTCCATCGCCACCAGGCACAGCACCTGCAGCAGGTGGTTCTGGATCATGTCGCGCAGCGCGCCGGACTTGTCGTAGTACGGACCGCGGCTTTCCACGCCCACCGTCTCGGCCGCCGTGATCTGGACATAGTCGATCGCGTCGCTGGACCACAGCCGCTCGAACACCGGGTTGGCGAAGCGCAGCGCGATCAGGTTCTGGACCGTTTCCTTGCCCAGGTAATGGTCGATGCGGAAGATGTGGTTCTCGGGGAAATGCCGGCCGACATGGTCGTTGATCGCGTCGGCGCTTTGCAGGTCGGTGCCGATCGGCTTTTCCAGCACCACGCGCGACTGCTCGGTCACCAGCCCCTGGGTGCTGAGATTCTCGCAGATCTGGCCGTACAGGCCGGGGGCGGTGGCCAGGTAGTAGACGCGGATACGGTCCTTGGGCGCCTGTTCCAGCAGGCCCTTCAGCGCGGGCCAGGTGCTGTTGGCTTCGGCGCCGTTCAGGCTGACATAATGCAGCAGGTCGAGGAAGCGGCGCGCGGTGGCCTGGTCGAGGTCCGCCGGCTTGACGAACTCGGTCAGGGCCTTTTCGGCGCGCTCCTGATAGTCGGCGCGCGAGAGGGAGGAGCGTGCGGTGCCGATGATCCGGGACTGATCGGGGATCTGCCCGTCGCGGTAGCGATAATACAGCGCCGGCAGCAGCTTGCGCATCGTCAGGTCGCCGGTGGCGCCGAAGACGATATAGTCGAAAACATCAACGGGAGGGAGCTGGGGCATCGAATACGGCCTCCTTGCATCGGGTCGGAGCGTTAGGGGGGCGCACATGGCCTTTGTCGAGACCGGCACCGTTGTCATAGGGGGGATGACCTGCCTGCACGGGTTTGGGCCGAGCCCCCGCGCCCTGTCAAGTTGCCATTGACCGGCCGCCACCGTCACGATAAGCCCCCCGTTCCCTGACCGGTTGCGGCCCGATCCTCGATCCGGGGCGGATCGGAGGGGCCAGATTCCATTCCCATGCTGGAGGCAGGCCGTTCCATGGACGCGGAAAATTTCGGTGATGACGACAAGGCGGCGGCGGTCGGCGGGATTGCGGCGGACCGGCTGCGCAGCATTATCGAGCGTGTCGAGCGCCTGGAAGAAGAGCGCAAGGCCCTGGCCGGCGACATCAAGGACATTTTCACCGAGGCGAAATCGGCCGGCTTCGACGTGAAGGTCATCCGCCAGATCATCCGCCTGCGCAAGCAGGAGCCGGCCGAGGTGGAAGAGCAGGAGACGCTGCTCGACATCTACCGCCGCGCCCTCGGCATGTAAAAAGCTGTCGTGCAGGCCGCTCTGCCGGCGATCCGACGCGCGTTTCCTGTGCTCCGGTGCTCACGGCCATTGAGGCCGCTCCGCTCCGGTGCTCGGAAACACACGACGGGCGTGCCGCTGCGCGGCACTCTCGCTCGGCAGACCAGCCTGCACGACAGCTTTTACGTTTCAAGGGGTGTTTGTCTCGGGTATTGAGAGACTGCTTCAAAAGCTCCGATGGTGAGTGGAAGCGCGGCGTCAGCCGCGCGTCTGGCGGTGGTTTTTGAGCATCGGAGCGGAGCGGCCTTGTGGGCCGTGAGCACCGAAGCGCAGAAAAGCGCCGTCAGGCCGCCGCCAGCGGGGCTTTTGAAGCAGTCTCTAGGCGTTCACGCGATCCTTGCGCGGGTGGTGGCTGATCTGGTCACATGCGCGGCGGGGTTCGTTTTTTCCGTGGTCGTGCGCAGATGCCGTTTCCGTTTTCCGACTGGATGCCCTGGTGGCTGCAGCTTGTGCTGCTGATCCTGGGGATGCTGTTCATCTTCCTCTGGATGCTGGTGCCGTTCGCGGTGTTCGGCGTGAAGGGGCGGCTGGATGCCCTGGCGTTGCAGATCGAGGATCTGCAGGCCGAATTGCGCGTGCTGGCCCTTCGGCCTGAGGAGCGGGCGCCGGTTTCGGCGCCGGCTCCGCGCCCGGCGGCTGCTGCCGCGCCGGTGGTGGAGCCTGTGGCCCCCGCGCCGCCGCCCGTGCGGTCGCCCGGGCCCGTTTCGGCCAGCGATGCCTATGTGGCGCGGTCCGAGCGGCCGGTTTCGGCGCGTCCGACCCGTTTCGATCCGCCGCCTTCCGCGCCAGCCAGCGTGCGTGCCGCGCCGCCGGTCGAGCCGCCGGCCTATGTTCCGCGTTCGGGCGCGCCGGTTTCGCATGATGCCAGCCGGCCCATGCCCTGGCATGACCGGCCGGCCGCAGCCCCGCGCGATCCGATTTTTTTCGTGCCGCCGGAAGAGGCGCGGCCGCCTTATACGTCGCCGCCGACCGTTCCCGATGCGCCGCCGACAGCCGAAGAGACACCGTTTCGGCCGGCCTATCGCACGCCTGACGAGCGCGCGGTCCGGCCGCAGCGCGACGATGAATGGGATGACCGGCCTCGGTCGGAGCCCACCTTGCGTTGGCCCCCTAGAACCTGAAAGCCTGATTGTAAATGCGGGCTGGTGGCGATCCGGCGCGCGTTTCCTGCGCTTCGGTGCTCATGGCCATCAAGGCCACTCCGCTCCGATGCTCGGAAACACACGACGGGCGCGGCCCGTTCCGGGCCGCTCTCGCTCACCAGCCCACATTTCCAATCAGGCTTTGCGCGGCTACCTCAGAACGAGGTCGTCGCGGTGGATGATTTCGTCGCGTCCGCGCCAGCCGAGCAGGGCCTCGATATCGTCCGAGCGGTGGCCGGCGATCTGGCGGGCGTCGGTTGCGCCGTAGGCTGACAGGCCGCGGGCGATTTCGTTGCCGTCCAGGTCGGTGACCAGGACCAGGTCGCCGCGTTCGAACGTGCCGTGGACCGCGCGCACGCCGGCCGGCAGCAGGGACGACCCAGCCGCCAGGGCCTGCCGGGCGCCGTCGTCGATGGCCAGTTGGCCGGCCGGCGCGAGGCCGCCGGCGATCCAGCGCTTGCGGGCCGACCGCCCGTCGGGCAGCGGCAGGAACCACGAGCAGCGTGCCCCGTCGCGCAGGCGTGCCAGCGGGTGCGCGTCCTTGCCCAGCGTGATCGCCATGGCGCAGCCGGCCTGGGTGGCGATGCGGGCGGCCATCAGCTTGGTGCGCATGCCGCCGGAGGAATAGCCGGGCGGAGGCGCGCCGCCCATGGCCTCGATATCCGCCGTCAGGGTGGCGATGACGGGCAGGTGGCGGGCGGTGGGGTCGATTCTGGGGTCGGCCGTATAGAGCCCGTCGATATCCGACAGCAGCACGAGCTGGTCGGCGCCGGTCATTTCCGCGACCCGCGCCGCCAGGCGGTCATTGTCGCCGAAGCGGATCTCGGTGGTGGCGATGGCGTCGTTTTCGTTGATCACGGGGACGCAGCCCAATCCCAGCAGCGTGTCGAGCGTGGCGCGGGCGTTGAGGTAGCGGCGCCGGTCTTCGGTATCGCCGGGGGTCAGCAGCAATTGCGCGGCGACCAGCCCGTGCGCGGATAGCGCGTCGGTCCAGGCCTGGGCCAGGCGGATCTGCCCGACCGAGGCGGCGGCCTGTTTTTCCTCCAGCCGCAGGGTGCGGCGCGTCAGGCCCAGGCTGTGCCGTGCCAGCGCGATGGCGCCGGATGAGACGAGGATGACCTCGATGCCCGCTCCCCGCAAAGTGGCGACGTCCTGCGCCACGCTGTCCAGCCAGTCGGTGCGTGGGGCGGCGTTGTGCGAATCCACCACCAGCGCGCTGCCGATCTTCACGACCACGCGGCGGGCCGTGGCCAGGCTGGGCAGTGCCGCGCCGGTCACGGCGTGGGCTCGGGCCATTGGGTGGCGGCCGGCGGAGCCTCGTTGCGTTCGGCCTCGCGAATTGCGGTGACCTCGTCCTGCAGCAGGCGCAGCACGTCGTCCAGTCCCTGGCGGGTGACGCCGGACAGGGTGACGACCCTGGCGCCGCTGGCCTTTTCCAGCGCGCGGCGGCGGCTGGAAATCTGCTGCGGGGTCATGGCGTCGATCTTGTTGAGCGCGATGATCTCGGGCTTGGCGGCCAGGCCGGGATCGTAGGCCTCCAGCTCGTGGCGGATGGTGCGCCAGGCCTTGACCACGTCGCCGGCCGCGCCGTCGATCAGGTGCAGCAGCACCGCGCAGCGTTCGACATGGCCCAGGAAGCGGTCGCCCAGGCCCGCGCCCTCATGCGCGCCGGCGATCAGGCCGGGGATGTCGGCGATGACGAATTCCTCGGACACCGACAGGCGCACGACGCCGAGCTGCGGGTGCAGGGTGGTGAAGGGATAGTCCGCGATCTTGGGCCGCGCGGCCGAGACGACGGAGAGGAAGGTGGATTTGCCGGCGTTCGGCAGGCCGACCAGCCCGACATCGGCGATCAGCTTCAGGCGCAGCCAGATCCAGCGTTCCTCGCCCGGCCAGCCCTTGTCGGCGCGGCGGGGGGCGCGGTTGGTGCTGGTCTTGTAATGTGCGTTGCCGTGGCCGCCATCGCCGCCATGGCACAGCACGATGCGCTTGCCGGGTTCGTCGAGGTCGGCGAGCATCGTCTCGCGGTCTTCATCGAAGATCTGGGTGCCGATCGGCACCTGGATCACGACCGGGGGGGCGGCAGCACCCGTACGGTCCGAGCCGGCACCGTTTCCGCCCTTGCGGGCGCGGAAATGCTGGGTGTAGCGGAAATCGATCAGTGTGTTCAGGTTGCTGGCGGCGACGAACACGATGTCGCCGCCACGCCCGCCCTTGCCGCCGTCCGGACCGCCGAATTCGATGTATTTCTCGCGCCGGAAGGCCACGACGCCGTCGCCGCCGTCACCGGACTTTACGTAGATCTTGGCTTGGTCGAGGAATTTCATCGTACTGGTCCGGTGGCAGCTTGTGGTCCTGGCTGGAGATAATACCCCGCCATGACGCAAAAAGGGCCGGTCCCGAGGACCGGCCCTTCGCGGGTCGAAAACGGTCCCGAGAAGCGGGGTGCTTACTCGGCCGCGATCGGCAGCGCCTCGACCGACACGTGCACGCGGCCTTCGGCGCGGCGCTCGAACTTCACGTGGCCATCGACCAGCGCGAAGATCGTGTGGTCGCGGCCGAGGCCGACATTGGTGCCCGGCTTCATCTTGGTGCCGCGCTGACGCAGGATGATGTTGCCGGCGATCACGCTCTCGCCGCCGAACTTCTTGACGCCGAGACGACGTCCGGCGCTATCGCGCCCGTTGCGGGATGAACCGCCTGCCTTTTTTTGTGCCATTGCCTGAACTCCTGACTCTGAACTGACCTGATAAGCCTGTCGGCGGCGCTGTTAGGCCGCCTGACGGGTTCAGGCGGCGTTGATCTCGGCGATGCGCAGCACGGTGACGGGCTGGCGATGGCCGTTCTTGCGGCGGCTGTTCTGCCGGCGGCGCTTCTTGAAGATGATGACCGTGTCCAGACGGTCCTGCGCGATGACCGTGGCGGTCACGGTGGCGCCGGGGACCAGCGGGGCGCCGATCGTCGTGCCGCTCTCGCCGCCGACGGCGAGGACGTCGGTGAAGGTGATGGTGGCGCCGGCTTCGGCTTCCAGCTTCTCGACCTTCAGGACGGTGTTGGGGGAAACGCGATACTGCTTTCCGCCGGTACGAATGACTGCAAACATGTTCTAACCTGTCTTTCCGATCTCTTGGCGCGTGCGGCCCCGTGGCGGGACAGGCGACGCGACCCAGTCGCTTTTTTTTATTGGCCGTGCGGACACGGCTACCCCTCGTCAGCGCGGGGGCGAGGTGCGGCTTTTACTGCCGGCTGCCGCGCGCCGTCAACCGCCGATTGATGGGCTGGGCGGGAGAGGGGGGAATATTATGTCGGAAAAACGCATCAAGGTCTCTTGCGCACCCTTTCACGCCACCCTATAAGCCCGACCCATCGCCGCTAGCGAAGACGGAGAGGTGCCGGAGCGGTCGATCGGGGCGGTCTCGAAAACCGTTGTGCGTGCAAGCGTACCGTGGGTTCGAATCCCACCCTCTCCGCCAGTTTTATCAATCCCCATGATGACCAGAGCGTTGTTGTATATACGCTTTCTGGTCTGGCGTGTCCATACGAATCGTGGAAAACGGCTGAAAACAGGCATTTTTTGCCTGATTTGTCAACCTCTATCTGCCAACAACAAATCCAACAACAATCCTGTGGCTCCCTTTTGTTGTTGTTCCGGATTTGTTCACAGTGACGGCATGCTGGGACCAATCCTGCGGACCCGGTGACTGGCCTGTGTAGGCGGGGGTGGTGGAGCCACAATCACAGCAGCCTGCGCGGCCCTATGGTCAGTGATTGCTCGACGAGGCTCCGATAGGAACCGAGCCAGTCGTTCACGGTCACGGCGGCTGTGGATATCTTTCGCCATCTGTTCCATGACCTCCAGGTCAGCCAAACGACCCCGGTTTTCAGGAGCCCGGCTCCAGGCTTCTCGTTCACGTTTTCTGGCGGCCACGAGTTTGCTGGCGGCGATACCACACGTGTAGCCGATATCATTGTGGCTAATGACATCATCCAGGCAAATGCCAATTGTCGGGTGGTTCCAGCGGCACCGCTTCATCGCTGCCAGAAGTTCATCTGAGCCACCACGACGAACCGATGGCCTCAATGATTTTCTTGATGACTGATAGGTAGCCCATGCTGGCTTCATTATGCTCACCATGGACTGCGCCACGTCGTATTTGTCGCGATGTTGAGGAATGGGCCATGGTTGAACCTTCGAGTCAGGCCATATACGCCGCTGCATCACTGAATAGATATCAGCCCAGCCGCTGGGTTTATTCCATGATGAGGCAATGGATTCCCACATGGCAATTTCTGTTGCGACTGCTTTGCGCTGCTGTTCTTCAAGAGCCTCTTTTACCTCGATTGCTTGAATCTGCTCTTTCGACATCCCTTTGACGCGCAGGTTCACGCCAGTATCCGGGATACGGTGCGTTTCATGCTGTTTATGCTGCCCACGATGAACCTGATGGCCCACTGGACGCGATATAGCTGCTGACGATGCCTGCGAAGGCTGCTTCGCCCCTTGGGTGATTTGAGCCCCATTTGCGATATCTACGTGGGCCGCAGGAGTAGGGGGCACCTTATCAAAGTTCATCGCGTTTTTGATGTCAGCGACCTTGATGCCGGTCAGTCGGGTCACGGACCCGATAACGTTGCCTTCGCTGTCGGCCAGTACGACGACATCCGGCTTCCTTGTGCCACAACACATATGGAATCCGCGATTACCTACCGCCTCCTTGAACGATGACCATGAGCCATTGGATTCTGTCCATGCAGACCGCATGAACGCCCTGATTTCAGGCATGGAGATGCCAGACCGTTTTGCTCTTTGATGCTGGCTTTTTGTATAGGCGGCTGTTGGCTCCGGCATATCTGCCAGCCCGGCCAGCCGTTCGCGTAAATCGTCATCAACGGCATTCAGGACTGCTCGATTGTGCTTTCCGTTCACCAATTGGAATCCAAATTCAGATTCCAGGGTCCTGGCTACCTTTTCGCCTCTCGCAAAGCTGTGAGACATTTTCATGGTCTTGCCGGATTCAGGATTTACGTTTCGAACGAGAAGATGCCAATGCCGGTCACAACCCGCAGCATCGTATCTGGCTTTCTGATGTCTGACGGCCAATGCGATATCAGATTCCATAAATCCAAATTCGGACATCAGGGCTTGCACGGTTCTTTTGACTTGCTGGCTTGTGATATCCTCCTTTGACGTAAGGATGAACTGTTGCATGCATGATTTACGATTGAACCGTTCGGCATCGGACAGGCAGTCCATGACGTCATCGCGGCTTCCCATAATTGTGCTGATGTCATCGTTGTCCCATGGCTTATCGAGAAGATGACGAGTCAGATTTCTGACTGCATCACATGTCGCGCGGGTTGGGACGATTTCGATAATCACAGCACAGGTTCGCTCATGTTACGCGAGACAAGATGGCGTTCAGCTTGCCACGCAGTTCAGGCAGCGCCTCAATTTCGGTATAAAGCTCACCTGCGAGTTCATGACCACTGTTCAGCTTCTTGGCTATTTGGTTAAGGTTGTTACCTATTGCCGACAGTTCTGAGCGGATGGCAACGATGTCGTCTCGCAGTGCCGGGCCGCTGGCTTGATAATCAAGCAGGCAGCGCCTGATGAATCCAGATGCACCTCTTGAACCAGCATTCTGACGAATCATTGATTCTTCGCTTGGCGTCATTCTGACTCTGACGTTTGCTGTCTTTTTCATGTTGGTGGTCTCCTGAATCTGTTCTTCAGGATTCTACCATCTCTTATTGCCAGGAATGCTCTGCGTGGGACATTCGGCTTCGCCTCATGACGCCACACACAGCACCTGGCAAGGGGGCTGCGCCCCCGTTGACCCCCACCTGATGGCTCATGGATAGGTCCATTGATGTCCACCGGCTGGCCCCCATGATGGCCACCCTGGTCAACCAGACCCCCCGCCCTTCACGACGAGCAGGCATTAGGCGCACCCGCGAGATACCCGGCATACAGCACCCCCAGGCTGCTGGGGTCATTAATATATGACACACACTGAACCGCCGAGTCTCCAGCCGACGTGGACACCACGCCATTCCCGGTTCCGGTTGATACAGCCTGCCGATTTGCCCAATCTGTTGTTCCGCTATCATATTCCGCCAGCGCGACATCAGGCGTCAGGCTCCCATGCTCGGCGTACAGATTAAACGGGTTCGACCGAGCATAACTGTCAATGCTGCCCCAAGTGTTCGTTATGCCGCTCGGCGTGGAGGCCGTGGAAACATCAATCCCGTAATCAGCCACCCACGAATTTGGAATCGTCAAGGACGATGCTGATGGGGCCACGACCTCGGCAACCCAGTATGTTCCGGATGATTTTGAACAAAGAAGATACGCCTTCGTGGACCCACCATCGGCCGAATAATCAACATACACCCCGCAACTCGTATATACAGCCGCGACAATCGGAGAGAAGGCCGGCGTTGGCATCACCTGGGCCGGCGGACTCACAGGAGGCGGCGGTGGTGGAGGTGGAGGGGGTGGTGGCAATGGTGGTGGAGGTGGTGACGGCAAAGGAGGTGCTACAGCCACAGCTACAGGCGGCGCATACGTTGCTCTTGGCGTGAGGTCTTCGACGAGGATTTCGGGAGAATCTGGCGGCACAGCAAGCACCGCAGGCGGCGAGGATGCGGCAGGATGCGAGTATTCGAACGGTATATACGGAGACGGCATATCAGGAGCCGTTGCCGGCGAGGATGCCGGAGGACCAGGATTTGCTACAGGTGGCGAGGGTGGCGCTGTTACCGCTGCATAGACCTGCACATCAGTTGACGTGACCGGCGGGGGTGCGTCAACTGTAATCCCGGCCCCAACGCTGGACGCTGGATGCAGGACGAATGTCAGCGTATTTCCATCGTTTTTGCATGAGGATTCTGCTGATTGGATTGTGCTGGTTTTGACCTGACTATTGTTAATCGATACGCCTTGGAACAGTGTTTTATCGCTTGCTGCGGATGTAGCGATTTCATAGCATGATGCTCGTGCCAGGCCCGATACGGTAATTCCATATCCTGATGATGTTGTTCCGACGGAGACATTTGAGCCGAAGGGTGAAATCAAGCGACCGGCTTTTAGATACGAAGCTGGCAGTCCGCCGGAGCCGACGACATCATTTGTGCTTGGTTCATAGATATGGGTTTGACGCGTCATTGTCGCAATGGCTGATGCGATATTCGCGACTTCTGATGTTGTCGCGTCATCTTTGTAGCGCGTATGAGAACCACCCAGCCAATACGCCGTTCCACCCGCGATAATCGTTGTGACACTCAAGGCGAATAATGTTTCCAACAGGGTGACGCCACGTCGATAGATAATCTGTTCGTTGGTATTCATGACAATTCCATCCCTGCTCATGTCCATGGATTATAGCGTGGGACAAGAACATGATTTTCGATGTCATGCGTGACCGTAGTTATCCACAAAGCCACGATGGCTACCGTATGTGAGGCGTCCGCCATCATGGCTTTATGGATAACTACTGGCTATGGCTACAGAAGCCAGTGGATATCAGGGTCGTTTTTGACACGATTTAAAGCCTGGGCCATTTCTACCAATGTCATGTTTTTGCAGTCATGTCCCAGGTATTCGGTTAAATCGTTCACCATTGCTTTCAGTGTTGCGCGTTGTCCGTGTGATATCCTGCCGTTCAGTCCGCCATAGATTATCTTTCCCATTTTTATGATGGCATCATTTTCCAAGGCTATGGAATCCATGACAGCCACCTCTGGCTCTGACTTCGACTTATTGAGAATTATTTGCATCTCTGATTCACTGCGGATAATGACCTTTCTTCGATTGGGCCGGCGGAATCTCGGTTTTTTCTCCTGCGGCGGAGATTGTGTCTGTATCGGCTCCTGGATGACTTCTGTCGGGGTGTCCTGGGACGGTGTTTCGGGGATGATTATCGGGTCATCGACCTGTTCTGGCACCTGCTCGCGCGCGCGTTCCTTCTTGTCTAATATATTTACTCTTTTTCTTTCATTTTCGTTTCTTTCTTCGTTTTCAGTCAATTTTGAGTTTTTGGTTCTGATGTTCCAGACTGTGAGAGACGCGAGTTCCTTATCTCTGAAAGCTCGCAGGTGAACGGTGTTGAAACTCACGTCGAGATTAACGGAGATTCGTCCATATGCTGTTGTGTAGAAGATGTCTTGTCCCTTTTCATTTTTGATAATGACCATATTGTCGATATATCGATGTTCGACTGACACGGCACCAGGGACGGTCCAAGTTCCTTTATCCACACCAAGGTTAGCGATGACCTGTGATTCATCGTGTCTTACTGTCAGGTTACCGACGCCGGGAATCACGGTTATGACCTGTTCGCTATCGTCGTGCTTGGAATCATCATCTTTGTCATCTTCATCATCCTGTTCCGGAACTGGCTCTGGTTTTATGCTAGATAGAGCCTCATCGACCTGTTGCAGCATATCATCGTCGTCGTCAGCATCTACGTTTACATCCTCGACAACGATTCCATCCTGAATGCCCAGTTCCTTGTTTATCCGTTGGTCCAGACTTGCATTATATTCCTCATCTCTGAATCCGCGCATGAGGAACAGCCAATCTTCCAGGCGTTGTTTGCTCTGCATAAGTCGATGTAGGAGAGTCAGTTTTCTAGGGTCTATTCCAGGGACTATCTCCCCGGCATAGCATTTATCCCAACGTCCCTTGATTCCCTTTGCCATTCCGATAAATCCGACACGTTTGCGGAAAGGTTCATCGACTGTCTTGAGGATGTAATCCAACCAACCGTCGAGACTTTCGACTGGTTCCATCTCTGCGAGAGGATTATCAGGAAACTGCCTGCGGATGATTGCATTGAGTGTTTGAGCCTGTCCTGGGAATGTATATAGGACGAGGTGGAGATGAGGCGTTTCGTCCATATGCTGTTCAAGGGCATATGTCCCTAACAGGGGAATACCGCGTCTGACGCATGTTTGTTTGATGTTATTGAACCTGCGGTTAATTTCATCTTCAGCATCCTTCAGGTGAGAACAGCCATGAAACTCGCCTGGGAGAGTGAATGTCATTGCGAATGGAGTTAGGCGAATCTCGACCGTTGCGGATTTAGATAGTGCCTGAGTCATGGCATAGTTTCTGGCATCTTGGCGGCGCTTCTTATCCTTTTTTGCATCATGAGCGGTATACGACCCATCGTAACTAACTGTCTTGGCTCGGTCGTTCTGTTGTGCCTGATACAGCAAAGCTGCTTCTACGGGGTCGTTATCTGGGTCCAGACCGATTGCGCGGCGGATATCGCTTCTGACATGACGAGCTTGTGAATCTCGCGGACTGGACAGTGCATTTCGGAGCATGACCGGCGACCAATACCAATCATGTTTTCTTTCTCTGCGCTCGCGAGCAAAAACGACCCCGGCAACATGATTGATGGTTGCTGACAGGCCGATGGCAAACACATTGGCATGACTGGCATTGTCGATATCGCTACCTGTCAGGGATTTTTCTCGGCGTATTGCGTATTCCAGAACATGAGCCTGATATTCGCCAAGCTCACGCCACATTTTTGAGCGCCAGCGTCCGTTGTCCCTGGTCAGGAACGTTTGGACAATATCGTCATATTTTTGGAGGTATGGGGTTTTATCATCGTCTGGATGTGCTATACTGGTCATATCGCGAGGCGCTCCTTGCCCGTGGGATGAATCAGCCTTGCAGGGCGAGATTCACATATAACCATTATAGCAAGCCTGTTAGCAGTTATCTGCTAACAGGCTTTTCTATTGTTATCGAGGCATATGGAAGTCTTCAGAGATAATGCCCCAATGCGTTCAGGGTAGCCCACCCTGGACGCATTGGACGCATTGGGGGCAATTCACGCTCAAGCCGATTTTGAGAAATCGACTCCGCCTTAATTCTGTTCCTCGCCGTTCAGCTTACCGTCATTGTCACGATAGAATCTATATTGTGTAGAAATCGGATGACCGCTGACTACGGCGCTGACCTTACATTTCCATACATTTTTGAAACCCTCCTCGGATTTGCAATCCAAGCCTTGTATATCGATACTCTTCTTCACCGCATCGACATTAACTGATGGCGCTGGGCCTGCTGCGCGAGAGCCAACGCCCATTGCCATTAAGTCATGCGATGACTGCATGCTGGAAACTACCTCTTTGGCGATGAAATCCTGAACCTCACTTTTCGAGGGGGTGCTTTGGCCGCACCCGGCCAGGATGAAAAGTGATGTTCCGACAGAGAAAGTTTTGATTCTGCTGTAAATTGTCATTGTTCTAGCCATGTTGTTTCAGGGTTTTTTGGATTTTAGGGCGATAGATATCTGACGCGGACAGACTAACCAAACAATAGCCGAATGATGGCCATCGGTATAAAGAATATTATCCGGAATATTTTTAATAGAAATGAAAACAGTGTGAGAAGAAATACGGCGGATAGCCGATAAGATATGGAGAGTCCGAAAACAAACAATACAACAGCGGCGTACATCATATACGCTGGTGGATACTCCACCAGTCCGGTGTGGTATCTATGTTGGATATACTGCCACATTCCTATAGGTGGATATACATAGAAACACATTGCCGGTATAATTACTGTCAGGAAAAACAGCACCAGAACTGAACCCAGGGCAGGTCCGGCATTGCTCTCTTTTGCCGACCAATGCTTGTATAGGCCGCCAGCGATATGGCTGGTGTAATGCACTGTATGTTCTTCATTGACATCAATTTTTTCCCACTCTCGCTTAATCAATATAAACTGCGGTGGAATAGAGCGTGACGCCTTGAAAAGTATTGCGACCAGAGGAATATACGTCAGCCAGAATATGGACATTGAGGCCATGACGCAGTTAATAATAAATACTGCGAATATCAAAAAGTACAGTCTATATCCTAAACGGATTATGTCCTTCTCAGTCATTTGTGCCTCTCATTCTTGAACGCAGGCATCAAGACTGTCTGATGGCACAATCGGAGTCCTACGCCATAAGTCGAGCGTATCTCATAAGCACCTGATTCTGTTACACTTTCCCAGTACGCTCAAAGGCATAGGCCGAATATCAAAAACGTGTATCAGAATCAGGACAGGGACCGATGGCAAAATATGGATATGCACGGGTCAGTACACATAGACAGCAAACCGATACTCAAGTCGCGGATTTGGGACGCGAGGGTGTCACGGAAACGAATATCGTTACCGAGACGATTTCAGGAGCGACCCCATGGAAGAGCCGGCCGAAGCTCCGAAACCTCATCCGAAAACTTCAGGCAGGCGACACCATTACCGTTGTCAAGCTCGACCGTCTTGGACGGAATGCTGTCGATGTTCTGGCGCTCATTGACCGCCTGAAAATTCGTGGCATATCCATCAGAATCCTGAATCTTGGGATTGATACGTCAGGGGCTGGAGGCAAGCTGTTTCTGCTGCTGTTGGCTGGCTTCGCAGAATTTGAACGCAACATTATCCGCGAACGTGTTATGTCCGGCTTGGAAACAGCCCGAGCCAAAGGCAAACGCCTTGGAAGAAAGCCAAGCCTCCCTGATGATGCTATCGCACAGGCACGTCGCCTGAAGGAACAGGGCCTATCTGCCAGACAGGTCGCAGAGCTTCTGCATGTGTCCAAGATGACAGCGTGGCGAGCAATGCAGACCTGAAAACCGTATCATAATCCCTATATCAGAAATGCACTAAAAGCATATCAGATATGCTAATGATGCATGTTTCCCAATCAGGTGTTTTAGGGACAAAAATGTTATGCGGCGATGGAAGAGAGCTTTGCCCTGATATCGTCTTCTCTGGCATTCACATATCGCAATAGCATCTGAGCCGTTTTATGGCCGCTCATTTTTGACAATGCACCAATGGACATGCCTGCATCTGCCATTCTGCTGATGGCTTCATGGCGTAGGTCGTGGATTCTTAAATCATCTAACCCAGCCTTGGCTCTGGCGGCTCTCCATGTGTTATCGAGCATGGTGCTTTTCATGGAAAACAGTCGTTGTCTGGGATTTTTTCCATAGGCGAGGCGCTGAGCGATATCAGCAGCCCTGTCGGACAGGTAGATAGTTCTCGGCGAACCGTTCTTTGTGAGAGCTTTGCGGATTGCGAAGCCCTGGGTTGTGTGTTGTATGTCGGCGACAGTGGTGGTCAGAATCTCAGACTTTCGCATTCCGGTATCCAAGGCAATTCTCATGAATGCGAGAACTTCTTCGCCATGTTCATTGAGTGTCATCAGTGCGGCGGCGAGGCGTTGTTCATCACCTTTCTGGAGCCTGATATCGCGACCAGCATCTGGTGTAGGAAGTGCGATGTCTCGTGTCGGATTTTTGATTGCAGTAAGCCCCCATCCGTTTTTTGTAACCGGGGCGCGTGCTATTTCGAATATGGCTGACAATCTATAGATGTCATTGCGAATTGTGGATGGCGATACGGGAATGGATTTTCCGTTCACGATTTTGCGACGATTCTTCATCCATGAAAAAATTGCCTGGGCTGTAATATCGGTGAGCTTCATGCTGGCAAATTCGGAGCGGTCCCACGCTTTCAATCGTAAGATGGCTTGCTTTTCGCCTCGAAGCTTTGGCGCCTCTTCATATAGATACTTTTTGATTGCCTGTCTCAATGTCCACGACATATCGGGAACGCCATCAAGAAGCCAGATGCCGGTCTCTACCTTCGGCTTAGGCGCGGGCTTGGGCTTTTTGGCGAGGAAATTTTCGCGGCGGAAGATTTTATTGGGATTGGCAATTTCATCTCTGATTGCCATGTCAACCCTTGTGGCCCATTCATTGGCTTGGGTTTTACGGGGGAACGTAGCTGACAATGAGTGGCCGTTTAGGCGAACCGTTGCGGTATATTTTGCACCGCGTTTCTGAACCTGTTTCATGTATATACGCCTTCATCAATCCATGTTAGCTCCGGTCCTGGGGCTTGATGAAGCATTATAACAACAAATTAGAATTTTTTCGGTTATCGGCAGATTACTGAGAAAGTATAGTCTCTCGAAAACCGTTGTGCGTGCAAGCGTACCGTGGGTTCGAATCCCACCCTCTCCGCCATTTCAGTTCGTCTCTGGGCATGCCAATAGGCGCCCCCCTTCGAGGCGGATGTCCTCGTGTGCGGTCTACGAAAGCCGCCGGATCATGTCCCGGTTGATCGCCTTGTGGCCGGTGCTGCCCAGCATGGCTTCGGCTCGATCTCCGGCTGG
This sequence comes from Gluconacetobacter tumulicola, assembly GCF_014174215.1. Lineage (GTDB taxonomy): Bacteria > Pseudomonadota > Alphaproteobacteria > Acetobacterales > Acetobacteraceae > Gluconacetobacter > Gluconacetobacter tumulicola. Next base: position 68,337 of record NZ_JABEQL010000015.1, on the reverse strand, counting down.
GGCCAGGCACTCCGCTATGCGGGCGTATCGCCGTTCGACAAACAGCCGGTGGCCACACGCAGCGCCTGGTTACGTCAGGACAATCCGGTCCTTCGTCGCCTGAAGGCCGCATCGGAACAGTTTCTGCACCGCGCGAGCGAAATCGTAGGGTTGAAGCAGGCTGAAGCGGCCAGTCACAAGCTGGTCGGCAAGAACGGGATTGTCGATGGAAATGACGATCGGCGAATATTTCATAAACTGCGACGCAGCAGCGACAAGGGACGTGTTTCGTAGCACGATCTGCCCGCCGCGCCAGGCCCGCCTGGTCAGGGATTCGGCATCCTTCATGCTGTCATGGCGGGCGACCGCCGGCGTGCCTTCGGCAGGCAGCGACAACCGGTAAACGGCTGGTGCGTCCAGGCGCATGACGGAGCCATGGGAGGACACCCGGACGTCTCCGCCATAATTGACCAGTTCAATCCCGTCGCGATGTACCGACAGGTCGAAATCCGCATGACGTGTCTGCACGCTGAAACCGCCGGCGGACAGGCGGCACCCGCTTCCCGTTCCTTCCACCCCGATACGGCCGCTCAACACTTGGAGGGTCCCCCTGGAACTCTGGGGTACATCCATGTCCGACAGAGCGTCGAGGATAAGAACATTCCCCTGCCACGCATAGCGCCGGGGTGCTTCATGGGCATGGCGCACAAAAAAGAGCGGGTCCGGCGGCACGCGCTTCGTGACGAAGAGGGCCCCGCACGCGGCGGCGGCCCCGGCGATCGCCATTCGCCGCGAGACAGGAAACCGCGCATTGACCGGCACGCTCTGCGGCGCGGCGGCATAGTCCAGCGCGCGGTAAAGCGCGGCAGCCCGTATATATGCGCCAAAATTGCGGCTGTCTTCCTTCAGCCAGGCGTCCAAACGCGCGGAATCGGCTGCGGGCAACGGCTCGCCGTCCTGGCGGATAATCCATTCTTCCGCCTGTCTCGCGCGCTGTGTTCCGATCTTCCGCACGGCGGCTGTCACGCGATCTCCGGGAGATGCATCATATGTGTCATTTTCCTGCCCCGCATATAGAAGTCCATCATATATCGGTCGCTATTTCTTTATCTTCTCGGGTTTCCGTACATGATCGAACGTATCATCTCCCGCCATTTCTTCGGACGACACTGACATCGTCGTGATTTCAAGATCATCCGAAATCAGCTTGAGCCCGCGCAGAACGCGGCGCTCGACCGTGCGTCTTGTGATGCCGAGTTTTTTCGCGATCTGATTGTAGGTCATGCAATAGATCTTACGCAGCAGAAAAGCGTCGCGATATTCCTTCGGCAGACTCAGCACGCGTCCCCTGATACGCGCCATCTCCTGTCGCGATGCGGCATGCCTTTCCGGGGTAAGCTGGGTCATGGGCTCGTGCCCGTCATCGAATGCGAGGGCCTGGCCAACATAGCGGACGTTCGCCTTGCGCGCCTCCTCGATGACCAGATTATGGGCGCAGCGAAAGAAAAGCGCCCTCCCGTTCAGGATTTCTCGCTCCGGCCCCGCGCAAAGACGGGCATAACATTCCTGGATGACGTCGTCGGGATCGACCAGCGTGAACCGCCTGAGCCACTGCCTCACCTCACGCTCATGCGGCAACACATGGTCGATGATCCATGCCAGTCGGGACTCATCGAGAGGCTTCGGAGGCCTCTCCCCGCGTTCTGTCCTGCTGGTTTCTTCCACGGCCTTGCGGCATCCCCTGCCAGATCTCGGTGGCTACGTATCACGCCTCGCTTCCGCCCTTAAAGCCAGGCACGGGCTGCTGACGATCGGCCGCCGCCGCGTGCTGTTAAAGGTCGCCCTTATGAAACAAAGCCTTTTCCATGCTTTAGGGGCGAACTCGTCGAGACAGAAATTATCCTCAATATTTCCGTCATATAATTTTCACAATAATTATGGTCATCGGGGGAGGGAAAAACGACATCGCCGCTCGTCTTAGCTGTGCTTTTCACAAACCCTGAGGTTCGAGCGTGATGCGTCGGTTCATTTGTCCTTTTTCCGCAATTCTTTTGGGGACAAGCCTCTATTTTTCAGATGCGGCCAGGGCGGCAACGCATCAGTTCGACATCCCGGCCGAAAACGCGCCGGATGCCCTGTCCAGGTGGCAGAAGCAATGCGGGATCGGCGTTCTGGCAAAGGGCGCCGATGTCGAAAGCCTGAGGTTTCACGCCGTGCGGGGGAGCATGGACGACCAGGCTGCCCTTCGCATGATGATGCAGGGTTCTCCCTTGTTCATAGAACGATTCGACGGAAAATTTGTCGTTATTGTCAGGAAATCTCCAAAGAGAGAGACCATTGTACGAAAGGTCAAGGGAACGGAGGACGTCTTCGCGATCGGCTATCACAACGCTCTCTCGCATAAAAGGGCGTCTGATGTCGTGGTGGACAGTATTGCCTACGACCCCATCCAGACGCTGGGCGGTGCGTCGTCCATCGCGCAATCCCTGGTCCTTTTGCCTGGGGTCACGGCGATTACCGACGGCGACGAGCCGCGTTATGTCAGCCTGCGCGGTATTTCTCCTGACCTCAATCATACCAGCATCGACGGCATCGCCCTGGCAACCGTGGGAGAAAACGGAACCGGGGCGCGACGTGTGAACTTGCAGAACATTCCGAGCGACATGACGGCGCGGACGGATATCTATAAATCGTTCACGGCAGAGCAGGATGCCGGCGCCATCGGCGGCGTCGTGGACCTGATTCCAATGAGTGCCTACGACCATAAGGGATTCTATAAATTCATCGATGCGGACGCGATCTATTCTACCCTGGCGGGCATCGCGGGCAAGGATGGCGCCAAAGGCGGCACGCCGCACTGGGGCCAGGGCGTCAAGGGGATCGTCTCGGACCAGTTCGGCAAGGACAACGAATTCGGTATCGTCCTGTCGGGTCGCTATCAGTATCGGGTTAGAAACTCCAGCAAGACCTTTGGCTATTCGCAATATTATAATACCGCCGGGCAAGCGATCAATTCACCTGCCCTGCCTGGCTGGAATGGCCTCTTGACGCCGAGCAGATTTCAAAGTGCCGACTATTCCGATGCGATCACCAATGTCGGCGGTTCGGGTCGATTCGAGTGGAGGCCCACCAGAAGCAACCTGCAAGCCTCCGTCATGGGATGGGCCTATCGTCGTGGTGAGGGCAATACCGGCTCTTACGACACGATGTACACCAACAGCGTGACTCATCAGACGGGAGCCGGCGGACGCGAGAAGATCGGCAGTGTGTATCTCAGCCAACGCACCGGTGATACGTGGCAGCGCGACAGCTATGGTGTACTCGGCCATCTGGAGTGGCGCAGCAGGCAATCACTGCTGTCGCTGAAGGCAGGCTACACATGGGAGACCTATGCCAATGGCGAACGCTACCTCGAAGCCCGGACCTACCCGACCAATCAGTCCCTGACCTATGGCGGCGGTGGTCCGAATAATAATATGACCTATATCACCGGTTATGATCAGCCCGGCTTCTGGAACAACGCCGTCTTCAAGATCGACTCCGCTGACATTTACGCGGAACGCGCGATTGAGAAACTGCCGACCGCGCGGCTGGATTATTCGTGGAACACCGGAAAGAGCGATCGCGGCTTCGGCGTGGCGGCCGGATTCGAATGGCGTGAAATGTCGATCTCCCGCAATGCCAGCGAGGACATGTTCAATACAGGGCAGGTTCTGGACCCGAAATACTTCCTGCATCCTGACTACACGCTGGTCGGTTTCGCGAAACCCCTGCCGGTCATTAACGTGTCCGGTTTTCCGTTCTCGACTCTGCCCCTCAATGCCGCGCAGACGGCATATTATTCCGGCACGTCGGATTATGCCTATCAGGAAGATCTGTATGATGGCTATGTCTCGCTGCGCTATCGCCTGCCGCGTACGGTGATCATCGCCGGCGTCAGGACGGACGCGGTGAATTATACTGGTTGGACGCCGCAGATCAGCAACAGCATGCTGACGGGAGCGACGACGGTCACGCATGGCGGGTATCTCAATCCGCTACCGTCCGTCGATGTCATCCATCACTTTCCCTACGCGGTCAATCTGCATGCATCCTTCAGCATGACGGTGGGCCGCCCCAACCCAAGCCAGCTGGCCGCCGCCGAATATATCAGCTGCGGGAACACCAGCACGCCGGGCAGCATCACCGACTGCTCGATCTCGATGGGCAATCCCAACCTGCGACCGCGTCGAGCCAAGAATTTCGACATTTCAGTCGATAAATATTTCAACAACAATAACGGATTTGTCAGCCTGGCGTTTTTTGACAAATGGATTAAAGACGATATCTATACTCTTAGTTCATTCCAAACTATCAACAACCAGCTTTATACGGTCAATCGGCCAGAAAATGCCAACGGATCGACGATCATGGGGCTCGAATTCAGTGCGACGGAGCGAAATATCCGTTTCCTGCATCAGGTTTTCGACCTGTCCGCCAATGCGACGTGGATGAACGGCAGCATGCAGTACATGTTCGGGACGCAGATGGCCACCACCCACAGTCTGATCAATCAGCCGACCGTCCTGGCAAATGGCGCGGTGACATGGAAGATTCCCCAGATAGATGGCGGTCTTCGCGTAACGGCTAATTATTCTGGCGGCTATGTCACGAGTTTCGGCGCCACGCCGGGCCTGTATTACGGATTCGGCTCGCTCTTCACGATGAACCTGGCCTTCTGGCACCGGGTTATTCCGCATCTGATGTTCAAATACGAACTGATGAATGTCGCCGACCAGCAGCCATATAATACTTACGGGTATGAAGGCCATGTCAGCTTTATCAACCAGTACCAGTACTACGGTCGGGGCGCCTATTTCCATGTGATCTTCGATTGAAGTCTTTGCGGACGATCGTTCGCTTTCCCGAAACGCATCGCAGGAAGGAATTGCCTCGTCATGTCATACCGCACGCCATCTGCCGAAAAATGCAGGGCGGCAGGGCGTCCGGCCCGTCGGCCTGCCATCAGGGCATCACTATGCGCGTTCTGCATTTCCTCCGCCATCGTGATGGGACATGGCGACGGCAGGGCGAGGACGGCCATTGGTGATGGTCCGAAGCCGGGTGCCATCCCCGGTGGCATGCTCCTGCCCAATGGCTGGAAGATCAGTCCGGCCGGCACGGCCTTTGTCGAATTGTCGGACATGGTCTCGAACCTCTCCCTGTCACCGGATGGAAAGATCCTGGTCGCCAGCCATCCTGGATGGCTGAAGGAAGGCATCGACGTCATCGACACGAAGACACAGGAGAAAATCCAGTCGATCACGCTGCCTGCCGTGGGGCAGGGGCTGCATTGGTCGGCCGACGGCAAGCGGCTCTATGTCGCGGGAGGCAACGCGACGGGGCCGAAGAACAGGAGAAGCCACCAGGCATCGATCTATGTCTTCGATTATCGGGGCGGTCGGCTGGATGCCGACCGGATGATGCATTTTGCCCGGGACGATGATCCGGCCAGGATCTGGTGGTCGGACATGGTCGAAGATGCGTCCAGTCATCGGCTTTACGCCGTGGACCGCACGACCGGGCATGAGCCGGGCAGCGTCTATGCGTTCGACCTGGCGACCCGAAAGCCCGTGGCGCGTGTCGGGGTGGGGATAACCCCCTATCAGATCGTATCCAGCCGCGACGGAAGGCGGCTCTTTGTCTCGAACTGGTCCGACGGCACGGTCAGCGTCATCGATACCCGGACCAACAGCGTGCTCCAGACGCTGCGTGTCGGGGCCAATCCCAATGCGATGGTCATGTCGTCGGATGATCGGCTGTTCGTGGCCTGTTCGAATGACAATTCGGTTTTTGTGATCGATGGGCGGACATTGAAGGTCATGGACAGAATCCTGACCACGCAGACACCCCAGGCGCCGGAAGGGGCCACGCCCGATGCGCTGGCGATCGACGGGGAACGGCGTCTGCTCTATATCGCCAATGCTGGGAACAACGCGATCGCGGTCGTCGATATCGCGCGTCCGGATAATAGTGCTGTCCTGGGCTTCATTCCAACCGGCTGGTACCCGTCCGCGCTGGCCCTGGGCGATAACGGACGCGTCCTCTACATCGCCGACGCGAAAGGTGAACGCGGACGCGGCCCCAATCCCTACGGTTCCTTCAGCCCGTTACGCGACGGCGCGAGGATGGATGAGTTGGAGAAACAGACCAGCACGATGGCGCTGCAACTGAGTACCATCGCCTCGCTGTCCCTGGCCGACCTGAAACGCCGGCTGCCTGCCTGGACGCGGCAGGTCGTGGAGAATACACCCTATCGTGACTCCCTGCTGTCCGAGGCACGCCCTCCGCGCGAACCCAGCATCCTGCCCCAGCGGGTAGGCGCGCCGTCGCCGATCCAGCATGTCATTTATATTATCAAGGAAAATCATAGTTACGATAATCTGTTCGGCGATCTGCGTCAGGCGGACGGGGACCCCAGCCTGACATTGTTCGGCTGGGATGTGACGCCGAACCAGCACGAGCTGGCCAGTACCTACATGATTTTCGACAATCTCTATTGCGACGGCGAGGTCAGCGTCGATGGCCATTCCTGGTCCGATTCAGCCTATGCGACCGACTTCAATGAAAAACAATGGCCACCACTTTATGGCGGCTACAGTGTGGGCGAGTACAATGTCAAGGCGATGGTCCCTTCGGCTGGGCATATCTGGGACCTGGCCAGAAAAAAGGGACTGACATATCGTTCCTACGGCGAATTCGCCACCCGCGTCAGTACGGGACCGACCGTGATGGAGGCGGCTCCGGGGGCGGAAAATCTGAAGGGCCATATCGCGCGCGACTATTTCAACTGGTTCCCAGACCGGGATACCGACCGGGCCCGAATTTTTATCCGCGATCTCCATGCCTATGATAGAAACTATCGCAGTCCGGATCCAGAACGACGTCTGCCCAATTTCGTGATCATGAGCATGCCCGAGGACCACACGATGGGGACGCGGCCGGGTGCCAATACCCCCATTGCCATGGTCGCCAACAGCGACTACGCGATCGGGCAGGTTGTGGATGCGGTCAGTCACAGCCCATACTGGCCACAGACGGCGATCTTCATCATCGAGGACGATCCGGGTGGCGGTCCCGACCATATCGATGCGCGCCGTACGGTGGGTTTGGTCATCAGCCCCTATACGCGGCGTCGTCGCGTCGACAGCACGCTCTATACCACCAGCTCCATGATCCGGTCCATGGAACTGCTGCTGGGCCTGCCGCCGATGAGCCAGTACGATGCCGCGGCCATGCCGATGTATGCGGCCTTCGGTGTCGATAGCGACCCGACCCCCTTTACGGTTATCGCACCGAAAGTCGATGTGAACGCGATCAACAGCGCCCATGCCTATGGCGCGGGACAGAGCCTGCGGATGGATTTTTCCGGTCTCGACAAGGCCCCCATGCATGACCTGAGCGAGGTGATCTGGAAAGATATCAGAGGCATGGATTCCGCCATGCCCCTGCCGGCGCATCGCTTTCGGCCGATCATCGATATCGCCGATATCGACGACGATGATTAGGGGCGAACCCGCATTGCCCGTTGGCCCCGGACGTTTCGCACGAAAGGCACCTGCATGATGGATCTTGATCGGCGACAGCTTATGAAGCTCGCCGGGATGACTGGCCTTGCCAGCCTGTCACGACCGCCGCGTTCCCTGGGGGCGGTTCCTGACCGTCCTCCGCTGTTACCCCATGAACCGTTCTGCCTGCAGCAGCGATTCCGCCACGTCATCAATCCTTGCGGGTCGTCAATGCGAGCGAGATCCTCGACCTGTTCGACACCGTGAATGTCATCGCGGTGCTGCAGGGACACACGCATGTGCTCGAACGGGTCGACTGGCACGGCGTGCCCTATATTACCGGTGGCGCGGTAAGCGGCAATTGGTGGCACGGCACACGTTTGGGCACCCGGGAAGGCTTTCTGGTCGTCGATGTGGCCAATGGCCGCGTAAGCACGCGTTACGAGATTTATGGTTTCAAAAGTATCGATCCACACGACACATGACGCCGGGCGCCCCCTCTCCGATCACGTCACATGAATCCGCGCGCAGGACAGGTCCACACCCCTGCGGAGCGGGGTATCCCACCCGGCTGGTGCAGTGCGGTTTCCCGTCCAGAGGCCCGGCCCCATTCCGGGCTGCGCGCATTGAGGGGCTGGTAGTCGCCGCAAGTGGGGCGCTGGCAGTTGACTGTGTGGGACTGGCTGGGAACGATCGGCGTGCCGGTGGGCCGCCGGTTGTATAGAGGACGATGGACATGCCCCTGAAGCCGCCCCATGCTTGGAAGCCGCTCAACTGGTTTTACCGCGATCGCCATCGGGCTGATCGGCCGCCCAGTGCTCCGCGATGGATCGACACGTTCAACGATCGGCTGGCCGTCAAGATGACGGTGATGTTCGGTAGTATCTGGTGCGTCTATATGTTTACGGTCTTTTCGCTGCTGCCGGTGCTCCATGCGTCGTGGCAGGGGCCGCTGCTGTATATCAGCAACTGCATTCAGCTCGTCGCACTGCCAGCGCTGATGGTCGGCAATGCGGTCATCGCGCGTGGCACCGACCAGCGGGCGATCGAGGACCATACGGCGCTGGTCGAGATCCTGAACGATGTGCGCGAGGAACTGGCGCAATTGCGGGCCTTCACCGCCGGCATTGCCCGGACCGAGCAGGAGAACAAGGAGCGGCCGGCGGGTGTCATCGCCTTTGCCAATGAAGCCACCATCACGGTGAATGAGCCGGCGGCGCCGACAGGCAGCCACGCCGATGGATCGTTGAGCGGACCGGCGGCCGGGTGATCGGCCCTGCGCCGGGGCAGGAGCGTATTCGGGTCATGTTCGGGTCGCTGACACCAGCAGCATCATGGGCCGTTCGATTTCCTCGGCCAGGGTCGGCATCTGTGCGATCTGTTCCTGTGTCGGCGCGAATTCATCGATCCGGCGCAGGGTGAAGCCCGTGTCGGTCAGTATGTTGAGCGTGGTGGCCAGCCGGCGGTGATATTTCAGGACGCCTTTGGCGAACCAGTCGGTGCGGCGTTCGCCCTCGGTCGCGTAACCGTTGACGGGCCAGGTCTTGCGGCCGTCTTCGTCCAGCACCCAGTGCGGGTGGGCCGCCGCCATGAAGATCGGGTGTTCGATGGTGAAGACCAGATCGCCCGCTGGGACCAGTGCCGCGTGGATCATGCGGATCAGCCGCCCGAAGTCGCGTACATAGTGGAAGGCCAGGGCGCTGTAGACGAGTTCGCAGGCGGCCGTGGGCAGGTCCAGCGTTTCCAGGTCGGCGATCTGGTATGTGATGGCGGGATCGCTCGTATCGGCGCGGGCACGGGCGATCATGTTCTGCGAGAGGTCGAAGCCGTGGACTGAGGACGCGCCCTGTTCTCGGAACCAGCGCGCGGCCCAGCCGAAGCCGCAGCCCAGATCGGCCACGCGCTTGCCCGTCACGTCCGGCAGCATGCTGCGGATGGCGGGCCATTCCGGTGCGCCGGCCAGCCCGTGCACCTGCCGGGGAAGCTGGCTGTAGCCTGCGAAGAAAGCGGGATTGTCGTAGATATTCTGGGACATGTTCGTCTTCTCCGGCCTGGGAAGGCGGGGTCTTTCAGGACATGACGAGCCCGGCGATGGCGGCACTCGTCAGGTTGGAGAGCGTGCCGGCCAGCACCGCCCGTCCGCCCAGGATTGCGACATCCTGCCTGCGCTCGGGGCACTGGCTGCCGAAGGCGCCGATCAGGATGCCGATGGAGGAGAGATTGGCGAACCCGCATACCGCGAAGGATGCGATGGCCAGCACGCGCGCGTCCAGCGCGTGGGCGTGGATGAGGGGCGAGAGGCTGCCATAGGCCACGAATTCGTTGACCACGATCTTGGTGCCGATGATGCCTGCCAGGGCCTGGCATTGGTCCCACGGTGTGCCCAGGAGCCAGACCAGGGGTTTCAGCAGGAAGCCGATGGCGCCGCTGAGGGTGAGGCCGGTCAGTCCGATCTGCTGCCCGAACTGGCCGAGCAGGGCGTTCAGCAGGGCGATGGCGCTGATGAAGGCGATCAGCATCGCCGTGACCGACAGGGCGACCTTGAGCCCGTTGGAGGCGCCCACCGCCAGCGCGTCGAACAGATTGGCCGAGCGGATCTCGTCCAGTTCTCCCGCCGGCGGGATGTGCTGGTGGACCTGCGATGCGGGCATCAGGATCTTGGCGTAGAGCAGGCCGCCCGGTATCGCCATGAAGGACGCGGCCAGCAGGTCGTCCATCGGGACGCCCAGCCCGGCATAGGCACCGAGCATGGACATGGAAATGGAGGCGGTGCCGCTGCTGAGGGCCGAAAACAGCTCGGCCTGGCTGAAGCCGGCCAGGTAGGGGCGGATGGCGATCGGCACCTCGGTCTGGCCCAGGAACATGGCCATGACGGCGGAAAAGCCCTCCACCGGGCTGACGCCGATCGTCCGTGTCAGCAGGCCGCCCAGCATGTGGGCGATCAGTTGCATGACCTTGTAGTGATACAGGACCGAGATCAGCGCGCTGAGATAGATGATCTGGGGCAGGACATGCAGGGCGAAGATGAAGGCGGCCGACGGTACCACCCGCGCCAGGTCCGGCCCCGCCAGCGCCCCGAACACGAAATCGATCCCGGCATGGCCGAAGGAAATGATCCAGGAGACGCCCCGTGCGACGGCGGCCAGGGCATCGCGCCCCTGGGCGACGCCCAGCATCAGCAGCCCCGCCAGCACCTGGCAGGCCAATGCGGGCAGCACCACGCGTGGGCGGATCTGGCGCCGGTTGGCCGAGCAGAGCACGCCGATGGCCAGCAGCGCCGCAATACCCAGGAGCGGGCGCAGATGAGACGGCATGGGCGGCGGCCCTCCTGGACCTGTCCGGCGCTAGCGGGAGAGACTGCGCAGGGCGAAGGCGATTTCGGTGGCGACGCGGGCGTTGTTGAGCACCAGCTCGATATTCGTGGCCAGGCTGCGGCCGCCCGTCAGTTCCAGCATGCGGCCGAGCAGGTAGGGGGTCACGCTCTTGCCGCTCACCCCCTCGCGCGTGGCGTCGGCTACGCCCTGGAGGATGAGGGATTCCATCTCCTCGCGGGGGATTTCATGCGCGGCGGGGACCGGGTTGGCCACCACGACGCCGCCCGCCAGCCCCAGCCTGCCGCGCATTGCGATCATGGACGCGATATCGGCCGCGCCGTTGGCGCGCAGCGGCAGGGTCAGGCCGCTGGAACGGCTCCAGAAGGCGGGAAACTGGTCGGTGCCGTAGCCCACGACCGGCACGCCCATCGTTTCCAGATATTCCAGCGTGCGGGGCAGATCCAGCAGCGCCTTGGCCCCGGCGCAGACGACGGTGACGGGCGTCTGGACGAATTCCGTCAGGTCGGCGGAAATGTCCATCGTGTGTTCCACGCCCCGATGCACGCCGCCGATGCCGCCGGTGGCAAAGACGTCGATGCCCGCCAGATGGGCGCAGATCATGGTGGCCGCGACCGTGGTGGAGCCGGCGGCGCCCGAGGCGAGCGCAAAGCCCAGATCCGCCCGGCTGACCTTCAGCACCGATCTGGCCTGGCCCAGCCACAGCAGTGTGTCTTCATCGAGCCCTACGCGGATCTTGCCGTCCAGCAGCGCGATCGTGGCGGGTACGCCGCCGGCGTCGCGCACGGCCTGTTCGACCTTCTTCGCCGTTTCGACATTGCTGGGCCACGGCATGCCGTGGGTGATGATGGTGGATTCCAGCGCGACGACGGCGCGGCCGGCGTCGAGCGCCGCGCGCACTTCGGGGGAATAGACGATCGGGAGGTCAGTGTTCATGGGACATGTCCTTTGATGGCGCCCGGCGATGGCAGGCGGGCGGTGGCATGGACGAGCGCGCGGCTGAGATCGGGCCGGACGCTCTCGCGGGATTCGATGGTCAGCGCGGCGGCGGCGGCGCCCAGGCGGCAGGCGGTGTCGATCTCCGCGCCGTCGAGCAGCGCGCCCAGCGTCGCCCCGATCAGGGCGTCGCCCGCCCCGGTGACATCGGCGACCGTGGCGGGATGGGCCGGAATGGCGCGCGCGCCGCGTGCGTCGGCCACGCTCAGGCCAGCGGCGCCTTCGGTGACGATGACGGTGCCGGCACCCGCACCCGCGCGGACCAGGGCGGTGGCGAGGTCCTGCGTCGTCATGTCGGCCGTCGTCATGCCGGGGCCTTCGGGCAGCAGGTGCAGCGCCTCGTCCCGATTGGTGACCAGCAGGGCGACGCATGCCAGCAGGCCGCGCAGCCGCCGGGCCTTGGGGACCGAGACCGTGTCGACGGCGACGCGTATGCCGTGGCCGTGCGCCTGGGTCAGCAGCCATGCCAGCGCATCGGGCGGGGTGTTGCAATCGGCGAAGATCCAGGACGCGTCGGCCATGGCGGGCCAGCTTGCCTGCAGATAGGCGCGGTCCAGCCGGTCGAACGCGCCGGCGCCGAATACGCCCATCTGCAGATTATGGGCGGTATCCAGAATGGCGACATATTCGGCGGTGGGGGTGTTGTCGACATGCAGCAGGTGCGCGGTCACCGCCCCGCATGCGTTCAGGTGCCGGGCCAGGTCGTGGCCCGCCGCATCGTTGCCCAGCGCCGAGAAGAAGAGCGGCGCGTGGCCCAGCCGTGCCAGGTTCTCGCACACGTTGCGCGCCACGCCGCCAAAGGCGACGCTGGCGGTGGCGGGGTTGGAGGTGCCGGCGATGGCGGGGCCCAGCAGGCGGAATTTGCGGTCGATCGCGGCGGCGCCGACGCAGGCCACACGCGGTGGCGGCGCGTCATGGCCCTGGTCCCGGCTCACGGCAGGCGCGCCAGGCGTGCGGTCAGCAGGTCGTAGAAGGCGGTGTCGTCCACATCGCGCAGGAACAGGGCGTTGGCTTGCCTGTCGGTGACCTTCCACCAATCCACCACCGTCATGCCGCGCGAGAGGGGGCTTTCGGTCTCGATGCGGACATTGACCGACCGGCCGCCGAAGATTTCCGGCTGGAGCAGCCAGGCGATGGTGCATGGGTCGTGCAGGGGCGCGCCGTCCCAGCCATATTTCGCGAGGTCGAAACGCTCGGAAAAGGACAGCATGTCCGCGGCGGCCAGCGAACAGCGATTGCCGCTGGCGCGGAAGGCGGCGAGGCGCGCGGGTGTCGCCAGGCAGCGATGGGTCACGTCCAGCGGCAGGACCACCAGCGGGATGCCGGCGCCGAACACGATCTCGGCGGCCTTGGGATCGGCGTAGATGTTGAATTCGGCGGCGGGGGTGATGTTGCCCAACTCGGACCAGGCGCCGCCCATCAGCACGATCTCGCGCACCAAGGTGGCGATGTCGGGGGCCAGGGTCAGCGCGATCGCCAGGTTGGTCAGCGGGCCCAGCGCCACCAGTGTATACTCCCCCGGCGTACCGGTGCGGAGCGTGTCGATCAGATAAGTGATGCCGCTTTCGGGCTGGGCCGCGATGGCGGGCGGTGCGGTGAAGTCCAGCCCGTCGAGCCCGGTGGGGCCATGCACATGTTCCGCCGTGGTCTGGGCGGCCGCCAGCGGGCGGCTGGCGCCCTCATAGACCGGGATATCGGTCCGCCCGGCCAGTTCCAGGACGCGGCGCGCGTTCTCGCTGGTGCGGGGCAGGGGCACGTTGCCCGCCACGGCGACGATCGCGCGCACATCCAGCTCGGGCGATGCCAGGGCCAGGAAAATCGCGACGGCGTCGTCCTGTCCCGGATCGGTGTCGATGATGATCTTGCGTGGCATGGTCCCTCCCGCTGGAAGGATTCGCCATCGGGTCCGGGACGCGCTGCGCGACGGGCCGAAGGCGAATCATTATGACACTAGAACGTATTGTTCGGCGTGACGCCATAGGGTGCAAGGCAGTTACGCCGGAATTTGAACATTTGGTCAGAAAAAAGTTGCGGTGCCGGACAGAGTGGCTTTATCGTGCCGGACATGGATTGAATGGCGGAGACTTCCATGAACGCGACACCAGACATCGCCTGTGGCCGCCTGAGTGCGTTGGAGCTTTCACAGAATTTCGCGGATGCGCATCCGGCGCTGACGGCACCGCAGGCGGCACTGGAAGCCGACCGGTGCCTCTACTGCTTCGACGCGCCGTGCATGGAAGCCTGCCCCACCAGCATCGATATTCCGAAATTCATCAAGGCCATCGCGACGGGCAATCTGGCCGGGTCGGCCCGCACGATCCTGGAATCCAACATTCTGGGCGGGTCGTGCGCGCGGGTCTGCCCGACCGAAATCCTGTGCGAGCAGGCCTGCGTGCATAACAGCCTGGAGGCGGGCAAGCCGGTGCGGATCGGGGCGCTGCAGCGTTTCGCGACCGACTGGCAGATGGACCATGGCGGCCAGCCCTTTACCCGCGCGCCGCTGACGGGGCGGCGTGTCGCCGTGGTGGGTGCCGGGCCGGCGGGCCTGGCCTGCGCGCATCGCTTGGCGATGCACGGGCATGATGTGGTGCTGTTCGATCGTCACGCGCAGCCGGGCGGGCTGAACAGTTATGGCGTGGCCGCCTACAAGCTGGCGGACGATTTCGCCCAGCGCGAGGTCGCGTTCCTGATGGAGATCGGCGGCATTGCCTTCCAGGGCGGGGTGACGGTGGGGCGCGATGTCACTGTCTCCGCTCTTGGCGCGGAATATGACGCGGTTTTCCTGGCGACGGGACTGGCGGGCGTGCGCGCGCTGGGGCTGGCGGGCGAGACGCTGGACGGGGTGATGGATGCGGTGTCGTTCATCGAGACAGTGCGGTCGAACGACAAGAAGGACGTGCCCGTGGGGCGCCGGGTCGTGGTGATCGGCGGTGGCAACACGGCGGTGGATGCGGCGGTGCAGGCCAGGCGCCTGGGTGCCGACGAGGTGACGCTGGTCTATCGTCGGGGGGGGGAGCATATGTCCGCCACTTCGGTGGAGCGCGAATGGGCGCAGACCAACGGCGTGACCGTGCGGCTGTGGGCCGCGCCGCAGCGCCTGCTGGCCGAGGATGGGGCGCTGACGGGGATTGCCTTCGCGCGTGGGCGGGCCGGCGCGGACGGGCGGGTTGTCTACGACCCCGAGGATAGTTTTACGCTGGCGGCGGATATGGTGCTGAAGGCCATCGGCCAGGTTTTCCTGCCCGCGCATGCCGAGGGCGAGCATATCGCCGTCGAAGGCGGGCGGATTGTTGTGGATGGGCAGTACCGGACCTCGATGCCGGGCGTTTATGCCGGCGGCGACTGCATCGTGGGCGAAGACCTGACCGTGGCCGCCGTGCGTGACGGGCGCGACGCGGCCGAGGCGATTGACAAGGCGTTGCGCGCCGGAGACGGGCCAGGACGCGGCGTGGAGCAGGAGAACGGATAATGGCTGATCTGCGCACGGTTTTTGCCGGAATTTCATCGCCGAATCCGTTCTGGCTGGCTTCCGCCCCGCCGACGGACAAGGAATATAACGTCCGCCGCGCCTTTCAGGCCGGGTGGGGCGGCGTCGTGTGGAAGACGCTGGGAGAAGACCCGCCGGTGGTCAATGTCAGTTCCCGCTACGGTGCGCTGGCCTATGAGGGGCGGCGCATGGCGGGGCTGAATAATATCGAGCTGATCTCGGACCGGCCGCTGGCGACGAATATCGCTGAAATCAAGAGCGTGAAAAGGGATTTTCCGGACCGTGCCCTGGTGGTCAGCCTGATGGTGCCGTGCCGGGAGGACAGTTGGAAGTCCATCCTGCCGATCGTCGAGGAGACCGGGGCCGACGGGATCGAGCTGAATTTCGGCTGCCCCCATGGCATGTCCGAACGGAACATGGGCGCGGCGGTGGGCCAGGTGCCCGAATATGTCGAGATGGTCACGCGCTGGTGCAAGCAGTACACGCGCATGCCGGTGATCGTGAAGCTGACGCCCAACATCACCAACATCCTGGCCCCGGCGCGGGCCGCGCTGGCGGGGGGCGCGGATGCGGTGTCGCTGATCAACACCATCCAGTCGGTGATCGGGGTCGATCTGGACGCCATGGCGCCGATGCCGGTGGTGGGCGGGCAGGGCACGCATGGCGGCTATTGCGGGCCCGCCGTCAAGCCCATCGCCCTGCGCATGATCGGGGACATTGCCCGCGATCCGGAGCTGTCAGCCCTGCCGATCTCGGGCATCGGCGGGATCAGCAACTGGCGCGACGCGGCGGAATTCCTGGCCATGGGGTCGACGACGCTGCAGGTCTGCACGGCGGCGATGCATTATGGCTTCCGCATCGTCGAGGACATGATCGACGGGCTGTCGAGCTGGATGGACGGCAAGAACTATGCCGGGATCGGCGATGTGACGGGGCGGGCCATTCCGCGTTACGTGCACTGGAACGATCTGAACCTCAAATTCCGGACCCTCGCGCGGATCGACCAGGATGCCTGCATCAAATGCGGCCTGTGCCATATTGCCTGCGAAGATACCTCGCACCAGGCGATCGCCCGGCTACGGGACGGCGAGGCCCGGCGGTACGAGGTGATCGACGAGGAATGCGTGGGGTGCAATCTCTGCGCGCATGTCTGCCCGGTGGATGGATGCATCACGATGGAGCCGCAGCCGGTTGACGGCGTGCAGACCTGGCGGGACCATCCCAACAATCCCAGCCGGGTCACTGCCTGACGGCGGCAGCTTCCCCGGTCACGGCGGTATTTTGGAAAGGGAGCGACATGGGGCTTAAGACGAGCGGCAGCAACCTGCGTGTGGATGGCGAGGCGCTGTGGACCGACCTGATGGAGACGGCACGCTTCGGCGGTACGCCGAAGGGCGGGGTGAAGCGGCTGACGCTGACGGCGGAAGACCGGCAGGTGCGCGACTGGTTCGTGAAGACCTGCGAAGAGCTTGGCTGCACCGTGTCCTGCGATTCCATGGGCAATCTGTTCGCGCGCCGTCCCGGCCTGGATGACAGCCTGCCGCCCATCACCATGGGCAGCCATCTGGACACCCAGCCCACGGGCGGCAAGTTCGACGGCATTCTGGGCGTGCTGGGTGGCCTGGCGGTGCTGCGGGCGTTGCGCGAGGCGGGCCATGTGACCCGGCATCCGATCGAGCTGATCAACTGGACCAACGAAGAGGGCTCGCGCTTCACCCCGCCGATGATGTGTTCGGGCGTGTTTGCCGGGATTTTCACCGAGCAGGAGGTGCTGGACAAGCGCGACCGCGCGGGCCTGCGCTTCGGCGACGAGTTGGAAGCCATCGGCTATCGGGGCGGGGAAATCTGCGGCCAGCATCCGATTACCGCCTATTTCGAGCTGCATATCGAACAGGGGCCGATCCTGGAGGCCGAGGAACTGACCATCGGCGCGGTGGCGGGCGTGCAGGGCATGCGCTGGTATGAGGTGACGGTGCGCGGGCGCGACGCGCATGCGGGCTCCACCCCCATGCCCCTGCGCCATGACGCGCTGCTGGCATCCGCCCACATGATCGCGGCCCTGGCCGAGGTGGCACGCGCCCACGCGCCGGCGGTCGGCACCGTGGGGCTGATCGAGAACCATCCCAACAGCAACAATGTCGTGCCGGGCGAGACGTTCTTCACGGTCGATATCCGCCATCCTGAGGATCATGTGGTGGCCGCCATGGAGGCGGCGTTCCAGGAGCGTTTCCGCGCGATTGCCGAAGCCGGCGGCGTGGATGTGGAGATCGTGCGGATCTGGGATGCGCCGGCGGTGCATTTCGACCCTGCCTGCGTGGCCATGGTGGCGGATGCCGCGCGCGAGGCGGGCTTCGCACCGCGTTCGATCGTCTCGGGGCCCGGGCATGATGCGGCCTATGTCGCGCGCGTTGCCCCCACCGCCATGATCTTCGTGCCGTGCAAGGACGGGCTGAGCCATAACGAAGAGGAAAGCATCACCCAGGCGGATGCCCAGGCGGGTGCGAATGTGCTGCTGGGTGCGATCCTGCGGGCCGACGCCGCGTTCTGAATATTGACCGGATGGTCAGAGTAAAAATACGATTGCGAGATCGGAACGGATGGCGCGATCGCGCGTCCTGAGTGCGGGGTTGTGATGCTGCTGATCAAGGGTGGAACGGTTGTAACGGCGGAACGCAGCGTTCGGGCCGATGTGCTGTGCGATGACACTGGGCTGATTGCCCAGGTCGGCCCGGCGCTGGAGGCCCCGACCGGTTGTGAGATCGTCGATGCGGCGGGGCTGCTGGTCATGCCGGGCGGCATCGACCCGCATACGCATATGGAAATGCCCTTCATGGGCGCGACCGCCAGCGACGATTTCTATACCGGCACCGCCGCCGGCCTGGCGGGCGGCACCACCAGCATCATCGATTTCGTCATTCCCGACCGGGGCGGTTCGCTGCTGGATGCCTGGAAGGACTGGCGCGCCAAGGCCGAGAAGGCGGCGGCGGATTATGGGTTCCATGTCGCGGTGACGCATTGGGACGAGCAGGTGCATGCGGACATGGCGACGCTGGTGCGCGACTGCGGCGTCAATTCCTTCAAGCATTTCATGGCGTACAAGAATGCGCTGATGGTGCAGGACGAGGCGTTCCTGCTGTCCATGCGCCGTGCGGGGGAGCTGGGCGCGCTCTGCACCGTGCATGCCGAGAATGGCGATGCCGTGGCCTATCTGCAGCAGATGCTGCTGGCGGAGGGGCAGACCGGCCCGGCAGCGCATCCGCTATCGCGTCCGGCCTCGGTCGAGGGGGAGGCGGCATCGCGCGCCATCGCCCTGGCCTCGCTGTCGGGGACGCCGCTCTATGTGGTCCATGTCTCGACCCGGGAGGCCACGCGGGCGATTGCCGAGGCGCGGCTGCGCGGGCAGCATGTCTATGGCGAGGTGCTGCCCCAGCATCTGGTCATCGACGAAACCGTCTATCGGGACCCTGACTGGCTGACCGCCGCGCGCCATGTGATGAGCCCGCCCTTCCGCGAAAAATCGCATCAGGAGGCCCTGTGGGGCGGTCTGGTCTCGGGTCAGTTGCAGACGACGGCGACCGACCATTGCTGTTTCTGCAAGGAACAGAAGGAACAGGGCGCGGCCGATTTCACGCGCATTCCCAACGGCACGCCCGGCATCGAGGACCGGATGAGCGTGCTGTGGCATTATGGCGTAGCCACCGGCCGCCTGACCCCGGAGCTGTTTGTCGCCGTGACCTCGACCAACACGGCCAAGATCTTCAATCTTCACCCGCGCAAGGGCACGATCGTGCCCGGCGCGGATGCGGATATCGTGCTGTGGGACCCGCAGGCGACCCGGACGATCTCGGCCGGCACCCATCATCAGAATGTCGATTACAATATCTATGAGGGGCTGACGGTCAGCGGCGTCGCGCAGAAGACCATCAGCCAGGGTAAAGTCGTTTGGGATCGGGGCATCCTGCGCGCCGAGAAGGGGGCGGGGCGTTATGTCGAACGTCCGGCCTTCACGCCGGTGTCGAAGGTGTCATCCAGCGCCTGACACAGCGGCGATCTGAAGGTCAGCCGAGATCGGACAGCAGGGATTCGATCCGGTCGACCAGGAGCGGGACGAGGGGATTGGTGTTGCGGGCGTGGGCGACCAGCGCCAGGTGCTGGGGGCGCAGGCCCGTGTCGCGGAACGGCAGGTATTTCAGTTTTCGCGTGTGCAGTTCGGTGATGATGTCCAGCGGCGTGAGAAAGGTGATCGCCTCGTCGCTCATGGCCATCTTGCACATCAGTTCGATGGAATTCGTCTCGATCGTCGGTAGCAGGGTGGCGTCGAGGCGGGCATAGAGTGCTTCGAGATGCGGGCGGATGGCCATCGTGCTGTCGCCGACGACCAGCGGCCACGCGTCGCAATCCTTGAGCCCTACCGATTCCTGGTAGGCGAGGGGATGATTGATGCTCATCACCGCGCCCAGTTGGGCGGCGCGCGATGCCAGGACGTTCAGGCCGGTTTCGCGCGGCAGGTCGAAACCGATGCCCAGATCGGCATCGCCCTCGTGAACCGCGCGCATCAGTTCGTGCAGGCCCAGCATCTTGACGTGGACGCGGACATTGCCGTGAGTCCGGCGCAGATCGGCCAGCGCCATCGGCAGCAGCGCCGAGGTGGGGCCGGCCATCGCGGCGATGGTCAGTTCGCCACGATGCAGCCCGCGCGTTTCCTCGATCAGGCGCCGGGTATGCGTCATGGCCTTCATGGTTTCGCG
This sequence comes from Gluconacetobacter tumulicola, assembly GCF_014174215.1. GTDB lineage: Bacteria > Pseudomonadota > Alphaproteobacteria > Acetobacterales > Acetobacteraceae > Gluconacetobacter > Gluconacetobacter tumulicola. The sequence continues at coordinate 48,248 of NZ_JABEQL010000015.1, read as the reverse complement.
CGCATGGGCGACGAGAAGCTCGCCGGCCGCCGTCAGGACCAGCTTGCGCGGCAGTCTCTGGAAGAGCTGCGTCCCCAGTTCTTCCTCAAGGGCCAGGATGCGGCGGTTGATGGCCGTCGACGCGACGTTGAGCTGTTCGCCCGCCTTGCGGATCGAGCCGCAGCGGGCAACGGTGTCGAGGTAGAGCAGGATGCGACTATGCAACGGGGCTTTCCCTCATTTTTCCTGCATCAGGGCGCCGCGACGGTCGCGGGGTCTTTTGCGGTTCGCCGGGATTTCCGTGGTGGCGGTGTCTCGTCCGTGCCGTTTGCCGATGGGCGGGGGAACAGGGGAGAGACCATTGTCATGACCGTGCGGACGCCCGTTTCATATTGCGGGCGCGCCAGATGAGCCTTGCCGAGCACGGCCTGGAACTGGACGCGCATGTCGGCATAGGCCTGAGTCATCGACCAGAGCAGGACCAGGAAATGGCGGGGATCGATTGCCACCATCAGGCCGGCGCGCTGCCAGCCGAGGAAGATTTCGGCGCGCCGGTCGACATGGGTGCGCAGTTCGTTTTCCAGGAATGGCCGGATGACCTGCGCGCCTGACAGCAATTCCTGCGAGAACAGGGACGAGGCGTCGGGGCGGGAGGCCGAAAACCCGATCTTGGCCCGCACATACCCTTCGATGGCGTCCAGGGGTGCCTTGTCCGCCAGCAGCCAGTCATCGGCATCGGCCAGCCAGAGTTCGAGGACCCGGAACAGGGTCGCGCGATAGAGGTCTTCCTTGGTGCCAAAATAATACAGGATGTTGGCCTTGGGGATGTCGCAGATGCGGGCGATGTCCTCGACCCGGGTGCCGGTCAGGCCGCGTGCGGCGAAGATCTGTTCGGCGGCGTCGAGAATCTGCGGCACGATATTGCGCCGGCGCACGCCCACGCGTTCCGAATCCTTGTTATCCTTGTTCTGTCGCGGTGTTCTCGCGTTTCGGTCTGGGCTCACACCTCACCTGCCTGCATGTGGTCCGAGTTTTGTGACAGACGGCACGCTGTTCGGCAACCCTGCTCGGTTGTACCCGGTTTTTTCCGTCCGGAACCGCAATGTATGTCTGGCCGGAGGTTCAGGGCCGTGCTTGCCAGGATAAAGGAAAGCCGGATGCGTTTGCCACGCATCCGGCTTTCCGGGATCGAAGCGCCTTGACGGCGGGCGCGGTCAGAAAGAGGTCGAGATGGTGCCCGTCATCGAGAAACGCGGCAGGACGTAGAACTGCGCGCCGCTGCCGGCGGCCAGGGTGGACCCGTCCAGAAGCGTGACGGGGCGGTAATTGTTGGCCGGTCCGGTGGTGCCCACCCGGATGATCGAGCCGGTGATGTTCGAGAAATTCAGCCGGAATGTCGGCGATTTAAGGAACATGAAGGGTTTGAAATGATAGCCGACGGCGAGGGTGTTGGTGACGAAGCCGGGCATCCGCTGGTCGTCGACCAGGGTGACCGATTGCGGGCCGGTATAATGCAGGCTGAAATTGCCGAAGAAACCGCTGCTGTTATAGGTCAGGCCGAAATTCGCCATCACCCGGGGCGTCAGGATCGATTGCTTGCCTTTCGTCGGCAGGTAGGTGTCGCCGTACGGGATGTTGCTGTCGAACGTGCCGTGGAGATATTCGACGGACGCGTACGGGCTGAAATGGTGGAATTCGCGCCCTGCGATCATGGCGTCGAAACCACGGATCGTCTGGTTGCCCGCATTGGCGGTCGCGTAGGCCGTGTTGGGCAGATAGATGCTGAGGAGGCGGTTGGTGATGCTGGCGTTGAAGGCGGCGATATCGAACAGGAACCATTTATTGTTGTAGCGGTAGCCGATCTGTTCGGTGATCGAATACTGGTTCTTTGGCATCGTGGTCGCGTTCGACAGGGCCGAAGGCGATGGCTGGCGGAAATCGCCTTCCGCGTTGATATAGATCTGGTGATGTTCGTTGAAGCGATAGCTGATCGACAGGTGCGGCAGCGGGGCCGTGCTGTTGGCGCCGATCGTATAGGTGCTGAGGCCGGATGCGCGGTCCCAGTAATTCGACATTACATATTTGAAGCCGCCATTGATGACCAGGCGGTCGTCGAGATATTTGGCCGTGTCCTCGATGAAGAAGGAATTCAGTTCGTAGCCGGCATTATATTGGAAAGTCGTCCGCACGCCGTCGGCGGTATAGAGCTTGTAGGCGCTGTTGTTGGATGTCGGATTGCGGCCGTCCGGCATGGTGGCCTGGTAGGGGAAGGCGTAATCGATGGCGTTGTTTTCGTACCAGTAGCCGAATGTCAGCTGGTTGTGACGGTCGATCCGGTAGTTCACCTTGGCGGTCAGGCCGACATCCGGGGACCAGCCCTGCGACCAGTAGGTGCTGAGCTGCTGGCCGGCGGATGCCTGGGTGCCATTGCCGTAGAAACATCCGCCCGTGCATGCGCCGAACGTGCCGACGGTGCCCCCCGTGGACCCGTCCCAGCCGAACCCGGTGGTGAAATAGGGCGTGAGGTCGAAATCGAGCGAGCGGTTCACGACGAAATGCATCGGCGCGGTCAGGAAGAACTGGTTCCAGGAATCGAGGTTGGATTTCCAGTAATTTCCGGCGGTCGGCGATGTCGGGTCCCAGACATTGGTGCGGTTATAGCCCTGCCCCGTATGCTTGTAGGCGAAGAACTGGCTTTCGGTCGGATAGGCGTCGATCGTGAACAGCGAATTGTGCCATGAGCCGAAGAATTTGAGATACGAGCCGTTGGCGAAGTCCTTCTGGATACCGACATCGACATGCTTGCGTTCGTTGGTTCCGGCGCCCATCCATTGCCGCGCATGGGCGTTGGAGAAGGAAATATAGGCCCGGACACCCGAATTGCCGATCTGGCCGGATTCCAGGCGGATGAATTCACGCGACAGATTGTTCGTGCCGTATGAGAAATCGACCATGCCGCCCATTTTCTGGCTGGGCGTGATGGTGCGTTCCTCCAGCGTGCCGGCGGCGGCGTTGGAGGCCGGTGCGTCGACCGGCGAACTGCCTGGCGTGATGTTGACGCTTTCGATGTTTTCGGGATCGACATTCTGCTGCAGGTAGGCGGCGAGCGAGTCCGGCGCGCCGTCGAGCAGCAGCGCCATATCGGAATCGTTCAGGCCGCGCATATAGATCGCGCCGCCCTTGAAGCCGCTTGTGTCGGGCATCGCGACGCTGACGCTGGGGAGGTTCTGCACCAGGTCCAGGCCCGTGGAAGTCGGGCTGCGCATCTCGATATATTGGCGGCCGACGCTCTGCACCGCGTGGGCGGCGGTTTCCATCCGCATCATGCCGCCGCCGCCATCGCGGGCGGCCTGGCTGCCCTGCACCGTGATGGCTTCGGGGTCGGACTGGACCGCGACCGGCTTGCGGGCCGCAGGCGCGGTCGCCCTGGCCGGTGCCAGGCTTTTCTTGGTGGCGTTTGCCTGGGGGGTGGAATGGTGTCCGGCTGTCGCGGCCCAGACCATATGCCCCCCGGAACATGAGGCGAGGATCGTGCCGACCAGCAATATCTGTGTATGGAACCTCACGAAGGTCTCCTAATCGTAGCATCGCGGGCCTGGCGTCTGACCTGGCCGGGCGGACGTGAAATCTTGTGTCGATCCCGCATCCGAATTCATTACGAACAGTATACATGTCTGTTCGAAGTCGCAATATGATTCTGATCGTATGGACAGAAATCCACTCCTGTCGTGAACCGGTTCGGGGGAGGAGCGGGCGGTCGGTCCTGAGGGGGGGGATGGGGTCACGCGCCGGGTGCTGCGTCGTCCGGCGTGCGTGGATCGTGCTCCGTGACGTGAAGAGATGCTTTGTATCTATTGAAACGATATCAATCGTTATGCTTCCTCTGTTCATCCGGCCCAGGGAATCGCGTGGGCCCGAGGACGGGTCCGGGTATGGGCGGCACGGACGCAGACGACCCGCCTCGGGGGCGGGTAGCGGGGGTTTAACGTTTCGATAAAGATACAAATAACGTGAGGGAGCCGTGCCGCCGGCCTTCGTCGGTCCGGCTTTCTATGAAATGACCGAAACGGGATGCATGCCGGGAAGTTCGTCCATCTTTTCGTAGGGCGGGGGTGTCGGCATGGTCATGACGCCATTGCGCAGCACGCGGCGCCGGGATTGCGGGCGGCTGAGAAGTTCGTTGAGGGATCGGGCGTCGGTCAGCACCAGGTCGGCCGGTCCGTTCGCGCGGATCGTGAGGTCGTGGCCCATCCAGGCCGCCGGACGGGTGGTCACCGCCGCCAGCCAGTCGCTGGGCGGGGCGTCGAGCTGGGCGATGCGGACGCTCTGTGCGAACACGTCCAGCATATCGTAGTCACCATAGGGAAAGAACGGATCGCGCACATTGTCGCTGGCGAACATGACCGGTACGCCGGCGGCCGCTAGTTCCTGCACCAGCGTGACCCCGCGCCAAAAGGGGGTCTTTCCCGCACCGCGATCCTGCAGATAGAGATTGCAGGTGGGAAGGCTGACGATTCCCATGCCGGCATCGCGGACCTTCGCGACGATCCGTTTCTGGTCCGTGTCATCCTGCCGCGCCAGGCTGCAGCAATGGCCGCAGAGGACGCGGCCGGGGAAACGCGCCGCCATTACCCGGTCGGCGACCCGTTCCAGGGCCGTGCCGGGGGCGACGCCGTTTTCGTCCACATGCAGATCGAGGTCGCAGCCATGATCGGCGGCGAGGCCGATCAGCGCGTCCAGCCGTTCGTCCGTCGCATTGTCCTGCATGATGACGGCGCCCAGCATGCCGCCCGGCGTGTCGGCGACCGTGCGGGCCAGGGCGGGGGCTCCGGGTTCGAGATAATGTTCGACCATGACCAGCGCGACCGCCTGCAAGGCGATCCGGCCCTGCCATTGGGCGGCGATCTCGCGAAAGAGGGGCCAGACGGTCTCGCCATGGCTGCCGATCGTATCGAGATGGGTCCGCAGCAGGCCGGTTCCGTGGGCCCAGGCGCATTCCAGGGCGAACATCATGCGCCGGCGGACATCGTCCGGGGTCCAGAACCCTTCCCGGTCACGCGTTACGGCGGCGATGGCGCCGGCGAAGGTGCCGTCGGGATTGGCGGTGCGGTCCCAGATGAAGCTCTTGTCCAGATGGGTGTGGATGTCGGCGAACAGCGGCAGGACGATGCGGCCGCCATGGTCGTGCATGACCGGCAGGCCCTCCGGCGCGGTGCCGTGGCCGAAGATGGCGCCGATACGGCCTTGTTCGACCAGCAGGTCGCAGCGGGCCAGCCCGTTCGTCGGCGGCCGCCCGCCAGGCGGCACCGCCAGCAGGTCGGTCGGAATCCGCACGTCGCGGATCAGGGAGGGGCGGATCATGGAGGGAGTGGCGCTCATTGGCGGCTAGCCTTGGGCGAAGCTGCGCATCTTGCCGGGATTGAGCAGCCCGGCGGGGTCGAAGCGCCATTTGTCTGCCGCCAGCGCCGGCGAGACGACGCGGTGGGTGCCGCCATCCTCGATGGTATAGACATGGGGATTGGCAATCAGGATGCCGTGCTGTTCGTACAGGGCGATGATCTCCTTCAGCCGCTCGGTCGAGGTGAAACGGATCACCGGCAGGCCCGCGCAGGAGATTTCGCCGTCCATCGGCATGAATTCCAGGTGGGTCATCATCTCGTCGGGCAGCAGGCGGGCCATTTCCTCGACCAGCGCCAGCGTGTCGCGCGGGGGGAAGGCGGCCTGGAGATAGGTGTAGCTGCGGTCCTTCTTCAGGACCTGCAGGGTCGTGTGGTTCCACGTCAGTTCGTAGAGCGGAATGCGGCCGGAATCGTCCTCGGCCTCGCGGGTGCTGGCGTGATAGGCCAGGGCGCCGCCATGGGCATCGGCCAGCGCGCGCGTGGCTTCCAGCCCCGATGGCGCGATCATTGCGATGACGATGGAATGACCCGCCGGGGCCGTGTCGCGCAGGGGGGCGAAATAGGCCAGCAGGCCGCCGTCGGACAGCGAGACCAGTTTCCTGTCGATGCCGTTCTGCATGGCCAGGGTGCGGGCGAAGCGTGCGGCCATCGCCAGGGTGGGGAATGAAAAGGCCAGGTCCTGCCAGTCGGTGAAGGGCGCCACCGGCAGTTCCAGTTCGGTGATCAGGCCGGTGGTGCCGTAGGCGTGGTTGATGGCGCGCGTTTCCTCGCCGCGCAGTTCGATGGCGCGGGGCTCGGCCTCCAGCGTCACGACCCGGGCGCCCAGCACGTTGCCGATATTGCGCAATCCGCCCCAGACCAGCGAGCCGATGCCGCCCGAGCCGCCGGCGATGAAGCCGCCGATGGTCGCCGTGCGCTTGGTGGAGGGAAACATGCGCAGCTCATGGCCCTGCTCCCGCAGGGCGCGGTCCATCGCCAGCATGTTCATCCCGGCCTGGACCCGCACCACCCCGTCGCGGACCCACAGGATCCGGTCGAGGGCCGACATGTCCACCACCGCGCCGCCATGCAATGGCACGGCCTGGCCGTAATTGCCGGTGCCGCCGCCGCGCGCCGTCAGGTAGGTGCTGGTCTGGCGGGCCGCGCGCGCGACGGCCAGCACGTCGGCCTCGTCACGCGGGACGACCAGGCAGTCGGCATGCAGCCCGTCCAGCAGGGTCTTCAGCAGGGGGCTGTACCAGTAGAAATCGCGGCTCTTGCGCCGGACGATCGCGGGATCGGTGACCGTGGGGATATCGCCGAGAAGCGAAAGGAAGGGCTGCGTCATGTCGGGAGATCCCATATTGGCGGCGGACACGATCGATCCCTGGCCCGGTCAGCCGAGATCGGCCGAGGCGGGGCGCAGCCGGTCCAGCGGGTAGCGCGACACTTCGTCGACCAGTTCCAGGAAGCCGGCGACCAGCTTGTCCGCGATCTGCCGGCCCTTTTCCGCCGTGGCGTTGGCGGCATTGCCTGCCGCACCGGCGGGATGCAGATCCTGCGCGTGCCAGCCGAAGCCGATGCGGCCCTCCGGTTCCAGCCAGCGGAACTGCTCGGTCATGTCCTGCGACCAGGGGCGGAAATGCGCCGCGCGGTCCATATGAACCAGGTCGGGGCGCAGGAACAGCATCATCGAGGTTTCGGCATCGCCCCCATGGATGCCGAAGCGGCGTTCCTCAGGCGTGAACATGCCTTCGGGCGTGCCGAAGGCCCACCAGGCGGTGGTCACCACGAACATCTGGTGCGTGCGGCGCAGTTCGCGCGCGACGATTTCGAGGATCTGCGGCTGGCCGCCATGCGAGTTGAGCAGGATCAGCCGCCGGATGCCGGCGCGGTGCACGCTGGCGCCCAGTTCCAGCAGGATCGCGGTCAGCGTGGCGGCCGAGAGGGTCAGCGTGCCGGGATAGGCGATGTGCTCGTCGCTCTTGCCCACTGTCTGGATCGGCAGTGCGGTGACGGGCAGGGTCGGGGGCGCACGGTCCAGCGCCAGGGAGAGCAGGCCGGCATTGATGCAGCTATCGACGCAGACGGGAAGATGCGGCCCGTGCTGTTCGATCGCGCCGACCGGCAGCACGGCGACCGTTGCCGGCGTCAGCGTGCGGAAATCGCGCGAAGCCATGTCCTCCCACCGGTGGCGGGGCAGGGTGTCGGTCATTCCCATGGTCCTTTCATATCCCCGGACGGGTCCCGGACGAATGCGGGACGCGCCTGGTCGGGTCGATACCGTTTCTTTTCTTATCCGTTATGATGGGGCAGCGCGTGCAGCACATGAAGCATCAAATTGCGCCTCGTGCGCTGCCTTTTTTGTCGCGCGACGACGCTTGCCCGACTGCCGTGTCCGCAGGGTAAAAGCGGGTTCCGTCCCTGATCGTCATGGAAGCAAAATGACCCGTCCGATCGATTCCCGTGAAGATGCGTGGCCGGCGCGGGCGGCGAAGCTCGTCATGGTTGCGGCCCTGTCCGTCTTCGGCCTGCTGGTCGCGTTCAATAATGTGACCGACTATCGGTCCAATTTCCTGTTCGTTCGGCATGTTCTGAGCATGGATACGACTTTTTCCGGCAATCGGCTGATGTGGCGGGCGATTTCCGCCGAATGGGCCTGGCATGCGCTGTATGCGCTGATCATCGCGGGCGAGGCTGCGACCGGTGTGGTGTTTGCGGTGGCCGCCTATGCGATGGGGCGGGCCTTTCGGGGCGATGGTGCTGCCTTCGCGCGGGCGAAGCGGTTTGTTCCGCTGGGCACGGCGCTGGGTTTCCTGGTCTGGTTCTTTGGTTTTTCGGTGGTCGGCGGCGAGTGGTTCGTGATGTGGCAGTCCCCGGCCTGGAACGGCCAGCAGCCGGCGTTTCGGTTTTTCATCACCATGCTGGCGGTTTGCATCTATGTGATGCAGGAGGAGTAGGAGCCTGTCTGGAAATGCGCTCTGGCGGCGATCCGACGCGCGTTTCCTGTGCTTCGGTGCTCACGGCCCACAAGGCCGCTCCGCTCCGATGCTCGGAAACCCACGCCGGCCGCGGCCCTTTGGGCCGCTCTCGTTCACCAGCCCACATTTCCAGACAGGCTCCCGGGGGGGGCGTGCAGTGCTGCCGAAAAGGCAGCGGCGCGCCCTGAAAATGCCTCTGTAAAAATTCCACGCGCTTCCGTTACGTTGCCAATATGGTCACGGAGTGTGGAGCGTCTATGGCTTCTGTCGTATCGCATTCCCCGGGGGGACGGTCCATCGGTCGACGTTCGCTGCTGGCCGGGATGGCCGCGGCGACCGTGGCGGGGGCGCGCCGGGCCGGAGCTGCTGAGGCCGCCGAGCCGCTGACGCTGGCCACCAACTGGTATGCGCAGGCCGAACTGGGCGGGTTCTACAGCGCCGTCGCCACGGGGTGTTACCAGAGGCAGGGGCTGGCCGTGACCATCCGGTCGGGCGGCCCGCAGGTCAATGCCATGCAGCTTCTGCTGGGTGGACAATGCGACATGATCATCGCCCAGCCCGAGGCGGTGGTGACGGCGGTGCTGAACGGCCTGCCGGTGGTGACGATCGGCGCGACTTTTCAGAAATGCATGACGGGATTTCTGGTCCATCCCGACATTGCGGACCTGGCGGCGCTGAAGGGGCATCCGATCCTGATCAGTACCGAGGCGCGGGCGACCTACTGGCCATGGCTGCGCCGGACGTTCGGCTACAGCGATGCGCAGGCGAGCGTCTATACGTTCAATATGCAGCCTTTCGTCCATGATCCGGCGATGGCGATCCAGTCCTTTATTTCCTCGGAGCCCTATGCGGCGGAGCGCCAGGGCATTCCCTTCCGTTTTCTGCTGTTCGACGATGCCGGTTATCCGTCTTATTCGAATGCGGTCGTGGTCTCGCGCCGGCTGCTGGAGCAGCGGCCCGACATGCTGCTGCGTTTTCTGCGGGCGTCGGCCGAGGGGTGGATCGACTATCTGCATGGTGACGCCCGGCCGGGAGATGCGGCGATCCGTGCCGATAATCCGAACGTCACCGCCGATCATCTGGCCTGGTCGCGGGCGCGGTTGCGGGCCGTCCATGGCATGGGGCCGGCGGGCGGGCTGGCGATGGCGATGGACGACCATCAATGGGGGCGGATCGGCACCATGGTCTGCCAGACGGCCGGCATCGCCGATACTGGCCGTTGGAAGGGGGCCTATACGCTGGACCTGGTCAGGCAACTGACCGCCACGCTGCCCGCATGAAACGCGCCGGAGAGGAGTTGCTTTCCATGCTCGCACCAGCACCGACTATACATCTTCAGTCCGTGGAAAAGGTTTTTCCCAATGGCGTGCGCGGGCTGGCGCCGCTGGACCTGGCCGTGGGGCAGGGCGAGCTGGTCAGCCTGATCGGGCCGTCCGGTTGCGGCAAGAGCACGCTGCTGAAGCTGATCGCCAATCTGCACCAGCCCAGCGGCGGCGCCGTCCGCTGGTGGGGCGAGGATTTCTCGGCGATCGGACGAGAGGGGCGGCGCCTGTCCTTCGTCTTTCAGGACCCGACCCTGATGCCGTGGTCGAACGTCGCGACGAATGTGCGCCTGCCGCTGGACCTGGACGGCGTGCCGCGTGCCCAGGCCGAGGCGCGGATCATGCCGGCGCTGCGGCAGGTGGGGCTGGAGCATGCGGCGAAACGCTATCCCGCCCAGCTTTCGGGGGGGATGCGCATGCGTGTCTCGATCGCGCGGGCGCTGGTGACGCGGCCGGACCTGCTGCTGATGGACGAGCCGTTCGGCGCGCTGGACGAGTTCACCCGCAACCGCCTGGACGAGGATATGGCGCGGCTGTGCGCGCGCGACGGGCTGACCACGATCTTCGTCACCCATTCGCTCTATGAGGCTGCGTTCCTGTCCTCGCGCGTTATCGTCATGGCGGCCGATCCGGGGCGGATTCATGCCGAATATGTCATCGATCCCGGCATGCCGCGTGACGAGGCCTTTCGCATGAGCGACGCCTTCGCGCGGATCTGCCGCGACCTGACGGCGCTGTTGAGCGAGGTCTCGCCTCGCCGCGCCGGGGAGGAGGGACTATGACGGTGTCACCGCGTGCGATTGCCGTTGCCGCGCCCATTGCGGTTGGGGTGCTGGTCCTGCTGGCGTGGCAGGCGGCGTGCAGGCTGTGGCATATTCCGCCCTATCTGATGCCGGCGCCGACCGATATCGGTGCGTCGCTGGCCGCCAACGGACCGGCGCTGCTGCATGCGTTGCGCAGCACGCTGGCGGTGACGATGGCGGCGCTGGCGATTTCGGTGGCCGGCGGGGTGCTGTCGGCGTTTCTGCTGGTGCAGAGCCGGCTGATCGAAACCAGCCTGATGCCGTATGTGATCATCATGCAGGTGACGCCGATCGTGGCGATTGCGCCGCTGATCATCATCCTGGTCAAGGCGACGATGCCGGCCCTGGTGGTCTGTGCCACGCTGATCGCGATCTTTCCCATTATTTCCAATACACTTCAGGGATTGCGCAGCGTCGATCCGGGGCTGGAATCGTTCTTTCGCATGCACAAGGCGTCGCGGTTGCAGATGCTGCTGCGCCTGCGCATTCCCAGTGCGCTGCCGATGTTCATGGCCGGGCTGCGGATTTCCAGCGGGCTGGCCCTGGTCGGCGCGGTGGTGGCGGAATTCGTCGCCGGCACCGGCGGCAGCAGTGCCGGGCTGGCGTACGAGATCCTGCAATCCGGTTTCCAGATGGATATTCCTCGCATGTTCGCGGCACTCGCGCTGATTACCGTCGCCGGGCTGGTCCTGTATGGCGCGACGGCGGCCCTGCAACGGCTGGTCCTGCGTCGCTGGCAGGCGCAGGGATGACGGGCTTTTCGGTATTGAAGCCGCGCACGGAGGCGATGCGCACGCGCGACGGGACCCGTCTGGTGGCCGATATCTGGCAGCCCGACGCGCCGGGGCCGTTTCCCGTGCTGCTGATGCGCCAGGCCTATGGACGGCGGATCGGCACCTCGCTGTGCTATGCGCCGCCCGAATGGTATGCCGCGCAGGGCTATATCGTCGTGATTCAGGACGTGCGCGGCCGGGGTGCGTCCGAGGGCGCGTTCGACCTGTTCGTGCATGAGGCCGAGGATGGGGCCGACAGCGTGGCCTGGGCGGCGGCGCTGCCGGGCAGCAATGGGCGGGTGGGCATGTTCGGCTTCTCGTTCCAGGGCAGCAACCAGCTTCTGGCGGCGGGGGAGGGGTGCCCGGCGCTGCGGGCGCTGGCGCCGGCCATGATCGGCTGGGATCTGGCGGAAGACTGGGCCTATGAAGGCGGGGCCTTCGGGTTGCGGGGGAATGTCGGCTGGGCGACGCAGCTTGCCGCCGAGACCGCGCGGCTGGCGGGCGACCATGACGCGCAGGCCGCCCTGTTCGCGGCCAGCCGCGCGCTGTCCTTTTCCGGCGTGCGACCGGCTTTTCCTCCGCACGGGGAATTGCTCGCCCGTTACAGCCATTATGCGCGTTGGCGCGATACGCCGCTGGACGATCCTTATTGGCGGTTGATTTCGCCCGCCGCGCGGCTGGAACGGATCGTCGCGGCGGGGCCGGCGATCCTGTTTGTCGGTGGCTGGTATGACAGCCACCTGCCCGGGACGCTGGCCGCTTATCGCGCGCTGGAGGGGGCGGTGCCGGCGCGCCTGGTCGTGGGGCCATGGGCGCATTTTCCGTGGGATCGCAAGATCGGTGCCCTGGATTTCGGCGATGCCGCCGTCACCGATATCGACCGGCAGCAGGTCGCCTGGTTCGATCGCTGGCTGAAGGACCAACCGTCCGGTCCCGATGGGGGCGTGTGCCTGTTCGACATGGGGGCGGCGGTCTGGCGTGATTTCCCGTCCTTTCCCGAGGATACGATTGCGCTGCCGCTCAGCGGCACGGGCCGGGCGGCGATCGACATGCGCGATGGCGGCCTGGAACTGGACGACACGGCGGCGGAGGCAGAGGCGGTGACCGCGACCGAGCGCCTGACGCTGGACCCCTGGCGCCCGGTGGGCCCGTGCGGCGGTGCGTTCGGCCAGCCGCCGGGGCCGGTGGACCGGGCGCAGGTGGATGCGCGGTCGGATGTGCTGACCTTCACCTCGGCGCCATTGGCGCGGCCCGCGCTGCTGGCCGGTCCGGTTTCGGTGACGGTGGAGGTCGAGACCGATGCGTTGTCCTTCGACCTGCTGGCCACGCTGTCGCGCGTTACGCCGTCGGGTGCCGCCTATCCGCTGGCCGAGGCGTACGCGACGCTGGCGCCCGGAACCGGGTGCGTGGCGATGCGGGCGACCTGCTGCACGTTGGATGTGGGCGAACGGCTGCGGCTGTCGCTGTCGCCGGCCTGTTTTCCCGCCTTTCCCGTCAATCCCGGCACCGGCGTTGCGCCATGGATGGCGGCGCTGGCCGACCAGCAGGTCCTGATCCTGACCATCCGGCGCGCGGGATCGCGCCTGCACGCGCCATTGCGCCGATCCGACCAGGAGTAGCCCCATGCCGTTCTTCAAGAGATCGATCGACCAGATCGAAGCCTTTCGCATCTCGCCGTCCGACAGCAATTATTTCGCGATCCTGGCCGACCGGCAGGCGGGGGAGTGCGCGTCGGTTGCCGTGATCGAGATCTTTGCCGTCGGTGGCAGGACGCCGCCCAATACCCATCAGGCGGCGGACGAGCTGTTCTTCGTCCTCAGCGGCGAGGGGGTGGCCTGGTGCGATGGCGAGCGGACCACGCTGAAGAAAGGCGATGCGCTGCTGGTCAAGCCCGGCAGCGAGCATGTGGTGGAGAATACGGGGGCGGGCAAGCTCTATACGCTGACGGTGATGATGCCCGACGAGGCGTTCGGGGCGCTGATCCGCAGTGGCACGCCGGTGGTGCTGGATGACGAGGATCGGCGGGTGCTGTGCGCATGAAGGGCCTGGGCCCGACGGCGGCCAATCGCTGGCAGGTGTCGCAGGACGCGGTCAGCCTTGTGCGCCCGGCGCGCGGCGCGCGGCCGGTGGCGGTTCCGGCGCTGCCGCAGGCGCTGACGATCGACCTTTCCCGCACGGCGATGATCGTGATCGATATGCAGAACGATTTCTGCCACCCCGATGGCTGGCTGGCCGGCATCGGGGTTGATATCGCGCCCCTTCGCGCGCCGATCGTGCCCCTGCGGGTCTTTCTGCCGCGCCTGCGCCAGGCCGGAGTGCCTATCCTGTGGGTGAACTGGGGGACGCGGCCCGACCGGCTGAACCTGAGCCCGTCGGTGCTGCATGTCTACGATCCCGCCGGCGAAGGGGGCGGGATTGGCGGCACGCTGCCGGGGGGGAGTGGCGCTGTCCTGCAATATGGAAGCTGGAATGCGGAGGTGGTGGACGAACTGGCCCCGCCGCCGGAGGATATCCGGATCGCCAAGCATCGGATGAGCGGGTTCTGGGATACGCCGCTGGATTCGATTTTGCGGAATCTGCGTGTGGACACGCTGCTTTTCGCCGGGGTGAACAGCGACCAGTGCGTGCTGGGCACGCTGATGGACGCCAACGGGCTGGGATATGACGTCGTGCTGCTGGAGGATTGCGTAGCGACGACATCGCCCGGCTTCTGCGCCGAGGCGACGCTTTACAATGTCCGGCAATGTTTCGGTTTTACCGCGCGTGCCGACGCGTTTCCGCTGGATGCGCCGGAGGAGGGGGCATGACCCGGCCTGTGCTGTCGCGTGCCCTGTCTCGTCGCGCCTTGCTGGCGGCGGCGCCGTTGGCGGCCGTCGGCGGGAGCCGGTTTGCGCGTGCGGCACCCGCCCCATTTCGCTTCCTGACCAACTGGTATGCCCAGGCCGAGCATGCGGGGTTCTATCAGGCGCTGGCGCGGGGGTTCTATCGTGACGTCGGACTGGACGTGGTGATCGAGCATGGTGCGCCGCAGAGCAACAACACGCAGCTTCTGGTGGCCGGGCGCTATGACGTCGTCATCGGGTCGATCGGCGCGACGATGATGGCGGCGGCGCGGGGCATGCCGACGGTTGCGGTCGCGACCAGTTTCCAGAGTTCGCTGGTGGGGCTGCTGACCCATCCCGACATTACGCGGCTGGCGGACCTGAAGGGGCATACGATCCTGCTGAGTACCGAGATCCGTGCCGCGTTCTGGCCGTGGCTGCGCGATCATTACGGGTTCGATGAGAGCCAGGTCCGGCCTTACAGTTTCAATATCCAGCCCTTCATCCTCGATCCCGGGCTGGTCATCCAGTCCTATGCGACGTCGGAGCCTTATGCGTTGCAGAAGGCGGGCGTGTCCTGCCGGTTCTTTCCGCTGGATGATGCCACCTATCATGATTACGGCAATCCGCTGGTGACGACGCGCGATGTGCTGGCGCATCGTCGCGAGGATCTTGTGCGGTTTCTCCAGGCCAGCATGCGCGGCTGGGCGGACTGGATGAGCGGCGACCCCACGCCGGGCAACGATGCCATCCGGGCGGCCAATCCGCGGATGGGGCTGGACCAGATCATGTGGTCGCGGCAGCGTTTCCGCGCCATGGGGGTGTTCGGGCCGGCGGGTGCCCGCTACGGCACGATCACGGCCCCGCGCTGCCAGGCGATCCGCGATTTTCTGGTGGCGACGGGGCAGTTGCCCGCTGGTGCGCGTTGGCAGGATGCCTGCGATTTCTCGTTCGCCAGCGCATTGACTTCGGTGGTGGCATGAATGCGCTAGTGGCGCGGCGTCGCGCGATGCTCGGCGCCATGCTGCTGGCCGGCGTGGGGCGTGCCCGTCCGGCTCGCGCGCGGGGGCTGAAGCCGTTGCGCCTCACCCTGGCATGGTATGCCCAGGCGCCGGTCGGCGGATTCTATCAGGCGCTGGCACGGGGATTCTATCGCGATGCCGGGCTGGACGTGACGATTTCCAACGGTGGGCCGCAGGTGAATGCGGTCCAGCTTCTGCTGGCCGGGCAATGCGACCTGATCACCGGTTATGATTTCCAGACGCTGCATGGCGTTGCCGCCGGCATGCCGCTGGTGACGGTCGGGGCGTCGTTCCAGCATGATCTACAGGGCATGATTTTGCATGAGCCCGCCCGGTCGCTGGCCGACCTGAAGGGGCGGCGGATACTGATCGCCAGTTCGTCGCGCCAGACATTCTGGCCCTGGCTCAGCCGGCGCTATGGACTCAGTGCTGCGCAGGCGGCGCCTTATACGTTCAATCTTCAGCCTTTTCTGGTTTCTCCCGACGTCGCGGTGCAGGGCTATGCCAGTTCAGAGATGTTCGATATCCGACAGGCCGGGGTCGCCGCGCGGTTCTTTGCTTTTTCCGATGAGGGCTATCCGCCCTATGGCACGGCCATCGTGACCACCCGCGCACTGGCCGGTGGTGATCCGGCTTCGGTGACAGGGTTTGTCCGGGCGTCGATGATGGGCTGGCGGGAGTATCTGCATGGCGATCCGGCGCCGGGCAATGCGTTGATCCGGCAGGCCTCGGCGCGCGAGGACGAGGCGCGGCTGGCCTATGGCATCGCGACCATGCGTGCCGCCAGTGTGCTGACGGGCGGCCAGGGCGGATTGCGGGCCCTGGGGTCGATGACCGAGGCGCGCTGGCGGGCGACATATGAATTCATGGTCGGCAACGGGCTGATCGCGCCGGGGGTGGACTGGCGCGCGGCATTCGATACGCGTTTTGCCGATGCGGCGCAGGTGGTGCCGGCATGATGGGCGCGGATCTGGTCATTCGCAATGCCGTTGGCATCCTGACCGGGCTGCGCGGCCCCGGCGAGCGGTGCCGGGGCGATATCCGCATCCATGACGGGCGCATTGCCGAGATCGGCGCGGTGGCGGCCCGGCCCGGCGACCATGTGCTGGATGCCGCCGGCGGGGTGGTGACGCCGGGGCTGGTCAGTGCCCATCATCATCTGTTCCAGAGCATGCTCAAGGCCGTGCCCGCCGCGATCGACGCCCGGCTGGAAACCTGGCTGCGGCTGGTGCCCGTGCGCTACTGGCACCGTTTCGACGAGGAGGCGCTGCGCACCGCCGCCGAGGTGGGGATGGCGGAATTGCTGCTGTCCGGCTGCACGATGGTCAACGACCATCATTATCCGTTCGCATCCTTTTCGTCCGCCGGGGGGAGCGGATACGACCCGGCGGCGATCCTGTTCGAGACGGCGGAGCGGATGGGCATCCGCCTGTGCCTGTCGCGCGGCGGTACCACCCGCGACCGGGTCTATGACAATGACGATGTCGTGCCGATGCCCGTCGAGACGCTGGACGGCATGCTGCGCCATGTCGAGGGCCTGGCCGCGCGCTATCACGACAGCGGCCCGAACAGCATGCGCCGCATCCTGCTGGCGCCGAACACGCCGACCTGGGGCGCGACGCCGGCCGAACTGAAGGAGATGGCCGCCGCCGCCCGTCGCCTGGGGATCGGGTTGCATTCCCATCTGTCGGAAACCACCAGTTACGTGACGTTCTGCGCCGAAACCCATGGCTGCCGTCCGGTCGCGTTCGTCGCGCGCTGCGACTGGGTGGGGCCCGACGTGTCCTTCGCCCATCTGGTGCATATCGATGCCGACGAGATCGCGCTGCTGGCGGCCACGGGTACCTTCATGGTTCATTGCCCGCAGAGCAACGGGCGCCTCGGCTCCGGCGTGGCGCCGGCGAGCGCGCTGGAGCGTGCCGGCGGGCGGGTGGCGATCGGCGTGGATGGGGCCGCGTCGAACGAGGCGTGCGACATGGCCAGCGAGATGCATAATACCTGGCTGATCCAGCGGGCCGTAGGTGGCCCCGGTGCGGCGCGGGTCGAGGACGTGCTGCGCTGGTCCAGCGCATCCGGCGCCGCCATGCTGGGCTTTGCGGAACTGGGGACGGTCGCGGTCGGACAGATCGCAGACTTGGCGATCCACGCGCTGGACGCGCCGCGCCACGCGGGGCTGCATGATCCGTTGCTTGCCCCGGTCATCTGCGGCCCGTCATCGGTGCGGCATGTGCTGCGCGCGGGGCGACCCGTGGTGGTGGACGGTGCCATTCCCGGCCTGGACCTGCCGCGCCTGATGGCGCGTGCCCGCGCCGTGGTCGCACGGCTGATGTCCCTTGCAGGATAGGAGAGCGCGATGCTGACGACCCGACAGAAAGTCCTGCGCCGGTTCTGGTATGCGACGGTTCCGCTGGCGGATCTGTCGGACGGTCCGAAACCCTTTCGGCTGATGGGCGAGGATATCGTGCTGTTCCTCGACGCGGAAGGCGCGCCGAGGGCCTTGCAGGATCGCTGCTGCCACCGCACCGCAAAGCTGTCCAAAGGGTGGTGCGACAAAGGCGAGCTGGTCTGCGGCTATCATGGCTGGCGCTATGACGGGACCGGCGCGGTGGTGGCGATTCCGCAGCAGGCGCCCGGTGCGGCGCTGCCGGATTTTCGGGCGCGGGCGTATGGATGCCAGGCGCACTATGGCTATGCCTGGGTCGCGCTGGATGAGCCGCTGGTCGAACTGTTCGATATTCCCGAGGATCGCGACCCGGGATTCCGGCGCATTTTCCAGTTCGACGACCAGTGGAACACGGCGCCGCTGCGTCTGATGGAAAATTCATTCGACAACGCGCATTTCGCCTTCGTCCATCGCGGCACGTTCGGCGATATGGCGCAACCTCGGCCGCGCGTCTACAAGATCGAGGAAACCGATTACGGATTTCAGGCGACGACCGTCGTCGATGTCGTCAATCCGCCTCATGCGGTGGCGATTACGGGCGATCCGAACCCCACGACGACGCGCACGATGCATAATCACTGGTATCTGCCCTTCGCGCGCCGGATGGACATGCTGTATCCGTCGGGGATTCGGCACATCATCATCAATTGCGCGACCCCGGTGGAAGACGGGAAGATCCAGCTCATCCAACTGCTCTACCGCAACGATACCGAGGCCGAGTGCAGCACGGAAAAGCTGATCGCCTGGGACAGGGCGATCATCGAGGAGGATCGCGACATTCTGGAGGCGACCGATTGCGATGCGATCCTGGATGTCTCCCGCCGGGTCGAGATGCACATGGCGTCGGATCGTCCGGGGCTGATCATGCGCCAGCGGCTTCTGGCCCTGCTGCGGGCGCATGGCGAGGAAGAAATATCCCGGCGGGATGAGGGGCATCAGGACCTGCCGGGGATCTGAGAGCCTGTTTGGAAATGCGCGCTGGCGGCGATCCGACGCGCGTTTCCTGTGCTTCGGTGCTCACGGCCATCAAGGCCGCTCCGCTCCGAGGCTCGGAAACACACGACGGGCGCGACCCGTTCCGGGCCGCTCTCGCTCACCAGCACGCATTTCCAAACAGGCTCTGACACCCGGCTGGAGCCGTCGGCAAAAGCCCTGTCGCGAGCTGATGGTTCAGCGTTCCTCTATGGAGCCTGACCGAAAATGCGGGCTGGTGAGCGAGAGCGGCCCGCAGGACCGCGCCCGGCGTGTGTTTTCGAGCCTCGACGCGGAGCGGTCTGGATGGAAGTGAGCATTGGAGCGCAGGAAACGCGCGTCGGATCGCCGCCAGCGCGCATTTTCGGTCAGGCTTTCAGGGATGGGGCGTGGCGAGGTTGATATAGGGGATGTGCTGGCGGTTGATTTCTTCGAATGCTTCCTGATAGCCGGCGTCGGCGTAGCGCATGACGCCCAGGCTGGTGTCGTTGGTCAGGGTCAGGCGCAGGCGTTCGTCGGCTTCCGACGAGCCGTCGGCGATTGTGGTGACACCGGCGCTGGTCATATAGCCGGCATAACCGCCGCCGCCGGAATGGATGGCCACCAGGTCGGCCTGTGACGAGCAGGCGAGCATGGCGTTCAGCAGCGGCCAGTCGGCGATGGCGTCCGAGCCGTCCTTGAGGTTTTCGGTCATGATGTTGGGGTGGGCCATCGCACCGGCATCGAGATGGTCGCGGGTGAAGGCCACCGGGCCGGAGAGGATGCCCTCGCGCACCATGCGGTTGACGGCCAGCCCCACTTTGGTCCGGTCGCCATGGCCCAGCCATGCGATGCGGGCGGGCATGCCCTCGATGGGGATGAAGCGGCGGGCCAGGGTGATCCAGTTTACGATCGATGGATTGTCGGCGAATGTCTCCAGCAGGTATTCGTCGATTTTCCGCAGATCCGCTTCGTCATTGGAGAGCGCGATCCAGCGGAACGGGCCGATGCCGCGTGCGAAGAGCGGGCGGAGATAGGCTTCGGTGAAGATCGGGATATCGAAGGCGTGGTCGATCCCGGCTTTTTTGGCCTGGGTGCGGATCAGGTTGCCATTGTCGAAGACGACCGCGCCGGCGGCGCGGAAATCGAGCATCGCCTGCACGTGGCGCGCGATCGATTGCAGGGCCAGACGGGACAGGGATTCCGGGTCGCTCTGGCGCAGGGCCTTCGTCTGGTCGAGGGAGAGGGAGGCCGGCACGTAGCCGTAGACCAGATCGTGGGCCGAGGTCTGGTCGGTAACGATGTCCGGGATGATGCCGCGCGCCAGCAGTTCGGGGAAGATATCCGCCGCATTGCCGCACAGGCCGATGGAACGGGCATCGCTCGCCGCGCGGGCCTCTTCGACCAGGCGCAGGGCATCGTCCAGCGAGGTTGCGCGATGTTGCAGGTAGCCGCTTTCGATGCGGCGGCCGATGCGGGCGTCATCGACCTCGACGCACAGGATGATCGCGCCGGCCAGGTGCCCGGCCAGGGGCTGGGCGCCGCCCATGCCGCCGAGGCCCGAGGTGAGGATCAGCCGCCCGGTCAGGTCGCCGGCGAAATGCCGTTCGGCGATGCGGCGAAAGATCTCGTACGTGCCCTGGATGACGCCCTGCGAGCCGATATATTGCCAGTCGCCGGCCGTCAGCCCGCCCCAGCAGATCAGCCCCTGCTTTTCCAGCCGGTAGAATTCCTCGGCGCGGGCCCACTGGCCGACGATGTTGCAGTTGGCCATGACGACGATGGGCGCGCGCTCGTGCGTTTTCACCACGCCGATCGGCTTGCCGGACTGGACGATCAGGGTTTCGTCATCGCCCATGGTGGTCAGGGCGCGGACGATGGCGTCGTGCGACGGCCAGTCGCGGGCGGCTTTGCCCAAAGCTGCGTAGACGACCAGGTTGGCCGGGTCCTCGCCGACCGACAGCACGTTTTCCAGCAGGCGCAGCAGCCCTTCCTGCCGCCAGCCGCGACATCGCAGGTTGCCGCCCGAGGTGACGCCGAACTGTTGCTTCGTCATGGTCTAGCCCCTGTCGCCGATGAAGCTGAGGGCATAACTGGTCAGGTCGATCCCGAGCGCGCGTTCGACGGGGGGATAGACCGCGGGGTCGAGCACGCTGGACGAGAGCGGGAATTTGGTCTTGTCCACGTGCAGGACAAGGATTTCCATGCCTTCGACGATTTCGCCGACGCTGAGGGGATGCCCGTCGGGCGACAGCGTGGTGATGATGTCGGGGAAGGAGGCGATCCGCCTGCCGCCGGCATCGTCCAGGGCCATGTATTCGTTCATGACGTGCAGCGTGACGGACTGCTCGCCGGTGCCCACGGTGATGGTGCCGATATCGAAGGCTTCCGGCGTGTAGACCACCGATTTCCGGGAAACCTTGCCCTGGGCCACGATGGCGCCGTCCAGCGCGCGGGTGATGGTGTCGATGACCGCGCCGCCGCCCTTGGGCCGGGCGGCCAGCACCGCCTCGCCCAATGCCAGGGCGCGCGAGATGCCGCCCCATGCGGCATGGCGTTTGACGTAGGCGGCCGGCAGCGGGTTGCGGCACGAGGCGATGAAGCCGCCGGACATGTCGGAGGCCGTGCGCAGGATGGGCGAGACGCGGGCGGTCGCGCCCTTGGCGATGACTTCGAGATAGGCGCCGTTCGCGCGGTTGCCGCCCACCACGGCCTGGATCATGGGTTCGGGCGAGCCCGCCATGCCGATCGAGCCCATGTCGCCTGTCGGGTGTGCGCGCATGTCGCCGACCGCGTCGATGACCTTGGTGCCCAGGATCGCGCCCGGCAGCCAGGCGTTCAGCGTGCTGGACTTGCCGTTCTGGCCGATCATCAGCCCGTAGATGGGGCGGCCCAGCTCCTTCTCCACCAGGCGGACGGCGTTGACGTAATCGACGCCCAGCATCTGCCATTCGGTGGTGCTGGCGGGGGCGCCGATGGCGGCGGCGGTGGCGATGATGGCGTCATCGGCGATCTCGTCCGCGCCGACCAGTTCGGGCTGGCCCGCATTGACCGCGGCCGTACCCAGCATGCGGCCATGTTCGACCCAGCCGCCGCCGCCGCAGGCGAAGATGGAACCGCCCGCGATGGCGGATTCGACATCCTTTTCAACCAGTATACGGCCCATCTTGGTTCTTTCCTGTGTGTTCCTGGTTCAGTCCGTACGGTCGCGCATGGCCATGGCTTCGGCCAGGGCCATCGTTCCGCGTGTGGCGTCTTCGGGCGCGCACCATTCTTCCGGGTCGTGGCTGCGGCCGTCGCGGCAGGGGACGAAGAGCATGGCCATCGGCGCCAGCCGCGCGACGAAGGCGGCGTCGTGCCCGGCGCCGGAGACCATGTGGCGGGTGGTGAAGCCCTGCGCGTGAGCGGCCGCCTCGAACAGTGCTGCCAGTGCCGGGTCGCATGGCGTGGGGTGCGTGTCGGACTGGATCGCGAAGCGGGCGAGGGTGGTGCGGCTGGCCCGGGCGGCGTCGGTGCAGGCGGCGCGGATCGCTGCGACCAGTTCTTCGGCGACCGGGCGTTCGGAGACGCGGATATCGACGATCAGCCGGGCGGAGCGCGGGATGACGTTGGAGGCGCCGGGGGAGAGATCGAGCACGCCGCAGGTGGCTGTGACATGGCCGGCGCCGGAACGGGCCAGCGTGCTGGCCTGTTGGTGGACGAAGCCGATGATCGCGGCGGCGGGCACGGCGGCGTCCTGCCGCAGTTCCATGGGCGTGGTGCCGGCGTGGTCGGCGCGGCCGGAGAAGATGATTTCCAGCCGGGTGACGCCTGCGATGGCGTCGACCACGCCGATCTGGGTCTGTGCCTGCTCCAGGACGATACCCTGTTCGATATGCAGTTCGAAGAAAGCCCGGATATCGGTGCGGCGGGGTGTGTCCAGCAGGCCGGGATCGCCGCCCATGCGGGCCAGGGCGTCGGCCAGGCTTTCGTCCCGCGGTGCGCGCAGGGTGTGATGCTCGGCCGACAAGGCGCCGGCCATGCCACGGCTGCCGATGCAGGACAGGCCGAAATCGCTGGGTTCCTCGGCCAGGAAATCGACGATTTCGAGATCGTGGCGCAGGGCGATCCCGGCATCGGCGAAGGCCCGCGCGGCCTCCAGCGCCGCCAGGACGCCCAGTATGCCGTCGAAACGGCCGCCATCGGGCACCGTGTCGGAATGCGAGCCGCTCATGAGCGTGCCGAGGCCGGGCGTGGTGCCGGCGCGGCGGCCGATCAGGTTTCCGGACTCGTCGATGCGGGTGGTCAGGCCGGCCTGCTGGAAGCGCGCCGTGAGCCATGCCCGGCCTTCGAGAAAGCGGGGCGAGAAGGAGCGGCGCGTGTGGGGGCGGTCCGGATCGGTGATGGCGGCCAGGGCGTCGATATCGGCCTGGAGCCGGTCGGGCCGGACGTGGGCGGCGATGCTCATCGCAAGCCGGAGGGCTGCTCGGGCGTGACGAAGCGGCCGGTGCCCGGTGTGGCGAGGACGATCTGCCCGTCGAAGACCTGCTGGCCGCGCAGCCATGTTCCGGCGATGCGCCAGTCCAGTGCGCGGCCCGCATAGGGGCTCCAGTCCGTCAGGACATTGTCGCTGGCGGCAGGGTCGTAGTGCCAGGTCTCGCGCCGGGCGATGGTGATGTCGGCGTCCCGGCCCGGGGCCAGCCCGCCCTTGCCGGCGGTGAGGCGGAACAGCCGGGCCGGGTTCTCCGACAGGAGACGGCTGGCGTGGGTCGGGGACAGGTTGCGCCGCGACAGTTCGGTCAGCAGGAGGGGATAGAGGACATCCAGCCCCGGCACGCCGGAGGCGTTCTTCAGCATGTCGGGGTCCGACTTGCGGGCCAGCGACCAGGAGACATGGTCGGTCGAGACGATCGTGACATTGCCGGCGGCCAGGTGAGCCCAGATCCCTTCGACCTCGGCGCGGGGGCGGATGGGGGGATTGATCTTGGCGCGGCCGCCCAGCCGGGCGACATCATGCTCCTCGTCCAGCACCAGATAGTGGATGCAGGCTTCGACCGTCGTATCGACCCCCTGGCGGCGATAGGCCTCGCACAGCGCATAGCCGCGTGCGACCGAGCAATGGACGACGTGACCCGAACAGCCGGTGGCGGCTGCCGTTTCGTAGATCTGGGCCATGGCCAGCGTTTCGGCCAGCGCCGGGCGGGACAGGCCGTGGGCGCGCCAGTCGGTGATGCCCGACCGGGTGACCGCCGCGATCCGCGCGCGGACCATCTCGTCATCTTCGTTATGGACGCCGGCGATCAGCCCGGTCTGTGCCACGGATTCGAAACAGGCGGCCAGCAGGTCCGGCGGGATGCGGGGGAAGCGGACGGGATCGGTGCCGAAGGTCGAGAATTTGAAGCCGCAGGCACCGGCCTGTGCCATTTCGGGGATGTGTTGCGGGCCGTCATCGGGCGCGATGGTGCCCCACAGCGCGAAATCGACGCGGGCCTGCTCGCCGGCTTCCCGTGCCTTCTGGCGCAGATTGTCGGCCGTGCAGACGAGGAACCCGTCATCATAGGGCATGTCGGCAATCGTCGTGACGCCGCCGGCGGCGGCGGCGCGCGTGCTCCACACGAAATCTTCCTGCCCTTTCTGCGAGCGGGAATGGACCTGTGCGTCGATGGCGCCGGGCAGGATCAGCGCGTCGCCGTGATCCTCGACATGACGGGCGGTGGGGGGAAGGCCCTGGCCGACGCGGCTGATGCGGCCGGCATCGACGGCCACCCAGCCATTTTCGAGCACCGCATGCGCGGTGACGACATGGCCTTTGAACAGCAGGTCATGCATGGGCATTCTCCTGAAACGGGGGCGGCGGAAAGGCGAGATCCGCCGGGAGCGGGTCGGCAAGGCGGGCGGCGAAGCGGACCAGGATATCTTCCGTCCGATGCACGGCGTCGGACACGGCGCCGCTATCGTCCAGAAGCGGCACATGCCGTTCGAGTTCGGCCAGCAATGCGCCGGGGCTGCCGGTCGGCCTTGCGTCCGACAGGCGGATGGCCTGCCGGGCGGCGAGGGCTTCCAGCGCGATCAGAGGGGACAGCAGATTGGCTTGCAGGCCCAGCGCGCGGGCGACCGAAGGCAGGTAGCTGGCTTCGTCCTCGAACCCGTTGGCGACGGGGATCTGGTAGAGCGAGGCCGGGGTGGATTCGCGCAGGATCGCGGTCGTGAGGTCGGCGGCCAGCTTGGTCGCGGCACCGAAGGCGACCTGACGGCCGGGGTCGAGCGTGAGGTTGCGCGGCAGGCCGGACAGGTCCTCGCGGCAGGAGGCGAGGATGCGGCTGAGCGTGCTGCGGGCGTAATGGCACAGCGCGATCACCAGGGCCTGTGCGTCCAGCGCCAGGGCGAGCGGCAGGGAGGCGCCGGAGGTCATGGCCCGTCCGTCGAACAGGATCGGGTTGTCGTCGGCATGGGCGATGTTGTGGGCCAGCGTGGCCTCGACGCGATCGAGCGCCGTGACCAGGGCGCCCGCGATCTGCGGCATGCAGCGGAAGCTCAGCGGGTCCTGAAGATTGCGGCGGGGTGTCCAGTCACCGGGGCTGGTTAGCCCTTGCAGGTAGCGGGCGATGCGGGCTTCGTCCCGCAGCCCGTCCAGGCGGGCGGTTTCCCACGGGATGCCGAAGGCGCCGAAACCCGCGGCGGCCAGGACGAAGACGTGCAGCAGCAGCGGCAGGCGGCCCCGCAGGTCGGCCGCGGCCAGCGCCACCCCGGCGACCCCCAGCGCGTTGCTGGACAGGACCGACATCACATCCTTGGGGCCGGGCACCATGGGCTTGAGCCCGAACCGTGCCAGCAGGGTTGCGGAGGGCAGCGCCGGGCCGTCCTCGGGACCGAAGGCCAGGCCCTCGCCCAGCAGGGTCGCGCCGATATGGCTCATGAGGCCGACATCCGCGCAGCCGATCGAGCCGTATTCGGGCACGGCGGGGGTGATGCCGGCATTCAGCAGGTCCGCCAGGGCCGTGGCCAGATAGAGGCTGGCCCCGGCGTGACCGGTCAGCAGCGTGTTGAGGCGGATCGCCATCGCGGCCCGGACCACCCGTCGCGGCAGGTAGGACCCGGTGCCGAGCAGGTGGGAGCGCAGGAGGCGCAGGGCGTATTTCGGCCGGTCGTCATCCGTGACGCCATTATCCTTGAAGGCGCCCACCATGCTGGTGGTGCCGTAGATGCCGTCGCCCCGGGCCAGGGCCTCGTGCAGTGCCCGTTCGCCCGCGCGCAGGCGGGCGATGCCGCCTGGTCCCAATGTGACCGGCGCGCCATCGGCGATGGCGGTGAGCCGGGTCAGCGGCAGCGTTTCGCCGGAAAGGGAGATGGGGGTCACGACAGCGTTTCGTCCCTGGTTGCCGAAGCCAGTCTCCCATTCCAGGGCATCGGCGCGGTTATGCTTTTTTGTGCAAGGCCTATAGAATTTTCTGCAATCGGGGCCGCGCGGGCGGGGGCGAAGGGCGGTGACAGCAGCGCCGCCAGGGCCGGAAGCCCGGCGAGCGCGACATAAAGGGCCGGGCTGGGCATGCCGTGCCAGGCCAGCCCGAGGCTGGCGAGCAGCGCCGGAGCGAAGCCGCCGAACAGCGAAACGGAGGCATTGTAGGACAGGGCGATGCCCGTCGCGCGGACCGAGGCCGGGAACAGGCTGGCGATGCCGAGCGGGGCGGCGCCGACGAACAGCGCCACCAGGCCGCACAGGCTGGCCGCGACCGCGATCATCGCCGCCGTGCCGTGATCGTATTTCAGGAGGCCCAGGATCGGGCCGGGGAGGGCGATGAGCATCAGCGTCGCCGCCACAAGCAGGCGCCGGACGCCGATCCGGTCGGCCAGCGCCCCCGCCGTCAGCGAGCCGGCGACGAGGGCGAGATTGCCGGCCAGCACGGCGACATAGCTGCCATGGGGGGTGACGCCGCTGAATCGCTGGGCGTAAAGCGGCAGGTAGATGACCAGCGCATAGGGCGCGGCACCCCAGAGCAGGGAGAGGCCGAGTGCCGCGACGAAGCGGCCGCCATGGTGGCGGGCCAGGTCGCGCAGGATGGGGCCATGGTCGGTGGCGGGGCGCTTCGGCGCCGCGTTGCCGAGACGCAGGACGATGCCGAAGGGGATGATCAGCAGCCCGATGGCGAAAGGCGCCCGCCAGCCCCACTGGGCCATCTGCGCATCGCTCAGTAGCGCGGTCAGGCTGGCGGCGACGGCGGCGCCGAGCATGTTGGACAGGCCCATGGTGGCCTGCAGGAACGAGCCGGCGAAGCCGGGGCGGCCATTGTCCGCGCCTTCGACCAGGAAGGAGGCGGCGCCGCCGATTTCGCCGCCCGCCGAAATGCCCTGCAATAACCGGGCAAGACAGAGGATGATGATGGAGGCGCGCCCCGCCGTGGCATAGGGCGGGTCGAACAGGATCAGTGCCGTGCCTGCCCCCATCAGCAGGCAGGTCAGCATCAGTGCCGGGCCGCGCCCCCTTCGGTCGGCAAGCTGGCCCAGAAGCAGCGCGCCGAGGGGGCGGGCGACTGCCCCGAGCGCAAAGACCAGCAGGCTCTGCGCCAGTTGCGACAGGCGGTCGGCCGGGGGCAGTAGCGCATGGGCGATATAGGGCGCGAACAGGGCGTAGACCGAAAAATCGTACCACTCCAGAAGATTGCCGATGCATGCAGCGGCGATCATCGCTTTTCCGTTCCGTCCCTGTGGCTGTTGCGTCATGACGGTTTCGATCAGAAATCCGCGCTGACGGTGCCGAAGAACTGGCGAGGGGCGCCCATCAGGAAATAATTGAAGTCCGTATTGACGAAATTGTTTCCCAGCTCGTTCGTGGTGGCGATGTAGGTCTTGTTGGTGAGGTTGTAGACGTTGAAGCTGGCCGTCAGGCCCTTGAACGGCCCCACCTGTCCGAAATGATAGCGCATGCCGAAATTCATCAGGAAATAACCCGGCACGCGCAGATCGTTGGTGTAGGTCAGCTCGCGGCGGGAGAGGTAGGTTCCGTCGACATGGGCGTCAAAATTGCCGATGGCGTATGAGATGTTACCCTTGTACATGAACTGCGGATAGTTCGGCACCAGTTTGCCGCGCGTCGGCTGCGGCCCCGTCGCGGTCATGACGTTCTGGTCGTAGGTCGAATGGGCGTAGGAGAACGAATTGTAGATCGAAAGCCCGCGCACCGGGCGCAGTGTCACGCTTGCCTCGGCGCCGTTGGTCGTGACCCCGCCGACATTCTGCACCGCGGTGACCGGATTGATGCCGGCCTGGCTGGTGATCAATTGCAGGCGGTTGGAGAAATTGACGCGATACAGCGAGGCCAGCGCGCTGATCAGGGGCGAGGTGTAGCGGTAGCCGCCTTCATAGACCCAGTCGGTTTCGGGCTTCAGCGTGTTGCGGGTGGCCTGGAACGAGGCCTGTGACGCGGTCCACGGCGTGGCCGACACGTTGGTGCCGTACCCGTCGAGCGGGAAGGACCGCATATTGTGCGACACGTCGAAGAACAGTTCGTTATGCGGCAGGAAGCGCCAGTTGGCCGAGACCTGCGGCAGGAAGGCGTTCGAGGCTTCCAGATGCCCCTGGGCGACCCGGGTGCCGTTGATGGTGCCGTCCTGCGTCGGCACCGAATTGCCGGAATTGACGATCATGGACTTGAACCCGGCATTGACCGTCAGATTGTCCGTGATCTTGTAGGTATCCTGCAGGTGAAACACGAAGGTCCGGGTCGAGAACGCTTCCTGCCAGGCGGTTGCGAATACCTTGTCGGCCGGGAAGCCGGTGGTGGGGTTGCCGAGCGTGCCCTGGCCCAGCAGCGGGGCTTCGGAGAAATAGCGGCCTTCGTTGAAATTTCCGTATTCGTACCAGACGCCGGCATTGACGGCGTGGTGTGCGATTTTCCACGTGACCGCGCTCTGGAAGCCGCCGCGTGCGACGTTGGGCGTCTGGATACGCTGGGAGAGCGGCGCGCCGTTGGGCGAGGGTATGTAGGGCGTCGTCCAGGTGCTGTAGCCGTTATTGGCGTGGCCGTATAACGTCGTCTTCCAGTTGAGTGTCTCGCTGAGATTTTCGTCGAGCGTGAGGCCGCCGAGATAGTCGGTGCGGTTGGCGGTGCCGGCGTAATAGGCGGCATCGAACGGGTCGTTCGTTTTCTGCAATTCCGCCGGGTAGGTCCCGCGTGCTGCGTTGTACGCGGCCGTATAGTTGGGGTAGTAGTTCGCCAGGTTGGGGCCGACCGTATTCAGCCAGTTCTTGGTCATGTCCTGATAGTCGAACTGCTGGATCGAACTCCAGTCGAAGAACAGTTTCAGGGACGAGCCGCGCGCCAGCGGCTGGACCAGCTTGGCGTTCACCTGGTCCGAATGGTCGTAGCCGCCGCCCTTCCATAGATTGCCGTTCAGCCGGGCATAGGCGACGTAGAAGCGGGTGCCGGTTGGATTGAGATCGCCGCTTTCGAAGCGCGCATAGGTCCGCATCGTCGAATTGCTGCCGAAGGTCTGGGCGATGGTGCCGCCGCGCACATGGGACGGATCGAGCGAACGGATCTGGATCGCGCCGCCGAGATTGCTGGTCGAGGCCACGTCGATCGCGCCGGCGCCCTGCGAGACATCGACGCCGCCGACATCGTCGGAGATGATCGAGCGTGTAACGGACAGGCCGTTGTAATTGTTGAACTGCTGGTCGCCCAGGGGAATATCGTCGAGTGTGAAGCCGAGCTGCGACTGGTTGAAGCCGCGCATGAACAGCTGGCTGGAATATTCATAGGCGCCGAACGGATCGGCGGACTGGTAGAGCACGCCCGGAAGTTGGCTGAGGACTTTCAGCGGCGAGGTGCCGGGCACGCTCTGCTGCATCATGGTGCGCGTTACGCTGGTCATCTGCCGGGTCGAGCCATGGCCGAAGACCGAGATGGCCTCGTTGGCGGGGGCCGGGGTGCCGGCTGCCGCCGCCTTGCCTGCGCCGGTCGTGCCGGCGGCGCGATGGGTGGTGGCCGGGGCGTTCGGGCGCGAGGCCGCCTGTGCCAGGGCCGGCGTGGGGGAGGCGGCGTGGAGGTGGGGCGCGATCGCGAGGCCGCCGAGCATGGTGGAGAGCGCGAGAATCCGTCGTGATGTCATCGGGTCATTCCTTGTTGCATCCTGTGGCGCCTGGGAGGCGGGATGGAGGCTGGCCGTTCGGCAGGGAGGCGTGCGCGGCGACGTCTTCCGGGCGCAGGCCGATCTGGTAGATCGCGACGGCGCCCAATCCGATGGCGCTGGCGGTGAGCAGGGAAGGGGTGAAGCTGCCAAACCTGTCGGCCAGCAGCCCGGTTATCGCCGGGGCCAGCGCGCCGCCGAGCGAGCCGCCGGTATTCTGGATGGCCTGCAGGGTCGCGACCCGGTGTTCGGCCGCGATCACGGTGCCGAGCATCCAGCCGCAACTGATGGCCAGGCCGCCCGCGAACAGGGCGATGGCCATGAAGGCGACCATGACGGCCAATGGCGTGTGCAGCGTGGTCAGCGTGGTCGCGACGGCGGCCACCAGCATGGCCAGCACCAGGGGGGCACGGCAGGCATTCAGCAGCCCCACGCCCCGGGCGGCCAGGCGGTCGACGACCACACCACCCAGCACGCTGCCCGCGAAACCGCAGAACTGCGGCAGCGCGGACAGCATCCCGGCCTGCCCGATCGTCAGGTGGCGGGAGGTCTGGAGCCATGCGGGCATCCATGTGGCGTAGAGCCAGGTCAGGTAGATCACCCCGGCATAGCCGGCCGTCAGGACCCAGCTCGAGCGCTGGCGCAGCAGATAGCCGAGATCGGCGCGCAGCGACTGCACGATGCTCGCCGGCACCGGGGCGTCGGGGCGGGGCAGGGCCTTGCGCATCGCGGCGCTCAGAGTCAGGTCGGCGGGGTCGCGATAGAAGCGGATCCACACGAAGGCCAGCACCAGGCTGGCGGCGCCGATCGCGACCGACATGCCCCGCCAGCCCCAGAGCGCCATGATCGCGAGCAGCAGCGGCGGGGCCAGGGCCGGCCCGAGGGCCGCGGACCCGTTGAAGAGGCCGAGGGGGCGCCCGCGTTCGCGCGGCTGGTACCAGCGGACCAGCGCGCGGGTGCCGGAGAGGAACAAGGGGGTCTCGCCCAGTCCCAGCCCGATACGCGCCACGAACAGGCCGGCGATGCCGTGCATCAGACCGAAGCCCATCTGCGCGCACGACCAGAGGACCAGGCCCGCCCCCAGCAGGAAGCGGCTGTCGAACCGGTCGGCCAGCAGGCCCGTCGGGATCTGCCCGGCGAGATAGGCCCAGGCGAAGACCGACAGCAGCAGGCCCATCTGGGTGTAGGACATGTGCATGTCGGCCATCACGGCCGTATTGCTGACCGACAGGGCGGCGCGATCGATATAGCTGACGCATCCGGCCGCCATCAGGAGCAGGACCGTGATCTGGCGCCGGCGGCGCAGGGCGGGGGAGAGGATGGAGGCGATGGTGCTCATGCGACGGATTTCCGCCCCGCGGAACCGGCTTCGGCCTGGATTTCCGCCAGGCCGGCCTGCAACCGGCCGATGATGGCGAGGTTGGGGTGCTCCTTCTTCCAGATCAGGCGCGTCGTCATCCGGTAGCGATCGGGCAGGGGGATGGCGTGGACCGCGTGGGAGCGGAACGAGCCGGCGGGCAGGATGGCGCAGCAGGTGCCGTCCTCGACCAGGCGCAGCATCAGCGAAAGCGACTGGGTCTCGAAGATGCTGCCCGGTGTAATGCCTTCCTGATCCAGGTAACGGTCGGTGACCCGGCGCAGCCCCGTGCCCAGGGCGGGCACTGCCAGCAGATACGAGGCCAGGGCGATCCGGGGCGTCTGGCCCGGCGGTGGGCTGTGCGCCCGGCCGAAGACGAGGAAGATCGCGGATTTTTCCAGCTCCGCGCTGTCGAGGTCCAGCGGGATGTCGATCAGGTCGGACAGGCCGGCATCGAACCGTCCGTCCAGCAGCCCTTCCACCATCTGCGGCGCGGCGATGGTCGAGATCGTCAGGGGCGGCTGGTAGCGGCGGTGGCGCCACAGGCGGACCAGATTGGCCAGCAGGACCGTCAGGGAACTGTCGCTGCTGGTCGGCATCATCGACGCGAGCTTCAGGGTCCTGAATGCGCGGAAATAGCTGAAATTCTCGTCGCGCATGATCTGCCGGTGGGTCTGGTCCACCTGCTGGCATCCCTGGCGCAGCGCCTCGGCCTCTGCCGTCGGCATGACGCCATGGGGGCTGCGTATAAATAATGTCCGGCCGAGAATCGTCTCCAGCCGGCCGATCTGGCGGGAGAGCGTGGGTTGGGTCAGCGACAGACGCTGCGCGGCGGCGGCGATCCGCCGGGTTTCGTAGACGGACAGGAAATAACCGATCATGCGCAGCGTCAGGCCCGAGCCCAGCAATGCGCGCAGGCGGTGCGTCGGCAGCGGGCCGGCGGTGTCGCGTTCCGGCGGGGCCATGTGGGAACGATTATCGTCCTCGATCAGGGTCAGGCACCAGCCCAGCAGGTGCAGGGCGGAACGATACAGGCTCTCGCCCTGCGCGGTCGTGACGGCCCTGCTGCCCCGGCGCAGTGACGAGCGTGACAGCAGCGATGTCGCCATGGCCTGCTCCAGGGCGGACACGCTGTGGCTGAGCGTGGATGCGCTGACGCCAAGCACCGGGGCAGCCGAGGCGGCGGAGCCTTCGTTGATCAGGCTCGTAAAATAGATCAGGGCCGGAAGTTCCATTTCCACGGAGCCTTATGACAATATGAATAACAACGTGTCGCTGCGGATATAATACGATCGGACCCGTATAATTACCAAAAGAGAGTGTTGATAGAAAAAATAGCGACCAACGATCGTATCGAAGCATCCCCGTAATGAGCGTGCAATTTCAAATAGCCCGCAGGCATGCCTTGTGCATAAAAAAGCATAGGTCAACGGACGAGCGGCCCGGTGGGTTCCCTATGCTTCGGCGCGTGGCCGGTGCGGCGGCTCTGCCGGGTAGAGTGCGGGACCGCCGGAGGGGGCGTGCTTTTACCGGGCGCCGGCCAGCCAGCGCTCGGGCGCGCCGGGTGTTTCCAGCAGCGTGCGTGCCGCCATGTTGAGAAAGACGGGATCGCCCTGGAGGCCGAACTCGGTTTCGATGCTTTCCAGGCGTTTTTCCAGTGCGAACAGGAAGATCATGAACTGGTGGGCGGCGTGCGCCTGGTCGCCCTGATAGCCGAGATGTTTCTCGCAGAACTCTCCCTGCCGGCAGAGATCGAAATTCAGGCTGTAATAGCCTCGGCACACCATGGGGCGGGCGGCATAGATCGAGCAGCTTCCATCGAAGAGGAACGGACAGAAAGCTGGAGGCGAGGCCAGCCGTTCCTTCAGGAGCTGGAGGCGCTCCGGCGGGAATGTGTGCCATGCCTCGTGAACGGCGAGGATCGCGAACAGCGGATTGACCTGCACAAGGCTGTGGCAGCACGTATCGCAGCCCTTCGTGCAGGCCAGCGGCGCGGTGGGGCTGAGGCGTTTCAACGTCTCCGCGACCTCATCGCAGAGCTGGAGAATGCGCCGGGCCAGAAGAACGAGATCGGCCTCGCCGGTGGCGGCTTGCAGATCGCGCCTGAACGTTGAATCGGCCTGGTCCATCTTCTGGCGCATATAGGCAAGGGGCGAGGCATCGTAGGGCGCTGGCCCGTCACTGTTCATGAGGCGGATGGATCCGATTGATGGGCCGAACCGGCTGGTGGCGGCTTGCCGGGCTTATGTTCCGGCCTGATCGAAAGAGGAATTTTCTTGTGTTGTCATGAATGATTTGGATGGTCAAAGGAAAATGCGTGGCGGCTGACGCCGCCGAAGCCCGATGCGGGAGGCAGGTCGGGTGAACGCGCGATCTATCTGAGGGCGTGCCGGGGCGGTGGTGTCGTTTTCCTCGGCCGGGCGTGGACGAGGCGCGTACAGAGCAGGCTGCCCACGCCCGACAGCGCGATGACCCAGCCCATCGGCCAGGGGGTGCCGTCGGCGAAAGCGCCGACCAGGCCTGAGCCGAGAATGCCGCTGCCATACTGCATGGCGCCTACCAGCGCCGAGACGGCGCCTGCCCGTTCGGGAAAGCTGTTGAGCGCGCCCGCAATGGAATTCGCGACGATGAAGCCTGTCGCGGAGGCGAAGAGGAAGAGCGGGACCACGAGCCCCCAGAGCCCTCCCTGGCCGGTCCATGCCGCTCCGGCAACAAGCAGCCCCGACAGTGCGGCCTGGATTGCCCCCAGGACGAGCAGGCGATCGCCGCCGACCCGTGCGGCCAGGCGGGAATTGACGGTATTCGTCGCCATGATGCCGACGATGCCCAGCGCGAAGAGCAGCCCGTAGAGCCGGGCGGGCACATGGTGGTACGTGATGTAGGCGAAGGGCGTGCCGGCCACGTAGGCGAACATGCCGCCATAGAAGAAGCCGCCGGCGCCCGCATAGCCCAGAAGGCGCGGCTGCTTCAGGAGTTCGCCGTAGCGCAGGAGTGCCCGTGTCAGGGGCTCATGGTTGCGATACGCGGGCGCGAGCGTTTCCGGCAGGCTCGGCACGGCGGCCAGCGTCAGCATGCCGACCCCGACCAGGGTCCAGAAAATCGCGCGCCATCCGCCAAGGAGCAGGATCTGGCCACCCACGATCGGCCCCAGCAGCGGGGCGATGGCCATGACCGTGATCAGGGTCGAGAGCATCTGCACGGCGCGGTGCCCTGCATAGAGGTCGCGCACCATGGCCCTGGAGAGGACGACGCCGGCCGATGCGCCGGCGGCCTGCAGGATTCGCCAGCCGATCAGGGCGGCGCCGTTGCCGGCCACCGCGCAGCCTGCCGAACCGAGGATGAACAATACGAGGCCGAGCGCGACGGGGAGGCGGCGGCCGTGGCGGTCGCTGACCGGCCCCCAGAAGAGTTGCCCGAAGCTGAAGCCGATCAGGTAGCCCGAGACGGTCCATTCGACCAGGCCGGGACTGGCACCGAGGGCCTGGCCCATGGCAGGCATGGCCGGAAGGTAGAGATCGGTCGAAATCGACGCGAACCCCATCAGCAGGCTGAGGATGCCCAGTACCCACCAGCGATGATCGATCGTCTCCTGCCTGGCGGCGTGTATCGTGCCGGCGGTCTCGACGCCCTCCGGCCGTTCCGCGACGTGCCCGGGGGCCGCGTGTGTCATGCCGTTCAGAATTCCTGCGCTGTGGGGCGGAAGAGGATCTCGTTGATGTCCATGTCGTCCGGCTGGCTGATGGCGAAGGCGACGGCGCGGGCGAAGCTGTCCGCCGGGATGGCGTAGCTCTTGTAAAACGCCGCGATGTTGCGCGCGGCGTCGGGGTCCGTGACGCTCCGCGGCAGTTCGGACTGGACGGCCCCGGGCGAGATGACTGTCGTGCGGATGTTGTGGGGCTTGGCTTCCTGCCGCAGGCCCTCCGACAGCATCAGCACGGCGGCCTTGGTTGCGGCATAGACGGCGCTGCCCGGGCGGACCTTGTGGCCGGCCACCGAGGAGACGTTGATGATATGGCCGCTCTTCTGCCGCGTCATATGGGGCAGGGCGGCTGCGATGCCGTAGAGCGTGCCCTTCAGGTTGACGTCGATCATCCGGTTCCAATCGTCGATCCGGCCATGTTCGAGCAGGGATTGCGGCATGAGGCCGGCATTGTTGATGATGACGTCGATCCGCCCATGGGTCGCGACGGCGGCATCGACCAGGTGCTTCACCTGTGCGCTGTCGGTGACATCGGTCTCGATCGCGGCCGATGCGGGCTGTCCGATGTCCTTTGCCAGGGCGTGGAGCCGGTCGAGGCGGCGCGCGCCGAGAACCAGCTTCGCCCCGTTGGCAGCCAGATGGCGCGCGGCGGCCTCGCCGAGGCCGCTGCTGGCGCCGGTGATGACGATGATCCTGTTTTCGATGCGGTTGCTCATGGCGATTTTTTCCTTCTTCAGGCCTGGAGCTGTTTGACGACCGGTCCGCCGAGCGGGAGTGCCGCCCGCCGCCCGCCGGCG
This sequence comes from Gluconacetobacter tumulicola, assembly GCF_014174215.1. Taxonomy (GTDB): domain Bacteria; phylum Pseudomonadota; class Alphaproteobacteria; order Acetobacterales; family Acetobacteraceae; genus Gluconacetobacter; species Gluconacetobacter tumulicola. The sequence goes on along the minus strand of NZ_JABEQL010000015.1, from coordinate 12,818 downwards.
GGTGGCTTTGCAGACGGCCCCTTAGTCGGGGATCGTGCGGTTGTAGAATGCATCGGGAAGATGATCGGGGTCGGGGCCGCCGCGTCGGCTGCGATCCAGGGTCTCGATCGCGGCGATGTCGTCGGCTGTGAGCGTGAAGTCGAACACCGCGAAATTTTCCCGGATGCGATCGGGATGGGTTGATTTGGGGATTGCGGAATTGCCGATATCCAGTTGCCAGCGCAGGATGACCTGCGCCGGGGTCCTGTCGTATTTTCGTCCGATTGCCATGATGGTGGGGTGTGTCAGCGGATTGTCTTCCGGCGTCCTGTCATCACCCCAGTAACGCATGACGCCCCCGATGGGCGACCAGGCCTGGGTCACGATTCCCAACGTCCGGTCGTATTCGCGAAGGGCCGATTGGGTGAAGAACGGGTGAAGTTCCACCTGGTTCAGGGCCGGGGGGATATCGGTTGCCGCCATCAGCCTGCGCAGATGGTCGGGGCTGAAATTGCAGACGCCGATGCTCCCGACTTCGCCGTCCCAGAGCATTTTCTCCAGTTCCCGCCATGCGGCGATCATCGGTGTGAAATCGCGCGTGGCGGGCTGGTGCAGCAGATAGACATCGATCCGGTCGAGACCGAGTTTGCGGCGGCTGCGGTCATAGGCATGGCGGATTTCGCGCGTGCCGTAATCGGTGATCCATGCCTTGGTCTGGACGATGATCTCGTTGCGCGGGAGGCCGCTTTCGCGGATGGCCTGGCCCACTTCCGCCTCGTTGAAATAGGCGGCCGCCGTGTCGATCATGCGATAGCCGGCGGTGAGGGCCGTTCGCACCGCGCCGACGGTTTCCTCGGGGGCGGCGCGGTAGACGCCAAAGCCCAGCGCGGGCAGGTCCAGACCGGAGTTCAGTCTGATTGTCGGGCTGTATCGAACCATCAGTTCGGTGTTCCCTCGGAATGGGATGTCGGTGTGTGCCGGTATTGCGCTTCGCTGACATGCTCCAGCCAGTCGGAGGCCTTGCCGTCCTTTGATTCCGTAATGGCGACATGGCTCATCGCGCAGGTGGGCGAGGCGCCGTGCCAGTGTTTTTCGTCCGGTTCGAACCAGACGATATCGCCGGGTCGTACTTCCTCGATCGGCGCGCCGGCACGCTGGACCCAGCCCTGGCCGGCGGTGATCAGCACTGTCTGTCCCAGAGGGTGGGTATGCCATGCCGTGCGTGCGCCGGGCTCGAACGTCACCGTTGCGCAGGACAGGGCGCCGCTTCCGTGGAAAGGGGCATCGATCCGCACGGTGCCGGTGAACCATTCCGACGGACCGGTGACGGACGGCGCGAAGCCGGGACGTTCGATTTTCATGCGGTTTTTCCAGTCATGTGTCCGCAGCGGGAATTCTCTTGTTCATGGTGGCGCATTCTATTGATGTGGATTAGATGCTATCGCTCGCTTGATGCTATATCGGAAATTCATGAATGAGACGCGAGGAACTGGTCGATCTCAATGCGTTCCTGGTCGTCGCGGAAGAGCAGAGCTTCACACGGGCGGCCGCCCGGCTCGGGACCTCGCAATCCACCCTGAGCCATACGATCCGGCGGCTGGAGGCGAGACTGGATGTGCGCCTGCTGACACGTACGACCCGGCGGGTGGCGCCGACCGAAGCAGGCGAACGGCTGCTGAAGACGCTGGTCCCCGCGTTGGACAGTATCGCCGACGAAATCGCCTCGTTGAGCGAATTGTCCCGCAAGCCGTCGGGCACGGTGCGCATCACGGCATCCGAGCATGCCGCCCGGACGCTGCTGTGGCCGGCGCTGGCCAGGCTGCTGCCGGATTATCCGGACCTGCATGTCGAGCTGTCCGTCGATCCCGGCCTGACCGATATCGTGGCGGAGCGGTTCGATGCGGGGGTCAGGCTGGAGGAGACCATCGCCAGAGACATGATTGCCGTTCCGATCGGTCCACCGCTGCGCATGGCCGTTGTCGGCGCGCCGTCCTATTTCGAAAACCATCCGATCCCGAGAAAGCCCCAGGATCTGGCCCGGCATAGCTGCATCAATCTGCGCCTCTCGACGTCGGGCGGGGTGTATGCATGGGAGCTTGAGAAAGGAAAACGCTCGCTTCATGTCCGGGTGGGGGGACAACTGACCTTCAACACCGTGCCCATGATCATGGCGGCGGTGTTTTCGGGCTTTGGCCTGGCCTGCGTCGTGGAAGATCACGTCGCGGATGATGTGAAGGCGGGGCGCCTGGTGCGGGTGCTGGAGGATTGGTGTCCGCCATTTCCCGGCTATCATCTTTATTATCCCAGCCGGCGGCAGTCTTCTGCTGCTTTCCGGCTGGTGGTGGAGGCCTTGCGATACAGGGGGTGACGGTTCTCTCCCGGTTCGGTTGCGGGCGCATCGGGATGCGGGGGAGGAGAGATCACTGCATCTGCCTCACCCCGCCACGCGAGCAGAATTCATGCGGCTTGCCAGCCAGGCGTGGGCGGGATGCCGCTCTCGCTCAGCATGACCAGGGGGCGGCTTGTCCGAGTGCCTGAATATGGTAGCCGGGATGGTCTCTCGTGTCTGTTACTAAGGTTTGGGTGTAAAGACACAATATTCGATATTTTCACGTTTTTTTACCGACTTTAGATCTGGTCAAAAACGGAAAACTCTTCTTACGAACAGTAAAATTTTTTTGGCGGATAGCGAAACCTTTCTCTTCCGAATACTTTAATCTTTTGTCACGAAGCTGAGAGGCTGCCCGGATTGCGTGGTTTTTCAGCTCTTCGTGAATTGTGGGAGGTGCCGGCATTGATCGGCAGTTTCATGAAAGTTTGTCGATACAATAATAATGCGCCGATATTTCGGCAAGTCGCGGATTGAGAACCTTAGCCGCTGGTGAGGAACAGGTTGCGATGCGAATACTGATTACCGGAAATATGGGCTATGTTGGATCCACGGTATGCAAATATCTGAGGCATGCCCGGCCCGATGCGGTGCTGCATGGTTTCGACAATGCCTATTTCGCCCATTGCCTGACCGGTGCCACGCGCCTGCCGGAACAGAATCTCGATGCGCAGTTCTATGGCGACGTGCGGTCCATCACGCCCGAACGGCTTGCCGGATATGATGCGGTCGTTCAGCTTGCCGCCATATCGAACGATCCGATGGGACACAAATTCGAGAAGATCACATACGACATCAACCAGGATACCACGATCGCGTTGGCTCGGGCCGCGGTATCCGCAGGCGTAAAAAATTTTGTCTTTGCGTCTAGCTGTAGCATCTACGGCATCGCCGAGGGCGGTCCGCGCAAGGAGACCGATCCGGTCAATCCGGTGACGGCCTATGCCCGATCCAAGATCGGCGCGGAAAAGGCGCTGGAGCAGATCGACACCGATATGGTGATCACCAGCCTCCGCTTCGCCACCGCCTGCGGGATGTCCGACCGGCTGAGGCTCGATCTGGTGCTGAATGATTTCGTCGCATCCGCCATGGTGACCGGCAAGCTCAGTGTGCTTTCGGATGGAACCCCGTGGCGGCCGATGATCGATACCGCCGACATGGCGCGCGCGATCGACTGGGCGGTGGACCGTTCGGCGGAGGCGGGTGGGCGCTACCTGGCGGTGAATGTCGGCAGTGACGACCGCAACTATCAGGTGCGCGAGATCGCTGATGCGGTGGCTGAGGCGCTGCCGGGGACCGAGGTCAGCGTCAATACCGAGGCGCCGGTGGACAGCCGGTCTTACCGGGTCGATTTCGGGCTCTACAAATCACTCGCGCCCGATCACCAGCCGCAGGTGACGCTGCGCGATTCCATCGAGGAGCTGAAGGCGGGGCTGGAGCGCATGCATTTCGGCAATGCGGATTTCCGCAATTCGCCCCTGATCCGCCTCAAGGTTCTGGAAGCGCATATGGAAGCGGGGCGCCTCGATTCATCGCTGGTCTGGCAGGCATCCGCGCGCTCCTGAGAGGCGCGCGCTGCGTATTCCGCCTGGCGCCGTCTCCCGTCATGGGCAGGAGACGGGCCAATAACATGAAAATGGGAGGGGTGGGGACATGAAGGTCGCGATACTAGCCGGCGGTTTTGGAACGAGGCTCAGCGAAGAGACGATGATCCGCCCCAAACCCATGGCCGAGATCGGCGGCCGGCCGATATTATGGCATATCATGAAGATATACGCCCATTACGGATTTTCGGACTTCGTCGTCCTGGGCGGGTATCGCGTCGATTTCATCCGCGATTATTTCATGCGCTATCGGGCATCGCTCAGTGATTTCACCATCGACCTCGGCACCGGGGAAGTGGACTGGTTGCAGGCGCAGGCCGAAAACTGGCGCATCACGGTGCTGGACACCGGCAAGGAATCCCTTACGGGCGGACGCATCCGGCGGGCGCGCCGCTATCTGGAAGGCGGCACGTTCTGCCTGACCTATGGCGACGGCGTGAGCGATGTGAACATCAGCGATCTCGTGGCATTCCACAAATCCCGCGATACGTGGTGCACATTGACGGCGGTGGTCCAGCCCGGCCGTTACGGTGCGCTGAATCTCAGCGACAACGGTGCCGCCGTGCGCGGCTTCGGCGAGAAGCGGGCAGGGGATGGCGGGCTGATCAATGGCGGCTTCTTCGTGTGCGAACCTGAGATCTTCGATCTGATCGACGACGATCTGACGACATGGGAGGCCGAGCCGATGGACCGGCTGATCGCGCGGGACAAGCTGTCGAGCTTCGTACACAGCGGCTATTGGCAGAGCATGGATACGCTGCGCGACAAGCAGGTCCTGGAAGCGGCGTGGGCAACCAAGGCAGCGCCCTGGAAAGTATGGTCCGACTGACAGGCGGCGGCTTCACGCGCGCCATGGTGGAGAGCGTGTCATCGCCGGGAAAGCGTCCGGGGGCGGCATGCGCATCGCGCGGCGGACGGAGCCGTGTGACGCGAGACCATCGGAAATGACACAACTGGCAGGAGCCGGAACATGATCATCGTCGATACGGCACTGAAAAAGCGCGAGGCGGAAGGGCGGCCTGTGACCGTCGCCATCGTCGGCGCGGGCACCCAGGCGCGGGCCATTGCCCGCACCATCGAGATTGCGACACCCGGCATGCGCGTCGTCGCGGTGGCCAACCGCACGCGCGCGAATGGCGAAGCGGTCTTTACCGAACTCGGGCTCGATCCGGTCTGGTGCCCGGACGGCGCGGCTCTCGATGCCGCCCTTGCGGCGGGGGCGCGGGCGGTCACCGGCGATCCGCTGCTGCTGGCCGGGGCGACAGGCATCGATGCCGTGATCGAGGCGACCGGATCGATGGAATATGCCGCCCGTGCGGTGCTGGCCGCGATCGAGGGGGGCAAGCACCTGATTCAGGTGAATGCGGAACTCGATGGCACCATCGGTCCGATCCTGAAGGTGAAGGCGGATGCGGCCGGTGTCGTCTATACCGCAGGCGATGGCGACCAGCCGGGCGTGATGATGAATCTGGTGCGCTTCATGGAAGGGATCGGCGTGCGGCCGGTACTGTGCGGCAGCATCAAGGGACTGTACGATCCGTATCGTACGCCGGACACGCAGGTGTCCTTCGCGCAGAAATGGGGGCTGGACCCGGCCATGGCGGCGTCGTTCGCCGATGGCACGAAGATCTCGTTCGAGCAGACGGTGATTGCCAATGGTACCGGCATGAAGGTGGCGAGGCGCGGGATGATCGGGCCGGATTTCTCCGGCGGAGATCCTTATGCGCCGCTGGTGCCGCTCGAGGAGACGACCAGCGCCTTTGCCGCCTATCTCGACGCGCATCTGGCCGCCGGCGGCCCGGGCTTTGTCGATTACGTGATCGGTGCGCGGCCCGGTCCCGGCGTGTTCGTCATCGGGACGATGGAGGATGCGCGGCAACGGCATTTCCTGAATTATTACAAGATGGGTTCGGGGCCCTATTACTGTTTCTACACCCCCTTCCACCTGTGCCATTTCGAGGTTCCGGGCTCGGTCGCGCGGGCGGTGCTGTTTGGGGATGCGACGCTGACGCCCCTGGCGGGGCCGAGCGTCGGTGTCATCGCGCTGGCCAAGAAGGATCTTGCGCCGGGGGATGTCATCTCCGCTCTCGGCGGGTTCGAAGCCTATGGAATGATCGAGAATATCGAGACGATCCGGGCGGAAAACCTGATCCCGCTGGGACTTGCGATCGGCGGGCGGGTGAACAGGCCCATTCCGCGGGACCGGCCCATCACCTTCGCGGATATCGATGTGCCCGAAGGGCGGACGATCGACCGGCTTTATGCGGAGCAGGAGGCAGTCTTCGCGCCTTCTGTCGTGGTCGAAGAGGTGGTTTATGATCTTTCATGAAACCACGCTGAGGGATGCAATGCTGATCGAGCCGGAGCCACGGGGCGACGACCGTGGTTTCTTCGCCCGGATGATGTGCCGGGAGGAATTCGCGGCACATGGGCTGATTTCCGATTTCGTGCAGCACAATATGTCCTTTTCGCGCTGCAAGGGCACTGTGCGGGGGTTGCATTTCCAGCGTGGCGCCTATGCCGAGGCCAAGCTGATGCGCTGCACGAGGGGGGAGATCGTCGATGTGATCGTGGATCTGCGCGGGACATCGCCGACCTATCTGAAGCATGAAGCCTTCCATCTGACCGCCGAAAATCACCGGCTGCTCTATGTGCCGCCCGGTTTTGCCCATGGTTTCCAGACGCTGACGGATGATGTCGAGGTTTTCTATCCCGTCAGTGCCGCCTATGCGCCCAGCATGGAGGGTGGCCTGCGTCATGATGATCCGCTGGTCGGGATTTCATGGCCTCTGGATGTAAGCGGTGTCTCGCCGAAGGATGCCTCCTGGCCGTTCCTGCAACGGGGGGCACCGCCGATTTTCTGAATATTCCGCAGCGGCATGGAAACGCGCTTCGACCGGGGAGGAACCATCGGCGTTGTTCCGACGTAGAGGAAGGGCCGGTCCAGTACAATCATCGCCGCGTGGGTCATGCGCATTTTTCGTCACGGACCGCATGCCCGCCTCCGGCAGTTCGCATGAGATCGTCAGCTTCCAGTCCATGGAGGATTTGTGATGAAACCGGAGCAAAAGATTCAATCTGAAGACAGGCGCTTTCTCGTCCTTGGTCGCGTTGGCGACAAGTCGCTGCATCATAGCTGGATTGCGGACAAGACGGTCACGCGGAACTGGGACCTGCAACTGAATGCGTATGCCAAGGATGTTTCACTCTGCCAGGATGGCGATCTGCCACCGGTATTCGATTACGGCACCAAGTGGGACAGTATCGCACGCCATTTCAGGGCCAATCCGGAGCTGCTGGATCGTTATGAGTATATCATGCTCCCCGATGACGACCTGTTGATGGAGGCGGCGGACATCAACCGGCTGTTCGACATTGCGGTGGAATATGACCTGACGATGGCGCAGCCGGCCATGACGATCGAAAGCTACCTTTCGCATGCCGTCGTCCTGCGCATGCCGGGTTTTCGGCTGCGTTACAGTACTTTTCTTGAATCCATGGCCTGCTGCATCAAATCGTCCTATCTGCGCACGCTTCTGCCGATGTTCGAGCGGCATTTCACGGGCTGGGGCACGGACCTGATCTGGGCGATGCTGATGAGGGCGCCCGCCTACCGCGCGGCGATCGTGGATGAAGTGCCGATGACCCATACAAGGCCGCTCTATAGCGGCCCGATCTACGATACGTTCGCCGAGGACAAGGTCGATCCGAGGGAGGAAGTGCGCGGGCTGATGGCCTGTTTCGAGAACCATCCCCTGGGAATGCATGTCTATGGCGGCTATCTGAGCAATGGCAGGCGGGTTGGCGACTTCGAGGCACGCATACGCAATGCGATCGGACTGTTCAGCGTCGCGGGACGTTCGAAGCTGCCCTGGAATACCGTCCGCATGGGGTGCGCGATGCTGCTCCGGGCATTCACCAAAGTGGGCTATAAGCCGGAGCAGCTTCGTGCCGTCGCAGGGAACGAAATGGCCGCACTGGGGATTGGGGCGCCGCCGCGCTTTTCGGGCGCGGGCATGCAGGCAGCGGGCATTCCGGTTTCGATTTCCGCTGTGGCCAATAAGCATGTGACCGGCGGCATGAGCGTGTGAGTTCTGCTGTCCATCGGGAGGACAGGTGCGACAGGGCCGGGTTTTTGCGGGGGGCTGAGGGGTATGACCCTCGGCCCCTCGCGGGTTTGGGCGGAGCCCCGACCCTTCCGCATGATCCGTGAGTCCAGCCGCGCTTTCACGGGGCCGCGAAGCGGCGGACATGGGCGGGGGACAGTTCGCCGATCGTATTCACGCCAAGCATCGCCATGTCGCGTGCGATCTCCGCCCGCATCAGATGCAGCGCGTGACGCACGCCGGCCGTGCCCGCCGCGACCGAGGCATAAAGAAACGGCCGGCCGACGAAGACGAAATCCGCGCCCAGCGCCAGGGCCTTGAGCACGTCGGTGCCGCGCCGGATGCCGCCGTCGATCAGCACCGCCATCTCGCCCGCCTCGCGCGCGGCCTCTTGCAGCATGAGCAGCGGGGCGATGGCCGAGTCGAGCTGGCGTCCGCCATGATTGGACAGCCAGACGCCGTCGAGACCTGCCGCGCGGGCGAGCGCGACATCTTCGGGCGAAAGGATTCCCTTGATGACGAGCCGGCCTTTCCAGTTGTCGCGCATGAAGGCGACATGCTCCCAGCACAGCCCGTCGCGGGTGCCGATATTGCGCTCGGCGGAGCGCGAGAGGATCGCCGGCCCGCGAAACGCGTCCATGTTCTCGAAATGCGGTATGCCGCGCGCGAGGGTGCGGAGGAACGTCCCGAGCGACCATCGCGGATGACGTGCCCCGTCCCAGAAAAGACGCGGGGTGGGCCGAAGGGGCATGGAGAAGCCGGTGCGGGCATTATTCTCGCGATTGGCGGGAACCTGCACATCAGCGGTGAGGACGATCGTCTCGAACCCTGCCGCGTCGACGCGGCGGAGCATCGCCCCGATGCGCTCCCTGTCGCCGGGAAGATAGGCCTGGAACCAGCGGGTTCCGCCCTCGATGGCCATCGTTTCCAGGGGTGTGAGCGAGGTGGCGCTGGCCACCATCAGCGCGTCTTCGGCGGCGGCGGCCTGCGCCAGGACGATGTCGCCCCGGAACGATGACAGGGCGGACAGGCCCATGGGCGCGATGCCAACCGGCAGGCTGAAGGATTTCCGGAAAAGGGACGCCACCGTCGAGCGCGCGCGCGTATCGACGAGCACGCGCGGCAGGAGGGCGAGCGCGGCGTAGCTCTCGCGATTGGCGCGCAGGGAGCGGTTGGTCTCCGCAGCCCCCGAGTAATAGCCATAGATCTGCCGGGGCAGGCGCCGTCGGGCGACGGTCTCGAAATCATCGAGACACAGGAAGCGCTCGAGGCGGCGGGGCGTGGCCGGTGTGGATGGCGGCTTTACCTGGACGGGGGAGTAAGCGGTCATGGCACTCCTTGCGGCGGGATCAGGCGTGAAACCGGGCCGGAAAATCGGCATGAGGGGGGAATTGGTGCCGGACGATGCAAGGCGGCCGGACGGCGTTAGCCCCGACAGGGTGAACGCCGGGCGGCCGATGGGGTTCGGATATCGTCTTGTCGCCCTGCGCATGAAGGGCGCGCCGGATTTCTGCCCGGTCGGGGGCGCTTCAGGTAACGGGGATGCGCTTGCCCAATTCGTCGATCAGCACGCGGATATTGTCGGAATAATCGATCGGGATGGCGATGATCTGCACGCCGCCCTCGACGAAGGCGCGTTCGAGAGTTGCCGCGAAAACTTCGATCTTTTCGACGAAATGGCCCTTGGCGCCGTAGGATTCGGCATATTTGACGAAATCGGGGTTGCCGAATGTCATGCCGTAATCGGGGAAATGATCGACCGCCTGCTTCCAGCGGATCATGCCGAAGGCGCCGTCATCGATGATCAGGGAGACGAGATTGAGCCTGAGGCGGACGGCGGTTTCGATTTCCTGGCTGTTCATCATGAACCCGCCATCGCCCGAGACGGCCAGCACGCGCCGGTCGGGGTAGAGGATGGCGGCCGCGATGGCCGATGGCAGGCCCGCACCCATGGTGGCCAGGGCATTGTCCAGCAGGAGCGTGTTGGCGACGCTGGTGCGGTAGTTCCGCGCGAACCAGATCTTGTACATGCCGTTATCCAGCGCCACGATACCGTCCTGCGGCATCACCTTGCGGATATCGGCGACGACGCGCTGCGGTGTCCAGCGATTGTCGGTGGAGCCTTCGAGGATATGGTCGAGGATGCCGTCGCGCAGGCCCAGGAGGGCGTCGGCGTTGGCAAGGCGGCCTGCGACCTGGTCGGCCAGGCGGGACAGGGAGGCGCCGATATCGCCGATGATTTCGGTCTGCGGGAAATAGACCTGCTCGACATGGGCGGGCTCGTAGCCCAAATGCACGACGTCCGGCCCGTTGGCGCCCATGATGAAGGGCGGCTTTTCGGCGGTGTCGTGGCCGATCGTCAGGATCAGGTCCGCGCGTTCGATGGCCTCGTGGACGTAATCGCGCTCGCTGAGGGCGGCCGTGCCCATATAGAGATCGCTGCATCCGCCCACCGCGCCCTTGCCCATCTGCGTGGTGAAATAGGGCAGGCGCGTGCGCGAGAAGAAGTCATGCAGCTTGCCGGCCAGGCGCGGGCGGGATGCGGCGGCACCCAGCATGACCAGGGGGCGCCGGGCGGCGCGCAGCAGGTCGGCAGCGATGCGGATCGCCGCGTCACTGCCGACGGGCGCGTCGATCGCGTGCGGGCGGATCAGCGCCGGATTGCCGCATTCCTCGCGCGCGATATCCTCGGGCAGTTCGAGATGGACCGGGCCGGGACGTTCTTCGGCCGCCACGCGGAAGGCGTCGCGGATCAGGGTCGGGATCATGTGGGCGGAGACGATCTGCCGGGCCATCTTGGTCAGCGGGCGCATCGTCGCCACGACATCGACGATCTGGAAGCGGGCCTGGCGTTCGGACAGGATCGCCTTCTGCCCTGTCAGCATCACCATCGGCATTGCGCCCAGATGGGCATAGGCGGCGCCGGTCGCGAGATTGAGCGCGCCGGGGCCGAGCGTTGCGAGGCACACGCCCGGCCTGCCCGTGAGGCGGCCATGGGTCGCGGCCATGAAGGCGGCGGCCTGTTCGTGGCGGGTGACCGTCAGCTTGATCGAGGAGGTGCGGAGGGATTCGACGATATCGAGATTCTCTTCGCCGGGAATGCCGAAAATCCGATCGACGCCCTCGTTCTCGAGGGAAGCGACGAGGAGGTCGGATGCCTTTGTCATATGATCATCTCCGGACAGGGCTGAACCTGCCATGCATCGTTGTCCGGAAAGAACAGGGGAGGAAAGGCCTGAGACTATTCAAATCACGATCAGGTCCGTCACGATGTGAGGACATTCCCCGCAGCGAAATCCGTCCGGATGGGGCATCCGAACAGATTCGGGATGTGCGCTCAATCGGCAATTGGTGGCCTGCTGCCTCCCGCAATATGCATGCACCGCCCCCTGGTTCGAGCGTGACCGGAAATGTGGGCTGGTGAGCGAGAGCGGCCCGTCAGGGCCGCGGCCGTCGTGTGTTTCCGAGCACCGAAGCGGAGCGGCCTATATGGCCGTGAGCACCGGAGCGCAGGAAACGCGCGCCGGATCGCCACCAGCGCGCATTTCCGGTCACGCTCGCCGGAAGCGGATGAGGCTGCGGGAGGGACCGCGATCGGCCCAGTTGGGCATTTCGCGCCAGGGGGTGATGACGGTGGCATGGGCGCCGTCCACGGTGACGGTCCGCCGCTGTTCCGTGCCCACCCATTCGGGGGCCCAGGCCGTCTCGACGCGCGTGATCCATTGATCGTGTTCGATCCGGTAGCGGCCGATATAGGCGACGAGGGTTTTCATGAGCTGCGCGCGGTCCCAGTCCGTCACGGCGGGCTGGCGGAGGCTGCCTTCCAGATTGAAGGCGACCCAGCCATCCGCGGTAAAAATGACCCGTCCGCGCGGGCAATCGCCCATGGCCTCGATCATTTCGCCGCTTTTCTTGTCCTCGACCTGGTAGGAAACAAGCTCCCACGTGCCAATAAGCTGCTGTGCCAGATCGCTGGAATTCTCGCCGTGTACCCGCGTCATTTTCCGAATGGTTCCTCTTGAAGCAAGAATCAAGTAAGGGGAGCCGTGTGGCGTCTGTAAATATTTTACTTGTTCTTTTGTTAATTGTTTACAGGGTCGTTTTGTGGATAAATATTCATGGGTATATCGGAGGTATATGCCATTTTCGTGATTTTTTCTATCAAAAACGGGACAAAAGATTTATGCTGAGTCGACAAAAATCGGAGCCGTCGGAAAAATGATCTACGATGAGGTCGGCGATCTGAGGTTTTTCGTGATGCTGGCCGAGGCGCAGAGCATGACGAAGGCCGCGCGCGGCATGGGGACTTCTCCGGCCGTGATATCGCGCCGGCTGGCCAGGCTGGAGGGCAGGCTGGGCAGTTGCCTGGTGAACAGGAGCACGCGGCGGTTCAAGCTGAGTGAGACGGGGCAGATCCTGTACGAACGCGCGCTGCGGATCGTTACCGACATCACCGATCTGGAAGCCGAGATCGCGTCGGCCGAGCGGATGCCGCAAGGCAGCCTGAATATCGGCGCGCCCCTGGAATTGGGGCGCCGCCTGATCGCGCCCTTCGTCGAAGCCTTCAACGAACGGTATCCCGAGCTGAAGATCGGGCTGGCGCTGGTCAGCGAGGGGCGGCATGAATTCGGGGACTGTCAGGAATTTCGTGTGCGAGGCGTTGTTCACGTTGTTGATCAGACGGTGGCGCGTGCGAAGCGTTCACCGAAGAGAATGGCGAACTGGGCCTTTGCCATGGAC
>NZ_JABEQL010000014.1 GCF_014174215.1 Gluconacetobacter tumulicola | reverse complement strand
GTGGCCGACATCCCAGATGATCCGGTCGTCGGGGGTGTCGAACACCGCGTGCAGTGCCACCGTCAGCTCCACCACGCCCAGCGAGGCACCCAGATGGCCGCCGGTGGTCGAGACCGCGTCCACCGTCTCGGCCCGCAATTCCTCGGCCAGCTGGCGGAGCTGGTCCACCGACAGGTTGCGCAGGTCGCGCGGGGCGCTCACCCGGTCCAGAAGCGGAAAGCGGCCCATCGTCGGCACCTGCCCCGTGGGCTGTCCCATGGGCTGTCCCGTGGGCTCGGCGCCGGTCTGGCCGGCGCCGGCGGTCGCGGCTGTGCCGGCGGAAACAGGGGAAAGGGGCTGGTTCATGACGAGTACGTCCGTTGTGCTTGCCGGGACATGGGCCCGGGGCGGCCCTGTCCGGTCCATTCTGTTCTTGCGACGTTTCCGGGTGGGGCGAGCCTAACGCCCCTCGGTCTGTTACAGTTCGGTTTCTACTCCCGTCGCGGAAGCAAATACAGACTCTCCCTCGCCACTGTGGTCATTTGGTCACAGTGCATCTGATGGGAATTGAGTATAAGAGCCGATCTGTCCTATACCCCCCGGAACGGGATCGCGTGGCGTCGCATGTCCGCAACCTCGCTATGTCTTTCGTGCACGGCTGAGATCGTGCCGGGTTGTTATCTGCCGCGTTGGCGTGTCCATAATACAGGTCACATGATTTGAGAGGCCGGCCGAATGCCGGCGCAGGAGCAGAGGGTTCATGGCCGTTCCTATTATGCAGGCTGTCCGGGTGGGCGCTTACGTCGTGAAGCAGCACGTGACCGGGCGGAAGCGTTATCCGCTTGTTCTGATGCTCGAGCCGCTGTTCAGGTGTAACCTGGCCTGCGCCGGCTGCGGGAAGATCGATTATCCCGCCGCGATCCTGAACCAGCGCATGACCGTGCAGGAATGCCTGGATGCGGACACCGAGGCCGGTGCCCCCGTCATTGCCGTCGCGGGTGGCGAGCCGCTGCTGCACAAGGAAATGCCGGAGATCGTCCGGGGCCTGATCGCGCGCAAGAAATATGTCTATCTCTGCACCAATGCGCTGCTGCTTGAGAAGAAGATGGACGATTACGAGCCGTCGCCCTTCTTCTCGTGGGATGTGCATCTGGACGGCGACCAGGCGATGCACGATTCGTCGGTCTGCCAGGACGGGGTGTACGAGCGCGCCGTGGCCGCGATCAAGAAGGCCAAGGCCCGCGGCTTCCGCCTGTCGATCAACTGCACCGTGTTCGACGGGGCCGACCCCAAGCGCCTTGCCAACTTCTTCGACGAGGTGATGGCCATGGGCGTGGACGGCATCATGACCGCGCCGGGCTATGCCTACGAACGCGCGCCGGACCAGGCGCACTTCCTGAACCGCCAGAAGACGAAACAGCTTTTCCGCGACGTCTTCCGCCTGGGCAAGGGCAAGAAGTGGCGCTTCACGCAGTCGCCGCTGTTCCTGAACTTCCTGGCCGGCAACGAGCAGTATCACTGCACGCCGTGGGGCAAGCCGCTGCGCAACGTCTTCGGCTGGCAGCGCCCGTGCTACCTGCTGGGCGAAGGCTATGCCAAGACGTTCCAGGAGCTGATGGACGATACCAAGTGGGATGATTACGGCACCGGCAATTACGAGAAATGCGCCGACTGCATGGTTCATTCGGGCTATGAATCGACGGCCGTGATGGATGCGGTGCGCCGCCCCTGGCACATTGCCAAGGTCGCGCTGTTCGGGCCCGAGACCGAGAAGCCGATGGTGCCGGAGATCTCGCTGGCCAACCAGCGGCCGGCCGAATATGTCTTCACCCAGCATGTCGATGCGCGCATGGCCGAAATCGCCGCCGCCAAGAAGCCGGCCAAGCCGCCGCGCGTGACGGTGGTGGATGTGCCGGCCGTCGAGGCGGCCGACGCCGCCGACTGATCGGGACATCTTTCCGGTACGATCAAGGAATGGCGGGGCCGGAAGGCTCCGCCATTTTCATATCAGGGCCTGTTCGGAAACGTGCGCCGGATCGCCACCAGCGCGCATTTACGAGCAGGCCCTACGAATTTCGAAGCCGGCGCATTAGAGTGCGCGGCATCATGATCACGTCCATCGCCGTCATTCTTCTTCTGGTTCTCGTCAACGGCATCTTTGCCATGGGGGAGCTGGCCCTGATTTCGGCGCGCCGGGCGCGCCTGAGCATCATGCAGCGGGCCGGGGTCAAGGGCAGTGAGCGCGCCCTGCGCCTGGCCGACGATCCGCAGAGCTTCCTGCCCACGGTGCAGGTCGGCATCACGCTGGTCTCGATCCTGGAGGGGACGTTCGGCGGCACCCAGATCGAGGGCGCGCTGACGCCGTGGCTGGCGCGGTTTGCGATCCTGCGGCCCTTTGCGGGCGAACTGTCGATCACGATCGTGGTGGTGGCGATCACCTCGCTGATGCTGGTGCTGGGCGAGCTGGTGCCCAAGCAGATCGCGCTGCGCCATCCCGAGATCATCGCCGCCCGACTGTCGCTGCCGCTGGAGGGGCTGGCGCGGGTGACGCGGCCGGCCGTGTGGCTGCTGGGCTGGTCGTCGAACCTGGTGCTGCGCCTGATGGGCGTGGAGGCGGCGACGCGCGCGGCGCTGACCGAGGAGGAGCTGAAGGCCTATATCGCCGAGGGCGCGCAGTCGGGCGTGCTGGAGCAGGAGGAGCGCGACATGATCGAGCGCCTGCTGCGCATGCCGGATCGGCCGGTGCGGGCGATCATGACCCCGCGCAACGAGCTGTTCTGGATCGAGCGCGGGGCCAGCCAGGAGGAGCTGCGCCGCACGCTGCGCAACACCGTCTATTCGCGGATCGTGGTCTGCGAGGGGGGAGTGGACAATCCGGTGGGTGTGATCCTGGCCAAGGACATGCTGGACCGGATGCTGGACGGGCGGCCGGTCTCGATCGAATCGGTGCTGCGCAAGCCGGTGGTGGTGCCCGACACGCTCTCGGCCTTCGACATGGTGGAGCGGATGCGCTCGATCCCGCTGGGGATTGCCGTGGTGCTGGACGAATACGGGTCGTTCGAGGGGATCGTCACCGCCTCGGACCTGTTCGAGGCCATCGTGGGCGAGCATCACGAGCCGGGCAGCACGCCCAAGGAGCGGCTGGCGCAGGACGATATCCTGATCTTGGACGGCTTCATGCCCGCCGACGAGGTGAAGGACCGGCTGGGCCTGGCGGACCTGCCGGACGAGGGCAGCTATCACACGCTGGCCGGGCTGATCCTGGCCCTGCTGCGCCGGGTGCCGGCGGTGGGGGACAAGATCGTCTTCTCCGGCTGGCTGTTCGAGGTAACGGAGATGGACCATCGGCGCGTGCAGAAGGTGCGCGCCAGCCGGCAGGTGCTGGCCGAAAACTAGGGTTTGTGTCCGTCAACGTGGGCTGGTGAGCGAGAGTGCCGCAGAGCGGCCTTGATGGCCGTGAGCACCGGAGCACAGCGGACGCGCGCCGGATCGCCACCAGCGCGCGTTGACGGACACAAACTGATCGGCTGATCGGGCCGTGTATCAGGCCGCCGCCAGCAGGGGGGCGGAAACGGGCTTCAGTGAAGCGTGTGGACCGGGCGGCTGGCGAGGTCGCGTTCCGAGGCGAAGGCGGGCCATTCGTTGCGGGCCAGGGTTTCCAGCGACGGGGTGGGGAGGCCCATCCGGTCGGCGTAGAGCCAGAGATAGGTCAGCGAGCGGCGGACGTAATCGCGGGTCTCGGTGCTGGGCAGGCATTCGATGAACAGCAGCGGGTCGTCGTTGTACTCGTCCGGGTCGTCCTGGCGGGCGATGGCGGTGGGGCCGGCATTGTAGCTGGCCAGCAGGCGCACCAGGTCGCCGCCCGGCGTGCGGTGGTGCTCGTCATGCTGTTCGGACAGGTGCGCCAGGTAGAGGATGTAGAGCTGTCCGATCTCGAGATTCACCGCCGGGTTGTGCAGCAGGGCGGGGGAGGCGACGAAGCGGCCGGTCTGGCCGGTCACGAAGCTGGCGGTGAGCGGCATGAGCTGCATCAGCCCATGGGCGCCGGCGCCGGAGACCGCCCCGCTGTCGAAATTCGATTCCACCCGGGTCAGGGCATAGACCAGCGCCGGATCGACGCGGAACCCGTGGCCGGGAGCCAGGCGGGGCAGCGGCAGGCGGCTGGTCGGGCTGGCCCGGCCGCCACCCTGCGTCGCCAGCAGCGAGGCGAGCTGGGTGGACAGGCCCTTCAGCCCGGCGGCATCGGCCACGAGCTGGACCGAGCGGCACAGGGCGGCGTCGCCCTGGATATCGGGCCATAGTCGCCGCAGGGCGGCCTCGGCGCGGGCGGTCTCGCCCACCTGGAGCAGGGCGAAGGCGCGGCGGCCGGCGGGCGTTGCCGCCACGGCTTCCACGTCGATTTCGCCCATCACCGGCGCGCCGGCATGCAGGAACGCCCGGTCGTCGGCCAGGCGCGCGCCGTCGGCCGGCGGTCGTGCCGTCTGCGTCGGGCGCAGGCCCAGGAGCTGGGCGGCCAGCAGGCCGTAGAACGTGTGGGGGGTGGCGGCCGCGCGGTGCAGCCAGGGCCGCCAGGCCGCGAGATCGCCGGTGTTGCGGTGCGCGCGGGCCGCCCAGAAGGCGGCGCCGGCGCGGACGCTGGCCGCCGTCAGCTCGGCGCGGGAGGCGCCTTCGAACAGCGGGGCGGCGATGTCGGCGCGTCCGCGCCGCCAGGCCGCCAGGCCGGCGACATAGCCTGCCAGGCCGATCCGGCCGCCGGATTCGATGAAGGCGTCCTGCCCCGTCTTGAGGGCCAGGGCGGTGTCGCCGGCGCTGAACAGGGCCATGGCGACCTCGGCGCGCAGTTGCGCGCCGTAGAGGGGGCTGAGGCCGGGCGTGATGCGGATGAGGTGCAGGGCGCTGCGCGCGCCCTTGGCCCCCTGTTCCGCCCGCTCGCGCACCGTGCGGTCCAGCAGCGGGTTGCGGGTGAAGGCCCGGCTGGCCGGGTCGTCTTCCTCCGGCAGGCGCACGGGGGCGGCACCCACGCCCGCCGCCAGCGCCATCGACGCCGGCAAGGGGGGGAGGGTGGCACCGCGCGGCGACAGGCCGGCCAGCAATGCGTGGATCGCCGGCGCATCGGCCAGCGTGGAATAGGTGTGCAGCCACAGGCGCAACTGGCCGGGGGCGGCGTGATAGAAGGGGTTCAGGTAGCGGTCGGCCAGGATGTCGCCCAGCAGCGTGTCGTCACGCAGGTTGGCGGTTTCCTGGATCGCGGCGTCGAAGGAGCCGGCATGTTGCAGGCTGAAGATCCGGCGGACGCGCGCGGCGTCGTCGGGGGCGAGGGGGCGGGCCAGCCCCACGGGGCCGCCGCCGGGGGGCGCGATCCGCGGCAGCGCCATCGCGGTTTCCTCGTTCCGCTCGTCGCCGCCCAACGGATGGCCGTCACCGGGCTGCGCCGTCGCGCCGGTCGCGCGCAGCGGACCGAGCGCACCGGCCAGAAAAGCGGCGCCGGCCAGGAAGGCACGGACCGCACGCTGTGGGGGTGAGTATGATGTCCCTCGCATGGCCGACGGGCCTCTACCGGCTGTTGTTGGGAAAAGCAACCCTATTCGAACGCGGGCTCACAGTATGCGTTCCGCAGGGGGTGGTTAAACAGCCGTTAAAATTGCGGTTTATGGTGACAATTCACGGGTGAATAAAACGTGTATTGCGGTGCTGCGCACCGCGTGTCTGCCACAATCCGGACATAGTTCCACAGGGGCGGATTTACTTACTGTTTCAGTCTGTGTCCTTGCCGGAATCCAGCGTTGTGCGGAGCAACAAAAGGTCCTTCCACGCGTCGCGCCGGGCGGTGGGGCTGGCCCCGAGCTGGGAGGGATGGCGCATCGGCAGCAGCGCGATCGGTGCCGCGCGGCCCGGGATCGGGATGTCGCGCCAGCGGCCGCGCAGGCGGGCGATGCCGGTGGTCTCGCCGGTCAGCAGGCGGGCGGGCGTGTTGCCCATCGCGATCACCTTCCGGGGGGCCGCCAGCACGATCAGCCGGTGCAGGAACGGCGTGCAGATGCGCAGTTCGGCGGCGGAGGGGGGGCGCTCGCCCGGCGGCCGCCAGGGGATGACCGGGGCCAGCAGCATGTCGGCGCGCGCCAGCCCGATGCTGGCCAGCATCCGGTCCAGCAATTCGCCCATCGGGCCGGCGAAGGGGGTGCCGCCGCGATCCTCGGCGGCGTCGGGGGGCTCGCCGATCAGCAGCAGGCGGCCGGGGGCCTCGCCCGCCGCGGCCACGGTGTGGGTTGCGGTGTCGCGCAGGCCGCAGGCGTCGAAACCGGCCATTGCCGCGTGCAGTTCGGCCAGCGTGGTCGCGGCGGCGGCGGCCTCGGTGGCCTGCTGCACCGCGCGGTCGATCAGGGGCAGCCCGTCCTCGGCCCCGGCGGGGGCGCCGGCGGCGGCCGGGCGGGGCGTACGCCGTGGCTCCGGCATGGCGGGCGTGGCGGCGGGCGGCTGGGGGCGGGATGCCGGGCGCGGCGGTGTGGAAACCTGCGCGGCATCGTGCGTTGCGGCCGGCGGGAGTGCCGAGGGGGCGGGGCGGGACAGCCAGTCGGTCGGGCTGTCGTCCAGTGCCGTGTCGGCGCCCCATTCGCCATAAAGCCGCAGCAGGGCGAGTGCTTCCATCATGCTCTACCGGGGCCTTCCGCGCGGGTGGTCCGTCCGCCGGGGGAGAATGGCGGGCAGGGTTTGGCAGTTTACCCGACGCGGGGTAGGGTCCGCCATATGCAGCGTTCTGGCTCTTTTTGCGCGTTCCTTCTGGCGCTGGCGGCGCCGGCCGGTCTTCTCCATGCGCGGGAGGTGCCGGCCCGGCCCGTGCCGGTCGTGGACAGTATGTCGGCATCGTGGCCGGCGGGGCTCGCCGGCCCGTATCTGGTCGCCACCGTCGCGGCGCTGGAAGGCGACGATGCGGTGGCCGGGGCGGCGTTTCGCCAGGCGGCGGAGATCGATCCCGGTCAGCCGGCGCTGCTGCGGCGGGCCTTTCTCTATAGTGCGCTGGCCGGCAACGATTCGGCGGTGGTGCTGGCCGGGCGGCTGCCGGGCCAGGCGCTGGCCGAACTGGTGCTGGGCAATGAAGCGGTGCGGACGGGGCGATGGACCGAGGCGCTGGCGCATTACGACCGGGTGCGCAAGGACGCGCTGGTGGCGACGATCCGCCCGCTGCTGGAGGCCTGGAGCCTGCTGGGCGCCGGGCAGGGCGAGCGCGCGCTGGCCGCGCTGGACCCGCTGGTGGGCGACCGCGACCTGGGGGGATATTATGCCGTTC
This sequence comes from Gluconacetobacter tumulicola, assembly GCF_014174215.1. Taxonomy (GTDB): domain Bacteria; phylum Pseudomonadota; class Alphaproteobacteria; order Acetobacterales; family Acetobacteraceae; genus Gluconacetobacter; species Gluconacetobacter tumulicola. Next base: position 105,072 of record NZ_JABEQL010000014.1, on the reverse strand, counting down.
ATGCCGCGCTGATCGCGCGGGCGGCCGGCTGGTCCGACCGGGCGGCCCGCTATGAGCGCGCGGCGCTGGCCAGCCCGGCGGCGGGCCATGACCTGTTTACCGTGCTGGCCCTGGGGCACTGGCTGATCGGCCAGGGGCAGCGCGCGCAGGCGGAGCATCTGGTCGACACGCTGCTGTCCGGCGCGCCCGGCCTGTCGCTGTCGCGGCAGGGCATCCTCGCGGCGATGGATCGCGCGCCGCCGGCCACGCCGCGCCAGGGAATCGCGCAGGCCTTTGCCTTCCTGTCCGGGCTGGTCGGGCTGGAGGTGGCGCGGATGCCCGACCCGTCGGGCCGGCTGGCCCATGATGGCGGGTTGCGGGACATGCGCATGCTGCTGCTGCGCTTCGCGCTGGGGCTGGACCCGGCGGTGGGGCAGGCGCGGCTGATGCTCTCGGCGCTGCAATATGAATCCGGGCATGCGGTGGTGGCACGCGATACGCTGGCCGGCGCGGCATCGGACGACCCGCTGGCCACGGTGATCCGGCTTCAGTGCGCGCGGTTGGATGCCGCCACCGGGCGGTGGGATGACGCGAATGCGGCGCTCGGCCGGCTGGCCGCCGCCCAGCCCGGCCAGCCGCGCATCTGGCAGACGCTGGCCGACCTGCAATCGGACCGGCAGGACTGGCATGGGGCGGAGGCTTCCTATAGCCGTGCGATCGCGGCTTCGGGGCCGCTGGCGGGTGAGGACTGGCTGCTGCTGTTCGGCCGGGCGGTGGCCTATGACCGGCTGGAGCGCTGGCCGCAGGCGCAGGCCGATCTGGAGCATGCGCTGGCGCTGGCGCCCGACGAGGTGCTGCTGCTGAATTATCTGGGCTATTCGCTGGTGCAGCAGGGGCGCGACCTGTCCCGCGCCGAGTCGCTGTTGCGCCGGGCGGTGGCGCTGGAGCCGCAGAATGCGGCGATCCGCGACAGTCTGGGGTGGGCGCTGGTGCGGCAGGGGCATGTCGCCGAAGGGGTGGAGATGCTGGAACGCGCGGCGGAGCAGACGCCCGAGGACCAGGCGGTCAATTACCATCTCGGCGTGGCCTATCAGGAGTCCGGCCGGCTGCGCGAGGCCGTCAACCAGTGGCATTTCGCCCAGGGGCTGCCGGCCAGCGATCCGGGCGACGCGGAGCGGATCAGCGCCGCCCTTGCGGACGCGGCGCGTTCGGTCCATCAGGGCGAGCCGCCCGTTCAGGCACAATCGGGCCAGAAGAAGGACTGAACCGCCCGTGACAGGGACCCTGTACGAATCCGCCCACGCGAAGATCAACCTCTATCTGCATGTGACCGGGCGCCGGCCGGACGGCTACCATCTGCTGGACAGTCTGGCGGTGTTTGCCGGTGCGGGCGACACGCTGGCGCTGCATCCGGGCCATGGCGGGGCCGGTGCGGTCTCGCTGGATATTACCGGCCCGTTCGCTGCCGGGCTGGTGGCCGATGCCGACAGCAACCTGATCCTGCGGGCCGCGCGGCTGCTGCGGGCGGAAATCGGCGGCACCGATCGGCTGGAGCCGTTGCATATCGTTCTGGACAAGAGGCTGCCGGTGGCCTCGGGCATCGGCGGCGGCTCGGCCGATGCGGCGGCGGCGCTGCGCCTGCTGCTGCGTGCCTGGCCCGGCAATGTGCCGCGTGAGCGGCTGATGGCGCTGGCGGTCGAGCTGGGGGCCGATGTGCCCGTCTGCATCGACCAGCGCGCTGCCCGCATGGGCGGCGTCGGCGAACGGCTGGACCCGGCGCCCGCCCTGCCGCCCTGCGGCATGATGCTGGTCAATTGCGGCGAGGCGGTCTCGACGCCCGCCGTGTTCCGTTCGCGCGCGCCGGTCTTTACCCCGGCCGCCACCCTGCCCACCGCCTGGCCCGACGTGGCGGCGATGGTGCGGGACCTTTCAGTGCTGACCAACGATCTTCAGGATGCGGCCTGTGCCGTCTGCCCGACGATCCGCACCGTTCTGGACGTGCTGGAGGCTGCGCCGGGCTGCCGCCTGGCGCGCATGAGCGGATCGGGGGCGACCTGCTTTGCGCTGTTCGACAGTCCGCAGGCGGCGCAGGATGCCCAGGCGGCGGTTGAGCGGCCCGGCTGGTGGGTCTGGTCCGGGGGGGTGTGCCCGTAAACGCGGGCTGGTGGCGATCCGGCGCGCGTCCGCTGTGCGCCGGTGCTCGCGGACACACGTGACGGGATCGTGGTGTGCTGTGATATCGTGGCCTGCGAAGAGGGTTGGGGAGGTGGCGATGAGCGCGCGCATGCAGGTCAGTCTGTCCGAGGATCGCCGGATGGCGACGCTGGTATTTCTGGATGGCAGCGGGGTGGAAGGTTCGATTGCCTTTACGCTGGAGCAGCTGGGCGAACTGATCGCCAGCCTGGGTACCGTCCGCAGCGCGATGGTGGAGAACGTGCCACCGCCGCCGATCGAGGGGGCGCCGGTGGTGCCGGTCTTTCGCACCAACTGGGCCGTCCAGCCCGAGGCGCTGAGCGAGGGCTCGCTGATCGCCTTCCAGCATCCGGCCTATGGTCCGGTCGGCCTGGCCCTGGCGCCCGAGGATGCGCGGCGCGTGGCCCAGGCCCTGACGCGGCATCAGGCGATGATGCATTCCGGCCGGGGCGATACGGGCCTGCCGAGCTGACGGCTGCCCCCTGTGGGGCGTGTTGAGACGTCTGGGCGGAAACAGGCTGTCGGAGGTCAGAGGGCGGGTGGTTCGATCGGCCAATCGGCGCGGGCCAGGGCCCGGGGGGCCAGGCGGGCCATCAGCAGGGCGAAGGCGGCCGCCAGGATGGGCACGGCCCAGGCCAGCGGGGGAACTGAGGGTTTGTTGAAGAGGATGTCGGCGTAGATCTGCAGACCGGCCAGGCTGCCCAGCATCGAGAGCAGCAGCATGAATCCGGGACGGTTGGTCAGGGGGGAGAACACGGCCAGGCTGGGCAGGTAGCTGCCGCCCACGATGACGGCCGCCAGCGCCGGTGCTGCCGCGATGGCGCGCGGCACGGGCACCGTGCCGATCAGGATTGCGGCCAGGGCGGTGAACAGGCCCAGGATCGTGCCGGCCAGCACCGCGCGGCCGGCATGGGCGCGATAGAGCGCGTGGGCGAAATCGGCCCGCGCGCCGAACGGGCCGAGCGACAGCAGGAACGGCCAGTCGCGGCGCGACAGCATCCAGTGGGGGAGCGCCACGGCGCCGAACATGGTGACCTGGCCGAGCGTGGCGGTGGCGGCGTCGCGCGCATCCTGCCATGTGGGCGCGTGCAGGGTGCTGATCGTATTGACCAGCAGGGCGAAGCCCGTGACCACCATCAGGATCGCGGCCGACTGCGCGACCAGGGCCAGCGGCGCGCCGGACGCCAGCCCGTTGGGCAGCGGCACCGCGCGCCGGCGTGGCGGCTGCCACATCAGTGCGCGGATGAGGGTGCGGGTGGCGGGATTCGGCGGCCTGCGGGCCGGCCGGGTGGCGGGGATGGCGGGGCCATGGTCGCCCGGGTGGGCGAAGGGGCTGTGATGCAGTTCGACCAGCGCGGCGGGCAGGGCGACGGCCAGCACCCCCAGGGCGATGAACCAGGGGGCCTTCATCAGCAGGTCCTGCATCGTGGGGATCATGAACAGCACGAACAGGCCGAACACGATGGCGGTGCGGACCTTGCGCAGGCGCGGCCGCAGGATTTTCGGCCCGACCAGATCGCTGCCGGTGCTGAGGGAGAGGTTGAGGGATTCCAGCGCCAGCACGTTGAGCAGCGGCAGGCCGCGCACGATCGCGGGCACGGCCAGCAGCAGCAGCCCCAGCGCGAGCAGGATATGGATTGCCCGGTATTCCGCCGCGATCAGGCGCGGGAACATCGGTGCCAGCGGCGAGCGCACCTGCCGCCAGTACTGGCAGCACAGGCTGGAGAACAGCGATTGCTGGGCCAGCCACCAGAACAGGCCGATATCGTGGAGGCTGGCGGCATGCCCCGGGGATGGATGATGGAGGCTGGAGAAGGTGATGACGAGATAGGTTGCCGCCGGGATCAGGGTGGGATTTTCACGGATGAAGACCGGCGAGGCATAGAGCCGGAGCGCGCGCAGCGTGTCGGTCATCCTGCGGTTACCGGGTCAGGGCCAGGAACAGCCGTTCGACATCGCCCGGCAGCATGGTGTGGCCCGCACCGGCCGCCGCGTCGTCCAGCGCCGGGTGCCAGCCGCGCACCCATATGCCCTCCGCCCCCTGGTCGGCGATGATCTCGACGCCCCATGCCGCGACGGGCGGGGCGGAGAGGCGGCAGACGGTGGACGCGATCTCCGGAGCCGTCATGTCCAGCATGACCCGCCCGTGGCGCATCATGACGAAACGGTCGCTGATGTCCTGAAGGTCGGAGATGATGTGCGAGGAGATCAGCACGCTGGCCCCGGTGCGCCGCGCATAGGCCGGCAGCATGCGCATGAAATCGTAGCGGGCCTGCGGGTCGAGGCTGGCGACGGGTTCGTCCAGCACGATCAGGTCGGGGCGGAAGCGCAGCGCCAGCACGATGGCCAGCCGCTGGCGCTCGCCGCCCGACAGGGTCTTGATCCGGGCGCTGGGGTCGAGGCCCGCCCATTCCTGCCATGTCCGGTCCTCGGCGTCGTCGGGGCGGGCGCGGTACTGCGCCAGATAGGCCATCAGTTCCCCGACCCGGAACCAGGTGAAGCCGGTCATGGTCTGGGGCACGAAGCCGATGCGCGCCCGTGTTTCGGCGCGCAGGGCGGAGGCATCCTCGCCCCACAGCCGCACCGTGCCGGCATCGGGCGAGAGCAGGCCGAGCAGGCAGCCGATCAGCGTGGTCTTGCCCGCGCCGTTGGGGCCGAGGAGGGCCGCGATCTCGCCGGGGCGCAAGGTCAGGCTGAGATCGTCGAGGACGGCGCGGCCGCCGAGGATCTTGCGCAGATGGGCGATCTGGACCGGGGCCTGGTGATCGGGGGCCTCGCGATCCGGAGTGGCCTGGCCTGTCATTGTGCGCGCTTCGGAAAACATTTCAGAACGTTGCAGCGGCGGGTGATTTTCTGTCAAGCCGGGCTGGCCGCGCGCCGGATATTGTCGCTGTACCGGAATAACGCTTTGTGTCGCGGGATCGTGGACTGTCGCAGTTATTGATTTCCGGTGCAGCGGTTTCCGCCTGCATGTTGCTGGCATGTTACAATCTGGAGCCATGCAGATGAGCGACATATCCCCACCAGACGGGCGGGGCCGACCTGTCGGGCCGCCTCATGACGGGTCGGAGGGGCAATGGCCGTTCTTCCGGATGTGGATGGTCGTCGCGATGGCGGCGGCGGGGCGTCCTGCATCCGGTGCTCCGGCCGCATCCTATTTCATGCCTCCGGCGCCCACAATGGCCGTGCCCCGGAATGGCGCGCCGGATGGTTTGCGTGCCGGGCATGGCGGGGTGAAGCCCGGTATCGGCGGCGCGGGGGGATCGGGGTATGATGTCACCGCTCCGGCCTTTTCGCCGCCACCGCGGGCGCCCGGCGTGCCCGGCCATGTCGGGCCGTTCGCTATCGAACAGGGCAATGCCAGCCCCGTTCCGATGGAAACGGGACGGACCGTGACCGCTGCATATCCCGTCAAGGGCGTGCCGGGAATGGACCTGACCATCAACATGTTCGCCGGCCACCGGCAGACGAACACCGGCAGCAATGTGGGCACCGGTGCGCTGACCGCCGGCATGCGGATCAAATGGTGAGGCAAGGGCGAGGCTGTTCCCGGCTGTGCCGCCGGCGTGCATTTCCAAACGGGTTTTCAGAACCTTAAACGATCGCGCCAGAAGATCTTGGCGGTTTCCAGCACGATCAGGACGGTGGCCGCCACGGCGAGGGTCAGTGCCAGATCGTGCCAGTGCAGGGGGCCGAAGCGGAAGAGGCTGCGGATCGGCGGCGCCAGGATGCTGGCGGCGAGGACGGTGACCACCATCGCGAGAATCCAGACCAGAGTGGCATTGGGGCGCCGGATGGCCGTGACGAGGGAGGTGCTGAACGAGCGGTTCACGAGGATCAGGCTGACGATCGAGAGCACCAGCGAGACGAAGGTGAGGGCGCGGAGTTCATCGGCCGGCATGGCGCGCAGGGTGGCGAACATGAAGATGCCGCCGACCAGGATGAAGACCAGCAGGCCCTGGAGCAGGCTCCAGACGATCAGCGGCGGCGAGAAGAGCGGTTCGGAGGGTGGGCGGGGCGGGCGGCGCATGATGTCGTCTTCCTCGGTCTCGGCCTCGAAGGCCAGGGTGCAGACCGGGTCGATGACCATCTCCAGGAACGCGATGTGGATCGGGGCGAAGATGATGGGGTAGCCCAGCACGAGCGGCAGCAGCGCCAGGCCCGCGATGGGCACGTGGACGGCGAAGATGAAGCCCATTGCCTTGCGCAGATTGTCGTAGATGCGCCGCCCCAGCCGGATGGCGGTGACGATGGAGCCGAAATCGTCATCGAGCAGCACGATCGCGGCGGCTTCGCGCGCCACGTCGGTGCCGCGTCCGCCCATGGCGATGCCGATATGGGCCGCCTTCAGCGATGGCGCGTCGTTGACGCCGTCGCCCGTCATGGCAACGATTGCGTTGTCGGCTTTCAGCGCCTGCACGATCCGTAGTTTCTGTTCCGGCATGATGCGGGCGCAGACGGTGGCGGTGCGGGCGCGTTCCTGAAGCTCGGACTGGGAGAGCGTTGCGATGGCGTCGCCGGTGAGGACGGTCGCGCCCGCGTCGATCCCGGCCGCGCGGGCGATGGCGCGGGCCGTTTCCGGGTAATCGCCGGTGATCATCATGATGCGGATGCCGGCGGACCGGCAGTCGCGCACCGCTGCCGGCACGCTGGGCCGCAGCGGATCGGCGATGCCGACCAGGCCGAGGAAGGTGAGCGTGAAGCCGTACGGTGTTTCGGGAAAATCATCGCCCTCATAAGCGCCTTTCGCGACGCCGAGGACGCGGAGCCCCTGGGCGGCCATTGCGTCGAGCGCCTGCCTGATGGCGGTGCGCCGGGTGTCGTCCAGATGGCAGAGGGCGGCGATGGCTTCCGGCGCGCCTTTCGCGGCGATGATGCAGGCGGGCTTCGCGGCGTCCGGCCGCCAGGCCTGGGTGACGGCCAGCAGGTCGGGCCGCAGCCCGTAGGTGCGGGCGAGCGTCCAGCCCGCGCGTGACGGGAGCTGGGTGTCGGGCAGGGCGGTGCGGGCGAAATCGTGGAAGGCCGTTTCCATCGGGTCGAAGGGCTGGGGGGCGCTGGCCAGCAGGCCGTGGAGGGCCAGCGCCTGGGCCTGGGGGGTGAGGGCGCTCAAGGGGGTGGGTGGGGCGATGGTCGCGTTGTCGGCTGGCCGGAGTTCGACGATCGACATGCGGTTTTCGGTCAGGGTTCCGGTCTTGTCGGTGCAGAGCACGGTGGCCGAGCCGAGCGTTTCGATGGACGCCGCGCGGCGGGTCAGCACGCGGGCGCGGGAGATGCGCCATGCGCCCATGGCCATGAACACGGTGAGCACGACCGGGAATTCCTCGGGCAGCATGCTCATGCCGATGGTGATGGCGGCCAGCACCGCGTCGAGCCAGCCGCCGCGCAAGGTTCCGTACAGGATCAGGGCCAGGGCGCTGACCGCGCTGCCGCCGATGGCGCAGAGGCGGGTCAGGCGCACCATCTGCGCGCGCAGCCGCGGCGGTTCGGTGTCCAGCATGCGGAGCGACTGGCCGATTTTGCCGATCTCGCTGGCGGCACCGGTGGCGTGGACTTCGGCGAGGCCGCTGCCGCGCACGATGAGCGCGCCGGAATAGACGAAGGGCAGGTCGTCGCCGCCCGGCCGGGCCGTGGGGGGCACCGTTGCCGCGACGGATTTGCGCACCGCGACGGCCTCGCCGGTCAGCAGCGATTCGTCGGCGAGCAGGTCCTGCGCCTGCATCAGCACGGCGTCGGCCGGGACCCGGTCGCCTTCGCCGAGTACGATGAGATCGCCCCTGACGACCTCGCGGCCCGGAATGCGCCGCCGGGTGCCGTCGCGGATGACCAGGGCGCGGGGGCTGGTGAGGTCGCGCAGCGCGTCCAGCACCCGTTCCGTCCGTGTTTCCTGGACCGTGGTGATCGCGATGGAGGCGCAGGCGAAGGCCAGCAGGATCAGCGCCTCCTGCACGTCGCCCAGCAGGAGGTAGATGCCGCCGCCGACCAGCAGCAGGGCGAGCATGGGTTCGCGCAGGACCTCGCCCACGATGGCCAGTGGGGTGCGATGCTCCTGGCGGGGGAGTTCGTTGAAACCGTCCGTCTTCAGCCGTGCCTGGGCCTGCCGTTCGCTCAGGCCCGCCAGGGAGGCGGGCCGGTCGGGGGCTTCGGCAGGCTGGTCCACGGGCGGTCTCCTGGCGCGGGGAGGCGATGCGGTGAGTCAGCCGCGATCGGACGGCCCCGCGAAGGCCAAGCGCCGGTCCCGGGGCGGAGGATGCCTGGGGAGCGAAAAAAAAGCCTGCGCGCTCCCGCCCCGCATGGGGATGGGAGCGCGTGGGCCGGATGGTCGGTGGTGGTGGGGATCAGCGCTTGCGGCGCAGGAGCGTGGCCAGGGCGGCCGCGCCGGCGGCCAGTAAGGTGCCGGTGAGGATGGTCCGCAGGGTGGTGGTCAGCAGGACCGGCATGCTGCGCCGGCTGAGATGGTCGAAGGGGCCGTGGGCGCCGTGGGCGCCGGCGACGGGGGCGAACAGATTGTCCGGCGCGTCGTCGGGGGCGGGGTATTTTTCCAGTTGCTGGTGGTAGGCGTGGACGGCCTGGCGCTGGTCGACCAGCGTGGGGGCCAGGAAGGCGGCCACGCGCCGGCCGATGCCCGACAGGCCGACCCGGACGTCGCGGTGGCGGCCGAAGGCGGCGCGGCTGATGGCCTCGGCCGCGATTTCGGGCTCGAAGAGCGGGCCGGCGGGACGCAGGCGCTTGCCGGTGCGGTTGCGTGTCCAGACGAAGCGCGGGGTGTTGATGGCGGGCAGGCTGACCAGCGACAGATGGATGCGATCGCCGTCATGCAGGATTTCGGGGCGCAGGCTTTCGGTGAAGGCCCGGATCGCGGCCCGGGCGCCGCTTTCGATGCTGCGCAGGGGGCGCGGCAGGGAGATGGCGTCGAGATTGACGATGGTGCCGTAGCCGCGCCTGCGCATGCGGATCAGCGCCGCGCGGGTGCCGAAGACGGTGCCCAGATAGGTGACGTCGGTCGCGCGCTGGATTTCCTCGGGCGACAGTTCCACGAACTGGCCGCTGACGCCGGCGCCCGCGCAGTTCACCCACAGGGTGATCGGGCCCAGCGTGGCCTCGACCTCGTCGGCCGCGCGTTCCAGTGCCTCGGCGTCGGTGACGTCGGCGGTGATGGTCAGGGTGCGGATATGCAGTTCCGCCAGTTCTGCCGCCGCGTCTTCCAGCCGTGCCGTGTTGCGGCCGATCAGCGCGACGTCGCAGCCCGCGCGGGCCAGCGTGCGCGCGGTGGCACGGCCGATTCCGGCGCCTGCTCCGGTAATGACGGCGATCTGGTGAGGCATGGGCGGGCTCCGCTGGGCAAGTCTGTCTGGTGCCCTGTTTGCTCCTGGATCAGGCATGCCGCAAGTCGGAGCGGGTATGCCCGGTCGTGCGGCCTACAGATATTTCAGGGCTGCAAAGCCGCCGACGAGTACGACGCCGAACAGGGCGGCCACCAGGGTCAGGCGGCGTTCGATGAAGGACTGGATGGGCGCGCCGTAGCGGCGGAGGAGGGCGGCGAGCAGGAAGAAGCGGGCGCCGCGCGTGGCGATGCAGGCCAGGACGAAGGGCAGCAGCGGGAAATGGGCGGCGCCGCTGGCGATGGTGACGATCTTGAAGGGGATCGGGGTCAGGCCTTTGAAGAGGATGATCGCCACCCCCCATTGGCGGAACTGTTCCTGCAACGCGACCAGCCGGGATTCCGCGTGGTAGAAATGGATGATCGGCATGGCGACGTGTTGCAGCAGGACGGCCCCGATATACCAGCCCAGCAGGCCGCCGCAGACGCTGGCCAGCGTGCACAGCGCGGCCAGCGCCCAGGCGCGGTCGCGATGGGCCAGCACCATCGGCACCAGCAGGATATCGGGCGGCAGGGGAAAGACGCTGGCCTCGGCAAACGCGATCACGGCCAGCCAGAGTGGGGCGTGGCGGCTGGCGGCCAGGGAGAGGGTGCGGGCGTAGAGTCGGTCGAGCATGATCGGTTCGCCGTGTCGGGTGTCAGGGCCTGAATGCCATCCGATACAACGCCCGACAAGCGCGGCGTGAGCAATCAGGACGTTGAAAATGGGCGAAGTACCGATGCTGAGCCGTGACCAGACGAGGATTCTACAGTTCCGGTTTACCTCGAGCACGTGGTTTGCGTCGTGTGGATGACCGTCACGTTATAAGCGGGATCATTTATGTGATCCGTCGTGGGTTGCAGTGAAAGGATGCGCCCAAAGGGTTTCGGCTACACAAGACGCTCTACAACTGCTTCATTCGCTGGGGGGGGGGAGCGTGGCATCTTCGAGAAGTTCCATGCAACTTTGGTGGCTCAGGTGAGTGTTCCAGATTGCCTCATGATCGACAGCACGCATTTCAACGCCCACAGCAGGGCAGCATCGTTGATATCCTTCTTCCCGTTCTGTCTGACGCATGCCATCTGATCGCCGATGGTTGCCGTAAAGAGCCCCTGACCCTGGTGGGAGGTGTGTAGCGGCTACATCAACAGACTTCGAAACGTGTTTTCGACCAGAGAATTAATATAATCCTCGTCTATCTCGCGATATGGGATCATGAATCTGTAATATAAAGCCCCGAACAGGATGTCCAGTATTAGGTCGAAGTCACAATCTGTTCGTATTTCTTTGCGCGAACGTGCTAATTTTAGGAACTGAATTCCTTCCTTTCGCCTCGGCTCGATCCAGCGTTCCCAAAAGGCGCCAGACAGATCCTCATCCATCTGAGCCATGCCAAGTAAAGTGCGGAGGAGCTGGCGTCGCTTGCCCGAAAGTGCCGTTACGAGTTGAGATAGGGCATGGCGGAACGTATCCGTAACAGATCCGAAATCCCTATATGAGATTTCTTGTGAGATGTCCGAGAGGAATGCATCCATCAAAACTGACGCGGAATTAGGCCAGCGGCGATATATCGTCGACTTCGCCGCTCCTGATCGCTGGGCAATGTTTTCTATCGTGGCATACCCAACACCGCGCTCGTAAGCCAACTCGAGCGCGGTGGCGCGAACTAAATCAGATACATCTGCCCGAAAAGGACGACCCGATACACGACCAGCCACTATGTTCATAACCTCATCATGCGGGCGAAAAATCACGTGATCTACAAAAAGGGTTGAAGCATTCTCATACGACATAGAGCCACGGCAACCAAGGGCGCAACGGGCTTGCGTTGAAACGATACGTATCGTATCTATGTCCAACCTAAACCTTCAGGTAACGGATCGGCGATGCGGCATTTCGATTTCGTAATTATCTGAGCGGGACCCGCCGGACTTGCTGCAAGACACCGACTGGAACATGAGGGTTTTCGCGTCGCTATTGTTGATGCAGGTAAGCCGGTTAGCGAACGCAGCCGCGAGAACGCGGACGAACTTGCCATGGGGCATGGGGGAGCAGGGCTGTTCTCGGACGGAAAATTCTCGTTCTTTCCATCGGCGACGCGTCTTTGGCAACTCGATTGCCGCGACGTATTGCGAGCGGCCTACGATTGGACCTGCGGGTTACTCGATCAGCATGGACTTGCTACTCCGCCTTATCCCAACGCAGATATTGCCGATCACTCCGCTTCAGACGTATGGGCTCTAAAAGAATATCCGTCGAGCTATCTTTCACTGGATAAGAGGATAGAATTAATAAACTCGTTATTGACCCCTGGTCAATCTGTGTCGTTCGATCGAACAGTCGTGCAGCATCTGAGTTTTTCAAATATACCACGGCTTTTTGGTATTGATCTTCTCGCGGGGGACGGACTTCATTCATCAATTACCGCGAGATGCGTGATAATGGCGACGGGGCGGTTTGGACCGCTCCAATTCCCTGGTTTGTACCCCGCTAGAGATTTTCAGAGACTCGAAGTTGGATTTCGGATCGAACAGCCTTCTCACAGAGCATTCTTCGCGAATCTCGCGCAGTTGGACCCAAAGTTCTGCTTTCGCGACGGTCAACAATCCGTTGAGTGGCGAACGTTCTGTGTGTGTCGCGAGGGCACGACTGCGCTCGCTCACGTGAATGACATATGGGCGGTATCCGGCCACTCGGACTGCCCGCCTACTGGTCGCTCCAATTTGGGGTTCAATACCCGGATATTGGACGAAGGGGTGGCAGCAAGAAATATGCTCCATCTGACGCAAACGTTGAAGGATAGAAGCTGCTACTTCTCGGTCCCTCTTCAGGACGTGCTGTCGGGTAACTCGTCCGCTCTAAGCATATTCGATCGCATCTATGGCCCCCAGTTGCGTGAACATATGATAACTGGATTGTGTCATTTGATAGACCGATTTCCTTCCATCGATCATGAGACAACGAACCTGATTGGACCCACGCTAGAAGGTGTCGGTTGGTATCCAGCCACTGACGGGTCCCTGCGCATGCCTACGGCCCCCGCTTGGGTTGCCGGTGACGCATGCGGTCGCTTTCGAGGAATCGTCGCGGCTTTTATCAGTGGTCACTACACTGCGTCGATGGCACTCCGCGAGATCAGGTCGCAAGAGACCGTTGCCGCGTGAGCAGTGAAGGGAGCCAACACTCCGACCATTGAGGTCGGCATCATTGTTTAACAATCGAGGAGAAGTATTGATCGGGTAACGAGTTAAGTCAGGCGAACCGGGCAGGTTCTGCCTTCCTGGCGGTCGTGTCGAACCTCATGAGACCTCTGAACAAACTGTTCGCTGGGCAATTTTTCCGTCTGTTGCCTGCGGTATGGTTGTGGCTGCCAGCGATGATGCGAAGCCGGTTGTTCTCTGGCCGCACATATTCGCATGCTGGTGGTGGATACACATTGACCGTCTTCCCCACGCACTTTTTTTGCTTCCAAAGGGATGGGCGTCTTGCGCTCGTCTGAAGCCGGAGGAAAAAATTCGTGCCGTTTGTGGATAAAGAGAGACTGTTCCGAAAAAATTATGATTTCAGTGCTGTTTTTTTGTCTGTTGTTTATGGATCGATCATATTTCCACGAAAAAGCGGGATCATGTGCTTGCTGGAAATACATTCCAATCACCTTTTCTTTGATGGCATGATGCCACCATGAATCAGTTGACATGTCTGGCGGGTAATGTTTACGTCAATGCGGCGATATTCACTTTTTTTGTTCATTTTCGTGAATATGTCAGCAGCGCTTTCGCTTCTGTTTTTGCTGCTGATCGCCCTTCAAGGTGGATCTGAATCCGCCGTTCAGAGCGCTGTCCGCAATGAAACCGATGAAGAGTTTCACTGATTTCAAGACGTTATTTGACTATCCCGACATATGCGTGCCATGTCCGCCATCCATGCCGGAAATACTCTTTCATCTGTTGAACTGCATCATACAGCCCGAAATCCTGTTTTATGCGTTTTTCGCTTCTGGGCTGGCAGGAAGGCGGGCATAGACCCACGGGGGCATCAGCAGACCAGGGTGACGGTGGCGCGTAGCCCGTGGGGTGTGCGGTTGCCCAGGCGGATGTCGCCGCCGAGGCCCCAGATGATGTTGCGGGCGATGGCCAGGCCCAGGCCGGTGCCGCCGGTTTCGCGGTTGCGGCTGATTTCGGCGCGGACGAAGGGTTCGAACATCCGGTTGAGATCCTCGGGGGGGAGGCCGGGGCCGTCATCCTCGATCAGGACCGTGACCAGCCTTTCGCCCTCGTTTTCCGGCAGCGGCGTTTCCAGCGTGACCTGGGCGCCGCCGCCATAGAGGATGGCGTTCTGGATCAGGTTGTTCAGCGCGCGCTTCAGCGCCACCGGGCGGGCCGCGATCGTCACCGCCGGCGGGGGGGCGGCGAAGCCGATCGCGTCGGCCTGGTCGGGGTGGGTTTCCGCGGCTTCGTCCAGGATGGTCTGGAGCAGGGCGGTGAGGTCCAGCCGGCTCATGGGTTCGCGGCGCGAGGTATCGCGCCCGAAGGCCAGGGTGGCGGAGACCATGGCTTCCAGCTCGTCCAGGTCGGCCAGGAACTTGCCGCGCAGTTCGTCGTCCTCGACGAATTCCGCCCGTAGCTTCAGGCGGGTGATCGGGGTGCGCAAATCGTGGCCGATGGCCGTCAGCATCAGAGTGCGGTCGGTGAGGAAGCGCCTGATGCGGTTGGCCATGGTGTTGAAGGCCTGCGCCGCGCGGGCGATTTCCAGCGGCCCGTCCTCGGACATCGGCGGGGCGTTGACGTCGCGGCCCAGCGCCTCGGCCGCTGCCGCCAGGGTGCCGACGGGGGCGACCAGCCGCCGCACGCCCCAGACGATCAGCACGCCGCCGGCCACCGTCATCAGCGCGAAGGCGGTGGGGAAGGTGGGGGAGCGGAACGGATTGGGCGCCGGCAGGGTGTAGTGGATCGTCAGCCACCGTGTCTCGTCGGGCAGCAGGAACGCCACCGCCCGCCGGGGCGAGCCGTGCGGCGCGCTGAACAGGATCTGGCGCGGCCGCAGGTGGGGCGGCAGCGGCGGCTGGCCCTGGGGCGAGCGGGCGAAGGGTGGCCGGTCGAAGGGCTCGTGCCCGAAGGGGGGCTGGCCCATATGCATATGGGCCATCGGGTCGTTGGCCGTCTGTTCGACCATGTCGGGGTCGGGGCCGGGGGTGAGGGCGATGTGGAAGGTCGCGGGCGGGTGCAGGGCCTCGAGTTCGGCCTCGCGGTCCTGCGGCTGGGTCTCGACGATCGAGCGATAGATCATGCCGACATGATTCTGGCTTTCCTGCTGGATCATGCGGCGGTCGAAATCGATGCGGTCCAGCGCGTGGACGGTCAGCCCGATGGCCTCGATGATCCCCAGGCCGACGATCAGCAGCAGGCTGGTGCGGGCGGCCAGCGAGCGGGGCCAGAACCAGCGGAGCACGCGGCGGGGCAGGCGGGGCGTGCGGGCGGCCGGGCCCGAATCGGTTTCGTTCATTCAGCGTCGGTCTTCAGCTCTGGTCATCAACTGCGTTCGACATCGGATGCCAGCACGTAGCCGCCGCCGCGGACGGTCTTGATGAGCTGGGCGTTGCGGCCATTATCTTCCAGCTTGCGGCGCAGGCGGCTGATGGCGACGTCGATCGCGCGGTCGAAGGGACCGGCCTGGCGGCCGCGCAGCAGGTCGAACAGCATGTCGCGGGTCAGGACCCGGTTGGCGCGGTCGAGCAGGGCCGTCAGCAGGTCGTATTCGCCGCCCGTCAGCGCCACCTCGGTACCGTCGGGGTTGAGCAGCCGCCGCCTTGTGGCGTCCAGCGTCCAGCCCGAGAAATGCAGGCACTGGGCCGCGCCGCCGGCGCCGCGCAGGGTGGCGGTCTCGCTGGTCCGGCGCAGGATGGCGCGGATTCGCGCCAGCAATTCGCGCGGGTTGAAGGGTTTGGGCAGGTAATCGTCGGCGCCCATTTCCAGGCCGATGATGCGGTCGGTCTCCTCGCCCATCGCCGTCAGCATGATGATGGGCACATTGGCCTGCTCGCGCAGCCAGCGGGCGAGTTCCAGACCGGTTTCGCCGGGCAGCATCAGGTCCAGCACCACGATCTGGTAATGGCCGGCCTGCCACGCCTTGCGGGTCTCGCGCCCGTCGCGCGCCGTGGTGACGCGGAACATGTTGCGTTCGAGGAAACGGGCGAGAAGATCGCGGATTTCGCGGTCGTCGTCGACGACCAGAATATGAGGCAGGGGCTCCATGCCTTCGTTCTAACGCGCTTTTTCGCGCCGTGCAGCCGGTGTTTCATTCGGTTGCAATCGGGGCCCGGAAGGGGCGGGGCCGGAAAAAAACGCGATGGACCCGCTGGAAGCCTGTGACAGGAGCGCCCGGTTCATGCACAGGATTGGGAATGGAACATTCCACCCTGTCCCCGGTCGCGCGTACGCCCGGCCGTTTCGTACGTCCGGCGGTCCTGTTCGGCGCGCTGTCGGCCCTTCTTGTCCTGTCGGCCGGCGCCGTTCGCGCGGCCGACCCGGTGGTGCCTGGCCCGGATAGCGGGCCGGGAGTGCCCTTTCTCGGCAATCCCGCGCGGGACATGCCGACGGGCGACCTGCCGGAGCTGACGGCGCCGCCGCCGGTCGTGCTGGCCGCGCCGCCGCCGGCGCAGACCGGGCATGGCCATGCCGTGCCAGCCACCGCCGCGCACCGGCTGGGCAGCCTGATCGACCGCGACGTGGTGGCGCCCGATGGCAGCCATGTGGGGCAGGTGATCGACGTGCTGCTGGACCAGGAGGGGCGTCCGGCGGCCGTGGTGGTGGATGTCGGCGGTTTTCTGGGGGTGGGCAACCGGCGCATCGCCATTGCGTGGGATGCGTTCGTGATGGGCGGGCTGACGGAGAAGAGCCCGGTCAAGCTGCGCATCGACGGGGCGGGGGTCCGTTCGGCCCCGGCCTATGACCCGACCTCGATGGATGTGACGGTGGTCCAGGCGCCGCCGCCCGCGCCCATGGTGCCGGCCGCAGCGCCCGTGGCCCCGGTGGTGGCCCCCGCCGAGGCCGAGCCCGGTCCGCTATCGGTCGAACCCCAGCCCGTGCCGCCGCCGCTGGTGCCCCCCGCGCCGGGTGGCGGGGGAGACGGGCCGCCCACGGGGCATGCCGCCGCCGGCCGGTCGGGGTTCATGGCGCGATGAGGCGGCGCGACAGGGGACAGCGCGGGGACGGCCCTGCGTGAAACTGCCCAGGAACAGCCAGCGCGGGCTGGATTTGCTCAATTTCTTCGTCGGAAATCTGCAGGCTTCTTTCGGCTCGTTCATCGCGGTGTATCTGACCGGCGCCCACTGGACGCAGGGCCAGATCGGCTACGTCCTGAGCATCGGGTCGGTCACCGCCATGGTCAGCCAGGTTCCGGCCGGGATGCTGGTCGACCGGCTGCGCGACAAGCATCGCGTGGCGGCGCTGTCGATTCTTGCCGTGATCTTCTCATGCCTGCTGCTGGCCATCTTTCCGCAGCAGATGCCCGTCGCCCTGGCGGAGGTTCTGCACGGGCTGGCGAGCTGCACGCTGACGCCGGCGATCGGTGCCATCACCCTGGCGGTGGTGGCGGCGCAGGTGCTGCGCCTGCCCGATGACGGCAAGGGGCAGCTGGGCGAGCGATTCGGCCGCAATGCCAGTTTTGCGTCCATCGGCAACGCCATCGGCTCGGGGCTGATGGGGGCGGTGGGCTATTGGGTGTCGCCCCAGGCCACCTTCTTCCTCGGTGCCGCGCTGGCGATGCCGGGGCTGATGGCGCTGATGATGATCGAGCCGGTCGAAGCGCCGGCCTCGATCAACACCGCTGCCGTGGCCGAGGGCGAGCGGCCGCCCCGCACCAAGGGGGCGATGTGGGAATTGCTGCGCGACCGGCGGCTGTTCGCCTTTGCGATCTGCGTCGCTTTCTTCCATCTGTCGGCGGCGGGTATCCTGTCGCTGGCGGCGGGGCAGGTGACCAAGGATGCGGGCAATATCGCCGAGATCGTGATCGCGGCCTGCATCCTGCTGCCGCAGCTGGTCGGCGCGGCGCTGTCGCCGGTCATCGGCCGGCTGGCGGAGACGATCGGGCGGCGGCCGGTGATGCTGGTGACTTTTGCCGCCCTGCCGTTGCGCGCCGCCCTGCTGGCGACGACGAGCAACCCCTATCTGATCATCGCGATCCAGTTGCTGGACGGGATCAGTTCGTCGTCGTTCGGGGTGATGATGCCGCTGGTGGCCGCCGACCTGACGCGCATCAGCGGGCGGTTCAACATGTGCATGGGCATTCTGGGGCTGGCCATGGGGGCGGGTGCGAGTTTTTCGACCTCGCTGGCCGGCACCGTGGCCGACCGTTCGGCTTCGCTGGCTTTTCTGATCCTGGCGGCGGCGGGGGTGATATGCGTGCTGCTGGTCGCGCTGCTGATGGGCGATACGGCGCGCCCGGATGCGGTGCCGGCCGTGGCCGCAGGGAAGGACACGGCCGAGGGAACGCCGTAAGGGCGCCGGTCTTCCGGTCGGGGATATGGAGGCCGTCTGAAAAAATGGCGTATCCGGAGGGCGGCGTGGCCGTGTGGATGATGTGTTTCCGCACCGTCGGTGCGGAGCGGCCCTGGCCGCCGTGCGATCCGACGCGCGGGAAAGCGTGTCGGATCGTCGGCAGGGTGATCGTGCAAACGGCCCGTCAGGTGGCTGTCATGCGAGCCAGGGCGGGACGGGCAGGTTCTTCCCGCGCAGGAAGGCGGGGTTGAAGAGCTTGGACTGGTAGCGGCTGCCGCCGTCGCACAGGATGGTGACGATCGTGTGGCCGGGGCCCATCCTGCGCGCGACGCGGATGGCGGCCGCCACGTTGATGCCCGACGAGCCGCCGATCGACAGGCCTTCCTGGATCAGCAGCTCGTAGATCAGGTCCAGCGCCTCGGGGTCGGGGATGCGTTCGGCGTCGTCGATGGCGATGCCTTCCAGGTTGCCGGTGACGCGCGACTGGCCGATGCCCTCGGTGATCGAACTGCCGCTGACGCTGAGGTCGCCGGACTTGACCCAGCCGTACAGGGCCGAGCCTTCCGGGTCGGCCAGCACGATCCGGGGGCGCGCGCGGCCTTCGGCGCGGGCGGAATCCTCCAGGCCCAGGGCGATGCCGGCCAGCGTGCCGCCTGTGCCGCAGGAGCAGGTGAAGGCGTCGATCTTGCCTGCCGTCTGGGTCCAGATTTCGGGGCCGGTGGTGGCGCGGTGGCCCTCGCGGTTGGCGAGATTGTCGAACTGGTTGGCCCAGACCGCGCCCGTTTCCTCGGCCAGGCGGCGGGAGACGTGGACGTAGTTGCCCGGATCGCGGAACGGCTTGGCCGGCACCAGGCGCAGGTCGGCGCCGATCATGCGCAGGAAGTCGATCTTCTCCTGGCTCTGGGTCTCCGGCATCACGATCACCGAGCGGTAGCCGCGGGCGTTGGCGACCAGCGTGAGCCCGATGCCGGTATTGCCGGCCGTGCCTTCGACCACCGTGCCGCCGGGTTTGAGCACGCCGCGCCGTTCGGCATCGTCGATGATCGCCAGGGCGGCGCGGTCCTTGACCGAGCCGCCGGGATTCATGAATTCCGCCTTGCCCAGGATCTCGCAGCCCGTCAGTTCAGACGCGCGCCGCAGGCGGATCAGCGGCGTGTGGCCGATCGCGGCAGTCATGTCGGAGGACGAGGTCGTCCAGCCGATCGGGGCGGGATTTGCACTTTGGCCCATAACGCAGCACCTTCTCCGCAACGTGCGTGGCGGCTGGTCGGCCGCCGGAATGCGCCCGGCCGGGGTCGGGCGCCCGTTACGCGCACAATGTGCATTCTTGCGATGGGACACAAGATGATCGAGGACGTAGCCCCCACTCAAACCTGGAATGCGCTGGGCAACCGCCCGCAAGCGCAGCTGGTCGACGTGCGCACCGATGCGGAATGGATGTTCGTGGGCCTGCCCGACCTGACATCGGTTGGCAAGCAGGTGATCCCGGTGTCGTGGCAGACGCTGGGCGGCCAGCCGAACCCGCGCTTTGTGGAGCAGCTTCAGGCGGCGGGTCTGACGCCGGAGCATGAGATCCATTTCATCTGCCGCTCCGGCGCGCGAAGCCAGTCTGCCGCGATGGCGGCGCGAATGGCGGGATTTACGCAGGTGTTCAACGTGGCCGGCGGATTCGAGGGCCCGCTGGATGCGGAGGGCCATCGGGGTCGTCGGGCGGGATGGAAGGCCGACGGGCTGCCCTGGCGCCAGAACTAGCTGTCAGTTAGGTCGGAGGCCGAATACCATACCGTAGCTTCACTGCCGCCGTCATCGGCCTGATCCCCCTTCCAATTCAAGAGAATCGGAACCGATGCCGTTCGTCACGGCACACCCGAGTCAGCGGCTACACCCTTTGGTCTCATGTCTTATCCCTTTTCGTGCGGCTATCGATGCGGTTGATTAAAATCCGGCGCGGACAGGGCATCCCGTATGGTCCTGGGTGTACGGCCGAGGAGCGCGGCCAACGCCGGACCGGTCGTGGCGAAGTCTCCCTGACGAGCGGCCCGGAACGCTCCTAAAAGCATGTCAGCGTAAATGGCGGGCATCCCGGCCGCGATCTTCGCATCACGCCATGCCTCGTCAGTGACGGTGACGTGACGCACCGTCCGACCGGTCACTTCCGATGCGATCACGGCGATCTCAGCCATTGTGATGGCCTCTCCTGCTGTTAGAGAAGGGGTGATACCGTCCCATCCGCCTTTGGTCGCCAGGATCGCGCCGTCGGCTTCGGCGAGATCGCCCCGCGCTGTCCAACTGACCGGGCCGTCTTCGGGGGTTCGGAGTTCCCCTCTACGCAGGTCATCGCCAATCATATGGAGGCAGCTTTCAACGTAAAAGCCGTGGCGCAGGGAAGTGTAAGCAATCCCGCTTGCGGCCAAGTCCGCTTCGGTAGCAGCGTGCTGGTCTGCCGGCAGGAAAGGTGAGCCCGGACGTGCGCCCATATGGCTGGTGTAAAAAATGCGGCGTGCGCCTACGGTGCGCGCGGCCTCGATTGCTGTGCGATGAAGCCGCAATGCCTCCTCGCCGAGCTTATCTGCTGAGACGATAAGAACCTTGTCCGCGCCTCGAAATGCAGCTTCCAGGCTACGCGCATCCGCAAAGTCGCCGCGACGTATGGTGACGCCCAGGGCGGCGAGGTCGGCGGCCCTCCTGGGATCGCGGACACTCGCGACAATCTCATGCGATGCCACACCGCGTCCCACCAGGCTCTTGACAATCCCGCGGCCGAGCTGGCCATTGGCGCCTGTCACAATGATCATAATCGCGTCCTTGTATCGGCGGAACGATAAAAAATATTATCATCGATGATATCAGAAGTGGCCCTATCGTTCGGGCTGTTTTGCGTAAGCGACTATTCTCGCCAGATGAAAACAGCCGTTGATCGACCAGGATGCCGTCATCCGGCCTCGGCCATCCACTGGACCGCGTCCTCGCCGGCCGCGATCCTGAGCGGAGCGCCCGGATCGGTGGCGGCCCGCCAGATCGCCGCGGCCACATCGGTCGCATGAGTGAGCGGACCTCTCTCATCGCGAAAGCTTGCGATCATGCTTTCGATCATCGGCTTGTAGTCGGGGTTATCCAGTCCGCGCAGATGCGGCGTGGCGTTCGTGCTGAAGCTTGTCTCGGGCGAACGACCAGGAAGAACGATATGCACACGCACGCCCAACGGCGCCATTTCGACCGCGAGGCTTTCGGTCAGTGCGTTTACAGCCGCCTTGCTGGCCCGGTAGACACCAACCAGCGGCAGCGACTTGAGCGTTACTGTCGATGTGACGTTGATGATGGTGCCGCTGCGGCGCTTGCGGAATCCGGGCAGGACCGCCTGCATCGTCGCCAGCGTCCCGAGCGTGTTGGTCTCGAACAACAGGCGGGCCGTATCCGGTTCGATCAATTCGATCGGCACGGCTGCGCCAATTCCCGCATTGTTGACCAGTACATCGATATCGCCAGCTTGCTCGACCGCTTTCCTGATGCTCTCCGGATCGGTGACGTCGAGTGGCAAGACGGTGAGATTGTCTGAAACGGGCAGAATGTCGGCCCTGGGCTGACGCATCGTGGCGATGACGTTCCAGCCCTTTGCGAGGAACAGTTTCGCAGTTTCGAGACCGAAGCCCGATGAACAGCCGGTGATGAGAACGGTGGGCATGAGCATGCTCCGATTTTGTTTGTGGCTATCCAGATATGGTCGTGAACCGGCAGACGATCTATGGTCGACTGTCTCGAACTTATTGGCGATAGTCCTGTTATGACCGTTGATCCGCTTGCCGAGATCGTGGCCCTGCTCCAGCCTTCGGCCAGTTATTCCAAGCTTGTCGAATATGCCGGGCGATGGCGCATCCGCCGCAACATCGAGGGCAAGCCGGTCTTTTTCGCGGTCCTGGAGGGCGCGTGCAGGGTCGTGTCATCCGGTCGACCGCCGATCATCGTGCGGAAGGGGGATTTCGTGCTGTCCCCCTCGACCAACGACCACGTCGTGGAAAGTATCGACGCGCCGCCATACGGAATTGCGATGATGCCGACGAAGATCGGCGAGGGGCGTTTCCGGATCGGAAAGCCCGACGAGCCGGTCAATCTCAGAATGCAGGTCGGACTCTGCAGTTTCGCCTCGCCCGACGCTGTGTTGCTCGTCTCCCTGTTGCCGGCGATGATCGTCGCCAGCGACGAGCCGCGGCTTGCGCTTCTGCTTCAGCTGGTGGCCGATGAAACGCGTCATTCCCGACCAGGACGGGAGGTGGTCCTGGAGCGCCTTCTTGAAGTGCTGCTCATCGAGGCGCTGCGGTGCGGGGCCGATGTCACGTCGATACCGAGCCTCTCTCGGGGGTTGGCGGACGATCGTCTGGTCACTGCCCTGCGCGCCATGCATGCACGCCCCGAGCGGAGCTGGACTGTTGCCGGTCTCGCCGCCGAAGCCGGAATGTCGCGTTCGGCGTTCTTCGCGCGCTTCACGCGCGTCGTCGGGCATCCGCCCATGGAATATCTGCTGGCATGGCGGATGGCGCTGGCCAAGCGTCTGCTGCGTACGCGGGAGTTGACGATCGAGCATATTGCCGCGCAGGTCGGCTATGGTTCCGGCAGCACGTTCAGCACGGCCTTCTCCCGCCACGTCGGCATGTCGCCGATGCGCTACGCCAAGGCCATGCGCATCAGGCACGACCGATATTCAGGATTTCCTTCCTTTGGACCCGGTGGATCATAGAGCGCCGTACGGTATTTTACAGCGATCGCGCCATCGACAGCCTTGTCGAGATCGGCATCCGTTTCCGTCTCGGCGACGAATCATCATTCACGGCTCGACGCTGGTCGCTTTTCCGCAGCCTGTCAGGCGCGCTTCTTATACGACGCTCAAAGCGGTGTGTCGGTGACGCTCTGCGAGTAGACCGGATAGTCGGTGAAACCTTTCTCGCCACCGCCGTAAAGATATTCGGGACGCAACGGATTCAGCGGCCAGCCATTGGAGATGCGCGCCGGCAGGTCGGGGTTGGCGATGAAGGTCCGGCCGAAAGCGATGAGATCGGCCAAGCCAGTTTCGAGAAGGCTGGCTCCACGTTCGGAGGTGTATTTTCCGGCGTAGATAATGCGACCCGAAAAGGCCGCTCGAACCGCCTTTCGAAAGCTCAGCGGTAAATCCGGTGCATTGTCCCAGTCTGCTTCGGCGATTGACACATAAGCGACGTCAGCGTCTTCGAGCACCTTGATCGCGGCGATATATGTCGCGTGCGGATCGTCCTCGACGAGGCCGATATAAACGCGATCCTGATCGGTGCTCTCGAACAGCGGAGTAAAGCGTACGCCGAGCCGGTTCGGCCCCACGGCTTCGGACACAGCCGCGACGATCTCGCGGAGGAAGCGCAGTCGGTTTTCCAGTGAGCCGCCGTATTCGTCTGCACGTTGGTTGGCGCGGGCGGAAATGAACTGGTTCACCAAGTAGCCGTTCGCCGCGTGTATCTCGACGCCGTCGAATCCCGCCGCGATAGCGTTCCGCGCCGCCTGGGCGTATATCTGCACAAGCTCCTTGATTTCGGGAACAGTGAGCGCGCGCGGCGTTGGCGGCCGCACCAACTCACCGACGCCCGGTCCGGTTTCGATGAATGCCTTGACCTTCTGCGGCGCGATGGCTGATGGCGCAATGGGAACCTCGCCATTCGGCTGTAGCGCGTTGTGGGAGACGCGCCCTACATGCCAGAGCTGGGCGAAGATCACGCCGCCTTCGGCGTGGACCGCTTGTGTGACCTTCCGCCACCCCACGATCTGTTCTTCGCTGTAGATGCCTGGCGTCCAGGCGTAGCCCTGGCCCCGCGGTTCGATCTGCGCGCCTTCGGTGACCATGAACCCGGCGCTTGCGCGCTGGCGATAATAGTCCGCCATGAGATCCGTTGCGACGTCACCGGGCTGGGCGGCGCGCTGGCGGGTCAACGGCGGCAGGACAATCCGGTTGGTCAAGGTGTGACAACCCAACTGCGTCGGGGAAAAGTAAACTCTACTATGCATATCTGTTGCTCCGCTGCGTTCCGCGACAGGCATCCTTAAAAGATGCGGTGGATTTCTTCGGGCGTGACAGGGTCGGGGTCGTTCATAAGCAGTTGGGCAAAGCATCTGATGTGTTTTGACCGAAGCAAAGTGCTCCGGGGCCATGAAACGTGAATGATGCCATGTTCATACGCCCCGCTTGCCGTAAGGAGGGGCGGAGTTCCCTATCTCCCGACGCACATTGCTTTAGGGTTATGCTTTCAGTGCGAGTTGTTTGGCGACGCTTGGGCGCTCTTTCATTCGCTCGTACCATGCCAGCAGGGCCGTGCATTCCTCGGGAACGGCCAGCTTCACGAGCGTCGCAAAGATCAGGCCGCCCACAAGAGTAATATCGGCCATCGAGAATTTTTCACCGGCGACAAATGGACGCTCTTGCAAGACGGAATCAAAATAACGCATGCCCCTCAGGGCCTTGTCCCGCTGCCTTAAACCCCATTCGTTATTCTGGTAGAGTTCCACATCCGGCCCTAGACCAGGCGTTGCATGATGGAAATAGACGCTGACCGCATCCATCACCTCCAGTTCTACGCGCTTGCTCATCATGTGGATCTCACCCTTCTCCCGGGGCGTGTTCCCGGTCAAAATCGGGTTTCCATCAAGATTATCCAGATATTCGGTAATGGCCGTACATTCAGCGATGAACGCGCCATCGTCGAGCTCCAGCACCGGCAAGGTGCCGGAGTAGTTCTTTTTCAGGAAGCCCGCCATCTTGTGCTCTCCCTTCCAAAGATCGACCTTTTCGAACGCGATTCTGGACTCCATGCCCTTCTCAGTCAGGGCAATACGAACACGAGCCGGATAAGGCCCGGTGGGCCAGTCATAAATTTTCATCTTTTCTTCCCATGGAAGTCCGCCTGCGCACGTAGCAGGGTGGAAAATCAAAAAAATATGTCGCGCGTCAGAGTATGATTATAGAAATCGTACTACGGCGCCCTTGGCGGAGATGGTATCCACGCGACCGTGGTCGGATTTAACCCGCAACCACCTTCTTGCCTAACATCACGTCATATTTTCCAAACATGACGTCCAGGCGATATAAATGCGCCGGATAGGCAAGCATTTCCGCCAGTTCGGCCGACCTGAGAAAATTTCGTCCCCCGGGTCCGACGTCGTGGGCATTGCGCGCCGCAGTGTCCGGAAACGCCTCGAAAATTCCGAACGTCGTCTCGGAAAAACGGCACCCGAACCACGGACCGGTTCCTGGCTCCTGTTCGACGCCAGCGAGGATGTCCCGCAGGAACTTTTCGACCAGATCGCCTTTCCCAGGCTTGGCTTCAAGGTTGATATAATAGGCTTTCGGGCCTGGAGTATTGTCATACCCGCTCCGAACCCACCCCGGATGCACGTCCAAAGGCGGATTCTGCGCCGAATGTGGGCCTGGTGACTGTTCGTTCGCACTCATCAGAGGATCCTTCGCAGGGTTGGTTTTCGTGATCGGGCGGGCATGGGCAAATGCAGCCATCAATGAACTCATACCGATGGCCGCTCCCGTAGTGTGGATGAAATCGCGTCGCGCGACGTGCGTCCGATCACCGATTTTTCTGGTTTTCATTTCTTACGTCCAAACAGGATTTTCTCGACGACAACGTAGCTCAATCATTTCCCTGTCTGTTTCGGCGGCTGTCACGCCCGAGCCTCATTCGCCCCGAGGGGAGGCGATTGCTTCAGGGGTGCGAGATGCCTACCTGACAGATGGTAGTCATTCATGGCGGCGGACAATTGCTTCGTCAAGCTTTATCTGTCAGATGGTAGGTGAAAGGTGGTAATCCCGTGAACGTCAAAGCCAGTCCGAATGCTCGAGAAACCATTCTCGCCGCCGCAAAGCGCGCAGCCCAGGCCCATGGGTATGGCGGTCTGAATTTTCGCGACATAGCCCAAGAGGTCGGCATCAAGGCGGCCAGCATATATTATCATTTTCCAAGCAAAGCCGACCTGGGCGCAGCCGTCGCGCGCCGCTACTGGGAGGACACGATGAAGGATCTCGACAATCTGACGCAGTCGGACGGCTCTTCGAGCACGCTTCGGCAATACCCGGGTATCTTCCGCAGATCGCTTGAGAACGCCAACAAGCTCTGCCTCTGCAGCTTCATGTCCGCCGAATATGACGACCTTCCCGAGCCGGTGAAGAGGGAAGTCCAGACTTTTGCTGATGTGAACGTCGCATGGCTCAGTAAAGAGCTGATTGCGGCAGGCATTGTTCCTCGCAAGAGAAGCGAGGAGCGCGCTCGCGCCATTTTCGCCGCCGTCGCGGGTGCCCAACTCATGGCGAGAAGCCGATCCGACATTTCCTTGTTCGACGCGCTCATCGAGAGCTATCGGACGGCTGGACTGCTGCCGACGTAGGGGTCCCTCTTGGCTGGACTTTGGCGGTTTTGAGCATTGAGCCGAAGGTGAGCGTCAGATTCCTGTGTTCCGGGGTGGGCGAGACTCTCCTGCCAAGGAATCTGGGATGACCAATGGAGGTAGATGGCGGCAATATCGTCGCGTTCAGCGAGATCGCCGCGTGGCTGGCGCTATTCCGAACAGCGTTCTGATGCTCTCTGGGTGGTGATTGAACCGCCCCTCTGTTTTTGCTGTTCGTCTGAAAGATGGACGCCTGCGTGTGCCCGAATCCACGGAAGACGGTCCGGCGCCGTTCAGACTTGCATCTCTTTTTCCCACCAGCCGCGGGTATTCACGTTCGCAGATTCGGCAAGAGCTTCCAACGCCGCAATGTCGTCACTGGAGAGCACCAGGCTGGTGGCCCGGACCAGACCATCGACGTAACCAGGCCGGGTGACACCGATGATTGGCGTCGTACCCTTGGCGATGGC
Source organism: Gluconacetobacter tumulicola (assembly GCF_014174215.1). GTDB lineage: Bacteria > Pseudomonadota > Alphaproteobacteria > Acetobacterales > Acetobacteraceae > Gluconacetobacter > Gluconacetobacter tumulicola. The sequence goes on along the minus strand of NZ_JABEQL010000014.1, from coordinate 78,171 downwards.
CCAAGCCGTTGCGACATCGGGAGCTGCTGCATTCTGCTTCTGGCCGATCGAGGCGAGCTTGTCGGTCAGGGCCTTCAGCTGAGGAAGCATGCCATTGTAAACCTGCGCCCGATTGGTGCCTTCCGGTAGCGGATTCTCCGGACTGTACCTGCCGCTGAGGGCGCCCTGCTCGAGCACCATATAGGCGAAAAATGGGATGCCCTGGTTGCGGCAGTAGTTCAGGATCCCCGCGTCCTCCGAGCTACGGTAAAGGAGACTGTAGTGGTTCTGGACGGCTTCGACCCGAAACCCGGCTTCGCCCAGGATCTGGTCGGCGCGTTCGATTTCGCCCAGGTTGTGATTGGAGACGCCGACATGTTTGACCTTCCCGCTCTTCAGCAACGGGATCAAATGAGGCGTCCACCGCATGACATCGGCTGGATTGTGAATCCAGTAGAGGTCGATGTAGTCGGTGTCGAGGCGCGCCAGGCTCTGCTCCAGCATGTCGGCCACCGGATTTTCGCCGGTCCCCGCAGCCTGCGGAGTAAACTTCGTCGAGAGCTGGTAGTCGCTGCGGGCGTAGCGCTTCAGGACCTCCCCGAGGACAGTTTCTGAACGACCCATGCCGTATACCACAGCGGTATCCCACATGGTGAAGCCGGCCGCATGCGCCTTGTCCGCGATCTCTTCCAGACCAGCCCGAGTCAAGAGACTGCCGAAATAGCCGTCGCCAGTCTCGCCGCTGTCTCCCCAAGCCCACGTCCCCAGGGCGATCTTGGGAGTTTTCAGATTATCCATGGTCATGTTTGCTCCATGCTTGTCCAGGGCCAGGTTGCTGTGGCCCATGCGCGGCGGACATTGTGATACGCCGCGGCCCCGAACCGTGAGCCTGATGCGCCGGGATTACTGCCTGATCCTCCAGAAGCCACATCTGGCATTGCCATGCTTTCGCGTTGCCGCCCTTGCGCGTGTGTGCGATGATTCGTCCTATGGATAAACTGGCGGAAATTGCTGCCGTGATGGCCCGGCACGTTTCGAAGGATGGCTTCCATGCTACTGCCATCGAACGTGTGACGCTTGCTCGATCCTCCACGGTGACAATGCCGATGCCGAACGTTTACCGGCCGCAGCTGTGTCTCGTCGCGCAGGGGCAGAAGGAGGTCACGCTGGGCGAGCACGTGTTCCGATATGCGCCGGGCCGTTATGGGGTCGTGACCTACGACCTGCCGGTGACGGGCCAGGTGACCGCCGCGACGCCAGAGAGCCCCTATCTCTGCCTGTTCCTTGACTTCGATCCGGTCATGCTGGGGCAGTTGGCTTTGCGGGTGCCGCCGCAGTCGGGAGCGCCTTCCCAGCCCATAGGTAAAACGGTGTCCGACGCCGGTGCCGGTCTGCTCGACGCGGCGTTGCGCCTATTGCGCCTGCTCGACGATCCGGCAGCGCTGCCCGTGCTCGGGCCGCTTGCCGAGCAGGAAATTCTCTATCACCTGCTCGCCGGCCCGGACGGCGCCAGGATGCGCCATATCACCTCCGGCGAGGGTCGAGTGGCCCAGGTCGGCCGCGCTATCGCCTGGATCAGCAAGAACTTCCGAGATCGGTTCAGCATCGAGCGGCTCGCTGCGGAAGTAGGCATGAGTCCGTCGAGCCTGCACGAGCATTTTCGCGCCGTGACGGCGATGACGCCGCTGCAGTTCCAGAAGCAGCTCAGGCTGCAGGACGCGCGCAGCTTGCTGCTGGTCCAGGACATCGATGTCGCGACTGCCGCTTTGCGCGTGGGTTACGAAAGTCCGTCGCAGTTCAGTCGCGAGTATCGCCGTCACTTTGGGGAACCCCCAGCGCGTGACATAGCCCGCTTGCGCGCTTCGCCGGGCCTGGCGGTGATCGCTTGAGCTCAGCTTATTGGCCACCATCCGGCTACGAGGCGCATTGCGTGGCCGGCAGATAAACCGCCAATTTCAGTCCCAGATCTTCATTGGCCTGGAAGGTCGTGTATTCAAAACAAAGCGGCCCGCTAACAGGGTGATGGAGCCGTTTGGTTCCTGATGATGCCGCTTGGACGGCGTGGTCCTTCCACCAGGGGGCGAACTGCTCACATCCCGCTTGCACGCGTTCAAGCAGTTGTGCGAAGGCTTGATCGTATGACCAGAGGTCATAAGTCGGCCGAAACAAGGCGACGATCCGTTGAGCTTCGCTCGGCCAGCTTTCTCCAAACACGCGGCGCGCGCGGCGATCAGTCAACATGTACAGCAGCAGGTTACGATCTTCCGGAAGCATGGCGCCAAACCCAAAGAGCTGGGCCGCCGCGTCATTCCAGGCCAGGATGTCCCAGCGCCGACCTGTGACATAAGCTGGGTGTGGGAGACTGACGACGAAGTTCCCTATCGTTGATGGCACCTTCTCGCGAGAAAATGCGGGTTGGCCCTTCGCGTCAGCGAGGCGGCGCAGATGGGCATGTTCGACCGCGTTCAGCTTGAGCGCTCTTGCAAGGGCATCGATCGTGGTGAGCGACGGTGCGACAGCACGGCCTTGTTCAAGTTTCACGTACCATTCGGTGCTGATGCCCGCCGCTTCGGCCACTTCCTCGCGGCGCAGGCCCGGGGTCCGGCGGCGGCCTCTCGTCATTCTGCCGGCGCCCGGGTCGAGCCCCTCCCGCCGCGTCCGCAGAAAATCACCCAGTGCGATGTTGGTCGCCGTCACCGCTTTCCTCCAAACTGGTATAGTATCATACTGGTATTCCGTCGGCTCTGGAAGCGGGTGCCGAGGCTCTGCATTGTGCTCCGATACGCGATCGCGCATGCCGGTCCCTTCAATCTCGCAATCGTGCGTCCGTAACCGCATCAGGAGAGCTCATGACTTTGTCAAATCTGAACATCGTAAGAGGCGGCCCGACCGAGGGTGGTACGGTCATTCTCATCCACGCAGTTGGCCTCGACCTTACATATTGGGATCGTCAGATCGAGGCCCTGACAGCGCACTATCACGTTGTCGCGCTGGATCTCCCCGGTCATGGGCGCTCCGCGTGTGCGTCCCATAGCGGCAGCATCGCTGATCTGGCGCATGACGTGGCGATGATGATTGACGATCTTGGCCCGCTGGCAGTGCATGTCGTGGGCCATTCTTTCGGCGGTATGATTGCTCAGGAGCTCGCTATCTCGTATCCGGATCGCGTACGGAGCCTGACGCTCGCCGCCACGGCCGCCAGCTTTTCCGAGGAAGTAAGAGATTACCTGCGAGGCCACGGTACCGCAGTGAGAGCTCAAGGCATGATCGCGGCTCTCCCGTCGCTTCCGCTCTCGCTTGCGGGTAGCACCCTTCAGCGACGCCCCGATCTTCTTGACCGGCTCACCAAAACGACACTCGCGATGGATTCCGACGTCTACGCGGCGGCCTGGAGCGAGATTGCCGATTTCGACGCAGCAGACCGTCTCCGCCGCATCCGATGCCCATCCTTGCTTCTGGTGGGTGACGAAGACCGCAACACACCGCCTGATTCAAACTCTGTCATTGCCCGGGCAATCTCAGGAGCCGCGATGGTCGTGATCCCAGGCGCGTCGCATATGGTCCCAATGGAGGCGGCGGAACGCTTCAACGAGGAACTGCTTCGCTTCCTTCGAACCGTTGAGACCTGAAATGTGTGAAAACAAATTCAGCTGATGCCACGACCACACTCCACACGGCGCTCAGATCCAGGCAGCGATAGATGATTTCCAAGGGGAGGCGGTGGTTGTCCCCGCAGTCCGTGGAGGGGTCCTACTGTGCGCGCCGCCAAGAGCGCACTGGCGATGACGACTGTGGGAGGCACCTTTGGATCCGCCGGAGTCAACCGCCGAGATGGGGGACTGGCCCGGATGAGATCATTGGACCCGGATCATCGCTCGGAGGCAGCCCAGCCCTGAACACTGACATCTGCCAACGCCTGGAATATGGCTGGCGTGCGCTCCAGGCGGGCAATTGTTCGCGCGCCTTCGAGGGCGGCCACCAGTGCGGCTGCCGTTGAGGATGCGCGCTCGGGAGTGACGTGGCACCCCCTGAAATGCTCCACGATAATCTCGGTCGAATCGACAAATCCGCGCGCGACCCGTTTGGTCAGCTCGGCGTCGAGCGCGGGTAACTCATTCGCCAGATTTTGCATGAGACAGCCATACTGGAAATCGGTCGCAACCATTTCGGCTGCGAACGTGCCGAAAATCTGCTGAACAAAATTCAAGGCATCGCCTGTCGTGCTCGCCGAGATATTGCGCAATACAGCAAGTCTGCCGGCAATGTAATGATCGATCGCTTCCTCTGCGAGCTGTGCCTTCCCGCGTGGAAAGTGAAAGTAGAACGATCCTTTCGGCGCACCGCTTTCCTCAAGGATCTGGGCCAATCCAGTCGCGGTGTAGCCTTGGATGCGAAACAGCCTTTCGGCCGTGGCGATCGCGCGAGCGCGTGCGTCAGTCTTACGTGTCATGCCGTGGTCATACCACGTGCCGCTTGACCTTTTCTATGGTGATCGACATAGTATGGCGATCACCATAGAAAAGGGTTCGGCAGTGTCTTTCGATCAGATCAAGCCATTGCCGTCTCGACGCACCGTCCTGGCGATCGGCGCGGCCGGCCTGCTTGCGGCTTCACTTCGACCGCGCGGTGCAAACTCCAGGGGAGGAACTGATTTGACGACATCGACATATGGCGAGGGGGCGCTTCCCCTGGGGGTCCGCTCGCGCATGATCCACGGGGTCAACGGCCTCGACATGCATATTCTCGAGGCCGGTCACGAAAGCCCCGACCGGCCGCTCGCGCTGCTTCTGCACGGCTTTCCGGACTTGGCTTACGGCTGGCGACATTTGATCCCAATCCTGGCTGACGCCGGATATCATGTCGTGGCGCCCGATCAGCGGGGCTTTGGCCGCACCACGGGTTGGGTGAACGACTATGACGCGCCGTTAGCGCCCTTCAGCTTCTTGAATATGGTGCGTGACGCGATCGGACTGGTTTCGGCATTGGGGTATCGCCGCACGGCAATGCTCGTCGGACACGACCTCGGCTCGCCCGTGGCGGCGTATTGTGCTCTGGCCCGACCCGACATGTTTCCCTCGGTGGTGATGATGAGCGCACCGTTCCCCGGTGCACCAGCGTTTCCGTTCGATACCGCAGGGCAGGGAGCGCCCGCGGTTCAACCGAATACCGAACATGGGAAGCTGGCGGCCGCGCTGGCCGCGCTCGATCCGCCGAGAGAATATTATCAGCAATACCTGAGCACGCGGCGTGCAAACGATGACATGTGGCACCCGCCTCAAGGCCTGCACGCATTTCTTCGTGCATTTTTCTATGTCAAGAGCGCCGACTGGCCGGGAAACAGGCCGCATCCGTTGAAGGGACGAACCGCCGAAGAACTTGCGCAGATGCCCACTTATTATGTCATGGATCTCGGCAAGACGATGTCCGAAACGGTGGCTCCATTTGAACCTTCCGCCGCCGAGATTTTGGCCTGCAAATGGCTCACCGAACGGGAACTTGGGGTATACACACAGGAATATAATCGCACCGGGTTTCAAGGTGCTCTGCAGGCTTACCGCGTCCTCTCCGATCCCGATCTAAACGCTGAGTTGCGCTTGTTTTCGGGCAAGACGATCGATGTTCCCTCATTCTTCATCGGTGGAAAGAGCGATTGGGGCACCTATTCGGCGCCCGGCGCGCTCGATCTGATGAGGACGAAGGCGGCGACGAGGATGAGTGGCGTTGAGCTGATCGATGGTGCCGGTCACTGGATCCAACAGGAGCAGCCAGATCGGCTCGGCGCGCTCCTGCTCGCCTTCGCCAAGGAGGCCGTCGGGGCAGATCACGCTGGCGATTATAGACAGGGTGATCGTCAGCCTGGATGACGCGATTATTTCACGTCCTGCCAATCGCAATCGACCGATACGCCTCGCGCCCCCTCTCGGCGCTGAGGCTCTTGAATGGGGATAAAAGACGTATGGAGGGACCTTGCCCCGAACGTGCCCCCAGTTTTGAGATGGGGTGGTTGCCGTCCTCCCTGAACGGCATCGCAGTGTGCCAACGTGGTGGTTGGTGACGCAACCACAGAAGAGAGGACGGCCGATGACGGATATAACGCCGCATCCGTTGCACTCCATCCTGTTCCATGACGTGTTTCATACGCGCGAATGGTGGCGGGTGTTCCGGCGACGGGGGCGCGTGGCCCCATGTCGTGCGATCAGGATGCCTTGCGCAGGGCGGCGCCGGCGGTGCGGTCGAGCCGGAGATAGCCGGGGATCGACAGGATCAGCGGGATGGCGGCGACCAGGAAGGCCCAGTGGAAGTCGGCCTGGGTGAAGGCGTCGGTGGACGGGTGTTCGCCGCGCAGGGTGGCGATCAGGCGCAGGGTGAGGGCGGCGAAGGCGACGCCCATGCCGATGCACATCTGCTGGTTGACGCTGAGGAGCGTGCTGGCGGCACCCTTTTCCTGGCCGCCGATATCGGCGAAGCCCAGCGTGGCCAGCAGCGTGTACTGCATCGAGCGCGTGATGCCGCAGCCCAGCAGCACCAGCAGCAGGATGGTGACCGGGGTGGCGGGCACCATGGTGCTCGCCAGCAGCACGAACAGCGCCCCCAATGCCGCGTTGACGGCGGCCGTGGCGCGGAAGCCGAAGCGCTGGAGGATGCGGGTGGTGAACATCTTCATACCCAGATTGCCCAGCGCGAAGGCCAGCATCAGCGACCCGGCATGGAAGGCGGTGAGGCCGAAGCCGATCTGGAACAGCAGCGGCACCAGATAGGGGATGGCGTCGATCGTCAGGCGCGAGAGCGTGCCGGCCGCCATGGTGACGCTGAAGGTGGGGTGGCGCAACAGCCCGAAATCGAGCAGCGGGTGGGCGCTGGCTGCCGCGTGGCGCAGGGTGGCGATGGCCAGCAGCAGGCCGCCGCCGAACAGCAGGGCGGCCAGGGTGAGGCTGGCCCGGGTGTTGCTGGCCAGCTCCGTGCCCAGCAGGATGGATGTCAGCGCCAGGCCGCCCAGCACGAAGCCGCCCCAGTCCAGCGGGCGGCGTTCGCCGAACTGTTGCGGTACCACGGCGAAGATCACGCCCAGCACCGCCAGGCCCAGCGGCAGGTTGATGAAGAAGATCCAGCGCCAGCTTGTGAAGGTCACGATCATGCCGCCGATCGTCGGCCCGACCACCGGGGCCACCACCGCCGGCCAGGTGATGGTCGAGACCGCCTGGATCATGCGGCTGGTCTCGGTATTGCGCATGACGATGAAGCGCCCGACCGGCACCATCATCGCGCCGCCCAGCCCCTGGAGCACCCGGGCGGCGATGAACATGTTCACGCTGCCGGCGAAGCCGCACAGGATCGAGGCGGCGGTGAAGATGGACACGGCGGTGGCGAAGATGGTGCGCGAGCCGAAACGGTCGGCCATCCAGCCGCTGACGGGGATGAAGACCGCCAGTGTCAGCATGTAGGCCGTCATGCCCAGGCTGAGTTCGTTGGGGCCGACATGGAAGCTGCGCGCCATCGCCGGCAGGGCCGTGGCGATGATGGTGGAGTCGAGATACTCCATGAAGAAGGTGGCGGCGACGATATAGGGCAGGATCGGCATGGCCCGACCATAACGCGCCATGGGCGCGACTTCCATGCCGCAGCGCGCGGCGGGGCGGGTATGGATGTCACGAGTTTATCACATTTCCCGCCGGGGCCGCATGCTATCGACGCGCCGTCCTTGTGCGACTGGATGTGGTCCATTGCTTCCCGAAGAGCGAAATCATTGGCTGGCGACCCATGTTCTTCCGCATGAGGGGGATGTGCGGAGCTGGCTGCGGCGTTTTTCGGGGATCGAGAGCGATGATATCATCCAGCAGGCCTGGGTGGAGCTTGCCGAGGCCGACCATACGTCCATCAGATTTCCGCGTGCATGGTTTTTTGCTGTGGCGCGCAATCTGGTTCTTCAACACTATCGCAAGGCACGGATCGTCTCGTTCGATTCCCTGACCGATTTTTCGGGCGCGGAGATTCCCGACCAGGGGCAGGCGGTCGAACGGTCGGTGACCGCGCGGCAGGAACTGCGTTTTCTCGACCAGGTCGCGCGCGACCTGCCCGACCGGTGCCGGGACGTGTTCGTGTTGCGCCGCTTTTATGGATATTCACAACGCGAATGTGCGCTTCACCTGAATGTTTCGGAGAATGTGGTCGAAAAGCAGCTTGCCAGGGCGCTCAGGATCATCGGCACGGCCTATGCCGGCCGGGATCTTCCGGCGCAGGGCGGCGGGCATGGGCCCGGTGACCTGCGGAAGGGAAAATCCAACCCCTGACGGCATCGCCGCGGACTGGGTGGCGCGGATGGACCGCGCCGCGCTGACCGCCGGGGAGCAGGGGGAGCTGGACCGCTGGCTGGGTGCCGATATCCGCCATCGTGGCGCGATGATCCGGGCGCAGGTGGTGTGGCAGGCGACGGAACGCGCGGCGGCGCTGAGGCCGGGTGCGGGGGCCGGTGCGCCCCAGGCCTCTCGCCCCCCGGAAGCGTCTGCTGGCCTGCACCCCTTGCCGGCGCGGGCGCGGAGCCTGTCGCGCCGGGCGATGGTGGCCTCGGCGGCGGGTCTGGCGCTTGGCGCATGGCCGGCGCCGTCGCGGGAAATGGGGCGCTTCTACAGCGTGCGGGACGCGGCGCCGCGCTCGGTCGAGATTGCGGGCGGGACGGTGCGGCTCGACTGCTTTTCCGGCCTGCTGGTGGGTGGAACGGCTGCGCGGCTGCTGGATGGGCGCTGTGTGCTGTCGAGCCGGCGGGAGGCGCGGCTGGATGCCGGGAGCCTGACATTTCGGTCGGTCGGGCGGGTGCAGGTCTCGATTGCGGGGGACCGGACGACCGGGCTGCTGCTCTCCGGCAGTGCCGTGGCGATCCGGCAGGGGACCGGGGAGCGGTTTACGCTGCGGGCCGGGGATTGCCTGACCATGGGGGCGGGATCGGCGCCCCGGCTGCGCGGCCTGACGGCGGACGAGCTGGCACGGGCCACCAACTGGGAACGCGGCGTGGTGGAATTGCAGGGCGAAACGCTTGGCGACGCCGCCGCGATCTTCAACCGGTACAATGCGAAGAAGCTGATGGTGCATGGCCAGGCGGGCGGGCGCGTGCTGATGGGCTCGTTCGCGCTCGACGATCCCGACACGTTCGCGCGGGTGGCGCGGGGTGTGCTGCATGTCGATTATGTGGCGTCGGCACGGCGGCTGGATATTTTCTGAGAGCCTGACCGAAAATGCGCGCTGGCGGCGATCCAGCGCGCGTTGCCTGTGCTTCGGTGCTCATGGCCATCAAGGCCACTCCGCTCCGATGCTCGGCAACACACGCCGGGCGCGGCCCCCTGGGCCGCTCTCGCTCGCCAGCCCGCATTTTCGGTCAGGCTCTGAGACTGTCTGGAAATGCGTGTTGACGGTGATCCGACGTGCGTTTCCTGCGCTTCGGTACTGACGACCCGCGAGGCCGCTCTCGTTCGTCAGAGCGTATTTCCGGGTGGGTTCTGATCCATCCCGGTTGTCATTTAACTTTCACGAAAACGAGAGACGGAAATTCGGGGCGTGGGGCAACTCACTGGTGTCCTCCATCCACCATGAAAGCCCGGATAGATCCTGTGAAAAGAAAGACCCCGCGTCCTCGACCTGTGTTCGGTGCCGCTTTTTCCCCCTTCCATGTCTTTGGCCTGGCCATGGCCTCCATGGCTACGCTGCCGCTGGTGCTGCCCTGTGCGGCCGTTGCGCAATCATCCGCTGAGAAGGATTTTTCCATCCCGGCGCAGCCTCTGGCGTCTGCCCTGACGCAGTTCAGCCGCCAGTCGGGCGTGCATGTGGCGGTGGATGGGCATGATGTGGAAAATGTCCGCTCCAGCACCGTACAAGGCAGAAGGACGCCGGAGCAGGCGCTCGACGACATGCTCAAGGGCACCGGGATTTCGGTGCGCTCGAAGGCGGATGGGGTGTGGCTGCTGCAGCGCGCCGCGCGGGCCTCGGCCACGCCGGCATCGCTGCGGGAAGGCGAGGCCGTGATCGTGACCGGCCGTGCGTCGACCAGGAAGCAGCGGAAGATCGATGCCAGCTACGCGATCACCACCATCTCGCAGGAAGATCTGCGTGTGCGGGGGACGTCTTCGGTGTCCGAGGCGCTGAAGAATACGCCCGGTTTCTGGGTCGAGGCCTCGGGCGGTGAAGTGGGTGCCAATATCCGGGCGCGCGGGATTCCGGTGGATGGGTATGGATCGGTCCAGCTTGAGGAAGACGGGTTGCCGATCCAGTCCGACCCGGCCCTGGGTTATCTGAACGCCGACGATTCGTTTCGGATCGACGAGACGATGAAGCAGATCCAGGTGGTGCGTGGCGGGCCGAGCTCGATCGTCGCGCAGAATGCGCCGGGCGGGCTGGTCAATTTCCTGTCGCGGCGGGGGACCAGCAAGCTGTCGGGGCTGGCCAAGCAGACGTTCGGCGATGACGGGCTGTACCGCACCGATGCCTGGCTGGGTGGACCGGCCGGCGCCTGGCGCTGGAGCCTGGGCGGGTTCTACCGGGTGGAGAACGGCGTGCGCGACCCCGGTTTCCGCGCCAATTCGGGTGGGCAGATCCGCGCCAATATCAGCCGCGATTTCAGCCATGGCGGCAGCGTCTTCGTCGATTACAAGCACATGGACGACCGGACGGTTTTTTTTCCCGATATTCCTGTGACGTATGACAAGTCGGGCAATATCACGTCGCTTCCCGGTTTCAATGCCAATACCGGCAATTATTCGTCTTCGGCGCTGGAGAATGCGTATCTTCCCGGCCCCGGCGGCAGCACGAAGCATATCGACCTGCAAAGCGGTATTCATATCAACCTCCATCAGGTGACGGCCGGCTTCAAGCATGATCTGGCGGATGGGTGGCATCTGTCCGACACGTTCCGCTATCGCGCGATGAATGCGACCTGGACCGTGCTGTCGCCCAGTGCGGTGATGCAGGCCGGCGCGCGTCTGGCCGGGCTGGCCAGTGCCCGGTCGATGTTCGCCGGCGCCACCGGCTGGCAATTGCGTTACCTGAATGATCCGAGCCAGCAATTCTCCTCGGCGGTGACGGGCAACAATTATGTGACCGATGCCTCGCTGCGCGCGGTGTGGATGAACGAGCATGAGGTCATGAACGACTTCAAGCTGGAGAAATCCTTCTCGTTCCTCGGCCATCATGATGTGGCGATGGGGGCGTTCGTTACGTATTTCAACGAGGATTTCACGCGCTATTCGGCCAACATGCTGCTGGACACCACGTCGCATGCCCAGCGCCTGAACATCGATGCCGTGGATGCGGCGGGCAATGTCGTGGGGTCGATCACCCAGAACGGCTATACCCGCTACGGCACCGAATTTGCCAACGGGCATGGCGACGATACCGACGTTGCGGGCTATGCGACGGATGAATGGGCCATCACGAAGAAGCTGCGGGTGGATGCCGGCGTGCGCTATGAGGCGCAGCGGACCAGCGGCCTGGTCGAGGGCAGTCACAGTGTGGTGGCGGGTTCGGCGCCTTATCTGTCGAACATGCTGTCGGGCAACGGGGTCTATACGCCCTATCATGCCAGTTTCGCCGGGTTTGGCGGCACGATCGGCGTGAATTACCAGCTTCTGCCCAATCTCGGATTCTTTGCCCGCTTCACGCGTGCCTATCGCCTGCCCAGCCTGGCGTCGTTCATCACCAATCCGGTGGCTGTGCCGATCACGCAGAAGATCTTCATGTATGAAGGCGGCGTGAAATATCAGTCGCGCTATGCGGATCTTTTCCTGACCGGGTTCAATACCGACTATCCCAGCTACGGGATCAACAATCTGGTCTTCGACGTGAAGACGGGTTCGTACAACCAGCAGGCGATCACGGCGACCACCCATACGTACGGGCTGGAATTCGAGGGGACGATCCGCCCCAGCCATTATTTCGACGTGGTGTTCTCCGGCACCGCGCAGAATGCACGGTTCGGCAAGATGCGCTATCTGGTGCTGAGCAACGGGTCGCCCAATCTGCTGGATTATACCGGTAACCATCTGCTGCGGACGCCGCCGGTCATGTTCCGCGTGACGCCGCGCCTGCATCTGCTGGACGGCAGGCTGCTGTTGCAGGCCGATATCGAGCATTACGGGCTGCGCTATGCCGATGTGGCCAATACCCAGCGCCTGCCGGCCTATACGGTGATCAACTTTGGTGCGACCTATGCGATCACGCCTTATCTGACCTTCAATCTTTCCGGTCAGAACCTCAACAACTCGCTTGGCCTGACGGAGGGCAATCCGCGTGCGGGCGAGGTGCTGAGTTCGCAGGCGGGGCAGAATGTGTTCCTGGCGCGGCCGATCCTGGGGCGGAATTTCCGCCTGTCGCTGATGGGCCAGTTCTGATGGCCGTCCGGTTCCCCCGTCGCGCCGGGCGCGTGGCGGGGGGGTGTTTGCTGGCGCTGCTGCTGATGCCGGTGGTGGCGCCGGCATCCGGGGCGGCGGAGGGGGTGCGGCTGGACCAGATCCAGGTGATCGGGTCGCATAACAGCTACCATGCCGGGCTGGCGCCCCAGGTCGCGGCGCTGCTGGCGTGGCGGGACCCGAAAGCGGCACAGGGGCTGGATTACGCGCATGCGGATCTGCCGGCGCAGTTCGACCGGGGTATCCGGCAGATCGAACTGGACGTTTATGCGGACAGTGCCGGCGGGCGGTTTGCGCATCCGAAATCGGCGCGCTGGCTGGCGGAGGCGGGGTTGCCGCCCGCCGATACGGGCGATGGGGCCGTCATGCGGCGCCCCGGCTTCAAGGTGATGCATATCCCCGATATCGATCAGCGGGCGACCTGCCAGCCGCTGCTGGCCTGTCTGGGGCAGATACGGGCGTGGTCGCGGGCGCATCCGGGGCATCTGCCGCTGTTCGTGCTGCTGGAGATCGAGCAGGGATCGCGACCGCCGCTGACCGAGCCGGAGCATTTTACCGCGCGGAGCTTCGATGCGCTGGACGGGGAAATCCGTTCCGTCTTCGCGCCGGGGGAATTGCTGACGCCCGATCAGGTGCGGGGTGAGGCGACGAGCCTGCGGGACGCCGTTGCGGCGCGTGGCTGGCCGGGTGTGGATGCCGCGCGGGGGAAAATGGTCTTTCTGCTGGATCAGCGGTCGAATCGCGAATTGTATCTGAAGGATCATCCGGGGCTGCGCGGGCGGGTTGCCTTTACCAATGCGCCGCCCGATGCCGAGGATGCGGCCTTCACCGAGCTGAATGACGGGCCGCCGGAGGCGATTGCGGCACTGGTTCGCCGGCACATGCTGGTGCGTACGCGCGCCGATGCGGATACGCGGGAAGGGCGCAGCGGCGACCCGGCGCGGCGCGATGCGGCGCTGGCCAGCGGTGCCCAGCTTGTCAGCACCGATTACCCGGATTTCGAGCCGGCGCGCTGGACGGGCTATCGCGTGGGGTTCGGGACCGGGCTGGCGGCGCGCTGCAACCCGGTGACCGCGCCGGCATCCTGCCGGGATGCGGCGATCGAGCCGCGTGCGGCCGACGCGCTGCGCCTGCGCCGGCTGGTGCTGGTGGTGCGGCACGGCCTGCGCTCGCCGCTGGCCGATCAGGTGCCGTCGCGCGCGCTGGTCGATCATGCATGGCCGGTGTGGACGGGAACGCCAGGTGACCTGACGCCGGAGGGGGCGGCGCAGATGCGCCTGCTGGGGGCGTGGGAGCGGACCTTGCTGGCGGGCAATGACGTGCCGGGGTTTGCGGCCGACGGGTGCCCGGCGCCCGATGCGCTGCGGCTGCGGGCGAATTCCAGCCGGCGGACGGTGGCGAGCGCCGAGGCGTTTGCCATGGGCCTGGCGCCGGGTTGCCCGGTTGCGGTGCGTCATGAGCCGATCGGGGTGCCGGACCCGATGTTTGCGCCGGTTGAAGCGGATGCGGGCCAGGTGGATTTGCGGGCGCTGCTGCCGCGCCTGCGGGAAGAAGCCGCCGCTGCCGGGTTGCTGGCGGGGCCGCCGCACGAGGGGCTTGCGGTACTGCGGCGGCTGATGGGCTGTCCGGGGCGGGGGGCGCTTTGCGTCGATGACGGGGCGCCGGCGGTGCTGGATGTCGATGCGTCCGGCCGGCATCTGACCCTTTCGGGATCGTTGCTGCCGGCGTCGTCGGCGGCGGAGGCGATCATGCTGGGCTCCTTGTCCGGCCGGCCCGCTGCGACGGTGGCGTGGGGGGCCGTGCGCGATGAGGATTTTGCCGGCCTGTCCGGACTGCATGCGGCGATGCTGCATGTGATCACGGGGTTGCCGGCGCTGGCGCCGGTGCTCAGCCAGAAGCTGCGCCCGGCGATCGCGGCGGGCCTGACCCGTGCCGATGGCCCGGCTGTGGCGGTGTGGCTGGGGCATGACAGCACGATCGTGCCGCTGCTGGCGCAGCTTGGGCTGCATGTGCATGCGCCGGGCTATGCGGCGGATGATGTGCCGGTGGGTAGTGCGCTGGGCTTTGCCCTGCTGACGGATGCGCGGGGCGGGCATCCGGTTGTGCGGGTGCTGTTCCAGTCGCGGACGCCCGGCCGGCAGGGGGCGGGGGATGAGCGCGATCCGCCGGATATGGCCTATCTGGCCGTGCCGGGCTGTGGGGGCGGGGCTGTGTGCCCACTTGCGACCTTTACCCGTCTGCTGGGGGTGTCGTCACCGTGAGACGTCATGCCGTTCTGGCCTCTGTTCTTCTGCTCGTTTACGGATCGGTCGTGGGGCGTGCGGCCTGTGCGGAGGATCTGGTCGATCTGGTGCATCCGCTGATCGGGACCGGCGGCGGCCCGATCGGCTATGGGCGCACCATGCCGGTGGTGACGCCGCCCTTCGGCATGACGGGGTGGGTGGCGCAGACGCGGCAGAGCGGCCACCCCGGCCTGTCCTACTATCACAAGGACCGGTCCATTTCCGGCTTTGTCGGCACCCATCAGGCGGCGTTGTGGATGGGGGATTATGGTGAAGTGGTGATCATGCCCGAGAGCGGCGAGGCCCGGACCCTGCCTGCCGAGCGGGCACTGCCGTTCAGCCATCGGGACGAGGTGGCGCGGCCCGATTATTATCGCGTCGTCATGGGGGCGGGCGGGCAGGCGATCCGGGCCGAGATGACGGCGGCGGCGCATTCGGCGCTGTTCCGCTTCCGCTTTCCCGCCGGGGTGGCGCGGCGGGTGCTGGTCGAGGCGAGCCGCGCGGGCGTGGCGGGCGGTGTGCGGGTGGACGAGGCGAAGGGCGAGATTGCGGGATATGATCCCCGCCGTTCGGATGCCGATCTTGGCCCGCTGACGCTGCCGCGCTTTCGGGGCTATTTCGTCGTTCAGTTCAGCCGCCCGGCGACGATGAGCACCTATCCGGCCACGCCAGCGCCGGATCGGCCGACGGGGGCGTTTGCGACCTTCGATGCGGGGGCGGATGAAGTTGAGGTGCGGGTGGGTACCTCCTTCATCAGCGTGGAGCAGGCGCGGGACAATCTGCGGCGGGAGATTCCGGGGTGGGATTTCGAGACCGTCCGCAGGGCGCTGCATGATGTCTGGCAGGAGAAGCTGGACAGGATCGCGGTCGAGGGGTTGAGCGGGGAGCCGCGGCATATCTTCTATACGGCGCTGTACCATGCGCTGCTCTATCCCCGGTCGCTGTCGGAATATGGGCGTTATTACAGCGCATTCGACGACCGTGTGCATGAGGGCGACAGCTATACCGATTTTGCGACCTGGGATGTGTTCCGGGCCGAATTCAGCCTGCTGACGCTGGTGGCGCCCGAGCGCATCGGCGGGATGATCCAGGCCCTGTTGCAGGATTACCGGCAGGGGGGATGGATGCCGAAATGGCCCAACCCGTCCTATACCAACATCATGATCGGCACCCATGCGGATTCGCTGGTGGCGGAAGCGATCGGCAAGGGGTTTGCGGGCTTCGACCGGGCGCTGGCCTGGGAGGCGGTGCGCAAGGATGCGACGGTGCCGCCCGATGGCGATGTGACGAACGACTGGCGCGACCGCAAGCCGGGCACGCCGTATGAGGCGCGGGGCGGGCTGAGCTATGCGCTGCGGCTGGGCTATGTGCCGGCCGACCGCACGGCGGAGGCGGCGTCCGGCACGCTGGATGATGCCTATGATGATTGGTGTGTGGCGCAGGTGGCCAGGGCGGTCGGCAGGCAGGCGGATTATGAACAGTTCCTGCGCCGGTCGCGCGATTACCGGACCATCTTCAATCCGGCCACGCGGTTCATGCAGGCGCGCAATCTCGACGGGTCGTGGGCGGGGCCGGATGTTGGATGGACCGAGGGCGGGAAATGGGTCTACACGTTCGACGTGCTGCATGATGTCGGCGGGCTGATCGGGCTGATGGGCGGGCGGGATGCCCTGGCCGCGCGGCTGGATCGCTATTTCGACGGCGATTACAATTGGCACAGCAACGAACCGTCGCATCATGTGCCCTATCTTTACGATTTCGTCGGGCAGCCGTGGAAGACGCAGGAGCGGGTGCGCGCGATCATGCGGACGGAATATGCCGACCGCGTGTCCGGGCTGGATGGCGACGATGATTGCGGGCAGATGTCGGCCTGGTATGTGTTTTCGGCCCTGGGATTCTATCCGGTGAATCCGGCGTCCGGCCTCTACATGATCGGTTCGCCCCTGGTCTCTCGCGCGCGTTTGCGGATGGGGGATGGGCGGGTGTTCAGCGTCGTGGCGGACCGTGGAGCGGCGGAGGCTCCTTATATCCAGTCGGCGACCCTGGATGGCGTGCCGCTGGCATCGCCCATGGTGACGTATCGGGACATGGTGGATGGCCGCACCCTGCATTTCGTCATGGGGGCGAAGCCGAGCCGGTGGGGGGCGTCCTGGGTGGCGCCGGGTGCCCGGTGATGAAGAGCGTTCTGATTGTCCTGTTCGTCGCTTGCCTCGGCCTGCCGGCCCTTGGGCGGGAGCCGGCCGGGTTTTCGGGAACATGGCGCCTGGATGAGGGGGAAAGCGATTATCGCGATCTTCAGGAGCCGGAGGCGCGGACGGATACGATCATCGACCGGGGGGAGCGTATCACGGATGTCATCGTCGCGACGGCGCGGGGGCGGGTGCAGCATCTGACGCTCGAACTGCCGACCGATGGCCGCGTTGTGACGCTTCCGGAGCGGACCGTGCTGGGGACCAGCACGCTGCGCACCGTCGCGGCTCGGCGGGAGGGGCCGGTGCTGGTGGTGACGCACGGGGTCAGGACCGGCGATACGGCGCGGGTCGTCGTGACGCGCTGGGCGCTGTCCGCGGACCGGGCGCGGCTGGTCATGACCGTTCTGTCGGAGGATGGGCGGCGTGTGGTGGGGATGCTGGTTTTCGGGCGCGTGATGAAGTCGCGATAGGAGGTTTTTGAAACAGCCTCTGCTGGGTGGCGATCATCATCGCGTGATGATGGAATCTGACCGCCCACAAATCACCTCCGTGGGGATGCGGGAGCGGCAACCAACGGGGGGATGGCGTCGTTCCTTTGTGAGGGCCCGTCTGGACATGCGCGCTGGTGATGATCCGGCGCGCATTTTTCAAACAAGCTTTGGGTTCGTCGGGGCTGGGAGGGGCTGATGGGTATTTGTAACAGGACCGTGTGGTGGATGAAAATATAACGGAAATATAACCATCAATTGATTGTATCTTTTTGTCCATGATAATCAATAATAATCAAAACAGTAACTTATGAGTGGCAAAAAATGTCAATTGATCTGCCGCGTAATCTATTTAGCGGAAATAAAGAAAATACTGATCCTGATATCCTGTTTTCGGTATGTCTTGGGCCCAGGAATGCGAATCATCCCGATCCGTTCAACGAAGAATGGTGGATGGATGCCGCCACCAATGGAAATTTTGAAATCCTGGAGATCCGGCATGCCGGGGTCCTGCGGCTGAGCATGCCGATTTTCCTGTCCAAGAGGATGGGTTTTACGTGTATCGGCATGCCGATCTATACGCGGACCCTGGGGCCGACCTTTTATCTTCCGCCATCGAAGCCCTTCAAGCATGCGCAGAATGTCCGGAACCTGATCGAGGAACTTGTCGGGCGCCTTCCCCGGCATGACAGTATCCGGATCAGGCTTCCGCCCGGTGATGAATCCGCCTTCGGCTTTTCGTTGCAGGATTTCATCTGCGAGGAGCAGTTTACATTTCGTGTTCCATATCCTTCCGATATTCAGGAGATATGGAAAAACTGCGACCAGAAGACAAGAAATGTCATACGGTCGGCGCAGCTTCATGTCTCGGTCGAGTACGGGTATGATTTTTCCGATTTTGTGCGGCTGTCGCTGCTGAACAAGTCGGAGAAGGAAAACAGGAATGACTTCCAGACGATGGAGCGCATCTTCAATGCCGCCACGGCGAGGAATCAGGCTGTCATCGTGACGGCGCGGAACCGGGATGGGAAAAGCGTCGCGGCCGTTATTATCGTCTGGGGGGCGGTCAATGCGTATTTCTGGCAGTCGGCGCGCGATCTGTCCTGCGGGGTCGGTGGGGTGAATGCGATGCTGCTCTGGAAATCCATCGAACTGGCCGACCGGATGGGCCTGACATTCGATTTCGACGGCTATGGATCGGTCAGCAGCGCGAAGTTTCTGGCCGGTTTCGGCCTGTCGCCGCTGGTCCGGACGGAAGTGTCGCGGCAGATCGTTCCGTATAAATTGTTCAAGCTGGCTAATGGAATGATGCTGAAGCGGGCGAAGGCCGGGGCCGAGTTGAGGGCCTGAGCGGAAACGCGCGCGGGCAATCCCCCCGACGCGCGTTTCCCGAGCCCGAGGGTCCCGGTTCGAACAATCCTGTTCGAACCGGGACGGCGTCAGGTGGTGGTGGTGCCTTTTTCCTTCAATGCGCGCAGCACGTCTGCCGGGCGGATCGGCAGGTGGCGCATGCGCACGCCCACGGCGTTGAAGATCGCATTGCCGATGGCGGGGGCGACGACCGTGGTGCCGGGTTCGCCCAGGCCGGTCGGCTTTTCGGTGCTGGGGAGGAATTCGATCTCCATCTCCGGCACGTCGGCGATGCGCAGCGGGGTGTAGGTGTTGAGGTTGCGGTCGCGGGGCAGGCCGCCGACGATCTCTGAACCCTCGAACAACGCCATGCTCAGGCCCCACAGGGCCGCGCCCTCGGTCTGGGCGCGGGCGCCGTCGGGATCGACGATGGTGCCGGCATCGACCACGATGGTCAGTTTCTGGCAGCGCACGATGCCGGTGGCGCGGTCGACATGGACCTGGGCGGCGCAGGCGATCCAGGTCGGCATGCCGCGTTCCTGGCCGAAGGTGGTGGCGATGCCCAGCGCGGTGTCCTTGGGCATGGTGCGGCCCCAGCCGGCCTTTTCCGCCACGCGGCGGACGACGGCGGCCTGGCGCAGCGCGCCGCCGGTGGAATCCGGCGCTTCGCCCTTGTTGCGGCCGGCGCCGGTGAGGTGCTCCAGCCGGAACTGGACGGGGTCCTTGCCCTGGAGGTGGGCGATTTCATCCCATGAGGATTCCAGGCCCCAGTTCACCCAGCCGGGGCTGACCGAGCGCAGCCAGCCGGGGCGGAAGGTGCGGTTGGCGAGATCGTTGGAGAGGGCGCGGACGCGCAGCGGCCCGACCTCGTACCAATGATCGCCGCCGGCGATGGCGAACGGGTCGTACGGTTTGCCGTCCACGCCCTTGGACATGAAGGCCGCCGCCATGACCTGCGTCGGCCAGCCGGCCGAGGCGTGGTATTCCATGGCGGTGATCGCCTTCTGGCCGTCGAAGGCGACGCGGATGCGCTGGATCGAGGGCGAGCGGAAGGAATCGAACTGCATGTCGTCCGAGCGCGTCAGGATCAGCTTGACGGGCTTGCCCAGCGCCTTCGACGCCAGGGCCGCCGGGATCATGTAGTCGCCGTTCAGCCGGCGGCCGAAGCCGCCCCCCAGCAGGTAGCTGCGCAGGACGATGCTCTTTTCCGGCCGGTCGAGCGCCTTGGCCAGTGTCGGCAGGATCAGCGACTGCCACTGATTGCCGGCATGGATTTCGAAGATGCCGTCTTTCTCGAACGCCAGCGCGTTGGTGGGTTCGAGCTGGTAGTGCATCACCGAGGCGCAGGTATAATCCTGCGAGAAGGTGGAGGCGGCGGCGGCGAAGGTGGAATCCACGCCCTTGTCGTCGAACACCATCACGCCGCCATCCTTGCGGTCGATCTGGGCGCGGCCGTGGTCGATAATGTCCTTTTCGGAGACGTTGATCGTCTCGCCGGGCGTCCAGTCGACCTTCAGCAGGTCGGCGGCGCGGATCGCGGCGCTGTAGGTGTCGGCGATGGCGACCACCCAGCCCTGCACCACTTCCGACGGGTCCTCGATCACCAGATAGCGCTGATAGCCCTTGATGGTGCGGGCGGCGCTGTCATCGACCGTGCGGACGCGCGAGCCGTAGCGGGTGGGCGGCATCTTGGGGCGGGCATAGACCATGCCGTCGACCTTGGCGTCGATGCCGTAGATCGCGGTGCCGTTGGTCTTGGCCGGGATATCCAGCGCCTTCAGGGCCTTGTTGCCGATCAGGTGGCGTTCGGTGGCCGGTTTCAGCGGCAGCTTGGCCAGCTCGTCGGGCGTGAAGCTGCGTGTGGGGTGGGCGCGGGCCACGATGTCGCCGTAGCTGATGCTTTTCGCGCCGGCGATCACCATGCCGTCGCGGGTGGTGCACTGGGCGGCGGGGACGCCGAGCAGCCCGGCACCGGCATCGGTCAGGGCGAGGCGGGCGGCGGCGCCGGCCTGGCGGAAGACGTCCCACGTCATCCACACCGACCAGCTTCCGCCGGTGACCATCAGGCCCCATTTCGGGTCGCTGTCCACGTAATTGATCTTCACGCGGTCCCAGTCCGCGTTCATCTCGTCGGCGATGATGCGGGCCAGGGCGGTGCCGACATGCTGGCCCATCTCGGCGCGGATGATGTTGACGGTGATGGTGCCGTCGGGCGCGATGGCGCACCAGATGGTGGGTTCGAACGCGCCGTCGCCGGGCAGGCCGGGTGCCACGAATTGCTGGGCGGCGCGGGCGGCGGGGAAGCCGAACATGACGCCCGCGCCCACGGCCGCCATCAGGAAGCCGCGCCTCGAGAGGCCGTTCGCGGCCTCGTTGCCGGCCCGCTGGCCGAGTCCCATCCGACCGAGCTTACCCATTGGACGGTTCTCCCCGCGTGGCCGCAGCGGCCTTCTTGATGGCGTCGCGAATGCGGATATAGGTCATGCAGCGGCACAGCGAGCCGCCCATGACGGCATCGATGTCCTCGTCGGTCGGCTGCGGGTAGTCGTGCAGCAGGCTGGCGGCCTGCATGATCTGGCCGGACTGGCAGTAGCCGCATTGCGGGACCTGGAGATCCTTCCAGGCTTCCTGCACCGGGTGGTTGCCCGCCGGGTCCAGACCCTCGATGGTCGTGATCTCCGCGCCCTGGACCGCCGAGACCGGGGTGATGCAGGAGCGGGTGGCGCGGCCGCCCACATGCACGGTGCAGGCGCCGCACATGCCGATGCCGCAGCCGAACTTGGTGCCGGTGAGGCCGATTTCGTCACGGATCACCCACAGGAGCGGGGTGTCGTCGGGAACGTCGACCGATATGTCATGGCCATTGAGCCGAAAACTCGTCATGTCGGGACTCCGTTTCTCAATGGGGTTCTCAATGGGACGCGGCGACCGGTGGGGCGGGAAGCGTCGCGCGGACGGCGGCGGCTTTCTTCTCCAGGTCGGTCCAGGGCGGCAAGGTGGTGCGGGTGCGGCGCAGATAGGCGGCCAGGCGTGCCAGGTCGGCATCGGTCAGCGCATGGTAGAAGCTGGGCATGGTGATGCCCGGCTGTCCTTCCTCGGTGCCGATGCCGCGCAGGATGACCTGATAGAGGTTGGTCGGCTCGGACAGCCACAGCGCGTTGTTCAGGGCCAGTTCGGGGCGGCCCAGCACCGGCCTGACGCCGGTATTGGCGTGACAGGCCGAGCAGGCGGCCTGATAGAGCCGTGCGTCGGGATCGGCCGTCTGCGGCGTCGTCAGGTCGCGGGTGGAGGTGGCCATCGCCGCCGTCAGGTGCCGGGCGTCGCCGGGTTGGCGGGCGTCGGCGTGGTCGATATTGGCCAGGTAGTGGGCGATGGCGTGCACGTCGGCTTCCGGCATCTCGCTCAGCCCGCCATGCACCACGGGGGACATCGGGCCGGCGGCGCTGCCATGCAGCGGGGCGACGCCGTAGCGCAGATACTGGAAGAACTCGTCTTCCGTCCAGGTGACGGGGGTGGGGTTGGTGGCGTTGAGCGGCGGGGCTATCCAGTTATCGACCGGGGCGCCGTCATAAGGGGCGCTCGCCTTTTCCGCACCCATCGCGTTGCGCGGGGTGTGGCAGGCGCTGCAATGGCTCAGCCCCTCTGCGAGGTAGGCGCCGCGATTCCACTGCGCGTCATGCGCCGGGTCGTTCTGGTAGGCGCCCGGATGGAGGAACATCAGCTTCCAGCCGGCCTGGAGGATGCGCATGCTGAACGGGAAGGGGAGCGTGTTCTCGCGCTTGACCGAATGCACGGGCTTCTGCGCCATCAGATACGCATAGACGTCGGCGATGTCGCCGTCGGTCATGTGCGTGAAATGATCGAACGGGAAGGCGGGGAACAGGTTGGCGCCGTCACGCGACACGCCGTAGCGCATGGCGCGGGTGAAGGCTTCCAGCGACCAGCGCCCGATGCCGGTCTGGGCGTCGGGGGTGATGTTGCTGGAATAGATGGTGCCGAACGGCGTGGCCATGGCGTAGTCGCCGGCCAGGGGGATGCCCGGCTGCCCGTCGCGCCTTGTGTGGCATTCCGCGCAATAGCCGCCGGCGGCGA
Organism: Gluconacetobacter tumulicola; assembly: GCF_014174215.1. GTDB lineage: Bacteria > Pseudomonadota > Alphaproteobacteria > Acetobacterales > Acetobacteraceae > Gluconacetobacter > Gluconacetobacter tumulicola. The sequence goes on along the minus strand of NZ_JABEQL010000014.1, from coordinate 55,399 downwards.
GCACGCGCCCGCGCTCGACGCTCTCGGCGGGAAAGCTCGTGGCGGCCGGTGGCGCGATCGGGGCGATGGCGGGATGCAGCGCATAGGCCAGGAAGCCCGCGCCGGCGACGGCGCCGAGGCCGACCGCGCCGGCGGCGAGGCGCAGGATGGCGGTGCGGCCGATCATGAAGGATCTCTGGTGGACGGAAGCCGCATGGTATCACCCCTCTGTCATGCGCGGTGGCAGGTCGCCGTGTGTGCGGACCTCCGGGCATGAAAAGCGGGTTTCCATCCCTGTCCGTCTTGTGCCGGGCGGCCCCTCATTATGGAGCCGCCCGGCAGCCTGCAACCTGTCGGAAGCATTGTGACAAAACTTTAATCAATAAACCGTGAATTTTAACAATCACAAATTATTGATAATTTCGTCACGGGCAGAGGGTTGACGGTCAGTGGGCCTCCGGCAGGGCGTAGGCCACCACGTAATCGCCCAGTTTGGTGCCGAACGAGCCGTGGCCGCCATCGGCCGTGACGATGAACTGGCGCCCGTTGACCGCATAGCTCATCGGGGTCGACTGGCCGCCTGCGGGCAGGCGGTCCTGCCAGAGCTGGCGGCCGGTGGTGACGTCATAGGCGCGGATATAATAATCGGCCGTCGAGGTCAGGAAGGCGACGCCGCCCGCCGTGGTCAGCGGACCGCCCAGGCTGGGGATACCCACCTTGAAGGGCAGGGGGACCGGGGCGCTGTCGCGGATCGTGCCGTTGCGGTGCATCCACACGATCTTGTTCGTGGCGAGGTCGATGCCCGCCAGATAGCCCCAGCCCGGCTGCTTGCAGGGCAGGCCCAGCGGAGAGAGGAACGGGTTGAGCGTCACGCCGTAGGGCACGCCGAACTGCGGCTGGACGCCGGTTTCCGAGCCCGAGGGCTTGGAATTGTCCGGCGAGGCCGGGTTGTTGGGGCCGCGCGGGATCAGGCGCGAGACGAAGGGGATGGCGATCGGGTTGGCGATGGCGATCTGCCGCTGCGGATCGACCGCCAGGCCGCCCCATTCGAACATGCCCAGATTGCCCGGGAACACCAGCGTGCCCTGCAGCGACGGCGGGGTGAACGGCCCCTCATAGCGCAATTGGTGGAACATGATGCGGCACATGAGCTGGTCGAACATGGTGCCGCCCCACATGTCGGCATCCGTCAGGTCGTTCTTGGGACGGAAGGTCAGCTCCGAGAAGGGCTGGGTGGGGGAGAGATGGTCGCCCGGGGCCGGGCCCTGCGGCACCTTGGTTTCCGGCGCGGGGACGATCAGCGTGCCGGTGCGGCGGTCGAGCACGAAGATGTTGCCGGTCTTGGCCGGGGCGTACAGCGCCGGCACGATGTCACCCGACGCGGTGCGGATATCGACCAGGCTGGGCTGGGCGGGGATGTCCATGTCCCACAGATCGTGATGGACGGTCTGGTAGGACCAGGCCAGCTTGCCGGTATCGGCGTTCAGCGCCACGATCGCGCTGGCATAGCGTTCGGAGTCCGCGTTGCGGTTGCCGCCCCAGATGTCGGGGGTCTGCACGCCCATGGGGATGTAGATCAGGTTCAGTTTCGGGTCGTAGGACGACACGATCCAGGAATTGGGCGAGTTGGGGACGAAATGATGCGTCTCGGACGGCATTTCGTTCGGGTCGGGGTTGCCGGGGTCGAAGGCCCAGATCAGCTGGCCGGTATAGACGTCGAAGCCGCGGGTGACGCCCGAGGGTTCATGCGTCGAGTAATTGTCCATCACCGCGCCCGAGACGATGACGGCCTTGTCGGTCACGACCGGGGGTGACGTGGCCTCGTAGAAGCCCGGCGTCTGGACCGTCATGTGCTCCTGGAGGTCGATCACGCCGTTATCGCCGAAACGGGCGCAGCGTTCGCCGGTCTCGGCGTCCAGAGCGTAGAGATGGCCGTCATTGGTCGGCAGGAAGATGCGGCGGGGGCAGTCGTTCGGTGCCTGCGCGCCGTCGATCGTCTCGGCGCCCGGCTGGGTCTCATGGTACGAGACGCCACGGCAGGTCATGTGCTGGAAGGTGGCGTTGTAGGTGATCTTGGGATCGAACTTCCACTTCAGCTTGCCGGTCGCGGCGTCCAGCGCGAACAGGATCTGGTGCGGCGAGCACAGATAGACCGTGTCGCGGATCTTGATCGGCGTGACCTCGTCGGTGATCTCGCCCGGGTCGTCCGGCCGCTTCATGTCGCCGGTGCGGAAGGTCCAGGCGACTTTGAGGTCATGCGCGTTGGCCGGGGTGATCTGCTTCAGCGGGCTGAAACGGTCGCCGAACTGGGTGCGGCCATAGGCCCGCCAGTCTTCATCGGGCATCGCGGTGGCGTCGCCCGGCGTGGGCGCGTTGCTGGCGAGCTGGGGCAGGGCGCCTGCCTTGTCCTGCGGGTCCTGGATCAGGGCGCCGGCGACGACCGCGATCGCGGCCACCACGGAGGCGCGCAGTGGCAGGACGGTCGCCACGCCGGCAGGGGTGAGATGGCGCGTGACCGGCGGCAGCAGCAGCCAGATGCCCAGCGGCACCAGCACGTCGCCGCGTGGCGCGAGGGCCCAGAAATCGAAGCCGACTTCCTTCACCGCCCAGACCATCGTGCCGATCAGCAGCAGCGCGTAGACCCACAGGGCCTCGCGCCGTCCACGGAACAGCAGCCCTGCCGTGACCAGCATCGCCAGGCCGGCGATGACGTAATAAGGCGACCCGCCGAGCGTGGCGAGCCAGGCGCCCCCGGCCAGCAGATAGAGGCCGATCAGGATGAATATCCCGGCGGTAATGGTCAGTACGGGAGGCGTCCCGTTTCGATTTTTCATGAGCTATCCGACTAACTGTTGAAAACGGATTGTGATTGCGCGGCGCGTTGTCGAAGCGTCGCGATCGCGGCGGCCATGCGGTCCGTAACAACGTTTCGACCCTAGGTGAAACGATATCAAGTTTTCGTGTCATTGTGTGATCAGGAGGAAGGGGCGGATTCCGGGGGGCTGACGAGCTGGCGGAGGCAGGCGCGGGTGCCCCCGGTACGGAGTGCGGTACGGGTCTGCGCGAACAATTCCACGAAGGCCGGATGGTCGCGCAGACCCCAGCCGGCGAAGACCGACATGTCCAGCGCCTTCGCCGGGTCCGCGTCCGCCGCCAGGGCCAGGTCGTCGGGGCCCAGATGAGGTTCGTGGATCTCGTACGTGGCGCCGTTATCGTCGTGGCCGCGCAGATATTCGGCGAAGCAGGACAGCAGGAAGGCGATGCGCGACGCATCCGCGCCGCGTGCCAGCGTGCCCTCGGCCGTGGGGCGGACGAAGACCGGCAGTTTGGAGGCGCTGTCGGAGGCGATGCGGGGAAGCTGGTCGCTGATGGCCACGTTGCTGAAGCGGCGCAGGAGCTGTGCCGCGTATTCGTGCAGTTCCATGCCCGGCGGGGCCTGGAGCAGTGGCTCGGCATCCTGGTCGAGATACTGTTCCAGCAGCGCCACCATTTCGGGATTGTGCATGATGTCGCTGACGATGCGGTAGCCCATCAGCATGCCCGGCAGGCCCAGCATGGAATGCGAGGCGTTGAGCATGCGCAGCTTGACCTGCTCGTAGGGTGTGACGTCGCCGGTGAACAGCACGCCGACCTCTTCCAGTGGCGGGCGGCCGGCGCAGAAATTATCCTCGATCACCCACTGGATGAAATCCTCGCAGAAGACGGGCACGCGGTCCTCGACCCCGCTGCCGGCATCGAGCCGTGTGATGTCCAGCGGGCCCACCGCCGGCGTGATGCGGTCGACCATGGTGTTGGGGAAGGTGATTTGGGCTTCGATCCAGTCGGCCAGTTCGGCGTCGCGGGCGCGGGCCCAGGCCAGGAAGGCGGTGCGGGCGACGCGGCCGTTATGCGGCAGGTTGTCGCAGGACAGGACGGTGAACGGGCCGGTGCCGGCATCGCGGCGCAGGCGCAGGGCCTCGGTCACCAGGCCGAAGACGGTGTGCGGCACCTTGCGGGCCAGGTCCTCGGCGATGCTGGGGTGGTCGAGCTGGAAATGGCCGGCGGCGTCCACATAATAGCCGCCTTCGGTGACGGTGAGGCTGACGATGCGGATCGCCGGGTCGGCCAGGCGGCGGATGGCGGCCGCCCGGTCGTCGGGCGCGTGCAGATACTCCACGATCGAGCCCACGAAGCGCACACTGTCGGGTGCGTCGGCCGGGCATTCGGTCAGGGTATAGAGGCCGTTCTGCGCCAGCAGGGCCTCGGCCTTGGCGCGTTCGTGCGTGTCGTCCATCACGCCGATGCCCAGGATGCCCCAGTGTGCGTTGCCCGGCCGCGCCAGCACGCGGTCGAGATAGACCGCCTGGTGCGCGCGGTGGAAATTGCCCACGCTGAGATGCGCGATGCCGGGGCGGACCGCCGCCCGGTCGTAGGGCGGGATCAGCACGGAAGGGGGCACCGGGCCGAAGGGGGGAAGGATGGGCATGGGATGATCCCTGGTTGAGGGCGGGCCGGCAGGCTGGATGCGTGTCGGCCGGCGGCTTCGAGGGGAATCCCGTCATTGCGGGTCGAAAGAGGGAAGGCAAGGCTTGATTGCGGGGGCGGGTTTGTCTATAGCCAGCGGCCTGTTCGCGCGTCCGGGCCTGAAATGGGCATGCCCGGCCGTGATCGCTGCCTGATCGCTTGATGTGGTCACAGTCCGCAGAATTGAAGGAGATGAAAATGCCCAAGATGAAGACCAAGTCGTCGGTCAAGAAGCGGTTCAAGATCACCGCGACCGGCAAGGTGCTGGCTGGGCCGGGCAACAAGCGCCACGGCCTGATCAACCGCTCGCAGAAGATGAAGCGCACCAACCGCGGCTCGCAGACCCTGACCGAAATGGACGGGAAGACTGTGAAGCAGTGGGCGCCCTACGGGCTGGCATAAGGAGCACCTGAAACATGGCACGTGTTAAGCGGGGCGTCACGACGCACGCCCGTCACAAGAAGGTCCTTGCGCAGTCCAAGGGCTTCCGCGGCCGGTCTTCGACCAACTACCGCATCGCGCTCGAGCGCCTCGAGAAGTCGCTGCAGTATGCGTATCGCGACCGCCGGAACAAGAAGCGCGATTTCCGCGCCCTGTGGATCCAGCGCATCAATGCCGCCGTGCGCGAGCATGGCCTGACCTACAGCAAGTTCATCTTCGCGCTGGACAAGGCCGGGATCGAGATCGACCGCAAGGTGCTGGCCGCCATCGCGTATGACGATGCCGCGTCCTTTGCCGAGATCGTGAAGAAGGCCCAGGCTGCTCTGGCCGCCTGATTGCTCCTTTACGGTTAGTGGTCTGGAACGGGCCGCCCCGCAAGGGGCGGCCCGTTCTGCATTTGGGGGGTTTATTCCCGTCGTCGGAGCCTGTATCCGCGCAGGTCTCGGGTTCTTCAGAGGCTGTTTCAAAACCCCGCTGGTGGCGGCCTGACGGCGATTCTCTGCGCTTCGCGGCGGGCGGCCGATAAGGCCGCTCCGCTCCGATGCTCGAAAATCACCGCCAGCCGCGCGGCTGACGCCGCGCTTCCCCTCACCATCGGGGCTTTGAAACAGCCTCTGTCCCCTATTATTGCGTGTCTGTTTCCAGCGAGGTGCCATGAGCGACGATCTCGAAATCCTGCGGCGGGAGACGCTGGCCGCGCTGGCTGGGGCCGGCGACCGGCGGGAATGGGATGCCGTGCGTGTGGGCACGCTGGGCAAGTCGGGCCGGCTGACCGGCCTGCTGAAGGAACTGGGGCGGATGTCGCCCGAGGAGCGCAAGCTGCGCGGCGGGGCCCTGAACCGGCTGCGCGACGATCTGTCGCGCGCCATCGAGGCGCGCGGGGCGGAGATCGAGGCGGCGATCCTGAATGCGCGCCTGGCCTCGGAACGGGTGGACGTGACGCTGCCCGTACGGCCCGAATCGCAGGGCATGATCCATCCGATCAGCCGGACGATGGAAGAGATGGCCGCCATTTTCGGCGCGATGGGCTTCAAGGTGGCCGAGGGGCCGGATATCGAGACCGACTGGCATAATTTCTCGGCGCTCAACACGCCCGACCATCATCCGGCGCGCACCGACCAGGATACGTTCTACCTGCCGGCCGAGCAGGGCAGCCAGCGCGAGCGCGTGCTGCGCACCCAGACGTCGGGCGTGCAGATCCGCACCATGCTGGGCGAGGCGCCGCCGATCCGCATCATCGCGCCGGGGCGGACATACCGCGCCGACCATGATGCCACCCATTCGCCGATGTTCCATCAGTGCGAGGGGCTGGTGATCGACCGGGGGATCACACTGGCGCACCTGAAGGGCTGCCTGACCGATTTCCTGCGCGCCTATTTCGGCCAGCCGAGCCTGCCGGTGCGGTTCCGGGCCTCGTATTTCCCGTTCACCGAGCCGTCGATGGAGGTCGATATCGGCTGGTCGCGCAAGACCGGCGAGATCGGCGGCGGCGGCGACTGGCTGGAGGTTCTGGGCTCGGGCATGGTGCATCCGCGCGTGCTGGCCAATTGCGGGCTGGACCCGCGCGAATGGCAGGGCTTCGCCTTCGGGATGGGGATCGAGCGCCTGACCATGCTGCGCCACGGAATCCCGGACCTGCGTTCGTTCTATGAGAGCGACGTGCGCTGGCTGCGCCATTACGGCACCAGCCCGCTGTCGCCGGCCCTGCTGCATGAAGGTCTGTGATCGATGAAGTTCACCCTGTCCTGGCTGCGCGACCATCTGGACACGACGGCCTCGGTCGATGAGATCTGCGCCAAGCTGAACACGATCGGGCTGGAGGTCGAGGGCGTCGAAGACCCCGGCGCCCGGCTGGCCGCCTTCCGCACCGCCCGCATCGTCGAGGCCGTGCAGCACCCGAATGCCGACCGGCTGCGCGTGTGCCGCGTCGATGCCGGGCCGGGCTTCGAGGAAGTGCAGGTGGTCTGCGGCGCGCCGAATGCGCGCACCGGCCTGTCGGTGATCTTCGCGCCGCCGGGTACCTGGGTTCCGGGCCTGGACATCACCATCAAGGCCGGGTCGATCCGTGGCGAGGCCAGTGGCGGCATGCTGTGCTCGCTGCGCGAGCTGGGGCTGGGCGAGGACCATGACGGCATCGCCGAACTGCCCGAGGGCACGGTGACCGGCCTCTCCTATGCCGATTTCGCCGGGCTGAACGATCCGGTGATCGAGATTGCGGTGACGCCGAACCGGGGCGATGCGCTGGCGGTGCGCGGCATTGCCCGCGACCTGGCGGCGGCGGGGCTGGGGCATCTGCGCCCCTGGCTGGCCGAGACCGTCGAGGGGACCTTCGACTCGCCGATTGGCTGGGCCAACGACTTCCCCGAAGCCTGTCCGTGGGTGCTGGGGCGGACCGTGCGCGGCGTGCGCAATGGGCCGAGCCCGGATTGGCTGCAGAAGCGGCTGCGGGCGATCGGGCTGCGCCCGATCTCGGCACTGGTGGATATCACCAATTTCTTTGCCTTCGATCTGGGCCGGCCGCTGCATGTGTTCGATGCCGACCGGGTGACCGGCGGGCGGCTGACGATCTGCCGGGGTGCGGGCGAGAGCTTCCGCGCGCTGGATGGGCGCGATGTGGTGGTGTCGCCCGAGGATTGCGTGATTGCCGATACGGCCGGGGTGCAGTCCCTGGCCGGGATCATGGGCGGCGAGGCGACCGGGGCGACGGACGAGACCACGAGCGTGTTCGTGGAATGCGCGCTGTTCGACCCGGTGCGGATTGCGCTGAGTGGCCGGCGGCTGGGGCTGCATTCCGATGCGCGGCACCGGTTCGAGCGTGGCGTGGACCAGGCGTTGCCGGTGGCGGCGCTGGAAGCGGCGACGCGGATGATCATCGACCTGTGCGGCGGCGAGGCCAGTGAGGTGGTCTCGGCCGGCGAAGCGCCGGCGTGGCAGCGGGAGGCGCATCTGCGCTTCGCGCGGATCGCGGGGCTGGGCGGGCTGGACGTGCCGGCGGACGAGGCCGTGGCCTCGCTGGAGGCGCTGGGCTTTGAGGTGCGCGAGCGCGACGAGGCGCGCGTGGTGGTGGATGTGCCGTCCTGGCGCAACGACATCGCCATGAAGATGGTGCTGGACCAGGCGCCCGATCTTTCGGCGGAGCGGGCCTTTGCCGCTGCCGAGGGGGCTGTGGCGGTCGATTCCGAGTGCGATCTGATCGAGGAGATCCTGCGTCTGCGCGGGCTGGATTCGATCCCGCCGGTCTCATTGCCCGCGCTTTCGGCCGTGCCGTTGCCGGCCCTGACGCCGCGCCAGACGCGGACCGCCACGGCGCGGCGCGTGCTGGCGGCGCGGGGGCTGATGGAGACGGTGGCGTATTCCTTCGCGGCGCAGGAAGCGTGTGCGCGCTTTGGCGCGGTGCCGGAGAGCCTGCGTCTGCTGAACCCGATTGCTGCCGATCTGGACCAGATGCGGCCGACGCCGCTGGTGAACCTGCTGGGGGCCATCGAGCGTAATACCGCGCGGGGTTATCCGGATCTGGGCCTGTTCGAGGTCGGGCCGGGCTTCTCGGAAGCCGGGCAGAGCCAGATTGCGGCGGCGCTGCGCAGTGGCCATGCGCCGCGCTTCCCCGGCCGGGCGGCCGAGCCGGTCGAGCTGTGGGATGCCAAGGCGGACGCGCTGGCGGTGCTGGCGGCGCTGGGTGCGCCCATCGAGGGGATCAGCGTCACGGCGGATGCGCCGGGTCATTATCATCCCGGTCGTTCGGGCGTGCTGCGTCAGGGGCCGAAGATCGTGCTGGGCGTGTTCGGCCAGTTGCATCCGGCGCTGCTGGCCGGGCGTGGGCTGGATCGGCCGGTGGTGGGGTTCGAGCTGTTCCTCGATGCGATCCCCGACCCCAAGCGGCGGCGTCGGGCGGCGCCCGAGCTTTCGGCGTTCCAGCCGGTGCATCGCGATTTCGCGTTTGTCGTCGGGCGGGATGTGGCGGCCGAAACGGTGCTGCGCGCGGCGCGGGGGGCCGAGCGGACGCTGATTTCCGGCGTGCGGCTGTTCGATGTCTATGAGGGCGACAAGGTGCCCGAAGGCAGCAAGTCGCTGGGTGTCGAGGTGACGTTGCAGCCGGTCAAGGCCAGCCTGACCGATGCCGAGATCGAAACCGTGTGCGGCGCGGTCGTGGCGGCGGTGCAGAAGGCCTGCGGAGCGACGCTGCGCGGGGAAGGCTGACCCGTATGGCGGAGGCCGCGCCCGGCCGGACGGTCTGGATTCTGGCCGGCGAGGCCAGCGGCGATGTGCTGGGGGCGCGCCTGATGGCGGCGTTGCGCCGGCGCGACCCGACGCTGCGTTTCGCCGGGGTCGGCGGCACGCGGATGGAGGAGGCGGGGTTGCGCAGCCTGTTTCCGCTGCGCGACCTGGCGGTGATGGGGCTGGTGGAAGTGCTGCCCCGGCTGCGGCACCTGTCGCGCCGGCTGGACCAGGCGGTGGCGGATATCGCGGCGACGCGGCCCGATCTGGTGGTGACGATCGACAGTCCCGGCTTTGCCCTGCGGCTGCTGCGCCGCATCGCGGAGCTGGGGATTCCGCGCGTGCATTATGTCGCGCCGCAGGTCTGGGCGTGGCGGGAGCATCGGGTGCGGGAGTTTCCCGGCCTGTGGGACCGGCTGCTGTGCCTGCTGCCGTTCGAGCCGGATTTTTTCGGTCGGCATGGGCTCGATGCGCGGTTCGTCGGGCATCCGGTGCTGCAATCGGGGGTCGATCGGGGGGATGGGGCGGCGTTTCGGGCGCGGCATGGCATTGCGCCGACGACGCCGGTCCTGATCCTGATGCCGGGCAGCCGCCGGTCGGAGGCGCCGCGCCTGCTGCCGGTGCTGGGGCGGACCCTGCGCATCCTGATGGCGACCTGTCCCGGCATCGTGCCGGTGGTGCCGGTTTCGCCCGTGGTGGCGGATGTGGTGCGGCGTGGGGTGGCCGACTGGCCGGTGCGGCCGATCGTGGTGACCGATCTGGTGGAAAAGCATGATGCCTTTGCCGCGGCGGGGGCGGCGTTGACCAAATCGGGGACCTCGACGCTGGAACTGGCGCTGGCCGGGGTGCCGATGGCGGTGACCTATCGGGTCAATCCGATCACGGCGGCGCTGGCGCGGCGGCTGATCCGGGTGCCGTATGTCGCGATGGTCAATCTGCTGGCCGGGCATCGGCTGGTGCCCGAACTGTTGCAGGAACGCTGCCGGCCGGGCCTGCTGGCGGAGACGGTGCATCGGCTGCTGACCGACGGGCACAGCGCCGTGCTGCAACGCGCGGGCTTCCGCGCCGTCATGGCGAAGCTGGCCGCGCCGGAGGGCGATCCGGACGATGCGGCGGCGGCGGAGCTGATGGCGGTGCTGGACGGACATTCCGCCGCGTAGAAGAGGGCTCTTCCGTCATAGCCTCTACTTGGGCCTCTGCCTGGCATGCAGCATGGTGGCGATGTTTTCGAACGGTTCGAGAGAGAAGATGATTTCGATCGGGACGTCGAAGACCCGGGCGATCTTCATCGCCAGCTCAAGGCTGGGCGTGTGGTCGCCCCGTTCCAGAAAACCGATCGTCTGGGGATTGACGTCCACCCGTTCCGCGAGGGCCTTGCGCGTCCATCCCCGTTCGGCCCTGAACATGCCGATGCGGTTGAACATGCCCATGCATGGGGTGGGCGTTGGGCGTGGGCGATGACGGCGCGCGGCGGGGGCGGGCGACGAAATCGGTCGGTTCATGATCTGCTGTCCCTGTTCTGCTTTTCTGCGCAGACAAGTCTAAACCATGCGGACCTGGTGTTACATTGTTGTAAAATAATGGTTTTTATGGGGTGTCGGTTTTGCCTGTCCGGTTGCGGACGGACTGTCCGGAACCGGACGGCCGGGCGGGCGCGTCAAGCCGAGGCGCGGGCGTTACTGTTTTGCCGAATCGGCCGGTGCGGGGGGCGGGGTGGCGGTGCCGCCCTGGACCGTGCTGTTCAGGGCCGTGAAGGCCGAGTGGATCGTGTAGACGCCGAGTCCGATGGTCGTGGCGAGCAGGATGGCAAGGAAGGCGAGCTTGCCGGCGGGCGAGGGGTCGGGCTTGGTCATCGGGTAAACCTGCGTGAGAGGGGCGGGCGGAGGCGATCAGCCGCGCCCGTACAGCGTGTCGGCCGCGATCAGCGGCGTGCTGGTTTCGACCAGCCCTTCGGGGCGCATGGCGTTGAAGAAGCAGCTTCGCCGGCCGGTGTGGCAGGCCACGCCGGTCTGGTCGACCAGCAGCAGCACCGCGTCGCGGTCGCAATCCAGGCGGGCATCGACCAGATGCTGCACCTGGCCCGAGGTCTCGCCCTTGCGCCACAGGCCGCCACGGCTGCGCGAATAGTAGCAGACGCGGCCGGTGCGGAGCGTTTCGTCCAGTGCCTCGCGGTTCATCCACGCCAGCATCAGGATTTCGCCGGTGTCGTGCTGCTGGGCGATGGCGGCGATCAGGCCCGCGCCGTCGAAGCGCACGGTGTCGAGCATGGAGGCGCGGGCGGCTTCGTCGGGGGCGGTGTAGGGGATGGTGTCGGTCATGGCGGCACAACACTCCATGGCGCGGCACCTGTCCAGCAGGTGCTGCGCGATAGGCTCAGTCCTTCGGCGCGTCGGCTTCCGGCAGGGTCAGCCAGTCGGGGATGTGGACCTGCACCGAATGGCCGGCTTCGGTCGTCAGTTCGCCGCTGCGATGGGCGAGGCGGACCATTGCCAGCCCGTGGCCGTCGCGGGAGGAGGCCATGTGCCCGGCCTCCTTTCCCGCCTGGAGAAGGGGCGTGCCGGGGGGCGGCAGGGCCGCGCCGGAGACCGGCAGCAGCTTGCGCTTGACCAGGCCGCGATAGCGGGTGCGGGCGGTGAGTTCCTGGCCCATATAGCAGCCCTTGGTCCAGGAGATGCCGTTCAGGGATTCGAAATTGGCTTCCAGCAGCAGGGTCTTGCCGTCCTCGCAGTCGCGCGAGCCGTCGGGCAGGCCCAGTGCCAGGCGGTGGGCGTCGTAGGCGGCGTGGTCGGCCGCGTCTTCCGCCGGACGCGGCAGCAGCAGCCGCCAGCCGGCCTCGGCCAGGCGCGGGTCGGGGGCGCCGATGGCGGAATCGATCATCGGCGGCACCGCGCCCCAGGCGGCGTGGACGGCAAAGCCGGTCTGGTCGATCGAGACGTCGGAGCGCAGGCGGTAGCGCAGCAGGCGCTGGCGCAGCATGTCGGCCTGTGCGGCCTCGCAATCCAGCAGCAGGCGCGCGCCGTCCGGATCGGCGAAGAGGAAGAAATCGGCCACCCAGCGGCCCTGTGCCGTCAGCAGCGCGGCCCAGACCGCGTGGCCGGGGGCGACTTCGGTGACGTCGTTGGAGACCAGCCCCTGGAGGAAACTGTGCCGGTCGAGGCCGGAGAGGGCCAGCACGGACCGGTCCGGAAGATGGGCGAGATGCGTCGGGTCAACCATGGTGCCGATCCTACAAGCTGAGAGGCTGCTTCAAAAGCCCCGCTGGCGGCGGCCTGACGGCGGTTTTCTGCGCGTCGGTGCTCTCGGCCATCAAGGCCGCTCCGCTCCGATGCTCGAAAATCACCGCCAGACGCGCGGCTGACGCCGCGCTTCCGCTCACCATCGAGGCTTTTGAGGCAGCCTTTGAGACCTTCGAAGGAGATATCGCGTTCGATCGGGCTGATGTGGGGTCTGTCATGCGGTTGCGGGAGAGGCGGCGATTTCGCCGGGGCGTGCGATGGGGTAGGCTCGGCCCGTATGCGTATCCTGTTCATTACCTCCACCCGCCTGGGCGATGCGGTGCTGTCCACCGGATTGCTGGATGTCCTGCTCGCCCGCTATCCGCAGGCGCGCTTTACCATTGCCTGCGGGCCGGTGGCGGCGGGGCTGTTCGAAGCGATGCCCCGGCGCGAGCGCACCATCGTGGTGACGAAGCGGAAATACGATCTGCACTGGCTGGCATTGTGGCGCGCGTGCGTCGGGATTCGGTGGGATCTGTGCGTGGACCTGCGGGGCTCGGCGGTGACGCTGTTTCTGGCCGCGCGGCGGCGGGCGATCATGCGGGGCGGGCGGCGGCCGGGGGCACGCATCGCGCATCTGGGCAAGGTGCTGGGCCTGTCGCCGCCGCCTTTGCCGGTGATGTGGACGGCGGCGGCCGATCGGGCGCGGGCGGCGGCGATGCTGCCGGACGGGCCGTTCTGGCTGGCGCTGGCGCCGACGGCGAACTGGGCGGGCAAGGTCTGGCCGGCCGAGCGTTTCGTCGCGCTGGCCCGCGCCTTGAAGGCGCACCGGCCGGGGATGCGCCCTGTCATCCTGTACGGACCCGGCGAGGGGGAGCGCCTGATGGCCGCGCCGGTGCTGGAAGCGCTGCCCGATGCCGTCGATGCGGGTGGCGGCTTAGCCCTGCCGCAGGTGGCGGCGCTGCTGGCGCGGTGCGGGGGATTTGTCGGCAATGATTCGGGGCTGATGCATCTGTCGGCGGCGGTCGGCACGCCGACTCTGGGGCTGTTCGGGCCCAGCCGCATGTCGGAATACGGGCCGGTGGGGCGCTGTGCGCTTGGCATCGCGGCGCCGGGGCCGGAAGGCAGTGCCCCGATCGCGGGGCTGGAGGTGGCGCCGGTGGTGGAGGCGGCGGTCGCTCTGCTGGAACGGGGGGCTGCCGTGCGCGGGGTGCCCGCGTGAAGACCGTACTGGTCTATCGCGACCGGCTGCTGCCGGCTTCGGAACAGGCCTTCATGCGGCGGCAATATATCGGGTTCCAGACCCTGCGCCCCTGCTGGGTGGGGTGCCGGCGGGATGGGCCGGTGCCGGATCTGCCGGGCGATCTGCGGTTTCTGGGCGGAAACGGGCCGTTGCGGCCGTTGCGTCAGGCGGCGTTCAAGCAGTTCGGCTGGGGGGCGGCGCGGGATGTCGCGGACTTGGCGCCGGTGCTGGTGCATGCGCAGTTCGGGCGGGGCGGGGCGCTGGCGCTGCCGATGGCGCGCGCGCTGGGCGTACCGCTGGTGGTGACGTTTCATGGCGGCGATGCCTTCAAGGACCGGCATTATCGCTGGGGTGTGCCGCCTGCCATCTTTCGCCGGCGGTGGCGGGCGTTGCAGGACTATGCGTCGCTGTTCGTCTGTGTCTCGGAAGGTGTGCGGGACAGGCTGCTGGAGCGGGGGGTGGCGCCCGGCCTGCTGGAGGTGATCCCGATCGGGGTGGAGTCGGCGGCCCCTGCCGCCGGGCCGGCGGAGCAGTTCGTGTTCGCCGGGCGGTTTGTTGAGAAGAAGGGGGTGGCGACCCTGATCGATGCGCTGCGGGTGCTGGCGGGGCGGGGGCTGGTGCCGCCGGTGGTGCTGGCGGGGGACGGGCCGCTGCTGCCCGCCATGCGGGATTATGCGGCGGGGCTGGACAATCTGCGCTTCACCGGGTGGCTGGCGGCGTCGGAGCTGGCGGCGCGGATGGATCGGGCGATCGCGCTGCTGGTGCCCAGCGTGGTGTCGGCGGGCGGCGACCGGGAAGGCCTGCCCAGCGTGGCGGTGGAGGCGCTGGCGCGCGGGGTGCCGGTGATCGGCTCCGACCAGTCGGGGCTGGACGGGGTGCTGGGGCGCTCGGGGGCGGGAATGGTGGTGCCGGCCGCCGACCCGGTGGCGCTGGCGGATGCCATGCAGGCGATGCTGGCCCCCGGCGCGCGGAACGGGATGGCCGATGCCGCGCTGAAGGTCGTGCGGGAGTCGCTCCGCGCGCCCGCACAGTCTGCCCGGCTGGAGGCGCGGCTGCTGTCGCTGTTGTAGGGGCCGCTGAACATCAGCCGCGTTTGGGGCTGTGATGATCCGGCGCGTGTTTCCAGGGAGGTTCTCAGTCCAGGTTCAGGCGCAGTCCTTGTTCGGCGATGACGAAGCGGACGTCCTGCAGTCCGTCGCGCGCTGCGTCCCGGACCAGGTCCCGCCGGATGGCCTCCTGCGGCGCGGGGCCCTCGGCCAGGCTGGCTTTGACGTGGCTGATCAGGACTGTCAGCCCGCGCAGGGGGCTTGGACCGCCAGCCCGGCGCGCCAGGTCCCGCAGCGTGTCCGCCACCCAGGCCGGGGTCATGTGACCGAACAGCAACCGGTCCGGCCGGGTGTCGTCGTACGAGGCTTCGATGACGACGGCCTTCAATCGGTGCGCCCTGACTAGCGGCCCGACCGCACGCCACAGATCGTCCAGGCGGTGCCCACCCTCGACGGTATCGGGCCCGGTATCCCCCAGATACAGGACCGAGGCCCCGTTCGCCGCAATCAGGAAGGCGGTCGACTCGATGCCGCCATGGCTCAGCGGCCAGGCTGTGACGGTCATCGCGGTGCCGGGCAGCGGCTCCGTCCGGCCCGGCACCAGGGCGCGATAATGGTATTTCCCCAGCATGGGGGCCTGCCCCGCGTCGCCGAAATTCGGCCAGATCCGCCAGTTGAACAGATGCTCCGACATATCATGCAGAGTGGCCGGCAGCGCGTAGATCGGCTTGGCGCTGTCATCGGGTGAGGCGACGACCAGGCCCGCGACATGGTCAAGATGCGCGTGGCTGATCAGATAGGCGCGGATGGTGTGCGTCAGCACATAGCCGGGGCGGGTCAGGCCGGTGCCGGGGGGGAGCGCAATGTCATCCAGCGCCCCGGCCCGATCGGCCGCCACGAGCCCGGCTGTCGCGGTTCCGGCGTCGCACAGGACCGCGCGGTCGTCGCCTGCCGGCCGGACCATGTAGGCACTGAGGTTGCCGTCCAGCATGCCCCCACGCGCACCCAGTACCGTCATGACGAATCCGGAGCGTGCCGTGGCTGCCGGCACAGGGGAGGGGCACGAAAGAAGCAGGACAGAGAGCAGAAGGAAGAAGAATATCCCTGACTTCATCGGTGAGGCTTTCAACGGGTAACGCATGCGGCCCATTCGTGATGTGCTTTCAGCCAGAGAGTCCGGACGCGCGACGTGTCATCGGAGAGAATATGTCGACGCGACGAAGAATGACCGCTCAAGGTGCCCGGTATGGCGGCGGGCATGTGTCGTCCCTGCAGCAGGGAAGACAATTATACGCGATGCACCGTCCGAATCTGAAACCAGGGGCTCGTCTGCCGGGCTGAAGGCGGGCGTACGGTTTTTTGAATTGTCCCTCCGAGGGCGATTGCGTCAGGGGTAGTGACAGATAAGTGTTGAATACGCCGTTATATTCGGGCGATCGGCCAGGGCCCCGACCTGACGGATGGATGCGAAGGGAAGCGGAACGCATGAATATCGACCTGATTGCGGCCCTGCGCGCGCGGCTGGGGGATGGGCAGGTTTCGACCGCCGATGCTGTGCGCGAGCAGCACAGCCATGGCGAAGGCCATCACGCGCCCAGCATGCCCGGTGCCGTGGTGTTCGCGCGGAGCACGGACGACGTGGCGCAGAGCGTGGCGCTGTGCAATGCGCATCGGGTGCCGCTGGCCGCCTTCGGCGCCGGGACGTCGCTGGAAGGGCATGTCAATCCGCCGGAGGGTGGGATCAGCCTCGATCTGTCGCGGATGACGGATGTGCTGTCGGTCAATCCGAAGGACATGGATTGCCGGGTGCAGGCCGGCATTACCCGGCAGCTTCTGAATCACACGCTGCGCGATACCGGGCTGTTCTTCCCCGTCGATCCGGGAGGGGAGGCCACGATCGGCGGCATGTGCGCCACGCGGGCCTCGGGCACGGCGGCGGTGCGCTACGGCACGATCCGCGAGAATGTGCTGGGGCTGACGGCCGTGCTGGCCGACGGGCGGGTGATGCGCACCGGCGGGCGAGTGCGCAAATCCGCGACCGGGTATGACCTGACGCATCTGCTGGTCGGGTCGGAAGGCACGCTGGGGGTGATTACGGAAGTCCAGTTGCGGCTGCACCCTATTCCCGAAAGCATCGCGGCGGCCGTCGTGCAGTTCGAGACGCTGTCGGAGGCGGTGGCGACGGCCATCGACATCCTGCAGTTCGGGGTGCCGATCGGGCGGCTGGAACTGCTCGACGACGTGCAGATGGATGCCAGCATCCGATATTCCCTGCTGAGCGGATTGCGTGCGCTGCCCACGCTGTTTCTGGAATTCGTGGGTGGGCCGGAATCGGTGCGCGAACAGATCGGGGTGGTGGAGGCCATCGTGGAGGATCGCGGCGGGCTGGGCTTCGACTGGCAGACCGATCCGAACCAGCGTGCGGCGCTCTGGCGGGCGCGGCATCATGCCTATTGGGCGTGTCTGGCCTATCGGCCGGGTTACAGCGCCATGACGACGGATGCGATCGTGCCGATCTCGGCCCTGGGAGAGCTGATCGTGGGGGTGAAGGCGGATATTGCGGAATCCGGCCTGACGGCGCCCATCGTCGGGCATGTGGGGGACGGCAATTTCCATACGATCATCCTCGTGCCGCCCACGCCGGACGGGCTGGAGCGGGCCTGGGCGCTGGACCGGAAGATCGTCCGGCGCGCGCTGGCGCTGGGCGGGTCGTGCAGCGGCGAGCATGGGGTCGGGCTGGGGAAGCGCGAATTCCTGACCGACGAGCATGATCCGGTGGCGCTGGATGTGATGCGTGTGCTCAAGCGCACGCTGGACCCGAACGGGATTCTCAATCCGGGGAAGATGCTCCCGGGGGAGAGCCGATAGGCGCGGCGACCCCGGCCGGGGCTTCCGTCCTCGCTTGTCTTGACCTTTCACCGTTCGTCATGTGCGCCTGCCGATGCTTCGGGGCGCCAACATGATCGCGAAATGGCGGGCGTGAGCACGCCGCGCGCGAGATCGCGCCGCAGGCAGGTTGCGCCGCCTTCGACAGGGCCGATGCCGGAATACTGATCCGGAGCTGGCGCCCGGCATTCCCATACCGTCTGTCCACACCGATCCGCGCTTGCGCTTCGCATCGCGCCTGGATGGCGTTCACGCGTCGCCGGGCAGCAGGGATCGTCTTCCTGGGTGGGTATAAAAGCAATAAAAATCAATTATTTGATGATTCCTATCGATTTCCCAGGCCAAAAAAAATTCATTGCACGACCGGATTTTATCGACTATCGAAATATCCATGTCATATCGATATTGAATAATCGAATAGGATGGGATGCATGGCCGGTCATAGAACTGCTCGCACAGCGCAAACGCGCAGGCTGCACCTGATGCTGTCTGCCCTTGGCATCACGCTGACCGTTGGAGCACCCTTGTCCGGAGCCCGCGCGGAGGGCATTGCGCCTCATCCCAGGAACAGCAGCCACGGCCATGCTCCGCGTGCCAGGCAGGGTGCGGCCCGTGCCCCGGCCGATCAGGCCGGTAGCGATGAGGCGGAAGCCATCACCGTGAACTCGGCGCGCCGTGCCTTCAGTTTTTCGAAGGCGCAGCACGAAGCGAATTCCGTTACCCATATTTCCGCCGACACGCTGCTCAACAGGGGCGTGTTCGACGTCAAAGGTCTCCAGCGCGTTGCGCCGAACGTCACCATCCAGAGCATGAACGGAACCGGCACCACCAACTTCTTCATCCGTGGCATCGGCTTCAACGATTTCACGCAGAACAACATGTCTTCGGTGATGACCTACGTCGATGACGTCGCCTTTCCGCTCAGCACCATGATGGGCGGCCAGATGTTCGACCTCTCCAACGTCGATGTCACACCCGGTCCGGTCGGATTTACCCACGGCATGGCGGACACGGGCGGCGAGGTTTCGATCCATACCAACGACCCCACGCCCGACTGGCATGGTGGCGTCACGGAGGATATCGCCAGTTATGCCCGATCGAGGACGGATCTGTTCATTTCCGGCCCCATTGCCCGCAATCTGTCGTTCCGTATCGCCGGCCAGACCGTTCATGGTGGCGGGTGGCAATATGACCCGCAGAACGGCAGCCATCTGGGGAACGCCAATGACGGCGCGCTGCGCGCCAAGCTGAAATGGACCCCGGACGAGCACACCACCATCAAGCTGACCGGCCACTGGATGCAGGATGACGACCAGGTGGTGACCGGGCGCCCCGCGCTCGGCCTCGTCGCGTCCCAGCCCATTCCGCAGCTCGGTTACCAGCAGGCCGAGTGGAGTCTCCGCCCCCAGTTCGCGCAGATGATCGGGCGTTCTGCCAGCCTGATGCCCAGCGAACACAACACGCTCTGGGGCGCCGACCTCAACATGAGCCATGATTTCGGGAAGGTGACGCTCTCGACCATCAGCGCCTATGAGACGGAACGTGTCGCAGAATACACGGATCAGGATGCGACGGCGCTTTCGACCGGCGACACCTATCGCAATATCGTCGCCAATGTCTTCTCGCAGGAAGTGCGGCTTCGCAATTCAAGCCCCGGCGACCGCCTGCAATGGGATGTCGGTGCGTTCTATAACCGTACGCGCATGCTGCAGAACTATTATTTCGATTTTACGGACTATCTGCCGCAGCGCGGTTACCTCAGCGAGACGGCCTTCCGGTCCACCCAGCAAAGCATTTCCGAATACGGCCATGTCAGTTACAGGCTGCCGTATCACATTACGCTGTTCGGAGGGCTCAATCATACATTGGACCAGCGCGCCCTGCTTGGCCTCAGCACCCGGCATTTCGGCATCAACGACAAGCAGTTCAACAACGAATCGACTCTCTCGGCGCAGGTTTCGGGCGTTCTGGGGGTGCAGTGGCAGGCGACGAAGGGAACATTGCTCTACTTCAAGACCAGCAAGGGGTTCAAACCGGGCGGTTTCACGGCCAACAATACCGTATCGCAGGCACAGCTCGCCCCGTTCGAACCTGAAACCGTCCTGGCGTTCGAAGCGGGTTTCAAGAGCGACCTCATTCCCAACCGTCTGCGCCTGAATGCTGCCGCGTTCTATGATGATTATCATGGGCAGCAGGTCGTCGGCACCTTCCTGGTGCCGAGTTACGGACCGCTGTCGCAGATCGTGAATGCGCCGAAATCGGATATCTGGGGCTTCGAGACCTCCATCGAGGCGCACCCCCTTCCGCATGTCTTCCTGACGCAGAATCTCGGCTGGGAGCGTGGCACCTACCAGGTCTTCAACAATATCGACCGTGGGCAGACCAATGCCTATTTCGCGAAGACCGGGATCTGGCAGGGTTTCTACGACAGCTTTGCCGGTGTCGATTCCGGTATCCCCAAGCTGACGCTGAACGGCGAGGCCGATTATCGCAGCGACGTCTTCACGCGCTACAATATGGAAGGTGGCGTGGACTGGATGTATCGCGACAGCCAGGCCATCACCCCCGGCGGCGTCGGCGTCTATCGCCTGCCGACCTATTTCCTGCTCGGAGCCCATGTCACGTTCCGGCCGAAAAACGGTCCATGGTCGGTCACGGCCTATGCAAGCAACATCCTCAACCGGCAATATGCGGAAACCGCCGGAAATGCCTCCACCACCTATTTCTACATTCCCGGACCACCCCGTTTCATCGGCGGCCGCGTGTCGCTGACATATTGAGGCCGGCTGCATGAATCCGACATCCGCATCGTCCCGCAGGAACATCGTTGGCGCCGCCGTCGGAAACGCCTTTGAACTGTTCGACTTCACGGCCTATGCCACGTTCGCGACCGTCATTTCGCACATCTTCTTCCCCGCGGGACATAACGATACGGCGCTGCTGCTCACGCTGGCTACCTTCGGCATCGGTTTCCTGGTCCGTCCTCTCGGTGCCTTTCTCATCGGTGCCTATGCGGACCGGTATGGCCGCCGTGCCGCCATGACCCTGACTGTCTGGGTCATGGCCGCCGGCAGTGCGATCATCGCCTTTCTGCCCGGATACGCATCGATCGGCGTCCTCGCCCCGCTCGCCCTTGTTGTCGCCCGGTTGTTGCAGGGGTTTGCCGCGGGTGGGGAACTGGGTGCCGCCACGTCGATCCTGGTGGAGAGCGCCCGCGAAGAGCGGATGGGCCTTGCCGGAAGCTGGCAAACCACCGGGCAGCATCTCGGCGCGCTGATCTCCGGCCTTCTGGGGCTGATCCTCTTCCTTGGTTTCGACGAGCATACGATCCGCGACTGGGCGTGGAGACTCCCCTTCGTCTTCGGGATGCTGATCGCCCCGGTCGGGATCTATCTTCGGAAAACGCTGGAAGAAACCGTGCCATCGGAAGAGGAGCGCCTGTCGTTTGCCGATTTCCTGCGGCAGTTCCACAACCATGCGTTCAGGCGCCTGCCCATCGGAATCGTCTATGAGGCTGGAAGCACGATCCAGCAATATTTCTTCCAGTTCGTCGTCACCTATGCCGTCCATACGCTGCATATGCCGATCCGCAAGGCGCTGCTCATCAATATCAGCAATGGGCTTGTCGGGTTCGCGGGTTCGGTCGCTGGCGGGCTGCTTGCCGACAGATACGGTGCGCGCCGGGTGATCGTCATCTCCCGACTGGTCAATGCCGCACTCTATTTTCCCGTTTTCTGGCTCATGCTCCAGGCGCCCTCCCTGGAGAGCCTTACCCTTGCCTGCGCCGTCCTCATGATCGGAAACGCCATCTCGGGTGGTGCCGGGATGGCGTTCCTTGCCTCGCTGTTCCCCAGGGACCAGCGGGCCTTCGGCATCGGCCTGTCCTATTCCATCGGCGTCACGCTGTTCGGGTCCACCGCGCAACTGGTCTTTGCGTGGATCATCGGCGTGACGGGCGGCAGATTGTCCTGGATCGGATACGTTATCGCCGTCTGCGTACTCTCCGCCGTGATCCTCATGACCGCGCAGCGCGTCACGAATATGCACATTACAAGCAAGAAGAAAGCAAGAGCAGTATGACTCCCTTCCTGACACGCCCGGAACTCTGCGGCTCCTTCGGTGCCGTCGCCTCGACGCACTGGCTGGCCAGCGGCGTCGGGCAAGCCGTACTGGAACGGGGCGGGAATGCGTTCGACGCTGCCGTCGCCGCCGGGTTCACCCTCTGGGTTGCGGAACCGCATTTGAACGGGCCGGCGGGAGATGCCCCCATCATCGTCAGTCATGCCAGGACCGGAAAGCAGCATGTGATCTGCGGGCAGGGCGTTTCGCCCGCCGGCGCGAGCATCGACGCCTATCATGCCCTGGACCTGGAGGAGATTCCGGGAACCGGGCATCTGGCCGCCGTCGTGCCCGGCGCCTTCGATGCCTGGTGCCTGATGCTGCGCGACTTCGGGACATGGGATTTCGCCGATATCATCGAATATGCGATCTTCTATGCCGTGCAGGGTGTGCCCGTCATGCCCCAGATGGTTGCGACCATCGCCAGCGTGGAGAGCCTCTTCCGCGACCATTGGCCCGAGAACGCGAAGACCTTCATGCCCGACGGCGTGGTTCCGGCCGCGGGCACGCTCCTGCGGCGGCCGGTTCTGGCGGAGACCCTGAAACGCCTGAAGGACGCCGCCGCCGGCGCGACACGCGAGGACCGCATCGATGCCGTGCGGCATGCGTGGTATGACGGCTTCGTCGCGGAAGCCATCGACCGCTTCTGCCGGGTTCCGATGATGGACAGTAGCGGAACGCCCCATGCCGGGTTGCTGAGATCGGCCGACCTTGCCGCATGGCGGGCGACCCTGGAAGATCCCGTCTCGCTGCAGGATGGCCGGTATACCGTCCTGAAATGCGGCCCGTGGAGCCAGGGGCCGGTGTTTCTCCAGCAGCTTGCCCTGATGCAGGGATTCGATGTCGCCGGCATGGACCCGTGTGGCGCCGATTTTCTCCACACCGTCACCGAATGCGCCAAGCTGGCCTATGCCGACCGTGAGGCCTTCTACGGCGATACGCCGGACGTTCCGCTCGCGACGCTTCTGTCTGCGTCCTACAACGATGCCAGGCGGACCCTGGTCGGAGAGCGGGCTTCGCTGGAGCTTCGTCCCGGCCGGCCGGACGGCAGGGTGCCGGAGCCCGGATTCCTGCCCACTGCCCACGGGGGCGGTCGCATTGCGAGCGGCGTCGGCGAACCGACCGTCTCGAACATGGGCGTCACGAAAGGCGATACCTGCCACGTCGATGTCGTCGATGCCGAGGGCAACATGGTCAGTGCCACGCCGTCGGGCGGGTGGCTGCAGTCGGCGCCCGTCATACCGGAGCTTGGTTTCGGCCTGGGCTCGCGCGCCCAGATGTTCTCGCTGCGGGCGGGGCATCCGAATATGCTGGCGCCGCGTAAACGCCCCAGGACCACCCTGACGCCCAGCTTCGTGCTCAAGGACGGAAAGCCCTGGATGGCCTTTGGCACCCCCGGCGGCGACCAGCAGGACCAATGGTCGTTCACCTTCTACATGCGCATGACCCGCTTCGGCATGAACATCCAGCAGGCCATCGAGGCCCCGAGCTTTCATAGCGAACACTGGCCAGGCAGTTTCTGGCCCCATGACGCACATCCCGCACGTCTCGTCGTCGAGGGCCGTTTCGGCGCGGATGTCGTGGAGGATCTCCGTAACCGTGGCCATGATGTCGTGGTCGGCGGCGACTGGAGCGAAGGGCGGCTCTCTGCCATCCGCCGCGAGGCGGACGGCAGGCTTTACGCGGGTGCCAATCCGCGCGGCATGCAGGGCTATGCCGTCGCCCGCTGAGGAGCGGCAAGCGTCGCCGGGATCTCGCCCCCGTGCGGCGCAACCCGCGAAACATTTTCCACCAGCGTGCGCATCAGGGCCTTGACCGCCCGCGTCGAGCGCCCGGGCACCAGAAGGAACTCCATGTCCGGAAGCGGTGGCAGCTCTGCCGCTTCCACCGGAACGATGCTGTCGTCGATCAGCAGCGCGGACTGCATGAAGACCCCGTAGCCGGCCCTGACGCCGGCTATCAGCGCACTGAGATGGTCACTGACGAAGGAGAGCTGCCAGGCCAGGCCCGCCTGGTTCAGCGCCTCGATCGTCCGGCGGCGGTTCAGGCTTTCCTTCTCGTACGCCACCAGCGGCACGGGCTTTCCCGCCTGCAGGCTGAACCCTCTGGCGCCCAGCCACCGCAGCCGTTCGCGCCACAGCACGCATTCTCCCTCGAACACCTCGCTCGACGGCAGGAAGCGCTTTGTGCAGGCGACATCCAGCTCCCCGGATTGCAGGCGGCTGTTCAGTTCCGAACTCAGCCCGACGACCATGGAGACATGGACGCTTGGATACATGGTGCGGAATTCCCGCAGGACTTCGGGCAGGTGGGACAGGACCAGGTCGTCCGATACCCCGAAGCGGATATGGCCCGAGAGGAAGTCCGGCTCGAACTCGTCAAATGCGGCCTCGCATGCGGCGAGGATCTGCTTGGCATGGGGAACGAGTATCTGCCCGTCCTCGGTCAACCTCGTGTCCTTGGTGCTCCGCTCCAGAAGGGAGCGGCCGAGGATCTTTTCCAGCCTGTTGATGTGCTGGCTGATCGTGGACTGGCTGACCCCACGCATATGAGCCGCCGTCGTGAAGTGGAGCGTGTCCGCTACAGCCAGGAAAGACCGAAGCAACTGAGGATCCAGGTCGTGGTCGCGGGACATACGCAGTCGTCTTTCAGCCTATTCGGTGTATTCGTGTTCGCAGGACGGTTTCCGTAGCACACTCGTTCCCGGACTTCATATCGGCAGGCGATCCGGGCCGGGGACCATCGTGCGGTCTTGCCGCGTGTGGGCTGAAAGGATTACGTCGCGGGGAACGACAGGCTGCGAGGGACTGATGCATTACGACCTGATCATCCGGAACGGGATTTGCGTTCTGCCGTGGGGCGAGGCGCGGGCCGATATCGGCGTGCGGGCGGGGCGGATTGCCAGCCTGTCGGTGGGTGTGGCGGGCGAGGCGGACGAGGTGATCGATGCCGCGGGGCTGCATGTGCTGCCGGGGCTGATCGACCCGCATGTGCATCTGCGCGATCCGGGCGATGCCGCTGTGGAGAGCATTCCGACCGGTACGCGGGCGGCGGCGCTGGGTGGGGTGACGACCGTGTTCGACATGCCCAACACCACGCCCTCGATCGTCGATGGCGACATGCTGCGCTGGAAGCAGGAATATGCCTCACGCGAGAGCTGGGTCGATTTTGCGATGTATGTCGGCGCCACGCGGGGCAATACGCCGCGGCTGGGCGAATATGAGCAGTTTGACGGTGTGTGCGCGATCAAGGTCTTTGCCGGGTCTTCGACCGGCGACCTGATGATCGAGGATGATGAGGGCATCCGCCAGGTGTTGGAGCATGGGCACCGGCGCGTGGCCTTCCATTCCGAGGACGAATATCGGCTGCAGGACCGCAGGAAGCTGCTGACCGAGGGGATGTCCTACGACAGGCACCCGTTCTGGCGCGACGAGGAATGCGCGTTCCTGGGCACGCGGCGGATCGTGGGGCTGGCACGGCGGGCGCGGCGGCCGGTGCATATCCTGCATACCTCGACCGCCGAGGAACTGGACTGGCTGGCGGCGCATCGGGATGTCGCCACCGTCGAGGTACTGGTGAACCATCTGACCCAGGTGGCGCCGGACTGCTACGAGACGCTGGGGGCGCTGGCGGTGATGAACCCGCCGATCCGCGACCGGCGGCATTACGAGGCCTCGTGGGAGGCGGTGCGCAACGGCATGGTGGACACGATCGGCTCGGACCACGCGCCGCATTCGCTGGCGGCCAAGGCCAAGCCCTGGCCCGCCACCCCCGCCGGGCTGACGGGCGTGCAGACGCTGGTGCCGGTGATGCTGGACCATGTGAATGCCGGGCGCCTGTCGCTGGGCCGGATGGTGGACCTGATGGCCGCCGGGCCCGCACGGGTCTATGGCCTGCAGGCCAAGGGGCGGATCGCCATGGGCTATGACGCCGATTTCACGCTGGTCGACATGGCGGCGAAGCGGCGGATCACTAATGACTGGATCGCCACCCCGGCCGGCTGGACGCCGTTTGACGGCATGGCGGTGACGGGCTGGCCGATGGCGACCATCGTGCGTGGGCGGGCGGTGATGCGCGAGGATACGATCCTGGGTGAACCGGCCGGCCGGCTGGCTTGCTTTGCGCCCTGATTTCGACATTTTGTCGGCATAGGCGGCATCGTCCGCGATCTCCGTCATCGTGACGGCGGGACCGTAGCAAGGAAGGATGTCTCTTGGGTGCCATGATCTCGGGCCGGTTTCTGGCCTGTGCCGCCGCCCTGTCCCTGACCGGGGGGGTAACGGTTGCCCGCGCGGCGGAAGTGACGTGGTCCGCGCCCGCCTGTGGAAAGGAGCCGGCCGCGCCCACGGTCGATTCCAGCAGCGTCGCGCGCTACAATGCCAGCGTCGATGCCGCGACGGCGTATGAAAAGGCCGCGCGGGCCTATAATGCCTGCGTCGCCGGTGCCGCCGCGCGCGATGAGAATACGATCAGTGCCCAGGCCAAGGCCCGCATCGATCAGGTCCATCAGGCCGGCGTGGCCGTGCAGCAGCGGATTGCCGGCCATTTCGCGCGGCTGACCGCCGACCTCAAGGCCGGGGCCGCGCGTTTCTCGCGCCACTGAACGCGCGCCGGGGTGCTCCCCCGGTCGCTCTGGGACGGCACATGCGGGTTTGTTGCCCGCGTGCGCCGGGACGGCTATGGTCCGCCCTTGGAATGACGGGCCCGGGCCCGTCGCGGCTGGATGCGGAGAGCGGTTGAGACGTGGCTGACGACATCTTCAGGGAAGTCGACGACGACATGCGCATGGAGCGTCTGCGGCTGATGGCCCGGCGCTATGTCGGCGCGGCGGTGGCGGTGGCGGCGGTGGCTGCTGTCGGCGTGGGGGGCTGGCAATATCATGCCTGGCGCGGGCGACAGGCCGCGCAGGCCTGGGGCACGACCTATTTCACGGCGCTGCGCGCGGCCGATACCAGCCATATCGCCCCCGGCGAGACCAGTGCGCTGACCCCCCAGCAGAAGGACGCGCTGGCGCGTCTGGCGACGCTGGACGGTGTGCCCTCCGGATTGCGGACGCTCTCGCGGCTGGAGCGCGCGGCGCTGCTGGCCTCGAGCGGCGATAGCAAGGGTGCGCTGGCGCTGTGGAGCCAGGTGGCGGACGATCAGGGCGCCGATGCGCTGCTGCGCGGGCTGGCCAGCCTGCTGTGGGTGCAGCACCAGATCGACGATGGCGATCCGGCGGTGCTGCGCTCGCGCCTGGCCACGCTGGATGGCGCGGGCAAGCCGTGGCGCGGGCTGGCGGAGGAATGCGAGGCGATGCTGGACCTGCGCCAGGGGCATCTGGCCGATGCGCGCCGGCGGCTGGGGCAGCTGACGACGCAGATCGACGTGCCGGAGGCGCTGCGCAGCCGGGCCGGCGGCATGCTCCAGACCCTGAATGCCACGCCGTCCTAGGCCGTGCCGGGCGGACAGTGTTTTCGTGCCGTCGGGCGTACAGAAACCGAAATGGCCCCGTTTTTCCTTTCGTAGCGCAGGATTTCCATGAACAAAGTTCTGACCCGCCGGCATGCGCTCCTGGGTGGTGCGATGGTGCCGGTCCTGGCCGGATGCAGCCTGTTCGATGATGACGAAAAGCCGTTGCTGGCGGGCAAGCGTGTCGACGTGCTGTCGACGGGTGCCGGCCTGATGGTCGATCCTGACGACAAGGCGCCGATCGCGCTGCCCGCCGAGACCGCGATCGGCGAGTGGCTGCAGCCGGGGCGCGTGCCGACCCATGGCGGGGTCAACATGGCCTGGGGCGGCCAGATGCGGCGCGAATGGTCGCACGGGATCGGTGCCGGCGTGTCGGAGCCCGAGCTGCTGTCCTACGCCGCGCTGGGCGATAGCGGGCGCGGCGTGTTGCAGGCGACGCCGATCGTGGCAGGTGGCCGGATCTTCGTCGGTGACGCGCAGGGGGTGATCCGGGCCTATGAATGGCCGCGCATGCGCGAACTGTGGCACTTCACGCCCAAGCCGAAGAAGATGCGCTCCAGCAATCTCGGCGGCGGGTTCAGCATCGCCGGCGACACGCTGTATATCGTCGACGGCGTGGGGCAGGCCCTGGCGGTGGAAGCCGCGACCGGCAAGGTGAAGTGGCGGGTCGACACCCAGACGCCGGGCCGCTCGGCACCGACGGTGGTGGATGGCAGGATGTTCTTCGGCACCATCGACGAGCGGCTGCTGGCGCTGGACGCGGCGACGGGGCGCGTGCTGTGGACCTATACCGCCACCGAGGCCGTGACCGTGATCTTCGGCCAGCCCGCGCCCGCCGTGGCGGGGGATGTGGTGGTGGCCGGGTTCGGGTCGGGCGATCTGGTCGCGCTGCGGGCGGCCAGTGGCGAGGTGGTGTGGAGCGACACGCTGGGCAGCACCAACGGCCAGGATTCGACGGTCGATTTCTCCTGCGTGCGCGGGATGCCGGTGATCGTGGACCAGGCCGTCTATGCCATCAGTGCCGGCTCGGTCCTGGTTGCGATCGACCTGCGGTCGGGCCGCCGGCTGTGGGAGCGGACCGTTGCCGGGCAGGACACGCTGCTGGTGATCGATAACTGGCTGTATGTGCTGTCGCTGGACCAGCAGCTTGCCTGCGTCGACCGCGTGAATGGCCATGTGCGCTGGATCACCCAGTTGCGGCGCTATCGCCGGGTCGACGCGCAGAAGAACGGCGTGACCTGGACCGGGCCGATCATGGCCGGGAGCAAGCTGGTCTGCGTCAGTACCATGCCCGAGACCGGCTATGTCACGATCGACCCCGCGACCGGGGCATTGCTGACGGTCGGCAAGCTGCCGGGGGTTGTCACGGTGCCGCCGATCGTGGTGGATGGCCGGCTGCTGATCGTGACCGACGACGGCAGGCTGAATGCCTACAGCTAGGACCTGATCGCTTCGGGTCGCAGCGACCCGAAGCGTGAATCAGTCTCCCAAACGATATAAGAGAGCAGGGTGCGCCCGCATGGGCGAGCGCATCGTGCTCGAGGGATAATCTCTACCTTGGCCAAGCTTCCTTCCGTTCCGACCGGGGATGACCTGCCGATCGTCGTGATCGCCGGGCGTCCGAATGTCGGCAAGTCGACGCTGTTCAACCGCCTTGTGGGGCGGCGGCAGGCGCTTGTGGCCGACACGCCGGGCGTGACCCGCGACCGCAAGGAAGCCGAGGCCGTTGTGCGCGGGCGGCGGGTGCGGCTGATCGACACCGCGGGGCTGGAAGAGGCCGCGCCGGATACGCTGTACGGGCGGATGCGGGCCTCGTCGGAATCGGCGGTGGCGCAGGCGGATCTGGTCGTGTTCTGCATCGACGCGCGGGCGGGTATTACCCCGGCCGACGAGCATTTCGCCGCCTGGATCCGCCGCCAGGGGCGGCCGGTGCTGCTGGTGGCCAACAAGGCCGAGGGCCGCCAGGGTGCGGCGGCCGCGATGGAGGCGTTCGCGCTCGGGCTCGGGACGCCGCTGGCGATTTCGGCCGAGCATGGCGAGGGCCTGTCGGAGCTGATGGGCGAGATTGCGGACCGCATGCCGCCCGAGGCGCCGCCGGAGCCGGTGGAGCCCGTCGAATATGGCGAGGACGGGGAAGAGCTGGACGTACGGCCGCCCGGGCCGCTGCGCCTGGCGATCGTCGGCCGGCCCAATGCCGGCAAATCGACCCTGCTGAACCGCCTGCTGGGCGAGGAGCGGATGATTACCGGCCCGGAGCCGGGCCTGACCCGCGATTCCGTCACCGTGCTGCTGCATGACGAGCAGGGGCCGATCCAGCTTGTGGACACGGCCGGCCTGCGCCGCCGGGCGCGGGTCGAGGACGGGCTGGAGAAGATGTCGACCTCGGCCACCATCGAGGCGCTGAAGATGGCCGAAGTGGTGGTGCTGGCGCTGGATGCCACGCTGGGCGTGCATGAGCAGGATCTGCAGATCGCGCGCCTGATCGAGCGCGAGGGGCGGTGCTGCGTGCTGGCGCTGAACAAGTGGGATGCTGTCGAGGACCGGATTGCCACGCGGCAGGCGATTTCGGACCGGATCGAGACTTCGCTGGCGCAGATGCGTGGGATTCCGGTCGTGTCGTTCTCGGCGCTGACCGGTGCGAACGTGCATAAGCTGCTGCCGGTGGTAAGGCGTGCGCATGAGGTGTGGAACAAGCGCATTCCGACCGGTGCGCTGAACCGCTGGTTCGAGATGATGCTGGAGCGGCACAGCCCGCCGCTGGTGAGCGGACGCCGGCTGAAGCTGCGCTACATGACCCAGGCCAAGGCCCGGCCGCCGACCTTTATCTTGTTCGGCACCCGTGCCGAGCTGCTGCCCGAGGATTACCAGCGTTATCTGGTCAACGGCCTGCGCGAGGAATTCGACCTGCCGGGCACGCCGATCCGGCTGCTGCTGCGCGGCACGCGCAACCCGTATGCCGAGGGGGCCTCGTCGTAGGGCCGGGCGGGGGTGAACGCTTCGGGGCTCGGGACTGTCTCGCTGTTGCCGTGAGGCGCGGCGGGGTTGCTTTGCTCAACTCAGCACGCATATGCTCCTGTTGCCTGAAAATGCCTCTTCCGTTCGCCCTTGCGATGCAAGGCGGATGGAGCGCCGGGCGGCAAGCGTCGTCGCGTCCGCTTCCACGCTTTGCTCGAAAGCGTCTCCTTCATTCGCGTAGGCACGCTGCGCCGATTCGAGCACGTGGCGGTCTTGTGCCAGTATCTCGGGTTCCCTGTCGGACCAGATCGGCGCTGCCTGTTCATGTGTCGGCTCCCGTTGCAGCAACCAATGCTGGATGCATCGGCCGGGCGTGGTGGGAACATGGTGAAGGACGAGCCTGAAGGTTTCGCTGCCTCCGACCGTCACCCGGTCGGGCAGGTCGAAGCGCAGCAGCGTGCCGGGCGCGCTCACAGTCAATCCTCCCGGATCGGTCGCCAGTTCGTACCGGGTTGGCTGGAAGCCGGCTGCCTGTGCGCGGAACCATTGCGGATGCATGTGCGGATGGGTGAACGCCGCGTGGCAGATATCGAGATTGTTCTCGATCGGCATGATCGCTTCACAGGCCAGCGCCGTTGCGCCTTGCAGCCAGGCATAACGATCGAACCCGTGGATCGGCAGCGGTTGTCCTTTCGGTTCGCCCTTGCCTGTCCACACCCAGACATAGCCGTCGCGCTCGGCCGCCGGATAGGCGCGCACCGGCACTGTCCTGACCGGCTGTTCGGGGCGTAGGGAGGGGATGTGTCGGCA
The DNA here is from genome assembly GCF_014174215.1 of Gluconacetobacter tumulicola. GTDB lineage: Bacteria > Pseudomonadota > Alphaproteobacteria > Acetobacterales > Acetobacteraceae > Gluconacetobacter > Gluconacetobacter tumulicola. The sequence goes on along the minus strand of NZ_JABEQL010000014.1, from coordinate 24,536 downwards.
GCGCCCCGTGCCGTCGAACCGCCAGCCATGATAGGCACAGGCGATCTGACCCTCCGAGACCGTACCGAGCGACAGGGCGACGCCGCGATGCGGGCAACGGTCGTGCATGGCGTGTGCGCGTCCCTCGCTGTCGCGGAACAGGACGATGGTCTGCCCGTGGATCACGATCGCGACCGGTGCCTCCGTGAGGCGCGAACTGGCGGCGCCGACATACCACGCCTCCTGGGGCAGCGGCACACGGTCGGCGGCGGCGTTGGTCGGCAGCTCTGTCATGATGAGGAATCCTGCGCGGGGTGGAAGAAGCCGAACCGCTGGCACAGAGCGAACACGTGCCGTCCGTTGATGCTGACCAGCAGCATCGCGCCGAGGCTCGTCCAGGCGATCATCGTTCGGATTGCCGCCGCCTGAACCAGGGGAAATGCCGTCATGATCCATAGGAAGGCCGCTGCTCGTGCGACGAAGTAGAGCGCCCAGGCATAGGTAAAGGCGCGAAAGAAGCATATGATCTCCGGACGTTCGACGGGGATCTCCGGACGCCTTCGGCGGGCGAATGTCATCACGATCGGTTCACGGCCCGATGCCCCGACCGCGAAGGCCGCAGCGGTGAGGAGGTTGATGATCGCCCCCTCATAGCGGATCATGAAAGGCGTGCGTGCCCACAGGTCGATGCATCCGAAAACAAGGGCAGCGCCGTTGGCGAGCAGCCAGAGCGGCGGGAATGCGCGATGCGTCAGCAGCCGCCACACTCCTTCGAGCAGCATGAACAGCAAGGTCGCGGCGATGGCCGGCCTGACCCCGAACGCGAGCAGGACAGCCCAGTAGAGCACCAGCCCGCCGAAGGTGTGGAACAGGCCGCGGAGCATGGTCAGACCCCGGTTCATCGGGCTTTCTCCGCGCGTGCGTGCGCCGCCATGGCCTGGCCAAGGAATTGCCAGCCTTTCTCGTCCATCGGCAATGAGCGTGCGATTTCGGGGGCGGAAAAACCGTCTTGCCAGAACTGCGTCAGCGCGGTGCGCATGGCGGGGTCGCCACCAGTCAGACGGCTGATCAGTTCGGCCGCTTTCGCACCCAGCAGGCGCGCGCGGGGCGTGTCGGGTGGCCGGTCGATGATTGACGCCAGTTCCTGATGGATGGCTTCCCATTCCGTTTCGATCGACGGGGCGACTCCCGCCAGCAGGCGCTGCTGGTCGGGCGTGAAGCACCGCGCCGCAAGCGCCTGAAGTGCTGGCGTCCAACGCAGCCGCGCCGGTTCGGCCCGGGCGAAGGCTGCCAACGTTTCACGGTCGATGCTGCCATGCTCGCTCAGATGCCGACGGGCGCGGCCGATCAGCGACAAGGCTTCAGTGATGTGCGCCTGCTGTTCCGTCAAGGCTTCGGCCTGGAGGTCCAGTATGGCTGCGAGATCCGGCTGCCCCGCGGCAAACATTTCGGCAATGCGGGCAATCGTGAGGCCGAAGCGCCGCAGCAGCAGGACGAGGTGAAGCCGCTCACATTCGGCCTGACCGTAGGTCCGCCAGCCATGACCGTTCCGTAGCGGCCGGATCAGCCCCGCTTCCTCGTAGACACGGAGGGTTTTGACCGTCACCCCAAAGCGGCGGGCGATGGCGGCCGCTCCGTCTGGAAATGGTGAAGCCATCGATCGATTTTTTGCCATGTGATCGGTGGTAAGGTCATCCCCTGGGGATGACGCAAGCTGTTTCTTGCGATTGTCGGTTCCAGGGTTGCGGGCGGGCGTCTTAGTGGATGAAGAGTGAGGCTAAGAGGCAGAAAGCCAGGCCCAGGACGGCGATCAGGGTTTCGATGACCGACCAGGTCTTGATCGCCTGTCCGACGGTGAGGCCCAGATATTCCTTGATCTGCCAGAAGCCGGCATCGTTCATCGGGCCCAGCGCCACCGAGCCGGCCCCGGTGGCCAGCACCATCAGTTCGGGCGACGTGCCGTGGCTGTGCAGCAGGATCGGGCCCACGATGCCCGAGGCGGTGCTCATGGCCACGGTGGCCGAGCCGGCGGCGACGCGGACCACGACCGCCAGCAGCCAGGCCAGCACCAGCAGCGGCACATGCGCCCCCACCGCGACGTCGGTGATGGTCTTGGACACGCCGCTGTCGATCAGCTCGCGCCCGAAGCCGCCGCCGGCGCCGACCAGCAGCATGATCAGCGCTGTCGGGCCCAGGCATTCGGTGGTGAAGCGCAGGATCGTCTCACGCGAGAAGCCGCGCGCCAGGCCGAGGACGTAGAAGGACAGCACGGTCGCCAGCAGCAGGGCGATGTCGGTATTGCCCATGAAATGCAGGACGGTGTTCGGCAGGCCGCCGGGGCGGGTGACCAGGTCGGCGGCCGAGCCCACCAGCATCAGCAGCACGGGTGCGAGGATGGTCAGCACGGTGGTGAGGAAGGGCGGCATGTCGGTCGGCGTGTCCTTGCCGGCGAACTGTTCGGCCAGCGCGGCCTCTCCTTCCGTGTGGATATGCGGCGTGATGAAGCGGGCATAGACCGGGCCGGCGAGGGCGGCGATGGGGGTGCCGATGATCACGCCCCAGAAGATGGTGCGGCCCGTATCGGCATGGTACGCCGACAGGGCCAGCAGGGTGGCCGGGTGCGGGGGAATCATCGCATGGGTGACGGAGAGTGCCGCCCCCATCGGCAGCGCCAGCAGCAGCAGGGGCGTGGAGGTGCGCCGCGCGAGCGTGAAGGCCAGCGGGATCAGCAGCACGAACCCGACCTCGAAGAACACCGGCAGGCCGATCAGCAGGCCGATGACCATCATGGCCCAGCTGATGCGTTTCTTCCCCGCGATGCGGGTGATCGTGAGGGCGATCTGGTCCGCGCCGCCCGATTCGGCCAGCATCTTGCCCAGCATCGTGCCCAGCGCGATCACGGTCGCGATATGGCCCAGCACATGGCCCGCGCCCTCCTCGAACGAGGCGACGGCCTTTTCGGGCGGCATGCCGGCGCAGATGGCCAGCAGAAGGGAGACGCAGACCAGGACAATGAAGGGATTGAGCTTGTAGCGCCCGATGAGGAGCACGACGGCGCCAATCGCCGCGGTTGCCAGGGAAATCGCCAGGATTGGGGACATTGAACCGCGTCTGCAGTGAATGGGAGCGTGTATCAGCGCGGAACGGGCGCGCGAATGTCAATGGCTCGGGGCCTCATATCCGGGAGAGGCGGGTTGGTTCGCTATCGGGTCGTTTTTTTTCTTCGCGTGCCCGATCGCCAAGGTCTCTGGCCAGAAAGGGGGATTTGGTCCCATAACGAACCGGTTTCCGCGGTTCGCGGTGTCGGGAACGGACTTGCATGGAACGCAACAGGATAGGACAGGGGCGCGAGACAAGCTGCCCGGGCGCCCCACCGCAGGGTGCCGAATCCGGGATAGGGAATCCATGACATGACAGCTGACCAGACCAAGACGAGCCAGGCGGCGACCGGACCCACCGGACCCCATGGCGGGTCGCACGCGGCCGCGCGGGCGGTCGTGGTCGGTATTCTGGCCGCGATGGCCGGGCTGATGTTCGGGCTGGATACCGGCGTCATCGCCGGGGCGTTGGGCTTTATCGGCGATGAATTCCATGCCGCCGCCCGGACGCAGGAATGGATCGTCTCGTCGATGATGGCCGCTGCCGCCCTGGGCTCGCTGGTGGCCGGGCGCATCTCGTTCCGGCTGGGGCGGCGCCGCGCGCTGCTGGCGGCGTCGCTGCTGTTCGTCGCCGGGGCGGGGCTGTGCGCGATGGCGCCGTCGGTGGCCGTGCTGATCGTCGGGCGGGTTCTGCTGGGCCTCGCGGTCGGGATCGCGGCGTTCGCGGCCCCGCTCTACATCTCGGAAGTGTCGCAGGAATCGGTGCGTGGGGCGATGGTGTCGTTCTACCAGCTGATGGTCACGCTCGGCATCTTCCTGGCCTATGTCACCGACAGCCTGCTCTCCTATGGCGGGCACTGGCGCTGGATGCTGGGGCTGATGGCGGGGCCGGCGGCGCTGTTCTGCGCCGCGTGCCTGTTCCTGCCCGACAGTCCGCGCTGGTTGATGATGCGCGGCGAGCGGAGCCGGGCCAGCCAGGTGATGCGCCTGCTGCGCGTCAGCCCGGCCGAGGCCGATGCCGAGATCCGCGACATTGCGCAGGAGCTGAAGCGCGAGGGGGGCAGCGGGCTGGCGTTCTTCCGCAGCAGCCCGAATTTCCGCCGGTCGGTGCTGCTGGGGGTAGCCTTGCAGGTGATGCAGCAGGTCACCGGCATCAACGTGCTGATGTATTACGCGCCGAAGATCTTCCAGGCCGCCCATTTCGGCGTGTCGGCCGCGACCTGGGCCACGGCGCTGATCGGGCTGGTCAACATGGCCGCCACCGGTTTTGCCATCGCCTTCATCGACCGCTGGGGGCGGCGGCCGCTGCTGATCCTGAGCTGCGCGATCATGACGGGTGCGATGGTGATGGCGGGCGGGCTGGCGGCGGTCGGTGGCGATTCGACGCCGATCCTGGGCGGCATGGTCGCGGCGCTGCTGCTGTTCGTTGCCGGCTTCGCCATCGGCGCGGGGCCGATGGTGTGGACGCTGTGTTCGGAAATCCAGCCGCTGCGGGGCCGTGATTTCGGCATTGCGTGCTCGACCTTCACCAACTGGGCGGCAAACTGGCTGGTCAGCAACGTGTTCCTGACCGTCATGGCCGCGCTGGGCCAGAGCTGGACCTTCTGGCTATTTGCCATCATGAACGGATTGTTCATCGTGATCACCCTTGCCTACGTGCCCGAAACCAAGGGCGTGTCGCTGGAGGAGATCGAAGCGCGGCTGATGGCGGGCCGGAAGCTGCGGGAACTGGGACGGTAAGGCGGGACGATGATACTGCGCGGCGATGAAACCCAGGATATCGCGACGGCCACCGGCCCGATGCGGCTGCATGTGCTGCGCCCGGCGGCGGATGGGCACTTTCCCGGCGTGGTGCTGTTCTCGGAGATCTATCAGGTGACGGCGCCGATCCGCCGGCTGGCCGCGATGGTCGCGGGGATGGGCCATGTGGTGGCGGTGCCGGAGGTCTATCACGAATACGAGCCCGCCGGCTGCGTGCTGGCCTATGACGTGCCGGGCACCGACCGGGGCAACGAACTGAAATATGCCAAGCCCGTGGCGGCCTATGACGAGGATGCACGCGCGGCGGTGGCGTGGCTGGCGGCGCATCCGGCCTGCACCGGGCAGATCGGCACCCTGGGCGTGTGCCTGGGCGGGCATCTGGCGTTGCGGGCGGCGATGAACCCTGCCGTGCAGGCGGCGGCGTGCTTCTATGCTACCGACATCCATTCCGCGTCGCTGGGCGCGGGGCGGGCGGACGATACGCTGCGCCGGCTGGACGAGATTTCCGGCGAGGCGATGATGGTCTGGGGGCGGCAGGACCCGCATGTGCCCTTTGCCGGGCGCCAGATGATCCGCGAGGCGCTGGAGGGGGCAGGGGTGCGCCATGAATGGTATGAGGTCAACGGCCAGCATGCCTTCCTCCGCGACGAGGGGCATCGGTTCGACCCGGCGCTGTTCCTGCAGGCCATGGGGTGGGTCCAGGCGCTGTTTGCCCGTGCCCTGCGCGCGGGCTGACCGGCCGTGACGGGGATGGTCCTGCGCGAGGGCGACGGGCTTTACGGGTTGCCCAGGGCGCTGGCGATGTTTGCCGTGGCGCTGTCGGTCCTGTTGTCGGTGCTGGATTATGCCATCGCCAATGTCGCGCTGCCGACCATTGCGCAGGACATCCATGCCAGTCCGTCCTCGTCGATCTGGGTGATCAACGCCTATCAGATGGCGGGTCTGGCGACGCTGCTGCCGCTGGCCTCGCTGGGATCGCTTCTGGGATTTGCCCGCCTGTGCCGGATCGGGCTGGCGACCTTCGTCGTGGCCTCGGTGCTGTGCGCGATGTCGCATACGCTGCTGGAACTGGCGCTGGCCCGCGCGCTGCAGGGCATTGGCGGCGCATGCATCATGAGCGTGAACATCGCGCTGGTGCGATTCATCTATCCCCATGGTGAAATCGGCAAGGGCATCGCGCTGAACGGCGTGGTGGTGGCGACGGGCGTGGCGCTGGGGCCGACCATCGCCTCGGCCGTGCTGTCGGTGGCGGACTGGCCGTGGATCTTCCTGATCAACCTGCCGCTGGGCGGGGCGGCGATGGTGGCGGCGCTGGTCTATCTGCCCGCCACGCCGCGCAGCGCGTCCTCGTTCGACCTGGCCAGCGCGGCCCTGAACGTGGTGGCCATCGGCTGCCTGGTGGTCGGGCTGGACAGTCTGGCGCATCGCAGCGGGCCCGTGGTGGCGGTGTGGCTGCTGCTGATCGGCGGGGCGGCGTTCTTTCAGCTCGCGCGGCGGCAGACCGGGCGGTCGGACCCGATGCTGCCGATCGACCTGCTGGCGGTGCCGGATTTCCTGATCGCGTTCAGCGTGGGGTTCATGGCGTTCGTGGCGTCGAATTTCTTCATCATCTCCATGCCCTTCACGCTGGAGACGGTGCTGCATCGCTCGGCGGTGGCGACCGGGCTGCTGATCACGCCGTGGCCGGTGGGCATCGTCGCGATCTCGCCGCTGGTGGGGCGGCTGGCGGACCGGGTGCCGGCGGGCATCCTGTCCTCGGTCGGGCTGTGCGTGACGGGGACGGGATTCGTGCTGCTGTGCCTGCTGCCGCCCGATGCGGGGAACCTGGACATTGCCTGGCGCATCGCCATCGCGGGGATGGGGTTCGGGATTTTCCAGCCGCCGAACAATCGCGCAATGATGGTGGCGGCGCCGCACGGGCGCTCGGGCAGCGCCAGCGGCATGGTCTCGGTCGCGCGGCTGTGGGGCCAGACGATGGGGGCGATGTTCGTCGCCCTGACCTTCGGCTTCGTCCGCCATGACCCGACCCTGCGCTGCCTGGAACTGGCGGCCGCCTGTGCCTATGCGGCGGCGCTGATCAGTTCCAGCAGGCTGCTGCGCGTGCGGCATAAGTAATGATTTTGTGTCTTTCTGGATCAAAAGAATTCTATTTAGTTTATGTCTGACGGAATGGGAATAATTTCTTTTGAAAATAATTTATATTCCTATTATTTTTATAGAAAATTGAGGAGTATTTATGTTTATGAGAAATAATTCTTTTACTCGATAAAATTACAAATATAATCCTAGTGCAGGGCTTATTTTTTAGCCAATGCTATAGTAGACGTTTCTCTCTAATCCGGTGGCTGGGGTTATCTGATGCGTTTGCCGCGCTCTCTGTTGCCTGCCTCCCGACGCCTCACCTCGCTGGCGGAGGCCGCGATGGACGGGGGGAGGAGCGAAGGCGGGCAGCGCCAGCTTGTGCGCAAGCGGTTCCGGCGGTTGCACCGGCTGAATCGATTCAACGTGTTTCTGGCACGTGTCGGCATGGCGCTCGATCCCGCCCTGGGCGAAAGCGCGCTGCTGGACGCGGTGTGCGAGGCCGCGACCCGAAACGCGCGCCTGCGCGCCGCCTTCGTCGCCCGGCCGGACGAGGCAGGGGATTTCCAGTTGCTGGCGTGCAGCGGGCCGGTTGCGCAACTGCACGATCCCGCCTTTTCGGCCGCGCCGGACAGGCCGGCGCGGCACGGCCCTGCCGGGCGCGTCTGGCAGGACGGGCAGGCGGTCTTTTGTGCCGATATCGCGCGTGAGGACGATCTGCTGCCCTGGCAGGCGGGCATGCATGCGCTGGGCGTGCGCTCCTGCGCAGTGATGCCGCTGTGGCGCGCCGGCAGGGTCTGGGCTGTGTTCGGCGTGTATGACAGGCGGGAGGACGCGTTCGACCCCGCGATCAGGACCATCCTGCTGGACGCGGCGGCCAGCGTTTCGCGCGGGTTGAGGATGTATGACGACCGGCGGTCGAAGGTGGCGCTGCTCGACCGGTCGCAGGTGGGGATCGTGCTGGTGCGCGACATGCGTATCCAGCGCGCGAACGCCTTTGCTGCCACCCTTGCGGGCTGCGCGCCGAGCGATCTGCACAATGTCCCGGCGGATACGCTCCTGGCCGGCAGGGACCATGGTGTGCAACTGGCGCAGGCGCAGGCGCAACTGCGCGCCAGCGGCCGGGCCAAGCTGTCCGGTGTGCATCTGGCCCGGCCGGACGGGCATGATGTGATCGCTGATCTGTCCGCCGTGATGCTGGACGATCCGCCGGGTAAGGATTCGGTGTGGACCATCGAGGACGTGACCGAGCGTGAGGAGGCGCAGCGCCTGTATCGCGCGCTGATCAATGGCGTGTCCGCCATGCTCGCCGCCGAGGACGAGGCGGAAAAATGCCGTGCGGTGTGCGAGGCGCTGGTCGACAATACAGTGTTCAGCGCCGTCTGGCTGATGCAGCCCGATCCGTCGGGCCGGATGTGTGTGCGGGCCCAGGCGGGCAAGGGCGCGGACCAGGTCGCCGGGTTGAACTGGCGGGTCGACACCAATGCCACCGCCGTGCCGATGACGGTGCGGGCCTGGCGGAGCGGGGAGCTGGTCTTTACGAACGATCCGGCGACCGACCTTGCCGGAATCCCGGGCTATCGGCAGTTGATGGAGCGCGGGTGGCGCGGCGTGCTGTCGGTGCCGGTGATGCGGGGCGGGCAGATCTGGGCCGTGCTGGCCTTCACGACGCAGCGGGCCGACGGTTTCGACGAGAAGAGTATTACGCTGTGCCGGCGGGTGGCGGATTTGCTGGGGCAGAATCTGGACCGGCTGGATGCCAGCAGCACTATGGAAAAATTGCGGCAGGAGGAGGCACGGCGTGCCCGGCGCGACGCGCTGACCGCGCTGCCCAACCGGCTGGCGCTGGATGAGTATCTGCCCAAGGCGCAGGAACGGGCCCGCGAGCGCGGCACGTCCATGGCGGTCGGGCTGATGGATCTGGACGGGTTCAAATCCGTCAACGACACATACGGTCATGCTGCCGGCGACAAGGTGCTGACCGAACTGAGCCGGCGGTTGTGGGAGGCGCTGCGCGAGAATGGCTATGTTGCCCGGCTGGGGGGCGACGAGTTCGTGGTCGTTCTGGAAAACCTCGATACGGACATGGCGAACGAGCAGGTCGAGGCGGCGCTGGACAGCCTGTCCTCGGTCGTGGCGGAGCCGTTCGTCCTGGATGACGGGAACACCGCCAGGGTGGGCCTTGCCATGGGGGTCGCGCTTTTTCCGCAGGATGGCGACAAGCCGGAGGCATTGCTGCGTCAGGCCGACAATGCGATGTACCAGGCCAAGCAGGGCAAGGGTAAGCGCGAGGGCAACTGGCATTTCGCAGCCGCCGTCGAGGAAGCGCAGGATCTGGACGATGACGGCGCGGATCTGTTCCCCATTTCCCCTTATGGGGTGGCGGCCGCGGAGTTCATGGCGCCCGCGGTCGGGGCCACCGCGCGGATCGGGGAGAGGGTTCGCAAGGGTGCGATCCCGGCGATCTGGCAGAAAAGCGGCGGTGCGGCCGTGCTGGCCCGTCTGACGTCGGAACAGCGTGACCGCCTGAATGAGCGCGAGGCGAGGCATCTGGAGTTTCTGGCCGCCCCTGCGACCACCCGGAAGGACGTGCTTGTGACCGCGCGCACGTTGGGCGTCATGTATGCGCTGTTCGGTGTCGAGCAGGCCATCTTCGTCGCGGAGCAGAGTGGCTATCTGCGCCTGCTGCTGGCGGACATGGCGGCCCACGGCATCGGCAGCGACGACCGCTATCGGGTGCAGCAGATCATCGAGGCCCGCTATCGGGACGATCGCAGGATGCGGCGTCTGATCGGGCAGGGCGTGCACAAGGCCTATGCCGCTTCCGTATCCGACGGCATGCCCAGCGGCGCGTGGGGCCCGGTCAGTGCCGAGGCGCTGGCCGGCCTGGGGAAATTGCCCGGTATCCAGGCCGCTTTTCTGGTCCGCCCCAACGGGCAAGGGGAGCTGGTCGCGCAATCGGTGGCGGGGCCGTGCGCCGCGGCGCTGGACGAGGCGCTGCTGCGCGGCGAGGTGCGGCCCGTGATTGCCGCCGGATCGCCCCATGGCGGCTTTGTCGGTGCCCAGGCCTGGCGCACGGGCAAACGGCAGACCTGCCCCTCCATCGAACTGGATGGGGGCATGGCGCCCTGGCATACGCTGATGGTGGATTTGCGAATCCATTCGTCCCTGAGCGTGCCGATCCGGCGTCGGGACGGGACCACGGCGCTGGTGCTGACCCTGTTCGGGGCCTGCCCCAACCAGTTCGAATCCACCAGCATGCGGGAATTTGCCGGCGGATTGCAGACGACATGGGAAACGCTGTGGCAGAACGGGCAGGGCATGTCCGACGAGCGTTCGTCCCGCCTGCGCGAGCGCCTGTTCTCCGGGGGGTTGCGCATGTTCATGCAGCCCATCGTCGATTTGTACACGGGCCAGGTGCTGAAGGTCGAGGCGCTGGCCAGGCTGAAGGATGCCGACGGCGCGATCCTTTCGCCCGCGACCTTCCTGACGCTGCTGGGGCATGACGAACTCGACCGGCTGTTCCAGATGGGGCTTGAGCAGAGCCTGGAATGGCTGCAATCGTGGGACGGGAAGGGTCTTTCCACCGGGATGTCGATCAATCTGCCGCCGTCCTGCCTGTCGAACGCCAATATCCTGCGCGTGGTCGACGACATGCTGAAATGCCACGACATTGCCGCCGGCCGGTTGACGCTGGAAGTCCTGGAAACGCAGGACCTCGATCCGGGCGGGCAGGGGGCGGTCCTGCAGAATTTCCGTTCGATGGGTGTGCTGGTGGCCATCGACGATCTCGGGTCGGGGCATAGCAACCTGATGCGGCTGTCTGCGACGCCGTTCGACTGCATCAAGGTCGACCGGGGCCTGTTACATTATATTCGCGACGTGCCCTTGCAGATTTTCAGCGTTATTCGCTCGCTGCAGGAAATGGGCAACGACATGCACAGCCAGGTGGTGGTGGAGGGGCTGGAAGACGCCGACATGATCGAGGCCATGCGTCATCTGGGCTGCCGCTACGGGCAGGGATTCGGCATTGCCCGGCCGATGCCCCCCGATGACTTCCTGGACTGGTATCGCACCTGTTCGGGCCAGGCGCGGGAGCAGGAAAGCGGCATCCATAGCGATCTGGGCGCGCTGGCCTGTCTGTGGACGGCCACGCGCGGCGATCCGCCGCAGGGCGGGTTTCATTTCGAGGATGGGCCGCTGATGCGATGGCTGGAAGAGCGCGGCCGGAATGACGGTGATGCCGCGGGATGGTACCGCATCCTGGCGGCGGGTCCCGTGTCGGAGGAGGTGGCCCGGGATCTGCGGGACTGGCTGGTGGAGCGCGTGGTCAATGCCGGGCGCGGCTGACGCCATTCAGGCGGGGAATGCGCGTCGGAGCGTCATCGGCGCGTATTCCTGATCGGAGCCTGTCTGGAAATGTGGGCTGGTGAGCGAGAGCGGACCGGAACGGGCGGCGATCCGACGCGTGTTTTTGAGCATCGGAGCAGAGCGGCCTTGAAGGCCGTGAGCACCGACGCGCAGGAAACGCGCGTCGGATCGCCGCCAGCGCGCATTCCCAGGCAGGCTCAGAGGGTGATGCGGTAGAGGGTGGTGCGTCTGGTATCCCGATCTTCGAGTTCGCGGGTGGTGGGGACGTCGCGGGTGATAATGGGATGCAGGCCGGCGCGGGGCAGGTAGGCGCGGCCGGGATCGGCGATCCAGACCTCGGCGGTGCGCGCGGCGTCGCGCAGCCAGGGCAGGATATGCTCGGTCATCGGGTTTTCGTAGCAGACATCGCCGCACAGGATCAGGTCCCAGCGTGGCGTGGTGCCGACCAGGTCCGCGCCGGTGGCGGTGACCGCCACGCCGTTGGCGCGGGCGTTGAGCGTGATGGCGGCGACGGCCAGTGGGTCGATTTCGGCGGCCTCCACCATGCTGGCGCCGGCCTGCGCGCAGGCGATGGCGGCGATGCCGCAGCCGGCCGCGAAATCCAGCACCCGGCGCCCGGCGACCAGGGCGGGATTGTCCAGGATATGGCGGGCCAGCAGTTGGCCGCCCGGCCAGGCGAAGGCCCAGAAGGGTGGTTCCATACCCTGCTGGGTCAGCCAGTCCTCGCTGGCCTGCCAGATCGGGGTGATCTCGGTAGCGAGGTGCAGCGTGATCTCGGGCACCAGCGGGGCATGGGCGGGGCTGGTGTTGGCGAGGATGAAGGATTCGGGGTCGGGGAGGGTGCTCATCGGCCGGTAAGCCCGGCCAGGATGGCCAGGGCGACCGCCAGCCCGGTCTCGCGGTTGAAGCGGAACAGCATCAGGCAGCGGCGCGGATCGGTGCTGTCGAGATGCGTGACCTGCCAGCCCAGCGCGATGGAAGGCAGCACCATCGCCACCCAGAAGCCGATGGTGCAGCCGGCCAGCCAGCCGGCCAGCAGCAGGGCCAGCACCGCCAGCGCGTAGCACGTGCCGACGAACAGCCGGGGCTGGCCCGCCCACAGGCGCGAGGTCGATTTGACGCCGATGCGCGCGTCGTCCTCCATATCCTGGAAGCCGTAGATCGTGTCGAAGCCGAGCTGCCACAGGATGGTGGCGGCGTAGAGTGCCGCCCAGGCGGCGTCGATGCGCCCGGCCGCCGCCGCGTAGCCCATCGGGGCGCCGAAGCCGAAGGTGAAGCCCATGACGAGCTGGGGCCACCAGGTGAAGCGCTTGGCCAGCGGATACAGCCCCACCAGCAGCAGCGACCCCACGCCCAGCACGCGGCACAGCGGATTGAGCTGGAGCAGGATGATCAGCCCGATCGCCAGCAGCAGGGCGAGGAACCAGGCGGCCTGGCGCATGCGCAGCGCGCCCGAGGCCAGCGGGCGGCCGGCCGTACGTGCCACCATGCGGTCGATATCGCGATCCCACATATCGTTGACCACGCAGCCGGCCGACCGCATCACCACGCTGCCGACGGCGAACAGCAATGCCAGCCGCAGGCGCTGCCCGGCCTCCACCCCGCCGGGCAGCAGGATGCCCCACAGGCCGGGCAGGAACAGCAGCCAGGTGCCGATGGGGCGGTCCAGCCGGGCCAGCAGCGCATAGGGGCGCAGGGCTGCCGGCAGGTGGCTGATCCAGCCTGTGGTCCGGATGTCGGTATGGGGGAGCGGGGTCACGCTGGGGTCTCCGTCTGGACACACGGGCACAATAAAGGCATCGGGTGCAGCTGAGAGGCTGTTTCAAAAGCCCCGCTGGCGGTGGCCTGACGGCGGTTTCCTGCGCTTCGGTGCTCACGGTCCACAAGGCCGCTCCGCTCCGATGCTCGAAAACCACCGCCAGACGCGTGGCTGACGCCGCGCTTCCGCTCACCAGCGGGGCTTTTGAAACAGCCTCTCGTGCCCGCGTGTGATGGGGCGCGGGATGGATGTGGTCAAGGGCCGGACGCGGGAGGGCGCGTTGCCGGCGGGTCGGAGGTGATGTCGTCATGAAGGATTGTCCCCGCCTGTTCGCCGATCCGGCCGGCCGGCCGCCGATGGAGGCGGATGCGGTGCGCGATCTGGAGCCGGGGCAGGCCCATTATCTCGGCACCGTGATGCGGATGGCGCCGGGGGCGGAAGTCGCGCTGTTCAATGCCCGGGACGGGGAGTGGCTGGCCAGCCTGGTGGCGGTGCGGCGCGACCGCGCGCAGGTGCGGCTGCTGCATCGCCGTCGCGCGCCGGAACCGGCCTGTGGGCCGGTGCTGCTGTTCGCGCCGCTGAAGCGCGATGCCACCGACATGGTGGTGCGCATGGGCACCGAGCTGGGGGTGACGCGCTTTCTGCCCGTGCTGACCGAGCGCACCAATACCCATCGGGTGAATGTCGCGCGGCTGGAAGCGATTGCCATCGAGGCGGCGGAACAATGCGAGCGGCTGGATGTGCCGGCGATCGGCGAACCGGCGCGCCTGCCCGAGCATCTGGCGGTGTGGCCGGCCGCGCGCACCCTGTTTGTGGCGGCCGAGCGCAGCGGGCCGGATGACGGGGTGGGGGAGATCGACATCGTTGCCGACGGGGACGGGCTGCTGGTGGGCCCCGAGGGCGGCTTTTCCGATGCCGAGCGGCGGATGTTGCGTGCGCGGCCGTTTATCAGGATGATCACGCTGGGAAAACTGATCCTGCGGGCGGATACGGCCGCCGCATGTGGCCTGTCCCTGATGGGGGCTGGCTTCCGGCGCGCGTCTGGTGCAGATTCCCGCTGACCGACCGGTCGGTCGCATGGCTGCGACGGACCCATCCGTCGATCCGTTCTGTGTTTGAAGGCTTGTTCAGAAACGATGTCGAACCCCGGCGAGCAAGATATTACCCCTATTGAATCGATCGGCCAACTGGCCGGGTTGCTGGCGGATGGGGGCAAGCCACGCGAACGGTGGCGCATCGGCACCGAGCATGAGAAATTCGGTTTTGTCCTGCCGGCTGCCGCCGGGCCCGAGCGTGCGCCCTGGATGCCGCCGCCCTATGCGCCCGACGGGATTGGCGAGATCCTGACCGACCTGAACCGCCAGGATGGCGGGGGCAGATGGGAAGCGATCGAGGACAAGGGCAGGCTGATCGGGCTGAAGGGAATCGGCTCCGAACGCGGCGGGTCGGTGTCGCTGGAGCCGGCCGGGCAGTTCGAACTGTCGGGCGCGCCGCTGGCCAGCCTGCATGATACGGGCCACGAGATGGCCCGGCATTTCGAGGCGATCCGCCCCATTACACGCTCGCTGGGCATCGGCTTTGCGCCGCTGGGCTTCCACCCGCTGGCGCGCCGCGCGGACATGCCGTGGATGCCCAAGAGCCGCTATGCGATCATGCGCAACTACATGCCCAAGGTCGGCACGCTGGGGCTGGACATGATGACGCGGACCTGCACCGTGCAGGTCAATCTGGATTTCGCCTCCGAGACCGACATGCTGCGCAAGCTGCGCGTGTCGCTGGCATTGCAGCCGGTGGCGACCGCGCTGTTCGCCAATTCGCCCTTCTATGAGGGGAAGCCGAACGGGCTGCTCTCCAACCGCGCCCATGTGTGGACCGATACCGACAATGTGCGGTCGGGCATGCCGCTGGCCTTCTTCGATCCGTCCTTCGGGTTCGAGGCCTATGTGGAATGGCTGCTGGACGTGCCGATGTATTTCATCGTCCGCGACGGGCAGATCCTGGATGTGGCCGGGCGGTCGTTTCGCGCCTGGATGAAGGGCGAACGGCAGGACGGGCTGGAGGGGCTGGTGCCGACCGTCGGCGATTTCGAAGACCATCTGACCACCGCCTTTACCGACGTGCGGCTGAAGCGCTTCCTGGAAATGCGCGGCGCGGATGCCGGGTCGCCGGAGATGATGCTGGCGCAGTCCGCCTTGTGGGTCGGGCTGCTGTATGACGATGCGGCGCTGACGGCCGCCGACGCGCTGGTGCGCGAGCAGGGCTGGGCGGACTATGTGGCGCTGCGTGCCGCCGTGCCGCGCCAGGGGCTGGATGCGCCGTGGGCCGGTGGGACGGCGCGCGATCTGGCCGCCCGCATGGTGGCGATTGCGACCGACGGGCTGCGGGCGCGCGCGGTGACGGATAATAACGGGCGGGATGAGAGCCATCTGCTGGCCCCGTTGCAGGCGATCGTGACCGGCGCGCCGACCCAGGCCGAGTATTGGCTGGAGCGGTATCATGGCGTGTGGCAGGGTGATGTGACCAGGATCTTCGCCGAAGCCGCCGTCTGAGAGCCTGACCGTAAATGCGCGCTGGCGGCGATCCGACGCGCGTTTCCTGTGCTTCGGTGCTCACGGCCCACAAGGCCGCTCCGCTCCGATGCTCGGAACCACACGACGGGCGCGGCCCCGCTGGGGCCGCTCTCGCTCACCAGCCCACATTTCCGGCCAGGCTCTTCGCGGCTGATTGGCGGTGCGCGCCCGGGGGCGCTGCTTTGCGGCGTTCTTGCTCACCAGCCCGCATGTCCGGCCAGGCTCTTCGTGGAGAGACGTGCTGATGGTGTTTGTTTCTTTGTAGTCGATAACGCGACTAATTCTCACGATATCGAAACATCTTGTGCGAGACCGGAGGGTTCCGGCATATAGTGGCCATGCGCAAATTCACGACGCTGAACGACCAGGAAATCCTTGCCCTCGCGATTTCGAACGAGGAGGAAGACGCGCGGATCTATGCTGATTTCGCCTATGCTATTCGTGAAAAATATCCTGATACGGCCATGATTTTTACGGACATGGTGCATGAGGAGAACGAGCATCGGCGCGACCTGATCGACCTGTATGTGGGGCGGTTCGGCCAGCATATTCCGCTGATTCGCAGGCAGGATATCGCGGGGGTCATGGTTCGCCGGCCGGCCTGGCAGGTGCAGGGGCTGGGGATCGAGGCCGTGCGCGACTATGCGCGGCAGATGGAGATGGATGCGGCGCGCTTCTATCGGCAGGCGGCGTTGCGCACGACCGATGCCGCCACGCGCAAGCTGCTGGGCGATCTGGCTGTGGCCGAGGACCGGCACGAGCAGACGGCGGGCGAGATCGCGCTGAACCGCCTGCCGGCCAGCAAGCGCGAGGATGAGGACGAGGACGCGCGGCGGCGCTTCGTGTTGCAGGTGATCCAGCCCGGTCTGGTGGGGCTGATGGATGGGTCGGTCTCCACGTTGGCGCCGGTGTTTGCGGCGGCTTTTGCTTCGCACCGGCCATGGGAGGCTTTTCTGGTCGGGATCGCGGCGTCGGTCGGGGCCGGGATTTCGATGGGGTTTGCCGAGGCGCTGTCGGATGACGGCAAATTGTCGGGGCGCGGGGCGCCGCTGCTGCGCGGGTTGATCTGCGGGCTGATGACCACGGCCGGGGGGATCGGCCATACCGTGCCGTTCCTGATCGATCGGTTTCCGCTGGCCATGAGTGTGGCCATGGTGGTGGTGGTGGTCGAGTTGCTGCTGATTTCCTGGGTGCGGTGGCGGTATCAGGATACGCCGTTCGGTTCGGCGGTGGTGCAGATTGTCTTTGGTGGGGCGTTGGTGTTTGCGGCCGGGATCTTGATCGGATCGGCGGGATAGGGGTTCTTCTTTTTCTGAAGAAAAAGAAGCAAAAAGACTTTTATTCGTTTGGGGCGTCGTGTGCCCCAGCAAAAAACTCCTGAACGAATCAAAAGTTTTTTGGTTCTTTTTTTCAAAAAAGAACATCTACAGACACGCGCGAATCACCCGCGCCGCGCGATCCATGGCCTCCGGCGTGGCGGAGGCGATGCCCAGCAGCAGGCCGGGCTGGGCGGGGCCCAGATGGTAGTCCGAGAGCGGGCGGACCCCGAGCCCTTGCGACCATAGGCGGCGGGCGATGGTGCGGTCGTTGCGCGTGGGGTCGGTGAAGCGGGCGGCCAGTTGCAGGCCGCCGGTGCCGGGGCCGGGGATCAGCACAGTGGCGCAATGGCGGTGCAGGGCGGCGACGGCGCCTGCCATGCGCTCGGCGTAGAGCGTGTTCATGCGCCGGATGTGGGCGCGCAGATGGCCGTCGGTGATGAAATCGGCGAGGGCGAGCTGGAGGTGGATCGGCACCGCGATGCCGCGTCCGGACAGGAAATCGGTGACGGGGGCGACCAGTCGGGGCGGCAGCACGGCGTAGGCGACGCGCAGGCCAGGGGCGAGGATTTTGGAGAACGTGCCCAGATAGGCGATCGATCCGGTGCGGTCGATGCCTTGCAGGGCGGCGACCGGGCGGGTGTCGTACTGGAATTCGCTGTCGTAATCGTCTTCCAGCACCACGGCGCCGCTGGCGTGGGCGTGGGCGAGTACGGCCAGGCGGCGGCGCAGGCTCATATCCGCGCCGGTCGGGTACTGGTGCGAGGGGGTGACGCAGATCAGGCGCGGGGGCGGGCCGGGCGCGTGGGTGACGTCCATGCCGTCATTGTCGCAGGGGAGGGGCACCAGCCGGGCGCCGGCGGTTTTCAGAATAGTGTGGATGGGAATGTAGCCCGGTTCCTCGACCCAGGCGACGGGGTCGGCGGCGGCGGAAAGGACGATGCGGGCGATGGCTTCGACGGCGGTGCGGATCGACGGGACGATGACGACCTGATCGGGCGTGGCGACGACGCCGCGTGTGGCCCGGACATGGGAGAGGATGGCGGTGCGCAGTTCCGGGGCGCCGGCGGCGCGGCCCCCGTAGCCCAGGTCGATCAGCCGGCCGGCGCGGGCGCGGACGCCGAGGCACCGGGCCCATGCGGCATGCGGGAAGGATGCGAGATCGGGCAGGCCGGGGCGCAGGGCGTCGGGCACGATATCCGGCGAGCCGGAGGCAGGGGATGGCGGCGGGGCGTTGTGCCCGTGGAGCGGCGGGGCGGGCAGGGATGCGACGCGGGTGGCGGACCCGGCGCGGGCGTCCAGGAAGCCCTCGGCGCGTAGCCGGTCATAGGCCAGCACGATGGTGGAGCGCGCCACGCCGAGCGCGCGGGCGAGGGCGCGGCTGGAGGGCAGGCGGTCGCCGGCGGCGAGCTGCCCGGCCAGGACCCGTTCGCGGATTGCGCGGTGGATCTGGCTTTCCAGCGGGCCGGATTCGGGGGTGAGGACCAGCCAGGCGGGCGGCGGAGGACGGGTTGCGTCGGTCACGGTGGGGCTCAACTGGGGGGCTCAACTGGTCTGATGGAAATGGAAGAACTGGATGTTAGCGCCAGACCGTTTTCCGTCCAGCGTCGGTGGGCGACAACAGGAGCCTGTGATGACCGAGTCCTACCCCGTGACCGAACGCAGCCGGGTGCGGCGCGCCCATGAGCGCGGCAGCCACGCGCGGGCGGATGTGTATGCCGTGCTGGATGCCTCGCCCTTGTGCCATGTGGGCTATGTGATCGATGGCGCGCCCTATGTGACGCCGACGCTGCAATGGCGGGTGGGAGACCGGGTCTATTGGCATGGCTCGGCGGCCAGCCGGTTTCTGCGCGCGGCGCGGGGGACGCCTGTGTGCCTGACATGCAGCCAGATGGACGGGTATGTGATGGCGCGCTCGGCCTTCAGCCATTCAGTCAATTATCGCTCGGCCATGGTGTTCGGCACCGCCAATCTGCTGGAGGGGGAGGAGGCGATTGCCGCCGCGCTGCGCGACATGATCGAGGATTTCTTTCCCGGCCGGTGGGAGACGCTGCGGCCGATGACCGATCAGGAACGCAAGGCGACCGCCGTGTTGTGGATGGATATCGAGGAGGCCAGCGTGAAGGTACGCGACGCGCCGCCGGGCGATGGGGCGGAGGGCGATTATCCGATCTGGGCCGGCGTGATTCCGATCCGCACCGTGCTGGATGCGCCGTGCCCGGCGCCGGAACTGCCGGCGGACATGCCCGTGCCGGAGGGGCTGGCGGCGCTGGTGGCGTCGGGGCGGCTGCGATAGGGCGGGTGCATCGGGGGCAGCGCCTTGATCTTGCCGGAATGATCGGGCAACGAAGTGGGACCGAACCGGCGCCCTGACGGGGCGTTCGGGCGGCCAATGTGCTGCCATCGACCGGATACCATGACGCGACCGAACCGCCTGCCCCCTTTATCGACCCGTATCGCGACCTGCCTGCTGGGCGGGCTGGTGGCCATGGGCTGCCTGCCCGTGGCGTCACCGCGTGCCCAGACGACGGTGGCGGCGACGCTTTCGCCCGCCGATCGGGGCTGGGTGCAGCGTATCCAGACCTATCTGGACGGCATCACGACGCTGGAGGCGCAGTTCCAGCAACTGGCGCCGGACGGCAAGCGCGCCACGGGCACCGCATGGCTGAACCGGCCGGGGCGGATGCGCTTTGAATATGACAAGCCCAGCCCGCTGCTGCTGGTGGCCAATCATGGGCAGGTGGTCTTCAACGACAGCCAGCTGGGCCAGACCACGACCCTGCCGCTGGACAAGACTCCTCTGGGGTTGCTGCTGCGCCCCGGCCTGCAACTGTCGGGCGATGTGACCGTTACGGCCTTTACGCATGCCAACGGGTTGGTGCAGGTCACGCTGGTGCGGACGGCCTCGCCGGGAGACGGGAGCCTGACACTGGTGTTCCATGACAATCCATTGTCGCTGCGCTCGTGGAGCGTGGTGGACGCGCAGGGGCAGGCGACGCAGGTCGATCTGTTCAATGTCCGCCTGGGGGGCGGCCCGATGCCGGACGGGCTGTTCGATACGAATATTGGTGACCAATAGGCGGGGCGTGCCGGGTGGCCCTTCCGCCGACGGGCAGGCGCTAGCGGTGCGGGTCGTCGGTCTGCCGGGCCAGTTCCAGCGCGCGGGCATAGACCGTGCGGCGGGGCAGGTTGATCGCGCCCGCGACCAGGGAAGCCGCATCCTTGACCGACAGGGTGGCCAGCGCCGCGCGCAGACGGTCGTCCAGATCGTCGGCGCCGCTGTCATCCTCGGCCGGCGGGCCCAGCAGGACGGTGATTTCGCCCCGCGCCCGATTGTCGGTGTACCAGGCGGCGAGCGTGCCCACCGGGCCGCGCCGCACTTCCTCGAACCGTTTTGTCAGTTCGCGCGCCACGGCGGCGGGGCGGTCGGTGCCGAAGATGTCGGCCAGGTCGGCCAGCATCTCGGCCAGCCGGTGCGGGGCCTCGTGCCAGATCAGGGTGGCGGACAGGCCGGCCTGCTCGGCCGCGCGCAGCCTGCCCAGGACCTCGCGCCGGGCCGCCGTGCGCGGCGGCAGGAAACCCGAGAACATGAACGGGTGCGGCGGCAGGCCCGACAGGGTCAGCGCCGTGATGGCGGCGTTGGGGCCGGGCACCGCCGTCAGCGTGATATCGGCCGCGATCGCGGCCCGCGCCAGACGGAAGCCGGGGTCGGAGAGAAGTGGTGTGCCGGCGTCGGAAATGATGGCGATGCGGCGGCCGCGTTCCAGTTGAGCGATCAGGGCGGGAATGCGGTGCTGTTCGTTATGGTCGTGCAGGGGCTCGGTGCGGGTGGTGATGCCGCGCGCGGTCAGCAGGCGCGCGCTGGTGCGGGTGTCCTCGCACAGGATCAGGTCGGCTTCCGCCAGGGTTGCGGCCGCGCGGTCGCTGAAATCGCCGAGATTGCCGATGGGCGTGGAGACGAGGGTCAGGACGCCCCCGCCGGGATGGCCGGCGGGGGCGAGAGCGTCCTCGTCTTCGGTGGGGTCTTCGGCCGGTGGGACGGTGTCGTCCGGGCCGGGGGCATGACGGGCGGGGTCGGCTCCGCTATGGGAAGATGGCGCAGGTCTGGAGGACACCGCTTCATGGGGTGCGTGGAAAGGCAGGGACGAGGAAGATGAATCGGTCATTCGCAACCCGGATGCAGAAACGGCCTGCAGATTCAGCCCGTCATGGCCTCTCTGGCAAGGCCGGACTGCTGCTGGCGGCGTCATTGGCCGGACTGGCCGCCTGTGCCGGCCCCGAGGGGGGCGGTCCGGCGGCGACGGTGACCCCGGCGGCACCGGCGGCGGTGGTGCCGGGACGCACGGTCGGCGTGCTGCTGCCGCTGAGTGGTGGCAATGCGCGGCTGGGCCAGGCGATGCTGTCGGCGACGCGGATGGCGCTGGGCAGCCCCACGGCCCCGCCGCTGGATATTCGGGACACGGCCGCCGCCGGTGGCGCGGGAGCCGCGGCGCAGGCGGCCCTGGCGGCCGGCGATGGCGTGATCCTGGGGCCGCTGACCGCCGCCGAGACCATGCAGGCGGCTTCTGTTTCCACGACGGGCCCGGTGCCGATGCTGGCCTTTACCAGCGATGTGTCGGTTGGCCGGCCCGGCGTGTGGGCGCTGGGGATCGCGCCGGAGCAGCAGGTCGCGCGGATGGTGGCGGCGGCGCAGGCCGAGGGGCGGCAGCATTTTGCCGCCTTCCTGCCCGGGACGGCGCTGGGCCGGGCGATGGGACGTGCGCTGGTACAGAATTGCGCGGCGCGGGGCCTGGCCGCGCCCCAGATCGTCTATCATACCGACAGCCCCGCCAGCATCACCCAGGGGTTGAAGACCCTGTCCAATTACGATGCGCGTATGAGCGCGGCACAGCCTGCCGCCCAGGCCTCGCTGCCGCCCGATGTGGCGGCGGCGGTCGATCCGGTGGGCGGGGCGGTGCAGCAGGCGCAGCCGGTGCCCGCGCCGTCGCGACCGGGGCCGCCGCCCTTCGATGCGCTGCTGCTGGCCGATACCGGGCTGCAACTGGCGGCGGTGATCGACGCGCTGCAATCGTTCCAGGTGATCGGCGTGCCGCCGGCACCGGGTGCGGCCGCGACCGCCGATGGCTCGGCCGCTCCGCCGGCGACGCCGGTGAAGGGCGGCCTGCCGCCTGTGCGGATTCTGGGGACGGCGCTGTGGGCGTCGTTTGCCGGCAAGCTGGGGCCGTTGCAGGGCGCATGGTATGCGGCGCCGGACCCGGCGGCGCGGCAGCGCTTCGTCCAGCTTTATATGGCGCGCTATCACACCATGCCGACGCCGCTGAGCGACCTGGCCTATGATGCCTCGGCGCTGGTCGGGGCGCTGGATCGGGCGCGGCCGGCGGATCGGCCGAACGGTTATACGGTCGAGGCCCTGACGCGTCCGGACGGGTTTTCAGGAGTGGATGGCGTGTTCGGGCTGACGTCGGATGGTCAGACACGCCGCGATCTGGCGATTTTCCAGATCCAGCCCACGGGCGGTGGGCGGATTGTCAGTCCCGCGGCTGGGCGCCTGGCGCGGGAACAGAGCTGACGGGTTGGCGGTTGGCGATAATATAGGCGGCAGGGGCGGCGGCGTTCAGGCCGCCGCGGTCGCGCCGCAGGCCAGGACGGGGCGGATTGCGTACAGCGCCGCTTCGAACGTCTTGAAGCTGCCCAGCCGATGGTCGCGCAGATTGTCGACCAGGACCCAGTTCATGCCTTCGGGACGCAACAGATAGGCGGGATCTGCGTTCTCGCGTACCCAGACCAGCACGTGCTCGATCGGGCCGTTGCCGGAGCGGGGGGAGATGTCGACGTCACACAGTCCCATGCAGGTTCCGGCGTCCAGCCAGCGCATCAGATATTCCCGATGGCGGGGTAGGAAATTCGCACGCAGCGGAACGACGTTGTCGGTGGAGGGAGTGGTCGCCTTCAGGGTCATCATCGTCGCGGGCATCTGTCATGTCCTCGGAGTATGGGGCGAGGGGAACGCTAGAGCGCGGTGCCGGGCATTGCCAAATTGAATCTGATCCGTTCCGCCACCCAAAAAGGCAGAAGTTTGGGTATGTGGCAAAAAAGCAATGATTTGTTGCAAAAAAGACCTAATTTTAGGCACGAAATGATGCATATGATCATAACGTAATCAGCGATTGATCGTGTGTGTCATTGCTTTGTCACATCGGCAGCGTGAATTGCCTATGATTGATGCGATTCTGAGACGAATTTGCCACCGATTGACCATGAACGGGGCGGTGCCGCATGGATGTGCGATGAAGCCTGTTAGGTCCTGTCTGCATTCAGGGATTCCTTTTGAATTGAAGTTCTGATTCAAGGTTGCCGATGGAGGGCGAGCCTTGAGCAGACGGATACTGACAGACGAGCAATGGAGCTGGATCGAAGGCGATCTGACCTTGCCCCCTGAAATGCCCTCGATTTGAAGTAAGGTCTGTCCACTGGAGACAGGCGATGAAGAAAGCACGTTTCACACAGGACCAGATCATCGGGATCCTGAAGGAGCATCAGGCGGGCGCAACGGCTGCGGATCTGTGCCGCAGGCACGGGATCAGCGATGGGACCTTCTACACCTGGCGGTCGAAATACGGCGGGATGGAGGTGTCGGAAGCGCGGCGGCTCAAGGCTCTGGAAGAAGAGAACGCGAAGCTGAAGCGGCTCCTGGCGGAGAGCGTGATGGACGTCTCGACGTTGAAGGAATTGCTGGCAAAAAACTCGTGACGCCTGGTTTGCGGCGGGATGCCGTGGCCTGGGCGATGACCGCACGAGATTACTCACAGCGGCGCGCCTGCCACCTGATCGGTATGGATCCGAAGACCTGGCGCTATGTGTCATGCCGCCCGGATGATGCCGCAGCGCGCGGGCGGCTGCGCGAACTGGCTGCGGAGCGACGGCGATTTGGCTATCGGCGGCTGCAGATCCTGCTCGACCGGGAGGGGCTGGCGATGAACCACAAGAAGCTGTTCCGGCTGTATCGCGAGGAAGGGCTGTCGGTCCGCAAGCGTGGTGGCCGGAAACGGGCGCTGGGCACGCGCTCGCCGATGATGCTGCCCGACGGGCCGAACCAGCGCTGGAGCCTGGATTTCGTCTCGGACGCGCTGAACAACGGACGGCGGTTCCGCGTGCTGACGGTAGTGGACGACTACACGCGCGAATGCCTGGCGCTGGTGGCAGATACGTCGTTGTCAGGCGAACGGCTCGGTCGCGAACTCGACCGGATCGTAGAAATCCGCGGTTTTCCCTTGATGATCGTCAGCAACAACGGCACCGAGATGACCTCGAACGCCATTCTGGCCTGGCAGAAAAAGCGGTCGGTGCTGTGGCACTATATCGCACCGGGCAAGCCGCAGCAGAACGGGTTCGTCGAGAGTTTCAACGGCCGGTTCCGCGACGAATGCCTCAACGAACATCTGTTCCGCAATATCGGCCACGCTCGGAGGGTCATCGACGCCTGACAGCATTGTAGAGCGCTACTCTGCAAGACCCATAATACCGACGAGCGGGAGGTTCTCTACCCCTGGCACCCTTGGTTTGGGCGTTGGGTGTGCGTCGAGGAGATGATTGAGCGGGGCGG
>NZ_JABEQL010000013.1 GCF_014174215.1 Gluconacetobacter tumulicola | reverse complement strand
TGTCGATGGCAATGCGTTTAAACTCGCTCATGGGCGGCTCCTGGGTTCAGTGTGATGACCCCCTGAACCTTGGCACATGATGCCGTGGGGGCCGTCCACCCCAACACGGCCATCAAGGCCGCTCCCACTCACCAGCCCACGGTGCCGGGCAGGCTTTCCCTTGTTTCAAACTGGTATTAGTGCCGGAGGAACCGGCAGGGCTCCGAGGCCCCGCACCCCAATCATCTGACAACGAATGGGTTTCCAAAGGGCGGAGTTGGCCAAGGTTCCGTCGGCCGGAACGGCCGATGGAATGCCAACGGAGGGGACTGCCCTTTGGTGGGTTCAAGGGCAACGCCCTTGCCGGGGATAACCCAAGCCTCAGCCGGTATCAGATCGAACGCGTCCGGCGCGGCGTGCCGCCGGCAGGGCGGGGGCCGCGGCCTTCGGGGCGCGGGTTGCGCGGGCCGGCGTTGGATTCCTTCAGCACCGGGGCGGCGGCCAGCTCGGCTTCAAGCTGGCGGATGCGCTTCTGCACGCTTTCGCGCAGGGTGGGGGCGGTGTGCGACTTCATGGTCGCAAGCGTCTCGCGCAGGTCGCGCAGTTGCTTCTGCTTTTCGGCGTGCGTGCGCCGGATCGGCTGGTTGTCGGACATCTGGCCGTGGAATGCGCGCATGATGGTGGTGTCCATGTGAAAAAATGAAAAACGGCCGGGCGGGCCCGGGCAGAGATAAAGAAACGCGCCAGACGCGCGAACGGCCATAAGCGGGTACAAGAAGTCCCTGGCCGCACGGCGCCCCCACCGGGGGCGCCATGGGCCCGTATCCGGTGGCGGATCGGCGGTCAGTCCGCGTTTCGGTTCAGGATGGCTTTCAGCGCCTCGGCCAGGCTCCGACATTCCTCGTCGGTGCCCACCGTGATGCGCAGCCATTCCGCGATCCGGGGTGTCCTGAAGTGACGCACGATGATCGACCGCTCCCGCAGGGCGGCGGCCAGGGCAGCGGCGTCACGATCAGGGTGGCGGGCGAACACGAAATTCGCCTGCGAGGGCAGGACCTCGAACCCCAGATTCTTCAGGCTGGAGACCAGCCCGCTTCGCGTTTCTATGATCTTTCCCGTGGTTCGCGCAAGCCATTCCCGATCGGCGATCGCCGCTTCCGCGCCGGCCTGGGCCAGACGGTCCAGCGGATAGGAATTGAAGCTGTCCTTGACGCGGTTCAGCGCCTCGATCAGGTCCGGCTGGCCGATCGCATAGCCCACGCGCAGCCCCGCCAGACCGTGCGATTTGGACAGGGTGCGCACCACCAGCAGGTTGGGGTACTCGCGCACCAGCGGAATCGCGCTGTCGGCGCCGAAATCGACATAGGCCTCGTCGATCACCACCACCCGCTCGGGGTGGGCGCGCAGCAGGGTCGCGATCTCGTCCAGCCCCAGCGCGATGCCGGTGGGCGCGTTGGGGTTCGGCAGCACGATGCCGCCGCAGGGGCGGAGATAGGCCTCGACATCCACACGCATCGCCCCATCCAGCGGCACCGGCTGGTGCGCGATGCCGTACAGGCCGCAATAGACCGGATAGAAGCTGTAGGTGATGTCGGGCGTCAGCAGCGGCGCGTCATGCTGCAACAGCGCCTGGAACGTATGGGCCAGCACCTCGTCCGACCCGTTGCCGATGAAGACATGCTCCATCCCTACCCCATGCGCCTGGGCGATGGCTGCGCGCAGCCGGTCCGATGCCGGGTCCGGATACAGGCGCAGCGTGTCGTCGGCGGCGGCACGAATGGCCGCCAGCGCGGCGGGCGAGGGCCCATAGGGCGATTCGTTGGTGTTGAGCTTGATCAGGTTCGCCAGTTTCGGCTGCTCGCCGGGGACATAGGGCGTCAGGCTGTGGACGATCGGGCTCCAGAAACGGCTCATGACGGGTTCCGCTGACGCTAGACATGGAAATGGCCCGGCAGGGTGCCGGGCCGCGTTCGTTCTAATCCACCAGACGCCGGACGGGAACGGCCCGTCCGGCATGGCCGTCAGGCGGCTGGCGGCATCAGGGCCGTGATGTCGGTCAGCCCCAACTGCGCCGCCAGCAGGCGCGCGCTGTTGCCCTCGCCGTCGCGCAGGTCGGGGTCGGCCCCGCTCTCCAGCAGGAAGGCAGCCATGGCGCCCCGGTTGAACATCACGGCGAAGATCAGCGGCGTGCGCCCGGCATGGTTCGGCGCATCGATCGCCGCCCCGGCCGCAATCAGCTGCCGCGCCACCGCCAGATCGCCCTTGAAGGCCACGCCGGCCAGCGCCGT
Source organism: Gluconacetobacter tumulicola (assembly GCF_014174215.1). Classification (GTDB taxonomy): domain Bacteria; phylum Pseudomonadota; class Alphaproteobacteria; order Acetobacterales; family Acetobacteraceae; genus Gluconacetobacter; species Gluconacetobacter tumulicola. The sequence goes on along the minus strand of NZ_JABEQL010000013.1, from coordinate 110,702 downwards.
CGCCCCCTTGTCGTCGCGCAGGTCCACGCTGGCGCCCCCGGCCAGCAGGGCGGCGACGGTATCGGCATGGCTGTTATAGGCCGCCAGGATCAGCGCCGAATGCCCGCGCTCGTTGCGGGTGTCGGGGTCCATCCCGGCTGCGAGAAAGCTGGCCACCAGGTCGGCCTGGCCGTCGCGCGCGGCGTCCAGGAACAGGCGGGCGATCTGCTCGGGGGTGAAGGACGCGGCGTCTTCATCCACCGGGGCATTCATCGGGGCGGTCGGGGGGGCGGTCGGGGTTTCGGGATCGGTCTGGGTCATCGCGGCCTCGCTGCGGGTCATCTGGATCGGGTTCTAGCCGCTGGCGCCCTGTGGCGCGAGGCCGCGATGCATGACGGCCCGCCCGGCGGCCATGACGCGGCATTCCCCATGGCCCAACTCCACGAACCGCTCCGCCGCCAGCCCGGCGGCCGCACGGGCGACGGCCAGCCGGCGCAACGGCTCGTCATAGGGTTCGTCGGTCAGGCGAAAGGTGCCGTAATGCATGCCCACCGCCTGCCCGGCCTCCAGGTCGATCAGGGCCGAGACCGCTTCCTCGGGGGTGACATGCACCGGCTCCATCAGAAAGCGCGGGTCATAGGCACCGACCGGCAGCAGCGCGATATCCGGCGCGCCCAGCCGCGCGCGGATCTGCGCCCAGTGGCGCCCATGGCCGCTGTCCCCGGCAAAGAAGACCGAGGGCGCCGGCCCCCCGCCGGCCGGGCGGATGTCGAACCCGCACCACAGCGCCCGGTTGGCGTCGAAGGGCGTCCGCGCCGATCCGTGCCGCGCCGGGGTGCTGGTGATGCGCATCCCGCCAAAATCATGGCTCTCCCACCAGTCGCATTCCACGATGTCGCGCAGGCCCGCCTTGCGGATATGGCGCGCATTGCCCGGCGCGGTGATGACCGCAGGCGCGTCGCGGCGGCCCAGCGCGGCCAGGCTGGGCAGGTCCAGATGGTCGTAATGGCAGTGTGACACCAGCACCAGGTCCACGCGGGGCAGGGTGTCCAGCCCGCGCCCCGGCGGCAGCACGCGGCGCGGCCCGGCCCAGCGGACCGGCGAGCAGCGGTCGGAGAATACCGGATCGGTCAGCACCGTCAGCACCGTGCCGTCGGCGCGCGGCAGGCGCAGCAGGAAGGTGCTGTGCCCGATGAAGGTGACATGCGCGGTGCCGGGGGCGGGCAGCGCATGCGGGTCGCCCACGGGCGGCGGCGGGGGCGGGGCGGACCAGACGGCCAGCCGCCGCCGGCGCCACTGCCAGCTCAGGATCTCCCCCAGCCCGACATGCCGGGCGCGCGGCGGCACGGGCAGGATGGAGGCCGGGTTGAAGAATCGGCGCCCATCGCAATGATCCGACATCGGAAGGGGGGATGGCGGCATAGGCGGTCTCCTTTTGCCCAAATTCTCTTATGGCCTGTCCGGCGTCGCGTGGAAAATCCGTGTTTCGGAAAACCGGTCGAGGATTCGTGAATATCCGGTACTGGAAACCTGCCGCGCAGGGGCGCTCTAATGCCTGCGGCCGCTCCGGAGTTGCGAGGCGACTTGCCCAGGGAGGGGAGACCGTGAGAAGGTTGCCCCGGTTCTTTCATCCGGTCTGACTGTCAAGACCATAACCGGATGACAAAAATATGAAGAACAAGGTCCCAATGGACGGGTCATCGCCCGCCCATCTGTGACGAAGCTTGTCCGCTGCCATGCGCGTTGTCGCATGGCGCGGTTGTCGGGCGCGGAGCCCGGTCAGATGAGCGAGACAGGGTCACCCCCATACGGAGAAGATGGTTTAATGCGTTCTATGATCACCCAGCCCGTCCGGGCGTTCGAGGGTGGGGCGGCTGGGCCGTCCGCCGAGGACCTGCTGTGCATCGACACCATTCGCACGCTGTCGATGGATGCCGTCCAGAAGGCGAACTCGGGGCATCCGGGCACGCCGATGGCCATGGCGGCCCCCGCCTTTGCGCTGTGGCAGAACGTTCTGAACTACGACCCGGCCGACCCGCTGTGGCCGAACCGCGACCGTTTCGTGCTCTCGATCGGTCACGCGTCGATGCTCATCTACTCGCTGATCTACCTGGCCGGCGTGCGCGACGTGAAGCACGGCAAGGTGCTGGACGCCCCGGCGCTGACGCTGCAGGACCTGGAGCAGTTCCGCCAGCTTGACTCCCGCACCCCCGGCCATCCGGAATACCACCACACGGCTGGCGTCGAGACCACGACCGGCCCGCTGGGCCAGGGCTGCGGCAATTCCGTCGGCATGGCGATCGCCGAGAAATGGCTGGCCGCGCGCTTCAACAAGCCGGGCTTCGACCTGTTCGACTATCACACCTACACCTTCTGCGGTGACGGCGACATGATGGAAGGCGTGGCCAGCGAGGCCGCCTCGACCGCCGGCCACCTGAAGCTGGGCAACCTGACCTGGATCTACGACAGCAACCGGATCTCGATCGAAGGCTCGACCGACATCGCCTTCACCGAGAATGTCGGCAAGCGCTTCGAGGGCTATGGCTGGCACGTGCTGGAAGTCGGCGACGCCAACGACCAGGCGGCATTCCTGGCCGCCCTGGCCGACGCCAAGGCCGAGACCAGCCGCCCGACCCTGATCATCGTCCATTCCGTCATCGGCTTCGGCGCCCCCAAGAAGGCCGGCACGGCCTCGGCCCATGGCGAGCCGCTGGGTGACGAGGAGATCCGCGGCGCCAAAAAGGCTTACGGCTGGCCTGAAGAGAAAACGTTTTACGTCCCCGACGGCGCGCAGGCGTACTTCCAGAAGGGGCTCGGCGCCCGCGGCGCCGCGGCCAGCGCGCAGTGGAAGGCGCTGTACACCGCCTACGCCAAGGAATACCCGGATCTGGCGAAGGAACTGGACGCGATCCTGTCCGGCAGCCTGCCCGCCGGCTGGGACAAGGACATCCCGACCTACGAGGCCAGCGCCAAGGGCGTGGCCTCGCGCCAGAGCTCGGGCGAGGTGCTGAACGCCATCGCGCCGAACCTGCCGTGGCTGATCGGCGGCTCGGCCGACCTGTCGCCCTCGACCAAGACCAACCTGACCTTCCAGGGCGCGGGCGCGTTCCAGCCGCCGGAATGGAACGGCACCTATGGCGGGCGCAACCTGCATTTCGGCGTGCGCGAGCATGCCATGGGCTCGATCTGCAACGGTATCTCGCTGGCGGGCATCCGGGCCTATTGCTCGGGCTTCCTGATCTTCTCGGATTACATGAAGCCGCCGATCCGCCTCTCGGCGCTGATGCACCAGCCGGTGGTGTATATCTTCACCCATGATTCGATCGGCGTGGGCGAGGACGGCCCGACCCACCAGCCGATCGAGCAACTGGTGCAACTCCGCGCGACACCGGGCGTGACCACCCTGCGCCCCGCCGACGCCAACGAGGTCGCCGAGGCTTGGCGCACGCTGATCCCGATGACCGACCGCCCGTCGGTGCTGATCCTCAGCCGCCAGAACCTGCCGACGCTCGACCGCAGCGTCTACGCCCCGGCTTCCGGCCTGGCCAAGGGCGCCTATGTACTGGCCGACAGCGACGGCACGCCCGACATCATCCTGATGGCGACCGGCAGCGAGGTCAGCCTCGTGGTCGCGGCATACGAGACGCTGAAGGCCGAGGGCGTGAAGGCGCGCGTGGTGTCCATGCCGTCCTGGGACCTGTTCGAGGCCCAGCCGCAGGAATACCGCGACAGCGTGCTGCCGCCCTCCGTCACCGCCCGCGTGGCGGTCGAGATGGCGTCGCCGATCGGCTGGGACCGCTATGTCGGGCTGCAGGGCGCGATCATCGCCATGCATGGCTTCGGCGCCTCCGCCCCGGCCGGCGCGCTGATGAAGAAGTTCGGTTTCACGGTTGACGCCGTGCTGGCACAGGCCCGCGCGCTGCTGGCCAAATGATCACCCGTGGCCGCCCCCGGCGAGGGGGCGGCCCGGCCCGGATTGATCGGAAAGAGACGGGGATGGCCAGCCCGGCGCCGGCTATCGCCCGCCATGAATCTGAAGGAGCAACACCATGAACGTCGTAAACAAGGCGGGTGTGCAGGGCAGCGCCAATCCGCTGAAGACGCTCGAATCATTCGGCCAGTCCCCCTGGCTGGACTTCATCCAGCGGTCGTACACCGAGAACGGCAGCCTGACGAAGCTGGTGGACGAGGACGGGCTGAAGGGCGTGACCTCCAACCCCGCCATCTTCCAGAAGGCGATGGGCCAGGGCACGGATTACGACCCGCAATACAAGGACATCCTGGCCCATCGCATCGTCGATGCCGGCACCTTGTACGAGACCATGGCCATCGACGACATCAAGGCGGCGGCGAAGGTCCTGTACCCGGTCTATGAGGCCACCAAGGGTCTGGACGGCTATGTCAGCCTCGAAGTCTCGCCCTACCTGGCGCGCGACACGCGCGGCACGGTCGACGAGGCCCGCCGCCTGTGGAAGGCGGTCGATGCCCGTAACCTGATGATCAAGATCCCCGGCACCGACGAGGGCGCGCCCGCCGTGCGCACCGTCATCGCCGACGGGCTGAGCATCAACGTCACGCTGCTCTTCTCGCTCGACGCCTACAAATCGGTGCTGGAAGCCTATATCGCGGGCCTGGAAGACCGGCACGCCAAGGGGCTGCCGGTTTCGGGCATCGCAAGCGTCGCCTCCTTCTTCGTCAGCCGCATCGACGGCAAGATCGACAAGACGATCGACCAGCGCGTGGCCGCCGGCGACAAGGACGCCGAGGCCCTGAAGGCCCTGCGCGGCAAGGTCGCCATCGCCAACGCCAAGCTGGCCTATGTCCATTGGCAGGAGGTCACGAAGTCCGAGCGCTGGCAGAAGCTGGCGGCGCTGGGCGCGCAGACGCAGCGCCTGCTGTGGGCCAGCACCGGCACCAAGGACAAGGCCTACAGCGACGTGCTGTATGTCGAGGAACTGATCGGGCCCGAGACGGTCAACACCATCCCGCCCGCGACGTTCGACGCCTTCCGCGACCACGGCAAGGTCCGCGCCTCGCTGACCGAGGATGTCGAGGGCGCGCGCCACGTGCTGGCCGAGGCCGAGCGCCTGGGGCTGGACCTGGCCGGCGTGACCGTCACGCTGGTCGATGAAGGCGTGGCCTCCTTCGCCGATGCGTTCGACGACCTGCTGGGCACGGTCGCGCGCAAGCAGAACGCGCTGCTGGGCGCGCATCTGACCGAGACGAAGCTGGACCTGCCGGCCGAGATCGACACGGCGGTGAAGGCCAGCCTCGAATCCTGGCGCCAGGACGGCACCGTCCGCCGCATCTGGGCGCGCGACGCCACGGTGTGGACCGGCAAGGACGAGGCCAAATGGCTGAAATGGCTCGGCATCGTCGATGACCGCCTGGCCGACCTGCCGGCGCTGGAAGCCTTCCAGGCCGAGGTGAAGGCAAAGGGCTTCACCGACATCCTGCTGCTGGGCATGGGCGGATCGAGCCTCGGTCCGGAAGTGCTGGCCGAAACCTTCGGCAAGCATGAGGGCTTCCCGCACCTCTACGTGCTCGACAGCACCGACCCGCAGCAGATCCGCGCGTTCGAGAAGAAGATCGACCTCGCGAAGACGCTGTTCATCGTCTCGTCCAAATCGGGCGGCACGCTGGAGCCCAACATCCTCAAGGCCTATTTCTTCGAGGCCGCGAAGAAGGTGCTGGGTGAGGCGGTCGGCAGCCATTTCGTGGCGGTGACCGATCCGGGCTCGCACATGGAAGAGGTCGCGAAGAAGGACGGGTTCTGGAAGATCTTCTACGGCGAGAAGGAAATCGGCGGCCGCTATTCGGTGCTGTCGAATTTCGGCATCGTCCCGGCTGCCGCCTCCGGCGTGGCGCTCAAGGAATTCCTGGACAGCGCGCTCTATGGTGCCCGCGCGTCCGCCGCCTCGGTGCCGCCGACGCTCAATCCGGGCGTGCTGCTGGGCACCGTGCTGGGTGTCGCCGCCACGCAGTTCGGCCGTGACAAGGTGACCATCGTCGCCTCGCCCGGCATCCACGATCTGGGCGCGTGGCTGGAACAGCTCATCGCGGAATCGACCGGCAAGATCGGCAAGGGCCTGGTGCCGATCGATCAGGAAACGCTGGGCGCGCCCGCGCTGTACGGCAAGGACCGCGTCTTCGCCTATCTGCGCCTGGCCTCGAAGCCCGACGCCGAGCAGGACGAGGCGATCCGCGCCCTGGTCGCGGCCGGCGAGCCGGTGGTGACGATCACGCTGCACCATCCGCGCCAGATCGCGCAGGAATTCTTCCGCTGGGAATTCGCCACCGCCGTCGCCGGCTCGATCCTGGGGATCGACCCGTTCGACCAGCCGGATGTCGAGGCCTCGAAGGTCGAAACCAAGAAGCTGACGACCGCCTATAACGAAACCGGCACCCTGCCGGCGGAAACCCCGTTCGCGACCGACGGCGCCTTTGCCTTCTTCGCCGACGCGGCCAACGCGGCGGCGCTCAAGGGGGCTTCGACGGCCGACATCCTCAAGGCCCATTTCGGCCGGGTTGGCGCGGGCGATTATGTCGGCCTGCTGGCCTATGTGGAGCGCGATGCCGCTACCATCGAGTGGATTCAGGCCACCCGCCTGACCATCCGCGACGCGCTGAAGGTGGCGACGGCGGCGGAATTCGGACCGCGCTTCCTGCACTCGACCGGGCAGGCCTACAAGGGCGGGCCCAACAGCGGCGTGTTCCTGCAGATCACGGCGGACGATGTGGCCGACCTGCCGGTTCCGGGCGAGAAATACACGTTCGGCGTGGTCAAGGCCGCGCAGGCGCGGGGCGATTTCGACGTCCTGGCCGAACGTGGCCGGCGCGCGCTACGGGTGCACATCACGGGCGATCTGGCATCGGGCCTGCGGGCACTGGGCCAGGCGATCGGCGCCGCCCTCTGACATCTGGACGGCCCCGCCCGCCACGCGGGCGGGGCACCCCCGGTTTCATGAATGAGTTGTCCGGGGGCTGGCTTATGCGCGGCGCTGTACCGCGCCATGGAGACGTAACATTATGCAAATCGGCATCATCGGCCTGGGCCGCATGGGCGGCAACATCGCCGTCCGCCTGTCGCGCCACGGGCATGACGTGGTCCTGTTCGACCGCGATCCCGCCACGGTGGGCAAGGTCCGCGACCGGACCGAAGGCGGGCGCGGCATCGCCGCCGACAGCGTGGCCGACCTGGTGGGCAAGCTGACGGCCTCGCGCAAGATCGTGTGGGTCATGCTGCCCGCCGGCGAGATCACCGAGGCAGCGGTGCAGGAACTGGCCGGCCTGCTGGGAAGCGACGACATCCTGATCGACGGCGGCAACAGCTATTACAAGGACGATATCCGCCGCGCCGCCCAGCTGGCGGAAAAGGGCATCCACTATATCGACGTCGGCACCTCCGGCGGTGTGTGGGGCCTGGAGCGCGGCTATTGCATGATGTACGGCGGCAGCAAGGATTCCGCCGACCATATCGACCCGATCCTGGACGCCCTGGCGCCGGGCAAGGGCGACGTGCCCCCCACCCCCGACCGCGACAAGCCGGACCTCGATCCCCGCGCCGAGAAGGGCTATCTGCATTGCGGCCCCGCCGGTTCGGGCCATTTCGTGAAGATGGTCCATAACGGCATCGAATACGGCATGATGCAGGCCTTCGCCGAAGGCTTCGACATCATGAAGACCAAGAACTCGCCGCTCCTGCCCGAGGACCAGCGTTTCGACCTGAACATGGCCGACATCGCCGAAGTCTGGCGCCGCGGCAGCGTGGTGTCCTCGTGGCTGCTGGACCTGACGGCAGAGGCGTTGGCCAAGAACGCGTCTCTGTCCGAATTCACCGGCGAGGTCGCGGATTCCGGCGAAGGCCGCTGGACGCTCGAAGCCGCGATCGAGGAATCGGTGCCGGCCCCGGTCATCACCGCCTCGCTGTTCACGCGCTTCCGCTCGCGCACCGGCAACAACTACGCCGAGAAGATCCTGTCCGCCATGCGCTTCGGCTTCGGCGGGCATGTCGAGAAAAAGTAAGACCAGTCTTTCAGGAACGGTAAGCTCCTGCCTGTGGAATGCGTTCCACGGGCAGGCAGAAGAAGAATGATCATGTTGTGGACCAACGACGAAGGGGCGGCGGTCTTCGTTCTTTTTTGAAAAAAAAGAACCAAAAAACTTTGATTCGTTCAGCCTCCTTGTGCTTGGGGCACACGATGTCCCCGAACGGATAAAAGTCTTTTTGCTTCTTTTTCTTCAGAAAAAGAAGAGATCCTTAGCAGAACCCTCAGTGTCCACAACATCAGATGGAAACAGTGCAGGGAAACGCCCCACATGGATGGAATCATCGCCTCCGCGTCCTCCGAGATCGAAGGGAGCAGCCCTCCGCCACGGCGTGCCCCGCCATGCGTCTTCGTCATCTTCGGTGGCGGCGGCGACCTGACGAAGCGCCTGCTGGTGCCCGCCATCTACAATCTGGCCTGTGCCGGACTGCTGGATGAGGGATTCTCGATCGTCGCCGTGGACTGGGCCGATCTGTCCGACGAGGTGCTGCGCGCGCAGTTCAACGAGGCCCTGCAGGAATTCGTGGCCCGACGCGGCACCGCCGCCGCCACCCTGCGCGAGGATATGTGGACCTGGCTGAGCAGCCGGATTTCCTACCTGCGCGGCTCGTTCGAGGAAGCGTCGACCTATGCCAGCCTCAGCGAGCGGATCGGGTCGGGCAATGCCGTGTTCTACCTGGCCGTCGCCGCCCGCTTCTTCGGCGCCATCAGCGACCGCCTGGGTGAATCCGGCCTGGTGACCGAGGCCAACGGCAACGGCACCTTCCGCCGCGTGATCGTCGAAAAGCCCTTCGGCCACGATCTGCAATCGGCGCGGGAACTGAACCGCCGCCTGCTGGGCGTGCTGCGCGAACGGCAGATCTATCGGATCGACCATTATCTGGGCAAGGAAACGGTCCAGAACATCATGGCCCTGCGCTTTTCCAACGGGTTCTTCGAGCCCCTGTGGAACCGGCAGAATATCGACCACGTCCAGATCACGGCGGCCGAAACCGTGGGGGTGGAACGGCGCGGCCGCTTCTACGAGGGCACGGGCGCCCTGCGCGACATGGTGCCCAACCATCTGATGCAGCTCCTGGCCATGACGGCGATGGAGGCCCCGGTCTCGTTCGACGCCGACGCGGTGCGCGACGAGAAATCGAAGGTGCTGAAGGCCGCCCATTGCGTGGGCGCCGACGATGTGGTGCGCGGCCAGTATGTCGCCGGCATGCTGGGCGGCGAGGACGTGCCCGCCTATCGCGACGAGCCCGACGTGGCCCCGGATTCGCAGACCGAAACCTATGTGGCGATGAAGCTGGCGGTCGATAACTGGCGCTGGGCCGGGGTGCCGTTCTACCTGCGCACCGGCAAGCGCCTGGCCGAGCGCCGGACCGAGATCGCGATCCATTTCCGCCACGCGCCCTACGCGCTGTTCCGCGACACGCCGGTCGAGCGGCTGACCCCCAACATCATGACCATGCACATCCAGCCCACCGAGGGCGTGACGCTGCAATTCGGCGCCAAGGTGCCGGGCCCCACCGTGCGCCTGGGCGGCGTGCGAATGAAGTTCGATTATTCCGAATGGTTCAGCGACGGGCCCAGCACCGGCTACGAAACGCTGATCTACGATTGCCTGATCGGAGACGCGACCCTGTTCCAGCGCGCCGACAATATCGAAGCCGGGTGGCAGGTCGTCCAGCCGGCGCTGGATTGGGGCGCGCATGTCGGTGCGGCGCCGCTCTGCGCCTACGCCGCCGGCTCGTCCGGCCCGGTCGAGGCCGACGCCCTGCTGGCCCGCGACGGCCGCCACTGGCTGGCGCTGGGCGCATGAGCGCGCCCGGATTGCCGCAGCGTCCCGGCCCGTCCGGGCGTGTCCGGATGGTGGTCTCCGACATCGACGGCACGCTGGTCACGCCCGACAAGCGCCTGACCCACCCGGTGCTGGAGGCCGCGCGGGCCCTGCGCGCGGCGGGCATCACGCTGTGCCTGGTCAGCAGCCGCGCCCCGCGCGGCATGGAGATGTTCCTCGGCCCGCTGGGCATCGACACGCCCTATGCCGGGCTGAATGGCGGGCTGGTCGCACGGCCCGACGGCACCATCCTCTCCCGCCTGTCGCTGGCCCCCGCGACAACGCGCGAGGCCGTCGGCGCCCTGCATCAGGACGAGGTCAGCGCCTGGCTGTTCATCGGCCGCGACTGGCTGATCACCGACCCCCACGGCCCCTATGTGGCGCGCGAGCGCGAGACGGTGCAGACCGAGCCGGTGGTGGTGCCCGATTTCACCGGCCATTATCATGATGTCGGCAAGATCATGGGCGCCTCGGCCGACTATCCCCGCCTGGCCCAGGCCGAAGCCCGGCTGGCCACCCTGCTGGCCGGCCACGCCAGCGTCCATCGGTCGTCGGATTATTATCTCGATATCACCCACCCCCAGGCTAACAAGGGCTACGCGGCCATGGAACTGGCCCGCCTGATGGAGGTCGATATCAGCGAGGTCGCGTGCATCGGCGACATGAACAACGACGTGCCGATGCTGGACGAAGCCGGCGTCGCCATCGCCATGGGCAACGCGCCCGACGCGGTAAAGACTCACGCCCATTTCGTAACCGGCCCCAACACCCAAAGCGGCTGGGCACAGGCGATGCACGACTATGTTCTTCCGCGAGCCTGATTCGCGGGGCTTTGCCCCGCACCCCACCAAAGGCAGTCGCCTTTGGAAACCAGTTGTCGGGCAACGAACAGGGGTGAAGGGGACGACTGTCCCCTTCCGGGTTCGGGCAGAGCCCGACCTTAAGGACGGAGAATAACGTATGGGCGCGGATCACATCCGGCTGGTACTGGCCGATGTCGACGGAACCCTGGTCACGCGTGAGAAGATCCTCACCCCGCGCGCGATCCGGGCCGTGGAGCGGCTGCGCGAGAAGGGCATCCTGTTCACCATCACCAGCGGCCGCCCGCCGCTGGGCATGAAGATGGTTATCGACCCGCTGCGGATCGATCAGCCGATTGCCGGCTTCAACGGCGGCATGATCGTGCGTCCCGATTATTCGGTGATCGAATCCCACACGCTCACGCCGCAGGTGGCGCGCCGCACGCTGGAGATCCTGCGCGACCACAAGGTCGACCCGTGGGTCTATGACGGCAATGACTGGATCGTCTCCAATGCCGAAGCCCCGCATGTGGCGCGCGAGCAATGGACGGTGAAATTCCCGCCCAAGGTCGCGGATGTGGGCGCGGCGCTGGACCAGGTGGTCAAGATCACCGGCGTGTCCGACGATCTGGACCTGATGAAGCGGGTCGAGCACGATCTGCAGCAGGCGCTGGGCGATGCGGCCTCCGCCGCGCGGTCCCAGCCTTATTATGTCGATGTCACGCACCACGATGCCAACAAGGGCGGCGTGGTGGCGGCGCTGGAGCGGCTGCTGGGCATTCCGGCGGCGCAGATCGCCACACTGGGCGACCAGCCCAATGATGTGCTGATGTTCCGCCCCAGCTTCCTGTCCATCGCGATGGGCCAGGCGTCGGATGAGGTCAAGGCGCAGGCCACCCATGTCACCACCTCGTCCGAGGAGGAAGGGTTCGCGGTGGGGGTCGAGCGTTATATTCTCGGAGAGGATTCGTAATGGGTCATGATGTGACGAACGGCCGGGTGGTCGTGCTGGACGATGGCGAGGCGATCGCCCACCATATGGCCGAATGGCTGACCGAACAGGCGCTGGCCAAGACGGATGGTCCGTTCGTGGTCGCGCTGTCCGGCGGGTCCACGCCCAAGCGGCTGTATGAAATCCTGGGCTCGGCGGACTACGCCACCCGCTTCCCGTGGGCGCGCACCCACCTGTTCTTCGGCGACGAGCGGTTCGTGCCGCCTTCAGATCCGGCCAGCAATTACGCCATGACGCAGGCAGCCCTGCTGTCGCATGTCGCCATCCCGCCGGCCCAGGTGCATCCCATGCCCACCGACGGCGACCCGGCGGATGCCGCCGCGCGCTACCAGGCGGCCTTGCAGGCGCTCTACGGCGCGGCGGAGTTACAGCCCGGCCGCCCGCTGTTCGATGTCGTGCTGCTGGGGCTGGGCGATAACGGCCACACCGCCTCGCTCTTCCCCCGCCAGCCGGTATTGCAGGAGCGCAAGCTGTGGGTGTCCACCTGCGTGCCCGACGACGCCCCCCATACCCGGCTGACTTTGACCTATCCGGCGATCCATTCCAGCCGGCACGTGGTCTTCATGCTGGCCGGCGCGGGCAAGCGCGAAGTCTTCGCCCGCGTACGCGCCGGCGATCCGGTGGAACCCGCCAGCCACATCACGACCGAGGGCGACCTGACCTGGCTGGTGGACAAGGCGGCTGCTGGCGTATGACGATCACCGCTCCCCGCAGCCAGGGGGCAATTGGATAAGGATAAGAGAACCGCCGGTACCGCCGGCAGGTTCCGGAAAGGGAACAGGATGAGCGGCCAGAATTCAGACCCGATGGGTGAACTGAAACGCAGGGCGGCCGAAGAAGCCGCCGCGATGGTGCAGGACGGCATGGCCGTCGGCCTCGGCACGGGCAGCACGGCGGCGCTGATGATCGACGCGCTCGGCCGGCGCTGGGCGGACGGGCTGCGTTTCGTCGGCATTCCCACCTCCGAACGCTCGGCGGAACAGGCGCGGGCGCTGGGCATCACCCTGGTCGATTTTTCCACCCACGCCCAGCTCGACCTCGCCATCGACGGCGCGGACGAGGTCGAGCGCGGCTCGCTGGACCTGATCAAGGGCCTGGGCGGCGCCCTGCTGCGCGAGAAGATCGTGGCGGCGGCGGCACGGCGCTTCGTCGTCATCGTCGACGAGGGCAAGCTGGTCGACCATCTGGGCAGCCGCTCGCCGGTCCCCGTCGAGGTCACGCCCTTCGGCTGGGAAAGCACGGCACGGCAACTGGGCGAGCTCGGCGCGCGGGTGGCACTGCGCATCAAGCGCGACGGCGATCTGTTCGTCACCGATGGCGGCAACCTGATCCTGGATTGCACCTTCGGCCCGATCGAGGACCCGAGGGCGCTGGAGGCGGCGATCGGCGATATTGTCGGCGTGATCGAAAGCGGCCTGTTCGTCCATCGCACGTCCGAAGTCATCGTGGCCGGCCGCCAGGGCCTGACCCGCCTGGTGGCGGCATGAGCGCGCCGGAGACGGAGCGGCACGCGCCGCTGCCGGTGGCGGAGGGGATTCCCCCCCATGTCATCGTGCTGATGGGCGTATCCGGCAGCGGCAAGACCTCGGTGGCCGAGGGGCTGCACAATCTGCTGGGCTGGCCGTATCAGGAAGGCGATAACCTCCATCCCCAGGCCAATGTCGACAAGATGGCGGCCGGCATCCCCCTGACCGATGAAGATCGCCTGCCCTGGCTGGCGCTTTGTCACGCCTGGATCGTGGAGCGGCTGGCCGATGGCGGCGGCGGCATCCTGACCTGCTCGGCGCTCAAACATGCCTACCGCGACATCCTGCGCCAGGGGGCGGGCCGGGTGACGTTCATCTATCTGGATGTGCCCAAATCGCTCCTGGAGACGCGGCTGGCCCGTCGCCAGGGCCACTACATGCCGCCCACCCTGCTGCCCAGCCAGCTTGCCGCGCTGGAAGTGCCGACACCCGACGAGCACGCGCTGACGGTGGAATGCGAAGGCCCGCCCGCCGAGGTGATCGCGCGCGTGCTCACCGAGATCCGCTACCATCTCGACCGCCGGCCCTTCTCGTGATGCGGTGAAATCGCTGCATGGTGGGGCAGGGCGTGGCGGAACGATGATGGGCAAACGCTGATGTCGGCATGGCGGCGTGCGGCCCGCTCCGGCTTCAGGCCGTTGCCGCTCCTGCTGGCGACGATGCTGCCCTGGCCCATGATGGCCGCCCACGGGCAACCCGCCGCGCCGCCTGTGGGCGCGACCGAGCCCCCACCCCCCGCGCCACGGAACGGCCGCTGCATCGCCCATGTCCTGTCGCTGCCATTACTGACGGGCGAGGGCAGCCCCGGCGTGCCGATCACGCTCAACGCGGCCGAGGGCATGGCCTTCCTCAGCCTGTCGCAGGAGATGCTGGGCGTCTTCGAACGCCCCGGCATAGGCTACGACCATGGCCGGTCGTTGCAGATGAAAACGGTCACCGGCGCGGGCGAGACGAGGGAGACCGTCGTCGACCGGCTCCAGCTCGATCGCGGCTCGGCCCACCATGTCCCGGCCGTGATCCTGGGACAGATCGGTGACAGGAAGGTGGCGGGGCGCCCGGTGCTGGGCGTGGTGGGCTACGATATCCTGGGCAATTACGACGTGCTGATGGACTTCCCCGGCCAGACCGTCACCCTGTTCAAGGAAACCGGGGCCGCCGCCTGCCCCCCCTTGCCGGCGCTGGTGGGCGCGCATGCCTATACCGCCCTGCTGATGCCCAACCCGCTGGGCATGGATGTCACGGTCCAGGTCGCGATCGACGGCGCGCCGATCGGCATGCAGGTCGAACCCGGCTCCAACGCCTCGATCGTGCGCGCGGCCGATGCCGCCGATATCGGGGTAGGGCAGGCAGCACTGGCCGACGACCCGCGCTCGCGCACCGAGGCCGGAAACGCCATCATCGGCCATCGGCACCGCTTCACCCATCCCGTCATCGGCACCTGGCACGGCGACAGCCTGGCCGCCGATGTCACCGACGCGCAGTTCAACATCCTGGGCATGGATTTCTTCCGCGGGCGCCGGGTGCTGTTCGCATTCCCCACCCGCATGCTCTATTTTTCCGATGTCCAGCCGGACGCCGGCCCCCCGGCCTCGGCCGCCCTCAGCCTCGCCCAGTCGCGCCTGGCCGATGTCGAGGTGCAGGAGCAGGACGACACACCCCCCACACCGCCCCTCGCCGCCACGCCCGGCCCCTGACCGGGGCACGGAAACTTCGGCGGCCGAAGACGTTGTATCCTCATGAAAAACAAGGGATTTCATATGCGTCTGTTCGCCCGCGCCGCACTTGCCACCGTCCTGTGCTGCGTCGTCCTGACCGGGTGCAAGAAGAAGCCCGAGACACTGGGCCAGAAGATCGACAATCTGGGCAACAAGGTGCAGGACACCGTGGACCCGCCAAAGGGACCGGCCGAAAGACTGGGCCGCGAGATCGATCGCGCCACGCATTGAGGGCTGCCGTGCGGCCGCCCTTTACAGGCCGAAGCGGGCTTTCTAGGAAAAGCCCCTTCCCCTGATCCTGACCCATGGCCGCCATGCCCAGCCCGTCCTCCCGCGAGTCCACCGCCCTCCGCCACTCTTTGTTCGAGGACGCCTACGCGCTCGTGATCGGCTGTTCGCTGATCGTGCTGGGCCTGGCCTGCCTGCATCGCGCCGGGCTGGTCACCGGCGGCGTGGCCGGGGTGGCGCTGCTGCTCTCCTACGTCCTGCCGCTCTCGGCGGGCACATTGTTCACGCTGATCAACATCCCCTTCCTCATCTTCGCCAGCCGCACCATGGGCTGGGCCTTCACGGTCAAGACCTTCCTCGTCAGCAGCAGCATCACCCTGTTCGCCCTGCTGTTCCCCCACATCATGACACTCGGCTTCATCGCCCCCCTCTGGGCCGCCTTCTTCGGCGGCACCGTCATCGGCATGGGCATCCTCTCGCTCGCCCGCCACCAGGCCGGCGTCGGCGGCACCGGCGTCGTCACTTTGTGGCTCTACAAGAACCGCGGCTGGAACGTCGGCAAGGTCCAACTCGCGATCGACTGCTTCATCCTGGCGATGTCGACCCTCAAGATCGACCTCCCCCATGTCGGCCTGTCCGCCATCAGCGCCATCGCCATCAGCGGCGTCGTCGCCACCTTCCACCGCCCGGGCCGTTATACCGGCTATTGAAAGCATGACCGGACAGGCGGGCTTCTCGGGGCGTTGCCCCGAACCCCACCAAAGGCCGGCGGCCTTTGGAAACCGGATTTTCTTAAGGCAGTTTGATGGGAGCAGACATTGATTTGACGGGTTTGCGCTTCACTATCAAATCTTGATGCGCCGAAAAGGCCGCCCGTGCTATCAAGTGACCAGTTTAATGGTCAGGAGCGGGCGATGCAGACTGTGAATCTGGTGGACGCCAAGGCCCATCTGAGCCGCCTGGTCGAGCAGGCGATGGAGGGCGAGCCTGTCCGCATCAAGCGTCGTGGCAAGGTCGTTGCACAGATCACCAGGGTCGCGCCCGACCGCAAACCTGTTGATCTGAATGCTTTACGCTCATTGACGGACAACATGACCCGGCAAGCCGAGTCGGCCGCTGAAACAGTGCGGACCATGCGTGACGAAGCACGCTATTGAGCCTCTATATCGACACATCGGTGCTGGTCGCAGCGTTGACCAACGAGTCACAGACCGCCCGTATGCAATCGTGGCTCGCGGGACAGGCGCCGGAGGATTTGTTCATCAGTGACTGGGTCTTTACGGAGTTTTCCTCGGCACTGTCGATAAAGCTGCGAACCGGCCAGATCACGGTGACGGACCGCGCGAATGCTCTGGCATTGTTTACGCGCCTTTCCACCGAAAGCTTCGAAACTCTGCCCATAACAAGCCAGCAATTCAGGACGGCAGCCCGGTTTTCAGACCAATATGCTCTGGGCCTGCGGGCAGGGGATGCACTGCATCTCGCCATCTGCGCGGACCACGGAACGACACTCTGCACCCTGGACCGCCGCCTTGCGGAGGCTGGACCGCATATTGGTGTCAGGACGGAGTTACTGTAGTTCGTCGGCCGCTTGGCCAGAATCTTCCAAATGTGCTGGGTATAAAGCTCTTGCACCGATACTTTCTGGCATCGGTAACGCTTCTGGCTCTTCCATACATGGGGAAGTCAAATCAAGGATTGGACGGGATCAATATCCAGGAAGGATTGGATGACAGGGCTCCAGTAATCGGATTTTTTCCCTTGGCGCGTCCAGCAGGACGGATGATGAATGGCGAGGCAGTTGACGGAGAAAGATAATGCGTCAGATGCATAAAAATAGGTATCTGTCTTTTTCCCATCAGGGCACATCATTGTTACGCCTGGCCCATGCCGGGACACCGCTGGAATATCGTTGGTATATTTCGTCCATGCTCTTTTGGAAAAGAGTAGCAATTTTCTCGGTTTGAGCAGGGCCAGAATGACAGGCAGGGCCAGTTCACCTGCGCGAAACATATCGGGAGAGGCTTGCTGAAGCGGTTCACCCGCATGCCGGACAACCGGCCCCTGGCAGAAATTGGCAAAGGCAAACTGACCCCAGAACTGCCCCGCTGGCGTGTCTGCGGACGTGGCACCTAGTACAGCGTCCTTTACCTTATCAAAGAATGACGACGGCAATGTTCTATTTATTGCCTCCTGAACAGCGTGGGTGGTCAAATCAATGGAGTATTCATCTCCCATGTCACAATGATGGCTTTCCCCCATGATTAAAACTCTGTTTTCTCTATACAGCGGTCCGATCCACGGAAGCCTTATAGGCTGATCAATCAAGGGGATATTCTCCAGAAGTGGCAAGACATAGTGCCGGAACACTATATTCCACGTCGGATAATATTCTGTTTTTCTGAACGGGAACTTAAAAGAAGACGAACCGACCCGTCCTCAAACGGCACACCCGCCAAACGAATGGGGGTGAAGGGGGCCACGCCCCCTTCCGGGTGCAGGGCAGAGCCCTGCGCACCCCGCCACGACTGAAAATCGTACCGGCCCCCTACAGGAGGGCCGGCCGGATCATCAGAAAGCGGTCGAGACAGTGCCCGTCATGGTAAAGCGCGGCTCGACCATGAAGGAATTGCCATAGCCCAGCGTGGGGGCGTTGCTGCCGCTATAGACATAGTGCGTGTTCAGGTCGCTGCCGCGATACACCACGCCCATCGCCCCGGTGCGGACGATCGAACCGGTCAGGTTCGTGAAGTTCAGGCGGAAAGTCGGCGACTTGGCGAACAGGAACGCCGGGAAGTGGTAGCCCAGCGACAGCGTGTCGGTCACATAGCCCGGCATGCGCTGGTCGCCGGCAATGCTGACCGATTGCGGGCCGGTGTAATGCACGCTGCCATTGGCGAAAAAGCCCTTGTAGGTATAGGTCAGGCCGAAATTCGCCATGATGTGCGGCGCCATCACCGCCTGCGTGCCCTTGGAATGGATCAGCGTGTTGGTATACGGGTCCATCACGTTGCTGTCCTGCGTCGCGTGCAGATACTCGAACGACGCATAGGGGCTGAAGCCGTGGATGGAACGGCCCGAAATCATCGCGTCGAAGCCGCGCATCGTCTGGCTGCCGATCGACAGGGGCGAGAAGCTGTTCATGCCCACATACTGGTTCACGATGCGGTTCGTGACGTTGTAGTTGAACAGAGACAGGTCGGCGATGATGTATTTGTCGTGATAGCGGTATCCCAGCTCTTCCTTGATGGAATACTGGTTTTTCAGGAAATTCGGACCGGACGGCAGCCAGCCCATATCTACCGCGCTCGGCTGGCGATAATCACCTTCGGCGTTGACATAGATCTGGTGATGCTCGTTGAACGTGTAGCCGATCGACAGCTGCGGCAGCGGCTCGGTGCGGTTGTTGCTGCAATGCTGGAAATTGTCGCTATTGTCGCAGACCGACCCCTTCACCTTGGTGCCGTCGATGTTGGCGAAACTGGCAGTCCAGCTATTGATCATGGCGAACTTGAAGCCCGCATGGATCACCAGCCGGTCATGCAGATATTTCGCGGTATCCTGGATGAACAGCGAATGGATCTCGTATCCGGCGTTCTGGCCGAAGGTGAAGCCTCCGGTCTTGTACAGGTTCCACGGGCTGGGCGGCGTGCCGTCGGCATTGGTGTTGCCGCTGGGATAGGACTGGTTCGTATAGGTGTTTTCGTACCAGTAGCCGACCGAGAACGCGTTATGCGGGTCGATCTGGTAACCCAGCTTGGCCACCGTGCCCACCTGCCGGGTGTCATTCTGCAGGAAGAAGCCGGTCAGGTTCGGGCCGTTATAGGCCGAGCCGTCAGCATTGGAGATCGGATTGGCGGGCGAGGCATCCCAACCCTGGCCGAAGCTGAAATAGGGTTGCAGGTCCAGGCTGAAGCGCGCGGGCAGGACAAGGTGCAGCGGCGCGGTCAGAAAGACCTGGTTCCAATGGTCCTTGCTGTTCTGCCAGTAATTGTCGTTCTTGGGATTGTCCGAACGGCCCCAGCCCTGGCCGGTGTGCTTGTAGCGATAGAACTGGTCCGCGGTCGGGTAGTTGTCGATCGTGAAGTTCTCGTTGTTCCACGACACGAACACCTTGGCGGTCGAACCGTTCTGCCAGTCCTTCTGGATGCCGAAATCCAGATGGTGGCGTTCGTTGATGCCCGATCCCATCCACGACCGGCTGTGGGTGTTGGAGAACGAGAGATAGCTGCGCACGCCGCTATTGCCGATCTCGCCCGATTCCAGGCGCAGGAATTCGCGCGACAGATTGTTGGTGCCGTAGGAGAAATCCATCAGCCCGCCGAATTTCTGCGCCGCCGTATGGCTGCGCTCGTCCATCACGCCGCCGGCGGCGGACATGACGGGCAGGTCGGTCCCCGAACTGCCGGGGGTGATGTTGACCTCTTCCAGGTTCTCGGAATCGATGTCCTCGGCCATGTATTTGGCCGCCGCCGCCGGGGCGCCGTCCACCATCAGCCCCATGTCCAGGTCGGTCAGGCCGCGCACCTGGATCATGCCGCCCTGCATGCCGGCCGTGTCGGGGGTCGAGACACTGAGGCTGGGCAGGTTCTTGATCAGGTCCAGCGCCGTGCTGGTCGGCGCGCGCATGTCGATATATTCCTTGGCGACGGTCTGCACGGTGTGCGGCGCCGTCTCCAGCCGCATCATGCCGCCGCCGCCATTCAGCGCCTGCCGGGACGAGGTGACCGAGATGTCTTCCGCCGTCGCCGCGCGCGGGGCGGCGGCGCGGACCGGGGTGCGCGCCGCCGGAACCGCGCGGGCAGGGGCCTGCGGCGCGGCGGCCGGGGCCGCGCCGGCTGCCGCCGGGTGAGTGGTCGAGGCATGACGATGATGATGCGGGCCGGTCGCGGCGCGCGCCCCCTGTTGCGGCGCCGTGGCGGTACAGAACACGCCGGCCAGGCAGGTCATGGCCTGCAAGCGGCCCCGCAGTCCCGGCATGCGGGAGAGATACGTCATTCCTCGATCCTTTTCACTTCGTCCTTCGCGCGTCCGGTTCGCGCCACGCATGATCCCGAGACGGGCGAGCCTGATAGCCCGTCTTACTACGAAAGACGAATGATCGCCTCCCGGATCGGTTCGAGTTCGAAATTACGGAGGCGCCGCAGGCACCTCAAGGATAAAAGAAACATCAGTCTGTTGCCGTTTTGAGCACGCCTGCCGGCCACCGATCCGCCGCCCGGGCCCATGCCCGCCGATTCGCGCGCTCGCCCGGCCCGGTCAGGATTCAGGCGTGACCAGCCAGCTTGCGTGCGCCACCGCGTGCGTGGTGCCCAGATGGGCGATGACGCGCTGCAATTCGGCCCTGTCGACGGCGGTGCTGGTCAGGGTGGCCGCGATTTCCACCTGGTCCGCGCCCCGATCGGTCAGTTCCACGTCGGCGACGGGGAAGCGGGCCTGTTCCAGATGCGCCACCAGCAGGTCGCGCAGCGTGTCGACATGCGCGCGGTCCGTCAGCAGGCTGACGGTATAGCTGGCCTCCACCCCGCGCCCCTGCAGCGGAATGCGGTCGATGGCATTGACCAGCGGCCGCAGCAGCGTGTTGCCGGCAATGACGAAGACCGTCAGCAACCCGCCCTCGGCCACCATGTCGCACCCGGTGCAGGCACCCACCGCCGCCGAACACCACAAGGTGGCGGCCGTGTTCAGCCCCTGCACATTGGTCCCGTCCTTCATGATCACGCCGGCCCCTAGAAAGCCGATGCCCGACACCACGTAGGAAATCACCCGCACGGCCTCCACATCGCCGGCAATCCGCTGGGCCACGTCCACGAAGGCCGCCGCCCCCACCGCCACCAGCACATTGGTCCGCAGCCCCGCCGTGCGCTGCCGGTACTGGCGCTCGGCGCCGATCAGCGTGCCGAACAGAAAGGCGGAGACGTAGCTGACGATCGTGTCGAGAAAGGCCGGCCCGTTGAAGGTCTGGATGAAATGCATTGCGGCAGGGTCTCCGGCGGATCGTTCAGACCGGCCGCGCGCGCGACAGGCGGCGCGTGATGAAAATGCCCTGGGCCGGCGACAGATGCAGGACCGAGGTGCGATACCACCCCTCGCCCTGTCGCGGCACCCGCCCCGACCCGAATGCCGGGTGGACATGGCGGAATTCGATATCCCCCGGATTCTCGATCTCGACCGAGAAGACATGCTGGCGCCAGCTCAGCATGGCCACCACCTCGCCCGCATGCGTGGCATAGCGGGCTTCCATATGGTCCTGCCGCACGATCTGCTGCCCGGCCTGAAACAGCATCGCCACCCCGGCGACGCAGGCGGCGGCCTGGCCCACATGGCGGAACAGATCGTCATGCAGGCGATGGATCAGCACGCGCATCAGCAGCGTGGCGGCAATCGCGGCGGCCGCGACCACCAGGCCGGCCCGCAGCGCCGGCCCGGTCAGCATGCCATAGGAGAGGTACAGCCACAGCTTGGTCAGATGCAGCAACACGTCATTGGCCGCCCGCGTGGCGACGATCTGCTCCTTCCGCAGGCCCATCCGGTGATAGAACCCGTTGAACAGCAGCCCGACCGCCCCGGTAAAGCCCGATATGAAACCGGCCGCCGCCCCCAGCACGGGCAGCAGCGCGGGGCGAAACGGCCGCACGACGCCCGGCGTCCGCGTCCCCCGGCGCAGCAGGAACGGCAGATTGCCGATCAGGAACACGCCCAGCAGCAGGTCCAGATAGACCGGCTGCAACCGGCTGAGCGCCCACACTCCACCCCACGCGGCCGGCAGCGCCAGCGGCACGAAACGGACCACCACCCCCCAGCATATGGAGCGGAAGAAGGAGACGATGCGCGAGAACGAACTCAGCGCCGTGCCGACCGACAGCGCTGCCGGCACCTGTGCCGGCGCCAGCAGCAGCCCCAGCACCGGCATCACTATCAGCCCGGCCCCGCCGCCCGACACCGCGCTCAGGGCAAAGGCCGCGACAGCGACCACGAACAGCAGCACGGCAACGGCCATGGAATGCTCCCTTCCGGCACGACGATGCGCCGAGGCGATCATAGGTCGTCTTGCCGCCCGCTTCCATCGCCGGGCCACCGCCGGCACGCCTTTTCACGCAGGTTTCTATTTCGCTTCCGTATCAGCCAGCAGGATCACGGCATCTTCGCCCGCCACGACGATGAATTGCTGCTCGTCGTCGATCCGCGCGCCATCGCCGGGGCCGAGGCACGCGCTCTCCAGCGTAACGGTACCCCGCACCACGACCAGATAAAGCGCACGGCCCTGCGTCGTCTGGTAACACGCGCCTTCACCCTGCGGGATCGCCGCATGCAGCAGGCGGGCGCGGGCGCGTAACACCACCGGCGCGCCATCGGTGATGGTGTCCGTCTCCTCCGGGTCATCCTCGGGAAAGCCGGAGGCGAGAATGCGGAAACCACCCTCTTCCAGCCCGGCAAAGGCCGGGCGCGCCTCCTGCACGGGCGTGCCCCCTTCATCATCGGGCAAGAACCAGAATTGCACGAACGTCGCCCCGGCCGCCCCCGCGCGCCAGCCCATCGACAGGCACCCGGCGGCGGTCGAGATCAGATGCAGCCCCCCGGTCCCGATGCTCTCGTCCGCAAACAGGTCGCTGCGCACCGTCAGCGTGCCGTCCGCCACCCAGGTCGCGATATCGACATTCCGTTCGGGCCCCAGCACATACGCCGCATCGGCGGGCAGATGCCCCACATTGACCGCGCGCAGCCGGCCGTCATGCACATGCTGCGGGTCCTGATAGGCCCCGAAGGCGAAATGGCAGCGCAGAAGCGCATCCCCCCGCTGCACCTGGCCCAGAACGTTCGCACGCCGGATCGTGATCATCGGGTCCTGATCCTTTCCTCAGAGTCTGTTTGGAACTGTGGGCTGGCGAGCGAGAGCGGCCCGTGAGCACCGAAGCGCAGGAAACGCGCGTCGGATCGCCGCCAGCGCGCATTTCCAGGCAGGCTCTCAGCCATGCGCTGTCGCCGGGGCCGCATCAGGATAGGTCGCCTCCCACCCGCCGCCCAGCGCGCGATAAAGCTGCGTGACCGCGCGCGAAATCTCCGCCGTCGCATCCACGAACCGGGCCTGCGATGCCAGAAGCTGGTTCTGCACCGTCAGCACGGTCAGGAAATCCGAAGACCCCGCCTTGTATTGCGCCCGCGCGGTCTCCACGGCGATCTCGTTCTCCCGCACCGCCTCGCGCAGCCGGTCGCGTTCCGATTGCGCGGTCGCCAGATCGGTCATCGCATCATCGACCTCCTGCCACGCCTTCAGCACCGTCCGGCGCAGCAGGATCGCGGCCTCCTTCTGCTGGGCCTTGCGCAGACGCAACTGCCCGGTCAGCCGCCCGCCTTCGAACAGCGGCAGGGTGGCCGTCGGCCCGAACCCGTACTGGCGCGACGCCCAGGACCCCAGCCCGCTGAATTGCAGCGCCTGGATGTCGAGACTGCCCGACAGCGTGATGCGCGGAAAGAAATCCGCCACTGCAACACCGACGCTGGCGGTGGCGACATGCAGCCGCTCCTCCGCCATGCGAATGTCCGGCCGCCGCTCGGCCAATTGCGACGGCAGCCCGACCGGCAACTCGGCCGGCACCGGCGGAATGGGCGCGGGCTTGCCAAGCTGCGCATTCACCGCGCCGGGCGCGCGCGCCACCAGAAAACTCAGCGCGTTGAGCAGATGCACCTGCTGGCGCTCCAGCGGCGACCGCTGGGCCTCGAACCCGCGCAACTGGCCCGTCGAATCCGCCACATCCAGCCGCGTCGCCGCCCCGTGGTCGAAGCGCATCGTCGTCAGCCGCATGCTGTCGCGGGCAATGGCGATGTTGTGGTCCAGAATGGCCAGCCGCGCCTGCACGCCCCGCAGGTCGATATAATCCTGCGCGGTCTCGGCCATCAGCGACACCAGCACGTCGCGGCGCATGTCCTCGCTGGCCTGCATGGCCGCCGTGGCCGCTTCCACCTGCCGCCTTACATGCCCCCACAGATCGACTTCCCACGACGCGTTCATGCCATATTGCGGCAGGTTGAACGACGGATTGCCCACACTGCCCGGCAGCGCGGTCGGGCCGAAACCCTGCGTGCCGCTGGCCACCGTCCCGGCCTGCTCGCGCTCCATGGTCCCCAGAAGGCCGAGGATGCCGTTGGTGCTGGCGCGTTCGCGCGCATAGGACGTATTGGCCTCGGCATGCGGAAACTGCGCCGCACTGGCAATCCGCCGCTCGGCCGCGCTTTCCATCAGCCGCAGCGACGCCGCCTGAAGGTCCAGATTCGCCGCCGCCACATCCTGCTCCAGCGCCGTCAGCACCGGGTCGTTGAACTGCCGCCACCATTGCGGATCGGTCGAGGCCATGACCGGATGGCTGGGCGCGGGCGCCACGCTCTGATGCCAAGCGCGCGGACTCTCCACGGCCGGCTTGCGATAATCGGGCCCAACCGTGCAGGCAGCCAGCGCCGCCAGGCAAGCGCAGGCCAGCGCCCAGCGGCCGGATCGCCGCCAGCGCGCATTTCCAGGCAGGTTCTCAGCGCCAGACATAGCGTTCGTCACCGGCATGAGGACCCGACGGGCGGGACGCAGTATCGATGCTGACTTCCACCGACATGCCGACACGGACCTTGGCGGCCAGAGGCTGGCCGGGGTCGAAGGTCAGCTTGACCGGAACACGCTGGACCACCTTGGTGAAATTACCGGTCGCATTGTCCGGCTGGATCGGCGCGAAGGCCACGCCGGTCGCCGGCGCCAGCGAATCCACATGCGCCTTCAGCGGATGGCCGGGAAAGGTATCGACCCATATGGTCGCACTCTGCCCCGTCTGCACATGCGTCAATTGCGTTTCCTGGTAATTCGCCAGCACATAGGCCGCCTGCGTGGGCACCACGGCCAGGATCGCGGTGCCCGGATGCACATAGGCCCCCACCCGCACCCCGCGCTCGCCGACAATGCCGCTCACGGGCGCCGGAATGGTGCAGTAGGACAGGTTCAATTCCGCCTGTCGCGCGTCTCCCTGCGCCTGCAACAACTCGCCCTGCGCCCGCGCCAGCTGCGCCTTCAGCACATCGACCTGCCGGATGGCACTGTCGGTCGCGGCCTCGTCGCGCGCCACGGTGGCCTCGGTCTCCTTCTCGCGCGCCTCGGTGGCCTGCTTCTGCTCCTCCGTGCCCGCCCCACCCGATGACAGATCGCGATAGCGCGCCATGTTCTGGCGCGCGAACTGCAAGGTGGCCTGGTCGGCCTGCACCGCCGCCCGGGCACCCGCGATCACCGAATCCTGCCGCGCCAGTTCCGCCTCCAGGTTCCCCACCGCGCCTTGTGCGGCCATCAGCCGGCCGCGCGCGGCATCCAACGCCGCGCGGTAATCGTCATCCTCGATATGGGCCAGCGCGTCGCCCGCGCGCACCGCCTCGTTATCCTCGGCCAGCACGCGGTCGATCCGCCCCGCCACCTTGGGGGCGACGGCGGTGAAATCGGCGGTGACATAAGCATCGTTCGTGTATTGGTCGACACCATTGCCCAGCACCAGCCGACTGCCGCCCCACGCGGCGAGTGCAAGCACGATGGCGGTACTGCCTGCATAAAGCAGGGGTTTTCTGTAAATCATTCGATGGAGTCCGCAGGAATCAGTGGGCAGGAGCCGTCGCCGACGGCGGGCGGGGCGGATAGACGCGGCGGGGCAGGACGACGTTCAGCACGGCGTAGAACAGGCAGACCCAGATCAGGATGAAATAGATGTCCGCCAGTCCCAGAACGAGCGCCTGCTCGCGTATGTAGGTGTGAAAGACCTCCAGCGCGTTGCGCGCGACATGCGCGGCATCGGGCGAGGTCCCGGCAAGCTGCTGGCCGATCGGGTCGCCCAGCCCCTGCAACGCCAGCCCGTGCGTGCCGTGATGGTCGAGCAGCATGGTGGAATGATACTGTTCCCGCCGCCGCGTCAGCGCGGCGAACAGCGCGAAGGCCACGGCATTGGCCAGCCCCTTGAGCATGTTGACCATGCCCGAGATGAACGGCCCGTCGGCCGGCCCCAGCGCCAGCGTCGCCAGCATCAGGGTCGGAATCACCGTCATCGGCTGGCCGAACACCTGCAGGATCTGGATGAGATAGAAATTGTCCCGCACCCAGTCGGGCGTCAGCCAGGTGCCGCACCACGCAGCCGCCGCCAGGCACAGCATGCCGCCGGCCAGCACATAGCGGCAATCGACACGACGGCTGTTGCAGATGGCCGCAATCAGCGGAAGCATGATCAGTTGCGGCAGCGCCACCACCAGCGAGACCGGTGCGGTCTGGATCGGCCGGTAGCCCCGCACCTCCTCCAGATACAGCGCCGGCAATTCGGCCATCAGCCCGCAGATCGCCAGAATCCCCACCAGCGACAGCAGCGAAGCCTGGATATTGCGCGACAGCCAGTAATGAATCTTGAAATACGGGCTGGGATGAAACGATTCGTTGATCAGGAACACGACGAACGCGGCCCCGCCCCACAACGCCAGATGCGTGATGACGGGCGAGCGGAACCAGTCCAGCCGGTCGCCCTGATACAGCACGATCACCAGCGAACAGATGGCGGGCAGCCCCACCAGCAGCCCGAACCAGTTGAATTTCTCGAACCGCTCCAGATGCATCGGGTCGCGCGGCAACCCATAGGCCAGCATCGCCACCGACAGCGCGGCCAGGGGAATGATCTCCCAATAAAGCCAGTGCCAGCCGACATGCTCGAACCAGAACGCTTCCAGCGGCAGGCCCAGATTGGGGCCGAACGTGGCACTCATGGCATAGCCGCCAATGCCGAAAACCCGAATTTCCGCCGGCAGATATTTCAGCATCACCGTCATCAGCACCGGCGGCAGGCACCCCGCCATCAACCCCTGGAACGCCCGCAGCACGCAAAGCGACGTGATGTCGGGCATGAAGGGCGCTGGAATGGCCAGCAGCGCCATCGTCGCGGTGACGAAGATCGAAAAACGATAGATCGAAAACGTCATGTAGAACCACGGCGTGAACGCCATGGACGCGATGTTGAACGCCTCGTAGATGGTAGTGAACCAGGTGCCCTCATCGTGGCCGATATGCATGGCACCACGAATGTCGGACAGGCCGATTTCCGTCACATGCTCGTTGAACCCCGCCACATGCACCGCCAGCAGCATGCCCAGGCAGCCGATGATCGTGCGCAGCCCGAAGGGCGGAATGTACGACGGCACCGGCGGCGCGGCATGGATCACCGGCGCCGCCGGGGCAGCCGCCGTCGGCAGAGGGGCCGGTATGGTCAGCCCATCCGGGGCCGCCGCGCCGCCGCGCATATCATGGGGGTCGGAAATCATGGCCGGATGATCATCGAAATCGAAACGCCGAAAACCTCCATTCCGATTATGTCAGGCTTCCACTTTCCGGAAGCGTTTCCGCTGGCCTTTCCCCTGCGCGAAAAGATAGGCTGCCCGGATGCGTGGATACGATCTCGACCTGTTGCGCTTCCTTCAGGTGCTGATTGAAGAGCAGAGCGTCTCCATCGCCGCGCGGCGCATGCATGTCAGCGAACCGGCGATGAGCCGCCACCTGGCCAAATTGCGCGGCGTCTTCGGCGACCCGATCCTGGTGCCCTCGGGCCGGCACCTCATCGCCTCGGCCTTCGCGCTGGGCATCCGCGACCGGGTGCAGGCGGTGGTACGCGCCGCCGACGGGCTGATCGAAACCCAGGTCCTGGCCGACCTGCGCAACATGGCGCCCAAATTCACCATCCGCGCCAACGATGTCGTCATCGCCCCGCTGGCGCTGCCGCTGCTGCGGGCGCTGCGGCACAATTGCCCGAACTGCGAACTGGTCTTCGCGCCCGAAGTCGACGACGCCGCCAATCAGGCCCTGCGCGAGGACGCGATCGACCTCTATATCGGCGCGACCGACATGCTGAAGCCGGAAATCCGCCGCCAGACCATTTTCTACAACATCATGAAGGCGCTGGTGCGAAAGGACCACCCGATCTTCGCCGAAGGCATCACGCCCGAAGCCCTGACCCGTTACGACCATATCAGCGTCTCGCGCCGCGGCCGCGCCCACGGCCCGATCGACCGCATCCTGCGCGACCAGTACGGCCTGTCCCGCCGCATCGTCCTGGTCGTCCCGCATTACAAGGCCATGATCGACAGCATGCGCGACACGGACCTCATCGTGACCCTGCCCGACATGGCCCTCTACCGCGTGCCGCTGGCCGAACGCGGGCTGGCCCTGTTCGACTACCCGTTCCCGCTCCCCCGCGTCGAAGCCTTCCAGGCCTGGCACCCCAGGCGCGACAACGACCCGGTCCACCGCTGGCTGCGCGAAACCATCTTCCGCGTCGCCCGCCAGATCCAGAGCGAACTGAACTGACCTGACGTTGCCGCGCGCACCCGCAGCGGGCGCCACATCGGGTCAGGTCGCGTCGCGCGTATAAGCGACACCTGACGCGTTCCGCACCATCAACGGCAGCACATTGTTCAACATTCGAAAAAACCACAACAAACCACGATTTTGACTCTTGCGTACCAGGAAACGGGCATGCAACGTATTGTTACATACTACATCGTAACGTTGCATTGGTGCGCGATGTCCAATCTAGCGATCCGCCGTTCCTTGAAGCTGGAACGGCCTATTTCCGATCCGTATTCCCGGACGGACCATCCGGCTGGCGACGCAACCGGCGGCAGGGCGTATGACGGCATCCCGGCCGCAGACGCGCTTCCGGACAAAATCGATGCGCCCGCCGCTATCGTGGCGATCGGCCGTCGCGCCGGTTCAGTCTTTCCAGAAGACCATTCTTACGAGTATCACCGGCAGCCGGCGTTTCTGAGCGCCCTTGCCGCTCGCCATGACCAACAAAAAGGTCACGTAGTGGTGCCGGCAATTCAAATGCGCCCTTCGCGCGCTGCGACAGGCCAGGCAGACATGCCCGGCGCCTCAGGTCAGACGACGGACATACAGGACAGCAGCCAGTCCCAGTCTTCGCCATCCTCCACGCTATCCGCTCGGCCGGCCATGACCGCCATGGAATTCATGTCCGACAGCGACGAAGGTGGATTTTCTGTTTCGGCGGGAGATGATGGCGGCGGAATGGATGGAAGCGACAATGGCGAGGGCATAACGGTCACAGGCTCTCCCCCTTCATCCGGAGATGGCGGCGGCGACCTGTCGACCCCCGGCAGCACAATGCCTTATACGCCGCCTGCGCCGCCCGCATCCGGCGCGAGCACGGAACATATCACCGTTCAT
The DNA here is from genome assembly GCF_014174215.1 of Gluconacetobacter tumulicola. Lineage (GTDB taxonomy): Bacteria > Pseudomonadota > Alphaproteobacteria > Acetobacterales > Acetobacteraceae > Gluconacetobacter > Gluconacetobacter tumulicola. Next base: position 81,333 of record NZ_JABEQL010000013.1, on the reverse strand, counting down.
GGCCACGCCGTCACCGTCATCAACGGTGTGGCCTACCTGACGAGCGATTCGGGAAACGGGATTGCGACCTATCAGTCGTCGTCGGGCGCATACGTTCCGATCAAGCTGTCGGATATCGACCAGAACATCGCGGACGACACCCAGAACCTGCTTGGCCGCTCCGCGAGCGAGGGCGGATTATAACTCCGCCTACCAGCAATTTTCCGAAGGCCAGTCGCCCAATCAGGTCCGGAACGCCATGGCGCATTCGTCGGGTGCGCAGGCCGCTCTTCAAAACGTCTATCACGACGTTCTGGGTCGCGACATCGACCCGGGCGGTCTGACGACGTACGAAAACGGGTTGGGCACGATCATGACGCTGTCCCAGGTCCGCACCGTTGTCGCCTATTCGCAAGAAGCACAGAACGACGTCAATGCGATTTACCAACAGGTTCTGGGCCGGCCCGTTGAAGCCCAGGCGTTGAGCGATACCGAGAACGGACTGGCCACCGGCATGACCCTGGCGCAGTTTCGAAGCAACACCGCCCATTCGCAGGAAGCGCAGAACGATATCAACAGCATCTATCTCCAGGTGCTGGGGCGTAATGCCGATCCGGGGGGAATGAACTCCGCCGAAGATGGCCTCGCCACCAATCTGACTCTGGACCAGCTTCGCTATAACACCGCTCATTCGCAGGAAGCCGCCAGCGCGGTCGGCAACGTCTATGATCTCCTTCTCAACCGAGGGGCCGACAGTGGCGGTTTGCAGACGTATCAGAATGAACTGGCGAACGGCACCACGCTGAACGGCGTCATATCGGAAATCGCCCAATCGGGTGAAGCCGGCACTCAGATTTCCAATTTCCTGAACGGCACGCTCGGCGAGGTCTCCGACGATCTGGTGCATGCCGGACAGACGATGCTGACCGGCATCACGCAGGCTTATGAGACGGTCAAGAACTACACGTCGGATCAGCTTCAGGCAGCGGCAAATGGCTTTCAGGCCACATTTTCGTCGGCCGGAAATGTTCTCGACAGCCTGATGCCCAAGACACAGGATCAATGGCTCGGCCTGGCGGCGACGATGGCGGTTATGGTAACGCCCGCTGGCGAGGCCGTCGCCGCCGCAGACCTCCTTGCCGTGGGTGGCGAGGAATTGCTGGCGACGGCTTTGGACACGGAACTCGACACCGCGACAGTTTATTCGGCGACCGGGGCATCCGTTTCAGGACTTTCGGCGGAAGCCTCGGCAACGTTTGATGAACTGGCAGCTTTTGATCCTAAAGCGTCCGGTGCTACCTTGCAGCTCGATGCGAACACGACAGTCACGCAGGTAGCCAGCACGAGATATCAGAAGGCGAATCTCAACTTTTCCGGAGGAAATGAGGAAGCGGTAGAGACATTTTTTCGAAAGCTAACTGGATATACAGGAAGTTTGGATAACGCAAAGGCGGCATCATTTGGAAATGGCGGTGTCGTGTATTTAGTCCGAACTTCCAGAGGAGTAGTATCACTGCGAAATGTCTCCGCGTCGGGAAAGGATTGGACTATCCAGTTCGCCCCTATTTTGAGCAATGGTGTTGAAAAAGTTAAGTTTGAATTTTGAATAGGAATTGTCGTGTTGGAATATAAAGAAAACTTTGACGAATTTATGTTGAGAATAAATACCCAGAATGGGCTTGGGATATGGTGGATATTGAATCTTCATAACGAAAAACAAATGAAAACAAGGGAAAAATTCTTAAAACTAAAGGAGTTTTTTGAATATGCTATTTTCCATAACAGGATTATCGAATACGATTTGGAAAACCAGAAAGCTATCTTCTCCGGTGACGAGCCAGGCACTGTTTTTGATCGGATTTTCGCGGATTTTCCGTTGGATCAATTGCCGGAATATGATGGCGATAACGATAACAGATTCATTGCTTATATGGCTGTTAAATTTAATGGCTGGGCTGTTCTTAACGAGGGAACAACACTTTGTATTCCTGATTGATAATGCGGCTGTCGAGTAGGAGGAACCCGGCATCACGCAAGCCTGCGAGACGGTCAAGAATGATACGCTTTGGGTGGGAGAGACTCTCCCGCATAGGGAGGAGATTGCTAATGGAAGACGGGACCCGCCACGAAGCCGGATTCCGCAGGATGGCGGCGTAGCTGCCGTCCGAAGATGGCCCGTCTCGGCGTCAGTGAAGCCGATCGTCCCCGGACTTGTCCCGGCCGCCCGCCCAACTGATTGCAGTAACGCATCCCCCCGCCGACTGCGTCTGCAATGGCACCGAGGGCCCGAACGCGAGGATGCCGATCTTTCCATCACATGCCCGTCCTCAGCGCGGCATCTCCGGCGGCAGCGGGCGCGGCCGGCGCTCGTCGTCGATGGCGACGAAGGTGAACACGCCCTCCGTCACCTTCACCGTCTCGTGCGAATGGCGCGCCCGGCGCCAGGTCTGCACATGGATCGACATCGAGGTCCGGCCGGTGCGGATAATGTCGGTATACAGGCTCACTTCGTCACCGATCAGCACCGGCTGGTGCAAAATCACCTTGTCGATCGCCACCGTCACGCAACGCCCCCTGGCACGCAGGGCCGCCGCCGTGCCGGCCGCCAGATCCATCTGCGACATCAGCCAGCCGCCGAAAATATCGCCCGCCGCATTGGCATCGGCCGGCATCGCCACCACGCGGATGGTCGGCTGGCCGGATGGCGGCACGGGGACGGCGGATGGCTGGTCTGGATCGGTCACGCACTCTTCTCCTTGCTCGGCCCGCAGCGATGCGCTCAGCGGAACGGGGGCTCGTCGAACCCGCGTAGCTTGCGCGAATGCAGCCGGTCCACCCCCTGCGCGCGCAACTGGCGCATGGTCTCGATCCCCACCGTCAGATGCTGGCTGACGCGCTCGCGATAGAAGGCATTGGCCATGCCGCGCAGTTTCAGTTCGCCATGCAGCGGTTTGTCCGACACGCACAGCAAGGTGCCGTACGGCACGCGGAAGCGGAACCCGTTGGCGGCGATGGTGGCGGACTCCATGTCGACCGCGATGGATCGCGACATGTTGATCTGCGTGAACAGGGCGCGAAGCCGCAATTCCCAGTTCCGGTTGTCGGTCGTCATCACCGTGCCGGTGCGCAGCCGCGTCTTCAGTTCGGAGTCATGCAGCCCGGTCACGCGCGCCGTCACATCCTGCAACGCCACCTGCACCTCGGCGATCGGCGGCACCGGCACCCAGGGCGGCAGGTCGTCGTCCAGCACATGGTCGTCGCGCACATAGCCATGCGCCAGCACATAATCGCCCAGCCGCTGCGTCCGCCGCAGCCCGGCGCAATGGCCCACCATCAGCCAGCAATGCGGCCGCAACACCGCCAGATGGTCGGTAATGGTCTTCGCGTTGGCCGGGCCGACACCGATATTGACCAGCGTGATCCCGTCCCCATCCGGCCGGCACAGATGATAGGCCGGCATCTGCGGCAGCGATCCGGCCATCGGCGGCCGGGCCGCATCGCCGCGCCGATGTACCTGGTCGCCAGGCTCCACGAAGCGGTCATACTCGCCCCCCGCATCCACCTGCGCACGCCCGTAATCGCGGAATGCGTCCACATAGCGCTGGTAGTTGGTCAGCAGGATGAACCGCTGCACATGGCGCGGCGCGGTGCCGGTATAATGATGCAGCCGCGCCAGCGAATAATCGGTGCGCTCGGCAGTGAACAGCGACAGCGGCCGGGGCTCGTCCGGGCGCGGGATCAGCGCGCAATTGGCAATGCTGTCGTCGGTGGCGTGCAGGTCGGGCAGGGCGTAATGGCGCTGCAACAGGCGCAGATCGTCCTCGGTGATGGCGGTCACCGCCTCTTCCATCACATAGGGCAGCGGGATCGGCCGGCGCGACCGCCCCACCAGCACCGGCTGGCGGTAATGGTGCAGCAGGATGCCGATCTGCTCGCGCCAGTAATCGCGGAACAGTTCCGGGCGCGTCAGCGTGGTGCCGTAGAACCCCGGCTCCAGCACCACGTCGAAGGGCGGGCGCGTATCCTCGGCCAGCGGCGCGCGTCTGACGGCAAAGCCCAGGTACGGATAGGTCGGCACCACCGGCCCGGCCGGCTGCCGCCGGCCGAAGGCCGCGCGCAACTCCTGCACGGCCGATTCATAGAGTTCGGCAATGCGCCGCACCGCCGCCTCGGCATCGTCGAACGCTTCGAAATCCGTGCCCACGCGATCGCGGATCGCGGCGAAATCGTCACTCATGCGCCATTCTCCCGCTGCAAGCGCCCCGACCGGCGCTCCCTGCCCAAGGGATCAGCGCCGGATCAGGATATAGTTGATCGTCACGTCGATATCGAAATGGTCGCCCGCCATGTCCGGCGGCACCGGGGGCAGCTCGGCTCCATGGAACATGCCGGTGGTCGCGGCATCCAGATAGTACGAGCCCGACTGGCCGGTCAGGCGCACCCCGCGCACGCGCCCGCTGCGGTCCAGCACCACATGCACGGTCGAGGCCCCGTCGTCGCCCGCACGGGCGGCCTCCTCGGGATAATACATGTGGCTGCGGATCCAGCGATCGATCTCCTCGCCATAATCCTCGCTGACGCCCCGCACCTGCGTCTGGCTCGAATAGGGGGCGTTGAGCTGCCCGTTGCGCACCACCGGCCCCACCGACAGGTCGATCGGCCCGCCGGAACCGCCCGCCCGCCCGCGCCGCTGGCGCACCGGCCCCGGCGACGGCGCGAAGGACAGATCCATCGGATGATCGAACGGCGAGGGCGCATGGCTGGGCGTGCGCTGCCGGGCCGTCTGCGTGTGGCGCGGCGTGGGATGCGCCGTGGGGTGCGCGGCCTGACCGGGGCTCTGCATCGCCGGGTTGGGCGGCGTGGTCGAGGGCTGGTCGGGCAGCGTCTGGTCGGAGGGCGTACGCGGTAGCGGCGGGGCGGCCGGCGTCTGCGGCGACGGCACGCTGGGCGAGGGCGAGGAATCGCTGGGCTGCGGCTGGTCCGGCTGCGGCGTGGTCGGCGTGGGCTTGGCCTGCGATCCGCTGCCTCCCGCCTGGTCGGGCGAATTGCGCCCCTGCAACCCGCTGGAGGCCGGCGGGGTGAACATCATCTCGACCGACTGCGATTCGGGCGCGGCCGATCCCCCGGCATGGTGGCGCGCCGCCTGCAGAATGATCGCCAGCAACACCAGATGCAGCGCGGCAGACACCGCCAGAACGGTGGCCACCCCCGGTTCGGCCACCGTATCCGGCCGGATCATCGGCGCGCCGCTCTGCTTCAGCGGGCGATAGCCATCCGGGCGGCCGACCAGCTCGGGGCGCAGGCCCTCGCGCCCGTCGGGCCGTTCGGGCGGCTCGGGCTGGCGTGCCGCACGCTCCCGAACATCCGCGCGCGGGATCAGGACGGGCTCCTCGGCCTGGCGATGGCGGGAGGAAGGACTGAGTGTCACCGTCATGAAGTGCCGGGAGTCTCCGCGTATTCGCCTGCGGCGCGTGGTCTTTCGGGACCCTAGCCGCTGGCGGCCCCGTTGTCATGATACCATGCCATCATGAGATCGTATCATGTTGTCACCGCCGTCACGGCGGTGCCACGCCGATTTAACGGTCGGCCCCTATCTGCACTAAGCTCCCGGCCATCATGACATCCTCCATTCCCTCCCCCGCGCAGGACCGCGCCATCCGCGCCCACCTCTCCGCCGCCGATCCCGACCTCGCGGCCCTGGTGGCGCGGGTGGGGCCATGCGGCCTGCGGGTCGAGGCCTGCCGCGCGCCCTACGAGGCGCTGGTCAACGCCATCGCCCACCAGCAGCTTCACGGCCGGGCGGCCCTGGCCATCCTGGGGCGGCTGGTGGCCCTGGCGGGCGGTACTTTCCCCAACCCCGAGACGCTGCTGGCCTTCCCCGAGGCCGATCTGCGCGCCTGCGGCCTGTCCGGCACCAAGATCCGCGCGATCCAGGGCGTGGCCCAGGCCCGGCTCGACGGCACCGTCCCCTCCCGGCAAGAGGCCGAGTCGATGACCGACGACGACCTGATCGCCCGCCTGACCACCCTGCGCGGGGTCGGGCGCTGGACAGTGGAAATGCTGCTGATCTTCTCGCTGGGGCGCACGGATGTGATGCCGGTCGACGATTTCGGCGTGCGCGAGGGCTGGCGGGTCATCAAGGGTCTGGACACCCAGCCCCGCCCGGCCGCCCTGGCAGCCATCGCCCGCGACTGGAGCCCCTACCGCTCCGCCGCCGCCTGGTATCTATGGCGCGCCGCCGAGGCCGCGAAGGCCGCAGCCGGCCGATACGTCAGTACCGGTTCGTGAAATCTTCTACCAGGGTGGCGAAACGGGTGGGGTTCTCGACATGCAGCCAGTGGCCGGCATGCTCGATCAGTTCCAGATGGTAGTTGGGGAACAGCCGGCGCATCACCCCATAATGCTCCCGCCGGATATAGGGTGAATTGCCACCGGCCAGGAACAGCGTCGGCCCGGGATAGGTGTAGCCTTCGGGGATATAGGGCCAGCTTTCGATATTGGTCATCGAGCCCACGATCTCCTTCAGGCCGATGACCCATCCCGGATTCTCGCCCAGCCGGATATTCTGCAGCATCAGCGCCCGCACATCGGCATTCGGGATTTCGGGCAGCAGCAGGGCATCGGCCTCCGCCCGGTTCAGATAATGCGGAAAGCGCACCCGCAGCATCTGCTCGCCCAGCGAGAACTGCCCGTGCCCGGTGCGGGCGGGCGGAATGTCCGCCACCACCAGGCTGTGCACCATGCCCGGCCGGGTCAGCGCCAGCGTCATCGCCACCTTGCCGCCCATCGAATGGCCCACCAGCGTCGCGGGTAGGGCCGCGTGATGGGCCAGCGTGTCCAGCAGGTCCCCGGCCATGGTGTTGTAGTCCATCGGCCCATGCGGGCTGTCGCCATGGTTGCGCAGGTCGATCGCCAAAGTCCGCCGCGTGCGGGCCAGCCGACGCTGGAAGAAGCCCAGATTGCGGGCACGCCCGAACAGGCCATGCAGCAGAACAATGGGCGGACGCGCGGACGAGGCGTCCGATACATCCTCGGGTCCACGCGCGATGACGTTCAGCAGCACGATGGCATGGTCCTTCACCTTGTCCGCGCAGGAGTCCGCGAGGGGCCGGGATTGGCGCGATCGATGTTATAACACTAACGCAGGTCGAGCACGATCTTGCCGGAATGGCTGCCCGATTCCATCAGCTTATGGGCTTCCACCACCTCGGCAAGCGGAAAGGTCGCGTGGATCAGCGGCGCGATCGTCCCATCCGACAGAAGGGGCCACAGCACCGCGCGCAGGCCATCGGCCACCCGGGCCTTGTACGCTCCGTCGCGCGGGCGCAGCGTGGTGCCGGCCACCGTCAGGTGACGGGTCAGGATACGGCCCACGCCGACCTCCTGCGCGCGGGCGCCACCTTGCAGCGCAATGATCACCAGCCGCCCGCCCGGTGCCAGGCAGCGCAGGTTGCGGTCCAGATACGGGCCGCCGATCACGTCCAGCACCACATCCACGCCCCGCCCGCCGGTCAGTTCGTCGATCCGCGCGACGAAATCCTCGTCCCGATAGTCGATCGCGGCCTCGGCACCCAGTTTCAGGCACAGCGCCGCCTTCTCGGCCGACCCCACGGTGACATAGGGCACGGCACCCAGCGCCCGCACGGTCTGGATCGCCGCAGTGCCGATGCCGCCCGCCCCGCCATGGATCAGCACGGTTTCGCCGGGGACGACATGCGCGGTCATGACCAGGTTCGACCACACGGTAAAGAACGTCTCCGGCAGGGCGGCGGCGCGGATGGCGTCGAACCCGTCCGGCCAGGGCAGGCACTGCCCGGCGGGCACGGCGCAATATCCGGCATACCCCCCGCCATTGGTCAGCGCGCAGACCGGCGTGCCGATCGCCGGCCAGTCCGGCGCGTCCGGCCCCTTCGCCACCACCTCGCCGGCGATTTCCAGCCCCAGGATCGGGCTGGCGCCCGGCGGCGGCGGATACTGGCCCTTGCGCTGCATCAGGTCGGGCCGATTCACCCCCGCCGCCTGCACCCGCACCAGCACCTCGCCCGGTCCGGGCACGGGCAGGGGGATGTCGGCCAGGCTCATCGATTCGGGCGCGCCGGGTGCGCGGACGATCACCGCGCGCATGGTAGGGGGCAGGGCAGGGGACACGGGCATTTCTCCGCGATCGGGGCCGCAAGGGCGGCATGGTAGGAGGCTGTTTGAAAAGTGTCGATGCCGAGCAAGAGCGGGCCGAAGGGCCGCGGCCGGCGTGTGTTTTTGAGCATCGCAGCGCAGCGGCCTTGATGGCCGCCCGCCGCGAAGCGCAGAAAACGCGCGTCGGATTGCCGGCAGCGGCATTTTTCAAACAGCCTCCAAGGCGGAATTCCGGTTGATCCGACAGGCCCATCCCTTCAAATAGTCGCTACGGGCGCCCCGGTGCTGCACCTCACCGGCTGCCGGGCGCCGCGCGAAAGTGACCTGACCGTGCCGTCTTCCACCCTCGGCCTGCTGAACCATCTGCGCCGCCACCGTGGCGCATTCCTGCCCCCGGACGGGGCAGAGGGCGGCGTACGCGACGAGCGGGTGCCCTATGTCCCCCGCCTGCTGCGCGCCCTGGTGCGGGCCGACGAATTATGGCTGGTGGTGCTGGCGGCCTGTGTCGGCTGCGGCGCGGGCCTGCTGGTCAGCGCCATGATCCACGCCACCCTGCTGGCCCACCGCCTGCTGTTCGCCGCCCCCGGCGAGGGCCGCATCTCGGGCCTGCCCGCCATCATCCCCTTCCGCGCGCTCCTGGTGCCCACATTGGGCGGGCTGGTCCTCGGCCTGCTGGGTGTGCTGGTCGCGCGCTGCATCCCCGACCGCCCGGTCGACCCCATCGAGGCCAACGCCCTGCATGGCGGCCGGATGTCGATGCGCGACAGCGCCATCGTCGCCCTCCAGACGGTGCTGTCCAACGCCGTCGGCGCCTCGGTGGGGCTGGAGGCCGGCTTTACCCAGATCGGCGCAGCCACCGGCTCGCGCCTGGGCCGCATGTTCCGCGTCCGGCGCGAGGATCTCCGCCTGCTGGTCGGCTGCGGCGCCGCCGGGGCCATCGGGGCGGCGTTCGACGCGCCGCTGGCCGGGGCGTTCTACGCGTTCGAACTGGTCATCGGCACCTATTCGCTGGCCAACCTGGCCCCGGTCGCGGCGGCATCGGTCTGCGCCATCGGGGTGACCCGCCTGCTGCACAGCGCAGCCCCCGGCGTCAGCGTGATCCTGCCCGCCGAATTGCGGGTGGACGACTACCTGCCCATCGCAACACTCGGCATCGTGGCCGCCCTGCTGGGCGTGGGGCTGATGTATTGCGTCACCCTGGCCGAGGCCCTGTTCCGCCGTTCCGGCCTGCCGGTCTGGATGCGCCCCGCCGTCGGCGGGCTGGTAGTGGGCCTGCTGGCGCTGGTCTCACCCACGGTCATGTCCTCGGGCCACTGGGCAATGCGCGTGGCGCTGGAGCACGCTTACCCCACCGGTTGGGTCCTGGCGCTGCTGGCCATGAAGGCGCTGGCCTCCTCGGTATCGATCGGCGCCGGGTTCCGCGGCGGCCTCTTCTTCGCCTCGCTCTATCTCGGCGTGCTGACCGGCGCCGCCTTCGCCGGCGGGCTGGCGCTGATCTCGGCCACACGGCTTTCGGCCGAACTCTGCGCCCTGGTGGGCATGAGCGCCATGGCCGTCGCGGTGGTGGGCGCGCCCATGACCATGGTCTTCCTGGCACTGGAAATGACGGGCAGCCTGCCGCTGACCGCCGCCGTGCTGGTGGCCTCGGTCATCGCCAGCCTGACGGTGCGCCGCACCTTCGGCTATTCCTTCGCCACCTGGCGCTTCCACCTGCGCGGGGAGTCGATCCGCTCGGCGGTCGATGTCGGCTGGATTCGCACCCTGACCGTGGGCCGGATGATGCGCCACGACGTAAAAATCCTGTGCCAGGACACAAAGGTGCAGGCCGCCCGCCAGGCCTATCCGCTCGGCTCGGCGCAACGCATCGTGCTGGTCGACCAGTCAGGGCGCTATGTCGGCCTGGTGCTGGTGCCGGACCTGTATGTCGACACCGCCCAGCCGGACGAAACCCTCTCCCGCTTCGCCCAGTATCGCGACCAGATGCTGGTGCCGCAGATGAACCTGCGCGAAGCCATCGCCCGCTTCGCCCAGGCCGAAAGCGACGCGCTGGTGGTGGTGGATAGCGAAGAGGGCCGACAGGTGCGCGGCATGCTGACCGAACAGCATGCCCTGCGCCGCTACAGCGAGGAACTGGATCGGTCCCGGCGGGAACTGGCAGGCGAAAAGCGATCCGGGAGCTAAGATCTTCTTTTTCTGAAGAAAAAGAAGCAAAAAGACTTTTATTCGGTCGGTAGCCTCGCAACAGGCAAGCACAAGGCTCCCAAACAGATCAGAAGTTTTTTGGTTCTTTTTTTCAAAAAAGAACAGAACGCCGGCACAAAAAAAGGGCGCCGGCCCCTCACGGTCCCGGCGCCCCTTTCTCCAATCCCGAACGGGATCAGACGGAGTAGTACATCTCGAACTCGGCCGGATGCGGCGTGTGCTCGAACGTGAACACTTCCTGCCACTTCAGGTCGACATAGCTCTCGATCTGGTCCTTGGTGAACACGCCACCGGCCAGCAGGAACTCATGGTCGGCCGACAGGGCCTCCAGCGCCTCGCGCAGCGATCCGCAGACGGTCGGGATCTGCTTCAGCTCGTCGGGCGGCAGGTCGTACAGATCCTTGTCCATGGCATCGCCGGGGTGGATCTTGTTCTTGATGCCGTCCAGGCCGGCCATCAGCATGGCGGCGAAGGCGAGGTAGGGGTTGGCGGTCGGATCGGGGAAGCGGACCTCGACGCGCTTGGCCTTGGGGCTGGTCGCGTAGGGGATACGACACGAGGCCGAGCGGTTGCGCGCCGAATAGGCCAGCAGCACCGGCGCCTCGAAGCCCGGGATCAGGCGCTTGTAGGAGTTGGTGGAGGGGTTGGTGAAGGCGTTCAGCGCCTTGGCATGCTTGATGATGCCGCCGATGTAATACAGCGCCTGGTCCGACAGGTCGGCATAGCCGTTGCCGGCGAAGACGGGCTTGCCGCCCTTCCAGATCGACTGATGCACATGCATGCCCGAGCCGTTGTCGCCATAGATCGGCTTCGGCATGAAGGTCGCGGACTTCCCGTAGGAATGGGCAACGTTGTGCACGCAGTATTTGTAGATCTGCATGAAGTCGGCGGATTCGACCAGGGTCGTGAACTTCGTCCCCAGCTCGTGCTGCGACTGCGCGACCTCGTGATGGTGCTTTTCGATCGGCAGGCCCATCTCGCCCATCGTGGTCAGCATTTCGGCGCGCAGGTCGGCCTCGCTGTCCACCGGCGGCACGGGGAAGTAGCCGCCCTTCACGCCCGGACGATGGCCCATATTGCCTTCCGGATAATCCTTCAGCGACGCGCCGGGGCCTTCGATGCTGTCGAGCTGATAGATGCCGAAATTCGGTCCGGTGCCGAACTTGACGTTGTCGAAGATGAAGAATTCGGCTTCCGGGCCGAAGAAGGCGGTATCGCCCAGGCCGGTCGACTTCAGATAGGCCTCGGCCAGCTTGGCGGTCGAGCGCGGGTCGCGGTTATAGAACTGGCCGGTCGAGGGCTCGATGATGTCGCAGATCAGGATCAGCTGCGGCTTGGCCGAGAACGGGTCCATCACCGCCGTCGTCGGGTCGGGCAGCAGGACCATGTCGCTCTCGTTGATGGCCTTCCAGCCGCCGATCGACGACCCGTCGAACATGAAACCATCGCGGAACGTATCCTGCTCGATGGTCGAGACATGCTGGCAGGTATGGTGCCACTTGCCACGCGGGTCGGTGAAGCGCAGGTCCACCAGCTCCACGGAATGTTCCTGGATCAGGCTGAAGACCTTGGCGACAGCCTCAGCGGAAGGGGACGGAAGGGTGGTCGGAGCTGAACTCTGGGCTTTCTTCGCCATCGATATACCTGCCTTGAACTGAAGGTGCCGCACGACACGGCAGTGGAACGGTTACGAAACTAGGGACCCGTTGTCGATAGGATGATGGGGCCCGCCATCGTCCGCCGGCCTGCGCGTGGCGGAGACGGGATGGGTGGCCGGGGGTCAGACGGCATCTTCGCCGCGTTCCCCGGTGCGGATTCGGATCACGTCCTCGACCGGCATGATGAAGATCTTGCCATCGCCGATGCGCCCGGTGCGGGCGGCAGCCACGATCGTCTCGACCGCGCGATCGACCATGTCGTCGGCGCAGACGATCTCCAGCTTCACTTTGGGCAGGAAATCCACGATGTATTCGGCGCCGCGATACAGCTCGGTATGGCCCTTCTGGCGTCCGAAACCCTTGGCTTCGGTCACCGTGATGCCCATCAGGCCGATTTCGTGCAGCGCGTCCTTCACCTCGTCCAGCTTGAACGGCTTGATGATGGCCTCGATCTTCTTCATGCCCGCGTCGCCACATACTGGGGCGGTGCCGGGGGCCGGGACCGCGCTGTGCCTGGGCGAACCGGTCCGTTCGGCGCGCAAATCGCCTGGCCGGCCGCCCGCGATACCGTGGCACGGGTCGCGCCCACAGGCAATCGGAGCGGATTGCAAAATGCCGGGATTTTCCGCACATCTGCGCGCGGGCGGCCGCAAGGCTGCCCCGCTGTCAGGAAAGAGCGATCATGAAACCGTTGAACAGCATGCTGTCCGGCCTGCCGACGACCATCTTCACCGTGATGTCCGCCCTGGCGGCGCGGCATGATGCGATCAATCTGGGCCAGGGCTTCCCCGATACCGAGGGCCCGGCCGACCTGATCGAGGCCGCCGCCGCCGCCCTGCGCGACGGCCGCAACCAGTATCCGCCCCTGACCGGCGTGCCCGAACTGCGCGAGGCCGTGGCCCGCTCGAACGCCCGGTTCTATGATCTTGCGATCGACCCGGCGAGCGAGGTGATCGTCACCTCCGGCGCCACCGAGGCCCTGGCGTCCTCGCTGATGGCCCTGCTCGATCCGGGCGACGAAATCGTGGTGTTGGAACCGCTCTACGACACCTATGTGCCGATGATCCGCGCGCTGGGCGCAATCCCCCGTCCGGTGCGCCTCACGCCCCCCGACTGGTCGCTGCCCCGCGCGGAGCTGGAGGCGGCCTTCGGGCCGCGCACCAAGGCGATCCTGCTCAATTCGCCGATGAACCCCACCGGCAAGGTCTTCACCCCGGAAGAACTCGCGATCATCGCCGAGCTGGTGGCCCGCCACGATGTCTACGCGATCTGCGACGAGGTCTACGAACATCTCACCTTCGGCGCCCGCCACGTGCCGCTGATGACCCTGCCCGACATGCGCGCGCGCTGCGTGCGCATCGGCAGCGCGGGCAAGAGCTTCTCGCTGACCGGGTGGAAGGTCGGCTACATCACCGCCCCGGCCGCGATCGCCGGCTGCATCGCCAAGGCCCACCAGCTCCTCACCTTCACCACGCCCCCCAACCTGCAACGCGCCGTCGCCATGGGGCTGGACAAGGACACCGCGTATTTCGCCACCCTCGCGTCCGACATGCGGGCCAGGCGCGACCTGCTGTCCAACGGGCTGCGCGGCGTGGGGTTCGACATCCTGCCCTGCGACGGCAGCTATTTCGTGGTGGCCGACATCCGCCCCACGGGCTTCGCGGGCGACGACGTGGCCTTCTGCCGCGCCATGACCGAGCATTGCCGCGTGACCGCCATCCCGGTCTCGGCCTTCTACAGCACCGAGGACGCACCGAACCATCTGGTGCGATTCGCCTTCTGCAAGCGGGAAGAGGTGCTGACCGAAGCCATCGCGCGCCTGCGCGACGGGCTGGCGGATCTGCGCGCCGCATAACCCCTCTGCGGCGGGGAGGGGATTTTTTCATGCCTTCCTGCATGCTGGACGATTGACGGGGCGGAGCCAGTTCTCTACATGACAGCCCGCTGTGTGGCGGACGTAGCTCAGTTGGTAGAGCGCCGGTTTGTGGTACCGGTGGTCGCGGGTTCGAGTCCCGTCGTTCGCCCCAGCGGTTTCCTGACAGGCGCTCAAGGCAGCCTCGGAAACAACAGCATCTTAGAAAATCACTGCTGTGACGAATCGGGGTCAAGGGGTCCGCGACCCCTTGCGGGTCGAGGGCAGAGCCCTCGCCTTCCCCCCAATCAGCGCCCGAACAACCGGCCCAGCCCCTCTTCCAGCCCGATCGGCACCACTCCCAGCTCCCGTTCCATCGGCGCCGTCTCGAATGCCTTGTCCTCCAGAAGCCGCCGGATTTCCGCCGTGCCCACGGACGGCAGGCCCGGCACCATCCGCGTGACCCAGGCGGCCGCCATCATCGCCGCCGCCGGCACCGGCAGCACCGGCCGCGGGCGCAGGCCCGACAGGCGCGCCACCATGGCGGCGAAATCCCGATAGGACAGCGCGGTCCCGCCCGCGATCACCAGCGCATGCGGCCCGTCCCACGGCCGCGCCAGGGCGGCCAGCACGCTGCGCGTCACGTCGTCCTGATGGATCGGCTGCACCAGCGCGTGCCCGCCGCCGGGCAGGGGCGTGAGCGGCAGCCGGCGCAGCAATGCCGCCAGCCGGCGGACATTGTTCTCGCCCTGCGCGCCATAGATCATGGTGGGGTGCAGGATCACCCCGTTCCGCCCCGATTCCCTCAGCGCGGCCTCGCCGGCCAGCACGCCGTTGCCATGCGCGTCGGGCCAGCGGGTGAATTTGCGCGTGCTCCCCAGGCAGACCAGCGTGGCCCCCTCCGGCATCGCCGCCAGCAGGGCCGGCACATGCCGCGCATGCGCGGTGCTGGCCACCCGTGTCGCCCCGGCCAATGCCCGGCGCAGCGCCTCCGGCGGCCCGATCAGGTCGGCCGGCATGGGCGCACCCGGCAGGCCGGTGGCCGCCCAGCGCGCGGCGTCGCGCACCACGGGGATGACGGGCACGCCCTGGCCCAGCAGCGCCCGGCACAGCGCCACCCCCGACCGGCCGGAGGCGCCGATGACATGGACCGGCCCATCGCCGGGGGCAGGGGAATGGGTCACGGCGTGCTGATCGACAGGCCCAGCATGCCGGCCGTCGACGGGTCACCGGCCATCGACAGCGCCACGCCCAGCATCAGCACGCTGATCGGCCGCGGCGGCCGCAGCATCACGCGCAGCCGCTGGTCGGGCTGGGCCAGGAAATGGCCCAGCGCCTGCATCGACGGGTCGGGTGACGCCGCCAGCGCGGCCTGCACCTGCTGGCGATAGGGTTCGGCGTCGACCTGCCGCGCACGGGCCAGCCCGTCCAGCACATGACCGGCCAGCGAGCGATCCTGCCAGTCGATGGTGGCGGAGACGATCCGGGCGGTCTCGGGCATGTTGGCCGGGTCATCGACCGGAATCTGGTCCAGATCGGCCAGGATGGTCATGTGGCCCATCTCCGGCGCGTCGATATCCAGCGGATGCAGCGTCATCGTCCCGGCCTGGCGCTGGATGGTGCTGACGGCATGGATACGGCCGGCAAAATGGTCATAGCCGATCACCCGCAGCAGCGACTGGTCCTGCGGCGGGGTGGGCCAGGCCGTCAGGTCGGTGATCGTGGTCTCCAGCTCGTCCTGGCCGGCGCTCGCCTCCTGCTCGGCCTCC
Source organism: Gluconacetobacter tumulicola (assembly GCF_014174215.1). Lineage (GTDB taxonomy): Bacteria > Pseudomonadota > Alphaproteobacteria > Acetobacterales > Acetobacteraceae > Gluconacetobacter > Gluconacetobacter tumulicola. The sequence goes on along the minus strand of NZ_JABEQL010000013.1, from coordinate 65,740 downwards.
AGATGCCCGACGCGCAGCAGCGGGCTGGCGGTATCGATGGTCAGCGCCGACACGTCGAACCGGCGGCGCCCGACCGTATGGATCAGATGCCCCGATTGCAGCAGGCTCGCGATCTGCCCGGCAAAATCCGGCCCGTCGATGCGCAGATGGCCGATCCCGATCCGGCGCGTCGGCGTCAGGCGGATCTGCACCGCCAGCGTATCCACATCCAGGTGCGAGGTCCGGCCCAGCCCGTAATCGCGGATGGTGGCGTGGGCAACGGTCAGGTCGGTCTGCCCGGCCGGCACCGCCACATGCAGGTCCGTCAGCTGCGCCGAATCCAGCGTCAGCGAGTCCAGGCGCGGCGGGGTCGGGGCGCGGAACAGGTCGGGGCCGGTATTGGGCAGCACCAGCCCCTTCAGCACCAGCGACGCGATCGAGGCCGTGGCCCCCGGCTCCATGATCTGTACCTGCCGCAGCGTCAGGGTGCCGATATGCTGGCCATCGATCGTATTGCCGGTCACCCGGCCCACGATCGCTTCCGAGGCCGTCAGGCTCAGCGCCGGGTTGCGGTAGGTCACGGCCGTCAGCCGCGCCCCGCGCGCCAGGATGCGCGGCGCGGCCGTGGCATAGGTGAAACTGGCACCCGGCCCGATCGCTGCCCGCAGGTCGGCAATCGCTGATTCCATTTGGCTCTGGGCCAGATGCCGCAGGCCCAACCCTCCCACGACCACGATGATCAGCAGCAGGATAAGGGCGGAAGTCAGCTTTTTCACGTATGGGTTACCCGTCTATGGCCGGTGCGACAGCTATAACATTCCCATGGGGATGGGCAATCTCCGCATGAAGGCTGGTATGTGGTATGTGGATACCACACGGCTAGTTCCCCGAAAAATCGGCGCAAAACCCGTTTTTGGCTTGACGCGATGACCGCCTGCGCGGATAACGCGCCACCCGTTACCGCTCCTATCATCAGACGGAACACAAACAGATGAAGACCACCCTCTCGCTGAAGCCCGCAGAGGTGACGCGAGACTGGATCCTGATCGACGCCGAAGGCCTCGTTCTGGGACGTCTCGCCGCCATTATCGCCCAGCGCCTGCGCGGCAAGCACAAGCCGCAGTTCACCCCGCACGTCGATTGCGGCGACAACATCGTCGTGATCAACGCCGAGAAGATCAGCCTGACCGGCAACAAGGTCGGCCAGAAGCTGTTTCACTACCACACCGGCTATCCGGGTGGCATCAAGCAGCGCACGATCACCCAGCGGCTGGAGGGCAAGAACCCCGGCCATGTGGTGGAGAAGGCGGTCGAGCGCATGATCACCCGCGGCCCGCTGCAGCGCGCGCAGATGAAGCACCTGTATGTCTATGCAGGCGCCGAGCATCCGCACGCCGGCCAGCAGCCCAAGACGCTCGACGTCGCGGCGCTGAACCGCAAGAACACCATCAACACCCAGAAGATCGGGGCCTGACACCATGTCCGAAACCCAAGAGCGTACAGGCACGCTGGCCGACCTGAAGGGTGCCGTCGCGACTGGCCAGGTCGTCTCCACGCAGGACGCCCCGGTCTACGAAGCCAAGCGCGATGCGCAGGGCCGCTCCTACGCCACCGGCCGCCGCAAGGACGCGGTTGCCCGCGTGTGGATCAAGCCGGGCAAGGGCGACATCACCGTCAACGGCCGTCCGGTCGGGACCTATTTCGCCCGTCCGGTGCTGCGGATGCTGATCACCCAGCCGTTCCTGGTGGCCGACCGCTACAACCAGTTCGACGTCTACTGCACGGTCACGGGTGGCGGTCTGTCCGGCCAGGCCGGCGCGGTCCGTCACGGCATCAGCCGCGCGCTGACGCATTACGAGCCCACGCTGCGCGGCATCCTGAAGGCCGCCGGCTTCCTGACCCGCGATTCGCGCGTTGTCGAGCGCAAGAAGTACGGCCGCGCCAAGGCCCGCCGCTCCTTCCAGTTCAGCAAGCGCTGATTGCTCTTCTGGCCGGCGGCGCGGCAACGCGCCCCGGCCGGCGGACATCAAACGGGGGATATCCGGCCCATGCGGCCGGATATCCCCCGTTTTTTTTGCCCGTACCGTCTGCCGACATGGCAGCTTTCGCCGCGCGGGCGGTAGCCGGTTCGCCCGCCACGCGGTTACGATGATCTTTCAACGCCCTGTCGCATGACACGACCCGCGAGATCATCCATGCTGCGCATCCCCCGCGTCTTCCGGTCGCTGCGGAACGTCAATTACCGGATCTGGGCCGTCGGCGCCTTCGTCTCCAATATCGGCACCTGGGTGCAGCGCACGGCGCAGGACTGGCTGGTCCTGACCGAGCTGACGCATCATGACGCCTCCGCCGTCGGGCTGGTCATGGCCCTTCAGTTCGGGCCGCAGATGCTCCTGCTGCCCTGGACGGGCTTCGCTGCCGATCATTTCAACCAGCGCCGGCTCCTCATGGTCACGCAGGCAGCGATGGGCATCCTCGCCCTGGCGCTGGGCGCGTTGACGGTCGGCGGCATCGTCCAGCTCTGGCACGTCTACGTCTTCGCCTTCCTGTTTGGCTGCGCCGCCGCGTTCGACGCCCCGGTCCGCCAGACCTTCGTGGCCGAACTGGTGGGGGAGAGGGACCTGCACAATGCCGTGGCGCTCAATTCCACCTCGTTCAACGCCGCCCGCCTGATCGGCCCTGCCGTGTCGGGGCTGGTCATCGCCGCAACCGGCACCGGCTGGGCCTTCCTGATCAACGGGGCCTCCTTCGTGGGGGTCCTGATCTCCCTGGCCACGCTGCGCGTCGCCGCCCTGCGCCCCAATGCCCGCGCCCACCGCAGGAAGGGCAATTTCATCGAGGGGTTCCGCTATGCGTGGGGCCGCCCGGACCTCCGCGCGATCCTGGTCATGCTGTTCCTGATCGGCACATTCGGCCTCAACTTCCCGATCTTCATTTCCACCATGGCCGTCACCGTCTTTCATGCCGGCGCCCGGGGCTATGGTGTCCTGTCCTCCATCATGGCGCTGGGCTCGATGGCGGGCGCCTTTCTCGGCGCCGTCCGCACGGCGCCGCGTTTCGAGTCTCTGCTGACCGGCGCGGGCGTCTTCGGGCTCGGCTGCGCGCTGGCCGCCATCGCGCCGAGCTACTGGTCCTTCGCCGCCGCCCTCATCATCATCGGCGTGGCGGCGCTGACCGTCACCAACACGAGCAACAGCCTGATGCAGCTTTCCACCCCGCCCGAAATGCGCGGCCGGGTCATGGCGCTGCGCGTCGGCGTGGCCCTCGGCGGCACACCGATCGGGGCGCCGATCGTCGGCTGGGTCGCCAACAGTTTCGGCCCGCGCTGGGCGCTGGCCGTCGGCGCGACAGCCGGGCTGGCCTCGGCCCTCGTCGCCCTGCTCACCCTGCCACGGCGCGAAACGCGCGCGCCATCCTGAGCGGGCATCCGGTTTTTCAAAACCTGCCGCGCGTTCAGGGGGCGGGGAGTGCCGGTCGCCGCTTGATGGACGTCTATACGTTGCTGACACACGTAACCTCGATAACGAAGGCTATCCCTTTGATGGCCCGATGCGCAGCATCGGGACGACCGGACGTTCCTGATTTCCTCCTTCCCAGCGTGTCCGCCCATAGTTCTGTGGCGTTTCGCATGCTGATTGACTATGATTGGATTCGATTAAAACCGGAGGACCCCCGTGGGACAAGCACCGGAGACCCGCGTGATCACCGCGCATGTGCCAGCCGCGCTCGCCGAGCAGGTCGATCAGATCGCCCACCGGCTCGAACGCTCGCGGGGCTGGATCGTCAAACAGGCGCTAAGCGCCTATCTGGCGCAGGAAGAAGAACGCGACCGCCTGACCCGTGAAGCCCTCGCGGACGTGGATGCCGGGCGTGTCATCGACCACAGCGCCATGCGGGCCTGGGCCGACAGCCTCTCCACGGACCGGCCTTTGCCCCGCCCATCGTACGATAAATGAACATCCGATGGACAGACAAAGCGGCGGGTGACGTCACGCGCCTGCATGATTTTCTTGCCCTTTATAATCCGGCGGTGGCGGCGCGAAACGTGCAGGCCCTCATCGCCGCTCCCGAACGTCTGATCGCCTTCCCACGGATCGGCGAAAGCCTGGCGCAATACGATCACCGAGAGGTCCGGCGATCTCCTGATCGGCGACTATGAAGTGCGTTATGAAATCGCCGGGGACAGCATTTACATTCTCCGTATCTGGCACAGCCGCGAGCAACGTCAGGACGACTGAAACCCGCCTTTGCATGCGATGGTCTGTCATCTGTTTCCTCCGGCGGGCGTCCTGACGCGCCGGTCGATCTTTGGGTCCAGCCAGGATTACACGATGAGACGAAGCCTGATGCGCTCAGGGATATCGATTGGTCCCGCGATCCTCATCTTACTGATTATTTTGCTTGGTGGTGGAACGGGTTTTGTCGCCCAGGCAATAGCTGCAATCTCTATCGCTGCGCTCTCCGCTCATTCGGTCCTTGCAATCGGATGGAAGGAAGCCGCCACCTTCCTTGTTGTTTGTCTGTTCATTACGTTTACGATGGAGAACATTGGAGTGCTCACCGGTTTTCCCTTTGGCCGGTACACTTTTCTCGTCGGAAAAAATTTGCCACACATTGGTGTCATACCAATTATCGTAGGCCCATTATATTTCGGAATGGGTTATGCTTCGTGGGTGATCGCCAATTTTTTGATTGGCACAAAGGTTGATCGTCCCCAATCTCACTATATGCTTATTGCCATACCGATAATCTCTGCTTTTGTGATGACGCAATGGGACATCGTTATAGACCCGTCCGGGTCCACCTTGGGTCGGGCGTGGATCTGGTACGATAGCGGCGGCTATTTTGGTGTGCCAATCTCCAATTTTCTTGGGTGGCTCCTGGTTACTTGGGTATATTTCCAAATATTTGAGATTTTTATTTATTTTCGCAGGGATCTCCCTACTTATCGACTTTCTTCACCGCTATTTTGGGCATTTCCCGTCCTGCTCTATTTGGCAGCAGGTCTTTGCCACATCATTCCCTTTCTTACGGCAGCCTCCGACACAAGGCTTGTGGACGCGGCCGGTCGTGCCTGGTCGGAAAGAGCGCTCCAAGAGACCACGGTAGTCGTAATGCTTTTCACAATGCTTCCGACCAGTCTCCTAGCCCTGCTCCGTCTTGCGGCGCCATCATCGGACCGGCACGGTAAGCGAATCATGACGGAAGGGAGTGTGAGAACGCGCAATCACAATACGACGAACGATAACCCGCTACCGTAACGACGGTCGGTCACCGGAGCCCGTTGTGACCTGGCGCATCACAGGTGGCCGATCCGGGGCAACCACAAAGCCAGCGCCACAAGCGTGACCAGCAGCACGGGCGGCGTGATCGCCAGCCCCACCTTCATATACTGCCCCCATGTGACCCGATGCTTCTTGGACGCCAGCACATGCAGCCACAGCAACGTGGCGAGACTGCCGATCGGCGTGAATTTGGGGCCGAGATCGCAGCCGATGACATTGGCATAGATCATCAGTTCGCGGGTCAGCGGCGTGATGTCCTGCGCCTGCTGGATCGCCAGCGCGCCCACCAGCACGCTCGGCATGTTGTTCATGACCGACGACAGAATGGCCGCCAGAAAGCCGGTACCGATCGCGGCGGCAAAAATCCCCCGATGCCCAAGCCAGACCAGCGCCGCCGCCAGATGATCGGTCAGCCCGGCATTGCGCAGCCCATAAACCACCAGATACATGCCCAGCGAGAAGATCACGATCTGCCACGGGGCGCCACGCAGCACGCGGCCGACGGGAATGACCCGCCCATATCCCGCAACCAGCAGCAGCAGCCCGGCGGCCAGGCAGGCCACGATACAGACCGGGATATGAAACGGCGCCGTCAGGAAATAGGCCGCCAGAACCAGCGCCAGCAGCGGAAAAGCCGCCCGGAACACATGCCGGTCCCGAATGGCCGTGGCCGGCGCGGGCAGTTCGGCGACGGGATAGGCCGCCGGCACCTGCCGCCGATACCATAGCCACAACATGCCAAGCGTCGCCCCCAGCGCCACCAGGTCGACCGGGACCATGATCGCGGCATAGCGATCGAACGCGATGCCGAAGAAATTGGCGCTGACGATGTTCACCAGATTGGAAATCACCAGCGGCAGGCTGGTGGTATCCGCGACGAAGCCGGTCGCGATGATAAAGGCCAGGGCCGCGCCATGGCTCAGGCGCAGTTGCGTCAGGATGGCGATGACGATCGGCGTCAGCAGCAGCGCCGCGCCGTCATTGGCAAACACGGCCGCAATCGCCGCCCCCAGCAGCACGATCAGCGGGAACAGCCTCCGGCCCCGCCCTTTGCCCCAGCGCACCACATGCAGCGCCGCCCAGTGGAAGAACCCGGCCTCGTCCAGCAACAGCGAGATGACGATCAGCGCAATGAAGGTAAAGGTCGCGTCCCAGACAATATGCCAGACCACCGGAATATCGTGCCAGTGGATCACGCCTGCCGCCAGGGCCACGGCGGCACCGGCCATCGCACTCCAGCCGATACCCAGCCCCCGTGGCTGCCAGATGACGAAAACCAGCGTGGCAATGAAAATGGCAAGGGCCAGCATCAGACAATTCGCTTTCCGGTCTCATCCACGATCTTCTCGCCATCCTCCTTGGCAAAGGCACCCGTCTGCGGCGCGGGAAGAAGGTCCAGAACCTTCTCGGACGGACGGCAGAGTGCCGCACCCAGCGGGGTGACGACGATAGGCCGGTTGATCAGGATCGGATGCGCCATCATGGCGTCGATCAGCGCATCATCCGTCAGGGCCGGGTTATCGAGATCCAGTTCGTGAAAGGGCGTGCCCTTCTCCCGCAGGATCGCGCGCACCGGAACCCCCATGCGGCCGATCAGATCGACCAGTTCGGCCCGGCTCGGCGGCGTCTTCAGATATTCGATGATCCGGGGCTCCTCGCCGCTGTTGCGGATCATCGCCAGCACATTGCGCGACGTGCCGCAGGCCGGATTGTGATAGATCGTGATGGTCATTTGCATGTCTCCAAAGTCGGGCAGCAGGCGGACAGGTTCGCGACAAGGGGCGCACAGAGTTCGGGGCTGCCCGCACAGCAATCCCTGACCAGGAAGAGCATCAACTCCCGCAGGCGCGGCAGACATGCGCGATAGACGATCAGGCGGCTATGGCGCTGCGAGGTCAGCAGCCCGGCGCGGGTCAGGGTCGCAAGATGGGCCGAGACCGTGTTCTGCGGCACATCGAGATGCCGCGCGACATCCCCGGCCGGCAATCCGTCCGGCTCATGGCGCACCAGCAGGCGGAATATCTCCAGCCGTGTGGCTTGCGCCAGCGCGCTCAGGGCAAGCAGGGCCGATTCGGTATCCATATATCCTTATTCATGGATATATGGTGCCCCGTCAACGCCATTTCGCCCCTCAAAGCCTGACCGGAAATGTGGGCTGGCGAGCGAGAGCGGCCCGCAAGGGTCGCGTCCGGCGTGTGTTTCCGAGCATCGGAGCGGAGCGGCCTTGATGGAAGTGAGCACCGAAGCACAGGAAACGCGCGTCGGATCGCCGCCAGCGCGCATTTCCGGTCAGGCTCTCACGTCGCATCATGGAAGATAACCCCCAGCGCATGCCGGCTCCCGCTCCGGATACGGCTGACCCCATGGCGCAGGGTCACGCGGTAATCGCCACGCAGGCCCCTGCGGGGGCGTTGGTTGACGGCAAACAGCACGCCGTCTCCCTGTTGGAGCGGCACGATTTCCACACGCGACTGCATGCGCGGCCGCTGCTCCGTCAGCACGAATTCGCCCCCGGTAAAATCCGCCTGCGGGCGTGACAGCAGGATCGCGAGCTGGATCGGAAAGACCTGCGCGCCATACAGATCCTGATGCAGGCAATTATAATCGTCCACTCCATAACGGAGCAGCAGCGGCGTGGGCCGCGTCTGTCCAGCCGCATGGCAGCGGGCGAGGAAGGAGGGGTGATCGTCGGGAAAGCACGCGGCCTGCCCCATCCGTTCGCACCACCGGTTCGCAATCGGCGCCAGATAAGGATACAGCCCCGCCCGCATCTCCGCGACCAGCGGCGGCAGCGGGTAGGAGAAATAGCGATATTCCCCCCGCCCGAACCCATGCCGCGCCATCACGACCCGGCTGCGAAACCCGCTCCCGGCGTCATAAAGCCCGGAGATGGACCGGCACTGCGCCGCATCCAGCAATCCGGGCAGCAGGGCCCAGCCATCCTCATCCAGCCCCCGGGCCAGCCCGCTCCAGTCCCCTGCGGAAAACATGCCAGGACCCATCAGGATTTTTCCCGCGTCAGCAGGCTTTCCTTGCGCGCCACACCCCAGCGATATCCCGAGAGTGCGCCATCATGGCGAATGACGCGATGGCACGGTATGGCAACGGCCAGGGCATTGGCCCCGCAGGCATTCGCCACCGCACGCACCGCGGCGGGCGCACCGATCCGGCGCGCGATCTCGGTATAGGTCACGGTGCTGCCGGCAGGAATCTCCCGCAGGGCATTCCACACGCGCTGCTGAAACACCGTGCCGCGAATATCCACCGGCAGCGCCAGGCCGATACGCGGCGCCTCGACAAACCCGACCACCTGCGCGACCAGGTTTTCATAGTCACGATCCCCACCGACCAGCTCCGCCCGCGGAAAGCGGTCCTGAAGATCGCGCACCAGCCCATCCGGATCATCCCCCAGCAGAATGGCGACAATCCCCCGGTCGCTCGACGCCACCAGGATCGCCCCCAGCGCACAATCGCCGACGGCAAAGCGCAGCCGCTCGGCCTGCGCCCCCGTGCGCAGCGATCGCGGCTTCATGCCCAGCAGCCGGTCGGCCTTCTCATAAAAGCGGCTGCTGGACCCATATCCGGCGGCATAGATCGCCTCCGTCACACTCGGCGCGGCACGCAGGGCCTCGCGCAGGCGCCCGCTCCGGCAGGCCTCGGCATATTGGCGCGGAGAAAGCCCGGTCGCCTTCGTGAAAACACGCTGAAAATGGCCCGGGCTCAGCCCGATTGCCGCCGCCAGCGCGGCCAGCGTCGGCGGCGCATCGCTGGCCTCGATCAGGCGGCACGCCCGGACGATGCGTGCATCATGCCCGGCCCCGGATGACGCCGCATCCGGATCGCAGCGCCGGCAGGGGCGGGCGCCGGTCGCCCGGGCCTCCGCGATCGTGTCGTGAATCCGCGTATTCTCCGGTCGCGCCAGCCGCGAAGGGCAGGAGGGCCGACAATAGACCTGCGTGCTGGTCACGGAATACCAGAACAGGCCATCCGCACTCCTGTCCCGATCGGCGATCCTGCTCCAGCGCGGATCGCATTCGGTGCGCGGGGCCTCCGTCGTCATGATGTGTCCCCCGCAATGCCGGCTGTCGGGCGCAGACGGTGAAGAGGTTGCATCATACCGATTGTCCGCCCCCGCCCGGGCAGCGATCATGCGGCCGGCCGACCCGGCATGGAAGAGAGGGTGCGACATGGTCGCCTCCGATCAGTTGCGATGCGCCCGACCGTATCCGCACCCCCGACGCCGCACACTCCGAACCGTGCGATCAAATCCGATCATATCCCACTCACGCGCGCCCGATAATGGTCCAGAACCGGCGCAACCCCCTCGGGCGAAAAGGCCCCGTCTTTTCAGGTCCTGTCGGGGGCGTGGTCCCTGTCGGAACGTTTCATCAGGACGGCAAGCACGAGTGCGACCAGCAGCAGCGCGGGAACGTCCCCTGCAAGATGCCCGTGATGCATATCCTGACTCAGCGCCTGCAATGCCATCACAACGGCATGCACAACACTCGACCAGACGGTGAACCAGATGAGGGACCGATTGTCGAAGGGCTTCCACGCCGCGCGGATCAGGAAGACGCCGAGGGTCGCATACACGCCGACGATCATCATGAAATAGTTGCTGGAGGCGGGCGACCCTGTGTGCCAGGCCCACCCGGACGGCCAGACGACCGCGAGCGGATAGACCAGGCAGAACGTCACGCCGAACACGATCAGGGCGGTGGAAAGAAGGCGATCATTGCGAACCATGGCGCTACTCCTGGTCGGGGATGGCAAGGTCAATGCAAGGTCGAACGGGTCCGGCATGCCGGAGATGCGGAACGTGCGACCTGCCGTTGAGAGCGTCCTGAAGCGTCGCGGGTTTTCCGGCAGCTCCTATCCATGAGGGGGGAGCCTTATGGATGGATACCTCTATGCCCGCGCCAGGATGGTATGGGGGTCAGCCTGTGTGCTATCCCGACAACGGCGTGTCGAAGCGTTTTTGCAACTGGGCGGCCTCCTATGTCGGGTGGCCTGCCAAATAGAACACCCGGACCTGTGGTCCTGTGGTGAACCGCCTCGGCTGTTCACCACGGGGGAATAGGCAGGAGGTGCGTACGCCCACTGTGAAACACCTTTCGACCGCCCGACGCCAGGCGGGGCGCGGGAAGGCGTGTCCGCCGAGGCTTTTATCGCCATGCCGGTCCCTGCATCGCGGCTCATGGGGTCTCCGTTCCGAACGGGAGACGCTTTCTCCCTCTGGTGCTTGCCCATCCAAAGGCATTGTCTTTCCTCCCTGTCGAACAAGCCTGGCGTACGCGCAATGCCCTCTATGAGCCCTTGCGAGGGTGGTATGGGGCCAGCCTGTGTGCTATTCTGGTAACGGCGTGTCGAAACGCTTTTTGCAACTGAGCGGCCTCCTATGTCGGGTGGCCTGCCAAATAGAACACCCGGACCTATGGTCCTGCGGTGAACCGCCTCGGCTGTTCACCACGGGGAAATAGGCAGGAGGTGCGTATGCTCAGTGCAAAACACCTTTCGACCCGCCCGACGCCAGGCGGGTCGTGGGGGACGTGTGTCCCTCCTGCTTCCGTCGTCGTCATGTCTTGCGAGGGTGGGGAGCGGATTGGCGATACAAAAAGATGACGATATATCCAATGAAATGTCTGCATCGGACATGGCTGTTGCCCTGGTCCGAGCCTGCGGATGGAGCCGTGCGCGGAAAAAGGCGCATACGCATGTCATGCGATGCATCGAGACGGATCGGACGGACGAGGCGGCATTCTGGATGGCCGTTCGCAACATCCTGGATCATCCGATGAACGTCGATCCAGAAGAGAACGATATGATTCATTGATAAAAAAGGAGTTTTTCGAATGCACGGGGTTCGAATGGAATCCATGGTGAAGACATGGATCGGGCGGAGCCTTCATGAGCGATTCGATCACGTTGTCGAAGAGCCCGTTCCTGAAGCATTCATACGTTTTCTCGATGGAATAGATAGAGATAATGAAATCTGTTCTGCCGTGGCCGAGTGATCCTGCCAGGACGTGGATTTAATTTTAATAACTCACGTAATGTCAGAGCGTAATTGTCCGTATTTATTTTTGAATTCCATGAGTCTATTGATGTTCATTAAAATTACTGAAATGTTGTAACTGAAGGGTGAACGTTGGTTACGCCAGTTCGATTTGGAAAACGCCAGTCGCTTTGCCGCCTGTGGATCGGCAGGCGATTGTGGGTTGGCGCCGTGGTCGCCGTTGTGCTGTCCACCACGATGGCCGGCATCATTCTGGTCCATGTCTGCCAGCGTTTCCTGCACGCCCGGCACAACGTGGCGGGCCTGGAGCAGCTTCGCCAGGTCCTGGACACCGCCAATCGCATCAGCACCGAACGCGCCCCATCGAATGTGCTGATGTCGGGCGAGCCCGGCCTGGCATCCGCCCGCGACAGGCTGCGTGCCGCGCGCGCCGAAACCGACCGTGCCCTGGCGCGCGACGCCGCCATCGTGCCGGCGGCGCAGTTCCAGAATGCCGTGCGCTATCTGGCGCAGGCACGGGTACTGGTCGATCGGGCTGCCAGCCAGGCCCCGGCCGGCTATGATACCGTCCAGCACGCGGTCGATGCCCTCTTCGCGGCTTATGACACCTACCAGGCGGCAATCATGTGGGAGGCCGCCTCACTCATCCGCTCCGATCCCGAATTGGCCGGCTCTGTCCAGCACGCATTGCTCCTTTCCACCCTGCGCGACGATGCCGGGCGCCTGGGGTCGACCATCATCGCGCCCCTGGTCGTCCGGACCGCAATCCCACCGCCCAATATCGCGGCTGGCGACCGCCTGGCCGGACGCATCGCCATGCAGTGGCAGATGCTGGCGCTCAATCCCGACCTGACGGATCGTGGCCCACGCCTGACGGCCCTTCGGACCGAAGCCGAGGCCGCGTTCTTCGGCGATGGGCTGCCGCTGGTCACCCGGTTGATCGCCGAGGGAACGCATGGCGGCGCCTATACGCGAAGCGCCGCCGCATTTTCCAATCATTATGTCGAAACGCTGACGCCACTGGAAATCTGGCGGACCGCCTGCCTGGACACGCTTCTTTCCCATTACAGGCAGAGGGCGCGGCGGGCGCTGGCGCTGGCATGGGTGGTCGGGGCCATGATGCTGGCTGTCGTCGGCCTGATCGCCGGCGGGGTGCTGCTGGTACATCTACGGGTGCTGCGTCCCCTTCTGGAGGCCAGCGAGGCCGTTGTGGCCCTGGTCCATGACCAGCCCGTTCGCCTGCCTCTCCCCCATCGCGGCAGCCCGGAACTGCGGCCGCTCTTCGCGGCCGTGGAGCTTCTGGACGTCAAGCTGCGGGAGCGTGCCGCGCATGCGCGGCTCCTGAAGCACCAGGCCGAGACCGACGAACTGACCCGCCTGCTCAACCGGCGGGCCTTCCGGATGCTGGGGAAACCAAGACTGGATGTCGCGGGATCGGGCAGGCGCGCCTTTCTCATCCTGCTGGATATCGACCATTTCAAATCCATCAACGACCGGTATGGCCATACCGAAGGCGACCGGGTGCTGGCCGCGGTTGCCGCCGTCTTGCGCGCGCATGTGCGACCTGACGATCTGGTCGCGCGGATCGGCGGCGAGGAATTCGCCATCCTGATCCAGGCACACACGCAAGGAACCGCGCTGTCCCTGGCGCACCGCCTGCGCCGGGGCGTGGACGATCTCGAGATCCTGTCCGCCGATGGTGCCAGGATCTCCGTCACCGCCAGTTTCGGCGTCGCGGCGGGTGACGGCCTCCCATGGCGGCAACTCATCGCGAAGGCGGATGCCGCCCTGTATGCCGCCAAACGGGCAGGGCGCAACCGCGTTCGCCTGGCCGAACAGGATGTCTTCAGTTGGCCGCAGCCGCTTCCTGCAAAGACCGATCCAGCGCGACATCTCGCCTGATCGGGGCACCCGGACGATCATGGGCAGGATTGAATCCTGCTCGAAGCCCCGTCCGGATCGGTATATCCGGGCGGGGCGTCTGCTCTTTTTTGAAGAAAAGAAGGGACTTCACCCCTTGGCAAACGCCAGCAGATCCGCATTCAGCCGATCCGCATGCGTCACCGCAAAACCATGCGGCGCCCCTTCATAGATCGTCAGCGTCGCATTTTTGATCATCTTCGCCGCCAGCGCCCCGGTGGCCTCCAGCGGCACCACCTGATCGTCATCGCCATGGATAATCAGTGTGGGTACGTCGATCTTCGCCATGTCCGGACGGAAATCGGTTTCGGAAAAGGCGGTGACGCAATCGATCGTGGCCTTCAGCGACCCCTGAAGCGCAATCTGCAACGTCTGCTCCAGCACACCGTCCGAAACCTGCGCCCCGTGATTGATCCCGTAGAAAACCGGTGAAAAATCCTTGAGGAATTGCGCCCGGTCGGCCCGCAATCCAGCCCGGATACCATCGAAGACGCTCTTCTCCGGGCCAGCCGGATGGTCGTCCGTCTTCATGAACAGCGGCGTCACGGCTCCCAGCAGCGCCAGCTTGGCCACGCGTTCGCTGCCATGGCGGGCGATATAGCGGGTCACGTCGCCACCCCCCATCGAAAACCCGACCAGGATCACGTCGTGCAGATCCAGATGCGTGATCAGTTCGGCAATATCGTCGGCCAGGCGGTCATAATCATGGCCCTGCCAGGGCTGATCCGACCGCCCGAAGCCCCGCCGATCGAAGGCAATGGCGCGAAAGCCGCTTTCCGCCAGATGCAGCATCTGCCCATCCCACATATCGGCGCTGAGCGGCCAGCCATGGCTGAACAGGACGGGCTGCCCCTTGCCCCAGTCCTTGTAATAGAGGCCAACCCCATCGGAGGTGGTAAACCGTGTCATGGTCCCGTCCTTTTCGGATTCGCGTTTGCGGTTACAGGGAATGAAGAAGGTTCAGAGAGCAGGCGTTTTCGCGAACCGGCCCAGCCGCAGGGCAAACCGCCCCGGCCCCGCCACGGCAAGGGCGATCAGCCCGCCGGCAATGCCGATATTCTTGTAGAAATGGATCATCATGTCGTACCGGAGCATCCCCTCCATGGTCCAGAAATGATGGCCGATAAACCCGGTCACAACGGTATAGGCAGCCAGCAGCAGCGCCAGCGGCTCGACGAACACGCCCAGCACCAGCGCCACGCCGATGCCCAGCTCCACACCCGTCGCCACCAGCGCGGACAGGGCAGGCAGGGGCGCACCGGTCTGCGCCATATAGGCGACGGCGCCGGAGTAATCCGACAGCTTGCCCCACCCCATGACGAGGAACAGGACAGAGAGGGCAATGCGGGAAGCGAGCAGCGCTGCATCGCGGGTGGCGGGCGTGATCATGGCAGGTAATTCCTGTGGCAAGGTCCGGTGAAACGGAAGGTTCGTGTCCGTCGGTTGACGTTGCAGTCACGTTATGAGCGATCGGGATGCAATGAAACGGAAACAACAGAAATTCATCGATTCCGTTTCTTTGCATTCGCCGGTCACGCCCCCGCCCGCTGCACGTCGTGGAACGGATAATCGGTGTAACCCCGCGCATCGCCGCCATAGAACGTCGCTCGGTCATACCGGTTGAGCGGCCAGTCATGGCGCAGGCGCGCCACCAGATCGGGATTGGCGATGAAATTCCGCCCGAACGCGATCAGATCGGCATCGCCCGACGCCAGCAGCCGCTCCGCACTGTCCCGCGTAAACCCGCCCGCCGCGATGATCGTTCGCGTAAACAGCGGCCGCAGCGTGGCGACATCGACCGGATTGTCCTCCGCATCCGCCCCGATCCGGGGCTGCACCACATGCAGATACCCCACCCCCATGCGGTCCAGCATCGCCGCGACATACCCGAAGGTCGCATGCCGGTCGCTGTCGGCCATCGACCCATAGGCCCCGCTGGGCGTCAGCCGCACCCCCACACGCGCCGCCCCCCACACATCGACGGCCGCCTGCGTCACCTCGCGCAGAAACCGCGCCCGGTTCTCGATCGGGCCGCCATAATCGTCCGTCCGCCGGTTCGTCCCATCCTGCAGGAACTGATCGGGCAGATACCCATTGGCCCCATGGATCTCCACCCCATCGAACCCCGCCTTCAGTGCCCGCTCCGCCGCATCGCGATAGGCGGCAATCAGCCCCGGAATCTCATCGCGATCCAGCGCCCGCGGCATGTCGTACGGCACGGTGCCGTTCAGCGTCCAGGCCGTGCCCTCCGCCCGAATGGCCGAGGGCGCGACCGGCGCCACACCCCCCGGCTGCAGCACCCGGGCCGACTGGCGCCCCACATGCCACAATTGCAGCACCATCCGCCCACCCTTGGCATGCACCGCATCGGTAATGCGCCGCCAGCCGGCGATCTGCGCATCGTCATAGATCCCGGCCGCACGCTCGAACCCATATCCCGTCAGCGCGACGGGCGAGGCCTCGGAAATCAGCAGCCCACCCGGCGTCGCGCGCTGGCTGTAATAGGTCCGCATCAGGTCATTGGGCAGGTCGCCGGCGCTGGACCGCATGCGCGTCAGCGGCGCCATGACGATGCGATGGTCCAGCCGCATCGGGCCCACGAATTTCGGTGAGAACAGCAGGTCGGTCATATCGAAATTATCCTGTCATCAGCTCGCCACCCGGCGGATGGCGCGGCGGCGAGGGGCCGCCGTTGCAATCAAGGATGGACAGTTCCAGATCGGATTGGCAGACAGGATAATTCCATAGTCACCATTCCAGTCTGGAATAATAATGGACCGTCTCCAGGCCATGACCGCCTTCGTGCGGGTCGTCGAAACCGGCTCGTTCACCGCCGCCGCGCGCCGGATGCACATGGGCCAGCCGGCGGTCTCCAAGGCCATCGCCCAACTGGAAGGCCAGCTCGGCGTCCAGCTCCTGCTGCGTTCCTCCCACGGCCTCACCCCGACCAGCGCCGGCCAGCGCTATTTCGAACGCGTCGCCCGCATCATCGCCGAGGCCGAGGAAGCCGACCGCGCGGCGCGCGACAGCACCGCCAGCCTCGACGGCCGCCTGCGCGTGGCGCTGCCGACAACCTTCGGCCGTATCCAGATCGTGCCCCGGCTGGGCGCCTTCCTGGCCGCCCACCCCAGGCTGGACGTCGATATCGAACTCGACGATCGAAGGGTGGACCTGGTCACGGAAGGCATCGACATCGCCATCCGCATCGGCCCGATGAACGACAGCGCCGTCATCGCCAGACGCCTGGCCCAGGGCCGCCGATCACTGATCGCCACCCCTCAATATCTCGCCACCGCCCCATTGCTGGACACACCGGAAGACCTTCCCAATCACCAGGCGATCCTCTACACGCGCGGCGGCACCCTCAAACCCACCTTCCGCCGCCCCGACGGCACGGAAATGACCATCCCCCTCCACGCCCGCCTGCACCTCAGCGCCGCCGAAGGCATCCGCGCCGCCACCCTGGCCCATCTCGGCCTGACCATCGCCGCCGACTGGATGTTCCAACCCGAACTGGCAAGCGGCACGGTCGTGCGGTGCCTGAAAGACTGGGACCTCACACAAGTGGACCTCTGGGCCCTCTACCCAGCCGGACGGCTGACAAGCGCAAGGGCGCGGACGTTCTCGGATTTCGTGCAGCGCATCGTCAACGCGGCGCCCGAGCAGCGGCCACCGTAGTAGAAAGCGGCAGGCAGAGGCGATCGCGAGCCGCCGTGCAAGACAGCGCAACACCGCAAGCGGGCGTTCCATGCGCGTCAACGCCAACCCCGGCTGGGCGACGCACGCCGAGCCGGGCCCCGATCGGCAGGCTATTTCACCGCCGCCAGACCGGCCTGGGCGATCTGTTCGTCATGATCCGGCGTGTCGACCGAGACGCCGATACCGCCGACCAATTGATCCTTGATGAAAATGGGTTCGCCCCCTTTCATCATGACAAGGCCCTGGGCGCTGAGCAGGGCCGGCCGCGCCCCGGCGATCGCAGCTTCCAGGGTGGCGGTCGGGCGTCGGAACATCACGGCGGAACGGGCCTTGCCTGGTGCGAGCGTTCCGCTGGCCCGCATAAAGGCATGATCCATCCGGATCTGGACGATTACTTCGCCCGCATCGTCCACAACCGCGATTACGCCGGGCGTGTGCAGGGATTCAGCCTGCTGTTGTGCCGCCGCCGCAATGCGCTGCGCGACAGCCAGTGTCAGGACCGGCCGCGTGGGCAGGTCGGGCACGTCCGCGTGCGCCTCCCGATATGGAGCCTGGCACAGGGTCGCCAGCGCCAGGGCGCAGATCGCCATGCTGGTGCGCGTCGTCCGCCGGCCCGGATTCGATATCATGTGTTTCATGGTCATCCCTATCTGTGAACCAAAACGGGCGTGGAGCACGTCGTGCCCCACGCCCTTTGTCGCTGGCGCCGCCCTTACAACGTCTTCTTGACGGGCGACGGTGCGATCAGCCTGCGGAATTTCGCAACATCCTCGGTATTGATGGCAGACGCCTGATTGCCCCAGTTCGAACGGATGAACGTCACCACATCCGCGATCTCCTGATCAGACAATCTGTCACCGAACGGCGGCATCGCGAAATGTGTGGGCTCGCTGACCGTGCTGGGAATGGTGCCACCGATCAGCACGAGATGAAGCAGCGAGGACGGGTCCGCCGCATTCACGACCGGATTGTTGGCCAGGGCAGGGAATGTGTCGTCGTACCCCTTGCCGGACGTCCGGTGGCAGGCCGCGCAATTGTCGATATAGGTCCGTGCCCCGCGCCGGCTGACATTGCCGGCGAACAGTTCCTGTGCCGCCGCCGGGTTGTAGGTAAATGCCGGGCCGGCCTTCGTCGCGGGAATCGTCTTCAGGAAATGGGCGATCGCCTGAAGGTCGGCATCGCTCATATGCTGCGTGCTCTGGAAAACGACATCCGCCATGCCGCCGAAGACGGCGGCATGGCGGTTGCGGCCGGATTTGAGGAATCTGACGATATCCTCCTCGTTCCACGACCCCAGTCCGCTCAGATCATCGCCGCGCAGCGTGTTCGCGGTATAATTGTCGATCTGACCGCCTGCCAGAAAAGCCGTTCCGTCACGCGGCGAAAGCGCCTTCTGCTGCAACGCCATGCCGCGTGGGGTGTGGCAGGTGCCGCAATGGCCCGGCCCTTCCACCAAATAGGCGCCCCGGTCGGCGAGCGCATCGCCATCCGTCGAAGCGACGGCGGGCTGCACCTTCGGCACGAAGACCCAGCGCCACCACGCCAGCGGCCAGCGCATCGAGAGCGGCCAGGAAATGCCGGCCGCCTTGTTGGGTGCATGCGCCGGTTTGAGGCCAGACATGAAAAACGCATAGAGCGCATGCATGTCCCCGTCGCTGATGCGCGAGAAATCCGGATAGGGCATCGCCGGATAAAGCGTTTTGCCATCCTTGCGGATGCCGCGCCGCACGGCCCGCTCGAAATCGTCGTAGCTGTAGGTGCCGATGCCCGTATCCGGGTCGGGCGTGATGTTGGTGGAATAGATGGTTCCAAGCGGAGAGGCGATGGGCAGCCCGCCCGCATAAGGCCGGTCATCCTGTGCCGTATGGCAGGCGACGCAATCGCCCAATATGGCGACATAGGCGCCATGCTCAACAAGTTTCGGGTCGACCGAAGCCGGCGCTCGGGCATGCGCCCGCCCATCCAGGCAGGCGGCGCCGCTCATGTTCAGAAACAGGGCCAGGGCACCGAGAAAAGTCGCTGGTTTCTTGAATGTCGCTGTCATGGCACGATACCTCAGACCGGAACCAGCGGGCCGGGTGCCTTGAGATACCGCTCCCGGATGGCATGGGCACCCATGAAGGTCAGCCCACCGATAAGGCCCGTCGGGTTGTACCCGAAATTCTGCGGAAAGGCGGATGCCCCGAACACGAACAGGTTCGGCACGTCCCAGCTCTGGCAATAGCGGTTGACCGCGCTGGTGCGGGGATCTGCCCCGGTGATGACGCCGCCGGTAATATGCGTTGTCTGATACTGCCGCGTATTGAAATGGTCTCCAGCCTTGCGCATGGTGAGCGTGTGCGATTTCGGGTTCATCTTCTCGACGATCTCAAGCGCACGGTCGGTCACGAAACGGGTCATCCTGTATTCGTTTTCGTGCCAGTCGAACGTGATGCGTGCCAGCGGCATGCCCAGCGCATTGCGATAGGTCGGATCGAGGTCGACATATGCGCCGCGATAGGCCATCACCGAAGAGTGCGTCTGTACACGGCTGGTGTGCAGATAGTTCTCCTTCGCCGCCTTCTTCCACGCCGCCCCCCACATCGGCGTGCCTGCCGGCACGTTGAGCTGCTGGAGCGGCCGCCCGCCCGTGGTCCCCCCCAGAATGTAGCCACCGCCGATGAAACCATGGGGAGCATGGTCGAAATGGTCGGCATTGAATTCGTCGATGATCTGCTGCCCGCCGGAGCCGGCGCCGATGAAGGGGTTGATCGCCACGTCCTTGTCGAAGAACAGGGCGGATTCGCTCATCATCTGGTAGGCGAAATTCTTGCCGATCACCCCTTCGCCGGTTCTGGGGTCATAGGGCGTGCCGATACCCGACAGCAGCATGAGCCGGACATTGTTGATCTGGAACGAAGAGAGGATGACCAGATCCGCCGGCTGGATGAACTCCTGCCCCGCGGCATCGACATAGGTCACACCCGTTGCGCGCTTGCCATCGGGCGAAAGATTGATTTTCGTGACCGTACTGTGCGTACGCATCTCGAAATTGGATTTCTGCATCAGGGCCGGCAGGATCGTCGTCTGCGGAGAGGCCTTGGAGTAGAGATAGCACCCGTAGCGTTCGCAATATCCGCACAGATTGCACGGACCCAGCCGGACGCCGTACTGGTTGGTCCAGGGCTGCGAACAGTTGGCGGAAGGCTGGGGAAAGGGAGAATAGCCCAGCTCCCTGGCCGCCTTTGCAAAACGAAGCGCCCCTTCGGTATCGGGCAGCGCCGGCGTGGGGTAGCCACGCGAGCGCGGCCCCTCGAACGGGTTGCCGCCGGGCTGCAACGTCCCGCGAATGTTGCCGGCCTGGCCCGAGGTGCCGCACAGGCGCTCGAATTCGTCCAGATACGGCTCAAGCTCGTCGTACGTCACGTCGTAATCCTGAATCGTCATGTCTTCAGGAAGAAATTTCGCACCGTAGCGTTCGACGTTATGGCTGAGGAATTTGAGGTCCTCGGGCGAAGGGCGATAATGCTGGCCATTCCAGTGAACGCCCGCGCCGCCCACATTGTCGGGCAGCAGGAACGCGTTGAGCTGACGATAAGGAACGGCCACGCCATCGGTGGAATGGCGGATCGAGACGGTGTCCTTCGACAGGCGCTGGAACAGGTCGCCGCGAATGCCGTATTTCAGCTCGTCGGCGGCCTTGGGGTAGCTCCAGTTGGGTGAGGTGTCGCGATAGGCGCCGCGCTCCAGCGCCACGACATGCAGGCCGGCGTTCGCAAGCTCCATGCTCAGGATCGATCCGGTCCAGCCCAGCCCGATCACCACGGCATCGACGGATTTCAGTGTTGTGGCCACGGGATTATGCCCTCTCGCCAAGAATGGAAACCGGACCCAGTGGATAGACTTTCCCCGGCTGCTGCATCCAGTCGGCAAAATCGGCACGCGCCCCCGGAAAGCCGATCATCTTCCAGCTTCCCATATGTTTGTTGCCGCCATACATCGGATCGGCGAAGTAGCCCTCCTTGGTATTCGCCAGAAGCTGAATAAAGAATTCGGCCGGCTTCGCGATGTGGGGCAATGCGAGCGTGCCTTTCTGAAGCGATGTCAGCACGTCATCCTGCGTGGTTGCATTCAGCGCGTGAAAGGGGTGGCCATGCGCCTCGGTGCAGACCTGGTCGATGTCGGCGATCGCCGCCCGGTAGAACGCCCGTGGCGTGTATTGAAGCTGGTAGCCAAGCGTGGGATCGACATCCGTCACGAACGGCCCGCTCAGGTACCAGAATTCACCATGCCCGTAGCCGCTTTCCATCTGCCGGTCGATAAACTCGGGAACGCCGAGTTCGACGGCGCCCGGTCCATCCTCGTTCGACGGTATGAGCCGGTCGGTCGCCGCGTTGAGGAACGTCCATTCGGCGGATGTGAAAAAGGTCGGCTGGTATGGAACGGAAGGCTGTTCGGTCGGTGCGGCCCGCGCCCCATTCGCGGTCAGAAGTTCGGAAGCGCTGCCGATGAACGTCACGCTCGGTACAACGGAAATGGCCTGTCGGAGGAATGTCCGACGGTTCCTGAATTTATCAATGGGCATGGTGAACGTCTCCGCGCGAAGCCATCGCGGCCCGCACATGATGGGCCAGAGCTCAGGCTCTGCTTGTTGTTCTCTTTATATCCCGAAGATGATTGTCCGCGTTCGGACATGTTCCGAGTCCGTATCTTTTTTCTTGATAAGAATTTGAGACTTGTCCCCGCGCATTTGTAAATATTTTATTTCCAGACGAGCGGTATAATAAAAAAACCGTGATTTGGAATGGAAAATGATATTGTGTATTAATTGCAAATAGAGAATGAATGGAAAAATCTGAGCCGGTGTGGGGGATGATCCGCCATGAAGGTGCTGCGGGTCGTTGAATGCCGGCTGCCATGGGTGCCTTCATTCTGGTTCCTGCCTGGGCGTTTCTGGAAGACTGTTTAAAAATGCACGGATACCAATTCGCTGTGCATTTTTAAACAGGCTCAGAGGACATTTCATCTGTTATTCTCATGAACTTGTGATTTCCGTCTCATCCCGAATCGCCCGTAGGGGGCGAGCCTGCCGCATAATCGGTTCGTCATCAGCGTCGATCTTCCATATCTGATAATCATCGGATGATCGTACGCGGCATGCTCAACGTCGCAAGCCTTGCCGCCATTCTCGATAATCCAGTTTGGAAGATTCCGGCAATTCTGCGCGATCAGTGGGAACTTGTTAACATATTGCGCGTTGAGATTCCTGCGGCACGCCGCAATTGTCCGGGTTCGGCGCCTTTCGGGTCTGGCATGAAATCCGCGACGTTCAGGCGCATGCGCTCTTGGCGCGTGGCCACTCTGAATTGACGGAACAGAGGGAAGACATCATGGCGCTGGACAGATTGTCTCGCTTCAAGGACCGAAAGGTGATCGTAACCGGGGCCGCTTAGGGTATCGGTCGCGCAACGTCATTGCGTTTTCTGCAAGAGGGCGCCAGCGTCATCCTCGTGGACCGCGATGCCAAGGCCCTCGATGCCGTCATGACCGGCCTGGACCCGAAACGGGCCATCCCCTCCCTGACGGACATTTCGATTCCCGCCCAGGTCAGGACGCTGCTGGGCCTGACCCGCCGTCATTTCGGCACGCGGGACGTACTGGTGAACAATGCCGGCGTAACGGCAATGGGCACGGTGCTGGATTGCGATCCGCAATCGTGGAACATCGTCTGCGCCACGATCCTGAACGGCACGATCGACGTCAGCCGCACATTCCTCTCGATGCTCATCAACTCGGTCGGCAACATCGTCAACGTCGCCTCCGTCTCAGGAATGCGCGGGGACTGGAATACGGCCTATTACGATGTGGCGAAGGGCGGCGTCGTCAATCTCACGCGCGTCATGGCCATGGACCACGGGCGCACGGGCGTGCGCATAAACGCCATCTGCCCATCCGTGACCCGCACAGGCATGACCAAGGACGCCGTAAAGGACGGGGCCTTCGTCAAGCGTGTCGAAGACCGTATCCCTCTCGGCCGCCTGGGAGAACCCGAAGACATGGTAGCCCGCAGAGACGACAGCATGACAAGACGCATGCCGGAACCGCCTCGTTCCGGCAAACCGACAGGCTTACGCAAAACGCGAAAAAGCGGCAGAAAGCGTGCACTTGGCACTGACGATCCTGTCACTCCTATGCATAAGATCAGCGGGAAAAGCCCTTCGCCGCGCCACGAATGCCGTCACGTGACCCCGCTCAGGGGCGCCTCAGGGCAGCGCCTGTTGCAAATTCCCCATAACTGAGTCTCCGTGTCGCGGGTTCGGTCCTCCCCGACTTTCGTACGTCTCGCGGCGCCCGAAACTCTTCAGGATTCCGGTCAGTCCGCTAATCGGTTCCGAAAGCGATAAGCGGACGTCATGATAGCGGAAGAACCTGTCAGGTCGCGCGATCAGGTTCACGGCGCGCGTGCTGAGTGAAGTCGCTACTGCTTCAATGAAAGCCGTGAGGTCAGGAGATCAATAAAGGCGCGCAGCTTAGGCGCGAGTTGTTTGCTGGTCGGCCATAAAATCGTCATGGCACGGGGCATGGAAGTCTCTGTGACCAGAAGTCGCTCCAGCTTATTATCAGCGAGGGCCGACTTCACCTCAAAATCGGGCAAGCAAGCAACTCCTTGTCCTTGAAGAGCAAAATACGTGAGCGTCTCGATCGAGTTACAACTGACGGTCGATAGCTGCCCGCTGCCCAAGATACGCTCCCACCCTGGGACCGGCCATGATTCGATCTTTCCAGTCGTGGGAAATCGGTAGAGCAGGCACGTATGGCGCAGTAGCTCTGTCGCGCTTTTTGGTCGTCCCGTCTTCTTTAAATAACCGGGTGATGCGACGAGGTTGCGATGAAAGACACCGAGCCGGCGGCTGAGCAATCGCGTGTCATCCGTTTCGCCAATGCGGACTGCCGCATCGAAGCCTTCGTCGATCAGATCCACTTTCCGATCCGAAAAGTCGATGTCGAGTTCAACGTCGGGGTAGCGCTGGATGAATTCCGAGAGCGCAGGCAACAGCAGCGTGCCGATCGCCGGAAGGCTCACGCGTAGCTTTCCTTTTGGCGCAGCCCGTATATCGCTCAGCTCCTGCTCGGCAGCATCCAGTTCTCCCAGAATGCGATGACACCGTTGAAGGAAGAGCGTCCCCTCCGCCGTCAGTTTCATGCTCCGGGTGTTGCGGTGGAACAGGCGTGCATCCAGTCGCGCTTCAAGACGGGCAATCGTTTTTCCGATTGCCGACGCGGAAACACCAAGCAGGCGGCCAGCCTCCACGAAACTCAGGGTCTCCGCTGCAGAGACGAACGCCGAAATGCCAGAGAGATTGTCCATTTTCCGATCTTAAATCGGACGATTGCGGACGTAAACGTCCGATCTGATCGGAACCAGAGCCTGTTTTTCGGCTCTGAAACAATGCCTATCCTGTCGCATGTGGCGACGTCGCGTGATGCGCCTCAATAACATTCACCAGCAGCTTCCCAGGAATGGCATGAACCAGACCGACTTATTTCCCTACTCCGGACGCTCGTTCGTCGTGAATTACGGCGAAGGCCTCGTCTTTCGGAACACCTATGCCGACGACGGCACAAACGTTACCGCTGAATTCCTCGAGGGCCCGCAGACAGGCGCCAAAATGACGGTGCCTTTCCAATGGACGGCTCTGGAGGGAGGATCGTATCTGCTCTCCTGGCAGGAAGAAGACAAATCCACCGTTGTCCATTGCGACAACTTCGAAGCGAAGACCACCCGTTCCTTCTACACGATGATGGACGGCAGCTTCTACGTCATGTCCGGCACGATCTCAGAGTAAGAAACAACGCAAGGAAGAACACCATGGCTCAACTTCATGGCAGGAAAGCCTTGGTCACGGGCGCGTCCCGTGGCATGGGCCGCGCGACGGCGCTCGCTCTCGCATCTGCCGGCGCCGAGGTGCTGGTCCACTACAGTTCAAGCGGGCAGGCAGCACATGCCGTAGTCGCGGAGATCATAGGCAACGGTGGGAAGGCCCATGCCATTCCGGCTGACTTGCGCGATATTCAAGGAACTTTCGACTTATCCGAACGCGCTCGTGAGATTTTTTCCGGCAAACTCGATATTCTCGTCGCCAATGCCGGAATTGCGCGCCCGGCCCGTCTCGAAGATACGACAGTTGAAGACTTCGACGACATGTTTTCCGTAAACGTCAAAGCACCATTCTTTCTGGTACAGCAGTTATCGCCCATTATGAGTGCTGGAAGCAGCATCATTCTCACCTCGTCGCTGGCGACCCGCACGACCGTTGGCGAACTGTCAGCCTATGCCGCCTCGAAGGGTGCGATCTCAACATTGGTGACCCATTTCGCAGCGGAGCTGGGCTTGCGTGGCATCCGCGTGAACGCGGTCGCGCCGGGTGTCGTCGCCACTGATATGTCGCGTTTCGTCGAAACGAACGAAGGTCGGGAATTCACGCTGGGTATCCAGGCGATCAAGCGTGTGGCGACGCCGGAGGACATTGCCGGGGTGATCGTGTTCCTTGCGGGTGATGATGCCCGTTGGGTCACGGGGGACGTCATCCGGGCCGACGGTGGTTCCAAACTGTGACGGTGACGGCGCGTCAGGCGCACCGGGATGCATCGGCATCCAGCTTGCCAATGCGGATTTTGACCGCGATCTCCGACAGGGAGACGATGCTGACCAGAATATCGTGCGCCGGGTCCGCAATGATCTCTCTGCCCTTGCCACCCAGCCTGCCGGAGTCCGAGAGCCACCAGAGCAGGGCATGCGTATCCAGCAGAACTTTCACAGATCGCGGTCCAAACTGTCGAGAACGTCCTGCGGCGTCCGATCGAAATCGTCACTGATCCTGATCCGGCCACGAAGCGCTCCGGGTTGGCGACGGGGACGATAAGACGGTGCCGGGGGGCGGAGTTCCGCCATGACCTGATCATGGGACGTCACCAGGATCGTGGCTCCCTGCCTGACCTGACGAAGATAGGCGGTCAGGTTCCCACGAAACTCCCGCACGCCCACTTTCTGCGGGATCTGTGCATTTTCCGAACGTTGTTCGCTGATATGTCCCTCCGCGCGTGTTACCATATCATGTACACACATGCGGAGGGCAATCGACAAATCGGGGCACCCCCACGCCCCAACAGCCTATCTCCACAACGCTACAACCGCGTCTCCGCCGCAATCTCCTGCATATCCAGATCCTGCTCCATCTCCCGCAGCACATGGTCATGGATCTGCCCATGATGATACGATGCCAGGATCTCGGCGCGGGCCGCCTGAATGGCCGCCAGCACCGCCTGATAATGCGCGATCTCCTCCGGCCGGTGGATCGGCATGTCCTGCGCATATTCGCGGGTCACACGCAGGCGATGGCGATATTGTTCCAGCAGCCGAGGGTGGCGTTCCGTGCCGTCGGGCTGGCGGGAAGCCTGTTCGATCGTCCGAAGTTGAGCTTCCGCCACCCGCACCCAGGCCGCGTTTTCGTCGCTCTGGATACGCGCCGCGTCGTCATCGGTCAGTTTCAGCGCCCGCACCAGCGGCTCCAGCGTGATCCCCTGCAACAGCACCGTCACCAGAATGGCCGCGAAGGCACAGCAGAGCGCCAGATCACGGCCGGGCAGGGCCTCGGGCAGCGACAGCGCCGCCGCCAGCGTGACGACACCGCGCATCCCCGACCACGCCATGACAATCGTCTCGGGCAGGGAAGGGGTCGCGAACTTGCGCGGCCACCAGCGCCGCAGCACCGCCCGCACGGCATCGGTGCCGAACAGCCACACGAAGCGCGAGACGATCATGGTCGCCAGAATGGCGGCAATCGGAATCACCAGCCGGTGCAACAGGTCCGCCGTGCCCTCCAGCCGATGCAGCACCCCGCGCAGCGACAGGCCGATCAGGATGAACAGCACCGATTGCAGCAGAAACACCATCACCTTCCAGAACGCCTGCGCCCGCACGCGCGTGCCGGCGCTGAAATCGGCATGCTGGTTCCACCCCAGCATCAGCCCGGTGGTCACGGTCGCCAGCACGCCCGAGACATGCAGCCGGTCGGCCCCGATATAAGACGCCGCCGCCAGCAGCACGGTCGCGGTAATGATCAGGTCGCTGTCCCGCAACCGGCGGATCAGGAACAGCCCGCCCCACCCCAGCACGACCCCGATCGCCACCCCGCCCACCGAAACAAGACAGAACGCTCCCACCGCCGCCATCGGGTCGAACAGCCCGGTCAGCGCCGCCGCCAGCGCAAAGCGGAACAGCACCAGCCCGGTGGCATCGTTCAGCAGGCTCTCCCCCAGCAGCAGCGAGGTGATCCGCCCCGGCAGGTTCAACCGCTCCATCGCCGCCTCGGCCGCCACCGCATCGGGCGGCGAGACGATGGCCCCCAGCGTGAAGCACACCGCCCAGGGCAGCGACGGCACCGCCAGCCGCGCGGCAATGCCCACCGCCAGCGTGGTGAACAAAGTGGTGCCGACCGCCAGCGCCAGAATGCCCCGCAGGTTGCGGCGGAATTCATGCCACGCCGTAAACCACGCGCTGCTCATCAGCAGGGGCGGCAGAAACACGACCATGACCAGGTCGGGGTCCAGCGTCAGCTCCGGCGTGCCCGGCAGCAGGGCCAGCCCCGTGCCGCCCAGGATGAAGGCGGCCGCCGGCGGCAGCGCCAGCCGCCGCGCCAGCCGCTCCAACGCCAGGATCACCAGCAGCAGGAACAGGAAATACTCATAGCGGGCGACATCGGACATGGGGGCGATCCGCAAGGGGGGGGGGCATATCGATCACGATACAGCCCCCGCATACATCATTTCCCGCATACATCATATGAAGGGGCAGGGGGAACGGCCCCATGGCCCCGGCCCGGCTCGTTCCCCGGCTGGATAGGACTGTCTCAGCTTTGCGACAGTCGCGACGGGCCGGGACACGTTCGTGTGAAAGAGCTTACTGGATCGTAGCGATCCGAAAACCTTCGTGACGATAAGCACGCTGGTCGGCAATAGCCATGGGGCCGCAGCCTCACGAGTTGTTCCGGATCACGGAAACTTTAATAAAGAATAGGAACATACGCGAGATGATTACGAGTGTGTTCTCGATCGTCACCTCGATCCTGATGGCCCTTGTGGGGCTTTTTCTTTTCCTGGGTGGTGGATACCTGCTCGTCCTGGGCGGGTCCTGGTTCTACGCCCTGGCGGGCGCCGTCATGATCGGCTCCGCGCTGGCGGGATTCAAATCGCCCAAACTGGCGCTGCGCCTCTATGCCGGCCTGCTCCTGTTCGCCACCTTGTGGTCGCTCTACGAGGTCGGCTTCAACATCTGGAACCTCGAAGTCCGCCTGCTCACGCTGGTGGGCATCGGTGTGTGGATGCTGCTGCCATGGGTCTGGCGGCAGGGCGGAACCTGGCTGGCCGACAAGCGCGAAATGCTGGGCGCGGTCGGCGTCGGCACCCTGGCGCTGGTGGTCAGCTGCTTCACCGCCTACTCGATCGACGGCACGGTGCCGGCCGACCGTATGGCCCCGCAGGAAGCCGCCGATTCCGCCGCCGACGGCATCCCCGCCGGCGACTGGCAGGCCTATGGCCGCACCATGGGCGGTGACCGTTATTCGCCGCTGGGCCAGATCACGCCGGCCAATGTCGGCCATCTGAAACGCGCGTGGCTGACGCGGACGGGCGATGTCCAGCAGATCGGCGAAGGCACGGTCGCCGGCCCCGACCAGGGGCATGAATTCAACCTGGAAGTCACGCCCATCAAGGTCGGCGACACGCTGTACATGTGCACGCCCCATAGCTGGGTGATGGCGCTGGACGCGGCGACCGGCAAGGTCAAATGGAAGTTCGACCCGCAGCCCGCGAAGGCCGACCAGGAAAAGAACGTCTATCTCTCCTGCCGTGGCGTGACCTATTACAAGATCCCGGACGAAATCCAGACCAGCTGCCGCACGCGCATCTACTCGCCGGTGGCCGATGTGCGCATCGTGGCGCTCGATGCCGAAACCGGCAAACCGTGCGACGATTTCGGCGATCATGGCTTCATCTCGCTGCGCCAGTATCTGGGCCATGTGCCGCACGGATTCCATTTCGTCACCTCGCCGCCGCTGGTGGCGAAGAACCGCCTGATCACCGGCGGCTGGATCTTCGACAACCAGGCCAATTTCGAACCCTCGGGCGCGGTGCGCGGCTTCGACGCCACGACGGGCGCGATCGCCTGGGCCTGGGATGCCGGCCACACGCCGGAAACCTGGACACCCGGCCCGGATGACGTGCTGACGCGCGACACGCCGAACGCCTGGGGCGTCTATACGGCCGACCCCGACCTGGGCCTGGTCTATATCCCCACCGGCAACGCCCCGCCGGATAACTGGGGCGGCTCGCGCCGTCCGTTCGACGACGCCACCTCCTCGGCGACGATCGCGCTGGATATCGTGACCGGCGAACGCCGCTGGACCTACCAGACCGTGCATCACGACCTGTGGGACATGGACATTCCGTCCGGCCCGTCGATGGTCGACCTCCCCGGCCCGAATGGCGAGATGATCCCCGCCCTGGTGCAGAGCACCAAGCGCGGCGAATTCTTCGTCCTGGACCGCCGCACCGGCCAGCCGGTCCCCGGCTACCCGGTCGAGGAACGCAAGGTGCCGACCGCCGGCGTCGCCCCCGACGACCATGTCACGCCGACCCAGCCCTACCCGACCGCGATGCCCTCGGTCTCGCCGCCGGA
Source organism: Gluconacetobacter tumulicola (assembly GCF_014174215.1). Taxonomy (GTDB): domain Bacteria; phylum Pseudomonadota; class Alphaproteobacteria; order Acetobacterales; family Acetobacteraceae; genus Gluconacetobacter; species Gluconacetobacter tumulicola. The sequence goes on along the minus strand of NZ_JABEQL010000013.1, from coordinate 36,126 downwards.
CCTGAAAGAGACCGACATGTGGGGCGCGACGCTGCTGGATCAGATGATCTGCCGCATCCAGTACCGCCAGTCGGCCTATGACGGGCAGTTCACCCCGCCGCATATCGGCCAGACCACGATCGTCTACCCGGCCTTCTACGGCATCGTCGACTGGCAGGGCATCACGATCGACCCGCAGCGCAAGATCATGCTGGCGAATGCGAGCTACCTGCCGTTCCGCATCAAGCTCGATCACCGCCAGACGCTGGAAGGGCCGGGCATCCTGCCCAAATGGAACGGCCAGGGCGAAGAGCCCGCGGCCAAGGGTGACGCGCTGTCGGTCTCGCCGGATTACGGCACGCCCTACATCGCCTACACCAACCCGTGGCTGAACCCGCTGCAGATCCCCTGCAAGGGCCCGGTCTGGGGCACGCTGACGGCGATCGACCTGGTGACGAAGAAGATCGTCTGGCAGCACCCGGTCGGCACCACCCGCGACACCGGCCCGTTCCGGACGCACGACAACCTGCCTTTGCCCACCGGCATGTATAATATCGGCGGCAACATCGTGACCAAGGGCGGCGTCGTCTTCATGGGCGCCACCGCCGACGACTACCTGCGGGCCTTCGACCTTGCGACGGGCAAGGTGATCTGGCGCGACCGCCTGCCGGCGGGCGGCCAGGCCACCCCGATGTCCTACGAGATCGGCGGCAAGCAGTATGTCCTGATCGCGGCTGGCGGCCATGGCGGCCTGGGCACGCGCAGCGGCGACTACATCATCGCCTATACACTCGACGGCGCGCCGGGAACCGGCGCGACCGCCCAATAATCAATAATAAACAACAACAGGTGCCGGGCGCGCATTATGCGCGCCCGGCACCGCCCCCAACGGAATCAAACCAATGCGTTTGACAGAACGGCCGGAATGGCTTCGGACCCTGGTCCGGCTTTCCATCCCCGGTATCGCATTGCTCGGCGCAGCCCCCGCGGCGCATGCCGCGGACGTCACGCTCGGCATCATCGGCCCTCACGAATATGACCTGCCGGTCGATTTCCAGCCCTTCAACGTGCTGGTGCAGTACGGCGACGGCAACGCGGCCGGCTCCTATTACAACGGCTCGGGCCAGCGCACGGCAGGGCAGGGCAGCCACACCTGGTCGGGCCTGACCAAATACGTCCATTTCCGCAGCTTCGAGGCCATTCCCCATGTGGGCTTCGCCTTCGAAATCATCCAGGCCGAAAGCTTCACCCTGGCCAACGGCAAGAACTATGGCGGCCTGGGCCCCACCATCGTCGGCCCCGCCGCCTGGTTCAAGCCGAACGCCCACAGCACCTTCGGCTTCCAGACCTTCATGCAGACCCCGGTGGGCACGCGTGACGCCACCTCGCCCAATTACTGGTCCAACATCTCCAGCTTCATCTTCGACTATGAATGGAAACATTTCAGCTTCGACGGCGACGTGGGCACCGTCGTGGGCTCGACGAAGCATATCAGGGGCCAGAACAGCTATTTCCCCGGTGTCGTCTTCTATTCCAACCTGCGCTGGAGCTGGAAGGCCACCAAACTGCTCGAACCGTTCTTCGCGCTCGACTGGCAGAACGTCACCGGCACCTACAACAACACGCACCGCACCTACGTCAAGGATTCCAGCAGCCGCGAGGTCGCGCTGGGCGTGGGCATGATGTTCAATATCGCGAAGAACTTCTCCTTCACCACCCGCTACACGCATTCGGTCGAAGGCCGCAACACGCCCGAAAGCAACGCCTATTACATCAAGCTGGTCTATCTCTGGTAACCCGCCCGCTGGTAACCCGCCTGTAGCCGGTTCCCATCATCACGACTTCTTGCCGCCGCGCCTTGTGCCGGGCATTGACCTGGCGGCGGCCAGAAGATGTATATGTATTATGCGTACATGCAGGACCGGAACGTCCTGGCAAATCTTGTGGGGACGCCGTCGCCGGCCCGATGCGGCCGGTCCGGCGCTCCACAGCGTGTTGTGAAGAAGCGGGCGCGGCGGCAGGCGATGGAACAGGCAGGTCTCCTGAGAGGCAGCGCTGGCACGGTGCGAAACAGCGCCGGCGGCTTCATGGTGGAACGCTCGTGGCAGCGCTGCGCCGCCGCCCACAATGTCGATCCGGCCCAGGGCTGGGCGGCCGACATCCTCAGCGGTGCCGAATTCCGCCAGGTCAGCGGGCGCTCCGTCCCGCTGATGCGGGCAGCCCTGCCCGAAATGCGGCGCCTGTTCGACCTGGTCTATCCCATGGGCCTGCTGGTGCTGCTGGCTGACCCCGACGCCACGCTGCTGGCCCGCTGCGCGGACGAGGCCCAGTCCGCCCATTGCCGCCGGATGGGCCTGCAACAGGGCGCGATGTGGGACGAGGCCCTCGCCGGCACCAACGGCGTGGGCACCTGCGTGCGCGACGGCGACCCGATCTTCCTCGGCCAGGGCGAGCATTGGCGTTTCTGCCTGTCGCTGCTGGCCAGTTTCGCGGCCCCGATCTTCGACGCGCAGGGGCAGATGGTCGGGGCGCTCAACCTCGCCGCCTTCCACGGCGATTCGTCCCGCCCCGCCGCCCCCCTGCTGCTGGACACGCTCACCCTGGCCGGCCGCCGGATCGAGGAACAATTGTTCCGTACCCGCTATGACGGGCGCAAGGTGCTGCTGCTGGACGCGGCCGACGGCTGCTCCGCCCCACTGGTCGCGATCGACGAAGACGGGCAGGTGGTCGGCGCCACCCGCGCCGCGCGCACGCTGATGCACTGGACGGACGAGATGATCCGCGAGCAGCCCAACCTGCTCTCGGCGCTGGAAGGCGACGATTCCCCCAGCTTCCGCAAGGCGGAAGAAAGCGTCATCCGCACCGCCCTCGCCGCCACCCAGGGCAACGTCACCCGCGCGGCCCGCACCCTCGGCATCAGCCGCGCCACCTTCTATCGCAAGATGCGGATGCTGGACATCGCATAAGCGCCTGTCAGCCTCCTCCCGCGTCCGCCTCATTGCGGACATGGAGCACAAAAACCTGCGCTCCCGATAGCGGACGGTCTGCAACAATTCTGGAGTTTATCATGCCGAATCACTCCTAAGGCAATTGCTGACCCGGGCGATCCGGTCCGGTCCTTGCTGGCCGATGGAGACCATATTGGCCGAATCGCTTCGTTCAAGGCGCGGCAATCCAATACCATTCCGATCTGCTTTTATTGTCAGTCGTTGGTGTTCGCGTGGGAATTGTCTGACCACATATCCCGATGAATTTTCCACTCCCCGCCTTGTTTGAGTAGGACAATGGTCTGCTTACCGCGTTCAACGACATGGCCTTTGTTATCAAGCATCCTGATTTGAGAGATGCTGGCTGCTGCCTCGGGGCCCCCATAGATCTCGTAATGATCAAACCGGGCCCCTCCAACGAGATCCGGCCGCAGGGTCTTCTCGAAATAGGCGAGGATTGCAGCACGGCCGGAAATTGCCTCTTCGTTGGGAGGAAGCAGCTTGGCGTCATCGGTGTAGAGAAGCGAGATCGCCTTGAGATCGCCCCTGGCGAGGTCTGCGGCAAACTGTTCGGTCACCGCCTTCACCGCAGCCGCATCAGGCGATTGCGAATTGGCCGCCAAAGCTGGGACGCATGGCAGGGCAAGAGCCATTGAGGCGCCCAGAAGATAAGAGAAGGGTTTTGTGAATGTCATGACGATTGTCCCAAAAATAATCGTGCATAGTTGCTATCGAACGCCGGTTTCAAAGCTGCGAACAACCACCGTCGACGACCAGCTCTGTCCCGACGACGTATCGGGATTCGTCGCTCGCAAGATAGAGAACTGCCGCAGCAATCTCCTCTGCCCGGCCCATTCGCCCCACCGGCACAGTCGAGGCAAACTGCGATTTGAAAGCCGCCACCTCGGCTTCGGACATGCCAAGTTTATTCAGCAGCGGTGTCTCGATGCCTCCGGGGGCAACCGCATTGACCCGGATTTTGCGGTCGAGCAGTTCGTAGGACCAGCTCCGCGCAAATGAACGGACGGCCGCTTTGGCAGCGGCGACCAGAGACAGACCATGTTTGCCGGTCTGATCGATGAACGAGGTCGTCAGAACGACGGATGCGCCTTCACGCAGTATTGGCAACGCAGCCTGCATGGTAAACATGGCTCCCTTGACGCTGACGTCCATGATGTCGTCGTACTGGCGCACATCGATCGACTGTAGCGGGGTCGGAATAACGTAACCGGCATTCGCAAACAGAATGTCGAGCTCACCGAACGCTCTTTGGACCCGGCTTGTAGCTGCTTGCATCTCCTCGACAGATCGAACGTCGGCGGCAAGGACCAGAGCCTCACCGCCTAGTTCCGCATGCACGTCGGCAAACCGGGTTTCGTCGCGGCCGGTGACGGCAACGCGAGCACCCTCCTCGATGAAACGCTTTGCAGTAGCAAGACCGATACCGCTTGTACCGCCCGTGATGAAAGCGGTTTTTCCCGAAAGTCTCATGCCCGATTCCTCATAAAAAAACGCAACAGGCGCCCCAGACGCGCCCACCGCTCCTGTCGATCCTAACGGGCCGGTCAGTGACCTAAAGGACATATTTCCCTCGAATAGAGACATCCACAATCAACGGTCTCGTTGTGGCGCAAAATGAGGGAATTAGGTCCTTTGGGAAATTCATATCCAGAATTAGATGTCGAGCCTGTCCAATCGCCAACCCCGTGCGGAGGGGATAGATCAGGAGGCCGCTATGTCTGGAATTTTCGATGAAACGACCCATGAAAAATTAAGCGAGGAAGGGCGTGCACGGCGGCATGCAATGCTCATGGGGGGTGCAGCGATCGCGGCAACCGCGGCGGGTGGCCTGATGCCGGGAGGGGCACGTGCCGAAGCGATCGGTAAAACCGAGAAACCTATTCAATTTCTGTTTGCGATCTATCCGAACGGGACACTTCTCGATTTCGCCGGTCCCAATGAAATTCTTTCGCGCATCCCCAACACGAAAGTTCGTTTCGCCAGTCCGGACGGTGGCCCCGTCACGCTGGAGAAAGGCATCGTCTTCGGTCCAACAGAGAAACTTTCCGATATCAATGAGGTGGATGTTATCTGCGTTCCCGGTGCTCTTGACCTCTCGGCGATGATGAAGCCTGAGATGTTGGGACACGTCCGACGCCTGTCTGAGACTGCAAGATATGTCACGTCAGTCTGTACCGGCTCGATCATCCTTGCCGCTTCGGGTGTACTGAAAGGCAAGCGCAGCGCCTGTCATTGGGCGTTCCTGAACGTGCTCAAGGAATACGGAGCTATTCCGGATCCGGCCCGTATCGTGAAAGACGGCCGCTTCATGAGTGGCGGCGGCGTCACTGCCGGTATCGATTTCGGCATGGCGATAGCGGCGGAACTTCGAGGAGCCCAGGCTGCGCAAGAGGTGCAGCTGCTCGTCCAGTACGATCCGCAACCTCCGTTCCATGCAGGCAATCCTCTGATTGCACCGCCGAAAATTCGCGACGCCGTTTACAAAATACTGCCAGGCTCCAAAGATGGACTGATGCGTCCGATTATCTAGCTGTCAGGTTGCGAGACGTCATTGGCGTAGATCATGATGCGCTCGACATCGTCCATGATATCGGTCTCTTTATCGGAAGTGTAGCTGCGATTACGAAGACGTGGTCGCAACCGGATGCGTTCGGTCACCTTTGCGGCCGGCGGTTGGGACCTGCGTCCTTCAGGATACGCCAGACACTGTCTCGGTTGAGGTGCGGCAGGAAATGGCACACCCTGAAGGTCAGGTCATCGAGCCCGAATGCGGTCGCTCGCCGCAGGTGACGGACGATCGCGCGCTCTTCCTGCGTCGCCTTCCAGGCCAACGATCGGGGCCTGCTGCTCCGGTCCGTGCATCCCTCCACGCCGCGCTCGCGTCATTAACGTCAAACCAGCGGGCGTAGGCGGTAAGAGCCCACGCCACACTATCCCGATGACGTCTCAAACCTGACAGCTAGACAGCGTTCTCTTGGCGGCCAGCGCGCCGGATCGCTTGCGGCGGATGACCGTGTAGCTTGACGAACGCCCGGCGCATGCGTTCCGGGTCGGAAAAACCAACAGCTTTTGCGATCTGTTCGATCGGCTCCGACCCGCTCTGCAAGCGAACGCATGCTACCTCAACACGCAAACGCTCTACCGCTTTGGCCGGGGTTTCGCCGGTCTGGCGACGGAAGGCGCGCCCAAATTGACGGACACTTAACCTAGCGGCTTCCGCCAGCCGCTCGATCGGTAGCGGCTCGACCAGATGATCGCGCGCGAATGCAAGCGCCATGCGGATACGGTCCGATTCCGGTTCCATTTGTGACATGGCCGAAAACTGTGACTGCCCCCCAGAGCGTCGATAGGGAACGACGAGTTCACGCGCGACCTCGCGCGCAATTTCGGTCCCACAGTCGGTCTCGATGAGCGCCAACGCCAGATCGATACCTGCCGAAATTCCCGCGGAGGTCCAGAAATTATCATCCGCGATGAAGATACGATCGGCCTCGACCCTGATCAAAGGGTATCGCTGCTGCAGTTCTGGTGCGAGACGCCAGTGGGTCGTTGCACGACGGCCGTCGAGATGCCCTGTTGCTGCAAGGAGGAAGGCGCCCGTGCAGACGCTCGCAACGCGGGCAGTGCGCGCAGCGAGGTCCTTTGCGGCTGCGATGACGCCAGGGCTTTGAAAAGGAGCGATGTTTCCACCGATGAAAATAACCGTGTCGAACGCCGTGTTGCGGAAGGACTGAGTGTGAATGGGAACCCCTGAACTCCCGACAACGGCGCCTCCGACCTCGGAAATCACCGACAAGCGATAGGCGTTATCCTCAACGAAAATATTCGCCTCTTCAAAAGCGCCCAGGGGTCCCGCGAGATCGAGAATCCGGTGGTTTGGGCAAACAAAAAATCCGATATGATGCATAGTCCGAATTTAAGGGAAAATCATAATCCCGGCCATATGTTTTTTCTCGAAACGATCTGGGGCCTGTTAGATCTTGATCCAATCTGCGGCTGCGGCGAGATGAAGGACAGCGAGGAAAGAGGTGGCGGTCTTTTCGTATCGGGTTGCGACGGCGCGCCATTCCTTCAGACGGGCCCAGAGGTTTTCCACCAGATGCCGGTTTCGATAAGCCCATTGTGGGCAGGCGACGGCAGCGTCCCGGCCGCTTGGGCGGGATCGCTGGTCGCGCTCCCATGGTCCAGACATGCTCCCGAAAAGCATTGGAAGCATACCCCTTGTCACCGACGACGCATAATGGCTCGCGTGGCAGGCGATCGAGCATGGCTGGTGCGAGCGGCAGTTCGCGCGCCTGACAGGGAGCCAGGCTGAAGGTGACGGCACGGCCACGTCCGTCAGCGACTAAGCAGACCTTGGTTCCATAGCCACCACGAGAGCGGCCAAGTGCTTCACGATGGTCTCGTTGTCGGCTGCCGTCTCCTTTTTTTTGGCTCCCGCCGCCTTGTGATGGGCACGAATGTTGGTGCCATCGAGAAAGACCATGCCCAGAGCCTGTCCACGTTCCTGCACCAGGGCAAACAGGCGTTCCCAGACTCCGCGTTTGGCCCAGCGGATGAACAACTGCGCCGCCAGCCACCACGGGCCCAATTCCGAAGGAATGCTGCGCCATTTCGCACCGTTCTGATGACGCCGGAACACCGCCGATATCGTCCGCCGCAGGTCTTTCGGCGGCGTCTTGCCCTGCGGGCGTACCGCTTCGATTAGTGGCTCCCAAACCGCTCAGGCTTCGTCGGTGAAAATCTGTGTCGCATTGCTGTCTGTCATTCCCCATATATAGGAACAAACTGCAAGATCTGACAGGCCCTACAAGGTAAGAGGATAGGTTCTTCTTCAGTGGATCATTGAAGACGCCGATAGTCGTGACAGGAGGTGAAAATGTGAGATGCTCGGTCGGGATATCGACTGCCACGATCTTCCGCGCGAAAGCCGACACTCCAGTTCCCGACCGTAGCGTGTAAACGGTCGCAGCACGGTCCGGAAGGCGGACCGGGCGTTCAATCAGGTTCCCTCAAGCTGCTCCAGATCGGCAATCAGTCCCGGACCGGTGGGTTCCCATCCCAATGCCTGCCGCGTCAGCTCGCTGGAAGCGCGCATATCGAACCCCGCGAACATCGCGAACTGCCCGAAGAAAGCCGGGGCCTCTTCCAGGCTGATGGATCGGACCGGCAGATCCAGGCGTCGGCCCAGCGTCTCGACGATATCGCGCATCGCCACACCCTCTTCGGCCACCGCATGCCAGGCCGCGCCCGTCGCCCCCTTCTCGATGGCCAGCCTGTAAAGACGGGCGACATCGTGCACATGCGCCGCGGGCCAGAGATTGCTTCCATCGCCGACATAGGCGCACGTGCCTTTCTCACGAAAAGTCGCTATGAGCGGGGTGATGAGCCCCTGCTTCGCCCGGTCATGGACCTGGGGAAGACGTACCACCGAAGCACGGATGCCACGCGCAATCAGCGCCAGCGCCGTCTGTTCGGAGACGCGCGGGAACGGAAAGTCGGGCGGGATGACATCCTTCTCGGTCGCCGTCCGGCCCGGTGGCGCCAGTCCGGCCAGTCCGCCCGTGGCGAGGAAGGGTTTGCCGGAACTGGCGAGCGCGGAACCCAGCGCTTCGATGGCGCGGCGATCCGTCTCGCAACTCGCCGCGAAATTCGACCAATCATGGATAAAGGCCAGGTGAATGACGGCGTCCGACGTTGATGCGCCTTTTTGAAGGATATCGAGATCCTCAAGCGACCCACGCAGCACGTCCGCACCGATGGCGGCGAGCGATTGAGCCCCTTCTGCCGAACGTGCCAGGCCGAGCACCTCATGGCCGGCGGCAAGCAACTCCCTGACAGTCGGCATGCCGATAAATCCGGTAGCGCCGGTGACAAATACGCGCATGACCAGTGTCTCCCGTTTTCAGATGAAGACAGATCTCGGTCCATGTCCTATTCTGGTAAAGTAGTGACCTTATCGTATTATAGAGACTAACAGGATGAGCGAGCATCAGGGCGGCGAGAAGCGGCTTGGCGCATATCTGAAAGATCGTCGCGCGAAACTCGATCCGATCGCCTTCGGCCTTCCCTCGGAGCGCCGCCGCACGCCCGGCCTGCGGCGCGAGGAAGTGGCGCAGAGGGCCAATATCAGCCCGACCTGGTACACTTGGCTCGAACAGGGGCGTGGGGGTGCCCCGTCTGCCGACGTGCTGGACCGGATCGCGCAGGCCCTCATGCTGACCGACGTCGAGCGCGAGCATCTGTTCCTGCTCGGCCTCGGTCGGGCGCCCGGGGCGCGGTATCGCAGGGGCGGCACCGTCACGCCACGCCTGCAACGCGTGCTCGATGCGCTGGATCCCAGTCCAGCGCTGATCCGGACCGCAACCTGGGATGTCCCGGCCTGGAACCGGGCGGCGACCATCATGCTCGGGGACTACAGCGTCCTGCCGCCAGCCGAGCGCAACATCCTACGAATCATCTTCCTCGATCCACGCTCCCGCGCCATGCAACCCGATTGGGAAAGCATGGCACGCTACGTGGTTGGTGCCTTCCGCATCGAGACGACGCGCGCCGGTGCGGCGGATGAGGTCGCCCCTCTGGTGACGGAACTCTGCCGGCTCAGCCCCGAGTTTCACACGATGTGGCATGAGAATAGCGTCACCGAGGCACCCGTCGACATCGTCAAGCACATCGACCATCCGGTCCTCGGCCCCTTCGCCTTCGAACATTCGACGTTCTCGGTCGATGGTCGGCCGGATCTGACCCTGGTGGTCTACAATCCGGCGACACCGGTTGACGCCGGGAAGCTCCAGATTGCCATCAATGCCATCCCGCCTCAGGGACCCTAGTAATTTGCGCTTTATCCCGGTGCCCGAACCGGCCCTGACCGCCGGTCCTTCACTCCTATGGCAGCCTCCTGCTGCGGGCTTTCCATGATATCGAATGGGGTGTGCCAGAGCCTGATTGACGCAGGCTGAGGGAAACCTGTCTCTCCATATCCCATATTCATTTCTATGGCATTTCTTGTCGTTCGCCGTCCGTTACCGGACATTCCCCCTTTCCCCGCATTGCCGTCATTTTCCGCCGGGAATAACGGATTTATTAGCCGCATATTATGCGGATATAGTCTTGCGGCTTGCGGCGATTGGGTGCCATATTCTCCGTATGGAGTGCAGAGAATATGGCGCGATACATTCATCAGCATGGAGAATGGCCGAACTTCCAATGGGATAAGGACACCATTTCCCATGAACTGGCCACCGTGCGTCATCGGCAGGGGCGGCTCCTGGGGCGTATGGAAAGTCTGGGATTCGATTTCAGATCTGAAGCCGTACTCCACATCCTGACCGAAGACGTCATCAAGTCGAGCGAGATTGAGGGCGAAAACCTCGACCGTGAGCAGGTGCGGTCTTCCATCGCCCGACGACTGGGCATGGATATCGGTGCGTCGGCACCGGTGGATCGGAACGTTGAAGGTGTGGTGGAGATGATGCTGGACGCGACCCGCCATTATGCCGATCCACTGACCGAAGAGAGGCTGTTCGCCTGGCATGCGGCTTTGTTTCCGACCGGACGAAACGGGATGTCACGTATTCTGGTCGGAGAGTGGCGTGATGACAGAACCGGCCCCATGCAGGTCGTGTCAGGTCCAGTCGGACGGGAGAAGGTCCATTATGAGGCACCGGCAGCCAGCAGGGTGCCCGCGGAGATGCAGGCCTTTCTCGACTGGTGCAATGCAACGCAGACACTGGACCCTGTGCTGAAGGCAGCCATTGCGCATCTGTGGTTTGTCACCATTCATCCGTTTGAGGACGGAAACGGGCGCATGGCGCGGGCCATCGGCGACCTCATGCTGGCGCGTTCGGAACAGACAGACCAGCGTTTCTATAGCCTGTCGGCCCAGATCCGTCACGAACGGAAGGATTACTATGCAACCCTTGCGGCTGCGCAGAAGGGTGATATGGACATCACGCTCTGGCTGCACTGGTTTCTGGGGGCTCTGGATCGTGCCTTTGACCGTGCTGACCATGTTCTGGGGAAAGTTATCCAGAAGGCCCGTTTCTGGGACAATCTGGCCGGTCAATCGATCAATGACCGACAACGCCTCATGCTTAACCGTCTGCTGGACGGGTTTGAGGGTAAACTGACCTCATCCAAATGGGCGAAGCTGGCGAAGACGTCACCGGATACAGCCCTGCGTGATATCAATGATCTCGTGTCGCGCAATATTCTGGCCCGGGAGGCTGCAGGAGGAAGAAGCACCAGCTACGTGCTGGTTTTTCCTACAGTGTAAAATTCCTCGACGATGGTCTCCGAAGCTGGATAAAGCGGTACGTCAAGTAATCAAGGATCGACGTCAAAAAGCTGATTTTCCGCTTCTTCCGCAAAATCGCCTGTCTGCTATGCGTGTAGACAGGCAACGTCCGCCTCCATGCGGGCCTCCGGTCATAGTCATGTCTGCCCCGCAATGCGGTCGTTCTTCACGACCCCCGGCCGCTCCAAAGGAGGTAGGGCGTCGCCCCACCTGCCCGCGCGTTCTACAAACCCAGTGCCGAGAGCGAGGGATGGTCGTCCGGGCGCCTCCCCTGCGGCCAGTGGAACAGGCGCTGTTCCGCCGAAATCGGCTGGTCGTTGATCGAGGCGACGCGACGGCGCATCAGCCCGGCCTCGTCGAACTCCCAGTTTTCATTGCCGTGGGAACGGAACCACTGGCCCGTCTCGTCATGCCATTCGTAGGCGAAGCGTACCGCAATCCGGTTTTCGCGGAACGCCCAGACTTCCTTGATCAGCCGGTACTCATGCTCCCGCGCCCATTTGCGGGTCAGGAACAGGACGATTTCCTCCCTGCCACAAAGAAACTCCGTGCGGTTGCGCCACTGGCTGTCGGGCGTATAGGCCAGCGCGACCTTCTGCGGGTCGCGACTGTTCCAGGCATCTTCGGCCAGACGCGCCTTCAGCGCGGCGGTTTCGGTATCGAAGGGCGGAAAAGGCGGGCGGGACATTGGCGGACCTCCGGGTTCAGAACCTGATGAACAGACAGGCTTCGGCCCTGCATGCCTGCGTTTCGCGCCTGGGGAAAGCGGCGCGATCCCCGCATGATAGCACACCAGGATCGCCAGCGGAGCCGCCTCGGGCCGATATCGAACGGCGATACCGGTGCGTATGCGAACCCGCGTGGGACTGTCAGCACGAAATCGATGCCCCCATCACGCCGCCCGCCTGCCACGAACCATCCCGACCGTTACCGGTTATGCCAGCGGCAAAGCCGTCGAAACGGTGCACGCCAGGGGCAGGGACCCGCCGGCCGCCATCGGGCGCCCTTATGACGTCCGGTCAGAACCACCCCAATGAACCGCGCCGGATCACCCAACCCTGGCGCCCGGACATGAAGGCCATGCTGCCATCAGGCCCGTCATGGGCTTTACCCGCGTCCACCGCCATGGTCTCGCCAACGTCACACCCGAATGGACGCTGGCAGGCTCAGCACCGCTGATTGCCGCATAAACTGCCGACATCAATTGTTACTATTGCGCCGGATCAAACGGCCTATAATCAACCCGCACATCTTGCGCGAACCTTGCCTGTCCGATAATATGAGAATAATTCTCATTATCGTGGTGGCGCGTGCTTCGGAAAATTCATCGCTGGATCGGGCTGGCCCTGATCCTGCCGTTCGCGTTGCAGGGCCTGACCGGGCTCCTGCTGGTGGTCCTGCCGCTGCTGCTGGCCGGCCGTCCCGCCGTTCCGGCCCCCGGGTCGACGACCGCGCCGGGCATCAGCGCCGAGGCCATGATCGCCGCCGCCCGCAGCGCGGCCCCCGCCGGCACGCAGCCCCTGCGCTTCGACCCGCCACGCTGGCCGGGTGACAGCGCGGTCGTCGCCTTCGGCCCGGCCGGCGAGCGCCACCCGGAATTCGAGGTGATGGTCGACCCGGCCCACGCCGCAATCCTGCGCACCCACATCGTGCCGCATATCCTGCGCGTGCTGCACAATCTGCACGCCGACCTGCTGCTGCTGCCCTACGGCCAGAACGCGACCGGTGTCATGGGCGTGCTGCTGAGTGTGATGGCCATCACCGGGCTGATCCTGTGGTGGCCGCACCCGGCGCTGTGGGCATCGGGCAAATGGCGCCGCACGATCACTATCTCCCCCCGTGCCAGGGGCTATCGCCTGTGGCGCGAAACCCATCTCAGCCTGGGCTTCTGGACCTTCGGGATCATGCTGTTCCTCGCCCTCAGCGGCACGGTCCTGGCCTTCCCCTTCGCCCGCCCGCTCTTCGGCGTGCAGGGCGGCGACCGCCCGGCCCACACCCGCGCGCACCATGCCGACCACACGCCTGCCATCCCCGGCGAGCAGGGGCTGGACACCGCCATGGCCGCCGTGCAGGCCCAGATGCCCGACGCAATCCTGACCTCGGCCCGCCTGGGCGCCCGCCCGGCCGAGCAATCCTTCACCATCATCCTGCCCGCCTACGGCCCCAACCGCCCGGCAACCGTGCGCTACGATGCCGATGCCGACACGGTGCGCTTCATCCGCGACCCCGGCCAGCAGCGCACGGGCGAACTCACCTTCATGTGGCTGCACACGCTGCACGAGGCCAAGCTGGCCGGCCCCGCCGTCATCGCCGGCCTGTGGCGCACCGCCGTCGGCCTCGCCGGCGCCGCCCTGTTCTTCTTCTCGCTCTCCGGCGGCGTCATGTGGGTCCTGCGCCGCCGCGCCGCCGCCACCCGCAAGGCCCGGGTAGCCGCCGTGCCGGACGCCTCCGGCACCCCAGACCGCATGCAGGCGCGCCACGCCCGGTCCCGCGGCGGCAACAAAGGCTGAAACGCAATCTCAAACTGGAGCGCCAGATGCAGCTGGCGCGTGAGACGCTGCGGGAACAGGCGGACGTCCTTCAGGAACTGGCCAAGCGATAAAACGCCCGCTTGACCCGATACTGATCATAAAGCGCACGGTGCCGTCGATCGCGTGATCAGGCGGCCAGCGACGGAAATGGCGGGGTAGGGGGAAAGCACAGTTTCCCCAACAAGCGCCCTCCGTCCACAGCCATTCCCGACACATTCAACTCCGCATTTGCTGGCCTATGTTTTTCTGCAGACGCACGATGGCCACACTGGCCGCCAGCAAGCTGCCAAGCACCAGGGCGAACCCCGCCAGGCTCCCGGCGAACGATGGCGGCACAGCGAAATGCATACCCTCGACGCGCCAGATCATCATGACGGGATAACCGAGCAGATAGACAGCAAGCGCCTTCCGCCCGGCATCGGGGGCAATGGCGTCGAGCCAGGCAGGGCGCGCGCAGGAAGCGCCAAACCAGACCAGCAGGGGCACGCCGACCCCCAGCAACGGCCAGCCGATAAACCGGGTCGTCAGCAGGAGCATGCCCATGAATGACGCGAGAACCCAGACCGGATGGAGCTGCGGGGTGCGCGCGCCATAGCGGTCATGGAGATGCCACAACAACGCCCCACCGAAGAACCCCAGACTCATCCGGGGCCACCCGCCCCAATAATGCACCGTGGACCAGCCCGCATTGGGATCATGCCAGACCGCGGCAAGCACAAGGCAGACCGACACCGCCCCGGCCCACACCGCGAACAGCCGTCGCGGAGAACCAGGAACGCGCAGCAGGGCCAGAAACGCAAAGCCGAACAGTTCCAGCACGATGGCCCAGCTCGGCGGATTGAGCGGAAAGACCGAACCATGAACAAGCGTCGAGAAGACCGGCAGCAGGACCAGGCCCGAGAAAAAGGCACCGATCCAGTTCGCTACCGTCCACCCGTCCGCATTGGCGAATGCAAAGGGCGCGAACGCGCAGAAGCCCGCGACGAGCGCTATTGCATATATCGGGTAGATATGGGCGATACGGTCACCGACAACCCGCCACCTGTTCGCAACCATAACAGCCGGCTGCGACAGATAACGCATCGAGAGAAAGCCCTCGATCATGAAAAAAATGTCGATCGGGACCTGCCCCTGCGGCAACAGCCGCGCAACATAGGGCTCCGACCAATGACCGATAAAAATGCTGATACCGACGAGCAAGCGCAGTATCTGCAGCGTCGGATAGCCCTCATTCTGTCCGCGCGCGGGCAGCCGCGCCACAGCAATCCTTGTCGTCATGCGTCCGCGTCCTTCATTGTTCCGGAGGGAGCGGCCTGGACGTCGAACGCCCGTTAGCCACGCTGCTGAAAGAAGGCCGCGTCACCGGAACATCGCCTCCGCGTCCCGGGCATCCTTCGCCTTTCCAGCACGTGCAGCAACCCGCCGGCGCACACTTCGTTGCGCGCGCACACAATTTAGTGACTGAACGGTTAACCGCCTCCGGCCTGATGTTCCGCCTTTTTCCTCCTTCCCAGACGCCGGCTAATGTCAGGACGGGTCCGGCCCGATGCGGCCATCCGCGCGATCCAGACCGGCGATCCGCTTCATATCCTCCGCAGGGGCTTTCGGCCCCCGCGCCCCGTCAAAGGGGGGGCGGCCTCCGGAAACCCGTTCGTTGCGGCCTGGGCTCAGATCTGCGCGGCAAGTTCTTCCAATTGCGTAAGGCATGTGCCCCATCCTTGGAAGAATCCCATCTCTTCATGCTTCGCCCGATCTTGCTGGCTCTTGTGGCGCACCAGTGCGCGATAGCGCGTGCCGTCCGCAACCGGCTCCATGGTGACTTCCACAGTCATGAAGGCTTCAGCGTTCGGCCGGAACTGTGGGCCGAGGCCATCAGTCCAGACCAGGCGCCGTTCAGGCTCGACAACAAGAACGCAGCCCGGCTTTTCCGGAAAAGCATCTCCTTCCGGCGAGCACATGACAATATTGAACGTCCCCCCCGGTACAAGGTCGACCGAGGCTTTGGCCACGCCATAAGGCCGGGGGGCGAACCATTGCGTCAGCAAATCCGGCTCCGTCCATGCGCGCCAGAGTTGGGCTGGCGTGGCCTTTACCGTACGTTCGAGGACAAGGTCGCGTTCGTTATCGATTTCCACGTGCATTTTCCTTTTCAGACAATGTTTCGATAAAGCTATCCAACTGGTCCAGGCGGGTTTCCCAAACGCGCCGCTCCCGTTCCAGCCAGCCTTGTGCGGCTGTGAGCGCGTCGGGACGCAATTGACACATACGAACGCGGCCCGTTTTGCGGGAGATGACGACCTCGCTCTCTTCAAGCACACGGATATGCTTCATGAAGCTGGGCAGAGCCATGTGATGTCGTCGCGCAAGCTCGCCAACGCTCGCCGGCCCGCTGGCAAGCTGCGCGATGACCGCGCGACGGGTGCCGTCCGATAAACAATGAAAGACGCGGTCAAGGTAAGCCATATGGATAACTAATCCCATTCGGGATATCCCGTCAAGACAGTAAGCCATCCGGCTAAATATCTCCATGGAGAGCAAGGATAGGGACGTGGCAGGGTCCGCTTATTGTGGTCGATGGCAGCCAGTTGGGTCATCATCGAACGACACCGCCATGCCTTTCGGAAGGCGAGAAATGAAGTGGGAGAACCAGGTGCCGGGTCGCGCCGCTGGAAAGTGCATTTGCATCACCTCTGCTGGCGGAGAAGTTGGGGCTCTTCTGGCGCCTTCAACGACGAGAAACTGCGGGAGTTCACTCACGGCGGCATTCAATGCAACCAATGCAGCGATGACAAGCCTCACCCGATCAGCAGCGATCGCTCTTGCCGCCCACGGGATCAGGATCAACGGCATCGCGCCAGGACCGCTCCGGATGCCCATGTGGCACGCGTTGGATGCAGCCTTTGCGGCCGCCGAAGGGGAGGGGAGACAAGATCAGGAGCGTCACCGACTCCATTCCCCAGAAGCGGTTCGGCGAGGCGTCGGATCTCCTCGGCGCGATGCTCTTCCTCGCTTCGGACGAGTCTGCCTTCGTGACCGGCCAGACAATCGATGTCGATGGAGGCCACAGACTCATGTCATAAGAACCGGTTGCAACGCGCGCTCTCTTGCCGCCGGTTCACGATAGCGGCGAACCGTTCCCGGGTTCTCGCATCGTGTCGAACGTCCGCGTGTTTCCCTTTCGGACGATGACTGAATCCGGGGGGCAACCCGGCTTCATTTTGCCCGGGAGGGATCGTCCGCCGGGTTGACGTAGGTCATGCCGAAGGGGCCGACGCCGGAAACTTCCACCACGACCGGTGAATCGGCCGTCCGCAGGGCATGCGGCGTGCCCTTGGGCAGATGGACGAAGCCACCGGCCGCAAGCGCATCCTCCCGCGCGCCGGTAAAGCTCCTGCCAATGAAATGGGTGAAGCGACCGGATAGAACGGTCAAGGTCTCGTCCATATTATGGGTGTGGGGCGCGATCTGCGCATGCGCCGGCATCCTCACGCGAATGACGAACGGGCCGGGGGCCGAGGCATTTCCATACACATAGGCAATCTCGACATGTTTTGGAAAATCGGCTGGTGCTGCCACCCACCTGACCTGCTCCTGCGTCAGAACGATGGATGCATCATCGGCATGGGCCGATCCGGCAGCCACGAGGCCCGCAAGGATCGGGAGGGCAAGAAGAGCGTTGCGGAACATTCTTTTTCGCCCTTCTCAAGTGCCGCCTAATATATGGACGGGTCCGGCCCGATCCGGCCATCCGCCCGATCCAGACCGGCGATCTGCCGCATATCCTCCGCATCGAGCGTAAAATCGAAGACGGCAATATTCTCGTCAAGCCGCTTCGGCGTGGCCGATTTGGGAATGACGATCAGCCCACTGTCGATATGCCAGCGGATGATCACCTGCGCGGCGGTCCTGCCGTGTTTCGCGGCAATCTTCGCAATCACCGGATCGTCCAGCACCTGCCCCTGGCCGAGCGGGCTCCAGGATTCGGTCCTGATCCCATGTGTTTCATTGACGGCACGCAGCGCACGCTGCTGAAAACGCGGATGCAGTTCGATCTGGTTGACCGCCGGCACCACGCCGGTCGCATCGATGATGCGCGCCAGATCCTCGGCCCGGAAATTCGAAACGCCGATCGATTTCACCCGCCCCTCCCGCCGGAGCGCGACCATCGCCTTCCAGGTCTCGACGAACCGCCCCTCGGCAGGCTTGGGCCAGTGGATCAGATAGAGGTCGAGCCTCTCGCGGCGCAGCCTGCGCAGGCTGGCGTCGAACGCCCGCAACGTCGTGTCATAACCCTGCTCATCATTCCGGATCTTGGTCGTCACATAGATGTCGGGCCGGCCCGCCAACCCCTCTCCCACGCCCTCTTCGTTGCCATAGATCGCGGCCGTGTCCACGGCCAGATACCCGGCCGCGACCGCATGCCGCACGATCGCCGCCGTCTCCCCGGCCAGCATCTGCCACACGCCAAGGCCCATCTGCGGCATCGTCGTGCCGTCATTGAGCGGGATATGCGGCTGGGCACGCTTGCCGGGCGTATGGGGCATGTCGTTCATCTTCCGTCTCTCATCCTCTCTTCATGATCGTTTCACGACGCCACGGCCGCTCGCAAGCTGCCTGAAACCACCTCCTTGATCTATTCTCGCATAATGGCGATTTTGTATCGTCTTATTAAAAACCGGAAAACTCTTCCCAGGCAGTGCCAAGCCCGCACGCTGCCTGATGACGATTCCACGTTTTCGAGGAAAACCCAACTGTTTCCTTTTTCTTCCAAAATCCGGCGTGTCTCGCCCCTTCAAGAGATCGTGTAAAAGAAAATCCCGTCTTCCCTTGTCCGGCGCATGATCGTGCCGACCTACCCACCGTGGTCCAAGCAACAGGAGGCCATCATGGCGGATACCACAACCAGAATTGACGAGACGCACGAACTCATCGCCTCCGACAAGGTCGAGGGCACGGCGGTCTATTCACCAGCCAACGAAAAGCTGGGAACGATCAGTCACTTCATGGTCGATAAACAGACCGGCCACGTGGCCTATGCCGTCATGAGTTTCGGCGGCTTTCTCGGAATGGGCAACAGCTACCACCCCCTTCCATGGCGGGCCCTGCACTACGACGTGAATCGTCAGGGTTATGTCGTCGACCTGACACCGGATCAGCTGAAGGGGGCTCCGAGTTACACCTCGGAAACCATGCCCAACTGGAGCGATCAACTATACGGTCACCAGATCGAAAAATATTACGAAGGCCCCCTGGGGCATTAACGCCCTTCCGGGCCCAAGCGCGCATCCGGCGTGGCAACAGGCATGACGATGCAGCTCATGGCCCCCGCCACGTCGAGATGCCGCTCCCGATTCGAAAAATACCATATGAAAGAACAGCATTAACGAATCAGAGAAGGGGCCTCACCCGGGGTACCCCAGCAGCTCGAACTCGCCGATCGTCGCCGGATGTGCCCCTTCAGGCCGCCAGCGATACAGAAGATGCGGGCGCGGGTCCGCGATCAGGAAGGGCCGGGTCTGCCGCTTCCATGCGAAATGCTGGGCCTCGCGATGGTCGATGACCGTCCAGTTCACACCATCATCCGATGCCGCCAGATCCCACGCCTGCGCACCATCGTTCAGGTCGCCGCCCGACGTGACCGTATAGGCCAGCGCGGTCGCCGCACGAGGAAACACCGCCTTCAGGCCGTCGCCCGGCACCGGCGCACTGGTCATCGCATCATTGTCGAACAGCGCGGCAGGTCCCTCCCTGCGCGCCTGTTCCCGGTCTATCAGGTCCATGGCCGGTTCGGGCATGGCGCTCCCACGGGTCAGGGAGGGCAGGGCGGCATCCGCCCCCGTCCCCCACGGCGACGGCCGGTCGCCCATCGTGAAATGCAATGTGCCGCCAGCGGCGATGTCCGCATGGGACAGCCACCACCGCGTCAGCTTCCTGCCGTTCAGCGTCACGGATTGGATAAACCGCCTGCGGTCGCTCACGCCCGGCGCCTCGATGGTCAGGCGCCGCCCATTGTCGAAGGCAAGCTGCATCGTCTCGAAACGCGGCGCGCCGATCGCGTAGGTCGGCGTGCCAACCCGCAACGGGTAGAAACCGGCGGCGCTGAACACCCACCAGGCAGACATCTCGCCATTATCCTCGTCGCCCGGATAGCCCTGCCCGATCGCCGTGCCGCGATACAGCCGGTTCATGACATCGCGGATCTTGTCTTGGGCCTTCCACGGCAGCCCCGCGAAATCGTACATATAGAGGATATGATGCGCCGGCTGGTTACTGTGGCTGTATTGTCCCATGCGGATATCGTGCATCTCCCGCATCTCATGGATAACGCCGCCATACGCGCCCACATGATAGACGCCCGGCGTTGCGAAATACGCATCGAGCTTGCGGGCCAGCCCGTCGCGACCGCCATAGAGGTTCATCAGCCCCTGCACGTCCTGAACCGGATCGAACGCCATGGTCCAGGCATTCGTCTCCGTATAATCTCCACCCCACGCCAGAGGGTCGAATATGTCCTTCCCGACACGCCACGCGCCATCCGGCCGCCGCCCGACAAAGAATCCAACGTCGCGGTCGAACAGATTGACATAGTTCAGCGCGCGATTCCGCAGATACCAGGCCTCCGCCTCGAAATCCGCCCGTTCCGCCGATCCCGCACGCGCCATCCGCGCCAGATCCGCCGCCATCGTGCCGATCGCGAAATCATTGAGCGTGGAGGCACTGGACCAGGACAGCGCCTCGTCCGTGTCGGTGTCCGTGTAACCCCGGAAGATGGAACGCGCCAACCCCTTGCGCCCCACACCCGGATCATCCGGCACCACGGTCGCATCCTTCAACGCGGCCTGGTAAAAGCTGGAAATATCGAAATGGCGCACCCCCTTGCCCCAGGCATCGGCGAAGGCGACATCCGCACTCGTCCCCGTCATCAGGTCCGCATAGCCCGGCGAAGACCAGCGCGCGATCCACCCGCCTTCGCGATATTGCTGCACGAACCCATCGATCAGCGTCCCCGCCTCGTCGGGGGTCAACAGCGCATAGGCAGGCCACGCCGTCCGATATGTGTCCCAGAACCCGTTATTGACGAAGAGCTTCCCCGTCTCGACCCGCGCTCCCGTATGCGTCTCGCTGTTCGGCCCTACCGGCGCCGCGAATGGGCTGGCATGCACGAAGGACGGCGCCTGCGGGCTGCCGGCATTTTCGTAAGCCGCGTTCGGATAGAGATAGAGACGATAAAGATTGCCGTAGAGCGTCCTCTGCTCGTCAATCGGCGCGCCGGGAATCGCCACCCGCGTCAGAGTCCTGTTCCATTCGGCCTTTGCCGCCGCCGCCACGGCGTCGAATGTCGTCCCCTCCGGCAATTCCATCGCCATCGTGTGCCGCGCCTGGTCGATGCCGATCAGCGATGTCGCGATCCGCAGCGTCACCGGCCGACCACCGGAGGTATCGAACGCCGTCCATGCCTGCACATCGTCGCGCTTCTGGCCCGTCAGGCGCCCCTGCGCCCTGGCGGGACGATCGAAGACGATATGGACGAACATGCGCGTCGCCCCGGTCGACAGGTCGCTGGCAACATCCGTGTATCCATCGGCGCTCATGCCGTCCTGCGCGATGACGATGCGCCCATGATCGCCGATATTGTCGAATGCGATCTGTCCTTGGTCACCCGTATAGGAAAAACGCATGATGGCAGCATGATCCGTCGGCGCAACTTCCGCGACGATCCCATTGTCGAGCGCCACCCTGTAACGATAGGGTAACGCCGCCTCATGCGCATGGTCGAAACCTGCCGACCTTAACCCCCGGTCGGCGGAGGGCGGCGCACCACCCGGCACGGGCATGATCTGGAATGTCTGCCGGTCCCCCATCCAGGGGCTGGGCTCGTGGCTGAGCGAGATCGCCTGAAGCCTCGGCCTGTTCTGCGCGTCGTTTCGGTCCTGATACTGATAAAGCCAGTCGGAATCGCCGCGCGTAACCGGCGTCCAGAAATTGAATCCATGCGGCACGGCAACGGCGGGAAAATTGTTCCCGCGCGAATAATGGCCGTTCGCATTGGTGCCGCGCCGTGTATCGACCAGATCGGCAGGCGTGGCCCCTTGCATGCTTTCCGCATCGCCGATGCTGATATCATCGAAATAGACGTGATACGCACCCCCGCCGGGCCGCCCCGCCTGCACCTCGATCGCCGCGATACGTTTGTGGCGCGCGATCGCCCCCAGGGGCACTTCGACCATGTTCCACTGGTTCGGATACAGGCTCCGTCCCTGTCCCTGCGGGGTCAGCGGCGCGCCGGCAATATCCCGCGCCCCCAGCGACGAGGCCCGGGTGCCATCGTCAAAGACGATATCGAGCGCCGTCGCGGTCGCAGGGTCGGTCAGGGACAGCGGATCATCGACGGGAAAGATCATATAGCGCAGCACGCTATCCGGCGTGACCGCCACCCGGTCCGCCGGCGGCACTGTCTTCACGACCGCACGCACCGGCACGCCGCGCGCATCGAACCGCATCGCGTGCAGGCCCGTAAACCCGCTATCGGGATGCGCCGTCACCACCTCGTTTCTTCCCGGCCCCGCAACCAGTGAAGCTGCCCAGCCAGGACCCGAGAGGGGAGGGAAGCTGTCAGCACCATCGAAGCGCTCGGACAGGACAGGCGCCCCCTTCGCAGCCGAGACCACAGCGCATGCGGATGAAAGGGCGATCAGCGCGGCATATCCCGCCCCAAAATGGCGTTTCATGGTCATGATTCCTGCGAATGGGACCGAACGAGGCCCATTCCGCCTCTCCGTCCAGGCGCCTCATGAAAGACCGGCCACACGCAATGATCAACCGGCCGCCCATGCGGATTCAAAACATCCATTCAGGAACGATGCCCGTTCAAAAAACAAAATCCCAAAAAAGATAAGAAGTTTTTTGGTTCTTTTTTTCAAAAAAGAACAGAAACAACCGCCGCTTCCCCCCTCAGCCCCCCATATCCAGAAGCGCCTGAAGCTCCCCAATCCCGCTCTCCGCAAAAACCCGCACGCCATGGGCGCGCAACAGCGCCGTCGTCACACCCACACCGTCATGCCGCCCGCCGCCGAAGCTCCCGTCATAAATGAAGCGGCTTCCGCAGGAGGGGCTGCCATCGGTCAGGATGGCAAACCGGCACGCATGCTCCCGGGCCAGGCTCAGAGCAATTTCGGCCCCTGCAATAAAGAGATCCGACACATCCGCGCCGCCCGCTGTGATCACACGGGCCATCCGCGCCAGCACCGCCTGACCGGACCGCCCACCGGCGATTTCGGCAGGCGGGCGCGGCACAGGGAAGCCCGCCGAAAGCTCGGGGCAGACGGGCACCAGCCGCCCTTCGGCCTGCCACCGGTCCAGGGCCGGGTGCCGGGCGGATTTGGCCCCCCCGTCATAGCGGACAGGGTGGCCCAGAAGACAGGCACTGATCAGGATCTTCGTGTTCGCCATGGCCAACCCTACCATGGCAGCGGGCAGATCGTTACCGCCTCAAACGAGTTCGGCCAGTGCCGCGCGGTCGAAGCCCTTCAGATTCCCATGGTCCCCGGCCTTGACCTTCACCACCCAGTCCGGATCGCTGAGCAGCGCACGGCCGACGGCGATCAGGTCGAACTCGTCACGTTCCATCCGCGCGATCAGCGGCGCGATTCCGGTCGAATCCGCACCTTCCCCGTTAAAGGTCGCCACCATATCCCCCGACAGCCCGACCGAACCGACACTGATGGTCGCGGCCCCGGTCAGCTTCTTCGCCCAGCCGGCAAAATTCAGGCCGTTCTCGCCGTCGATTTCCGGAAATTCAGGTTCCCAGAAGCGCCGCTGCGAGCAATGCAGAATGTCCACACCGGCCTCGACCAGCGGCGCCAGCCAGTCCGCCATCAGGTCCGGCGTCTCGGCCAGCCGGGCGGCAAAATCCTGCTGCTTCCACTGGCTGACACGCAGGATGATGGGGAAATCATCGCCCACGGCCCGGCGCACCGCCGCCACCACTTCGGCCGCAAAGCGCGACCGTTCCCGGATGGTGGCACCGCCATAGCGGTCGGTCCGCCCATTGGTGCCCGACCAGAAGAACTGGTCGATCAGATACCCATGCGCCCCATGAAGCTCCAGCGTGTCGAATCCAAGCTTCCTGGCCTCCACCGCCGCCTTCGCGAATGCCGCCACGGTGTCGGCAATCGCTTCCTCGCTCATGGCCTCGCCACGCGGCGCCTCAGGGGCCAGCAGGCCGGACGGGCTTTCGATTGGCGTCTCCGGCTGCCAGCCGGTCATGCCCGGTATGGACCCGGTATGCCAGATCTGCGGCCCCATGCGCCCACCGGCTTCATGCACGGCATCGATCACCTGCTTCCACCCCGCCAGCGCGGCATCGCCATGAAAGAAGGGAATGGTGGGCTCGTTGCGCGAAGTCGGCCGATCGATCACGGTCCCTTCGGACAGGATCAGCCCCACCTCCCGCTCGGCGCGACGACGATAATAGGCGGCATTGGCCTCTCCCGGCACGCCCTCGGGCGCGAACAGCCGGGTCATGGGGGCCATGACGATCCGGTTTTTGAGTTCGAGCCCCTTGAGGCGGAAGGGGCGAAAAAGCACGCTGTTTTCGGCACGAGACATCGACAGGCTCCGTTGTGATCCGGCGCCGGACGGTATACATCGTAGACCTGACGTCAATCAGGCACCTGAAGTCGCCCAGGTATATGCAAGGAAACCGCAGATGACGGTCTGCAACCCGCAACGTTTCGCCGGCGATTGCCCCAGCCGCATACTCTTCGACCAGATCGCGGACAAATGGTCGATGATGGTGCTGGCGGTCCTCCATCCCGGCCCCTTGCGCTTCAACGCCATCCGCCGCCTGCTGGAAGGCGTGACGCAAAAGGCGCTCACCCAGTGCCTGCGCCGTCTGGAACGCAACGGCCTGGTCTCCCGCCGCGTGATCACGACCTCCCCGGTCGCCGTCGAATACGAAATCACCCCCCTGGGCCGCACCCTCCAGGACCCCCTCAAGGCCCTCTACGCCTGGACCTACGCAAAAATGCCGGAGGTCGAACTGGCCCGACAGGCGTTCGATCAACGAAACGGCAAGGGGTCCTGCTCCAGCGACGCCCGCAGCATGCAGACCGGATCGACCATCCGCGCCGGCTCCGATGACGGCACGTCCAGCGACAGCGGCGCCAGCGGGGCGGCGACATAAAAGCCCGCACCGGGGCGGGAGCGGATAACCCCTTCGGCATGCAGCCGGTCATAAGCCTCCACGACGGTGGATTTCGACACCCCGGCACCATCCGCCATGGCGCGGATCGAGGGCAGGCGGGCACCCGGCGTCAGCAACCGCCGCTCGATCCGGTGGCGCACCAGCCCCATCACCTGCGCCACCCGCGTCCCATCCGCCTGCTGAACGTCCATCCGTATCGGTCCCCTGAACAATACAGTTCATTGTAATTGTACCGGACCGTATCTGGAAACCCGTCGCCGCCCGCCGCATCACCGATCGGCACGAAAGGACGGAACGATGCAGGACAGAACAACGGAAGGCTGGATCGCAGGCCTGATCGGCATGACGATCTTCAGCGGGTCGATGCCGGCCACCAAGCTGGCCATCGCGGGGTTCGACCCGCTGTTCCTCACGGCGGCACGCGCCGCCCTGGCGGGGCTTCTGGCGGGGCTGTGCCTGTGGCGGTGCCGGGCCGGCGTGCCGGCGCCGCGCGACCTGCTCGCCCTGGCCGTCGTCGCGCTGTGCGTGGTGCTGGGCTTTCCGCTGCTCAGCGCCCTGGCGCTGCAGGCCATGCCCTCCACCCGCTCGATCCTGTTCCTCGGCCTGCTGCCGCTGGCCACGGCAACGTTCGGCGTGCTGCGCGGGGGCGAGCGCCCCTCCGCCGCCTTCTGGGCCTGGTCGGTTGCCGGAGCGGCCCTGGTCTGCGGCTTTGCCGCACGCCGGGGCGGGGCGGGGTCCTACGGCGCCGACCTGACGATGATCCTGTCCGTCATCGTCTGCGGACTGGGCTACGCCGAGGGCGGCCGCCTGTCACGCACGCTCGGCGGCCTGCGCGTCATCTGCTGGGCGCTGGTGGTGGCGCTGCCAGTATCGGCGGCAGGCGCGATGGCGACGGCGCCGGCCCAGTGGGGCGACATCGCGCCCTCCGCATGGGCGGGGCTGGTCTATGTCACCCTGTTCTCGATGTTCCTGGGGTTCGTGTTCTGGTATCGCGGGCTGGCGCTGGGCGGCATCGCGGCGGTGGGGCAGTTGCAGCTCCTCCAGCCGTTCCTCGGCTTCTTCCTCGCCTTCCTGACCCTGCACGAACCGGTCGGCGGCCAACTCGTGCTGACCGCCATGGGGGTCGTACTCTGCGTGGCGGGGGCGCGGCATTTCTCCCCCGCCCGCACGCCGGCCCGCTAGGGCCGGCACCCGCTTCCGCTTGGCCTGCCTACAAAGGCGGCGTCGGAACGCTGGCCCCGACAAAGGGCCCGACGACGATCAGCTGGTTGGTCACCGACGTCACCCCCGGCGTGTTCTCCGCCGCCACCCGCGTGGCCGAGACCAGCCGCTCATCGGTCACGGCGCCGCTCAGGACAACCGCCCCATGATAGACCTCGACCTTCACGAGGTCCCGAACCCCGGCACCCAGCCCCCTTTCCAGCGCGGCCTCGACCGACTGCCGGATCACATCGTCATCGGTGGCCACGGGTGGCTCGGCGGCCAGCGGCAGCAGCGCGCGCAGCACATCGGCCCGCGCCAGAATACCGACCACCCTGCCATCCTGAAGCACCGGCAGGCGCCGGACGTGATGGACGGTCATCATGTCGATGGCGTCCGACAGGCGCGCATCCGGCTCGATGGTGACCGGCTGGTCGGTCATCACGTCGGCCACCTTGCGACCATGGGTGTGGACATATTCCTCCGCCCGGCTGCCGGGCGAGAGGAAGAGGTCCTTCAGCCACGAATGCGCGCCGACCGTGCCCAGCTCGTGCCGTCGCAACAGGTCGCCTTCGGTCACGATGCCGACCAGTTCCCCCTGCGAGGTGGTGACGGGCACCCCGCTGATCCTGCGCTCCAGCATCAGCTGGATCGCGTCGGAGATGCCCTGCGTCGGTTGGAGGCAGAACACCGGTGATGTCATGATGTCCCGGACTTTCATGGCGTGCAGCCTTTGCTCTAGAGACTCACCGATGGTGGGCACGCACCCCGGCCCCCGCAATCACAGTCCGGATTTTGTGAAGAGCGCCCCGCGCCCACGGCAGGCGCGGGGGAAAAGGCTGGACGGAAATGCAGGTTCCGTGGAAGGTGCGGCCATGCGCGCCGGTGACGGGACAGGGAGAATGCAGGGGGTCATCTCGACAGCGACGGGACGGATGCTGGCCAGCCTGCTGCTGCTGGTCGGGCTGATGCTGCCCGCCACCCTGTCGCACGCCACCTCCGCGCCCCCCGCCATGGCGGCAATGCCCGGCATGGACCCCGGCATGGACATGGGATGCAACACCCCATCCACCACGGCGCCCGACAGACCCATCTCCTGCCACCCCCCCAGCCATCACGACGGCCATGCCGGCGATTCCTGTTGCCCGCAGGGCACGTGCGCCGCCGCCTGGCTCCCCGCCCCAACCGCCCAGGCCCCGCCCGCCCTGCGCCGCGTGGCCTCGGTGCAGCCTATCCACACCCACCGCCTCGCCGGCCGCATCTGCGCGCCGGGACTACGCCCACCCAGAAACCGCGCCTGAGAGCCTGACCGTAAATGTGCGCTGGCGGCGCGTCCTGTGCGCGTTTCCTGCGCTTCGGTGCTCACGGCCATCAAGGCCGCTCCGCTCCGATGCTCGGAAACCCACGCCGGGCGCGGCCCTCTGGGCCGCTCTCGCTCACCAGCCCACATTTCCGGTCAGGCTCCGGGACCCTGTCTGGAAATGTGCGCTGGCGGCGATCCGACGCGCGTTTCCTCTGCTTCGGTGCTCATTTCCGGTCAGGCCCCTGAACTCCGCGGCGATTAGGCCCACAAGGCCCCTCGTACGCGCGAGATTGCGGATCGTTCTTCCTGGCGGATGACCAAGACATGATTTCTCTTCCCCTTGCGCGGCGGGGGGCGCTGACGCGCCGCCGCTTCGTCATCGGCGCCGGCCTGGGCGGCACCGGCCTGTGCCGCGCGGGCGCCCTCGCGGCCCCGGCCACCCCGGCACCGCCTTCCTCGGGCATTCCCCCGGCGGTGCCGGATACGCGCTTCGACCTCGCGATCGGCCCGGTCGGCGTCAACGTTACCGGCCGGCCGGCGCGCGCCATCGGCATCAACGGCACCACCCCGGCCCCGATCCTGCGCTGGCGGCAGGGCGACACGGTGGAACTGACGGTGACCAACCAGCTGCGCGAACCCAGTTCCATCCACTGGCACGGCATCCGCCTGCCGGCGGACATGGACGGCGTGCCGGGCCTCAGCTTCGCCGGCATCCCGCCGGGCGGCCGCTTCACCTACCGGTTCCGCCTGCATCAGAGCGGCACCTACTGGTACCACAGCCATTCCGGCTTCCAGGAACAGATCGGCCTCTACGGCGCGCTGATCGTCGACCCCAGGGCCGGCTACGCCCAACCGTTCGACCGAGAATACGTGATCGTCCTGTCAGACTGGACGGACGTGGACCCGGCCGACATCGTCTCGAACCTGAAATTCCAGAGCGACTATTACAATTTCCGCCAGCGCACGGTCGGCACCTTCGTCCGTGACGCAGCAGGGCAGGGGCTGGGCCCCACCATTGCCGACCGGCTGCGCTGGGGCGCGATGAACATGGCCCCGACCGATATTTCGGACGTGTCCGGCATCATCTACACCTATCTGGTCAATGGCTGCGCCCCCGCCGCCAACTGGACCGGCCTGTTCCGCCCCGGCGAGCGCGTGCGCCTGCGCGTGATCAACGCGGCGTCGATGACGCTGTTCGACATGCGGATTCCCGGCCTGACGATGCAGGTGGTGCAGGCCGACGGCAACGATGTCGAGCCGGTACCGGTCGACGAATTCCGCATCGCCCCCGCCGAGACCTACGACGTGATCGTCACCCCCTCCGGCCCCGGCCCCTACACGATCTTCGCCCAGTCCGAAGACCGCACCGGCTACGCACGCGGCACCCTGGCCACCACCCCCGGCCAGACCGGCCCGATCCCCCCCATGGACCCGCGCCCCCTGCGCACGATGGCCGACATGGGCATGGCCGGCATGGACACGCCCCATGGAGATGCAGCCCACAGCGACATGCCCCGAATGGACATGCCCGGCAAAGAACAAGGCGACATGCCCGGCATGAAGATGGACACCATGCCCGCGCCCGCCCCAACGCCGTCCACACCACCCGCCCCACCGCTGGGCGTCGAAATGCAGAATATCGCCCAGATGCCCACCAACCGGCTGGCGGAACCGGGCGCGGGGCTCGAAGGCAACGGCAGGCGCGTCCTCACCTATGCCGACCTGCGCGCCACCATCCCGGGCGCCGATCCGCGCCCCCCCTCGCGCGAGATCACCCTGCGCCTGACCGGCAACATGGAGCGCTTCATCTGGGGCTTCGACGGGCGGAAATTCTCCGAAGCCCCGCCGATCCGCCTGCGCGTGGGCGAGCGCGTGCGCTTCGTGCTGATCAACGACACGATGATGGAACACCCGATCCACCTGCATGGATTATGGAGCGAGCTGGAAAACGGCCACGGCGCCTTCCGCCCCTACAAGCACACGATCATCGTCAAGCCCGGCGAAAGGCTCAGCTACCTGGTCACCGCCGACGAGCCCGGCTTGTGGGCCTATCACTGCCATCTGCTCTATCACATGGAGGTCGGCATGTTCCGCACCGTGGTGGTGGCATGAGGGCGCGGCTCCCGGCCACGCTGGCCCTCATTCTCTGCACAGGCACCGCCCACGCGGCCGATGGCAACACAACGGGCACCATGGACGATGCCCCCGTCGCCTATGTCGGCGGCATGCCACCCGTCATGGATCGCATGCTCTACAGCCACGCCCTGCTCGACGAGTTCGAAGCCCGCGCCAACAGCGATGGCGGCCAGTTCCGCTATGACGGCCAGGCCTGGTTCGGCACCGACTACGACAAGCTGTGGCTGAAATCCGAAGGCACGGTCGGCACAGACGGCCGCTTCGGCGACGGCGACCACGAAGTGCTGTACGACCGCGCCGTCTCCCGCTATTTCGACGTGCAGTCCGGCGTGCGGGTCGATATCGATGCCGGACCAACCCGCGCCTGGGGCGCGGTGGGCGTCGAAGGGCTGGCGCTGTATTTCTTCCAGCTCGAAGCCACCGCTTATTTCAGCGATCGCGGCGCGGCGGCCCGCCTGCAGGGATCGTACGACCTGCTGCTGACCAACCGACTGATCCTCCAGCCGCAGGTGGAAATGAACGTCTATTCCACCAACGACCGCGCCCGCGGCAACGGGCGCGGCCTGTCGGATCTCGATACCGGATTGCGCCTGCGCTACGAATGGCACCGCAAGATCGCCCCCTATCTGGGCGTGACCTACACCAGCAGCTTCGACCAGGCCGCCAGCATGGCCCGCGCGCGCGGGCAACGGGTCCACGGCGTGAACGTCACCGCCGGAATCAGACTATGGTTCTGACCCCGCCCGTGATCACCATGATAGTCTCAAAGCAAGACAGAAGGAAAATCTCTCCGATGCGCCCATCCATTCTCAGGACCGCGCTCCCGCTGGCCGCCCTGCTGGCCGGGCTCCACGCCGTTCAGGCTGCCGCGCAAGGCACCGCCGGCACGGCGCAGAGCATGTCCGGTATGGCCGGCATGGACATGTCCGGCATGGACCACGGGTCCATGAGCATGAAGGGGCCGATGGAGACTATGCAGGGCATGCAGATGGCCGGCCCATCCCCCACACCCAACCGGACGCAGAACGCCGCCCCGCAGGGCGATTGCCGTGCCATGCCGATGGCCATGCAGGGCGGCCGGTCCGGGGCAGGGTGCGGCACGCAGGGCGCGGCAGCCAGCCCCGAACCGCAGCCCATGCCCGAGGCCGTGCGCGAGCGTTGACGGGGCCGCGTTAACGCCCCACCCGGCGCGCCTGCTCCGCGCGCCGGTCTTCAATCTCGGGCGCGCGATCAGCCAAACCGTTCGCCGACCATCTCCTCGCTCTCCGCCCATAGCGCCTCCGCACGGGCCGGATCGACGGCATAGGCCCGCACCCCGCCCTCGATCAGGCTGATCGGCAGGTCGTCGGGCACCACGGCGCTGACATGGCAATCCTCGCAATAATGCCCGCCCACGGCGTCGGCGTCCGCCACCACACCGGCCCAGACCGAGGTCGCGGCCCCCTGCGGAATGGTCTTGAACTGGAAGGGCGGCTTGCCCACGGCGTCGGCGCGTTCATTGATCTGCGCCACCATGGCCTCGATCTGCCCGGGGCCCATATGGCGGACCAGCTCCGTCATGATCCCGCCGGGATGCACGGCCGTCGCCCGCACGCCCCGCGCCCGATGCCGCGCATCGAACGCAACCGCGAACAGGATATTGGCGGTCTTGGACCGTCCATAGGCCAGGAACGGATCATAGGCCGTCCGCTCGAAATTCGGATCGTCGAGGTCCACATCGGAAAACCGATGACCCGCCGAGGCCAGATTCACCAGCCGCGCCCCGTCATGCATCAGCCCGGCAATCCGGTTGACCAGCACGAAATGTCCCAGATGATTGGTGCCGAACTGCGTCTCGAACCCATCCTTGGTATGGCCGAACGGCGTGGCCATCACGCCCGCATTGGCAATCACCAGGTCGAAGGGCAGGGCGCGCGCGTTCAGCGCGTCCGCACAGGCCCGCACGCTGGCCAGGTCCGCCAGGTCCAGCGCAACCAGCTCCAGCGCACCGCCGCCGCGTTCCGCATCCGCGCGCACCTGCGCGGTCGCCCGATGCGCCTTGTCCAGATCGCGCGCCGCACCCACCACATGCGCGCCATGGGCCGCCAGCGCCCGCGCCGTCTCGACGCCGAGCCCGGCGGAAACACCGGTCACCAGCACGCGCCTGCCCGCAAGGGAAAGCCCGGAAAGAACATCCTCGGTCGTGGATGTCGCGCCAAAATCCTGTGCCATCATTGGCCTCCAGCAGGAAAGGGAGTTATGTGGAAGCATGCTCCGCTTATAGATATGCGGAGGATTACTCCGCTTAACAAGGGGCAGAGGCGTGGACGGGGAAAAAATATCGCGCCGCAAACCGCGCAGCGACGGCCAGCGCAACCGCCAGCACCTGCTGGACACGGCGAAAGCCGCCTTCCAGTCCGGCGAGACCGACATCCCGCTGGACGAGGTCGCACGCCGCGCCGGGGTCGGAATCGGCACGCTCTACCGCCATTTCGCCAACCGCGACGCCTTGATCGAGGCCGTCTATCGCAACGAGCTGGACCGCCTCGCCGTTGCCGCGACCCAGCTTGCGGGCACGCATCCGCCGGTCGAGGCCCTGCGCGCGTGGATGCTCCTGTTCGTGGACTATATCGCCGCCAAGCAGGTCATCGCCCCCGCCCTGAACGGGCTGGTCGGCGGCACGGGCGCGCTCTACGCGGCCTCGACCGAGATCATCAAGGGCACGATCGACGGGCTGGTCTCCCGCGCGGTCAAAAACGGCGACATCCGCCCCGACCTCGACCCGCTGGATTTCCTCCGCGCCCTGGTCGGCGTCTCCAACGTCGCCGCCGCCCCAGGCTGGGAAGCCAGCGCCCGGCGCCTGGTCGATATCCTCATCGCCGGATCACGGCCTCCAACCGCGTCCCGAAGCCGGACATGACAGCTCTATAGGCCGGTTTGCGGGGCCTCGGCCATGTCATCGCCGATGCCGGAGAGGAAGCATGCCAAAGCGATCGAATGGCAGTTGAAGGCCATCATGTGCCCGATCATCTTGCAACATGTCGGACAGGCCGCTTTCACCCTCTTTGTGAGTCGTACCGATAGATTGCCGGTGCCGAAAAATTGAAATGACAAATGCTGCGTCATCGGTCAGATCGAGAAACCCAGTATGGTAGGATTGGTGATTCGTATCTTCCAATCCAGTAAGCATGTGAATGGCCATTTTTAAGCGGTCAATGCTGAATTCAAGTACTATTTCTGTTCTATTTTTGTTGAAATGCCCTGTCTTGTCAGTCGGCAGGGGTTGGCGTAACTGGGGTCCGAACCTTAAGCCGACTTGACCATGTCCGGTTTGCGGGGCCGCATTTCAGGCCCATACACCTCAATGACGGTGGGATTGCGATGAACGCCTATTCAGATTACCTGACCGAAATCAAGGACAGAGCAAATCAGGGGCTCGCTCCCAAGCCGATCGACGACGGCGCGCTCGTCCGTGACATGATCACATTGATCGAGGACGCCGGTAACGAACACCGGGCAGATGCCCTCAAGTTCTTCATTTACAACACGCTGCCCGGCACCACGAGCGCCGCCGGCGTCAAGGCGGCGTTCCTGAAGAAGATCGTCCTGGGTGAGGCGGTCGTCCCGGAGATCACCCCCGCCTTCGCCCTCGAACTGCTGTCGCACATGAAGGGCGGCCCCTCGATCGAGGTGCTGCTTGACATCGCCCTCGGCGATGGCGGCCCGATCGCCGAGCAGGCAGGCGAGGTGCTGAAGACCCAGGTCTTCCTCTATGACGCCGACATGTTCCGGCTGCGCGACGCCTTCAAGGCGGGCAACGCCATCGCGAAGGACGTGCTCGAGAGCTATGCCAGGGCCGAATTCTTCACCAAGCTTCCGGATGTCGAGGACGAGATCAAGGTCGTGACCTTCGTCGCGGCCGAAGGCGATATCTCGACCGACCTCCTGTCGCCGGGCAACCAGGCGCATTCGCGTTCGGACCGCGAGCTGCACGGCAAATGCATGATTTCGCCGGAAGCACAGCGGGAAATCGTCGCGCTGCAGAAGCAGCACCCCGGCAAGCGGGTGATGATGATCGCCGAAAAGGGCACGATGGGCGTCGGCTCGTCGCGCATGTCGGGCGTGAACAACGTGGCGCTCTGGACCGGCAAGCAGGCCAGCCCCTACGTTCCCTTCGTCAATTTCGCCCCTGTCGTCGCGGGTACCAACGGCATCTCGCCGATCTTCGCGACCACGGTCGACGTGACCGGCGGCATCGGCCTGAACCTCAGGAACTGGGTCAAGAAGACCGGCGCGGACGGCAAGCCGATCCTCAATAACGACGGCAATCCCATCCTCGAGCAGAAATACTCGGTCGAGACCGGCACCGTCCTGAAGATCGATGTAAAGAACAAGCAGCTCCGCGACGAGAACGGCAACGAGCTGGTCGATGTCGCCGCCGCGTTCACGCCCCAGAAGATGGAGTTCATGAAGGCGGGCAGCTCCTACGCCATCGTCTTCGGCAAGAAGCTCCAGACATTCGCGGCCCAGACGCTGGGGATCGAAGCGACCCCCGTCTTCGCACCGAACAAGGAGATTACGGTCAAGGATCAGGGCCTGACCGCGGTCGAGAAGATCTTCAACCGCAACGCCGTCGGCGTGGCGCCGGGCAAGGTCCTGCATGCAGGGTCGGATGTCCGCGTGAAGGTGAATATCGTCGGCTCCCAGGACACGACCGGCCTGATGACGGCGCAGGAGCTTGAGGCGATGGCGGCCACCATCATCTCGCCGCTCGTGGATGGCGCATACCAGTCGGGCTGCCATACGGCATCCGTCTGGGACAAGAAGGCCCAGGCGAACATCCCGAAACTCATGAAATTCATGAACGATTTCGGCCTGATCACCGCGCGTGACCCCAAGGGCGTCTATCACGCGATGACGGACGTGATTCACAAGGTGCTGAACGACATCACCGTGGATGATTGGGCGATCATCATCGGCGGCGACAGCCATACCCGCATGTCCAAGGGCGTGGCCTTCGGCGCCGACTCCGGCACCGTGGCCCTGGCACTGGCCACGGGCCAGGCGACGATGCCGATCCCGCAATCGGTCAAGGTCACGTTCAAGGGCACGATGCAGCCGCACATGGACTTCCGTGACGTGGTGCACGCGACCCAGGCGCAGATGCTCAAGCAATGCGGCGACAACGTCTTCCAGGGCCGCGTCATCGAAGTGCATATCGGCACGCTGCTCGCCGACCAGGCCTTCACCTTCACCGACTGGACAGCCGAGATGAAGGCCAAGGCGGCGATCTGCATCTCGCAGGATGAGCCGCTGATCGAATCGCTGGAAATCGCCAAGTCGCGCATCCAGATCATGATCGACAAGGGCATGGAAAATGCCGCGGGCACACTCAAGGGCCTGATCGCCAAGGCCGACAGGCGCATTGCCGAGATCCGCTCGGGCGAAAAGCCCGCGCTGGCGCCCGATGACAATGCGAAATATTTTGCCGAGGTCGTGGTCGATCTCGATCTGATCGACGAGCCGATGATCGCCGATCCCGACGTGAACAACCCCGATGTGTCCAAGCGCTACACACACGACACGATCCGCCCGGTTTCGTACTATGGCGGTACCAAGAAGGTGGACCTTGGTTTCGTGGGCTCCTGCATGGTGCACAAGGGCGACATGAAAATCGTGGCCCAGATGCTCAAGAACCTGGAGAAGGCGCAGGGAAAGGTCGAGTTCAAGGCACCGCTGGTTGTCGCCGCCCCGACCTACAACATCATCGATGAACTGAAGACCGAGGGGGATTGGGAAATCCTCGAGCGCTATTCCGGCTTCGAATTCAATGACCTGCTCCCGAAGGCCACCGCGCGGACCGAATACGAGAACATCCTCTACCTGGAACGTCCGGGCTGCAACCTGTGCATGGGCAACCAGGAGAAGGCCGAAAAGGGCGATACCGTTCTGGCGACGTCGACCCGCCTGTTCCAGGGACGGGTCGTCGAGGATTCCGGCGAGAAGAAGGGTGAATCGCTTCTGGCCTCGACCCCGGTCGTGGTGTTGTCGGCGATCCTTGGCCGGATGCCGAACAATGAGGAATACAAGGCTGCCGTGGAAGGGATCGATCTGACCACGTTCGCTCCGCCGAAGGCGACGCCGATCGATTCCTTGTCTGTCCATTACTGATACGAGGTATCTGGTCCCCGGGTTTGGCCGTTCGGCAGCCGTGACGGAGTCCTGTTGGGCACGTTGCCACTCCTGATACGGACATTCGGCTAACCCGGCCCCGTGCTTCGGTGTTCACTTCCATCAAGGCCGTTCCGCTCCCATGCGCGGAAAGGCAACCCCGGGCGCGGCCCTCTGGGCCGCTCCCGCTCATCAGCCCATATTTTCGGTCAGGCTCTAAGCTGGGCTTTGGTGTTTTATGCGGCGTAGCAGGCATTGTTCAGCAACGAGTTGAACAGGGCGAGTGGTATTTTTCGTTGCTCGAGGTTGGACGGCGA
>NZ_JABEQL010000012.1 GCF_014174215.1 Gluconacetobacter tumulicola | reverse complement strand
GGATTATGGGACGTCATCGGTCTCATCTCACAAAACTTCATGCCCGCCGAATGCGCAAACTACTTCAGGGCCGCAGGATATGATCCAAACAGATCGGATTAGACTCTAAAACAGGTTTGAAACTTCGAATCTAAAGCGAAACAACGGGGCACCAATTCGGCGCGGATTATGCCGCCTCGTTCGGATCCGAGGGAGCAGTCTCCCATCCCGGCCCGATCACGGCCGCGCTGCGGCGCCCCATGCCGTCCATCCGCAGGACGATGACGTTCTGCTCTTCCAGATAGGTCAGTTGCCTGCGGGCACGGCCGAGCGAATGCGTGCCATAAACGCGCGCGACCGCTGCGTCCGACGGGCAGGGTTCGCCTTCCATCGCGGCGCGCGCGATCAGCAGGAAGATGCTGCGCACATCCTCCGGCAACGGGACGGCCATACGTTCCGCCTGCATCCAGCGGTCGGATTCGGCGGTCTCGGCATCCACACCGGCCCGCGAGGTCGCCAGCAGCCGGCGGAAACGCGGCATGTCCAGCGCCTCGCGGCCCATGCCCTCGATCCGACAGCGGACCAGGAAATCCTGGTACAGCACGGGCGGCGGCCGGAAGCCCGCATCCTCGTCACGCAGGATTTCGGTCAGGATCGCCAGAAAGCGGCGGCGCTGCTCGGCCTTGTCGGCCGGCGTTTCCACCACCGGCGCCTCCGCCTCGGTCTCCACCGCCGCCGAGGCCGCGTGCGCCGCAAGCTGCGCCAGGATATCGGGCGGCGGCGGGGCGGCCGGCCGGAGCGGCCTCGGCAGGCTCTCGCGCTCCGGCAGTCTGGCCAGGATCAGGTCGCGAATATCCTCGGGCGGCGCGGCCGGCGCCATGGGCAGCAGCGACGGGCCGGCGGACCGGCTCTCGGTCTCCACCTCGCCGATGCGCACCGGCACCGGCCGGCGATACAGCGCCGGCCCCAGCGCCACGAAATATCCCCGTTCCAGGTCGCGGAAACTCTCGGCCTGCCGACGCTCCATGCCAAGCAGATCGGCGGCGCGCATCATGTCGATATCGAGGAAGGTACGCCCCATCAGGAAATTCGACGCCTCGGCAGCCACGTTCTTGGCCAGCTTGGCCAGGCGCTGGGTGGCGATCACGCCCGCCAGTCCGCGCTTGCGCCCACGGCACATCAGGTTGGTCATGGCGCCCAGCGAGGCACGCCGCGCCTCGTCCGTCACCTCGCCCGCAGCGGCAGGGGCGAAAAGCTGCGCCTCGTCCACCACCACCAGCACCGGATACCAATATTCGCGCCCGACCTCGAACATCCCGCCCAGGAAGGCCGCCGCGCGGCGCATCTGCACCTCGGCATCCGCGCCTTCCAGGTTCAGCACCACCGAGGCCCGATGCACGCGCATCCGTTCGCCGGCCGCCTGCAACTCGGCCTCGGTATGGGTGGCGCCGTCGATCACCAGATGGCCGAACCGTTCCGCCAGGCTGACGAAATCGCCCTCGGGGTCGATGATCGCCTGCTGCACCAGCGTCGCCGACTGCTCCAGCAGGCGCCGCAGCAGATGGGACTTGCCCGATCCCGAATTGCCCTGCACCAGCAGCCGGGTGGACAGCAGTTCCGCCAGGTCCATGACCGCCGGGCCGCCGCCCCGTATATCTCCAATCGTGATCGAAACCGTCATGGGCATGACGGATACCGTTCCTTGCCCCCCTCCTGCAACCAGTCCAGCACGCCGCGCGCCGCAGCCCGGCCGGTCGCGAAGCAGGCCTGCAACAGATAACCGCCGGTCGGCGCTTCCCAATCCAGCATCTCGCCCGCCACGAACACGCCGGGCAGCGCCCGCAGCATGAAGCGCGCATCCACCGCGTCCGCGCGCACCCCGCCGGCCACGGAGATCGCCCGATCCAGCGAATCGGGCGCCGTCAGCGTCACGGGCACTGCCTTGATCAGGCGCGCCAACGACGCCGCGTCACGCGGCGGCGCGTCCGGCCCCTCGCGCAGCAAGGCCACCGCGACCGGTGGCAGGCGCAGCGCCTTGCGCAGCGTGTTCGACAGGCTCTCCCGCCCCCGCACCCGCGCCAGCCGCTCGGCCACCGCCGCCTCGGTCATATCTGGGCGCAGATCCACCAGCAGCCGCACCTGCCCCTCGGCGGCGATCCGGTCGCGCAGCAGGGCCGACAGGGCATAGACCGCCCCGCCTTCCAGCCCCTGCGCCGTCACCACCGCCTCGCCCCGCACGGTCGGGCCGCCGCCCTCGGGCGTCAGCGCGATGCCGCGTAGCGGCGTGCCGGCGAAACGATCGCGCAACGTGTCGCTCCAGTTGGTGCGAAAGCCGCAATTGGCCGGGCGGAACGGTGCCAGATCCACCCCCTCCCCAGCCAGCCTGCCGGCCCACGCGCCATCGGCACCCAGCCGGGCCCAGCTTGCCCCGCCCAAGGCCAGCACCACCGCGTCGGCGACCAGCACGCGCTCACCCTGCGGCGAGACCACGCGCACCCGTCCCGGCCCGTCCCAACCGGTCCAGTCATGACGCGTCAGGATCGTCACGCCCCGCTCCGCCAGCCGCGCGCCCCATGCCCGCAGCAACGGCGAGGCCTTCATCGCCTGTGGAAACACCCGCCCGCTGCTGCCGACGAAACAGGGCTGGCCCAGCGCCGCCGCCCACGCCCGCAGATCGTCGGGGGAAAATGCCCGCACGGCAGATTCCAACCATGGGCGCGCCGCGCCGTAACGGGTCAGGAACCGGTCCAGCGGTTCGGAATGGGTCAGATTCAGCCCGCCCCGGCCGGCCATCAGCATCTTGCGGCCGATGGTCGGCATGCGCTCCAGCACCGTCACGGCGCATCCGCCGGCGGCCAATGCCTCGGCGGCGGCCAGACCGGCCGGTCCCGCGCCGATCACCACGATATGGGCCATGCTGCTCCTGCTCCCTCGCGCGCTCCCAGCCAACCGGCGCGCGAGGGCAGCCGGAATCAGCGGGTTACCAACGGCCCTTCGGTCCGCGCACCGCGATGCCAGACCTGCTCGATCCTGTCGACCGCATTGATGTCCGCCGCCGGATCGCCCGAGACCACCATCAGGTCGGCCCAGCGGCCCGGCAGCAGAATCCCCCGGTCATCCAGATGCATCAGGGCCGCCGCATTGCCGGTCGCCACCGCCAGCGCCTCCATGGGCGTCAGGCCTGCCGAGACCATCAGCTTCAGTTCGCGATGTTCGGCAAAGCCGGGGATGCGGGTGGCGGACGCGCCGGAATCGGTGCCGAAGCCGATATGGATGCCCGCCCGGTAGAGCGTGACCAGATTGCGCGCGTTCAGGGCCAGCGCCTTCTTCGCCGCCGCCGTCAAGGGGGCGGCCAGGATCTTCGCCCGCCAGGCCGGGTCGGCGAACTGCGCCCGCAGATCGGGATTCAGCCCCGCCGAGAGGAACGGATCGTCCAGCCACTCCGGATGTTCGGCGAAGATGTAATTCGCCTCATCCAGGTCCAGGGTGGCGATGTACCAGGCCCCCTTCTGTTCCATCAGCATGATGAAATCGGTATCGACCGGCTGGTCCCGCACGCCGTGGGCAATGATATCGGTGCCGGCGCTGACCAGCGCCTTGGCATCGGCCAGATCGTGGATATGTGCTGCGACGCGGAGCCCGCGGGCATGGGCCCGTTCGATCACCGCGCGATAAATCGCCGGGTCGATCTTGGGATAGCCCTTGGCCCCCGGAACGCCATTGCGGAAATCGTCCACCCAGATCTTCACCAGATCCGTGCCCTCGTCGGCCATGCGATCGACGGCGGCCTGCGCTTCGGCCACGCTGGTGGGGCGATAGACCTGGTCCGGTCCCAGATGGAACATGCCCTGCGGCGGCACGCCGTCGGGCGCGCCGATTCCCTGATCGACCCCGAACAGGTCGGCACCCGGATTGCGCCCCGCATGCTGTTCCTGCCGCAACTGGTCGAACAGCGGCGATTTGTTCAGGCCCAGCGACACCACGGTCAGCACGCCATAGCGCTCGTACTGCTTCAACTGCGCCAGGATATTGTCACGCGTGTAATTGGCGCTGTCGTTCTTCGTGCCCTTCACCAGCCCGGTATGGCTGTGATCGGAAATCAGGCCCGGCAGGATCGTGCGCCCGGTCAGGTCGACCAGTTTCGCCCCGGGCGCCGCCACCGTGCCCGCGGCCCCCACAGACACGATCCGCCCATCACGGATCAGCAGCGCGCCATCGGCCAATGGTGCCCGGCCGGTGCCATCAATGATCGTCGCATGTTCCAGCAGCACCGGCTGCGCCGCCAGCGCCCCCGATGCGGCGCCTGCCAGCCATGTCCCCAGCGACAGGGCTGCCCAGAATGGAGCCGTCCGGAACCGGATGCACTTCCCGTCAATCCGTGATGCGATCTTCATGTCGGCCGCCCTTTCCTGTCCCTATTCCACTGTCCCGCACAGTGTTCAGTGCGATGGCCGGGATGTCCAGATCGACCGTCTATCATTACACTTGGCCAGGACGACGGGCACCACCTCATTTTTCCATGCGCCGCAAGATTAACGCGCGAGATATCGTCAATGAGGACTTTGGCCTTTAGCCGCCAAAGGGCAATCGCCCTTTGGAAACCCATTCGTGATCAGATCATTGGGGTGCGCGCTGGGGGCGATCCAGCGCGCGGCTCCCGCACTCATCAGAATCGTGCGCGCAACGTTCCGAAGAACTGGCGCGGCGCACCAGCGAACATGGACTGCCGGTCACCCGAAATCGGATTGGCGCCGATCGAGCTGATATATTCCTGATTGAACAGGTTGTAGATGCCAAGGGAGAAATTCAGATCCGCCACATGCGGGACATGCTTGAAATCATACGACGCCGTCAGGTTC
Organism: Gluconacetobacter tumulicola; assembly: GCF_014174215.1. Taxonomy (GTDB): domain Bacteria; phylum Pseudomonadota; class Alphaproteobacteria; order Acetobacterales; family Acetobacteraceae; genus Gluconacetobacter; species Gluconacetobacter tumulicola. The sequence goes on along the minus strand of NZ_JABEQL010000012.1, from coordinate 117,220 downwards.
GCGTTCCAGTACGGGTCGACCGACGTATCGTTCATGTAGGACAGGTACCGTCGTCCCATGTAATACACGTTGAAGTTCAGCGTCGCGTTCCCGTAGGTATAGGCTACGTTCGACTTGTACATGACGGACGGGTAATTGACTTCAAGCTTGCCCTTCAGATCGTAATAGACCCCCGCATTATAGATTCCCTGACCATAAGTCGAATGATTGTAGCTGATGCTGTTGAAGATTTCCAAATGCGGCAGGGGCCGGACGGTGACTCCGGCATCGATACCCCACATCGCCATCGACCCGACATTCAGGAAGGTCTGGTTGGCGTTGACCAGTGTGCCGCTGGTAATCGGCGCCAGGCGGTTCGAATAATCCGAATGATACAGGTTCAGCACACCATCGACATATTTCGAGTTGTAGCGATAGCCGATCAGGTAATTCCAGGTGCTCTCGGGCTTCAGCGTCTTGCGCAACTGCGAGAAAATGGTCTGGTTGTCGACACCCCAGGCGACCGGTGAATTCCACCCGCCATAGGAATAGGCGCGCATGTCGCGCGACACATCGAAGAACAGCTCATGATGCCGCAGGAACGTCCAGTTCAGGCTGACATGCGGCAGGAAGGCACCCGCCGTCGTCAGGCTGCCGCTGGGCAACGCGCTCTGCCCGGTATAGGTCTCGTTGTTCTCGAACGCGCCGCCCGCCGTCGTGACCAGCAGCGACTTGAACCCGGCATGCAGGCGCAGGCTGGGCATGATGTGCCAGGCATCCTGAAGATAATACTGGAAGGTGTTGGTGTTCATCTGCACGCCATAGCGCGTTGCGAACGAATCCTCGTAGGGGCCGGTGCCCTTGCGCGGCGTGCCCTCGCCCAGAAGGGGCTGGCTGTACAACCGCTGCGAATATGTGAAATCGTTGTTTTCGTACCAGACACCGGATTCCAGGTCATGATGGCCCAGCCGGTATTGCAGCGCCAGCGTGCCGCCGACGCGGCGGAACCACTGGTGGTCGGCCTGCTGGATCATCGGCGCGCCGTTGGGTGACGACACATACGGATTGGTGAATTCATAGTCCCCGCCGGATACCTGCGCGTATAACACGCTCTTCAGCCGCAACCGTGATGTCAGGTCGTAATTCCCGTTCAGCCCGGTCAGATAATTCCGCTGATCCTGCGCGGCATCGTAATACGCAATGTCCGTGGGGCTGGACACCTGATCCCATCCGGCGGGAAAGATGCCCTGCGCGGCCAGATAGGCGCCCTTGTAGTCCGGATAGAAATAATCCGTCCTCGATCCCAGCTTCCGTTTGATCTCCAGGCTGATATTTCCATAATTATACTGGTTGAATTCCGAATAATCGAAAAATCCCGTCAACTGCCCACGCTCGCCCAGGGGCTGAACGAACTTGAAATTCGCCTGCTGTTCGTACTGGTCACCATGGCCCTTCCATTTCTGCGCGTCGGTACGCGCATAGGACGCCATGAATTTCGTGCCGGTTTGGTTCAACACGCCACTGTGGAACCGCCCGAACGTGCGATAGGTGCTGTTGCTGCCGAAGGTCTGCGCGACATCGGCGCCCACCGTGTCGCGCGGGTCCTGCGTGTAATATTGCAGCGCACCGCCCAGGTTCGCGGTCGACGCGACGTCCAGCGCGCCACCGCCCTGGGACATGTCGATCCGCGCGATGTTGTCGGGCGTGACGGCCTCGTTGATATCCAGACCATTCGTGTTGATGAATCCCTGGTCGCCTAGAGGAATTCCATCCAGCGTGACGCCCAACTGGCTCTGGTTATAGCCGCGAATGTAGAGCGAATTGGCATAGGTATCGAGGCCCAGCGCGTCTGCCGTGGCGAAACTGACGCCCGGCGTCGTCGCCCCCAGGACCTGAAGCGGACTGGTTCCCGCCACGAAGCGATTGAGCATCTTGCGCGTGATGGTTTGCTCCATGCCGTGGGACGTCTCGTGCGACCCTACGACTGACAATGCCTCGGCCGAGCGGGGTTCCGCAGTTTGCGCGCTGCGCACGGCCGGCTTTACGGCCGCATGCCGCGCCGGGGCGCGCGTGCCGTGGGCCGGCGCGGGCGTCGGCGGGGCGGCCTGCGCATGAGCATGAGCATCCGGGAGCGCCACAGGTGCCAGCGCCATTGCCCCCAGGGCCGTTGCCAGCATCAGCCGGCGACGGCGGTCGACGGGGCGCGCAACCCCTCCCGCCCGCACGGGGATCGTCGCCTTCAAACCGCAGTCATCAGTTTTTTGCATATCAGACCCTCAAAATATGAGGGCAAAACATATCCAGTCCGTTATGATCGGTGCATTCGTTTTTTCATCAGAATGAAGACGGGTGGCGTTATTGCGGAGGCGAAAATGAACGATTTTTCCATTTTTTCCTGGATCACTGAAAAGTGAAACAGTTTGACATAGACGAAATCGACAAGCGAATCCTGCGGGTTCTCAGCATCGACGGGCGGATTTCGATCACCGACCTGGCGCGCCATGCCGTGACCAGCACCGCAACCTGTTTCCGGCGCGTGCAGCGCCTGACCGAGGACGGCATCATCACCGGCTTCAGGGCCGACGTCGCCCCGACCGCGGTCGGACGAAGCGCGGTCATCGTCATGGGCGTCTGCCTGGACCGACTGAATAAGCTGGCTTTCGCGGAATTCGAAGCCGCGATCCGCGATCACCCGCTGGTCGTCTCGTGCTACCTCGTGTCCGGTGAATTCGATTACCTTGTCACGATCCGGGCGTCGTCGATCGACGAATTCAACGCGATCTATGGCGACTGGCTGGTCTCGCTTCCGGGGATTCGCATGACCAGGACGTTCTTCTCCATGAAGGAGGTCGTCCAGCGGACCTACCTGCATTTCTGACCCGCATTCCAGGCCGGTGCGCTCGGACTTCCGATCCCTGCCGCGAGGACTTGCCCGGCAAACGCGCGCTGGATCGCCGCCAGCGCGCATTTCCGGTCGGGCTTGTCAGATCATGTAGTCGATTGGGGGGAGCATCTGATCCATGGTGAAGGCCGGCAGCGCGCTATGGCGCGTGCCGACCGGGCGCGCCGGATTGCCGACCACGGTGGTGAAGGGCGGTACCGATTCCAGCACGATCGACCCGGCACCGACCTTGGCGCCCTCGCCCAGTTCGATATTGCCCAGGATCTTGGCGCCGGCGCCGATCAGCACCCCGCGCCGCACCTTCGGGTGGCGGTCCCCGACATTCTTGCCGGTGCCGCCCAGCGTCACGCCCTGCAACAGCGACACGTCATCTTCCAGCACCGAGGTCTCGCCGATCACGATCCCCGTTCCATGATCGAACAGGATGCGCCGCCCCAGCCGCGCCGCCGGATGAATATCCACGGCGAACAGTTCCGACGTGCGGCTTTGCAGATGCAGCGCCAGATAGCGCCGGCCGTTGTTCCACAGCCAGTGGGCCACGCGGTAGCTCTGCACCGCATGATAGCCCTTGAAGAACAGGAACGGCGTCGCGTAGTTCGCCGTCGCCGGATCGCGCTCGCGGATCGCCACCAGGTCGGCGGCGGCGGCGGCGGCGATTTGAGGATCGGCGGCGAAGGCCTCGGTCACCAGTTCCGACAGCGCGTCATCGGCCACCGACCGATCGCCCAGCTTGCGCCCGATCAGCGCGGCCAGCCCATTGGCGAAGGTGGCATGATTGCGGATGCCGGTCGCCAGCAACCCACGCACCAGCGGATCGTCACAGCCTTCGCACCCCGCCGCGATATCGGTCCACAACCGTTCCTGGTCGATGGGCAGCAAGGTCGGATCGACCACGGCGCGCGCGCCGCGGGCCGAGGCCAGCGAAGTCGGAGAGAGTTCAGGCATGAAACCGGTCCTGTCAGCGGAAGGAACGATATGGGAACGCACCGTCTCCTTAACCAGAGGCGGTGGAAACAAGTGAATCATCCCAAGCGTGGGCGGACATGTGGGCTGGTGAGCGAGAGCGGCCCGAAAGGGCCGCGCCCGGCGTGCGTTTCCGAGCACCGGAGCGGAGCGGCCTTATCGGCCGTGAGCACCGGAGCACAGGAAACGTGCGTCGGATCGCCACCAGCCGGCATGTCCGCCCACGCTCAGAGGCCCATGGCGTGGCGTACGAAGGCCCGCCGCAGCGCGGGCATCCGATGCACCCCGGCCAGGCCCAGGTCGCGGGCGCGGCGCAGAACGGGATTGTCGTTGCCGAACATCCGCTCCAGCATGTCGGTCGCGGCCAGCATCAGCATGTTGGCGGGCCGGCAACGCGCCTGATAGCGGCGCAGCAGGGAAGGCGCGCCCACATCCTCGCCCCGCGCGTGAGCGGCGATCAGCACATCGCACAGCGCCGCCACGTCGCGGAAGCCCAGGTTCAGCCCCTGCCCGGCGATGGGATGGATGCCGTGGGCCGCATCCCCCACCAGCACCATCCGCGTATCGAAATAACGCTGGGCATATTGCGCGGACAGCGGATAGACCCAGCGCCGCCCGACCGGCGTCACCCGGCCGAGCCAGTCGCCCATGCGGCGCTGGATCTCGTGGGCGAAGGCATCGTGCGGCAGCCCCACCATGCGCTGGGCCAGTGCGTCGCTTTCGGACCAGACGATGGCCGACAGATTCGGATGCTCGGGCGTCGCGGCCATCGGCAGTTGCGCGAACGGCCCGGCGGGCAGGAAATGTTCCAGCGCCCGGTTGTTGTGCGGGTGTTCGTGCGCCACGGCGCAGACGATGCCGCTCTGATGGTATGGCAGGCGGGTGATGCCGATCCGCGCCTGGTCGCGTAGCGCGGACCGCCGCCCCTCGGCCGCCACGACCAGCCGCGCGCCGAATGTCCGGCCCGAGCGGGTCCGCACCCATGCACCTTCTTCCGTGCGGGTCACCGTCACTTCCTCGGGCGCCAGCACCGTGATCAGGTCGTGGGCATACAGCGCCCGATTCAGCGCCACGCGCAATGCCCGTGCCTCGATCATCCAGCCGAAGGGCTGGTCGGCGTCTTCCCGCCCGAATTCGAGGAACAGGGGCGACGGTGCCTCGCCCGGCCGGCCGTCGGAGACGCGGATTTCCTCGATCGGGCAGGCTTCCAGGGGCAGCAGCTCCCACACGCCGGCCTCTTCCAGCAGGCGGCGCGGGCCGGCGGCGATGGCATAGGCGCGACCGTCGAAGGCCGGGTCCTCCATCGGCGGCAGGGAAGCGCGGTCGACAATGGCCACGCGCAGGCCCGCCACCGCCAGCCGGCAGGCCAGCGTGGCGCCGACCGGCCCGGCCCCCACGATGCAGACATCCACATCGTCATGCCCGGCGCCGGTCTGGGAGTGGGACGTCATGCCTGCGGTCATGCCTGTGGTCCTGTGATAGCCGTGCCGGCCCGACGGCCCGCCGACAAGAGTGATCCGTTCGGATGCGCCCGCCCACAATTCAGGCAGATATCGGCGCGCACGAAAGGCGCAAGGCACACCAGACGCCGCGCTCCGTCAACCATCCATGTGGTTGGCACGGTTTTTGTATTGCCCTTATCGCGATTTGGATCATCATTCCGGATCAGGAAACGGATTACCACAATGAAACAAGGAGACGTGGCGCGATGAAGCTTGTCACAGCCATCATCAAGCCCTTCAAGCTCGACGACGTTCGGGAATCCCTGACCCCCCTGGGCATCCAGGGGCTGACCGTCTCGGAAGTGAAGGGATTCGGCCGCCAGAAAGGACAGACCGAAATCTATCGCGGCGCGGAATACCATGTCAGCTTCCTGCCGAAGGTGAAGATCGAGGTCGCGGTATCCGACGACATCGTCGACCAGGTCGTGGACGTGATCCTGCAGTCCGCCCACACCGGCAAGATCGGCGACGGCAAGATCTTCGTCTCCAGCCTCGACAGTGTCATCCGCATCCGCACGCGGGAAACGGGAGAAGACGCGCTGTGAGCACTCCGGGCGCTTATCGCGCAATGCCCCGCCTGCCCGCCGCGGCCCTGGCGGCTGTCTCGCTGGTCGGCCTGTCCACCCCCGCCCTGGCCGCCGACGCCCCGCCCGCGATCGACACGGGCGACACGTCGTGGATGCTGGTCAGCACCGCCCTGGTGCTGATGATGACCATCCCGGGCCTGGCCCTGTTCTATGCCGGCATGGTCCGCCGCAAGAACGTGCTGGCCACGCTGATGCAGTCCTTCGCAATCTGCTGCATCGTCACCATCGTCTGGATGGTGGCCGGCTACAGCCTGGCCTTCGGCACCGGCACCCCCTATATCGGCGACCTGTCGCGCGTCCTGCTCAACGGCATCGGCGCACATATCGCCAAGGGCGCCGATATCGGCTTCACGCTGGGCGCGGGCACCCCCAACGCGGTCACGATGACGATCCCCGAGAGCATCTACATGATGTTCCAGATGACGTTCGCCATCATCACCCCGGCGCTGATCACCGGTGCCTTCGCCGAGCGCATGAAGTTCAGCGCCCTGTGCGTCTTCACCGTCCTGTGGTCGCTGCTGGTCTACTCACCGATCGCCCACTGGGTGTGGAGCCCGCTGGGCTGGGTCGCCGGCCTGGGCGCCATCGATTTCGCGGGCGGCACCGTCGTGCATATCAATGCCGGTATCGCCGGCCTCGTCACGGCCCTGGTGCTGGGCAAGCGCAAGGGTTATGGGCAGGACGATCTGTCGCCCTTCAACCTGACCTACGCCGTCATCGGCGCGTCGCTGCTGTGGGTGGGCTGGTTCGGCTTCAATGCCGGTTCGGCCGTCGGCGCCAACGGCCGCGCGGGCATGGCCATGGCCACGACCCAGATCGCCGCCGCCGCCGCCGGCGTGGGCTGGATGCTGGCCGAATGGGCCCGCAGCGGCAAGCCGACCGTGCTGGGCATCATCTCCGGCGCGGTGGGCGGCCTGGTCGCCATCACGCCGGCGGCGGGCTTCGTCCTGCCGGGCAGCGCGCTGATCATCGGCCTGGTGGCCGGCGTGATCTGCTACTGGTCCGCCACCTCGCTCAAGCACCTGCTGGGCTATGACGACAGCCTGGACGCGTTCGGCGTGCATGGTATCGGCGGCATCATCGGCGCATTGCTGACCGGCGTGTTCGCCTATGGCCCGCTCTCGGCCACCGACGCCAATCCCGGCGGCATCAGCGGCTCGTTCGCGCAGTTCGTCTCTCAGGCCGAGGCCGTGGGCGTCACCATCGTCTGGTGCGCGATCGTCTCGTTCGTGCTGCTGAAGATCATCGATGCCGTCATCGGCCTGCGCGTCAGCCGCGACGACGAGCAGGAAGGGCTGGACATGACCCAGCATGGCGAGCGGATCAATATCTGATCCGTCCGCTCCGCCTTCTCAGGCCGAACCGCGGACGCGGTTCGGCCTTTTTCTTTCCGTATTCAAGTCATGATGTTATGGGATTCCGTCCAGACTGAATGGCCCCGTCGCATGGCGCGGCATCGGGCCATTCCGAAAACGGAAAGGATCGCCCTAGCCATGGCTCTCGCACTTCGCGGCCGAATCGCCGCCGCCCTGCTTCTCGCCTCGCCGGCCATCCCGTTCGCCGCTCCGGCTGCCCACGCCGACAGCCCGGCGCAGGCCTGCTACAAGAAGTTCAATGCCGAGCGGAAAGCCGGCACGATCAAGGGCCAGACCTACAAGGACTTCAAGGCGGCACAGTGCGCGACGGACACGACACCGGCGGCGACCGCTGCCGCACCGGCCGCCACCACGCCCGCCGAGCAGGCGACCCCGTCGGTGACTGCGGCACCGCCGCAGGCGCCGGTCACGCCATCCAAGAATCCGGCCAGCATCGCGGCCACCGCCGCCGCCGGCAGTGCAGTACTGCCCACCGCGCTTTCGCCAAAATATTCCAGCGAAAGCCCCGGCAAGGCCCGCATGCACACCTGCCTGGACCAGTACAACGCCAACAAGGCGACCAACGCCAATGGCGGCCTGAAATGGATCCAGAAGGGCGGCGGCTATTACAGCGTCTGCAATGCCCATCTGAAGGGCTGAACCGGACCGGGCATGGCGGCACATCCCGCCATGCCCGCTATTTTCCCGCCGGCCGCGTGAACATCCGGCCGGTGGCATAGGATATCCAGACATCGTGCCGGGCGAACCAGTCCGCCCCCAGCAGCATGTCCACCCGCTCGCGCAGCGGCGCGACCGTCAGCACGGGTGCGGGCTCCGTTTCCCCCCCCACGCGCAGGCTGGCGAAACGATGCCAGTGATACAGCACCGGCCGGCCGTCGACACCGCTGGTCTCGCCCCCCGGATCGCGTGCCAGGCGCTCTTCCGACGCACCCGCCCGTTCCGCCGCTTCCATCGAGAGAATGCGCGACCGCGCGCCGCTATCGACCAGCGCGGTCAGGGCCTGTCCGTCCAGTTCCACTGTGACCGCCACCCGGTGGCCCTCCCGCCGCAGCGCCACGGTATCGTAGGCTCCGCGCCAGGCCGGTGCCGCGCGACACGCGCCGTCATCCCCCTGCATGCGCCAGAAGGACAACCAGCCGCCCGCGACATCGAATTCCAGCTCGAAGCGCGACAGCACGTCGCCCCCCAGCAGCCCCGCGACCGGCGGCGTGATCATCGGCTGCCCCGGCAACTCGCCCACGGGGGTCGAGAGCGGGCCGAGATCCAGCCCCTGCCCTCTTTCAGGGCCCAGACGCATATTGTCGATCAGGACGTTCGGGACCGTGCTGCCGGCCCCGCCAGTGCCATACAGCACGGTGCGCCGCCCGGAATCGACCGCCAGCCCCAGCGCTTCGGCCACGCGGCCACTGACCAGGCCGCCTTCGGCGCCGGTATCGACCACCAGACTATAGGCGCCCTGCCCGGTCCGGCCGGCAATCGACACCGGCACGGACAAATACCCGCCGTCATCGCGCAACGGCACCCGTGCGACCCGTGTGACGGCACAGGCAACCGGCGCCCGATCCTGCGCCACCCCGGCGGCCGGCGTCAGGCACAGCAGCAGCGCCGCAAACCAGGCCCGCCGGACCGCCGCGCGTCGGGGCGCGCCGTCAGCCGGCGGCAAAACGGTCGGTGGCATCCAGCAGCGCGGTCTGGATGCCCGGTTCCGACACGGCATGGCCGGCATCGTCCACCAGATGAAAATCGGCCTCGGGCCAGGCACGGTGCAGGTCCCATGCCGTGCGCATGGGGGTGGCGACATCGTAACGTCCCTGCACGATCACTGCCGGAATATGACGAATCCGCTCCACATCGCGGATCAGTTGCCCTTCGTCCAGCCAGCCCCCATGGACGAAATAATGGTTCTCGATCCGCGAGAAGGCCAGCGCATACTCCTCGTCGGCATGCTGGGCGGAGAGCGTCGGCGCCGGGCGCAGGGTCAGCGTCTCGCCCTCCCACAGGCTCCAGGCCACGGCGGCCTCGACCCGCACCGCCCGGTCGGGGTCGGTCAGGCGGCGGCGATAGGCCGCCATCATGTCGCCGCGCTCCGCGACTGGAATCGGCGCCTGGAACCGCTCCCATTTATCGGGGAAGAGCCAGGATGCGCCCTCCTGATAATACCAGAGCAGTTCGGACCGCCGCAGCGTGAAGATCCCGCGCAGGATCAGCCCCGTCACCCGGTCGGGATGGGTCTCGGCATAGGCCAGAGCCAGCGTCGATCCCCAGGAGCCGCCGAAGACCAGCCAGCGTTCCATACCGGTCAGCACCCGCAGGCGCTCGATATCCTCCACCAGATGCCAGGTCGTGTTGTTGTCCAGCCCGGCATGCGGCGTCGACCGGCCGCAGCCCCGCTGGTCGAACAGCAGGATGCGGTAGCGCGCGGGATCGAACAGGCGCCGGTGCGACGGCGTGCATCCGCCGCCGGGGCCGCCATGCAGGAACACCACGGGAATCCCGTCCGGATTGCCGCATAATTCCCAATAGACACGGTGCCCTTCGCCGGTGTCCAGAAAGCCGCTGCGAAAGGGCTCGATCGGCGGATAGGGCGCGCGGCCGGCGGCGATGATCATGGCTCGTTCTTTCCCGTTGTTGTTATTGTATCCTCGCCCCGCGACGTGCCGGGCCTTGTGGCGCGCGGATGGGCGCCGGCCCAGACCTGCATCAGCCGCGCCTCGTCCGCCTGCGTATAGCGCTGGGTCGTCGACAGGCTGGCATGGCCCAGCAGATCCTGGATCACGCGCAGGTCCGCGCCCCCTTCCATCAGGTGGGTGGCGAAGGAATGGCGCAGCGCATGGGGGGTCGCATGGTCGGGCAGGCCCGCCATGTCGCGCCACACCCGCATGGCGCGCTGCGCCACCGCCGGCTGCAGCCGGCCGCCCCGCACACCGGGAAACAGCGGCGCGCCAGCCAGCGGTGCGGGGTGCCGTGCCCGCCATTCCGCAAGGGCGCGCGTCACCGCCGACACCATCGGCACCAGCCGCTCCCGGCCGCCCTTGCCGCGGATCAGCAGCGTGCCCCCCGCCGACAGCGCCCGGTCCAGATCCCGGATATCGAGGCCCAGCGCCTCGGAGATACGCAGGCCGCAGCCATAGAGCAGCAGGAACAGCGCCCGGTCGCGCTGTTCGGCCATCGGGCTGGCGGCGACGGCACCCAGCCCGTCCGGCACCTCCAGCGCCTGTTCCGTCGTCAGCGGGCGCGGCAGCGACGCGCGGAAACGGGGGGCGGCCAGAAGGCCGGGCGCCGGATTGGTCACGCCATGGTGCCGCGCCAGATAGCGATAGAACGAGCGCATGGCCGACACCCGCCGGGCCCGGGTCCGCGCCGCGCGATCCGCGCTACCCGCGCGGCGGCCGGCCGCCTGCTGGGCCCCGGCATGTTCCGACGCCAGCCAGGCGCGCAGGTCGGTCAGGGACAGCCGGTCCAGCATCGCCAGATCCACCTCGCCACCCAGATGGGCACCGACAAAAGCCAGAAACCGGTCCAGATCGCCCCGATAAGCGGTGATCGTCAGCAGCGCGGCGCGCTTTTCGTCGCGCATCCAGTCGAGGAACGCATCGCGCAATGCGGCGCCGGTCATGACCGCAGCCGCACGGCGTGCGCCGATCGCGGGACAAGACAGCCGGCGGCCAGGACGATAAAAAACCTCATGGTAAACGCGAGTCTAGACAAACGCCCCCCCGCGCGAAAGCCGGAAAGCGCCGGCCGACCGCGCGTCGCGGTGCTGTTGCCGCTGCCCTTTCCCGGCCCGTTCGACTATGCCGTGCCCCCCGCGCTGGCCGACCTGCAACCGGGCGACATCGTCAGCGTGCCGCTGGGCCGCCGGACCGAAACCGGCGTGGTCTGGGACCCGGCCCCCGCCCTGCCGCCCGAATTCACACCGCCACCGATGAAGCCCGTCGCCGACGGACGGCTGAAACCGGTGCTCACCCGCCTGGACCAGCCGCCCCTGCCCGGCGCGCTGCGCCGTTTCGTCGACTGGGTCGCGGCCTATACGCTCTCGCCGCCGGGCATGGTGCTGGCGATGGCGCTGCGCACCGCGGCCACCACCCCCATCACTCCCGCGACGGGCTGGGCCGCCGCCGAAGCGCCGCCCGACCTGCGCGAAACCCCCGCCCGCCGCCGGGTACTGGACGTTGCCACCAGCGACGGCCCGCTCCCGGGCGCCGAACTGGCGCGGCGCGCAGGTGTTGGGGCCGGCGTCGTGCGCGGACTGGCCGATGCCGGCGCGCTGCGTGCCGTGGTGCTGAAACCCGCCCCCCCATTCGCCACGCCCGCCCCCGCTTATTGCCCGCCGACCCTGGGCGACGGCCAGAGGGAGGCGGCGCAAAGCCTGCGCGACCTCGCCGGCGCGGGCGGCTTCTCCGTCACGCTGCTGGAAGGCGTCACCGGATCGGGCAAGACCGAGATCTATCTGGAAGCCATCGCCGCCTGCCTGGAACGCGGCCGGCAGGTGCTGGTGCTGCTGCCGGAAATCGCCCTGTCGGCGCAATGGACCGGCCGCTTTGCCCGCCGCTTCGGGGCCGAACCCGCGCTCTGGCATTCCGACCTGAGCCCGCGCCTGCGCCGCGTCACCTGGCACGCGGTGGCCGAAGGCAGCGCGCGCGTGGTGGTGGGCGCGCGCTCGGCCCTGTTCCTGCCGTTCGCGGAACTGGGCCTGATCATCGTCGACGAGGAGCATGAAAGCGCCTTCAAGCAGGAAGACGGCGTGACATACCATGCGCGCGACATGGCGGTGGTGCGGGCGCGCATGGACCACGCCCCGATCATCCTGGTTTCCGCCACGCCCAGCCTGGAGACGCTGGCCAATGTCGGCGCCGGCCGCTACCGCCATCTGGCGCTGACCGCACGGCATGGCGGGGCGGCCATGCCCGAGGTGCGCACCGTGGACATGCGCGCCCACCCGCCCGAACGCGGCCTGTTCCTGTCGCCCGTGCTGACCGAGGCCATGCAGGCGACGATGGCGCGCGGCGAACAGGCCATGCTGTTCCTCAACCGTCGCGGCTATGCGCCGCTGACGCTGTGCCGCACCTGCGGCCATCGCCTGCAATGCCCCAACTGCACCGCCTGGCTGGTGGAACATCGCGCGCGCCGGGTGATCACCTGCCATCATTGCGGCTATCAGGAGCCCACCCCCCCCACCTGCCCCTCCTGCCATGCCGAAGCCAGCCTGACCCCGATCGGCCCCGGCGTGGAACGCATCACCGAGGAAGCCCGCGCCACCTTCCCCGACGCCCGCCTGCTGGTCATGGCCAGCGACACGCTGCCCGGCCCGGCGGCGACTGCCGATGCGGTGGCGCAGATCGCCCGGCGCGAGGTCGATCTGGTGATCGGCACCCAGATCGTGGCCAAGGGCTGGCATTTTCCGCACCTCACCCTGGTCGGCGTCGTCGACGCCGATCTGGGGCTGGGCGGCGGCGACCTGCGCGCGGCGGAACGCACGGTGCAGTTGCTGCATCAGGTCGCCGGCCGCGCCGGCCGTGCCGAGGCGCCGGGCACGGTCCTGCTGCAAAGCTATTGCACCGAACACCCGGTGATGCAGGCCCTGGTCTCGGGCGATTTCGCCAGCTTCATGCGGCAGGAAGCCGAGCAGCGCCGCCCCGGCTTCTGGCCCCCGTTCGGGCGCCTGGCAGCGCTGATCGTCAGTGCCGACACGCCGGAAGCCGCCGACGCCACCGCCCGCGCCCTGGGGGCCAGCGCCCCGCGCGGCGAGGGCATGCAGGTCCTGGGCCCGGCGCCGGCCCCTCTGGCCATCCTGCGCGGCCGCCACCGCCGGCGGCTGCTGCTGCGCGCACGACGCGAGATCGCGCTGCAACCGATCGTGCGGCAATGGCTGGAGCGGGTGGCCCCGGAACGCGGCGCGCGGATCGATGTCGATATCGATCCCGTCTCGTTCCTCTAGGAGACTGATGGAAGGCCGAGCCAATCCGAAACCCGCGACCCGGACCAACGGCACACAGGGCCGTCATAGTATATTCAATCCACAATATATATGATTTTTCTCTTGAAAAATAAGCCATTTTTCCAAGAGACGCGACAACGATCAAAGGGTTGCGACTGGCGAGAATATATTCGACATCGAAAGTTGCAACCACCTCCGGTCTGGTGAAGCATGGCCTGCCGACCGGATCGACATTTTCCGCATGAGGTCAGGAGGCACGCCGACACCAGCCGCCCTGAACCCGCACACGGGAGAGATTTCCATTGAATCGTCGCGACCTTTTCGCCGCCGCCGCTGGCGCCACCCTTCTGCCCGTCCTGGCCGGCCCCGCACGCGCCGGCACGGTATCGGGCGATACGGCCCCCACCGGATCGCTGGAAGTCGTTGCCGAATTCTATGGTCCCGGACCGTCCGGGATCGCCGTCACGCCCGATAACCGCATTTTCATCGGCTTTCCCCGCCATGCCGAAAACCACAGCAAAGCGACCCTGGCCGAACTGAAGGGCGACGTGCTGGTCCCCTATCCCGACGCGGCGCTCAGCCTGCCCTCATCCGCCGCGCCGGACCGCAGGCTGATCTCGATCCACGGCATGACGACGGACAGTCGGGGGCGGCTCTGGGCCATCGATGACGGCAAGATCATCGGCCGCCCCATCGCACCGGGTGCGGCGAAGATCATCGGCATCGACCCCGCGACCGACCGGCTGATCGCCAGCGTGGTGCTGAATCCCCCCGCCATGCGGCCCGACAGCCACATGAACGATCTGCGCGTCGACCTGACCCATGGCGCACGCGGCACCGCCTATGTGGCGGATTCCTCGTTCGGCACCTCGCCGGCGCTGGTCGTGGTCGATATCGCCACCGGCCGCCAGCGGCGGGTCCTCGCCGATCATCCGTCGATCCAGGCCGAGAAAGGGTTCCTGACTGTCCTGGAAGGGCGCCCGCTGCGCTACGACCCCAAGCACCCGACCTTCCCGATCGGCGGCGTGGACAGCATCACGCTCAGCCCGGATAGTTCACTGCTCTATTATTCGCCGCTGACCAGCCGCCGTCTCTACAGTATCCCCACGGCGCTGCTGTCGAATTTCGACGCGACGGAGGAACAGCTCGCGGCCGGCGTCACCGACCACGGCGAGAAGGTCATGACCGATGGGCTGGCAACCGATGCCCATGGCCGGATCTATCTGACGGCGAGCGAGCATGATGCGATCATGCGCTGGATACCGGACGGCACGATCGAGGTCGTGGTCCGGGACCCGCGCATCGTCTGGCCGGACGGTATTTTCGCCACCCGTACCCATGTCTATTGCACGTTGGGCCAATGGAACCGCCTTGCGGGCTTCAATGGCGGCAAGGACCTGCGCCAGCCGCCCTATCTGCTGGTGCGCGCACCGATCACGCCCCCGATCCGGGAAGACCAGACCTGAAGAACCTGACCGGACAGGCGTGCGGGCCCCCTTCAGGCGTCCCCGATCTCGCGGGCGGCGGTGTCGAGCAGATTGGCGATCTTCTGTTCGGCTGCGGGGTCGCGGCCCGCCATTGCGCAGGCGAAGACGCAGCGCCGTTTTCAGGTTTTCCATGGCGCGCATCACCGGCACGGGGATGTTCTCCAGCCATGGGCACCGATGCCCCGAAGATGCCGGGCATCGATGCCTTAAAACCCGTCTCTCAGCGGTAGCGGGCGAGCCAGTGCGCATAGGGCGGCGGCAGTACCGACGCCGCATCGTCACGGCCCAGCGCCTTCGCGGCCGCATAAGGCCAGTGCGGATCGGCCAGCAGCGGACGGCCGACCATGACCAGATCCACTTCGCCCTGACGCACCATCGCGTCGGCAAGCTGCGGCGCGCTGCCAGCATTCCAGCTTGTCGCCGTCGGCAGACCCGTCTCGCGCCGGACATGCCCCGCGATCGCGCCCAGGAAACCGGGACCCCACGGAATCTGCGCCATCGGCGTATTGAAGCCGATCGACACATCCACGAAGCCCAGCCCGTCCTCCTTCATCACGCGCAGCATGGTCAGCGCCTCGGCCAGCATCGCGGCATCATCGCCCGCGAATTCGACCACGCCCAGCCGGACCGACAGCGGCAGGGCTTCCGGCCATACCGCGCGCACCGCGCGCAGGGTTTCGACCAGGAAGCGCGCCCGGTTTTCGGCGGAACCGCCATAGGCGTCCGTCCGTTGATTGGCGAAGGGAGAAAAGAAGCTCTGCGCCAGATACCCATGCGCGAAATGCAGCATCAGCCATTTGAACCCGGCCTCACGCGCGCGGATGGCGGCCGATACGAAATCCTGCCGCACCCGTTCGATGTCCCCGATCGCCATCTCGCGCGGCTGGCGCGGCAGGTTTGCGCCGAAGGCCACGGCCGATGGCGCGATCGGCTGCCACGCGCGCGGATCGCCGGGCGGCAGATGGTCGTCGCCTTCCCATGGCCGATTGGCACTGGCCTTGCGCCCTGCATGGGCGATCTGGATACCGGGCACCGATCCGGCCGCGGTGATCGCGCGTGCGATCGGCGCCAGGGCCTCGGCCTGATCGTCGCGCCAGATGCCGACATCGCCGGGCGTGATCCGGCCCTCGGGCGAGACGGCAGCGGCCTCGACCACCACCAGCCCCGCACCGCCCCGGGCCAGCGCGCCCAGATGTCCATAATGCCAGTCGTTCACCACGCCGTCATGGGCCATATACTGGCACATGGGCGAAACGGCGATCCGGTTGCGCAGCGTCACGTCGCCCAGCGTGTATGGCGTAAAGAGATGAGCCATGCCGTGTTCCCTGTCCTTCCGCCCTTCCCCGCGGGGGAAGGACTAGTTCCATTCTTATCGAACAAACGAAATCTTGGGTAGAGTTGGCGCCATGGCAAGAGACGAAAGCGGCTTTTCTCATCCGGATGAGGGGACATTATCCCTGGAGGCGATCTTCCACGCGCTGTCCGACCCTTACCGGCTGCGGATCGTCCGCGCCCTTGCCGCCAGCACCGTCCCCATGAATTGCGGCGACCTGAGCTTCGGCCGCCCGAAATCGAGCATGTCGCACCATTTCCGCATCCTGCGTGCCGCAGGCGTGCTGCACACGACCAGCCAGGGCGTGGAACATATGAACAGGCTGCGCCGCGATATGCTGGACCGGCGCTTCCCCGGCCTGATGGCCGCGATCCTGGGCGAGACCGGTCAGCCCGCCGGGGATCACCCGCGCAGGCTCACGCCCGCCTGAAACAGGGCGCCCTCACCCATCGACATGGCGACCGGACGGGAATGCAAACGCGCACGCGCGATGTGGCCTTGACGCACCTCCCAATGATGGAACATGTGTGCCATGCGGTTAGTGCAGATCCTGGATCTCGTCGGACGCGGAGCCTGAATCCCGATGCGTATCGTGAACGGCGTCCTGAGCTGACGCCGATGGATTCCGGCAAGCCCTCCCCGATGCCACCGTCAGGGTCTCGGAAGCACATCGCCCCCTTTTCGCCTTCCACCGAAAGCGTGGCGCCGTGGCAGGTGCTGATCGTCCTGCTGTGCGGCATGATCGGCCTGCCGCTTCCGGCCCGGGCGGGCCTCCCTCCACCCCCGCTGGCCAACTACGTCATCGATCACTGGACCACGCGGGACGGCCTGCCCCAGAATTCGATCCGCGACATCGCGCAGACGCCGGATGGACGCCTGTGGTTCGCGACATGGGAAGGGCTGGCCTCCTATGACGGCATAGAGTTCACCGTCTATGATCGCGGCAGCCGCGTTCCCCTGCTCGATAACGGGATCGGGACGATCGTCACCGACCCGGCGGGTACCCTGTGGTTCAGCGATTCCCGCGGCAATATCGGCCGGCGGTCGGCCGACGGAAGCTGGCGTCTGTGGCCGCATCCCGCGAACGCCCCCTCGATCATCGTCCAGTCCCTGCAGACCGACCCGACCGGCCGGCTGTGGATGCTCTATGAGGGCTACGGCCTGGGCAGCATGACGGCGGACGGCGCCTTCCGCTATGTCCGGCCGCCCCCGAAATCGCCGCTGCTGAACGTTTATCGCCGGATGGCGTTCGACAGCACCGGCGCGCTCTGGCTGGGCACATATGACGGCGTGGTCGTCCAGGACGCGGAGGGAAAGGTCCACGCCGCACCGGCCGACTGGCGTTTGCCGCCCGGGCTGGCATGGCCCTATCGCGGGCCGGACGGCCGGTTCTGGATCGTCGCGGGCAGCCGGATCTTCCGGATCAGCGAAGCGGGGGCCATCCTGCAATACGACCTGCACGACATCGGGCGCATCACGGCCCTGGTGCAGGACCGGCATGGCGCGCTCTGGGTGGGCACCGAGGATCACGGGCTGTTCAGGCTTTCCTCCTCGGGTATCGAACGCCTGCACGACCACACGGAACCGTCTTCCGGGCGAATCCTCAGCCTGATGGAAGATACCGAGGGCAGTCTCTGGATCGGTTCGAACGGCGGCCTGTATCGCCTGCGCGAGGGCCTGTTCAGCACGCTCACCCGGCAGGATGGCCTGCCCGACGATTTCACCCGCGCAGTGCTGGAAGATCACGACGGCCGGCTATGGATCGGCACGGATACCGGCCTGTCGCGCGAGGGGCCGGACGGCACGATCGGCGCCGTACCCCTGTCCACCGAACACGGCCACCATCCGGCCGTTCTCAGCCTTGCCGAGGGCAAGGACGGCCATATGTGGATCGGCACCTATTCCCAGGGGCTGTACGAACGCCTGCCGGATGGATCGTGCCGCCATTTCGGCACCGCGGAAGGATTGCCGGCCGGCAATATCCGGGCGATCAGCATCGCCGGGGACGGCACGGTCTGGATCGGGACCCAGCATGGCGTCTTCAGCCTTGGCGACGGCACGCTCCGCCCGCTCGACATGCTGGATGCGCCGCACGGCCTGATCACGGCGCTGAGGGCACAGGATGGCGATCTGTGGATCGGCACGCTGGATGGTGTGCGCCATGTGCATGGCGCCTCCATCCGGTCGATCCGCTTCCATGGCCAGCAAGGGGCGCACACGATCTTCGGCTTCACGCCGGTCGGTCAGGACATGTGGTTCGTCAGCGACCGGGGCCTGTACCGCGACCGGGCGGGAACGATCGTGCAGGTCGCGCGCGAACAGGGTCTGCCCGTCGATTCGATCTTCGCCATGCTGCCCGACCGGCAGGACCATGTCTGGCTGACCAGCAATCGCGGCATCATGCGCCTGGCCCTGCCCGATATCGAGGCCGTGGCCGACGGCAGGGCGACACGCGTGTCACTCCTGCATTTCGACGAGGCCGATGGCCTGCTCAGCAGCCAGGCGAGCGGCAGCGCGGCCCCTTCGGCAATCCTGCGCCAGGACGGCACGATCTGGATCGCCACCGCCGTCGGCGTTGCGCATGCCGATCCGGCCCAGGTCCATATGTTCGTCACGCGCCCGCCCCCGCCGCCGGTGGCGCTTGGCTCGCTCGATCTCGACGGCAACCCGCTTCCCGCCCCTTCCGGCGGCGCGCCGGTTCACATTCCGGCGGGTCACGGCCTGACGGTGCGCTATGCGGCACTGAGCTATCTGCTACCGGACCGGATCGTCTATCGTACCATGATCGAAGGCATGGACCCATCCTGGAGCCTTCAGGGCAACACGCGCAGCATCCGGCTGATGGGTCTGCCGCCGGGGTCCTATACGCTACGCGTCTCCGCCGCCCATCCCGGCGGCGCGTGGTCCACCCGCGACATGGACGTGCCCATCGTGGTCGATCCCAGATGGTGGCAGCGTCGGGACGTGTGGATCGGCGCCCTTGCGACCTTGAGTGTGCTGCTGGCCGCGCTCTATCTCGGCATTGCCTATTACTACCGGCGCCAGGCGCATTTCCTGTCGCACATCATCGCGGAACGGACGGGGGAGCTGACGCGGACGGCCGAACGGCTGCAGACCGCCGACCGCGACAAGACCCGCCTGCTCGAACGCCTGCGCCAGCAGGCCGATCTGGCAACGCGCCAGGCCCGGGAAGACCCGCTGACCGGGCTGCCGAACCGCCGGGCCTTCAACGAACAGCTTGCCGCGGCACTGGAGGGGATCATGGCCGGCCAGCCCGATTTCTGCCTGGCCCTGATCGACGCCGACCATTTCAAGCAGATCAACGACCGCCATTCCCACGCCACGGGCGACGAGGTGCTGCAGGGAATCGCGGATGTGCTGCGGGAGTGCATGCGTGCGCCGGACATCGTCGCGCGCATCGGCGGCGAAGAATTCGCGATCCTGATGCCGATGACCACGCTGGAGAATGGCGAAGCCGCCTGCCAGCGCCTGCGCACGGCCTTCCATGAGAAAAAGGACTGGGGCGGCGCACTCGCCCTACAGGTAACCTTCAGCGCCGGCCTCGTCAGTTCCCACCCTAACGAGCCCAGCGCCGCCCTGCTGCTGCAACGGGCGGATACCGCGCTTTATCGGGCCAAGAATACCGGCCGGGACAGAATCTGCGTGGAAGCGTGAGAGGGCCTTGAAAGGCACCCCTGCCACGTAGTCCTGCCTTTCAAGGCAACTGTGCCGTCGGCAAATACGGCGACTTTCGCCTCTTTGCGGACCTACAGGGCAAATAGCCCGCTCCAAAAGTTGGACATGCTCTCGGCGATGCAACCCGATTGGCCGACATAACTCCATCGGCGGTGCGCATCGTTCCGATCAGATCCCGCAAGCAGCAGGCGGCTCTGTTCCTGTAACCGATGGTTTGACACGAAGTTCATGCTGTTCGTTTCCGGACACCTTGTCCGAAAACGAACAGACACCGAAATGATATCCAAAAAAAATGCGTGTTTTCAAGAAGACACAACCTGGCCGTTTCGCGATATCCTGTGCTTATGCCGCCCACATGATGACCGAGAAATTTATGATCGCAACCCATCTTGCCGGCCAAAGCGTCCGCAGCCTCTGGCGTACCTTCCGCCATTACCCGGCTTTCCTGCTGATCAATGCCTGCGGTCTCTCGCTGGGGCTCGCGACCTTCCTCGTGCTCGCCAACATCGCCCGCACGGAGTTCTCATTTGATGCCTGGATCCCCGATGCCGCAAATGTCGTGCGGATCGACACCGCCTATGGCCGCCCTGGGACGGCGCTTTCGGAATTTCAGAACACGCCTTACCGTCTGTTTTACGGCCTCGCGGAATCCGTTCCCGAAATCGCGGCAGCAAGCCGCTTCGCGCCGACGTCCGCGACGACCATGCTGCACGGTGCGCTCCACAACGAGAATATTCATTTCGTTGACCCGGATTTCCTGAAGATCCTGCGATATCCGTTGGTCGCCGGCGATGCGCAGGCCTTGTCACGCCCAGACGGCGCGGTGCTCTCGGTCGAGATCGCTCAACGCTATTTCGGTTCCGTACAGGCTTCGATGGGGCAGGTCATGGACTTCAACGTCGACGGGCATGCGATGCGTATGGTGGTGCGCGGCGTGCTCGCGCGGCTGCCCCGCGCCACGACGGCGCGACCGGATATCCTGCTGGCCATGCCGGACTGGACTCGCGGAACCGAGGTTTACAAGCAATGGGGAATGACAGAGGGTGCCTTTTATCTCCGTCTTCGCGGGCAGAAGGACGCGCCTGCCCTGATACAGGATATGGCGGAGTTCACTCATGTCCACGCGCGGGATTTTCCCGGTGGCGCCGATGCTATCCACATGCGGGCGGTCGGGCTGTCTGAACAACATGCGCGCGGCGACCGGATCGAGACCGGCGGGTTTCGTCGGAAACAGGCGATCGCCCTCGCGATCACAGGATCGCTGGCCATGATCGCCGCCATCATCAACGCCCTGAATCTCCTGACGGCGCGTGCACTCCTGCGTGGCCGCGAAATCGCAATGCGCAAAACACTGGGGGCCAGCCCCGCAATATTGGTGGGGGAATCTCTCGTCGAGGCGATGGCACTGGTGGCGATCGCGGCGATTCCGGCACTGGCCCTCGTCGAAATCGGCCTACCGATCGTCGATTCACTCGGTGGCTGGACGGCCGAACCTGATTATCCGTGGCTGCTTGCCCTCACCGCTGGAGCGATCGTTCCGACCGGTCTGCTTGCCGGTGCGTACCCCGCCATCGTCCTGAGCCGCGTCAGGGCAAGCACGGTGCTTGCGGCATCGCGCATGCCGGGCCTCGGCCGCATGGGGGCCCTGTTTCGCGCGACGCTCATCATGGTGCAGTTCGTGTTCGCGGTGGGATTGAGCATCTGTGCATTCACCGTCATGGAACAGGCGAGGTTGGAAGCGACGGCCGCACGCGGCTTCTCGACCTCGGGCCTCGTCACGATCGGCGTGCTGGATTCCATCCCACGCGGCAAGCGTCAGGCGATGCTGGACGCCATGGCGGTCGTGCCGGGGGTCGCTGCCGTTACGACGGCCTGGACTCTGCCCGATGGGCAAGGCTTTGCCAGCGGTACCACTGTCAGGCTTGCCGGTGTACCGGGGCATGACATTCCGATCACCTGGCAACTCGTCGGGCCGCATTATGCCGAAACGCTGGGCGTCCGCCTGCTGGCCGGACGCCTGTTCGACGACGCACACCGGTTGGACGACGACGCAGCCGGGCACGATTATCCGCACGACAGTGCCGCCCGCAACGTCGTGATCGACGCAAATCTCGCGCAGCGGCTAGGCTTTGCCACACCATCAGCCGCGCTCAACGCACGGATCAAGTTCGGCGATGCGCCGGCGCGTCCGCTGATCGTGGTCGGCGTGCTCGACAATATTCGGCTCGGCTCGGCGAGGAATGCCGCCGAACCGGCACTCTATTTCTACGATACGGCGCCTTTCGACTATGCGTCTGGCCTGATTCGCGTGCAGGAGCGCCCGATCCGGGCCGTCATCGCCGATCTGGGGCGTATCTGGCACGATCATGCGCCCGATCTCGTTTTTGCCCCGACCACGGTTGACACGATGCTGAGCGACGCCGCCACCCCCGAACGCGCGCTTGGTCAACTCATGCTGATAGGCACGGTCATTGCGATCGCCGTCGCCGTGATCGGGATCTACGGCCTCGCCTCATTCGATGCTGCCCGTCGCAGCTTCGAAATCGGCATCCGCAAGACGCTGGGGGCGACGGCCTCCCACGTCGTGATGCTGACACTCACGCGCTTCCTGCGTCCGGTCTGGCCCGCCTGCGTCATCGGGTCGGCGACGGCCTTCCTCGTCATGCGCGGCTGGCTCGCGGGATATGATCTGCGCACACCACTGAGGCCTGCGCCGTTTCTGCTCTGCTCGCTCGCGACACTCGCCCTTTGTGTTTTGACCGTCGGCGCCCAGACGTGGCGTCTTGCCCGCACGGCCCCGGCAAAAGCCCTTCAGCATGACTGATTAAATCCGATCTCCAAAGGGCGGTGGCTTTCGCCGATCGGAGAAAGCGTCGAGAACCTGCGCACATCCGGCCGCCACATTATCGCTGAAGCGAGCGACGAAGCTTCCGGGCCAGGTGCTACCTTGCCTGTTCGCCATATGAGCGGTCCATGTCAGAGGCTCCGAGTATCGCACAGGACAGATGAGCAGCAGCTTGCGCGAATGTGCCACGAATGGCAGCCATGCACAAAATGGAAGCAATTCATGACACTATACAAATACTGGCCATACGGACATCGGGTTTGTGATACATCCCGATCGGCCCGGCAGGCTCGGCGCGCATGGGCGGAAGGCCATCGGGCATGAGCGGAACGGGGCCCGAGGACCGGTCCAGGCAAACGTGGCTGGTCGCCTACGGTCATCCTGCTGCTCGGCGTGGCGGGCATGCTCGATTTCATCGACCGGTTCGTGTTCTCGACGGCAAATGACGCGATCAAGCGCGACCTGCATCTCTCGGATGCCACAGTGGGGTTGCTGGACGGCAGGCACCGCCTTTGCGCTGCTCTAAGGTGTGATGATCGTGCCGTTCGCGCTGATTTCCGATCGCGGGTTCGCGGCGCGCATGGCGTCGTTCGGCATCGCGCTGTGGAGTGTCGCAACGGCCCTGATGGGACGCACGCACGGGATCGCCAGCATGGCGGCCGCCCGGGTCTGCGTGGGGTTGGGGCAGGCTGCGTTCTCCCCTTCTTCCGCCGCGCTGAACGCGGCCTATTCGACGCCCGAGAAGCGCAGCACGTCGTTCGCAATTTCCTACGGCGTGTCCTATCTTGGCTATATCATCGGACTGGCGGGGATTCCGGTCGCGATTCTGATGAGGCTGTTCGTCCGCGAGCCGCGCATACCGCATGCGGCAAAGGATGTGGGATCGTGGCGCGCGTTGCTCGCCAACCGGCCGTTACGCGACCTGCTACTATATGGCGTCACCGGCCAGGTCGTGAACTACGGCATCGCCTTATGGGGTGTTTCCTTCTATATGCGTTCCTCTGGCCTGTCGTCAGGCTAGGCGGGTGCGTGGTTCGGTCTTGGCATCGGGATTGCGAGTGTCGTCGGGACCTTCATCGGGGGGCCGATCGCCGATCTCGTGGCGTCACGCTTCGGTTTTCGTGGCGCGATACGTTTCGCCTTCTGGGCTTATCTCATTTCCCAGCCCTTTCAGATCGTCCAGGTGCTGACGCATTCGCTCGATCTGTCGCTGACGATGCTGGTGCTGACGGCGACGCTCTCTGCGCTATGCACCGGGCCGATTTACGGGGCGGTCCCGAGCGTGGTGCCAGCGCATCGGCGTGCGGCCGCCATGGGCTTGTACGCGCTGCTGGCCAATGCGATCGGTATCGGGTTCGGCCCCCCGCTCTTCGGGTGGATCAGCGACATGCTGACGCCGCATTTCGGCGCCGATGCCCTGCGCATGTCGCTTCTGGTGGCCGCCATTCTCAGTTTCTGGCCGGCGGTGCATCTCTTTCAGTTACAGCGCCGGTTTCGGACGTAAAGGTGGCCTGGACACCCGCGGCGCCTATTGGGCCTGCGCGCTCCGGGTCATGGTCTGGCGGATCAGCCCGTCCACGGGCCGCCCGGCCATAGTCAGGGCCACCGCCTCTGCCACGCGGATGCCGTCGATCGCCGCCGACAGGATGCCGCCGGCATAGCCCGCCCCCTCGCCCGCCGGATACAGGCCGGCAACATTGGTGCACTGCCCATCCGGACCACGCGGGATTCGCAGCGGGGAGGATGTGCGCGTCTCCACCCCCGTCAGCACGGCGTCCGCCATGTCGAACCCGTCAAGCTCCCGGCCAAACGCCGCCAGCGCCTCGCGCATCGCCAGCACCACGAAATCCGGCAGGCAGGCCGACAGGTCGGTCGGCGTTACGCCGGGCCGGTAGCTGGGCTCGACCGCGCCCAGATGGGTGGAAGGCCGGCCGGCGAGGAAATCGCCCACACGCTGCGCGGGCGCGCGATAATCGCCGCCGCCCGCCAGAAAGGCCTGCCGCTCCCAATGGCGCTGGAAGGCGATGCCCGCCAGCGGGCCGCCGGGATAATCGGCCTCGGGCGTCACGCCCACCACGATGCCGGCATTGGCGTTCCGCTCGGCCCGCGAATACTGGCTCATGCCGTTGGTGACCACGCGTCCTTCTTCCGAGGTCGCGGCCACCACCGTGCCGCCGGGGCACATGCAGAAGGAATAGACCGCTCGCCCGTTGGAGGCATGGTGCACCAGACGGTAATCCGCCGCGCCCAGCAGCGGATTGCCCGCCTGCGGGCCAAAGCGCGCCGCGTCGATGACCGATTGCGGATGCTCGATCCGCACGCCGATGGAAAAGGGCTTGGCCTCCATCGCCACGCCATGCGCGTGCAGCATCGTGAACGTGTCGCGCGCGCTGTGGCCGACCGCCAGCACGACATGAGCGGCCGCGATCTCCTCGCCATCCGCCAGGCGCAGCCCCGCCACCCGCCGCGCGCCGTCGGCATCGGTCGCCAGCTGAATATCCTCGACCCGGGTGTCGAACCGGTAGGCGCCGCCCAGCGCCTCGATCTCGGCCCGGATATGCTCGACCATCGATACCAGGCGGAAGGTGCCGATATGCGGCTTGGACAGGTACAGGATCTCTTCCGGCGCACCCGCCTTTACGAATTCGTGCATCACCTTGCGCCCGTAATGGCGCGGATCGCTGACCTGGCTGTACAGCTTGCCGTCCGAGAACGTGCCCGCCCCACCCTCGCCGAACTGCACGTTGCTCTCGGGCGTCAGCACCGATTTGCGCCACAGCGCGAAGGTGTCGACGGTGCGCTCGCGCACCACCTTGCCCCGTTCCAGGATCAGCGGCCGCAGCCCCATCTGCGCCAGCAGCAGCCCCGCCAGCAGGCCGCACGGCCCCGCCCCGATCACCACCGGGCGCCGATAGCCCGGCCGGTCCGCGAACGCCGCGCCGTCGCGCATCACGAAATGATAATCGGTGTCGGGCGCCAGGCCGACATGCAGCGTGCCGGCCAGCCGCGCCAGCACGGCATCCTCGTCCCGTACCGCGCAATCGACCGTATAGACCAGCGTGATCGCACCGCGCCGCCGCGCGTCATAGCCGCGCCGGAAGACCGTATGCGCCAGCAGGTCATCACCCGCGATGCCCAGCCGGCGCACGATTTCGGCCACCAGCGCATCGGGCTGGTGGTCGAGGGGGAGCCTGATTTCGGTCAATCGGATCATGCGGGGCGAGGCATCCGTGTGCGGGATTACGGGACTGTTCACGCGCCGTGCCTTATCACGACCGCCCGCCATGACGAAAGAACGCGGGACTGGCCCCCGGTGCGATGCTTCTGATACAGAGAGCCGCCGCCCGAGGAGACCCCGCATTCATGGCCCATTCGCACGATCCCTCATCCGCGCATGGGCATGCGGGGCAGAACAGGGCGCATGGCTGCGGCCATGACCATGACCATGACCATGACCATGACCATGACCATGACCATGACCATGACCATGACCATGACCATCATGGACATCATGGGCATGGGCATGTCCATGCGCCGGCATCGTTCGGCGCCGCCTTTGCCTGGGGAATCGGGCTCAATCTGGTCTATGTGATCGCCGAGGCCGCCTGGGGCGTCACATCCCACGCGCTGGCCCTGCTGGCCGATGCCGGGCACAATCTGTCCGACGTGCTGGCGCTGGGCGCCGCCTGGTTGGCGCACACGCTGTCGAAGCGCGCGCCCAGCGCCGAATTCACCTACGGACTGCGCCGGTCCTCCATCCTCGCCGCCCTGGGTAATGCCGTGGCGCTGCTTCTGGTCACCGGCGGCATCGTCTGGGAGTCGATCCTGCGCCTGATCGCCCCTACCTCGGTGCCGGGCGGTACGGTCATGGCCGTGGCCGGGCTGGGCATCCTGGTCAATGGCGCGACAACGCTGCTGTTCGCGCGAGGCGGCGGCGACCTGAACATTCGCGGCGCGTTCCTGCACATGCTGGCCGATACGGTCATGTCCGCCGGGGTGGTGATCGCCGGCGCGGTCATCTTCTATACCGGCTGGGCGCGGCTGGACCCGATCATGGGCCTGGTCCTGTCCTGCGCCATCGTCGCCGGAACATGGTCGCTGCTGCGCGATTCGCTGGACATGGCGCTGGACCGCGTGCCCCGCACGATCGACCGCGCGGGGGTAGAGGCCTATCTGCGCGCCCTGCCGGGCGTGGAGGACCTGCACGATCTGCATATCTGGCCGATCAGCACCACCGAGACCGCGCTGACCGTCCATCTGGTCTGCCCCGCCCCGGCGGACGACATGCTGCTGGGCGACGCGACCGAGGCGCTGCGCATCCGCTTCGGCATCGGCCACCCGACCTTCCAGATCGAAACCCTGTCCTACGCCACGCGCTGCGTGCTGGCCGACGCCAGCGTGCCCTGACCCGATGGCCGAGATCAGGATGCCCGACATCAGCAAGACCGCGCTGGCCTGGACCAGCCTGGGCGTCAGCATCGCCGCGCTGGGCCTGAAATACGCGGCCTGGCGCGTCACCGGCTCGATCGCGCTGTACTCCGACGCCATCGAAACGATCATCAACGTCGTCGCCGCCCTGACCGGCCTGTGGGCGCTGCATATCGCCAGCCTGCCCCCGGACGAAAACCATACCTACGGCCATTACAAGGCCGAATATCTCTCGGCCGTGGCCGAGGGCGTGCTGGTGCTGATGACCGCGCTGGCCATCGGCCGCGAGGCCTGGATCGACTGGCAGCATCCCAGCCTGCCCAGCGCGCCCCTGTCCGGCATCGCGCTCAACGGCTCGGCCGGCGTGCTGAACCTGGCCTGGGCGCTGACGCTGTTGCGCGCCGGGCGGACGAAGCGCTCGCCTACCCTGGTCGCGGCCGGGCAGCATGTGATGTCCGATGTCTGGACCACCATTGGGCTGGTAGGCGGCTTCATCCTGATCCCGCTGACCGGCTGGCCGTGGATCGACCCCCTGCTGGCGGGCCTGATCGCGCTCAACGTGCTGCGGGTGGGCTGGGGCATGATGCGCGAGTCGATCGCGGCCCTGATGGACGAGGCCCCCGATCCGGACACGCTGGAGGCGATCCGCCAGGTCATTGCCGCCAGCGGCCACGGCGCGATCGAGGCGCACGATCTGCGCGCCCGCATCGTCGGCGCCATGGCCTTCGTGGAATTCCATCTCGTCGTCCCCGGCGCCATGAGCGTTAATGCCGCGCACGAGATCTGCGACCGGATCGAGGCCGCGCTGCGGGCCCGCATCGGCGACGCGCTGATTCACATCCACGTCGAACCGGACCGCAAGGCCAAGCATTGCGGAATCGCGATCCCGCCTTATGCCTTTGAAGAGGCTGTCTAAAAAATTCCGTTGTGTGGGGGACAACCCAGCATCCGCACCCGGTCGGGGATAAGTGAGCGGTTCCTATGGAAATGCCGGGTCCTTACGGAGTAAAGGGCGGGTACATATCGTAATCGCCCCTCGGCCGCCGGCCCGGGGCGCCATTGTCCCGGACACAAGACGATGAAGACCGACCTGACTGAACTGCGCATCCGCCATATGCGACATCTGCGCCGTTCCGCCCGGGTCACGACGGCGCAATGGCGCCGCAAGATCGTCTACTGGACGGCGGCGGTCCTCGTGGGCGTGGTCGCGGTCGGCTTTGCCTCCGCCGCCGACACGGCCGCCGCGCTGCGCACCCGGCTGATCGCCTGGGACCCGTGGATCATGCTGGCACTCACGCCGGCCGGACTGGCACTGTCGACCTGGCTGACGCGGACATGGTTCCGGGGCGCCCAGGGCTCGGGCATTCCCCAGACGATCGCCGCCCTGCACCTGGAAAATTTCACCATCGTCGACCGGCTGCTGTCGCTGCGCATCGCTTTCGGCAAGATCATGCTGACGACACTGGGCCTGCTGGCCGGCGCCTCGATCGGGCGCGAGGGCCCGACGGTGCAGGTCGGCGCGGCCATCATGCATGCCTTCGGCCGGTGGCTGAACCTGTCCACCGTCAGCGTCCGTCGCGGGCTGATCCTGGCGGGCGGCGCCTCGGGCGTATCGGCGGCCTTCAACACGCCGCTGGGCGGGATCGTGTTCGCGATCGAGGAACTCAGCCATTCCTTCGAACAGCGCACCAGCGGCACGATGCTGACGGGCGTGATCCTGTCGGGCGTCACCGCCATCGCGCTGGTCGGCAACTATACCTATTTCGGCCATACCGACGTCGTGGTGCCGATCGGCATCAGTTGGATCGCGGTACTGACCTGCGGCATCCTGGGCGGCATCAGCGGCGGCGTGTTCTCGGCGATCCTGATCCGCACATCCCAGGGCCTGCCCGGCGCGCTGGGCCAGTTCGTCGTGCGCCGGCCGATCGCCTTCGCGGCACTCTGCGGCGTGGTGCTGGCCATTCTAGGCGTCGCCTCGGGTGGCATCACCTACGGCACGGGCTACATCCAGGCGCGCCAGATCATCGCCGGCCAAACCAGCTATCCGGCCTCGTTCTTCATCCTCAAATACATCGCCACCATCGTGTCCTACTGCTCGGGCATTCCGGGCGGGCTGTTCGCGCCCTCGCTGGCCATCGGGGCGGGCATCGGCGGCTGGGTGGCGCAGTTCCTGCCGCACACCACCCCCGGCGCCGTGGTCCTGCTGGGCACAGTCGCCTATTTCTCGGCGGTGGTGCAGGCCCCGCTGACGGCCAGCGTGATCGTGATGGAAATGTCGGACAACCAGCAGGTGACGCTGGCGCTGCTGGCGACATCGTTCCTCGCCTACGGCGTCTCGCGCATGATCTGCTCCCGCTCGCTCTACAGCGCGCTGGCCGAGAAATTCCTCTCAGTGGTCGAACACGCGCCGCCGCCGGCCGAAACCCCTGCCTCCGGCTCCGGCAGCGGCGCCCTGCCCGCCCCGGCTGCGTCCGAGCGCGCGTAATCAGACCGGGGCCCTTCCGGGCCCCGATTCCGGGCCTCGGTGCGCGGCGCCTATCGCGCCGCCAGGTCCACGATCCCGATCGCCCCGTCCTCGGTCCCGAATGCCAGGCCGGTGCCATTGGGGCTGAAAGCCAGCGCGGAGATCGCACTGCCCCCGGCACCGCGCACCGGCAGGACCTTCTGCGCCGACGCGTCCTCCAGCAGGATGGTGCCGTCGGCGAAGCCGGCCGCCACGATCTCATGCACCGGATGGCACGCCACGCGCCGGCAGATCACGCCCGGCATCCCGGCCAGTTCCACGGGCGCCTTGCCCATCGGCCCGCCGCCGAAGAACGGCCACATCACCACGCTGTCCGCCCCGCCGGTCACCAGCCATTTGCCGGTGCGCGAGAAGGCCATGGACTGCACCTTCGCCGGATAGCCGCTCATGCGCATATTGTGTCCGTCGGCCAGCCGCCAGCCATGCAGTTCGTTCTCCTGCATGCTGGTCACCAGCGCGTCGCCGCCGGGATGGATGGCGATGCCGGTATGGCTGCCCTTCCAGTCCAGCCGCCGGGGCGTGTCGACCTTGGCCTGCACGAACCATACCGACGCCCCATTATAGTGCGACGCCGCCACCCGCTTGCCCTTGGCGTCGAATACCACGCCGCTGACGGTGGACGGATGCTCCAGCACCTTCAGCGTCGTCGCGCCGGCGGCATCACGCAGTTCCACCTGCTTGCCGGAGGCAAAGGCGATCACACCCGATTTCGGGGTGTTCTTCGCGTCGATCCAGGTCGTGACATGCTCGATCCACCGCCGGCCGCGCACCAGGTCGGTCACCGCACCGTCCGCGCCGATCCGGCGCAGCGTGGAATCGTCGCCGCCGGTCAGGAAGCCGGTCGGCGCGGCATCGGGCGCCAGGCACAGGATCGCGCCATCATGCACCGTCTGCACCTGCCACGCCGCCGCATCACCAAAATCGTCGCGGGCCGCCAGCACCACATCGCCCTCGGCGGTCGCGAAGGCGAACTGGTTGCTGTCGCGCGACGCCACACAGGCGATGACATGGCCATCGATCGTGCGCGTGGCACCCCGTCGTTCGAGCAGGCCGGCCGGGGCCCCGCTCTCGGTCCTCATCCCCGTCATCGCGCGCGGCAGCTTTCAAAACCGCGACGCAGGCGCGGGCGGTTGAGGTTGCGGCCGATCATCACTAGGCGGGATTCCTTCTTCTCGCCCTCTTTCCACGGCCCGATGAAACCGCCATCGGCCATCATGTGCACGGCCTGGAAGGCAAAGCGCCGGTCCTCGCCCTCATAGTTCATGATACCCTTGGCCCGCAGGATATCCGGCCCCTGCTCCTGCAGCACCGCGCCGATCCAGGCCTGGAACTTCGCGGCATCCAGCGGCTCTTCCACCACGTACGAGACCGAACTCACATTCTCCTCATGCGAATGGCTGGTATCCACCAGGAAATGCGGCGCGTGTTCCAGCGCCCGCGCCAGGTCGAACCCGCCCTGGTCCAGCACCTCGGCCAGCGCCACATTGCCGCGCTGGGCACGATGCAGGCGCGCCACCGGGTTGATGGTGCGGATGCGAGCCTCGATGGCGGCCAGCGTCGCCTCGTCCGCCAGATCGGTCTTGTTGAGGATGATCACGTCGGCGAAGGCGATCTGGTTCACCGCCTCGGGGCTCTCTTCCAGGGTCTGCACCACGTTCAGCGCATCGACCACGGTCACCACCGCATCCAGCCGCGTCTTGCCCCGCACATCCTCGTCGACGAAGAAGGTCTGCGCCACCGGGGCCGGATCGGCCAGGCCGGTGGTCTCGACGATGATGCCGTCGAACTTCGTGCGCCGCTTCATCAGGCTGCCCAGGATGCGGATCAGGTCGCCCCGCACGGTGCAGCAGATGCAGCCATTGTTCATCTCGAACACTTCCTCGTCGGCATCCACCACGAGGTCGTTGTCCACGCCCAATTCACCGAACTCATTGATCACAACGGCGTATTTCCGCCCGTGTTCGGCCGTCAGGATATGATTGAGCAGCGTCGTCTTGCCGGCACCGAGAAAGCCGGTCAGCACCGTCACCGGCACCAGCCCGTCGCCGGTCGCCGCTTGGGTCTCAGACATGTCGTCTCCTGTCCATCGTCGATAGTCGTCCCAGCATATAGGCGCCCTGGCGCGTCCATCCCATCCCCCATGCGGGACTCTTGTCAGCGGGCGGCGATGGCGGCCTGCCGCCGCAATTCGCCCAGTCGGGCCCGGGCGGCCGCGCAATCGAACATCGCCGCCTGTGCCCGCCCCGCTTCCGACAGCGCGGCGCGCCGTTCCGGCGCGGCCGCGAGTTCGCCGATCGCCGCCGCCAGTTCCGTCACCGGGTCCGGACGCGCCAGGATCGCGGCATCGCCCACGACCTCCCGCAGCCCACCGACGGGCGAGGCGACCAGCGCAGCGCCACAGGCCATCGCTTCCAGCGCCGTCAGGCCGAACGGCTCGGCCCAGCGGCTGGGCACCACGACGATCGCGGCCCGCGCCATCTCGGCCAGCACCTGCTCATGCGGCCGATAGCCCACCATCTCCACGCCGGCCGCCCGCGCGGCGGGCCGCAGCGCCCGGAGAAACGGCGTCTCGGGCGAATCCCCGCCGAAACGATCGGCCCCGATCATGCATGCCCGCCAGCCCGGCAGATGCGGCAGCAGCGCGCCGCAGGCGGCCACGAACGCATCGGCCCCCTTGTCCGCCACCACCCGGCCGGCAAACAGGATCGTCCGGTCGCGCGCCGCCGCCGGTACGGGCGGCGGCAGGGATGCCATGTCGATACAGTTCGGCATCACCGCCACCGTGATACCGGGCAGCCCCTCGGCAAAGCGCTGGTGCACCCAGTCCGACACCGCGATCACCTTCATGCGCCGTGTCAGCGCCGCACGCTGAGCCGGCGATGCCGCGCCTCGCATCGCGCGTGGATCGTTATGCAGCGTCAATGTCATCGGCAGGCCAGGAAAGCGCCGCGCAAGCGCCAGGGCGATATCGGGCCGGTTATGGATTTCGACCAGCGCGGGCCGCACTTCACGCACGATTTTCGCCACCGCGACCGCATAACGGCCCGCTGCGCTGCGGGGCCAAAGCGCCCATCGTGAGGGACGGACCGCCCGGAACGCCACGTCGGCGAAGGGCACCTCGACCGGCTGGCCGGCCACGATATCGCCGGGTGCCGCCAGCCGATGGGCCAGCAGGCTGATCGCGCCTGCCTGCCCCAGCGCGAACCGCTCGCGCGGCGGCAGCACGGTCAGGACCGGCGCCATGGGCATCACCGGCCGGTCAGGCGAGGGTTTCGTACCGCTCCAGATGCCACGCTTCCGGTTCGCTGGCCGCGTCCTCATACCAGCGCGCCATCAGCGGATGCGCCCGCAGGAGCACGGCGTAATCGGCCACCACAGGCGACAATTTCACATCATAGGACAGGAAACGGGCGATCACGGGTGCGAACATCGCATCCGCCACCGTCAGATCGGCACCGAACAGATACGGACCACCCTGGCCATAGGCCGAACGGGTTTCCGACAGCAGCGCGTCGATCCGCGCCACGTCGGCCTTCACATCCTCGGCCAGTCCACCCGCAAGCGCGCGCCCATGACGGCCCAGATTCATCGGCAGGGCGATGCGCAGCGGCCGGAAGCCGGCATGCATCTCGGCGGCGATGCTGCGCGCATGCGCCCGCGCCAGCCGGTCCGCCGGCCACAGGGCGGGCGTGATCTCGGCGCAATATTCGCCGATCGCCAGGCTTTCCCACACAAGCGCGCCGCGATGCTCCAGATAAGGCACCATCCCGTTGGGCGACACGGCCTTGATCGCCGTCGTGCCACCACCCCCGGCAAGAGGAATCACCACGTCCTCGACATCCAGCCCCGCCAGATGCACGACCAGCCAGCCCCGCAGCGACCAGGACGAATATCGCCTGGTGCCGATATACAGTTTGCCGTCAGCCACGGTGCGTCCCCTTTCGCGTGAAAGATCGTTCTTTTTTGAAAAAAAGAACCAAAAAACTTCTGATCCGTTCAGCAGCCTTGTGCTTGGGGCATGCGATGCCCCCTAACGAATCAAAGTCTTTTTGCTTCTTTTTCTTCAGAAAAAGAAGATACTTGAGCCACTGCAGGGTCCCGCCGCCGGATAAACCCGCCACCCAGCACCCGGCTGCCATCATACAGCACACAGGCCTGCCCCGGCGCCGGCATCGCCGGCTCGTCCAGCGTCACGCTGGCACCATCCGCCGTCCGCCGCACGGTCGCCGCCCGCACCGCTTCCCGCGCGCGGATCTGCACCATGCAGCGCAGTTCACCCTCAGGCGGGGCGATCAGCCAGTTCATGTTGCGCAACGACAGATCATGCACGGCCCCGCCCACGCGGGGCCCGATCACCACACGGCGTGCCGCCGGCTCGATCCCGACCACCATTTGCCGCTCGCCCTCACGCATCGCGGCATTGCCCAGCCGGCGGCTCTGCCCGACCGTAAAGCGGGTCACGCCATCATGCCGGCCGACCACCCGGCCGGCCTCGTCCACAATCTCGCCACTGCCCGCCATTTCAGGCCGCAGCTTCTCGACCAGTTCGGCATAGGACCCGTCGGAGACGAAACACAGATCCTGGCTGTCGGGCTTGGACGCCACCTCCAGCCCGAACCGCTCGGCCTCGGCCCGCACAGCCGCCTTGTCCGGCACGTCGCCCAGCGGAAAGCGCAGAAAATCCAGTTGTTCGCGCGTGGTCGCGAACAGGAACCAGGACTGGTCGCGGGAGGCATCGACCGGGCGATGCAGTTCCGGCCCCTCCGCCCCTTCGATCCGGCGAACATAATGGCCGGTTGCCATCGCATCCACGCCCAGATCGCGCGCCATGCCCAGCAGGTCGGTAAACTTCACGCCCTGGTTGCAGGCCACGCACGGCACCGGGGTCTCGCCCCCGGCATAAGCATCGGCGAAGGTCTCGATCACGCTCTCGCGGAACCGGCTTTCGGCATCGATCACATAGTGCGGAATGCCCAGCCGGTCGGCCACGCGGCGCGCATCATGGATGTCGCGCCCCGCACAGCACGCGCCCTTGCGCGCGCTGGCCCGCGAATCATAGAGCTGCAACGTCGCGCCCACCACCTCATGGCCCTCGGCCACCAGGCGCGCGGCAACCACGCTGCTATCCACGCCGCCGGACATGGCGACCATGATTCGCATGGGCTGGGCTCCTTCCTTCTGCTCAGGCAGTGCGAGGCAGCCGTACGACCAGCCCATCCAGCGCGTCCGTCATCACGATCTGGCAGCCCAGGCGCGAGGTCTTTTCCAGCCCGAAGGCCAGATCCAGCATATCTTCCTCGTCCTCGGTCGGCTCGGCCAGTTTCGGCGCCCATTCGGGGTCGACCACGACATGACAGGTGGCGCAGGCCAGCGATCCCTCGCACGCGCCTTCCAGATCGACGCCATGCTTGTGGGCGATCTCCAGCACCGACAGGCCGACCGGGGCGTCGACCTCGCGACGGGTTCCGTCATGCTCGATGAAAATCATATGCGGCATTCTGCTATCCTGGCCGTGTCATCATCAGCGGCGCGCGCGGCGGCGTTCCCCGC
This sequence comes from Gluconacetobacter tumulicola, assembly GCF_014174215.1. Lineage (GTDB taxonomy): Bacteria > Pseudomonadota > Alphaproteobacteria > Acetobacterales > Acetobacteraceae > Gluconacetobacter > Gluconacetobacter tumulicola. The sequence continues at coordinate 82,110 of NZ_JABEQL010000012.1, read as the reverse complement.
CGCGCGCGCATCCGCCACCGCCCGGCACAGGATCGCCGCCGCGCGATCCATATCGGCGGCTGAGGTATAGCGTCCCACCGCCAGACGCAAGCTCCGCGCGGCCGCGCCCGCATCCAGCCCCATCGCGCTCAGCACATAGGACGGCACCAGTTCGGCCGAAGAACAGGCCGATCCGGTCGAGACGCACAGGTCTGGTGCCTGCGCGATCACGTCCAGCGCCCGCACGTCGGGGAGACGCAGGTTGAGGTTGGCCGGCAGCCGGTGCGTCATGGAGCCGTTGACCGCGAGGCCCGGAATGGCCGCCATCATGCGGTGCAGAAAACGGTCGCGCAGCCCCGCCATCCGCCGCGCTTCTTCCACCCGCACCTCCCGCGCGATGCGGCAGGCGACACCGAACCCGACCAGCAGCGGCGTCGCCAGCGTGCCGGAGCGCAGTCCCCGCTCCTGCCCGCCGCCCGAGAACAGCGGTGCCAGCCGCACGCGCGGCCGCCGGCGGACATACAGCGCCCCCACGCCCTTCGGCCCATATAATTTGTGCGCGGAGACCGATGCCAGGTCGAGATCCATCGCCCGCACATCCACCGCCACCTTGCCCACCGCCTGCGCCAGGTCGCTGTGCAGCAACGCGCCCGCCGCGCGCACCTCCGGCACCAGGGCAGCCATGTCGTGCAGCACGCCGGTCTCGTTGTTCGCCGCCATGATGCTGACCAGCAGGGTCGGTACCGCCAGCGCCGCGCGCAGCACCGCCGGGTCCAGCCGCCCGTCGGCCCCGACCGGCAGGATCACCGGCTCGAACCCTTCCGCCGCAAGGTCGCGCACCGATTCCAGCACGCATTTATGCTCGGTCGCCACGGTGATGACGCGCCGCCTGGTATCGCCCCGCGCCGCCAGATGGCGCACCGCGCCCTTGATGGCGATGTTGTTGGCCTCGGTGGCGCCGGAGGTGAACACGATTTCCCGCACATCGGCCCCGAGCAGCGCCGCGACCTCCGCCCGCGCCACCTCGACCGCATCGCGCGCCTGCCGGCCCATCGCGTGGTCCACGCTGTGCGGATTGCCGAATTCCTCGGCGAACCACGGCATCATCGCCGCCACCACCGCCGGGTCGCAAGGCGTCGTGGCCTGATAGTCCAGATAGAGCGGACGCCTATCCGCGTCAGAGATATCCCGTGTCATGCCCCGGCCTCCTCCAGCGTCGCGCGACGCGCGGGCAGCCGCGCCGCCATCGTGCGATAGGCATCGATGAACCGCATCACCTCTTCCTCCCGCGCCGTCCAGGGCAGCGAGACCCGGATCGCCTCGCCCGCCAACGGCCCCAGCCCCATCGCCTCCAGCACATGCGACCGCGCGACCTTGCCCGACGAACAGGCCGACCCGGCCGACACGCCGAACCCCGCAAGGTCCAGCGCAATAAGCTGCGTCTGGGCAGCCCGCCCCGGGAGTGCCAGACAGGTGGTATTGGGCAGGCGCGGAGCCACACCGCCGCAGACCACAGCCCCCACCGCCACCGCCGCTTCGTCAATCGCATCGCGCCAGCCCGCCATCGCCGGTGCAGTACCTTCGGCCGGCAATGCTCCAACAGCTTCACGCGCCGCCTCGGCCATCGCGGCAATCGCCGGCAGGGCGGGCGTACCGCCGCGCCGCCCCATCTCCTGCCCGCCGCCCGCCATGACCGGCGGCAGCGTCCGCGTCGTCTCGCCGGCCAGCAGCAGTGCCCCCGCCCCCTTCACCCCGCCGAATTTGTGCCCGGACACCGCCATGCTGTCCGCCCCGAGGGCACGCAGATCGACCGCGATCCGCCCCGCCGCCTGCACGGCATCGACATGCAGCAGCGCGCCATGCAGGCGGCAGATCCGCGCGGCCTCGGCCACCGGCTGGATCGTCCCGACCTCGTTATTCGCCAGCATCAGGCAGACCAGCGCCGGCCGGCCATCCCCCTCGGCCAGCATCCGCTCCAGCACATCCAGCCGGACGACACCGTCACCATCGACCGCAATGCGCTCCGCCACAGCGGCCGCGCGCACCGCATCATGCTCCACGGCAGAGGCCAGCACGCGCCGCCCGGCGCCCAATCCGGCGACGGCCAGCAGATTGGCCTCCGTCCCGCCGGAGGTCATGACGCAATTGTCGGCCCCGGCACCGAACAGGGCCGCCAGCCGCTCCCGCGCCGATTCGAGCACCGCGCGCGCCTGCCGCCCCGCCCGATGCACCGATGATGGATTGCCGGTCACCGAAGCCGCGCGTGCCAGGGCCTCCAGCGCCGCCGGCCGCGCCGGTTCCGTGGCGTTGGCATCGAAATAGATCCAGTCACGGTCCATGCCGCTTTCTCCCCGCCCCCGCTGCCCGCCTGTTCCCGCGATCGGACGGTGCGGCGCCCGCCTGCCGGTGTAAACACGAATTATGTGGCAATTGGTGATTCCGGATCGCTATATACATCCCCACAGCAAGGCGGTCGGCCCATGAACCGCCGGAAGCGCGATGAGTATTGTCAATGCCGGGCGAACAGCAGCGTCCGCACGGATGCCATGGACGGTGGCTGCCGCCCTGATGCAATGAAGGGATACTGGACTATGGCCACACCAGGGAGGAAGTCAACCGGCCTGCCGGAAGCTGGCCCTCCAAGGGGTCCATGACTGTCGGAAATGCAATCCACGCCTGACAAACCGGCATTTCGCGCTGCCCTCGCGTTGCGTCACTTTAACGATGATGCAATGTCGGCGCGCTCCCGTCCGATCGGATCGGCGCTGTCGGTATGACCAGGAAGCAAGCGTGAATCGCAAGGGCCGCGCGCCCATCTGTCCAGGGCGGAGTTCAGCCGCCCTTTCATATCCGCCGGCAGGCGACGGGGCATCGTCGTCCACCGGCCGCCACAGTAACGATCCCGACGCCATGCCTGGGGGCGCGGGAAGCATATTGCGGGATACGAATGCCTGAGGTCATGTTCGCCGGCCCCGACGGCCGCCTTGAGGGACGTTATCACCATTCAAGCGAGCCGAATGCGCCGCTCGCCCTGGTCCTTCATCCGCACCCGCTGCATGGCGGCACCATGAACAATCGCATCACCTATGCGATGTATCGCTCGTTCGAGAAGATGGGTTTCTCGGTCATGCGATATAATTCGCGTGGGGTCGGTCGTTCGCAGGGACGCTATGACGGCGGCATCGGCGAAATTTCCGACGCCGCCGCGGCGCTGGACTGGATGCAGATGGTCAACCCGAATGCCGGCGGCCTGTGGATTGCCGGCTATTCGTTCGGCGCCTTCGTCGGCATGCAGCTTCTGATGCGCCGGCCGGAAATCACCGGCTGGATCAGCGTGGCCCCTCCGGCCAACCATTACGATTTCGGCTTCCTCGCCCCCTGTCCCTGCGGCGGGCTGATGATTGCCGGCGATTCCGACGAGTTGGTTCCCGAACCCGCCATCCGCAAGCTGGTCGACAAGCTGAACACCCAGAAGGGCGTTTCGGTGGATTATCGCATCTTCGCCGGTGCCGACCATGTCTTCGCCAACCATGCCGACCAGGTGGCCGAAGCCCTGGAAGACCATGTGGGCACCATCATGACGCGCGGCGCGCTGGCGCTGGCCGCCGACTGATCCTTGATTGCCTGTGCGCCGGGCATAGTGCCCGGCGCACAGGCAGGTTCACTACGGGTTCATGTCGCCGGGCGGGCATGCTAGAGCATCGCCGCTCCCTGTCCGGCACCGTTTCATCCGGCCGGGCCGCCACGAGACCAGAGTGACCCGACCATGCCGAAAAGCGAATTCCTTCAGGAAGCCGAGGCCCGAGGCTTCATCTTCCAGTGCACCGACATCGATGGACTGGACGCCGCCCTCATCGCCGGCCCGGTAGCCGGCTATATCGGCTTCGACCCCACGGCCGACAGCCTGCATGTCGGCAGCCTGATCCAGATCATGATGCTGCGCCTGTTGCAGAAGCACGGCCACCGGCCGGTGGCCCTGATGGGCGGCGGCACCGCGCGGATCGGTGACCCTTCCTTCCGTGAGGAAGCCCGCCAGTTGATGACCGGCGAGACGATCGCCGCCAACCTGCGCGGGATCGAAGGCTGCCTGCACCAGTTCCTGACTTTCGAAGGCGACACCGGCGCCCGGCTGGCGAACAATGCGGACTGGCTGGACCGGCTGTCCTATATCGACCTGCTGCGCGATGTCGGGGTGCATTTCTCGGTCAACCGCATGCTGGCCTTCGATTCGGTACGCTCGCGCCTGGAGCGCGAACAGGGGCTGACCTTCCTGGAGTTCAATTACTCCATCCTGCAATCCTACGATTTCCGCGAACTGAACCGCACGATGGGCGTGACGCTGCAGATGGGCGGCTCCGACCAGTGGGGGAACATCGTCTCGGGTATCGACCTGGTCCGCCGCACCGACCAGAAGCAGGTCTTCGGCCTGACGACGCCGCTGCTCACCACCGCCTCGGGCGCCAAGATGGGCAAGTCGGCGCGCGGCGCGGTCTGGCTGTCGGCGGCGCGGCTGCCGGTGTTCGAATACTGGCAGTTCTGGCGCAATGTGGAAGATGCCGATGTCGGCCGCTTCCTGCGCCTGTTCACCGACCTGCCGCTGGAAGAGTGCGACCGCCTGGCCGCACTGGGCGGCGCCGAGATCAACGAGGCCAAGAAGATTCTGGCCACCGAGGTCACGGCCCTGTGCCATGGCCGGGCCGCCGCCGAGGAAGCCGCCGAGACCGCGCGCCGCACATTCGAGGGCGGCGAATCCCCCGCCGCCCTGCCCGCGACGACGATCCCGGCCGACCTGCTGGCCGCCGGTATCCCCGCCTTCCGCCTGTTCGCCGAAAGCGGCATGGCCGCCAGCAATGGCGAGGCACGGCGCCTGATCCGCGGCGGCGGCGCGCGGATCAACGATGTCGCGGTCCAGGACGAATCCCTCATGGTCACGCCGGTGGACCTGGTGGACGGCGCGATCAAGCTGTCATCGGGGCGCAAGCATCATCTGCTGGTGCGGCCGGCCTGATGACCGGGCCGGGGGACACAGGGGCTGACGACGCCCCGCCCCCGCCGATCCCCGACGCGCTGTGGCAGGCGCTGGCCCGCTCGGCCTTCCGCGCGCGCTTCCATCTGGATGCGAAGGATCGCGCCTATCTGGACGACAGGGGCCTGCCCACGATCATGGAACATGCGGCGGATTTCATCGCCCGCCGCCTCGCCCCGGCCAAACCCGCGCGCGACGGCCGCCAGACGCCTTGGAAAGGCCACCCGGTCTTCGTGGCCCAGCACGCCACCGCCACCTGCTGCCGAGGCTGCCTGGAGAAATGGCATGGATTCGCCAAGGGGCAGGCACTGGATTCGACCGGCCGTGCCTATGTCCTGACGGTCATCCGGACGTGGCTGGAACGGGAACGTCCCTGACCCAGATCCCGCCATCCTGCGCGCGGGCGGGATAGCGCGCCACCGCGCATTCCGGGTCGGCCACGCCATCGGGGCCGACATAATGGCCCGATTCGTCGAAGGCCCAGAGATGGAACGGGCAGATCAGGCGCCCATCCTCGACATACCCCGCCGACAGTCTTGCGTCGCGATGCGGGCAGCGATCGGCGAATACGCGCGGCGTGCCATCCGCCGCCAGCCACACCACCAGCCCGGTCCCGTCCACGACTACCCGGCGCGGGCCCGCGCCTGCCGCCTCCATTTCGCACAGAAGCACCCAGCCATCCATGCTTCGGCCGCAATCCCCGTCCATTTGTGTCCCGCTCCGATCCTTCCGGGGCGGTTGCCTATCCGGTCCGGAGCGATCAGGCTAGGGTTCGCGGATCACTATGAGCAGGATATCCGGTTTCAATGACATCCTCATCATCCCCTGACGGGTTGTCCCATGACAGGCTTCTGGACCGGCTGGGCGAAGTCGCGGTTCGAATCGGGCTGAATGTCGCGCCGGGCCAGCAGGTGCTGATCACGGCGCCGCTCGACGCCGTGCCGCTGGTACGCAAGATCGCCGAACATGCCTATCGTGCCGGCGCGTCGCTCGTGACCCCGTTCTATACGGACGACGCGGTCACGCTGGCGCGCTTCCATCATGCGCCCGACGCGGCATTCGACATCGCACCGAACTGGCTGCATGACGGCATGGCCAATGCCTATCGCCAGGGTGCGGCGCGCATGGCCATTACCGGCGGCAATCCCGTGCTGCTGAGCCAGGAAAATCCCGACCATGTCGCCCGCGCCAACAAGGCCGCGTCGCTGGCCGGCCGCCCGGCGATGGAACTGATCACCAGTTTCGCCGTGAACTGGAACATCGTCGCCTGCGCCACTCCTGCCTGGGCGGCGCAGGTCTTCCCGGACGAGACGCCCGAGCGGGCGCTGGCGCTTCTGTGGGGTGCGATCTTCCAGGCCTCGCGCGTCACGGTCGACGACCCGGTGGCGGCATGGAGCGCCCATAACGAAACCCTGCACCGGCGCGCCGACTGGCTGAACGACCGGCGCTTCGCGGCGCTGCACTTCACCGGCCCCGGCACCGACCTGACGGTGGGCCTGGCCGATGGCCATGCCTGGGCCGGCGGGTCGGAACCCGCGCGCAACGGCATCGTGTGCAATCCCAACATCCCGACCGAGGAAGTCTTCACCACCCCGCACGCGCGGCGGGTCGAGGGCTTCGTCCGCGCCACCAAACCCCTGTTCCACCAGGGGACGCTGATCGACGGCATCGCGGTGCGCTTCGAAGGCGGCCGCATTACCGAGACCCATGCCACCCAGGGCCAGGCGGTGCTGGAACGCATCCTGGCCACCGACGACGGTGCCCGCCGCCTCGGCGAGGTCGCGCTGGTGCCGCATTCCTCGCCGATCTCGCAGAGCGGAGTGCTGTTCCGCAACACGCTGTTCGACGAGAACGCCTCCAGCCACATCGCGCTGGGGCAGGCCTACACGAAATGCATGGTGGAGACCGAAGGCCAGACGCCGGAACAGCTCGAGGCCCGAGGTGCGAATACCAGCTTCATCCATATCGACTGGATGATCGGCTCGGCCGAAATCGACGTGACCGCCATCACCCAGGATGGCGCCCGCGAACCCCTGATGAAACACGGTGAATGGGTCAACAGAGTATGACGACACGACTGACGATCCTGGCGGCCGCCCTGGCCGCCGCCCTGCCTGCCGCAGCACTCGCCCAGCAGCCGCAGCCTCAGCCCACCCAGCAGGCGCGCCAGCCCTCGGCCGCCGAGATCGCGGCCTTCCAGCGCGACGTGCAGACGGCCGCGCAATATCCGCTGCCCGCCGATTTCCTGCCGCGCATGACGGCGACCCTCCGCGCCATCCAGGCCGCCGGCATCAACCCGCCGAACGCCCAGAACCTGTCGCTGACACAGACCATCGACCAGACCGCCGCCGTTCCGGGCCTGTCCCAGGTCCTGTCGGCGCACGGCTTCTCGGCCCGCGATTTCGTGCTGGGGATCAGCGCGTTCGGCATCACCGAGTCCCTGATCCGCCAGCCGCCGCCGGCGGGCGCCCATGCCCCCACCCCCAACCCGGCCAACGTGGCCCTGCTGCGCGCCCACCAGCAGGAAGCCGACGCCCTGCTGCAGGCGATGAACTGACACCAGCCTGAAAGCTTACGGATAAATGGCGCGCCCCGCTTCCGGATGACGGAACCGGGGCGTCGTCTTTTCACGCAAGCGTGATAGAGGCGGCCGATGATGGCCGCCCCCGGACGCACAGAAGTCCATCACCCTTGATGAAATTGATTCTTCTTCAAAAAATCACAGGTTTTCTGGAAACCCTTCATGCCCTCACGCGTCATGGCGGCATGATGGAAACAGTCGGTTTATTATTGCAATTGCGAGCGGTTCTTAACTAAGGTCATACCCACGCACGATGCGCAACAGCCGATCGGGAGTGCCCCATGACTGACGCAATGCCCCGCCTTTACGACCTGTCCCCCAGCGAGAGACTGACGGTCCGACTCCTCCGGCGCCTGTCCGCACAATGGACGACCAGGCAAGGCACGATCAGACACGCCACCCTGCCCGCCCCGGCGCGACCGCGTGCCGCCCACGCGACCATGGCGCTCGCCTTCCATGACGCTTTCAGCCGCATGGCGCATCTGTGCCTGCCGGGACTGGCCGTCGGCACGTCCGGCACCGCCCGGCTTACAGCGACCGAACAGAGTTTCCTGCGCGCCACGGCCGCCGCCCAGCAGGGACGGATGCCGGAAATCGGCACGGCGCTGCACCGCGTCATCTCCCGCCCCTCGGTCCATGCCCGGTTCGTGGCGGCGGTGAAGATGCTGGGCGCGTATCTGGCCAGCACCGGATACCACCTGCCCTATACGCGGCCACGCCTGCCGGCGGGGGAAAGGCTGGTTCTCGGCGGCGCCTGCCTGCTGACCATGTCCCGCTGGCACGGGCTGGATATCGGAACCACCCGCGTCCTGTGGCCCCGGACAAAGCCGGAACGCGCCACGTCCTGAACGCTCGGAACCTGATTGGAAACGCGCGCCGGATCGCCACCAGCGCGCATTGACCGACAGGGTCTCAGTCCTGCTCGGGGGCCGGGGCCGAGTTCAGCTGAATGTAGCGCTCGATCCCGACCAGCTTGATCAGGTCGAACTGACGATCGAGGAAATCCTCATGCTCTTCCTCGTTATCGAGGATCTTCAGAAGAAGATCGCGCGACACGTAATCCCGCACGCTCTCGCAATAGGCGATGCCCTCACGCAGGTCGTCGAGCGCCTTTTCCTCGAGCTTGAGGTCGCATTCCAGGATCTCCTGGACGTTCTGGCCGACCAGAATGGTGTTCAGCCGCTGCACGTTGGGCAGGCCGCCGAGATAGAGAATGCGCTCGATCAGCCAGTCGGCATGGCGCATCTCTTCGATTGATTCTTCGTATTCCTTCTTCCCCAGCAGGGTGACACCCCAATGGCGCAGCGTGCGGGCATGCAGGAAATACTGGTTGATCGCCGTCAGCTCATTGGTGAGCTGCGTGTTCAGATGCTCGATAACCTTGGGGTCCTTGATGGCCATGAGCCGCCTCCGCTTGGTGGTTGGAACGCTTCGATCATCGACCTACACCCTGCCGCGCCCCGATTGCAAACATAAAAACACATATATATCAGCATGATAATAGATGTGATTATCACTCACACCCCGTCGAGTGCCGCAGGAGCGCCCGATAGACCATGACCGAAGGAAAGAGCGTATCATGTATATCGCCATGAACCGCTTCCGTGTCGCCCCCGAATGCGAGGACGCCTTCCTGCGCCGCTGGCTGGACCGGGAAGTCCTGCTCAAGACAGTCCCCGGGTTCGTCTCGTTCCAGTTCCTCAAGGGGCCCCGGCGCGAGGACCATATACTCTATGCCTCCCACACCGTCTGGGATTCCTGCGACGCCTTCATCGCCTGGACGCAGTCCGAACAGTTCCGCCAGGCCCATGCCTCGGCCGGCGAGGGCAAGAAATTGACGATCGGCCCACCCGTCTTCGAAGGCTTCGACGTTCTACAGAACGTCGAAGCCTGATCCCTGCGCCGGTCAGGCCGACAGCAGCCGCCGCACGTTGCCGGCCCGATGCCTTTTTTCCGGCGGACGGAACTGATGCACGATCCTGCCGAGGCGGCTTCCTCTTTCGCCCCCAAGGCGATGGCATCCAGATGCCTCCCGATGCTCCGTCCGGCTGGCCAGATTGTCGGCCCGCCAGTTCATTCAGGCCGCACATTATTTCCGGACGGGACGATACTGCCCGTTGCGCATCCGGTGCAGCCCGCGCCATTTCGGCATCGGATCACTCCCCCTCGGTCGCATGGAAGCGCGTGTAATCGACCGTGATCCGCCCGTCGGCCGACGTGTCGATAATATCGACGAAACGATGATTGTACAGCACCCGGTCGAACCCATAGGCCGTGCGGGCGAAGACGCTCTGCCCCGAGACCTCATCGGTTCCGCTCACGGTCGCGACGATTTCCGCCTCTTCCTTGCGCAATTCCTCGGCCGTCAGGCCGTTCAGCGGGCTGTGCGCGTCGATGACATGCATCAGCGAGAACGCAAAGCGCAGCACCGGAATATGGGATTGGACCAGCACCAACGGATCGAACTGCCGGGCCAGCCGCCCGTTCGGCTGGACGATCAGGCGCGAGAGAAACAGTTCCGCATCGATCGACAGGATCGGGCTCAGGCGCTGGTTCGCGACGCGCACGCTCAGGTGCGACGCCTCGCTGTCCTTGCGGATCAGCGCGCTGTTGCTGAACATGACCCTGGCCCTCGGCCGGGCGAAACGGGCGAAGACCAGGCCGGTGGCCACCGCATTCAGGATCATGCCCCCCAGCAGCTCGCACGACGCGATCACATGCGCCGCCGGGCCCACCGGGGCCATCACGCCGTAGCCGACGGTGGAGAAGGTCTGGATGCTGAAGAAGAAATAATCCCAGAACACACCGGGCCGGGTGCCGGCGATCTGCCGCGGTACCATCATGTACAGCAGCGCGAAGGTGGCGTTGACCACGACATAGCCGGCCAGGGCATACCAGAAGAAACGGCTCCAGCGGATCGTCAGCGCATGATGATAGAAATCGGACCACGCCCTGTCGGCATGGCCCACGCGCACGATATTGTCATGCCCCCGCTCTTCCAGCGCATGATGACTGCGCAGGCGCGACAGAACGTGCGGCATATGGGCCGCCAGGGGCCTTTTTCCCGCGCCCTCCCGCTGACTCGACGGCTCCGAAGCCCTGCCCATATCCGCAAACCCTTCCGCAATAGCTGATTGCGGACAGAATGGCGCGAAAACGGCACGCCGCGTATGGCACGGATTGCGCGGGTCTCATGCGCTCCACGCCATTCCCCCGTCTGAAGCCGGCGTGAAGCCTGCATGCCTGATCGATTCTTTTCACCATGCGGCGATCATTCGTCCGGGCTGCGCCCGTTCTCGCACGGCCTTCCCTTTCCACCACAATGGCGTGACGGCGCTGGCCGGAACCCGGCAGCCATGGCACCATCGCCCATCCACAGGAGAACAGGCCATGACCGCCTATATCGTCTTCACACGGGAATCCACCAGCGACCAGGCGGAACTCGACGCCTATTCGCAGACAGTCGCCCCCACCTTCGAGGGGCACCCTCTCAAGGTGCTGGCCGCCTACGGCGCCCAGGAGGTGCTGGAAGGGACCGCCCCGGAAGGGGTCGTGATCCTCGAATTCCCGACCGTCGAGGCCGCACGCGCCTGGTACGACAGCCCAGCCTACCAGACGGTCGTACAGCACCGCTGGAAAGGCGCGTCATACCGCGTCGTCATCGTCCAGGGCGTCTAGAAAACCGCTTTGAAACACCGCTGCCGGCAGTCCTGACGCATAGCGAGAAGTCAGGCTGTCAGGCGGCGGCGAGGGCCGCCACGACCCGCTGCCGGCGAAACAGGCCGGCCGCGAGCGTCCGCGCATCCTGGAGAGATGCCATGATCTGCCCATTCAGCGGACGCAGCCATTCATGAATGGCACGGAATACGCGCGTTCCATCGTGGCGGGAGTGGATGACGACCCCGACGAACACACCGTCGATCTCGACGACCTCGGATTTGATCATGACATGGCTCTCCTTCCCGTGGCGGCCTGTCGGCAGAAACGCAGGTTCATGACCACGATACCGGGCCGGACTCAACGACGGCACGATGAAGACTTCATGACAGTCCGATGAAGGCCCCCGCCCCCGAGCCCGCGCGCATGTCCAGACGGGCCCTCACGCCCAGAAAACGGGGACCCGGCGAAACTTGCGCCATTGCCTGTGCGCCCCATCGCGGGTGGCATCCTGGCGGCAGCAGAGAAATCCCGAGACGGCGCCCAGGACATGGCGCATCTCGCCGCCGGCCTCTCCGTCGAACCGCTCCAGCAGCCTCCCCGTGGTCAGCACGTCACTATCCATGCCCAGGGTGGCCTGCGCCGCCGCCAGGCGCCGCAGAAAGGCCCCTCCCTTCTGCCCCGGCGCATGCAGCGTCACGAAGAATTCCGACGCATAACGCAGCTTTTTCAGCGTCAGGCGCACGCCGTGGCGTTCCGGCGGCGTCAGCCGCGTGAAACCCCGCCCCGTGCGCCGTGCCTTGCGATACAGCCGCGCCAGATGGCGGGCGGCGAAATCGGCCGCCGGCTCCTCCAGCGCCTTCAGCCCCGTCGGCGACCGGGCCTCGTCCCACAACGCCCCTTCGGCCAGGCGGTCCATCAGGTGCAGGATCCATTCTGCATCCTCGCCACCCAGCACCTGCCGAACCCGCTCATAGGCCGCGTCGCGCATGGGGTTGGCCAGCGGCAGCAGCAGCCCGGCCACATTGATCCCCGCCCGCCCCAGCGGGCTGAGACCCGGCAGCGTTTCCAGCATGAAGACATCCCAGTCCCGCGCTTCTCCGACCGTGCGCGCCAGCATGCGTGCCCGCGCCGCCGCGTCGTCCAGCGTCGCACTGGGATAATCCCGCCGCAGCAGACCCGTCAGCGCGCGGAAGCGGCGCAGGGCCACACGCACCTGATGCACGCCCTCGACATTCCGCCCATCCATCGCCACGGGTCGGTTGGCCTCCAGATGGTCGCGCAGGACGCGGGCGATCCGCACCACCGCCCGGCGCACGGTATCGTCGCGCTCCAGTTCGACCGGCATGGCACGGTGACTGTCCGGAATGATGGTCTGGGCCCGATCAGCCATGCGCCAACCCCTCCCCTATCGCCACACCACGGGGCGGATGGCGAAATTGCTCTGGATCTGTGCCACGCCCGGCAGGCGCGAGAGTTCCTCGTTATGGATGCGCTCGTAATCCGCCGCATCGCGTACCGCGACATGCAGCAGGTAATCGGCATCTCCGGTCATCAGGTAACATTGGCGCACATCGGGGCAGGTCCGCACCCGGGCCTCGAACCGCCGCAGGCATTCCTCGGTCTGGCGTTCCAGCGTGATCCGCACGATCACGATCGTCGTCCCCTCGCGCCCCCGTTCGTCGATGATGGCGCGATAGCCGCGGATCACCCCGGCCTGTTCCAGTTGCCGCACCCGCCGCAGGCAGGCCGAAGGAGAAAGCCCGACCCGCTGCGCCAGATCGGCATTGGTCATGCGTCCGTCCTGGCTCAGATGGCGCAGAATCGCCTCGGTCGCCCGGTCCATTTTCTGTTTCGAATCAGAATCTATCATACTTCGGCAACCATCCCGGCAGATCATGCCATTCTGGCGCACAGAATTGCACATTCCGCACTCGCGAGACAGATCGTGCGAGCATTCGGCAGGAAATATCAGCCCAACCCGTCCTAAGCTGCTTCAGCACACCCCATGCCCTGATCGGTCGAGGCCGCACCGCCCATGCCCCACTCCACCTCCGCCCCCCGCCTGTCCGATGCCGGCTGGCCCCGTGCCCGGGCGGGCGCGACCCTGACGATCGACCTCGACGCCATTCGCGCCAATTACCGCACCGTGCGCGACCTGGCGGCCGGCGCGGAATGCGCGGCGGTGGTCAAGGCCGACGCCTACGGGCTGGGCGCGGCGCGGGTCGCTCCCGCGCTGGAACAGGCCGGCGCACGAACCTTCTTCGTCGCGCATGTGGACGAGGGCATCGCCCTGCGCCCGCATATCGCGCCCACCAGCCGGATCTTCGTCCTGCACGGCCCGCTGGCCGGGGCCGAGACCGATTGCGTGCGGCATGACCTGATCCCGGTGCTGAACAGCGTCGAGCAGATTCGGGACTGGCGCACCCTGGCGCGCGGGCTCGGCCGCACCCTGCCGGCGGCGGTGCAGCTCGATACCGGCATGTCGCGCTTCGGCCTGTCGGAACAGGATCTCGCCGACATCGATGCCGACCCCGACGGCTGGCGCGGCATCGATCGCCGCCTGGTCATGAGCCATCTCGCGTGCGCCGACGATCTGTCCGACCCGGCCAGCGCCCGGCAGCGCGACCGCCTGCTGGCGATGCGCGCGCGCCTGCCGGCCGCACCGCTCAGCCTGTCCGCGTCCTCGGGCATCTTCCTGGGACGCGATTTCCATTTCGACCTCGTTCGCCCCGGTGCCGCGCTCTACGGCGTGGCACCCAATGACAGCGCGCCCAACCCGATGCGCCCGGTGGTGCGCCTGCAGGCGCGGATTCTCCAGACCCGCACTGTCGGCCCCAGGGACGGCGTGGGCTACGGCCTCACCTACCGCCCGACCAGCGCGCGCCGGATCGCGACCATCGCCGCCGGCTATGCCGACGGCTTCATGCGCCACGCCGCGCGTGACGGCCGCGCCTGGCTGGGCACGCAGCCCCTGCCGATCGTCGGCCGCATCTCGATGGATTCCATGGCCGTCGACATCACCGACGCGCCCGAACCCCTCACCGCCCCCGGCGCCATGCTGGACCTGCTGGGGCCACAACACGGCGTCGATGACGTGGCGCGCGGCGCCGGCACCATCGGCTACGAAATCCTGACCTCCCTGGGCCATCGCTACCACCGCGCCTATGTCGCGGACGGCGCGGTCCTCACCTGAGCGGACCTGATACCCAATCATGAAAATCATCATTCTCGGCGGCGGCGTGGTCGGCGTGACCTCGGCCTGGTACCTCGCGCAGGCCGGACACACGGTCACGGTCATCGACCGGCAGCCGGCGGCGGGGCTGGAAACCAGCTTCGCCAATGCCGGCCAGGTCTCGCCCGGCTATTCCTCCCCCTGGGCCGGGCCGGGCGTGCCGCTGAAGGCGGTGCGCTGGCTGCTGATGGCCTATCGCCCGTTCGTCTTCCGTCCGATGGCCGACCCGCACCAGTGGCGCTGGCTGATGCAGATGCTGGCCAATTGCACGACCGCCGCCTACGACCGCAACAAGGGGCGCATGGTCCGGCTGGCGGAATACAGCCGCGACGTCATGGGCGACCTGCGCGCCAGCACCGGCATCGCCTATGACGACCGCCAGCAGGGCACGTTGCAGGTCTTCCGCAAGCAGAAGCAACTGGACCATATCGGCGACGACCTGCGCGTGCTGGACCAGTACAAGGTGCCTTACGAGGTGCTGGACGCCGCGGGCTGCGTGCGGGCCGAACCCGGACTGGCGGCGGCAAAGGACAAGCTCGTCGGCGGCCTGCGCCTGCCGGGCGACGAGACCGGCGACGCCCACATCTTCACCCAGCGCCTGGCGGCGATGGCGGCCGAACGGGGCGTGACCTTCCTGTACGACACCACCGTCCGCAGCCTGCAGCGCGAGGGCGGCCGCATCACCGGCATCGACACCAGCCGGGGCCGAATGAATGCGGATGCCTATGTGCTGGCACTGGGCAGTTTCTCGCCCGCCATGGTGCGCGCCCTGGGGCTCGACCTGCCGATCTATCCGGTGAAAGGCTATTCGATCACCGCGCCCATCATCAACGCAGCGCGCGCCCCGGTCTCCACCGTGATGGACGAGACCTACAAGATCGGCATCACCCGGCTGGGCGAGCGCATCCGCGTCGGCGGCACCGCCGAACTGGCGGGCTTCAGCACCAAGCTTCGCGCCCCGCGCCGGGCCACGCTGGAACATTCGCTGACCGACCTGTTCGCCGGTGCCGGCGACGTGCCCGCCGCCACCTTCTGGACCGGGCTGCGCCCCATGACGCCCGACGGCACGCCGATCATCGGCCCCACCGACATCGACAATCTGTACCTCAACACCGGCCACGGGACGCTGGGATGGACCATGGCCTGCGGGTCGGGCCGGGTGCTGGCCGACATCGTCTCGGGCCGCAAGCCCGACATCGCGCATGAGGATCTGGCCCTGAGCCGCTATCGCGCCTGATCCACGCCGCGCCCGGCCCGGCCGACCGGGCGCCCCCGCCCCATCCGGTCAAAACGCACCCCCGCCATGCGCGGGCGTCTCGCTTGCCGCCATCCGAACGCTGCGATATGGTCCGCGCCGCATCCAGAGCCGGGACCTCCCGGCACCAACCTGCATCCGAGCAAGGTGGCGTTCCCGTTCCGGGAAGATGTGGCCGATCCGGCAAAAAACGGACCGCTACCTCATGTCATCGATCCTCGTGGTGCCTGTAGCAAGCGAGGAAGGCAGCGATTACGATGCCCCAGACACAGCAATTCGCCAGCGACAATTATGCCGGCATCTGTCCCGAAGCCCTGCGGGCGATGGAAGAGGCCAATCGCGGCTCCGCCCCCGCCTATGGCGACGATCCGTGGACGCTGCGCGCCGCCGACGCCTTCCGCCGGACATTCGCGACCGATTGCGAACTGTTCTTCGTCTTCAACGGCACGGCGGCCAATTCGCTGGCGCTGGCATCGCTGTGCCAGTCGTACGAAAGCATCATCGCCGCCGATATCGCCCATGTCGAAACCGACGAATGCGGAGCGCCGGAATTCTTCTCGAACGGCGCCAAGATCCTGGTCGGCCGCACCACCAACGGCAAGCTGACGCCGGAGACCATCCGCGCCTTCGTGCTGGGCCGTACCGACATCCATTTCCCGCGCCCCAAGGCCGTCACCATCACCCAGCCGACCGAGACCGGACAGGTCTACAGCCTGGACGAAATCCGCGCGATTTCCGCCACCTGCCGCGAACTGGGGCTGCGGCTGCACATGGACGGCGCGCGCTTCGCCAACGCGATCGAAACCCTGGGCTGCTCGCCGGCCGAGATGACCTGGCAGGCCGGCGTCGACGTGATGAGCTTCGGCGGCACCAAGAACGGCATGGCGATCGGCGAGGCCGTGATCTTCTTCGACCGCAAACTGGCCGAAGGATTCGACTATCGCTGCAAGCAGGCCGGACAACTGGCCTCCAAGATGCGCTTCCTGTCCGCCCCCTGGGCCGTGATGTTCGAAACCGGCGCGTGGCGCACCCATGCCGCCCATGCCAATGCCTGTGCCCGCCACTTCGTGGAGCAGGTCGAGGGGCTGCCGGAGATTGAGATCATGTTCCCGGTCGAAGCCAACGGCGTGTTCCTGAAACTGCCGCCGGCCCTGATCGACGGGCTGCACGCGCGCGGCTGGCGGTTCTACACCTTCATCGGCGGCAGCGCCCGCTTCATGTTCGCGTGGGATTCCGAAATCGCCCGCATCGACGCGCTGGCAGCCGACCTGCGCGCGCTCGCCACCGCCGACGCGGCATAGGACCAGGCCCCGACATGACGCTGCAATCGTGGCTTCTCTACCTGAACGCCGTGTTCCTGCTGTCGGCCATTCCGGGGCCGAACATGACGCATATCATGACCGCCAGCATCCGCTACGGGGTGCGGCGGACCATTCCCGACATGGCGGGCTGCCTGCTGTCGCTGGTCGCGCTGATGGCGGCCTCGGCCCTGGGGCTCAGCGCCGTCCTGGCCGCGTCGCCGCTTCTGTTCACCATCCTGAAATTCGCCGGTGCCTTCTACCTGATTCAGCTTGGCGTGCGCGGCTGGCTGTCACATGCGCCCGCCGCACAGGCGGAAGGCGCCGTCATGCCGCCGCTGGCGTGGCATACCTCGCTGCGCACATCGTTCCTGGTCGGGGCCAGCAACCCCAAGGCCATCATCTTCGCGGCATCCTTCCTGCCGCAATTCGTCAATCCCGCCGCCCCGCAGGCCCCGCAATATGCGTTGCTGGTCGCCACCTCGGCGGTGGTCGAGATCCTGTGGTACATAGTCTATGCCGGCAGCGGCGCCCGGCTGGCGGCGGTGCTGTCCCGCGCCACCTGGCGCCGGCGCATGCAGCGGACCAGCGGCGCCCTGTTCATCCTCTTCGGCTGCGTGCTGCTGCTGCACGAGCCGAAATAAGATAAGAGGCGGTTTCAAAAGCCCCGCTGGCGGCAGTCTGGCGGGCGCCACGCTTCCACTCACCATCGAAGCTTTTGAAACAGCCTCTCTACGGGACCATCCGCAAAGCCACCCGGCAGGGTGACTTTGCAAAATCGTCTTTCACAGGAACATGGTTACAGCACAACCTGCCCGCTGATCCGGGTCGCGGTCTCGCCGCCGATCCAGATCCCGGCCTCGTCCCGCGCCACCCGGACCCGCCCCTTGCGCCCCAGCACGGCTCCCTGGCTGGCGATATAGGCATGCGGCGCCAGACCGGCGCCGATCAGCCACTTGGCCAGTCCCGCATTCAGACTGCCGGTCACCGGGTCCTCGAAGACTGCCCCGCCACCCGTGAAAGCCCGGACCTCGAACTGCGCCGCATCCCCATCGCGCACCGCGTCCCACGGCGCGACCAGCCCAATGCGCCAATCGCCCAAGGCTTGCGTATCAGGCCGAAGCGCCAGCAGTTCCGCCCGGTCACGCAGCATCAGGGCCAGCCAACCGGGACCGTTATCGACCCAGTTCGCGGCCACTACCCGGTCCTTGGACAGTCCCAGAATCCGGGTGACGGCCTCCAGGTCCGACGCATCGACCGGCCCCGCGCGACGCAGCGGCGGGGCGGCGAAGGCCAATCCATCGCCATCGCGCCGCACCGTCACCAGTCCCGCGCCGCATTCCTGCACCACGTCCCGCCCCTGCGGCACGCCACCCATGGCCAGCCAGACATGGCACGATCCCAGCGTGGGATGCCCGGCGAACGACAGCTCCTCTTCCGGCGTGAAGATCCGCACCCGGTAGTCGGCGCCGGGAACCGTGGGCTTCAGCAGGAACGTCGTCTCGCTGAGATTCATCCAGTTCGCAAAGGCCGCCATCTGCGCATCATCCAGCCCATCCGCTCCCGCGACAACGGCCAGCGGATTGCCCTTCAGCGGCGCGGCCGCGAAGACATCGACCTGATGAAAGGCGTATGTCGTCATCTTACGTTTCTCCACATCATCCCGCTCGTTCATGCTCATGCGCCGGCTCCATCAGGCCGGCGGCGTATCGTGCAACGCGGCGTTCAGCACCGGCGCCCCGATCCGCGCCACAGCCTGCGCCAGAGCCTGTTGCCGGCAATCCGACCGCGCGATGGCGGCACGCAGTGCGTCCAGGCTGGCCCGATCGTCGCCGCACGCCACCAGCGCGGCATGATCCAGCCGCGCCAGCAGCCCACGCGCATGCGCCGCGTCGCGCAGGTCGGCGGCGTCGTAGGCCACCCGCACCGCATCCGTTTTGTCCGCCGGCACGTCCTGGCCGTTTGCCGGCCCATGCACCGCCAGCAGCAGGATCAGGCCGAGAGCGATGACCAGCCCAATCCCCGCCCCCTCGACATGATTCCAGATCCCGTTCGACCCGGACAGCCGGAACGGCCGGGCCCGCTTCCGGGCCGCCCCCGTCGCCTTTCCCATGATGACCATCATCAATCATCCTCTTTTCAGCACGAAGAGTCCGTCCGCGCCGAGGCATCCTTTCCCCCGGCATGCGGGACAATTCCAGAAATTGTACTATTACAATTCGACTTTTCTCTTCGTTTCTGTAGTTTTATTCTAGGACATTCGACGGTCAATCGTTATATTGTTATATATCAATCAGACCCATTCCCATGGCAGGCCGCATGACCCCTCAATGGCGCCCCGACATTCCGCCCCCGCCCGGCCCGCTCTACCACCGGCTGGTCGACGCGATGGAGCGGGACATCGCATCGGGGTTTCTACCCGCGGGCAGCCGCCTGCCGCCCCAGCGTGACCTCGCCTACACACTGGGGCTCAGCGTCGGCACGGTGACCAAGGCCTATGCCGAGGCCGAGCGGCGCGGCCTTCTGCTGGCCCATGTCGGCCGCGGCTCCTTCATCCGGGGCGCGAGTCCGGACATCGCGATCGCGACCAGCTTCGATCCCGCGCCATCCGCCCCCGTCTCGCAGGCGGCCACCATCGACCTGCGCTGCAACGTCCCACCGCGTGTCGGATTGTCCCGGACGCTGGAACGCGCGGTGGCGGACCTGGCGGCCACCGGGCAGTTGGAGCCGGCCGTACAGTACATCCAGGGCACCGGCCTGCGTTCGGTGCGCGAGGCCGGCGCGGCGTGGCTGGCGCGCCGCCACGGGCTGGCATGCGATCCGGCCGACCTGATCCAGTGCAATGGCGGGCAGCACGCGATCGCGCTGGTGCTCTCCTCGCTCTGCCGGCCGGGCGACACGGTGCTGTGCGAGGCCGCGACCTTCTACGGCGCGCGCACGGCCGCCGAACATCTGGGCCTGACATTGCGCGGCGTGGCGATGGACGAAGAGGGGCTGATCCCCGCCGCGCTGGAGCGCGCCGCCGCCGAGACCCGCGCGCGGGTGCTGTTCACGGTGCCGACCCTGCAAAACCCGACGACCCGGACCATGAGCCTGTCCCGCCGGCAGGACATCGCGCGGATCGCCCGCCAGCACGACCTGACGATCTTCGAGGACGATGCCTATTACACCTATGCCGATCCGGCCGACCGTCCGCCGCCGATCGCGACCATCGCGCCCGAGCGCACGCTCTATCTCGCCAGCATTTCCAAGGGGATCTGTCCGGGCTTCCGCCTGGGCTTCGTGACCCTGCCGCCCAATGTGGCGCGCGAGCGGATCATGCGCGGCATCCGCGCGCTGGGCTATTGCCCGCCCGCGCTCGGCGGCCTGGTCTTCGCCCGCTGGGTGGCGGACGGCACCGCCGATGCCGTGGCCGACGCGGTGCAGGCCGAAACCGCCGCGCGGCTGGCCATGGCCCGCCGGATCCTGGGACAGGCCATGGACATGCCGGGCGCGATACGCTCGCCCCATGTCTGGGTGCCGCTCTCCCCGCTGGCCGCCCAGCGCACCCTCAACCACGCCCTGCGCGCAGGCGTGGAACTCACGCCGCCCGAAGCCTGCGCCGTATCGCGCGAGGCCGATTCCGGCCTCCGGATCTGCCTCGGCGCCCCGGAAGACCATTCGGGCCTGGAACGGGCGCTCCATATCGTACGCGACGGCATACACGACCCCACGAGCGGCGACGCCGGCATCATCTGAGGGACAGGTCCTTACGCCACCGGCCAGACCTGGAGGCAGGCCGGGTCGATATCCACCCGGCACGCTCCCTCCGCCATGCAGGATGGATCGGCCAGGATCTCCAGTTCGGCATCGCCCAGGAGCAGCCGCATCGGGCGCTGGCCGTCCTGTATCGGCCCGCGCCACAGGATACGCGCCGGATAGGCCCCCTCCTCCGCCGGCCGGATCTGATAGGGCCGCGCCGACCAGCGCACGCGCGCGCCCGGCGGCGGCAGGTTCGCCCGCTCGCCATCCGGGTGCCGAACCTGCAATGCCACGCCCTGCCCGACATAGATCCGTCCGTCCGGCCGCACCACACCGTCGCCAATCGCCTCCGCCCCCAGCAGGCGGGCAGCCAGTTCGCTGCCCGGCCGGGCGAACACGGCGGCGGCCGGCCCGGCGCGGATGACGCGCCCGCCATCCAGCAGCACGATGTCCTCGGCCATTGCCAGTGCTTCGGCCGGGTCATGCGTCACCAGCACCGTCAGCACCTTCATGCCCCGCAGCACGGCCAGCACCTCTCGCCGCAACCGCGCGCGCAACGGCGCATCCAGCGCGGAAAACGGTTCGTCCAGCAGCACCAGATCCACATTGCGCCGCGCGAACGCACGGGCCAGCGCCACACGCTGACGCTGGCCGGGCGAAAGCGCGTCCGGATAACGCCCCGCCAGATCCTCCAGCCCCAGCGCCGCCATCCACGCCGCCGCCCGGTCGGGCACGCAATCCACCGCGAACCTGACCTGTCGCGCGACCGTCAGATGCGGCGGCAGCGCATAACCCTGCGGCACATAGGCGACGGCGCGCTGCTCCGGCGGCAGCGGCGACAGATCGCGGCCATCCAGCAGAACCTGCGTCCCCGCCTTCTCCTCCAACCCGGCAATCGCCCGCAGGGTCATCGATTTTCCCGATCCGGACGGCCCGAGGATGGCGATGCGCCGCGCCCGGCTGTCCAGACGCACATCGAGGGTAAAGCCCGGCAGGGCGCGGCGGAGCGCAAGCACCAGGTGACGCGGCGGAGCTTCGGCCATCCACCGATCAACCAGGGGCGGCAGCGGGCCTGTCCGGGGCACGGCACCACGGGCGACGGGCCGCGTCAGCCAGTGCCCCACCGCCATCGCCAGCGCGGCCAGCACCAGGGTCGGCGCCAGCACCGGCAGCATGGACGGCAACCCGGCCTCGCCGAACGCGACATAGGTGAAGACCGGCAGAGAATAAGGATGATAGGCCAGCATGACCGTCGCGCCGAACTCGCCGAAGGCCCGCAGCCACGCCAGGACCAGCCCGGCCAGGATCGGCCGCCACGCCAATGGCAGGCTCACACGCCGGAAGATGGCGCCCGGCCGGTGCCCCAGCGTCGCCGCCACATCCTCCAGCGCCGGATCGATCGCCGCGAAGGCCGAGCGCGCGGCGATGATCAGGAAGGGCGAGGCCACGAACATCTCCGCCGCGACGATGCCGGCGAAATGCTCGCTCAAACCCAGCGCGCCCAGCGGCCCGCCATAGCCCAGCAGGAACAGCAGCAGCACCCCGCCGGCCAGGGGCGGCAGGGCAAGCGGCAACTGCACCACCCCGCCCAGCCACGCCGTCCACCAGCCCCGTCCGCGCGCCAGCACATAACCCAGCGGAATGCCGAACAGCCCGATCAGCAGGGTCGCCAGGCTGGCACTGGCCACGGACACACCGGCGGCACGGGCCAGGGCCGCGCGATCCACCCCCGACCAGTCCGCATCGCCCAACCGCAGCAGGCCCGCGAGAAACGGCGCCAGCAGCCACAGGCCGAGGAGACAGGCCAGAACCCTTACGGCACCAGGCATCCGCCGCATCGCCGGCCCGTCAGGAATGGATCAGCGGCCGCAGCAGCGCGGGCATCGCCGCGTCATCCCCAGCCAGGACCGGCGCCACCTTCTCCAGCCCATGCTGCCGCATGATCGCGCCCCCCGCCTCCCCCAGCAGGAAAGCGACGAACCGTGCCGCTCCCTCCGGGTTCGGCGCATTCCGCAGGATCGTGACCGAATAACGCGCCGCGAGCGAAAGCGCCGGCGGCAGGGCGATGGTGGGAATATGCAGGTCGGCGGTTTCCATCGCGTAGAAGAAACCGACATCGATCTGCCCGGATTGCAGGCGCCCGACCAGATTTTCTTCCGGCCGCACCTGCCCGGCCGCGCCGACGCCCATGATCCGCTCCGCAAGGCCAGGCTGGTGATAGAATGGTCCGGCCTGCTCGAGCAGGCGCACCGTCAGCGCCCCTTTCGGGTCCAGCACCGGATCGGTCCGGCCGATGCGGATGCCGGGCTGTTGCAGGACCTCGTACCAGGGCCGCGTCCGCAGCGCATCGACGAAGGAACTCCGTGGATTGTAGCCGATCACCAGCGGCGAACGCGCAAACACGATATACCAGCGCACCCAGTTGCCCTGCGCCGCCCCCAGCCGGTCGTTCAGGGCCGGATCGGCGCTGATGAAGACATCGCCACGCCGCAGCCCGCCGCGGATCTGGTTGACCAACGCTCCCGACCCGCCGGCATAGCCACGAAAGATATCGTCGCCGGTCGCATCGAAAGCCGGCCCGATCCCACGCTCCATCAGGTTCAGCAGCGATCCCGCATACAGCACGTCCACCGTCCGGCCGCCCCGTGCCCATACCGGAACGGGCAGCATCGTCGCCCCCAGCAGCATCGTCCGACGTCGCATCCTCTCCCCCGCATTCTTGCAGGATACAGCATAGCACCCGGCATGGATTTGTCAGTGCGCGGCGCCCGGCAGGTTCCAGCCATAACGCAGGGCCGCCAGCCGCAGGCCGAAGCAGACCAGCCCGCCCACGACCGCCCCCCAGGCCACCGGTACCGCCAGCCGCCGGCAGGCGACGACCACCGCCGCGCCGGCCAGCGCCGCGGTGGCATAGATGTCCGAAACCAGGATCAGCGGCACGCGCGCCAGCAGCAGGTCGCGCATCACGCCGCCGCCCACGCCGGTCACCATGCCCATCAGGGCCGCGCCCAGCGGCCCGACCCCGCGCGACAGGGCCTTCTCGGCCCCCGCAACGGCAAACAACGACAGGCCGGCGGCATCCAGCCCTGCCAGCACGGGTCCCCCCGGCGCAAGCCGCAGGGCCGGCGGCAGGACGAACACCACCAGACCGGTCAGGAAGGCCAGCGCCGGATAGCGCCAGTCCCGGATCGCGCTGGGCGGCACGGCACCGATCAGCACGTCGCGGATCATGCCGCCGCCCAGCGCGACCACGCAGGCCAGCACCATGATGCCGAACAGGTCGAGATGCCGCGCAGAGGCGACCATCGCCCCCTCGGCGGCAAACACCACCGTACCCGTCAGGTCGGCAACCAGGACGACCGAAGCCAGCGTCGGGCGCATGTCAGGACCCGATCGCCCCAGACCGGGGCGGGAGACAGGAACGCACGCGCATCAGCACCTCGCCCACCTGCCCCCGCCCATGGCCTTCAGTGACGCGCCGCCAGGATATCGGCCAGCATGTCGGGCTTGCCCTCGATGCGCTCCAGATGCGGGTAGCGCAGCCCGCCATGATAAGGAACCGACACCGTCACGTAACGATCGCCTTCCTGCAACAGCAGCGCGATCGGCGCGGCATGTGTGTCCTTCGCCTCGACGACCGCTTCACGCAGCACATCGGGGTCATACGCCTCGCCATTCACCGCGACCAGCTTGGCATCACGGGTAATCCCGGCCTGCCAGGCGGGGCTGCCCCATTCGACATTGGCCAGCGTGCCGCCCTTGCCGAGCATGATGCCCAGCGAGAAGCTGAAATCCGTCACATGGCGCATGGAGGCAACCGACGTGACATATTCGTTCGGCTTCTCGGTATAGACCAGCCGGTAGCCCCCGCGCGTAAACCCGTCCAGCGGCGCATGCTCCGACGTCTTGTCCAGCCGCTGGTGCAGGAACGTGGCCCAGTCATAAGGCTGGATGTCGTTCAGCGCCTTCACCACGTCGTCGAATTCATACGTGCTGGTCACGAAGCTGCCGTCATTGGTGCCGAAGAAGTGGCGGGCGACATCATCCAGCGAATGCCTGCCGCCCGAAAGCTGGCGGATCAGCGTATCGGCATCCAGCCAGACCAGTTGCCCTTCCGAATAATAATCCTCGCTCCGCTGCCAGCTCCGCCACGACAGCGGCGCGCGCCGTGCGATCACCGGGTCGTTCGTCGTGTCCAGCAGCGGCCGCCAGGTGCGTCCGCGCCTTGTGTCGTACATCGCCGCCACCTCCGCCAGCGCCTCGGTCACCTGCGGCACCGTCATCAGGCCCGAACGCGCCGCCAGCACATAGCCCCAATACTGGGTCTGCCCTTCATAGACCCACAGGCCCGACCCGCGCTGGGGCGTGTTGAAGTTCGGCGCCCACAAATCGGCCGGCCGGCGATATTTGCCGTTCCACGAATGGGTATATTCATGCGCCAGCAGGTCACGCGCCGCGAACGTCTTGTCCCAGTCCGTAAAATAGCCGCGCGGACCGCTGTTTTCGCTGGACTGGTGGTGCTCCAGCCCGATCCGCCCCAACTCCTCGGTCAGCGCCAGCAGGAAATCGTAATGGTCGTAATGGTGCGAGCCGTACAGCAGGTTCGCCTGCGTCACCAGGGCGCGATGCACGCCGATCTGCGCCTCGGTCGCCTCCAGTTCCCCCGGCTTGTCCGCCACCAGGTTCAGCGTCACCGGCACGGCGGCCCCCGGCGCCAGATCGATGCGGCGGAAATACCGCCCGGCGAACAGCGGAGAGTCGACCAGCGTATTGAACGGCACCAACTTGAAGGTCACGACATCGCCCGCCGCGGATTGCGCACGCAGCGCCGTCCCGTACTGCCAGCCACGGGGCAGGCGCAGGCTGGCTTCCACCGGAATCTGGCGCGTGAAATACCCGGCCGGGTACAGCGCCACCTGGTTCCACTGCACGTTCACGATCCCGGGCGTCATCACCACGCGCCCTTCCTCGGGCGAGACGGGCGACAGAAGCTGGAACGACACATCCAGCGCATGCGCCCCCTTGGGCACATGAATATGGAACGCGCTGACCGTCACGCTGTCGCGCACCCAGTCGATTGGCGCACCGCCGGCCTTGACGACCAGGCCGCCGAACTGGTCGAGCGCGCCGGTCGGCGAATGGTCGCCCGGCAGCCACATCGGGTAGAACAGCGGCATGTCCCCGCCGGTCGCCGCCAGCGCGGCCGGCACCGGCACGGTCTCATGCACGGTCATGATATGCCGCGCCAGGTCGGTGGCATCGACCGACAGCCGGATGGTGCCGCCGAACGGCACGTCACGCGGTACCGGAATGGAATCCGGGAGTGCCAGAGGCTGCGGCTGGCTGTCGGCCGCCCGCGCGCGCGGCGAGAGCCCCGTCAGGCTGACGGTGGCCAGGGCCGTGGACAGGGAAAGGGCGAGAATGCGTTTGGAAAGCGGACGCAAATGGACAACCTTTCAGAATTTCGGGAAATCGCAGGCCGCGCCGGGACGCATTGCCCGGCAATCACATTCCGCAATGACATGAAATCCATCCTCCGTCACGCGGGCCTCCCGCGGCCGGCCGCATCGGGCGAAAGCCTCTTTCGGAAGAGCACGGAAAAGGGATGTGAAATTTTCATGACAAATGCAGATTCCGCATTCTCTCACGGAACAATATTAAATAACGATCATCTTGCCGTTATGTTTTTGAAAAAAGTTTGTAATATTTAATCGACCGCCATACTGCCTGTCGTGCCCGTCCCTCCTGGCCGCGCGCCTCGGCCGGATCGGCCTGACCAAAAGCGAAAACCGTGCCTGACTTGATGCAGACAAATGTTTTTATGTCCTTTTTTTCACTTTCCCCCGACCCAGATCCAAACCGGCCAGCAAGCCGTTCCGATGCCCGCCACCGGCCGCGCCTCACACCTGCCCGGACCTCACGCACCGACGACGCGGCCCCCGCCGCGCCCCATGGACAATGATTCGGATCATCGCTAGTGGCTGCCCACGGTGTCGTGGCCCGATGGGCCCGGATCGCGCCATACGCCACGAGGGTGCACGCCCTCCATCCCTGAACGCCCCCCGATCCGGTATCCGGCCAGGATGTCAGGAGACGCAACCGCCGGATCGCCCCCTCCCGAAACGGCCCTCTTTTCCCCGTAATTCCATATTCTTGTACAGAAGCGGTCCCGGTCCGTTCCCCCTTCGAGGGATCAGCTCCCGCCTTCTCTGCCAAGATCTCAGGCTCAGGCCCATGCACCAGACCGCGCCCCTGATAAGAGACTGTCCGCCAAACCGCTCCACCGGGGTGCCGACGCGTGTTTCCGGTATCGTGGCCTCCACACGCCGCCCGGCCGCGCGCCTGGTCGCGGCGGGGGCCGTGTGTACCCTGCTTCTCGGGGCCGTCTCCTCCGCCATGGCTGCCGACGCCGCCATGGTCCGTAACGACCATGGCCAGTTGACTGTCGCGCCGGATTCCCCTCTGGCCGCGCGCCTGTCGGTAACGCCCGTGACGCTCGTATCGCCCAGCCGCACGATTCCCGTCCCGGGCGAGATCAGGGCCGAGCCGTCGCAGTCGCTTTCCGTGATGACGCCGGTCGCCGGCGCCATCGTCAGCCTGCCCGTGTCCGCCGGCGATCACGTGACCCGCGGCCAGGTCCTGGCCGAACTGGCATCGGGCGACATGGCCCTGGCCACGGCCGATGCCGGGAAGGCCCGCGCCGCGCTGGACTATGCCCGCCGCGCCCTGGTCCGCGCGCAGGGCGTCGCCAGTGCCGGCGGGGCCGCTACGCGCGATGTGGAATCCGCCCGCAACGCCTGGCTCCAGGCCCAGGCAGAAGATGATCGTGCCACCGCACGCCTGGCCGCCCTGCACGCCCAGCCCGGAGAAGGCGGCGTGATCAGGCTGACCGCACCGATCGACGGCGTGGTGTCGGCGGTCAATACCGGTGCCGGCGCGTTCGTCACCGACCCGACGGCGCCGCTGATGACGCTCACCGGCACGCAGCAGGTCTGGGCCGTCGCCGCCGTGCCGGAAAACCTGGCGGATGCGATCCATGTGGGGCAGCGGGTCGACATCACCGTCCCCGCCCTGCCGGATCGGACGGCGCATGGCACCATCGCCGCGATCGAGCCCGTACTGCGTGCCGATACCCGCACGCTGCAGGCGCGGGTGGTGCTGGCCAATGATGACGGCATGCTGAAGCCCGGCATGTTCGCAACCGTGACCATCCTGACCCCGCAGCCCCCGCGCATCATGGTCCCGCAATCGGCACTGCTGATGAACAACGATACCGTTACGGTGTTCGTCGAGGTCGCGCCCCATGCCTACAGGCGGCGCGCGATCGAGATCATCTATGACGACGGCGATCTGTGCGGGGTCACCTCCGGCCTGTCGGCCGGCGATCGCGTCGTGACCCAGGGCGCGGTGCTGCTGAACGATGATTAACCGCTTTATCGCCACCTGCCTGCGGCAGCGACGCATCGTCTTTGCCGCCATGATGATCCTGACCGCCCTGGGCGCGATCGCGTGGCACCTGATCCCGGTCGAAGCCTATCCCGACCTGGGCGCGGTCAACGTCCAGGTCACCACCCAGGTCCCGGGCCTGGCGGCCGAGGAAATCGAGCAGGAAGTCACGGTCCCGCTGGAACGGCTGCTGGCCAGCACGCCGGGTCTGGTGGACAGCCGCTCCAGCTCGACCTTCGGCCTGTCGCTGATCACCCTGATCTTCCGTGACGGCACCGATGTCTATGCGGCGCGCCAGCATGTCTCGGAACAGCTGGCGCAGGCGACACTGCCCACTGGCGTCGTCCCCTCGCTGGGGCCGATCACCGGGCCGTCGGGCGAAATCTATCGCTATACGCTGGAATCCGACGGCCGGAACCTGATGGAACTGTCCGATATCCAGAAATGGATCGTCATTCCGGCGCTGATGCAGGTCCCCGGCGTCGCGGCGGTCAACAATTTCGGCGGCTTCACCATCGAGTACCAGATCGTCCTCGATCCGCAGGCCCTGTTCCGCTACGGCGTCGGCGTCAACGACGTGATCGCGGCATTGCAGGCCAACAACGCCAATGCCGGCGGCGGCCGCGTCACGCGGGGCGACCAATCCTACATCGTGCGCGGCGTCGGCATGGTCCACACGCTCGCCGATATGGGCGCCATCGCCGTGACCCAGCGCAACGGCGTGCCGGTCCTGATCCGCGATCTGGGCGACTTGCAGCTCGGACACCAGGTGCGCGAGGGCATCCTGGGCCTGAACGGCAATCCGGACACGATCGAGGGTATCGTCACGATGCTCAGCGGGCAGAACCCGTCGCTGGTGCTGCATGACCTGCACGACACGGTCGCGCGGCTTCAGACCCAGCTTGCCTCGTCCGGCGTCAGGATCGTGCCCATCATCGACCGCGACAGCCTGGTGCGGACCACGACCGACAAGGTCACGCACACGGTGATCGAGGGCGTGGGCCTGGTGTTCCTGATCCTGGTCCTGTTCCTGGGCAGCCCGCGCAGCGCCATCGTCGCCGCCGTCACCATTCCGCTGGCCCTGGCCACGGTCTTCGTGCTCATGCACCTGCTGCACATGCCGGCCAACCTGTTCTCGCTCGGCGCCATCGATTTCGGCGTGATCGTGGACGGTGCCATCGTGGTGACCGAGGCCATCCTGCGCATTCGCGAAGAACATCCCGACCACAAGATGGACGAGGGCGATATCCTCGCCGTGACCCGGCATGTCGGCCGCGCGATCGTCTTCGCGACCCTGATCATCGTCATCGCCTACGGCCCGCTCTTCGCCTTCGAAGGCGCCGAGGGCCGGCTGTTCCGGCCGATGGCCTTTACCGTCAGCTTCGCCCTGCTCGGCGCACTGCTCTGCGCAACGACCCTGACACCCGCGCTGGCCTATCTGGCGATGCGCAAGCCGCACCGCCTGTTTCACAACGTGCCGCTGGAAAAGCTGCACCATGCCTATCGCAGGGGGCTGGGCCATATGGTGGACCGGCCCTGGGCGGCCTACCTGGCCGGGGCTGTCGCCTTCTGCCTTGTGGTGTGGCTGGGTGCGCGCACGGGGCGCGAGTTCCTGCCGGACCTCGATGAAGGCTCGCTGTGGCTGCAGATCCAGCTTCCCTCGGGCCTGTCTCTGGAAAAGGCCAGCGCGATGGCCGACGAGATCCGCGACGCGATCCGCGCCTTCCCCGAGACCAGCTACGTGGCCACGCAGATCGGCCGCAACGATTCGGGCACCGACCCGTGGAGCCCCTCGCATATCGAGGCCCCGGTGGGTCTCACCCCCTATGCGACCTGGCCGCACGGCGAAACCCGCGTAAAATTCATCAGCCGCCTGCATGAGCGGCTGGCGCAGATCCCCGGCATCAGCTTCGGCATCAGCCAGCCGATCGCCGACAACATGAACGATCTGGTCGGCGGCGCGCACAGCCCGCTGGTGCTGCGCGTCTATGGCGACGACCTGAAGGAACTGCGCCGGATCGGCACCCATATCGTGGACATCCTGCATCAGGTGCCCGGCACCGCCGACGCCTCGATCTTCCAGGAGCCCGAAATCCCGCAGTTGGACGTGACGGTCGACCGCGCGGCAGCGGCACGCTATGGCGTCAGCGGCACCGACATCATGAACGTGGTCCAGAACATGGTCGGCGACGCCCCGGTCGGGCAGGTCTATGTGGGCGACCGCATCTACGCCATGACCGCGCATATGCAACGGCGGCTGAACAACAATCTGTCCGGCATCCGCCAGATTCCGCTGACGGGCCTGAACGGCGCACGCATCCCGCTCGGACTGGTCGCCCACGTCTCGCTCCAGACCGGCGAGGCCAATATCGCGCACGAGATGAACCATCGGCAGATCACGATCCGCGTCGATAACGGCCAGCGCCCGCTGTCGCAGTATCTCGCCGACGCCCAGGCCCGCATCGCAGGCCAGGTACATTTCGACGCCGCCCGATACCGGCTGGAATGGGCTGGCACCTTCCAGCAGGAAGAACGCGCCCAGGCCCGGCTGAGCATCGCGCTGGCCATCATGTTCGCGGTGATGCTGATATTGCTGTTCGGCCAGTTCGGATGCCTGCGCCAGGCGGTGCTGGTGCTGGCGGTGGTGCCCATGGCCACGCTGGGCGGCCTGGTGGCCCTGA
Organism: Gluconacetobacter tumulicola; assembly: GCF_014174215.1. Taxonomy (GTDB): domain Bacteria; phylum Pseudomonadota; class Alphaproteobacteria; order Acetobacterales; family Acetobacteraceae; genus Gluconacetobacter; species Gluconacetobacter tumulicola. The sequence goes on along the minus strand of NZ_JABEQL010000012.1, from coordinate 51,211 downwards.
ACCTGCGCGGCGAGACGCTGAACATCGCCACCGCCGTCGGCTTCATCGCCCTGTTCGGCGTCGCGATCCAGAACGGCATCATCATGATCTCGGCCATCAACCGGCTGCGCGACGAAGGCATGCCCCTGCGCGACGCGGTGCTGGAGGGGGCCGGCGAACGGTTCCGCCCCGTGCTGATGACGGCGACCGTCGCCAGCATGGGCATGCTGCCCGCGGCCCTGGCGACGGGCATCGGCACCGATGTCCAGCGCGGACTGGCCACGGTCGTCGTCGGTGGGCTGGGCATCGCCACCCTGCTGACGCTGTTCATCCTGCCCACCTATTATTGCGAGCTGGAAGCCTGGTACGCCCGCCGCGCGCCACGCCGGAAAGGAGACCCGACATGACCGCCGCATCCTGCCGCCCTTGGCGGCACCTGCTGTGCGGTGCAGGCCTGCTCGCCATGCTGGCGGATCTGGGCGGATGCGCGGTCGGGCCGAACTTCCACCACCCGTCGGCCCCGGCCACGGATTTCGCACAGGCCGGGCGCCCCACCCGCACCGACAGCGTGGCGGGCGCCGACGGGCAGGCCCAGACTTTCCATCCTGGCGCCGACATCCCGGCCCAGTGGTGGACATTGTTCCACTCGCCGGCGCTGGACCGGCTGGTCCGGCACGCGCTGGCCAACAATCCGAACCTGGACGCCGCGCGCCACGCGCTGCGCGTGGCGCAGGAAAATCGCGCCGCCCAGGCCGGGGTGCTGTATCCCAGCATCTCGGCCAGCTTCAACCCGGCGCGCTTCAAGACATCGCGCACCTATTCGCCGGTGCCCAGCAGCAATAGCTGGCTCTACACCGTCCACACGGCGCAGCTGAACATCTCCTACCAGGCCGACATCTGGGGCGGTCTGCGGCGCGGGATCGAGGCTTCGGGCGCCCAGCGCGACGCCGAACGCTACCAGCTCGAGGCCGCCTACCTGTCCCTGACGGGCGAGCTGGTCCAGGCGGCCATCGCCTATGCCGCGCTGCGCGCGCAGGTCGACACGGTGCAGGAGCTGATCGCCAGCCAGCATCAGATCCTGGATTCCGCAACCCGCCAGATGGCCCTGGGACAGATGGCCGAGGCCGATCTGGCGTTGCAGCGCGCTCAGCTTGCGCAGGACGAGGCCACGCTGGTTCCGCTGCGCCAGCAATTGTCGCAGCAGCACGACCAGATCGCGGCCCTGGCCGGCGACATGCCCGACGACCCGACGCCGGATTTCACGCTCGACGGCTTCACCCTGCCCCAGGACCTGCCCGTCAGCATCCCCGCCCGGCTGATCGACCAGCGGCCGGACGTCAAGGTCGCCGAGGCCGGCTGGCACGCCGCCTGCGCGCAGGTCGGCATCGCGATCGCCAACCGGCTGCCCAACCTGCAACTCAGCGCCACGCCGGGCCTGGCGGCAGCTTCGATCGGCCAGATGTTCGTCCCCGGCTACGGCCAGTGGATGATCGCGGGCATGGTCTCCCAGCCCCTCTTCCAGGGCGGCCAGCTGATGCATCAGGAACGCGCGGCCCGCGCGCAGTATGAGCAGGCCGCCGCCGAATATCGCGCCGCCGTCGTCGCCGCCGTCCAGGACGTCACGGACAGTCTGAACGCCGTCAGCGCCGATGCCACCGCCCTGGTCGCCGACAGCAATGCCGAACGCGCGGCCACGCGCGGCCTGGACATCGCCCGGGCACGCGTGACCTATGGCGACGCCTCGCGGGTGGAAATGCTGATGGCCACCCAGACCACGCTCCAGGCCCGCCTCACCCTCGCCCAGGCCCGCGCGGCGCGCCTGTCCGACACGGCCGGCCTGTTCCAGTCACTCGGCGGCGGCTGGTGGAACCGTCACGATGCGCCGCCCGCACGCACAGGCTGGCCTCCCTAAGGCACCCGCCAACCCTCAACAGGTCAGAACACCGCCGATTTCCCGGCACACGCCCTGGGTCGCGCCTTCCCCGTCACGCACGATCCATGCCCCCGGCCCGGTCGGCGTGACGGTCACGCCCCGGCGCTGCACCGCGATCCGCCGGTCGATGTCGTTCTGCAACGCCTGCTCGCGTTGCCATTGTTCCGGCGTCGCGGGGGACGACGCACCGCGCTGGCCCCGAGACGCATCCAGCGCCGCACGATCGCGTGCGATCGCCTGCTGCTGACGCGTCCGGGCGGCAAGGTCCTGCTGGCGGATCGCCGTCTCCGCCTCCATCCGCCGCCGCGCCCGATCGGCCGCCGACGCCACGCTGTCCCCCGGCACGATCCCGCCCGGTATGAATCCCCCCGGCGGAATACCGGGACGATATCCCTGCGACCACGCAGCCGACCGCCAGGGCAGCAGCGCCAGCCCCACCATCAGGGCCAGCCCATACCGCCGCGACAGCTTCGCCCTCACGGTCGCGCCTCCGCAAAATGCGTCGCCAGCCAGCCGCGCATCAGCTCATAGGATCGCCGGGCCGCATCTTCATTGTACCGGCACATGCCACTGGAAGCGGTCGCCTCGGCCTCGGTGAAGCAATGCACCGCGTGCCCGATCGCCACGAACTGCCACGCGGTGGGCGTCTGGCTCATTTCCCGCAGAAAGGCCGGCAGATCGGGCATCGTCCACTGATCGTCCGCCCCGTTCATGGCCAGCACCGACGCCCGGATACCCCGCGCCAGAGACGGGTCGTCGGTCGCCAGGTCCCCATGGAACGAGATCACCGCCCGCACATCCGCCCCGCTGCGCGCCAGGTCCAGCACCGCCGTGCCGCCGAAACAGAAGCCGATGGCCGCCAGACGCGAGAGATCGATCGGCGCCGATGCAGCCTGGGCCCGCAATTCCGCCAGCGCCCGCGCCATCCGTCGCCGCAGCAACGCCCGGTCGGCCATCAGCGGCTTCACCGCCGCCTTGGCCTGCGCATCGTCGGTGGGGCGAATGGCGGCGCCATACAGGTCGGTCAGCAGGATGACATAATCATGCCCCGCGATCATCCGCGCCTTGTCGATGGCGATCGCATTCACCCCATGCCAGTTGGGCACCATGACCAGCCCCGGCCGATGGCCCGAAACCGCATCGTCATAGACCAGCACGCTATCGAACCGCACACCGTCCTGTGTCCAGGTAACGGGCCGCGTCACCATCCGCGCCACGGCCGCGCCCGGCCTTCCACAGGAACCGGCCAGGACCAGACAGGCCAGCGCAACAAATCCCCACCAGCACCGCATCGTTTTCCTCCCCATGCCAGGCCGTCACCGATCCGCGCGGCGGAAACCCTCGAATTTCCCAAGGCGCCGGCCATAAGCGGCCTCGAGTCGGGCTTTCATGCGCATGGGGCCGCCGACGGAATCAGGATCGCGGCGGGCAGGATGTCCTGCCCGCCGCACGCACTCATTTCGCCGGCCCGACCACCGCGATCAACCGGTCCACGATCGTCGCGTCGGCCAGCGTCGACAGATCGCCCAGCCCCTCCAGTTCATGGCAGGCGATCTTGCGCAGCAACCGCCGCACGATCTTGCCCGACCGGGTCTTCGGCAGGTCGGGCACCAGATAGACCCGTTCGGGCACCGCATAGCGCCCGATCCCCTTGGTCACGGCCAGCGCCGCTGCCTCGGCCAGATCCGGCACGGACGCATCGCGCGCCACCGCGAACACGACCAGCCCCTGCCCCTTGATATCGTGCGGCACGCCGATCGCCGCACATTCGACGAAGCGATGGTCGGTCGCCACCACATCCTCGACCTCCGCGGTGCCGATCCGATGGCCGGAGACGTTGATCACATCATCGATGCGCCCGGTGATCCAGTAATAGCCATCGGCATCCCGCCGCGCCCCGTCGCCCGAGAAATAATAGCCGGGGCTGAAGCTGAAATAGGTATGGCGGAACCGTTCGTGACCACCCCAGATGGTGCGCGCCTGGCCGGGCCAGGAGCGGGCGATGCACAGGCAGCCCTCCCCTTCGCCTTCGATCAGTTCGCCCTTGTCCGTCAGCAGCACGGCCTCCACACCAGGCAGCGGCAGAGTGGCGGAACCGGGCTTCTGCGGCACCGCGCCGGGCACCGGGGCGATCAGGATGCCACCCGTCTCGGTCTGCCACCAGGTATCGACGACCGGGCAGCGCCCCCGTCCGACAGCCTCGTGGAACCACACCCAGGCATCGGGGCTGATCGGCTCACCCACGCTGCCCAGCAGGCGCAGGCTGTCCAGCGCATGGCGCTTCACCACCGCGTCGTCGTCACGCATCAGCGAGCGGATCGCCGTGGGCGCGGTATAGAAGGTCGTGACCTTGTGGGTGTCGATCACCTCCCACCACCGCCCCGGCGCGGGATAGGACGGCAGGCCCTCGAACAGCAGGATCGTGCCGCCATTGGCCAGCGGCCCGTAGACCACATAAGTGTGCCCGGTGATCCAGCTGATATCGGCCGTGCACCAGAACACATCTCCCGCCCGATGGTCGAAGACCAGCTCGTGGGTGAACGAAGCCCAGACCATGTAACCACCGGTGGAGTGGACCATGCCCTTGGGCTTGCCGGTGCTGCCGGAGGTATAGAGCAGGAACAGCGGGTCCTCGGCCTCCATCTCGGCCGCTGGGCAATCGGGCGCCGCCTGCGCCAGCAGCGGGGCCAGCGCCAGGTCGCGCCCCTCCTGCATCGGCACGTCCAGGCCGGTCACGGCCAGCACCAGCATATGGCGCACGCTGGGCACGCCCCGCGCCAGGGCCTCGTCCATCACCGTCTTCAACGCGATCCGCTTCGGCCCGCGCCGCGCCTCGTCGGCGGTGATCACCGCCACCGCCCCGCTATCGTTCAGCCGGTCGGCCAGCCCCTCGGCCGAAAACCCGCCGAACAGCACCACATGCAGGGCGCCGATCCGCGCGCAGGCCAGCATCGCCACCACGCCCTCGACCACCATGGGCAGATGGATCGCCACCCGGTCGCCCTTGCCGACTCCCAGCCCGCGCAGCACGTTGGCCATCCGGCAGACGCGCTCGTGCAGCGCGCGATAGGTCAGGCGCTCGACCTGCGCCGCCTCCTGCCCCTGCCAGATCAGGGCGATCTGCTCGCCCCGCTCGGCCAGATGGCGGTCCAGGCAGTTGACGCTGGCATTCAGCCGGCCGTCCGCGAACCAGCGGATCGACACATCGCCCGCGAAGGACGAGCCGGATGCGACCGTCGGGCGCTGCGTCCAGTCCAGACGCCCCGCCTCGCCGAGCCAGAATTGTTCCGGATCGCGCGCGGCGGCGTCGGTCATCTGACGCAGGCGGCCACCATCGACGCCGGCCTGCGCGGCGAAGGACGGCGGAATCTGGAAAATTTCTTTGTCTGACACTGTATTTTCAATCCGCCTGTCTGATCGGTTCGAATGCCGATTTCTTGGTTGGGGGAATGTACATTTCCCAATATAGAGAATTCATCTCCGCTGCACGAGCCCCATTTCAGAGCCCGCCCGGAAATGTTGTCCAAGGAGCGGGTACAGCCCCTATCACCGTGAGCGCGTCCGTTCTGTCGGGTCACCCTCCTCCGTTCGGGCGTTCCGGCCCGGTATCGAGCGTAAACGGCAGCGCATCCCGCCGGTTGATGTCCAGCGCCAGGCGATGATGCAGCGGCGGATGCGCGCGCGACCGGCATTCGGTCCAGTCGCACAGATGACAGGAAATGCCGACGGGAATGGCCGGCGCCTGCAGATTCAGCCGGTCGGAATACACGATTTCCGACGCGCGGGTAATATCGCACCCCATGGCGATGGCATGGATCGGCTGCACGTCATTCCAGCCGGTCGAAATGCCCGACACCGTCCGCGCGAAGCACAGGAACGTCCGCCCGTCGGTAAACTGGGCCACCTGCGCCTGCGTCACGCCGGGCGTGGCAAAACAGGTATTGGCATTCCATTGCGGGCAGGAATGTCCCTGCCGGGCCACCGGAAAACCACAGGCGGAAAAGCTCTTGGTGATATTGCCGGCCGGATCGGTGCGCACGAAGAAGAACGGCACCCCCCGCTCGCCCGGCTTCTGCAATGTCGACAGGCGCTGCGCCGCCTGCTGGTACGACACGCCGAACCGCGCCGAAAGCAGGTCCAGATCATAGCGCAGCCCCGCCGCCGCTGCCAGGAAGGACGAATAGGGCATCAACAAAGCGGCGGCGGCATAGTTCACCAGCCCGATCTGGATCACGATGCGCGCATCCTCGGTGCTGGGCGCGATCTCGTGCAGCAGCGCCTCGATCACCTCCCGCCCTTCCAGCAGCATCAGCTGAAAAGCCAGCTGGAATCCCCGGCTTTCCCGGGGCAGCAGGTCGGACAGCAGCAGCAGCCGGCTGTCCGGGTCATAGCGGCGGAACGCTCCGTCCAGCGCCGTGATGCGCACCACGATGCCGTGATGCTGGCGCAACCGGGTCGCGATCATGTGGTTGCTTTCCGACGGCGCCACACCCTCGCCATCCGGCAGGCGGGCCGTCCGCGCCATGTCCGCGCGCACCTGCTCCGCCAGTTCTTCCAGCTGGGGAAAATGGTTCAGCCGCTCGTCATAGACCAGCCGCGCCTCGTCCTGCGGCAGGATGACGCGCGTGCCCGTCGGCAGCATCAGCCTTGTTGCATCGTGATGGGCGGCCCGGAATGCCTGGTGCAGTGTCAGCACCGCGCGTGCTGCCTCGGGCTGCGCCGCCAGCGCCGCGATTTCCTGCGCCGGCACGCCATGCGCGCCCAGCAGCGGATCGGACAGCGCCTGGTGCAGCAGCCCCTCCATCCGCTGCTCGTCCACGCCCGACAGCGCCTCGATCGAGACATCCAGTGCCCGCGTCAGCTTGATCAGCAGCGACGCCGTCACGCTGCGCTGATCGTGCTCGATCAGGTTGAGATAGCTGGGCGAAATGCCCAGCCTTACCGCCAGCGCCTGCTGCGACAGGGACCGTTCGGTCCGAAGCCTGCGGATGATACGACCGATGCGGGTCGGGGACATGCTTATTTACCCGTTTTTACAAATACACAGATCAGTATGTAAATGGTTTTACACCATTCATGTCTTGGCGTCTTCTTTTGTCTGGCGTCGACTTCCCGGGTCTCCTTAACTGACGGCACAGGATGATCGAAGAGGAAGATTCGTCAATGCACGTCGAATCCATCGCCATTGCCAAGGCCGATCGGAACCACGCCGCCGGCCTGGGGCCGATGCATGATGCCCGGACCCCCTTCGGTCCCGCGGCCCGCTCCATGCCCGCCCCCCAATCGGCATGACCGCATTCTGAACAGAGAACAAGCCGGGCCCGACCCGGTCCGTACCATCCTATCAAGGGGAACCGCCATGTCCCGCCGCACGATTGGTCAGATTCAAGTCGATCACGCCCTCGATGAATTCGTCACGAACGAGGTCCTGCCCGGGACCGGCATCGCCCCCGACCGGTTCTGGGCCGGCCTGTCCGACATCGTCGCGCAGTTCACGCCCAAGGTGCTGAACGCACTGGCGCGGCGCCGGCTGCTTCAACAGGCCGTGGACCAGTTGCTGACCGCCCCGGGTTTCGATCCGGCGGATATCGAGGGCCAGATCCGCGTGCTGCGGACAACCGGTTATCTGGAGCCCCAGCCGTCCCATTTCGAGATCACGACCCGCGACGTCGATGCCGAAATCGCGCATGTCGCGGGCCCGCAGCTGGTGGTCCCCGTCACCAATGCCCGCTACGCGCTCAATGCCGCCAACGCACGCTGGGGCAGCCTGTACGATGCGTTCTACGGCACGGATGCCGAGCCGTTCGGCCCGTCCGGCATACCGGCGCGCGGCTATGACGAACAGCGCGGCGCGCAGGTGATCCGACGCGTGCGGCTGGTTCTGGATGAAATCACGCCCCTGTCCCAGGGTAGCCACGCCGATGCCACCCGCTATCACGTCGCGGACGGGCGCCTGTTCGCGACCCTCGACGGCATTGCCCAGCCGGTCGAACTGCGCCGCCCCGCCCAGTTCGCGGGCTTCCAGGGCACGGAAGAGGCGCCGGATGCGATCGTGCTGCGCAATCACGGGCTGCATATCGAACTGCGCTTCGATCCCGCATCACCCATCGGCAGCCGCGATCGCGCCGGCATCGCGGACGTGATCGCGGAATCCGCCCTGACCACCATCATGGATTGCGAGGACAGCGTCTCGGCCGTCGATGTCGCGGACAAGATCCTGGTCTATCGCAACTGGCTGGGCCTGATGAAGGGCACGCTCACAGCCTCCTTCCCCAAGGGCGGGCGGATGGTGGAGCGGCAACTGGCGCCCGACCGCCGCTACACCGCGTCCGACGGCACGTCGCTGGTACTGTCGGGGCGCAGCCTGATGCTGGTGCGCAATGTCGGGCACCACATGTTCACCGATGCGGTGGTGGACAGCACCGGCCATGCCATCCCCGAAGGCGTGCTGGACGCCGCGATCACCGCCGCCATCGCGCTGCACGATCTGCGCGGCAACTCGCCGACCATCAACAGCCGCACCGGCTCGATCTATATCGTCAAGCCGAAGATGCATGGCGGGGAGGAAGTCGCGCTGTCCAACGCCCTGTTCGATCGCGTCGAGCAATTGCTGGACCTGCCGCCCAACACGATCAAGATGGGCATCATGGACGAGGAACGGCGCACCAGCGCCAACCTGGCCTCCTGCATCCATGCCGCGCGCAACCGCGTGGTGTTCATCAATACCGGCTTCCTCGACCGTACGGGCGACGAGATCCATTACAGCATGCAGGCCGGCCCGGTGGTACGTAAGGGCGAAATGCGCGCCGAACCGTGGATGACCGCCTACGAGCAGCGCAACGTCGCCATCGGCCTGGCCTGCGGCCTGAAGGATCGCGCGCAGATCGGCAAGGGCATGTGGGCGATGCCGGACCGCATGGCCGACATGATGGACCAGAAGATCGCCCACCCCCGCGCGGGCGCGAACACGGCGTGGGTGCCCTCGCCCACGGCGGCGACATTGCATGCCCTGCACTATCATTTTGTCGATGTCCGCGCGGTGCAGACGCGGCTGGAGAGCACGGCGCCGGCTTCATTGCAATCGCTGCTGACGCTGCCGCTGGTCCGCCAGATCACCTGGTCGGCGGCCGAACGTCGGGCGGAGCTGGACAATAACCTGCAAGGCATCCTGGGCTATGTGGTGCGGTGGGTGGATATGGGGATCGGCTGCTCCAAGGTGCCGGACATCAACGATGTCGGCCTGATGGAAGACCGCGCGACGCTGCGCATCTCCTCTCAGCATGTCGCCAACTGGCTGCGCCACGGCGTGATCTCGGAAGAGGATGTCCGCACGTCGATGACGCGCATGGCCGCAATCGTCGACGCGCAGAACCAGGGCGAGGAAGGCTACCGCCCGCTGGCCGACAATCCCGACGGCCCGGCCTTCCGCGCGGCGGCCGAGCTGGTCTTCACCGGCGCCACCCAGCCCAACGGCTATACCGAGCCGACCCTGCACCGCTGGCGCCGCGTCGCCAAGGCGCAGGCGGCGGAAAGCCAGGGCGCACCCGCGCTGGAACAGACGGGCGCCTGAACAATCCTTGCCTCTGCCCCGTCCGGATCTCTCATCGGGGCGGGGCAGGCCATTGGATTGGGCCGCGCAAACCATGGCTATCCACACCGACGCACCGAAAGACCGAGGCGTGGATTACCCCTCCTTTGGCATTCCATCGGCCGTTCCGGCCGATGGAAACCAAATGTTGTCACACGATCGGGGATCAGGGCCGCGCGATGGTTAGCCGTCGATCTCAGGGCATCCGGCATGACAGGCAAGCCCGCTCACGGACCTCCAAGCCCCTGAACGTCCGGTCTTTTTCAAAAGGACCTGCCCACCGGCGATCCCGGCCCCTCCAGGGCCGCCAGGAGCCCCGCTGAAGACACCTGGCGATTATCCGCCTGTGCCTCAGGATGTCGCCCGTATGGCTGTCTCTTCAGCTGTTGCCAGATTTCAGCATCGCGATTGTAGAAATCCGGATGGAACTGCAAGACCCCGTCAGCATCCGGAAGCGCGGTCAGATAGACCACGAATACGGGCACGGGCACGGGTAGCGTATTGCGCGTGGTCGTGCCCTTCGCGATCCCCTGATTGATCACGTCGAGCGGCTGCCGCATCAGCAGGGCGGCGAAGTCGCGGGGGTTCTGTACCCTGATGCATCCATGGCTGATGCGACGGTTATCGCGCTTGAAGAGATCCTGATCCGGCGTATCGTGCAGATAGACATCGAACCGATTTGGCATGTCGAACATGATCAGTCCGAGCCCCGCATCGGGTCCCGCTCGCTGCTCTATTTCGCCATTGGCAAGCATGACCATCTTGTTCCGCGCCAGATAATCGGGGTCGCGGCGGATCTTCGGCAGAATCTCCCGCTCCACGATATCGCTCGGAACAACCCATGGCGGATTATACAGGCTTGCATCGATCAGGGCATGAAATTCAGGACTCTGGTTACGCTCCACATCCTGGCCGACAATGACCCGCGTGGAAAACACCGGCCGATCGGCCCGATAAAGGACCAGTCTTTCCTCGGCCACATTGACCAGCACACGATCTGGCGGCAGTGATCGCGGCAGCCAGCGTTGACGTTCGAGATTCACCGCGATCTTGCGCAAACACCCCGCCTCACCGCTGTCGCGGTCCGCAGGGGATCGGCGGCATGTGCGCAACGCCTGACGCAATGCCCGATAGGTCGGTGTCGATGGCGCCAGCGCATCAATGACCGCCGCCGGATCGGGGCTGTCGATCGCGGCATCGAGCCTGGCGGCCACGTCAACCGGTTCGGGCGTCAGCGCCTCATCGTCTTTCCGGCGTTCCACGGGCACGGCCCCTCGGGCCAGGGCGTCGCCATATGACAGGAAAGCATCGGACAGTAGCAATTCGCGATCAAGCGGCGATAAATTTGTCCCCTGCCGCAGCAGACCGGCATGGAACAATTCAGGGTCAAGACCGTTCTCTCCGGCACGCAGCACGGCCTTCAGGAGTGAATTCGCCTCTGCCTGCCGAGCTACCCATACGGGCTCGAAATCATGGCGCGCGTAGAAACGCCGCAGCAACACGACATTCACCGGTTCTCCGGCGACAGTCAGTTGCGGCGCGCTATCGATCAGATTGCCGAGTTCGGTATTGGCATGTTCCGGATTCGTGCCACACGCCGCAAGCGCGCATGTCACGGCGAGGCCGAGCAGGCTGCGTGCGACCGTGCCGCGGGTGGAGATCTGCGACCGAACGAGGGTCATTGACTTCTGCCGACCTGACCTGACCGTACACCATGGTACCTGCACGAAACATGACTCCAAGATCGTCGCGGATCACGCAAATAGTAGTTTGACTTTTTGTCAAGAGGTGTTGCTAATTACCCGTTATCTTCTGAAATTCCAATTGGGAGGTGCCTGATGTTCGCGGTTTCTGAAACATTGTCCCGTCATAAGCGTCTGCGTGCGGTCGCTATGGTTGCCGCAGCGCTGCCTGTGGTGCTTCTGGCGGCGTGTGCTGAAGACAAGCCCCCGCCGCCGCCCGCGCCGGTCGAAGCTCCGCCGCCGCCACCGCCACCTCCCCCGCCGCCGCCACCCGTTCCGCCGGCACGCGGCTAAGCCTGTCATTTTCAACGATCTGGCTTGTCTGGGCTTCCGCCTCTCCACGGAGAGGCGGAAGCTTATCTCCATCCGGCATTCCAACGCAGAAACAAATCCGTAGGAACATTCGGTCAGCCAGCCGATGGAGACTGCGTGGATGGGTCAGGACGCAGGCGGCACAGGATCAGGAGCACATCCGTGCTGGAACGAACGACCGCCTGAAGCCCCTGTCCCATCCGGACGGGCACGAGACAGGAACGTATCGGGGCTGGCCACTGTCCGGATACGGACACCTCACACCGAGCCTTCCTGAAAACCCTTTTTATTTCAGATAAATGCACGATTTTCCGTTTCATGTCAGACTGTCATTCCGGACGATCTGACAATGAAGAGACGGCATGATCCATTCTCTCCTGCGCGGCCTGGCACGGCATCCGCTCTATACGGCGATCAATCTTGCCGGCCTTTCGCTCGGCATCGCGGTCTTCCTGACGATGGCGCTGATCGTGCGCTACGAGACGGGATACGATACCGGCTTGCCCGAGACCGGCGGCCTCTACCGCCTCGACCAGATCTGGACGCTGCCCGGTCGCGCGCCCGACGAAATCCCCGGTGCCAGCTTTGTCGCAGCCCCTTTCCTGCATCAGGATTTTCCGGCCATCGCCGGCGTCCTGCGGCTGGTGATCCAGTCGCAACCGGTGCATGTCGGTGCGCGCGTCGAGCAGGAGGACACGAGTTTCGCCGATCCCACCTTCTTTTCCTTCTTCAGGCTGCGCGCACTCGACGGCGATCCGCGCTCGGCATTGGCCGGCCCCGCCGACATTGCCATTCCCGCCAGTATCGCCCTCAAATATTTCGGCACCATCCATGCGGTCGGCCGCACGATGCGCATCGCCCAGGATGCCAGACCCTTTGTCGTCACGCTCGTCTATGCCGACCCGCCCCCGAACGCGACGTATCATTTCGGAATTGTCGCGCGGATTCCACCCGAGGCCGCGGAATGGGAGGCCGTCACTCATTGGGGCTCGACCTGGGGGCCGCTCTTTATCCGGATACCGGACGCACGGGCCCTGCCGTCGATCCGCGCGGGCCTGCGCCATTATATGGCGCGCCATCCCGGCGCGAACACGCTTCAGACCATTCGCGACGATATGGGTGATGGCGGGCTGATACCGGTCCCCTTCCGCGAGATACATTTCCGCGATGCCGAGATCGGCGCGGGCACGATCAGCCGCACCCTGATCACGATCCTCGGCCTCGTCGGTCTCGCCGCCCTGTTCACGGCCGGCATCAACCATATCAACCTCGCGACCGCCTGCGCGTCCCTGCGCGCGCGCGAGGTCGCGGTCCGCAAGGTCCTGGGGGCGACCCGGGCCTCGCTGATCCGGCGCTTCATGGCGGAGGCGATGGTCCTGACGGCGGTCGCCGCCTTCTGCGGGCTGGCCCTGTGCGAGATGGCGATCCACCTGATCGGCACACTCGGTGGCTGGCAGCTCACGCTCGATCCCGTCTTCTGCGGGATCATGCTGGCCGCCATCGTGCTGGTGGTCGGCATGGGGGCCGGCTTCTATCCGGCCATGGTCCTCTCGGCCTATGCACCAGCCCCGGTCCTCGCGGCCAGCCGCATGCCCGCCGGGGGACGCATGGGCGCCAGACTGCGCGCACTCCTCGTAACCCTGCAATTCGGTTTCGCGATCGGGCTCGCCATCTGCACGCTTGTCATGACCGACCAGGCGCATTTCGTGCACATGATGGCGCGTGGCATCACGACCAGCGGCCTGATCGTCGTCACGTCGGCCGCCGATGACAGCCTGATCGATCGTCAGGGCGCCTTGCGTCATGCCCTCGGCGCAGTCCCCGGTGTCACGGGCGTGGAGCGTTCCGACATCTACCCGCATTTCGTGACCGACGGCGATGCGTTCAGCCTCGACACAACACAGCACAACCACGCATCGCTCAATTGGGGCTTCGCGACACCCGGCTATGCCGATCTCTACGGGCTGAAATTGCTGGCCGGACGATGGTTCGAACTACAACGAGGAGAAGATCTTCGCGGGACGCATCGCCTCTTGCCGTCCATCCGCAGCGTCGTACTCAGCCGTGCGGCGGTAGAGCGGCTGGGGATCGGGAGCCCACAGGCGGCAATCGGCCGTCTGGTACGCGAGGAAGATGCGGCACCGACCCTACGCGTGATCGGCGTGATCGACGATCTCCGGCTCAACGGCCCGCATGAACGTATCCGTCCCCTTCTGTTCTACGGGCTGCGCCCCGACGACCAGGCCAGAACGGCGGTCGCCATGCATGTGCGCTTCTCCGGCGTCTCCGCCCCGGACATGATCGCGCGTCTCCAGGCCGCATGGATCGCAACCGCGCCCGACGTACCATTCGCGGCCGAGACGGTCTCGGACATCCTGGCACAGGACAGCCGGAGCGACCGGGAGCATGGACTCCTCTTCGGTATGGGCGCCGGCATCTCGGTCGGCATCGCCGCCCTCGGCCTCTATGGACTTTCGCTCTTCACGGTCTCGCGCCGGCGGCACGAAATCGGAATCCGCAAGGTGCTCGGCGCGCGCACTGGGAATGTGCTGGCCTTGCTGGTCGAACATTTCCTTCGCCCGGTGCTGCTGGCGAACCTGATTGCCTGGCCGGTCGCCTGGGCATTGATGCGAATCTGGCTGAACGGCTTCGACCAGCGCATCGCCCTGACCCCCTGGCCATTCATCGAGGCGACATTGAGCGCGATCCTGATCGGATACGCGACAGTCATTGCCCAGACCCTCCAGGCGGCCCGCCAGCCTCCAGCCCGGGCATTGCGGGACAGATGATCATGCCCGGCGGCCAACCTCCCCATTTCGTGAAAAACGTCCCTCCTGCAGGATGACGCGGCCCGTCCCATTTGCAACGGCGTCGCGCGATTTGGCACATGCCGGGCGCGCGGACCTCAATGGGGACGACATCCATGATCGTCGAATCGCCCTTTCACGCCACGGGCAGTCACAAGATCCCCGACGCGCTCGTCACGGCCCTGCGTGAGCAATCGGAGCCCCTGCCCCCGCTGGAGGAACCCGAGCCCTTCGGCGCGTTTTTCGATCGCTTCGCCGACGCCCGGGTGGTGTTGCTGGGCGAAGCCACCCATGGCACGTCGGAATTCTATCGCGCGCGGGCCGCCATCACCCGCAGACTGATCGAACATCACGGCTTTACCATCGTCGCGGTCGAGGCCGACTGGCCCGACGGCAGCCGGATCGACGATTACGTGCGCCATCATGCGCCCCGGCCCTGGCGAAACCCGTCCTTTACACGCTTTCCCACATGGATGTGGCGCAACGAGGAGGTGGCGGCCTTCGTCCGCTGGCTCCATCATCATAACGAGCCCCTGCCTGGCGAAAGACGGGTCTCGTTCCATGGCCTCGATATCTACAGCCTGGATGAATCCATTCACGCCGTCCTGGCCTATCTCGACAAGGTCGACCCCGAGGCGGCCGCGTCGGCGCGGCAGCGTTATGCCCGTCTGGTGCAATGGCAGCATAATCCGGCCCTTTACGGCAGGGCGGCCGGCCGGCAAACGCACAGCGCCTCCGAAGACGCCGTGGTCGCGCAGTTGCGCGATCTGCTGCGCAACCGCCTCCGCTACCTTCAGCATGACGGAGAAGCCTGGTTCGATGCGGCGCAGAACGCGCGGATCGTGCGGGCGGCGGAGCAATATTACCGGATCATGTACAGAGGCGCGAACGAAAGCTGGAACCTGCGCGACCGGCATATGTTCGGAACGCTTCAGGCCCTGCTCGCCCATCGGGGCGATGCGGCCAAGGCGGTAGTATGGGCCCATAATTCGCATGTGGGCAATGCCGCCGCGACCACGATGGGATGGGAAGGACAATTCAATATCGGCGAGCTCTGCCGCATGGCGCATGGCGACGAAGCCATCCTGGTCGGCTTCAGCACCGATCGCGGCACCGTAGCAGCTGCCAGCGACTGGGACGGCGACCTGGAAATCAAGACCGTACGCCCGGCCCGGCCGGACAGTTACGAACATGCGTTCGTGCGCGCCGGATTGCCCCGGACGCTGACGGATTGGCGACACGGGCGTTCGACATTGCGCGAACATCTGCGCGCCCCTCTGCGTGAACGGGCGATCGGGGTGATCTATCGCCCGGAAAGCGAACTCTCCAGCCATTATTTCGAAGCCTCCCTCGCCGAGCAGTTCGATGCCTGGGTCTGGTTCGAACAGACAAGGGCCGTCACGCCTCTCGGCCACGCACACCCGCAGGGCGTCCCCGAAACATGGCCATTCGGCCTCTAGAGACATGAACCCGAGAGCGGGAGGGCAACATGCCGTCAGATCGCTCCATAGTCTTCAGAAACAGGCAGGAGGCCGGTCGGGCGCTGGGCGCGACCCTTCTGCCGCTGGCCTCCGCCCATCCCCTGGTTCTGGCGCTCCCGCGCGGCGGCGTGCCGGTCGCGTTCGAGGTCGCAAGGGCGCTCGATGCGGACATGGACCTGCTGTTCGTGCGCAAGATCGGCAGTCCGGGTCAGGAGGAATATGGTTTCGGCGCGGTCGTGGACGGCGCCGACCCGCAAATCGTGCTGGATGACGCCTATGTGCGGGTTTCAGGCATCAGTGCGGAAACGATCCAGGATATCGTGAACCGGCAATGTGCCGAAATCGACCGGCAACGTCGCCTGTATACACCGGACCGGCAGCCGGTGCCGGTCACTGGCCGCGTCGTGATCGTGGTCGATGACGGGATCGCGACCGGCGGCACGATGCGGGCCGCCCTTCGCGCATTGCGGAAAAATCACCCGGCCCGCCTGGTGCTGGCCGTACCCGTGGCGCCTTCCGACAGTGTCGCGACACTCCGCCCCGAATGCGATCAGATCGTCTGCCTGTTGCAACCACAATCGTTCTTTGCCGTGGGGGCCCATTATCAGGACTTCCCGCAGGTCGAGGATGCCGAAATCATCCGGCTGCTCGCCCAGGCCCACAGCCCGCACCGGAACCGCCCGACAGGAGAAGCTAGCCGGCATTTCGATGCCATCTGATTTTCCGTCAACCGACATCATGAATTTTTCGAATCCACCCTTGAGCCCACCGCGTTCGGAACCAGCTCATTCATGCGCCCGACGCCCCAGGCGGTCCGGGCGCAATTCCTCAAGACGGGAAAAAGTAGCGAACAGGAGAATGACCATGGCAACCCTCGAAAAAACCCAGGAAAAAACGGAAACGACGACGAGTACGCCCGTAGCCCGCTCACCTTCAGGCTCAGCACTGGATGCGCTGCGATGGGAATTCGATCGCCTCTTCGATGATTTCCGCTCATCCGTATGGCGGCGTCCCGCAAGCCGTATCCCCGGTCTCGACCGTCTTTGGCCGCGCGAGGACACATTCAATGTCGTTCCGGCGATCTCCGTGGTGGAAAAGGACAATGCCTATGACGTCGTTGCGGAATTACCCGGCATAGACGAGAAGAATCTGGAAATTAAGCTTTCCGGAGGAGTCCTGAGCATTTGCGGCGAAAAATGCGAACAACGCGAGGACGAGCAAAAGAACTATCATTACTCGGAACGCCGCTTCGGCTCATTCATGAGGTCGTTGCCGGTCCCCGAAGGCGTCGATACGACGAAGATCGACGCCACGTTCGATAATGGGCTGCTGACGATCACCATGCCCAAAACGCCGGAGGCCCAGAAGAACGAGAAGATCATCCCCGTCAAACATGCCTGACAGGGCAAGCCACGATGCGCGACCCGGCCCCCCATCGCGGGACGGCCGGGCCGCGGCACTATCGGGACAGCGGAAGAGCCGATGCCGGACGGTTCTTGTCCCGCAGAATATGGATCGTCATGATCTCACCGATATTCGCCCGGGAAATCAGGCCGATGAAACGTCCCTGCGCGTCGTTCACCCCGATCGCCGGCACCTGATTTTCCTCCAGCAGACGCAGCGCCTCATCCACCGTCTGATAGGGGTGCAGGCAGGCGATGTCGGACATCATGACATCCGCGGCCATCGCGTCCGCCTTGCCGGCATGCATGGCCTGCAGGATGGTCGCGTGCGTCAGCAGGCCGCAGAGCTTGCCCTGGCCATCCACGACCGGGAATTCCTGCTGTGACGTATGGATCATCCTCAGCGCCGCCTCATCCATCCGGCTGTCGGGTGACAGCATCTCCAGGCGCGTGGTCATGACATCCGCCACGATCATGCCATGCGCCAATTGCCGGAACAGCGCACCCTGCGCTTCGCCGGCGGCGCCCAGATAGACGAAAAGGGCGATGAACAGCAGCAGCGGATTGCCCATCAGCCCCAGAAATCCAAAGAGAAAGGCAATCCCCTGCCCGACCGAAGCTGCAAGCTGGGTCGCCCGCGCATAGTCCATCCGATAGGTCAGCAAGGCCCGCAGAACCCGCCCGCCATCCATGGGAAAGGCCGGGATCAGGTTGAAGACGGCCAGAAACAGGTTGATGCTCGACAATCGGGGTATCAGCCCGACGCCCGGGTCCTGGAAATCGACACCGGACAGATGGGGCACGGTATCCGTGATCCCATACAGGATCGCGGCGATCACGAGATTCACCGCCGGGCCCGCCAACGCGATGAGCAGTTCCTGCGTCGGCTGTTCGGGAATGTGCGTCATCCGCGCGACCCCGCCGATGGGCAGGAGCGTTATGTCCGGCGTGCGCACGCCGTACCGGCGCGCGACGAGCACATGGCCGAATTCATGCAGAACGACGCAGGCGAACACGGCAAGAATGAGCAGGACGCCGTCAATCGCCGCCTGCATCCCGGATCGCATGCCATAGGCCGCGCCAATCCAGATCAGAAAGAGCAGGAAGGTGACGTGAAGGCGAACGGTCGTACCGTAGAACCTCCCGATCGGAATGGACCAGGTCATACCATGCCCTCGATGCGCGACGCTTGCCGCACGAGCACGGTTAACACAGCCGCGCGGCATAAGTTCGCTCAGGCAGCGCGCGACGCATCCCCGCTACCCGCCATCACAGAGTCCGGAGGCCTATTGTTCCCCCACCCGCCTGTCCGCATGTCTCGGGGGACATGAGCCCGTTTGGCATGAGGATCGAAGAAAATGACCGCCAGGCATGGTACTCTTATCGTTATCGCGGATGGCGAGCATGCCCGTTTCGTGCAACCGGCCGAAAATCATGCTCTGCATACCGTCGCATCCTTCGATGCGCTCACCGCTCATCAGCGAACATCCGACCTGGGCGATGACGCACCGGGCGCCACGTACCACACCGGTTCGACCGCCCATCATGCCCTCAATCCGCATCATGACCGCCACAGGCTGGAAATGGAATCCTTCGGGAAGTTTGTCGCCAGACAGATCAACGAATGGGATCAGGCTTATGAAAAGCTTCTGGTCATCGCCCCATCGCACAGCAATTCCAGCATCACCAATCATCTCAAGGCCGAGGCCAAGGCAAAGATCATCGGCATCATCAGGAAAGATCTCACAAAAACGCCGGACAGCGCCCTGAAAGATCACATCGAATATATTGTCTGATTTGTTTTATATCGTCGGGGAACATGACCGGGCCGGATTCCTCGTCGGACTCCTGCCCCCGGCCCGTTCGTCCAGCAACCAACGCCCCAAAACAACAAACCCCGCCACACGGGCGGGGTTTGCCGGCAATCCGGGCTGCCCCTTGCGGGGCAGCCGTTCGTCCAATCCGGTCGAAATCAGGCCGACTTGGCCACGATCTCTTCGGCCACG
Source organism: Gluconacetobacter tumulicola (assembly GCF_014174215.1). Taxonomy (GTDB): domain Bacteria; phylum Pseudomonadota; class Alphaproteobacteria; order Acetobacterales; family Acetobacteraceae; genus Gluconacetobacter; species Gluconacetobacter tumulicola. The sequence continues at coordinate 31,960 of NZ_JABEQL010000012.1, read as the reverse complement.
TTGCGCGGCACCGGGTCGTAGTGATGGAACTGCATCGTGAAGGACGCACGGCCCTTCGTGATCGAACGCAGGTGCGAGATGTAGCCGAACATTTCCTTCAGCGGCACCAGCGCGCGGACCATGACGGTCGAGCCCGAGCTTTCCTGGTTCTGGATCATGCCGCGACGACGGTTCAGGTCGCCCACCACGTCGCCGACATGGTCGTTCGGCGTCGTGACTTCGACGTCCATGATCGGCTCCAGGATCACCGGGCCGGCCTTCTTCATGCCTTCGCGGAAGCAGGCCTTGGCGGCGATTTCGAACGCCAGCGCCGAGGAGTCGACGTCATGGTACTTGCCGTCCAGCAGCGTGAACTTGAAGTCCACGGTCGGGAAGCCCGCCAGCACGCCCGTCGAGGACTGCATCCGGATGCCCTTTTCGACCGCCGGAATATATTCCTTCGGCACGGTGCCGCCGACGACCTTGTTCTCGAACTGGATCTCCTGGTTCCGCTCCAGCGGCGCGAACTCGATCTTCACTTCGGCGAACTGGCCCGAACCACCCGACTGCTTCTTGTGGGTGTAGATCTCGACATGCGGCTGGGTGATCGTCTCGCGATAGGCCACCTGCGGCGCACCGATATTCGCATCCACGCCATATTCGCGGCGCAGACGGTCGATGATGATGTCCAGATGCAGCTCGCCCATGCCCGACAGGATGGTCTGGCCGGTTTCCTGGTCGGTCTTCAGACGCAGCGAGGGGTCTTCGCCCGCCAGCTTCTGCAGCGCCAGGGTCATCTTCTCGACCCCGTCCTTCGTCTTCGGCTCGACCGAGATGTCGATCACCGGCACCGGGAAGCTCATGCGCTCCAGCACCACCGGATCGGCCGGGTCGGCCAGAGTATCACCGGTCTGCGTGTCCTTCAGGCCCACGAAGGCAGCGATGTCGCCGGCGTGAACTTCCTTCACTTCCTGGCGCTTGTCGGCATGCATCTGGAAGATACGGCCGATACGCTCCTTATGGTCCTTCGTGGTGTTCAGGACGCTGTCGCCCGAACGCAGTACGCCACGATAGACGCGCACGAAGGTCAGGGTGCCGTACTTGTCGTTGATGATCTTGAACGCCAGGCCGGCGAACTTGCCGTCCGGATCGACCGGGATGATCGGCAGTGCGTTCTCGTCGACTTCCTCGCCCTCGGGCGGCGCGATGCGGATACCCGCCACGTCGTCCGGCGCCGGCAGGTAGTCGATCACGCCGTCCAGCAGCGGCTGCACGCCCTTGTTCTTGAAGGCCGTGCCGCACAGGACCGGACGGAACTCGCCCGAGATCGTGCCCTTCTTGATGCAGCGCTTCAGGGTGGCGACGTCGACTTCACCCTTCTCGAAATATTCTTCCATCGCCGCGTTGTCGACGGCCAGCGCCGTGTCCAGCAGCTCCTGGCGGGCCTCGTCGGCCTTTTCCTTCAGCTCGGCCGGGATCTCGGCATAATGGAACTTCGCGCCCAGCTCGCCGCCTTCCCAGATGATCGCACGCATCTCGACCAGATCGACGACACCGATGAAGTTTTCCTCGGCGCCGATCGGCAGCTGCAGCGGGATCGCGACGATGTCCAGCTTCTCCTTCAGCGTGTCGAACGCGCGGTAGAAGTCGGCGCCGGTGCGGTCCAGCTTGTTGATGAAGATGATGCGCGGCACGTTGTAGCGGTCGGCCAGGCGCCAGTTCGTCTCGGACTGCGGCTGCACACCGGCCACGCCTTCGATGATGAACACCGCACCGTCGAGCACGCGCAGCGAGCGGTTCACCTCGATGTTGAAGTCGATGTGGCCCGGGGTATCGATGATGTTGATGCGGTGGCCGCTCCACTCGCAGGTCACGGCGGCCGAGGTGATCGTGATGCCGCGCTCACGCTCCTGGTCCATATAGTCGGTCGTGGTGTTGCCCTCGTGGACTTCACCGATCTTGTGCGACACGCCGGTGTAATACAGGATCCGCTCGGTGGTCGTGGTCTTGCCGGCATCGATATGCGCGGTGATGCCGATATTACGGATCAGTGAAAGATCGGACTTTTCAGACACGGGGGAACCTCCACAAAACAATTCAGGCGCGAACGGAACCTTTCCCCTCGCGCCTGTCGGAGCCGGAAGCCCCCCACCCCATCACCGGGGTCGAGGAAGATGCGGACCGGCTGAATAGACAGATGGCCCTGACATGCGTCAGGCACCTGAGACATGCAAGCCCGGCCCGGCCGAAAATCGGGCCGGACCGGCACAGGATCTTCAGGCTGCCGCGGCGGCCTTCTTTTCCTGGGCGCGCAGGATGCGACGCTTCAACGCCTGCGCCTCGACAGGCAGCTTGCGGTTCGGCGTCGACAGCAGGAACGCGTCCAGGCCACCGTTATGCTCGACCGTGCGAATGCCGTTGGTGCTCAGGCGCAGGCGTACCGCGCTGCCCAGGATATCGGACAGCAGGGACGTCTCCTGCAGGTTCGGCAGGTAGCGGCGGCGGCTCTTGTTGTTGGCGTGGCTGACGTTATTTCCCGTCAGCACGCCCTTGCCCGTGATCTGGCAACGGCGAGACATGGTATCATCCTCGGATAACTGGGGCCGAGGCATAATGCCCGGCAACGATCGTCAAGATTAGGCGCGGCTTATGGCCAAGGTACCGCGCCCAGTCAAGCCGAAAGGCACGATTCGAGGCGTTTTCGCCCGAATCTCCTCCCGGCCCATCCCCTTACTCGGAGCGCGTGACCTTGTCACGGTCGGGGTGCAGGTCGCCGGAACGCACGCTGTGGATGGCGTTTTCCAGCATCGCCAGCATCGTCCCCTGGTCCATGGTGCGCGACAGCAGGCCCAGCGAGCCGCCCAGCAGCGCCGACGCGATGGCGATCGGCGGCAGGTTCTCGCCCAGCATGTATTCGATGGCCTTGTCGACCACCGCCCCGCAATGGCTCAGTTCCTCGGGCACCGATCCGTCCTGGCCCAGCGCGGGTCCTTCGCCTTCCGTCTCCGCCATGTCATCCTCTCCCTAACGTCAATGCGCGTCTCAAAACTGCGTCTCGTTCCTGCGTCCCGGGGACGCGGCGGGCGCAAGGTGCCTCCGTTCAGGCCGGAAGACCAGCCCCCACCGCCGCGTGGCCGGCATCCTCGCCACGCTCCTCGGCCTGGGCGGCCCACATGCCGGCATAGAGTCCGTCGCGGGCCAGCAGGCTGCGATGGGTGCCGCGCTCCTTGATCACGCCATCCCCCATCACAAGGATTTCATCCGCGTCGATCACGGTGGAGAGCCGATGGGCGATGATCACGGTCGTCCGCTCCGCCGAGACCGTGCGCAGCGCCACCTGGATCTCCTGCTCGGTATGGGTGTCCAGCGCGCTGGTGGCCTCATCCAGGATCAGGATGCGCGGATTCTTCAGGATGGTCCGGGCAATGGCCACGCGCTGCTTCTCGCCGCCCGACAGTTTCAGCCCCCGCTCGCCCACCCGGGTCGCATAGCCGTCCGGCAGGCTGACGATGAAATCATGGATCTGCGCCAGGCGCGCCGCATGCTCGATCTCGTCCTGCGACGCCCCGCGCCGGCCATAGGCGATATTGTAGCCGATCGTGTCGTTGAACAGCACCGTATCCTGCGGCACCACGCCGATCGCGGCCCGCAGCGCGGCCTGATGATAGTCGCGCACATCGTGCCCGTCGATCACGACCCGGCCCGAGGTCACGTCATAGAAGCGGAACAGCAGCCGGCTGATGGTCGATTTGCCCGCCCCGGTCGGGCCGACAATGGCCACCCGCCCGCCGGCCGGCACGCTGAAGCTGACATCGTGCAGGATCTCGCGATCGGCCCGATAACCGAACCGCACATGCTCGAAGCGGATCGCCGCCGCCGGCGCCTCGTCCAGCCGTGCCGGCAGGCCGATGGCATCCGGCCGGTCCTTCACATCGGGCGCCTCCTCCATCAGCCGGAACATATGCTCCAGATCCACCAGCGAGGTACGCAGCGACGAATAGATGCTGCCGAGGAAATTGAGCGGCAGGTAGAGCTGCATCAGATAGGTGTTGACCAGCACGAACCGCCCCACCGTCAGGCGCCCCTGCCCCACATCATGTGCCGCCAGCAGCATCACCACCGTCAGCGTCACGGCGATGATCGCCGCCTGGCCGAAATTCAGCCCGTTGAGCGAAAGCTGGGTCTTGACCGCCGCACGCTCATAGCGGCGCTGGGTCTCCTCATACCGGCGGCTCTCATGCTCCTCATTGCCGAAATACTTGACCGTCTCGTAGTTCAGCAGACTGTCCAGCGCCTTCCAGCTCGCCTCGCTGTTGATCTCGTTCATCTCGCGGCGGATGCCGATCCGCCAGGACGTGAAGCTGATCGTGAAGGCGACATAGGCGACGACAGCCAGCAGCATGATCGCCGCATAGCGCCAGTCGAACAGGCGCCAGATCACCACAATCACCAGCAACGCCTCGATCAGCGTCGGCACGATGTTGAACACGCCCACCCGCAGGATGGTCTCGATCGCCTCGGTCCCCCGCGCGATCGCCCGCGTGACGCCGCCCGACTGGCGGTCGAGGTGAAAGCGCAGCGACAGCGCATGCATGTGGCGGAAACTGCGCACCGCCGCCACGCTGCTGATATGAAAGCGCACCGGGGCGAACAGTGCATCGCGCCACTCCCCCATCCCCGCCGACATCAGGCGCAGCGTCCCGTATCCGACGATCAGCGCCATCGGCACCGTCATTTCATTCATGGCACCGGAACCACCCGCGCCGCCGGGGGCACGATGCAGCGCATCGACCACCAGGCTGTAGACATAAGGCACGGCGATCGTCGCGATCTTGGCGGCGACCAGCAGCAGGCAGGCGCCCACCACCCGCGCACGGGTGCCGAAATCGTGACGAGGCCAGAGATAAGGCAGCAGGGCGCGCAGGGTGGCATGCACGGGGCGCTCCAGCGCGGCCCGGGCGGAGGATGAGGGCGGTGTCATGCCACTGGATGTGGCATGCGAGGGCGAATTTGCAAACCGCCAGCCCCGCTCGCACCGCTGGCGCGGCAGGATTGTCACACTCCTTGCCACCCGGTATGCCATCCCCACGCACAAGGAGCAGACCGGCATGTCATCGGACGCCGCCCCCTTCATCCGGCATCTCGATTCCTGCAACACCGCACGCCTGCCCGGCGACCGCACCCCCTTCCGCCTTGGGAATGCCCCGGCCGGCTGGATCGCGCCCGCCCTGGTGCCCGAGCTGGAACGGCGCGGCCTGCACCGGCAGGACGGCGCGCTGGTGCTGGACGACCCCACCCGGCTGGAAGGGCTGGGCGAGGCGCTGGCCGCCGACGGCATCTACCGCTCCCACCACGAACTGTTCGACGTCGCCCCCATCGCGGAGGGGCCGCCCATCGCACGCATCGACCGGGGCGCCCTGCCCCTGTTCGGGCTGATCGCCCATGGCGTGCACATGAATGGGCTGGTCCGGCGCCCCGACGGGCTGCATCTGTGGGTCGGCCGCCGCGCCATGAACAAGCGCCTGGACCCCGGCAAACTGGACCATCTGGTCGCCGGCGGCATTCCAGCCGGCCACACGCCCCGCCAGGCGCTGGAAAAGGAGGCGGCCGAGGAAGCCGGCATTGCCCCCGCCCTCATCGCCCGGGCCACGCCGACAGCCACCATCCGCTACGCCATGGAGCGGCCCGAAGGGCTGCGCCGCGACGTGCTGCATTGCTACGAACTGGACCTGCCGCCCGATTTCGAACCCGTCCCCACCGATGGCGAGGTCGAATTCTTCACGCTGATGCCCCTGCATGAAGCCTGGCGGATCGTGCGGGAGGGCGACGCGTTCAAGTTCAACGTCAATCTGGTGCTGATCGACCTGTTCCTTCGCCACGGGCTGATCGATCCCGACAGTCCGGACGGGCGCCGCCTGCGTGCGGGACTGTCCGGGCTGGACAATCCGGCTTTCGCCTGATGCGGGCAGCGCCAAGCCTTCTGGCGGCATCGCTCACGCTGGCCGCCTGCGCGCCGGCAACCCCTGACAGGCCGGCGACCGGCGCCCTGGCCTGCGCGCGATTCGGCGCCCGGCCGGGTATCGAAATCTCGCTGCTGTTCGGCCTGACCCGCCCTGACGGACGGCCGGTCACCGACGCGCAATGGCACGATTTCCTGGCCCGGTCGGTCACGCCGCGCTTTCCCGACGGGTTGAGCGTGTTCCAGGCCAGCGGCCAGTGGCGGGACCGGACCAGCCAGCAGATCACCTCCGAACCATCGCGCATCGTCTGGATCGCCGCCGAGGCCGACACCCCGGACCTCGCCACCAGGCTGGACGCCATCCGCGCGGACTATCGCCACGCCTTCCAGCAGCAATCCATCGGACTGGTCATTCACCCCAACTGCCAAACCTTCTGAGAACCTGCCTGGAAATGCGCGCTGGTGGCGATCCGACGCGCGTTTCCTGCGCTCCGATGCTCATGACCTGAAGGTCGCTCCGCTTCGGTGCTCGGAAACACACGACGGGCGTGCCGCTTTGCGGCACTCTCGCTCACCAGCCCACATTTCCAGGCAGGTTCTGACGGGCTCGCGCGACGCCCGCCGGCGGCAATGCGCCCGTCTGTCGTGTCCCCCTCTGTCCCTTCCACAGGCGGTCTTGTATGCTCGCGGCTGGTCCCGGCTTCCGGTCGGACAGCGATGGAGAGAGACGATGACCACCGCCCCGGTCGCCCGCAAGGAGCCCCAGACGATCACCCAGCTCGGCCGCGTGCGCGTGGACGAATATGGCTGGATGAAGGACGAGAACTGGCAGGCCGTCCTGCGCGACCCATCCCTGCTGCGCGCGGACATCGCCGCCCACCTGCGGGCCGAGAACGCCTATACCGCCGCCATCCTGGCGCCGACCGAGGCCCTGCAGGCCACCATCGTCGCCGAAATGCGCGGCCGCATCCGCGAGGACGAAACCTATCCCGCCCTGCCGCACGGCCCCTGGCGCTATTACATGCGCTACAATGCCGGTGCCCAGCACCCCATCCACGCCCGCCATCCGGCCGGCCGGCCGGATGAGGAGACCATCCTGCTCGATGTCGAGCGCGCGGCGCAGGGCCACGACTATTTCGCCGTCGCCACCGCAGCGCACAGCCCCGACCACCGCCTGTTCGCCCATGCGGAAGACAATCAGGGCTCCGAAGTCTATCGCGTCATCATCCGCGACATCGCCAGCGGCGCGTCAGTCGGGCCGGCCATCGAAAGCTGCAGCGGCAATTTCGCCTTCTCGCCCGATGCGCAATACCTGTTCTGGACCTGGCGCGACGCGCACGGCCGCCCGACGCAGATCTATCGCCGCCGCATCGGCTCCGACGCGGACGTGCTGGTCTACCAGGAATCCGATCCGGGCTTCTTCATCGGGGTCGAGGCCAGCCGCTCCGGACGGTGGATCGTCATCTCCGCCAGCAACCAGGACACGTCCGAATCCTGGCTGGTCCCCGGCGCACGCCCCGAGGCCGAACCCGTCTGCGTCGAGCCACGCCGCAGCGGCGTCCTCTATACGCTCAGCCACTGGGGCGACCGGTTCGCGATCCTGACCAACGCCGACGGCGCGGTCGATTTCAAGCTGATGGAAACGCCCGACACCGCCCTGTCAAGGGAAAACTGGCGCGATCTGGTGCCCCACGAGCCCGGCCGCTACATCACCGACTGCGTCGCCTTCGCCGACCACCTGGTCTGGCGCGTGCGCCGCGATGCCAACACGGCACTGGTGATCCGCCCCACGGACGGCGTGGACCATGTGCTGTCCTCCGACGAGGACGCCTATGTGCTGTCCTTCTCGGGCTCCTACGAATACGACACGACCGAACTGCGCTACGTCTACCAGTCGCCGACCACGCCACGGCAATGGTACGCCTACGACATGCACAGCCGGAGCCGCCACCTGCTGAAAAGCCAGGAGGTCCCGTCGGGCCATGATCCCGCGCAATATCGAAGCTGGCGCCTGACCGCCACCGCCCCCGACGGCACCGAAGTCCCGATCACCGTGCTGGGGCGGCACGACACGGCGCTGGACAGCTCCGCCCCGCTGCTGCTCTACGGCTATGGCTCCTATGGCCATGCGATCGAGCCGACCTTCTCCACCGGTGTCTTCAGCCTGGTGGACCGGGGCTGGTTCTACGCCATCGCCCATGTGCGGGGCGGGTCGGAGAAAGGCTGGAACTGGTTCCTCGGCGGACGCGGGCGCAACAAGCCCAACAGCTTCACCGATTTCATCGCCTGCGCCGAACATCTGGTCGCCACCGGCTTCACCCGTGCCGGACGGATCGTCAGCGACGGCCGTTCGGCCGGCGGCATGGTCATGGGCGCGATCGCCAACATGCGCCCCGACCTGTTCGGAGGCATCGTGGCGGTGGTACCCTTCGTGGACGAGCTGAACACCATGTCGGACACCAGCCTGCCCCTGACACCGCCGGAATGGCCGGAATGGGGCAATCCGCTGGAGGACCCGGAAGCCTATGACCTGATCGCCGGCTACGCCGCCTACGAACAGGTGGGCCCGCGCCCCTACCCCGCCATCCTGGCCATCGGCGGCCTGTCGGACCCGCGCGTGACCTATTGGGAGCCGGCCAAATGGGTGGCCCGCCTGCGGGAACATACCATTTCGTCCCGCCCCATCATGCTGCGCATCAATATGGAAGCCGGCCATGGCGGCGCGTCTGGCCGTTTCGACGCGCTGAAGGAGGCCGCCCTGATTCAGGCCTTCGCCATCTGGGCGGCGGATGGCACGAAGCTGCCGTGACGCCCGAGCAAAGGATCATGATGACGGACCACGCCAGCCCCGCGATCGCCCCCCCCATGGACCGGTCGCCGTTCCGCCAGATGCGCGAACGCCACAAGGTGCAGCGCATCGCCCGCGGGCTGCTGGCCACATCCTTCGTTGTCCTGGGGCTCTATACGGTCCGGGGGTTCCTGCCGTCGCTGATCTGGGGCGTCATCTTCGCCATCGCGGCATGGCCCCCCTATGTCACCATCCGCGATCGCTGGAAGTTCCGGCCCGGCGGCATCACCCTGCCGCTGCTGTTCACGACGGCAATCGCCCTCATCTTCCTGATTCCGATGGGCCTGTTCGCACTGGAGGCCGGGCGCGAGGCCCAGGGCGTCCTGAACTGGGCCGACATCGCGCGCCATTCGGGCGTGCCGGTGCCGGGCTGGCTCCGCCGCCTGCCCGCCGGCGCCTCGGCCATCACCAACTGGTGGCAGCAGCATCTGCAGGACCCGGAGGATGTGTCGGAACTGCTGCATTCGTTCAATATCGGACGCAGCGTGCGCATGACACAGCAGGTGGGGACGCAGGTCTTCCATCGCGGCCTGCTGTTCATCTTCACCATCCTCACCCTGTTCTTCCTGCTGAAGGATGGCGACGTGGTGACCCGCCAATGCCTGGTGGTCTCGCGCCGGGCCTTCGGCAAGCGGGGCGAGACCATCGCCGAACAGATCGTGGCCTCGATCCACGGCACGGTCGCCGGTCTGGTGCTGGTGGGTCTGGGCGAAGGCGCGCTGATGGGCGTCGCCTACCTGATCGCCGGCGCCCAGCACCCGTTCCTGTTCGGCGTCTTTACCGCCGTGGCGGCCATGATCCCGTTCTGCGCCGTCATCGCCGTCACGCTGGTTGCGCTGGCCCTGCTGGTCAAAGGGACGGTCATCGCCGCCCTCGTCATCTTCTGCCTGGGCATGGCCGTCATCTTCTTCGCCGACCATTTCGTCCGGCCCGCGCTGATCGGCGGATCGACCCAGATGCCCTTCCTGTGGGTCCTGGTCAGCATTCTGGGCGGAGTGGAGAGCTGGAGCCTGCTGGGCCTGTTCATCGGGCCCGCCATCATGTCGGTCCTGCACCTGATCTGGCGCAACTGGACGCGCGACCGCCTCCAGGACCCCACGCGCGCCGAGCGCGAGGAGATCGACGACCTGTCGGACCCAAGCCTGGGCTGAACCGGCCGGCGTCAAACCGGCGTGAACCGGTCCCGCGTCATCTATCCGTCGATTTTACAAAGGGGAATGGTCGCAGACGGGAATATCGGGCAGGCGGGATTCGAACCCACGACCCCCAGTCCCCCAGACTGATGCGCTACCAGGCTGCGCTACTGCCCGTCCGTCTGCGACGACACGCCGTGTAGCAGCGCGCGCCATACTCCGCAACCCATGAGTGCCACCAATCTGGCACCAAATCCGGTTCAGACCGGAATCAGCCGCCTCAGGGCCTGCAATTCCACCAGAATCCCGCGCAGACTATCCTTCAGGATCAGGTTCTCGCGATGGATTCGCTCGATCTCCGAGGAGCCTGCGGCCGTTTCCTCAACCGGAATCGCAGGAGCCGGCTCAGCCGATTCGGCCTCCGCCGTCACGACCACGACCGATTCGACCACGCTTTCCACCACAATGCCGGCATCCACCCGCTCCACCGCCACAGGCGCGGCGCCAGCTGCCGGCTCCTCGGCGGCAGCGGCCGGCGAATCGTGAGGTACCAGATCAAGCTCTTCCGCCGCCTCGGCGGGCGTCGCGCCATAGGGTGCGCCGGCGTCTCCGCCCTCGCGCAGCATGCGCTGCACCCCCTTGATCGTATAGCCCTGCACATAGAGCAGGTCCGAGATCCGGCGCAGCAATTCGATATCGTCGGGACGATAATAGCGCCGGCCACCGCCCCGCTTCAGCGGGCGAACCTGGCTGAACCGCGTCTCCCAGAAGCGCAGCACATGCTGCGGCACATGCAGTTCGTCCGCCACTTCGCTGATGGTGCGGAACGCATGGGGCGCCTTCTTCAGGCGGCCGGCACCGGCTGCGTCATCGAGCACGTGGGGATCGGCACCCTCGCCGGGCTCCGGCATGCCGGAATCCGGCCAGTCCTCCTGCCCGGTGCTGAGAATGTTCATTCACCGTCATCCTCGATGCCATCGACCTGCCGGCCATTGACGCGCGCCCGCAGAAGCTGGCTGGGGCGGAAGACGAGGACCGATCGCGGCAGGATCGGCACTTCCACGCCCGTCTTCGGATTGCGGCCGGTCCGGCGCCCCTTCTGACGGACAGAGAACGTCCCGAATCCGCTGATTTTGACGGTATTCCCGCCCTCGAGCTCCTTCGCGACACGCTCGAGCACATGTTCGAGAAGGTCGGCCGACTCATTACGGGAGAGTCCGACCTGACTATAAATATGCTCTGCCAGACTGGCGCGGGTCACGGTGCTCATGCCGCAAAACTATGGCATGCGACGAGGACGCGTCAATTCAATGCGTTAAGCCGCACTATTTTTTCACGTTCGGTGCCCTGCAGGCCACCATAGAGGCCCCCTCCCTGACGGCGTGGGGGTCGTGGAGGCTGACCGGAAATGCGCGCGGGTGAGCGAGAGTGCCACAAAACACAGGAAACGCGCGCCGGATCGCCACCAGCGCGCATTCCCGATCAGCCTCCTAGATCCGTGCCAGGGCCGATCCCCAGGTCAGGCCACCGCCCAGCGCTTCCATCAGCACCAGGTCGCCCTTGCGGATGCGCCCGTCGCGCACGGCCTCGTTCATCGCCAGCGGGATCGACGCCGCCGAGGTATTGGCATGCCTGTCGACCGTCACCACCACGCGCTCGGGCGGCAGTTCCAGCTTGCGGGCGACAGCCTCGATAATCCGCAGATTGGCCTGGTGCGGCACCAGCCACGACACGTCGGCATAGGCCAGGCCATTGGCCTGCAGCACCTCGTCCACCGAGGATGACAGCTTCGCCACCGCGTGGCGGAACACGTCGCGCCCCTGCATACGCAGGAAACCGGACTGCTCCCGCAGTCCCACCGCGCCATCGACATAGAGCAGGTCGCCCGTCGTGCCGTCCGAATGCAGATGCGTGGACAGAATGCCGGCCGGCTGCGCGGCATCCCCGGCCTTCAGCAGCACGGCGCCCGCGCCGTCGCCGAACAGCACGCAGGTGCCGCGATCCGACCAGTCCAGAATGCGCGAATAGACTTCGCTGCCGATCACCAGGGCCGAATCCGTCTGGCCGCTGCGGATCAGCGAGTCGGCCACGGTCAGCGCATAGATGAAGCCCGAACACGCCGCCGCGATATCGAAGCCGAAGCCGCCGCGCATTCCCAGTTCGGCCTGCACCCGGACAGCGGTGGCGGGAAAGGCCTGGTCCGGCGTGCTGGTCGCGACTATGACGGCGCCGACATCCGCCGCCGCCATGCCGGCATAATCCAGCGCCTGCTTCGCGGCGGCCGCCGCCATGCTGACGGCACTGTCGCCCGGGCCGGCAATATGACGCTGGCCGATCCCGGTACGGGCGCGGATCCAATCATCCGAAGTCTCGAGGCGAGCCGCCAGCTCGTCATTGGTCACGATCCGGTCCGGCAGATACCCGCCAAACCCGACCATCAGCGAACGTCTCGCCATCATTCCCATCATTCCAAGCCCGGCCCTCGCCCCCGCGATGGAGACGCACCGCCCCGGCGGGGCGGGTCAGCTTACGGCTGCGACCGCCGGCTGTTCCTTTTCCACGCCCGGCCGCATGACCGACAGCGTCTCCAGTCGGGAGATCTGATCCCTTATGCTCTCGTTGAACCGGTGCGATACCATATCCATGGCAACATCCACCGCCGATGCAAAGCCTTCGGCGTCGGTCCCGCCATGCGATTTGACCACGACACCATTGAGGCCGACGAATACCGCGCCATTATACCGCCGCGGGTCCAGCCATTCGCGCATGCGCTCCAGTCCCGGACGCACCAGCAGGTAGCCCAGCTTGGCCAGCAGGCCCGAGCGGAAGACCTGGCGCAGCAGGACGAACGCCATCTTCAGCGCGCCCTCGCCGGTCTTCAGCGCGACATTGCCGGTAAAGCCGTCGGTCACCACCACGTCGGTGGTGCCGGCGGTGATGTCATGCCCTTCGACGAAGCCATGGAACTGCGCCGCCAGGGGGCTGTTGCGCAGGGTCTCGGCCGCCTGGCGCAGCCTCTCGTCGCCCTTCACCTCTTCGGACCCGACATTCAGCAGGCCGATGGTCGGCGCGGGCAGGCCCAGCACCGCCTTGGCGAAGGCTTCGCCCATCACCGCGAATTCGACGAGGTTGCGCGCGTCGCAGGCGACATTGGCGCCCAGGTCCAGCATCACGACATCGCCCTTCAGCGTCGGGCTAATGGCCGCCATGGCGGGACGGGAGACGCCGGGAAGGGTCTTGATGACAATCTTGGCCAGCGCCAGCATCGCGCCGCTGTTGCCGGCCGACACCACGCCCAGGGCCTCGCCCTGCGCCACGGCATCCATTGCCAGCCGCATCGACGAATCCCGCACGCGCAGCGCGGCCGTCGGCTTCATGTCCATGGGGATGGCACTGCCGGCGGGGCGCACCGTGCAGATCGCGGCCGCCTTGGGGTGGCGGGCCAGTGTCTCGGCCAGACGGTGCTCGTCCCCGATCAGCAGAACCCGTGTGCCGGGGTGCCTGTCGGCAACAATCGCCAAGCCGGCCACCACAACTTCCGGACCGCCGTCCCCCCCCATGCCGTCAACCGCCAGCGTGAAGGGCTCTGCCCCGGAAAAAGAGGAACCTGTCTCGCTCATGCCTGCCTTCTGCCGGGTGAACACCAAATTCGCAAGGCCGTCACGGAATCGTGTCGCATGAACGCCTGGCCCGCCATCTGACGGGCCAGGCTATCGCATCCGCACGGCCATGCGCCGCGGGTCAGGCCCGGACGGCGGTCTTCAGCGTCTTGCCAGCCGCAACGACCTCACGGCCGTCATAATGGCCGCAATGGCTGCAGACATGATGCGGGCGCTTCAGTTCGCCGCAATTCGCGCATTCGGCATGTGCCTGCACGCTCAGCGCCTCGTGGCTGCGGCGCATGCCGCGACGGGACGGCGAGGTTTTTCTTTTGGGTACAGCCATGGGCCCGGGCCCCTCCGATCTGGGATCTTAACCGGGCCCGGCTGGAACCCGATCAGTTATCGATAATGAGGGGGCGCCTCTAGCAGGAAGAAAGCGAACTCGCAAGATATCTTCTCACCGTGGCACCCCCGGCACACACCTTGTGCCTCCGTTATGCATTGCCCTTGCGCAGCGCGGCCAGCCCGGCGAACGGGGACGGACGCCCCTCTTCCGCCTCTTCCGCCGCCTCGGGACTCGTGGGCGGCACGTCCACATATCCCACCTCGTCGGGCAGCATGGCCCCCGGGCTGCGCGGATAGGGATCGAGTGCCAGCGACAGCTCCTCCGCCGTCAGTTCACCCAGGTCGATCGTATCGTTCTCATACGGGATCTCGTCCACCGCCTCGGGGTCCAGTTCCTCATCCTCGCGAAACCGCTCGGCGGGCACCAGGCGGGCGATGACCTCGGTAGTCAGCACGCTCACGAACGGCTCGGCCGTCAGCACGCACACCTGCTCCACCTCGGCCGCCAGCCAGCCTTCGGCCAGCACCTCCTCCCGCCGGCCCACCGTCAGGCGGTAGCGGCAGGACAGCGCATGGATGGCCGGCAGCCCGAAACGGCGGGCCAAGGCCGCGCGCTCCGCCGCATCGGCCTCGATCTCCATCTCGCGACCCGCCGCGCCGATTCGCCCAACCGCGAGCTTGCGGGAAAATTCCGTCTTCATCCTGTCCTGCTCCCGCATCCTGTCCTGCTGCCGCCCCGTGGGCGGCCCGGTAATCCGCGCGCCCGATGCTGATAATGCTCCCTGTATGGCGATGAAGAATTGACTTAGCCACCCCAATCGGGCACCGGACGGAAGAGTTTTCCCCGGATCAGGACGCCCCACAGGCCATGCGGTCATCTTCGGACACGACCATCCGCCCGATCGGGCGTCTTCTTCCTTGCGCGGTCGTGGGACTGGGCCTGCTGCTATCCGGCTGCTCGATCTTCTCGCCCCGGCCGAGCCAGCGCGGCTCGCTGATCGAGCCCGACGATTACAAGCAGCTCAAGCCCGGCGTCAGCACCCGCGCCGAAGCGATGGACCTGCTGGGCTCGCCCACCACCCATGCGACGTTCGACGACAACACATGGATCTACATCTCCATGCGAACGGTGCCGGCGCCACTGGATTTCCCGGCCGTCCGCTCACAGGATGTCGTGGTGCTGAGCTTCGACGACAAGGGCGTGCTGCGCACACTGCAGACCCTGGACAAGAGCAACGCGCGCGCCACCAGCATGGCGCCCGGCGCAACCCCGACCCCGGGCACCAAGATCAATGTCCTGCAGCAGATCCTGGGCAATGTCGGCCGCTACAACCCGCTGAGCAACATGAACAGCACATTCGGCGGCAGCAGCGGGCCGATGAGTTCCAACAGCGGTCCGGGTCATGCCGGCTCGGGCAACAGCCTCCCCTAAAAGTCTGTTTGCAAAGCGGCCCTGCCGACGACCCGACGCGCATTTCCTGCGCGCCGGGTCGCCGGCAGGGCCGCTCCGCTCGATCAGCGTCTGACCGACCTTACGCCGGCAGCACGATCCGGACCTGCAGGCCGCCAAGGCGGCTCTGCCGCAGGGCGATGTCGCCGCCATGGGCGCGCACGATATCGCGCGCGATGGTCAGGCCCAGCCCGGTCCCACCATCCTGCCCGCTCTCGAACGGGCGGAAGACCGCCTCCATCCTGTCGCGCGGGATGCCCGGCCCGTCATCATCGACGCAGATCACCACACCACGCTCGTCCTGGCTGGCACTCAGGGCCACGCACGCCCCATGCCGCCGCGCATTCTGCAGCAGATTGTCCAGCACGCGGCGGATCGCACCCGGCCGCAGGACAGCCTCGATCGCCTCAGGCACCGAAACGGAGAGGATCGTCCCGCCCGCCCGGCGAAAGGCGGATGCCACCTCGTCCAGCATCTGGCCGATATCGACCCCGACCGGCGTCTCCGCCCCCTCGCCCCGGGCGAAGGACAGATAGCTTTCGATCATGCCCTCCATTTCCGCGATGTCGCCGATCATGTCGGTCACCTCGGCCTGGAACTGCGCGGCATCTATGGAGCCCTGCGGCGGGATCATCGCCAGTGACAGGCGCAGGCGGGTCAGCGGCGTCCGCAGATCGTGCGACACGCCGGCCAGCACCGCCGTGCGCTGCGCCACGAAACGGAAGATACGCTCCTGCATGCGGTTGAACGCGACCGCCGCCTTGCGCACCTCCTGCGCGCCCTCGGGCCGGATGGGCCCGATATCGCGCCCCAGGCCGAACAGCTCGGCCGCCCGGGCCAGGCGGCGGATCGCACGGATCTGGTTGCGCATGAACAGGCTGGCGATCGTGAACAGCAGGAACGTGCTCCCCACCGCCCAGGCCACGAACAGCCAGATGGGCGCCACGGCCAGCCGCTTGCGCGGCGCGCCGACATCCAGCACGCCGTCGGACATCTGGATACGAATATGCACGGTCTGCGGATCGCCGGTCCAGTCGACATGGAACGGCCGGCCGATCGAATTGTCCAGCGCATAGGTCAGGTCGTCATCCATGGGGCCCAGCACATGGGTCGACCCGGTGCGCGCCAGGCGCTGTCCCGGGTCCCAATCCATGTCCAGCTGGGTGCGCACCCGGGCCTGGTTCATGATCCAGGCCCTGTCCCCCGGCGCCTGATACCGTTTCAGCAGGTCCAGGGTCAGGACGATATCCGCCGCGACACTGCCCGACATGCGGCGCGACACGACCTTGAGGTAATTGCCGTAGAACAGCTCCAGCGAAATCCCCTGCGTGACCAGGAGCGGGATCAGCACGATCAGCAGCATCCGCCCGAGCAGCGAACGCGGCAGGACCCGGCGTACCGGCCGATCCATCCGGCGATACAGCCCCGCCATGGAGCGGGACCGTCCCGCCCGCCGCGGCCTGTCATCCACCGCCATGGATGGCCTCCTTCCCGCCTGCCCTCACATGCCCGGCTTCAGCACATATCCCTTGCCACGGACGGTCTGGAGAAAACGCGGCTCGCGCGGGTCGGGCTCGATCCGGCGGCGCAGGCGCGTCACCTGCACGTCCACCGCGCGTTCGCCGATTTCCTCCATGTCCAGCAGGCGGGCGATCTCATCCCGGGCCAGCACTTCATTGGGGCGGCGCGCCAGCGCGCTCAGCAGCGCAACCTCTCCCCCCGTCAGGTGCACGCTGCCTTCGGGGCCGGACAGCAGGCCGCGCGCCGGGTCGAATTCCAGCCCGCCCAGCCGCACCACCCGCAGATTGTCCGACGGCGCGGGCGGCGCGAAACGCCGCAGATGCGCCTTCAGCCGCAGCAGCAATTCTCGCGGCTCGAACGGCTTGCCCAGATAATCGTCGGCCCCCGCTTCCAGCCCCGTGATCCGGTCCTCGGGCTCGCCGCGCGCGGTCAGCAGCAGAATCGGCAGGTCCTGCCCCTCCTGCCGCAGGGCTCGGGTCAGCGCCAGCCCGTTCTCGCCGGGCATCGTCACGTCCAGCACCATCGCGTCGGGCTGCATGAAGCCCAGCACCTGTCGCGCCTCGGCGGCCGACGAAGCCGCGCTGATACGAAACCCATGCTCGGTCAGGTAGCGTTGCAACAGACGCCGCAGGCGCGGATCGTCATCTACCACCAGAATATGCGCTCCCGCCACCGATCCGTCCCGCCCGTCAAGTCCCATCATCGTCCGTCCCGGCTCATGCTCCGCCACGATGCGCCCGCTCCGCCGCCGCAGCCACGTCCTCGAGTATCAGGCGCGTCCGATCGTCCATAAGTCCCTGCACGACCCGGCGAAACCCATCGATCGCCGCGGCCCCCACATCGCGATACACACCCATCAGTTTCTCCCGCTGCAGGTCGAAGAGCTGCCGCTCCACCGCCGCCCCGTTCTCGGTCAGCGACAGCAGGCGCAGCCGTCGGTCCCGCCGCCCCACTTCCTGCACCACATAGCCCCGCGACTGCAGGTCGGTCAGCGCGCGCCCAAGGCTCTGCTTGGTAATGCCCAGCAGATCGATCAGCGCGCCGACGGCAATGCCGGGATGATGGCCGACAAGCTGCAGGATGCGATGATGGGCCCGCCCCAGACCCAGCGTCTCCAGCACCGGATCGACCACTCCGCCGAAATCCCGCCACGCCAGCATCATCAGCTCCTGCGCCTGCCGCATTTCCTCCTCGCGCAGGAACAGCAGGCCGGCGCCCGCGGCATGGCGCCGGCTCGGCGCCTTCTGTTCGCTCACGCGGCCTGGGCCCGTCCGGGCCGCAGCCGCGCCAGCAGGGCCTGCTTCGCCCGGCCCAGGCGCACGACCCCGGCCAGCCGCCGGTCCAGGAAATCTGCTACCGCCTCGCTGTCATCCCCCCGCGCCAGCCAGAACAGCAGCACCTGGCCGTAGATCGTGCCCAGGCTCATCCGCTTGGTCTGCCGGGTCATGCCGGTCGCATGGTCCCCCGCGGCTTCCCAGATCGCATCAACCGTCCGGCCCATGACCCGGGCCAGCAGGCCCGCATGGCCCGGAGCGAGCAGCACGGCAAGCGCCCGGCGCACCGCATCGCGATCCGGCGCGATCACCCCCAGCCGCAACAGGATGACCGCGCGCACCCGCCGCCCCAGGCGCGGCTCGTCCAGCCCCCGAGCGGCTTCGATCATGATCCGATCGCCAAGATCGAACCAGGCTTCGACCAGTTCGGCCGACCCGCCGGGAAACAGCAGGTCGGTATCCGGACCGGCGACATCCCGCAGAACATCCAGCCCCCATCCGCGCCCGCCCGCCACCGCGCCCAGGCGGCTCACCGCCTCATCCCGCGCCAGGCTGCGTTCCGGCCGTCCCGGCCGCCCGCAGGCGACAGCGCATCCGGCCAACCGGCCCGCCAGCGCCGCGACAGCGCCTATCCCGTTCATCCCCGCACCCCGTAGCGCCCGATTTCCTCGTCGAATCCCATCTGGCCCAGATCCTTCATCCGCATCGGATACAGAATGCCCTCCAGATGATCGTATTCATGTTGTAACACGTTGGCCAGAAAACCCGTCGCCACGCCCTGCACCGGCTGACCGGCCCGGTCCACGCCCGAATAGGCGACACGCACATGGCGCGGCACCATGCCCCGCAGGCCGGGAATCGACAGGCAGCCCTCGGGCCGCAGCACCATCTCGTCACCGACCGGCCGCAGCACCGGGTTGATCAGCACACTGGCCTCGCGCGGCGGGTCGTCCTCCCCTGCACTGCGCTCGGCCGGCACGCGATAGACGAACAGCCGCTGCGAGACATGGACCTGCGGCGCCGCCAGGCCGGCGCCGCGCGCATCTTCCATCGTCTCGATCATGTCGTCGATCAGCCGGCCGATCTCCGGCGCGGTGGGGTCCGGCACGTCGTCCGCGCGACGCAGCAGGACGGGATGGCCCATCCGGGCGATCTTGAGCAAGGTCACGGTCTCTGCCTATCCTCCGTCCAGCCGCGTCGCGGCCCGGAATCCTCACGGAATCATCCACCCCCGCGTCTGGCGCGAGGCGGACCTGTAAAATAGTCCGCCCCCGCCCCGCAGGAAACGGGCGGAATGATTTGTATTTCGCGCAAAGCCCATGTTATAGCTCCGCGCCATTCGGGAATCGCGTGCAGGGCCGGGCCTTGGGCGGTTATCCCATCCATGGTTTTCGTGGTTAACCCCAAGGCAGCCACAAACAGGAGTTAGCGACCAAGTGCAGGTTCTCGTTCGCGACAATAATGTCGACCAGGCTCTCAAGGCACTCAAGAAGAAGATGCAGCGTGAAGGCATCTTCCGCGAGATGAAGCTGCGTCGCCACTACGAAAAGCCCTCCGAGCGCAAGGCGCGCGAGGCTGCCGAGGCCGTGCGCCGCGCCCGCAAGATGGAGCGCAAGCGTCTGGAGCGCGAAGGGTTCTGATCCGCCGTCAGGCGTCGATCCCCGCAAGAAAGCCGGTTTCCCCTCGGGAAGCCGGCTTTTTTCATGCTTGCTTCAGATGCGGCTCCTCCTCGCCCTCGTCAGCTCGGATCGTCCGGCGGTATCGGTGCATCGAGCAGCCGCAGAAGCTCCTCCGGGATGGGCTCGTCCGCCACCGACCCCGCCATTCTGGAGAGTGCGTCCCTCAACCATGCCTCCAGCACGATTTCTTCCCCCGATCGCCTGGTCCCGGCCGGCCGCTTGCTACTCCGCTCCCCCGGATCTCCTTCCATTGCAGAAGCTCGACCTGGTTGCGCACCCGTAGCCAGAACTCGAGATCTTGCCTCGGGAGGCCGGCTTTCTTCATGCCGTGGCATGATCCCGGGACAGCTTCCCGGACTGCCCCGTCACTTCGGATCGCCTTCGGGAATCGGCAGTCCGACCAGCCGTAGAAGCGCCTCCGGAATCGGCTCATCCACCACCGATCCCGCCATCCGGCACAGCGTCTCCTTCAGCCATGCCTCCAGCACGACCTCCTCGCCCTGCCGCCCGCTCCCGGCGGCAGGCCGCTTCCGGTCCTGCCCCGCCCATGTCGCGCCCCATTGCAGACATTCGATCTGATTGCGGACCCGCAGCCAGAATTCGACATCGTCGACCAGATTATCTTCCAGGCTGCGCGCGATATGACGCCGGACGACGGCAATGGCGTCCTTGCCATGGGTCCGCACCATGGCAGAGGCCATGGCAGGGGCCATCATAGGCGATTCGCCTGGTTCATCCTGTATCACGTACCCATCCCGTTCGCATTCATTCCGAAACGCCATCGCAACGGTAAGGGCACGCCTCCGCGTGCCGCTCCTGGCGTCGGGCGGGTAGCAACGTGTTCCAAAAAGGGCAAAAGCACGCCCTGCCTATTTCCATGGCGATAAACAGCATGACCCGTTCACCGCTGGACATAGTCCGGGTGTTATATTCGGCAGGCCACCCGACAAGGAGGCCACCCTTTTGGAAAAAGCGTTGCTACACGCCATGTTCAAGATATCACACAGGATTTTTCGACGCCACCCCGAAGGGTGATCAGCCCTTGCGCGCAAGCGTCTGGAGCGCCAAGGGTTCAGCGATCCGCTCTCAGGCGTCGATCCCCGCAAGAAAGCCGGATTCCCTCGATAGGCCGGCTTTCTTCATGCCGTCTTTCAGATCTGGACGCTTCCCCGGATCACCGCGTCACCGGATCGCCCTGTGGAATCGGCGTCCTGGCCGCACCTGGCGTCGGGCGGTTAGCAACGTGTTTGCATGAGGCATAGGCACGTCCTGCCTATTCCCACTACGGCAACAGGTCTCCCCGTTCACCGCTGGACAAAGTCCGGGTATTATATTTGGCAAGCCACCCGACAGAGGGGCCGCCTCAATGCAAAAGAGCGTTGCTACACGCCGCTACCGGCGTATCACGCAGAACTTTCCCACGCCACCTGATGTGCGATTATTTCTGCGACCAGAAACAATCGCCTCAATGGCCCCGATCCATCAGGCGACTCAGATACACCGCCTCCAGCGCGCGCTCGCGCGCGACCTCGTTCGCATTCACCGTCCCGGAATGACCGCCTTCGGTATCCTCGTAATACAGAAAGGGCACCCCGAGCGCCTGGAGCCGCGCCGCGAACAGCCGCGCATGCACCGGCCCCACCCGGTCATCGAGGGTCGAGGTAAAGATGAATGGCTCGGGATAGCGCACCCCGGGGCGCAGCGCCCGCAGGGGCGAAATCCGTTCCAGGAACGTCCGCTGCTCCGGTACCGCCATGCTGCCATACTCCCCGGCCCATGAGGCCCCGGCAGCCATGGTCTCGAAATGCTCCATGTCCAACAACGGTACGCCCACGATCACCGCCCCCCACAGATCGGGATGCTGGGTGAATTCCACCCCCATCAGCAGCCCGCCATTCGAACGCCCGCGAATCCCCAGATGGGCCGGCACAGTGATCTTTCGCGCGATCAGGTCGCGCGCCACGGCGGCAAAATCGTCGAAGACATGCTGGCGGCCGGCCATCCGCCCCGCCTCGTGCCAGGCCGGCCCGAACTCGCCGCCGCCCCGGATATTGGCCACGACATAGACACCACCCCGATCCAGCCACAGCCGCCCCGCCACCGGGTCGTAATCGGGCAATGACGAGAGCTGGAATCCGCCATAAGCGGTCAACAGGGTCGGATTGCTGCCATCGGCCCGCATATCCGCCCGATGCACGATGAAATAGGGAATCCGCGTCCCATCGCTCGAAACCGCCCATTCCTGCCCGACCACCAGCCCGGCCGAATCGAACTGGGGCGGCAGTTCCATGATCTTCCGCGCGCTGCCGTCAGTGCTGTCGGCCAGCCAGAGCTGCTGCGGCGTCAGGAAGCCCGAGACCGAGAGAAACGCCCGCCCCGAACGACGGTCGGCATCCATGATATGGACCGACATCATGTCGGGCAGCTTCAGCCGCGTACCACGCCAGCCACCGGCCGCATCGGGCCGGTAGACCCACCCCTGGCCGCGCACCGAGTCGAGCACCGTCATCACCACGCCCGTCCCCGTCACCGCGACTTCATCGACCGCCTGACGCGCGCCGGGCGTAAACAGGAGCTGAACCGGCGTGCGCCCGTCCGGATCGACGGCGATGACGCTGCCGGCCGGAACCTTCACGCCGTCCGACAGCCAATCCTGATTGGCCGACAGAATCAGCCGCCCGGCCAGCAGGCCATGCAGGTCCATGCGCGCAGGCAGGTCGAGCGCCCGCGTGCCCCCATCGGTCACAAGGCTGTAGCGATCCTCGAAGAAGGTCACGGCGCGACGGATCAGCACCAGCCGGTGCCCCTGCCCGTCGGCCAGCGCAACCGGCGCCACCAGCACGTCATCGCGCTGGCCGCGCATCACCTCCACCGCGCTATCCAGCGCCTGCCCCCGATACAGGCGGCGCACCACGAACGGATACCCCGAACGGGTCATCGCCCCGCCAGAGACGCCACTCGGGCCGTCACCCCAGTCGCGCGCCACCAGCAGCGTGTCCCGATCTTCCCACGCCACGGTCTGCTTGGAGTGGGGCAACAGGAAACCATCGGGCGTGAACCCGCCAGACAGAGGGGCGAATTCACGCAGGGTCGTCGCGTCCTCGCCCCCTTCCGAAAGCTGGATCAGACAGGGCGAATCGTCGGGCGCCAGACAGTCCGCGCCCTGAAACACCCAGTTGCGATGCTCGCGCCGGGCCAGTTTGTCGACATCCAGCCGGGTGGTCCACACCGGATGCCCGGCCAGGAAGCGCTCCGGCGCGGTTTCGCGCCAGATCCCGCGCGGATGGGCCGCGTCCTGCCAAAAATTGAAGATTTCCCCGCCCAGGAAGGTCGGCACCGGTATGCGGTGCGCATCCTGCCGAATCCGCAGCACGGAATCATGAAAGACACGATAGCGTGGATCGGCTTCCAGCCCCACGAAGGTCCGCCGGTTCTGCTCATCCACCCACGACAAGGCGGCCTTGCCGCGCACTTCGGACAAGGCGTCGGGGAGCGGCGCGGAAGAAGAAGAGGCGACAGCCGGCATGGCGGCCAGCATCGCAAATCCAGCGATGATGATTCGAAACGAGCGCATGGCCGGAAGCATTCCAGATGTTCCAGCCCGTGGGAAGCCCGATACCGTCCCCCCCAGCGGGGGGACGAGTGCCGGATCGGATCAGCCGTTCAGCTTGTCCAGTTCGCGCACCACGGCCTCGCCCATCACGGTGGTACCGACCTGGGCCATGCCGGGGCTCATGATATCGGCGGTGCGCAGGCCGCTGGCCAGCACATTGGCCACCGCCTGTTCGATCAGCGCAGCCTCGGCTTCCATTGCGAAGGAGTAGCGCAGCAGCATCGCAAATGAGAGGATCTGCGCCAGCGGATTGGCGATTCCCTTGCCGGCGATATCGGGCGCGCTGCCATGGATCGGTTCATACAGCGCCGGACGCCGCCCGTCCTCATCCACCGCGCCCAGCGTGGCCGAAGGCAGCATGCCCAGGCTGCCGGTCAGCATCGACGCCAGGTCGGACAGCAGGTCGCCGAACAGATTGCCGGTCACAATGACGTCGAACTGGCGCGGATTGCGCACCAACTGCATGGCGCAATTGTCGGCCAGCATGTGGGTCAGCTCCACATCCGCATAGTCGCGTGCATGCAGCGCGGTCACGACCTCCTTCCACAACAGGCCGCTTTCCATCACGTTGCATTTCTCGACCGAACAGACGCGGTTGCCGCGCTGCCGCGCCAGGTCGAAGGCAACCCGCGCCACGCGCTCGATCTCCGACGTGGTGTAGATTTCGGTATTGATGCCGCGCTTGCTGCCATCGGGCAGCGTCTCGATGCCGCGCGGGGTGCCGAAATAGATGCCGCCCACGGACTCGCGCACGATCATGATGTCCAGCCCGGCCACCACTTCGGGCTTCAGCGTGCTGGCCTCGGCCAGCGCGTCGAACAGCTTCGCGGGGCGCAGGTTGGCAAACAGCCCCAGCTCCTGCCGCAGCTTCAGGATCGCGACCTCCGGCCGCAGATCGAAGCCGACCGACGCCCATTTCGGATCGCCGACCGAGCCGAACAGCACCGCGTCCGCGGCCTTGGCCGCCGTGATCACCTCGTCACGGATCGGCACCCCATGCACCGCCAGCGACGCGCCACCAACCAGATCCTCGGAAATATCGAAGGCGACGCCGCGCTTGCGGCCCATCCACGCCACGACCCGCGCGACCTCGTTCATCACCTCGGGGCCGATCCCGTCGCCGGGCAGGACAAGGAGCTTCTTGGTAACGGTCATTTCTCGTCTTCCTGTCGTGACAAAGAGGCGGCGCGCAGCCGTCAGTCGATGACGATGCGCGGCTGCCAGGGCTGGTGGCGGGCACGCGCAGCCTCGAACGTGCTGATCGCGCCTGCGTGCTGAAGGGTCTGGCCGATATCGTCCAGCCCCTCCAGCAGCAGACGCTTGCGCAGCGGATCGATCTCGAATGCGATTTCCTCGCCATCCGGGCGCACGACCACCTGCCGCTCCAGATCGACCGTCAGCCGGCCATTGGCGCCCAGCCGCGCATCGTCCATCAGCGCATCGCAGATCTCGCGCGGCAGGCGGATCGGCAGAATCCCGTTCTTGAAGCAGTTATTGAAGAAGATATCGGCGAATGACGGCGCGATCACGCAGCTTATGCCGAAATCCAGAAGCGCCCAGGGCGCATGCTCCCGCGACGAACCACAGCCCAGATTGTCATGGGTGATCAGGATGCCGGCCTTGCGATAGGGCTCCCGGTTCAGCACGAAATCCGGCTTCTCCGATCCGTCTTGATTGTAGCGCATGCCATCGAACGCATGCACGCCCAGGCCGGAACGCTTGGTGGTCTTGAGGAACCGCGCCGGAATGATCTTGTCGGTGTCGATATTCGCTTCCGGCAGAGGCGCCGCGATCGCGGTCAGGACGGTGAATTTATCCATGGCTCAGATCAGCTCCCGCACGTCCGTCAGATGTCCCGTCACCGCCGCCGCCGCCGCCATCGCGGGCGAAAGCAGGTGGGTACGCCCGCCCGGCCCCTGGCGTCCTTCGAAATTGCGGTTGGAGGTCGAGGCGCAGCGTTGCCCCGGCGTCAGCCGGTCGGGGTTCATGCCCAGGCACATCGAACATCCCGCCTCGCGCCATTCGAAACCGGCATCGAGAAAGACCCGGTCCAGCCCCTCGCGTTCGGCCTGCGCCTTCACGATGCCCGATCCCGGCACCACCATGGCGCGCACGCCCGCCGCCACATGCCGCCCCGCCACGATCGCCGCCGCCGAACGCAGATCCTCGATCCGGCTGTTGGTGCAGGAGCCGATAAAGACGACATCGACCGGCACGCCGGCGATCTTCTGCCCCGCCTCCAGCCCCATATAGTCGAGCATGCGCTGCAACTGCGCGCGCTTCGCCCCGTCGGTTTCCGCCGCCGGATCGGGAACGGTGCCGGACACCGGGATCACCGTCTCGGGGCTGGTGCCCCAGGTCAGGACCGGCGGAATATCCTCGGCCCGCAGTTCCACGATCTTGTCGTACTGCGCGTCCTCATCGCCCACCAGCGTCTTCCAGTAGGCCACCGCCTGCTCGAACGCCTCGCCCTGCGGGGCGAAGGGCCGGCCGCGCACATACTCAAAGGTTGTTTCGTCCGGCGCCACCAGCCCGGCGCGCGCTCCCGCCTCGATCGACATGTTGCAGATCGTCATCCGCCCGGCCATGTCCAGCCCGCGAATGGTCGAGCCCGCGAATTCGATCACATAGCCGGTGCCGCCGGCGGTGCCGATGGTGCCGATAATGGCCAGCATCACGTCCTTGGCGGTCACCCCCGCGCCCAGCGTGCCCTCGACCACCACTTTCATGTTCAGGGCGGGCTTCTGCAGCAGGGTCTGGGTCGCCATCACATGCTCGACCTCGGACGTGCCGATGCCGAACGCCAGCGCCCCCATTGCGCCATGGGTCGAGGTATGGCTGTCACCGCAGACGATGGTCATGCCGGGCAGCGAAATCCCCTGCTCCGGCCCCACCACATGCACGATGCCCTGCCGTTCCGACAGAAGCGGGAAATACGGCACGCCGAATTCGCGCACATTGCGCTCCAGCGTCTCGATCTGATTGCGGCTTTCCGGCTCCTCGATCGGCAGGGTGCGGTCGGAGGTCGGCACGTTATGGTCCACCACCGCGATGGTGGCGTCCGGCCGGCGCAGGCGGCGGCCGCTGATACGCAGCCCCTCGAACGCCTGCGGGCTCGTCACCTCATGCACGAGGTGCCGGTCGATATAGAGAATGGCCGTGCCGTCCTCGAGCCGTTCCACGACATGACTGTCCCAGATCTTGTCGAACAGCGTGCGTGCGGCCATCGGTCTTTCCCCTTCGGAACGGCATGGCGTGGAACGGCCCCGCCATCCGCGAAGCCACGCGGACGGCGAAGGAACGAACCCGTAGAATCAGGACGATGCGCCACCCATCGGCCGTGGCCGGAGGCGACGCATCGCGGTATCGGATGGCGATCAGGCCGTGGCCGTCACCGTCTCGCGGGCGCGCTCGGCGATACGCGCCGACTTGCCGCGACGGCCACGCAGATAATACAGCTTCGCACGACGCACGGCGCCGCGACGCACGACCTTGATCTCGGCGATCGTGGGGGAATAGAGCGGGAACACGCGCTCGACGCCTTCGCCGTTCGAGATCTTGCGCACGGTGAAGTTGCTGTTCAGCCCCTTGTTCGAACGGGCGATCACCACGCCTTCATAGGCCTGGACGCGCTTACGCTCGCCTTCGACAACGCGGACCGACACGCGGACCGTGTCGCCGGGGCCGAATTCGGGGACCGCACGCTCGGCGGAGAGGCGGGCAATCTCACCGGCCTCGTACTGCTGGATAATGTTCATGATCGGGTTCCTCGTTTCAAAACAGTCTAATCAGTGCAGCCGGTCGGGATCAGCCGCATGGCTGACCGGATCGGACGTGTCTTGGCCGGTGCGGCGCCGATACGCGGCCCAGAGGTCGGGCCGGCGGACGCGGGTCGCCGTCTCGGATTCAGTCTGCCGCCAGCTTGCGATGGCGGCGTGATGACCGGACAGCAGGATGTCGGGGACATCGCGCCCCTCCCAGCTCGCCGGCTTGGTGTAATGCGGATATTCCAGCAGCCCGTCGGAGAAGCTTTCCTCCGTGCCGCTGGCGTCCGAGCCCATGACGCCGGGGATCAGCCGGACGCAGGAATCCAGCAGCACCAGGGCCGCCATCTCCCCGCCGGAGAGGACATAATCGCCGATCGAGACCTGCTCGACGGCGCATTCCTCCAGCACCCGCTCATCCACCCCCTCGTAGCGCCCGCACAGCACCACGATTCCGGGGCCACTGGTCAGGCGACGGACGTCATCCTGGCGCAGCAACCGCCCGCGCGGAGTGGGATAGATCACCGGGCGCCCGGCCGCCGCCACGTCGCGGATCGCGGCGGCCACCACATCCGGACGCATGACCATGCCGGCCCCGCCGCCGAAAGGCGTGTCGTCCACCACCCGGTGCCGCCCCAGGCCGTATTCCCGCAGGTCGCGCAGATCGAGCGACCACAGCCCGTCCTCCAGCGCCCGCCCGGCCAGCGACTGGCCAAGCGGACCGGGAAACATGCCGGGAAACAGCGTCAGGATAGTCGCCTGCCAGGTCATGACGCCTCTCCGACGGCAGGGGAAACCTCCCCGGCCTCCGGCGACAGCTCGCCCTGTATCTCGACCTCATCCGGCAGAACCGCTTCGATCCGGCCGGCGACGATGTCGATCACCGGGAAACAGGCCTGGGTAAAGGGCAGGATCAGGGGCGCACGCCCCTCCCCGCCGATCTCCAGGCTGACCCCGGCACCATAATCATGGACGACCAGGACGCGCCCCAGCGACCTGCCACCCTGCTCGTGAACCAGCAGCCCGATCAGGTCGGCAAAATAGAATTCGTCCTGATCGGGCTCCGGCAGGCTGGCCCGCGCGATGTACAGGCGGCGGTTGACCAGGGCCTGGGCGGCTTCCCGCCCTGCCACAGGCTGGCCCGCCGCGTCGCGCAGTTCGGCAATGCCGTCACCGCGCCAGCGCAGGGTCCAGACCTGTCCCCGGTCGTCGGTCAGCGTTCCATAGGCAGTCAGGTCTTCCGGCACGGTGGCGTAGCTGTGCACGCGCACCAGCCCCCGCACGCCATGCGGCCGCCCCACCACACCCATCAGGATACGATCGCGATCCACCGGTTCAGCCCGTCCGTGTTCCTATCCGCCCGTTGGCTCAGGCCGTGGCGGCAGCAGCGGCGGCGGCAGCGGCGGCGCGCTCCTGCGCACGCTTCTTCGGCGCGGACTGCTTCGGCTGCTCGGTATAGACCGGCTTCGCGATCAGGCCGGCATTGCCCAGGAAGCGGACAACGCGGTCGGTCGGCAGGGCACCCTGCGACAGCCAGTACGTGATGCGCTCACTCGTCAGACGGATGCGGTCGGCATGGTCGGAGGGCAGCATCGGGTTGTAGGCGCCCACCTTCTCGACGAAACGGCCGTCGCGGGGCGAACGGCTGTCGGCCACCACGATGTGGTAGTAGGGGCGCTTCTTCGCGCCGGCGCGGGCGAGGCGGATCTTCAGGCTCATTGAGGCAATTCTCCGAAATGAAAATGTGCGGAATGCGGACAGGGACGAAACGATCAGGTCGATCGCGTCAGCCGAACGGACGGCCGCCGGGCGGTTTCGGCCCCTTGGGCATGAGAGCGGACATTCCCTGGCGCATGAGACCTTTCATGCCGAGCTTGTTGATCCGCTTCATCATCGTGGACATGTCATCGAACTGCTTCAGCAGCCGGTTGACGTCCTGAACAGTGCTGCCCGACCCGGCGGCGATGCGCTTTTTGCGCGACGCCTTGATGATGGCGGGCGTCTTGCGCTCCGCCCGGGTCATGGACGAAATGATGGCCTGGTGGCGCTTCAGGACCGACGTATCCAGGTCCTTGTCGCCCAGCGCCTGCTTGACCTTGCCCATGCCGGGCAGCATGTCGAGAATCCCCGACAGCGAGCCCATCTTCGCGATCTGGCGGATCTGCGCGGCATAGTCGTCCAGGTCGAACTTGCCCTGCATCATCTTGAGGGCGATCTTCTCGCTCTCTTCATGATCCAGGGTATCGGCGGCCTTTTCCACCAGGCCGGCGATATCGCCCAGGCCCAGGATACGGCCGGCCACGCGCTCGGGATGGAACTCCTCCAGCGCGTCCAGCTTCTCGCCCGAGCCGGTCAGCTTGATCGGCGCGCCGGTCACGGCCCGCATCGACAGCGCGGCGCCGCCTCTTGCATCGCCGTCCATCCGGGTCATGACCACGCCGGTCACGCCCACGGCCTCGTTGAACGCGCGGGCGGTGTTGACGGCATCCTGGCCGGTCATCGCATCGACGACCAGCAGGGTTTCGGTCGGCGACGTCTCGGCGCGGATCTCCCGCACCTCGTTCATCAGCGCCTCGTCGATCGACAGGCGGCCGGCGGTGTCGAGAATGACGACGTCGAAACCCTCGCGCCGCCCGGTATCCATGGCCCGCCGCGCGATCTCGACCGGCGTCTGGCCGGGCACGATCGGCAGCGAGGGCACGCCCGCGCGCTCGGCAAGCTGCTGCAACTGCAACTGCGCGGCCGGGCGCTGGGTATCCAGGCTGGCCAGCAGCACCTTCTTGCGCTCGCGGGTCGCCAGCCGCAGGGCGATCTTGCCCGAGGTCGTGGTCTTGCCCGAGCCCTGCAGGCCGACCATCAGGATCGGCACCGGCGGGACGGCATTCAGGTTCAGCGGCACCGCGCCCGCGCCGCCCAGCGCGTCGATCAGCGCGTCATTGACGATCTTGGCGACGGCCTGGCCGGGCGAGATGCTGTCCAGCACCTCATGCCCCACGGCGCGCTCGCGGACCTTGGTAACGAAGTCCTTGACGACCGGCAGCGCCACGTCGGCGTCCAGCATCGCCAGACGCACCTCGCGCATCGCCTCGGCCACATCGGCCTCGGACAGCGCGCCGCGCTTGGCGAGGCCGTCGAACACACCGGAAAGCTTACCTGACAGCGCCTCGAACAAAGGACGTTCACCCCAAAAGATATCGCGCCACTGCGCGAACACTCGCGAGGCGGCGGTCCTGATTTCGGGGAGGCTTTACGCCCCTCCCCTCCCGCTGTCAACGATTCCGGTCCGGAGCGGCCAGGGAATGGCCACCCCGGTGGAATCGCGACTGTCTGGCCATCTTATTCCGGGCGCCTCATTCCTCGCCGTCTTCCTTGGGCGCACCCTTGGCCGGCGGCGGGGGCGGGGGCGGGGCCGTCAGCTCGTCCAGCTGCTCGTGCAGCGAACGGATCTTGTCCTCGCGTGCCTTCGCATCAGCCAGTTGCTCCGGCGTCAGAATGTCATGGATCTTCACCGCCACATCCAGCCGGCTGTCGATGGCGGCCTGATGCAGGGCTTCGACCTGCTGGGTCAGCGACGTCAGCTTCGCCCGGTCGACCGGGCCGGGCGTCAGCAGCAGGTCGCGGATCTGCTCATGCAGCGCGCCTTCCTGCTTCCAGTCCGCGCGCTTGTCCTTGCGCGCGGCGGCCAGGATTGCATGGATCTGCTTGTGCTGTGCCGGGGTCAGCTTCAGTCCGGCCAGAACCTCCAGCCCATGATGCGCTCTCCAGCCGCCATGGAAACCCGGGCCGGGAGGCGGCGGCGGCATATCATGGGCCTGGGCCGCCGTTGCCGACAGGCCGGCCAGGACCGTCACCGCCAGGATCGTCTTCTTGAACATGTGTGAGCCTCTCTTTCCGTAACCGGCCCGGGGTCACCCCCGGTCCAACCATGAAATCTAACCATGCAAAGCCGGTTCGAAATCAGGCGTTTGTGCTACGAAATGTAAGCATGCCAGCCCTCACCATCCGACATGCAGGCGGGTCGTCCGCTAACGGACGGAGGCACCCCCGCGCGGCCTTTCCGTCGGCAGCATCTCACCCGTGGCGGCGTAATAGACGCGCTCGGCGATATTGGTGGCGTGGTCGCCGATCCGCTCCAGGTTCTTGGCGATGAACAGCAGATGGGTGCAGGAGCGGATCGTACGCGGGTCCTCCATCATGTAGGTCACCAGCTCGCGGAACATGGCGGTATACAGCTCGTCCACCGCCGCGTCCGACCGCCAGACCTCGACCGCGCGCTCGCTGTCCTGCTGGCTCATGGCGTCGACGGCCCGGCGCAGATTCTCCTGCACCAGCCGGCCCATGCTGCGCAGGGCCCCGGCCGGGACATCGGTTGGCACGGTATCGACCTTCAGCGCGCGCTTGGCCACGCTGGCGGCGCAGTCGCCGATCCGCTCCAGGTCGCCCGAAATCTTCATCGCCGCCACGATCTCGCGCAGATCGCCCGCCATCGGCGCCCGCAGCGCCAGCAGGCGGATCGCCAGCCTCTCGATCTCGCGCTCCAGCTCGTCCACCTGCGGATCGAGTGCCTGGGCCGTCCGGCCGGCCTCGATATTGCCCTCCACCACGGCGGCAACCGCCTGTTCGGTCTGCCGTGTGACCAGCCGCCCCATGGCGACCATCATTCCGCGCAACTGCGAGAGCTGCTGCTCGTAGCTGCTGACGGTGTGCGCCTGTTCCTTGACCACGGTGCTTCTCCCCCTGCCCGCCGAACTCAGCCGAACCGGCCGGTGATGTAATCCTGGGTGCGCCGCTCG
>NZ_JABEQL010000011.1 GCF_014174215.1 Gluconacetobacter tumulicola | reverse complement strand
GGGCGGTCCTGCTCGCTGGCGTGGCCGGTCTTTTTTTACGCGTCAGCCCATGACGTTTGAAGAAACGCCACAGGGAGCCGTAGCCAAAATCATGACCCAGGCCACGCAAGGCCGCTTGCAGTTCGATCGTGCTGATATCGGGTTTTTCCGCCAACAGGCGACGGATCAGCTCATGGTGTTTCTCGATACGACCCGACCGTCGATCTCCGCCCAGGGGGCCGGGCGCGATCTTGCCCTTCTCCCGTTCAAGCGCACGCCATCGGCTCACGCTCGCAGCACTCACGCCAAATCGCGCCGCAGCAACCCGGTGGCTCGCACCTCCCGAAACCGCAGCCAGAACACGGCTACGAAGATCCACCGACAGAGCTTTCGACATGACCGCCGGCCTCCCATCCGGCCATCATGTTGAATCACAAATACGCCCGCTTGGGTACCCCTGAAGATTCATTCAGATCGAATTCCGCTCTAATCGGCCTCGTGGCTCGGCTCGGGAATACCGGTGGGCGGATGCGCCTTCGGGCCGCGCGTGGGGCCGCCCACGATATGGCCGATCGGCGTCAGCACCTCGACATGGTCGCAGATGATCTTGAAGACCGCGAGCATCGGCACCGACAGGAAGGCCCCCCAGACCCCCCACAGCCAGTCCCAGAACATCAGCGACCCCATGACCAGCACGGGATTGAGCGTGAAGCGCCGGGCCAGGACCATCGGGGTGATCGTCTCGCCTTCCATCAGATGGATGCACAGATAGACCATCGGCGGCAGCAGCGCCTGAAGAACCGAGGGAAAGACGAACAGGCTGATGACGAAATAGATCACGATCCCGGTCAGCGGACCGATGATGGGGATGTAGTTCAGCAGAAAGGCCAGCACGCCCCACAGCAGCGGGTTGGGCAGGCCGAACGCCCAGCATTGCAGCATGTTCGCCAGCCCGACCAGCACGTTGATGATCGTGATCGTCGTCAGGTACAGCGAGACGTTGCGTTCGATCTGGTAGGCGATCTGCACCGCGCGGCGCTTGTCGGCGAAGGTCGGCATGATCTCCACGAAGCGCCGCAGCAGGCTGTCGCCCTGCGCCAGCAGGAAGAACAGCATCAGCATCATGGTGAAGAGCTGGCCCACGAACGCCCGCGTCCCCAGCAGCACGCTGGAACCAAAGGTGCCCAGCCCCCCTTCGGCCGACGGCGCGGACGGCGCCAGCAGCGCGACGTGCCCGCCGCCATGGCCGCTCCGGCCGCTGACCACGGCCAGGAAGTTCTCGATCCGTTCGTTGGCAGCCTGAATCATCCGCAGCGGCCCGCCCAGGACCGCCATATGGGTCTGGATCGCGGCCATGGTCTGCGGCGCGCGGCTGATCCAGCCGGCGGCGGGCACCGAAATGGCGGTGCCGATCGCCCCCACCACCCCGAACAGGCACAGGATCAGGAACAGCGCCGCCAGCGTCTTGGGCAGCCGCAACCGCGCATGCAGTATGCGCATCGGCGCGGACAGCAGCAGGTTGGCGACCAGCGCCAGCACGATCGGCAGGATGATCGCCGCCGCGAAATACAACGTGTAGAAGACCGCCAGCACCGTCAGGATCAGCAGGCAGATGGTCTGCGCGCTGAAGCGGCTGCGGCGCACGACCTCTCTGGCCCGCTGCTGCTGGCGCGCCTCGAACGTATCGGCTTCTTCGCTCTCGGGAGCCAGTTGCATGCCCCAGCCTCGCCAACGGCAACCGGCGGACAGGACCCGTCCCAACCGCCATGGGAGGTGGCGTAGTCCCCCGCCCGCGCCGACGCAAGGCATAACGCGTATCAGCATTGGTGCCACGCGTCGGGCGCGGTGCATGAGGGTCCTCTCCGGCAGCCCGAATTCACAGAAACGTGAGTGATCCCGACGGCAATGGTCCGGAAAATGCCGTGATCAAGACTTGAAAGCCGGCGCCATCGGGCGTCACATCCACCTTGAAAGCGGGAGCCCCGCCTTCATGACCTGAATGATGGAGGATCACATGGCCTGGACTGCTCCGAAGATCACCGAAGTTCCGCTGGGCGCGGAAATCAACAGCTACGTCTGCGGCCAGAAGAAATAAGCCGCATGAGACGCCGCCCTGCCTCGTGCGGGCGGCGTTTCTGTTCTAGATATCTGCGCCATGATCGACATCATCGTTCTCGGCGCGGCCGCTGGCGGCGGCTTTCCGCAATGGAATTCCAACGCACCCGGATGCCGGCGGGCCCGGGCGGGCGACCCCGACGCCCTGCCCAGGACCCAGGCCTCGATCGCCATCAGCGGCGATGGCGTCCACTGGTTCGTCGTCAATGCCTCCCCGGACCTGCGCACGCAGATCGGCCAGACGCCGGCGCTGCACCCGCATGAGGGCCTGCGCTCGACCCCCATCGCCGGGGTGATCCTGACCGGGGGCGAGGTCGATACCGTGACTGGCCTGCTGACCCTGCGCGAGCGCCAGCCCTTCACCCTGCTGGGCACCCGCCCGGTGCTGGACCTGCTGGATGCCAACCCGATCTTCGAGGCGCTGGACCGCGCCGTCGTGCCGCGCCTGGCCCTGGCGCTGGACGCGCCCCATGCGCTGACCCTGCCCGATGGAAAACCGGCCGGGCTGACGATCACCCCCTTCGCGGTGCCGGGCAAGGTGCCGCTCTATGCCGAAACCGGCCCCGACCCCGCCGCCATCGTCGAGAATGGCGAGACCGTGGGGCTGGCGATCACCGACGGCACACGCCACGTCTTCTTCATTCCCGGCTGTGCGCGCATGACCGACGCGCTGCGGGCACGCCTGCGGGGGGCGGATATCGTGTTCTTCGACGGCACGCTCTGGACCGACGACGAAATGCTGCGCGCAGGCGTGGGGCAGAAGACCGGGCAGCGCATGGGCCATATGTCGGTCAGCGGCACGGACGGCACCATCAGCGCCCTGGCCGATCTGGACATCGGGCACAGGATTCTGATCCACATCAACAATTCCAACCCCGTCCTGCTGGCCGACAGCCCCGAGCGCGCGGCAGCCCGCGCGGCGGGATGGGACGTGGCCTTCGACGGTATGAGGATGACGGTATGACGGGCCTTCCACTCTCCCCTGACGAACTGGAGGCCGCGCTGCGCGCCATCGGCGCCGAGCGCTACCACAATCTGCACCCGTTCCACCGGGCGCTGCATGACGGGCGCCTGACGAAGGGCCAGGTCCAGGCCTGGGCGCTGAACCGCTATTATTACCAGTGCCGCATCCCCGCCAAGGACGCGACCCTGCTGGCCCGCCTGCCGACGGCGGAACTGCGCCGCGAATGGCGGCGGCGTCTGGTCGATCATGACGGCGACGCCCCGGGCACCGGCGGCGTGGCCCGCTGGCTGAAGCTCACCGATGGCGTGGGGCTGGACCGCGCCTATGTCGAGTCGCTGGAAGGGCTGCTGCCCGCCACCCGCTTCGCGGTCGATGCCTATGTGGATTTCGTGCGCGACCGCTCGATCCTGGAAGCCATCGCCTCGTCGCTGACCGAACTGTTCTCGCCCACCATCATCAGCGAGCGCGTGGCGGGCATGCTGCACCATTATGATTTCGTCACCCCGGAAACGCTGGCCTATTTCCAGCCCCGGCTGACCCAGGCCCCGCGCGATTCCGACTTCGCCCTGGCCTATGTCCGCGAACATGCCCGCACCGTTGCCGAGCAGAAAGCGGTGCTGGACGCGCTGACCTTCAAATGCGCCGTGCTGTGGTCGATGCTGGACGCGCTGGATTACGCCTATGTCGTCCCCGGCCGCATCCCGCCCGGCGCCTTCACGCCCGCATGACCGACACCCCCGCCCTGCCGCCGGTCGCCGAAGAGAGTGTCGTCCGCTTCCTGCGCGGGACCCGGCTGCAGCACGACCGGGTGCGCGACCAGTGGGTGATCCAGGCGCCGGAACGCGCCTTCATCGCCGACCCGATCGCCGCCGAGATCCTGCGCCTGGTGGACGGCACGCGGCCGGTCGCCGCCATCATCGACATCCTGGCCGAACGGTTCGCCGCCCCCCGCCCGGTCATCGCCCATGACGTGCTGGAGATGATCGCCAGCCTGACCCAGCGGCAGGTACTGACCGCATGACCAACGCCCCCGTCCTGCCACCGATGAGCCTGCTGGCCGAGCTGACGCACCGCTGTCCGCTGCAATGCCCGTACTGCTCCAACCCGCTGGCACTGGACGGGCGGGAAAACGAACTGGCGACCGACGACTGGCTCCGCGTGCTGGATCAGGCGGCGGAACTGGGCGTGTTGCAGGTCCATTTTTCGGGCGGCGAGCCGATGGCCCGCCGCGACCTGCCGCAACTGGTGCGTCACGCGGCGTCGCTGGGGCTGTACACCAACCTCATCACCTCCGGCGTGCTGCTGACCGAAGCCAGCCTGGCGCAACTGGCCGAGGCCCGGCTGGACCATGTGCAGCTCTCGTTCCAGGACGTCGATACCGCGCCGGCCGAGACCATGGGCGGCATGCCGGGCGCGCAGGCCAAGAAACTGGCGGCCGCGCGTCTGATCGTGGCCGAGGGCATGCCGCTGACGACGAATTTCGTCATCCATCGCGGCAATGTCGGCCGCATCGGCCGCATGCTGGACCTGGCGGTGGAACTGGGCGCGCGCCGGGCCGAGATCGCGCACACCCAATATTACGGCTGGGGGCTGGTCAACCGTGCCGCCCTGATGCCCAGCCGCGCCCAGCTTGAAGAAGCGACCCGGGCGGTGGAAGAGGCCCGCACGCGGCTGGCCGGAAAGCTCGCGATCGACTACGTCACCCCCGATTACTACGCCGACCAGCCCAAGCCCTGCATGGGCGGCTGGGGTCGGCGCTTCGTCAATGTCTCGCCCACCGGGCACGTCCTGCCCTGCCACGCCGCCGAGACGATCAAGAGCGTACCCATCCCCGACATCCGCACCGACAGCCTGGCAGCAATCTGGGCCGACGCGCCGCTCTTCCGCCTGTTTCGCGGCACGGACTGGATGCCCGAACCCTGTCGCGGCTGCGACCTGCGGGAACAGGATTGGGGCGGCTGCCGCTGCCAGGCCCTGGCCCTGCTGGGCGACGCCGCGGCAACCGACCCGGTCTGCACCCGCTCGCCCGACCACGCCCGGATCAGCAAGATCCTGGCCGACCTGCCCGAAACACCGCCGCCCCTGGTCTACCGCCGCTACGGCAACGCGCCGGGCTGAGGGTAGCGGCAAGGGCTTTGCCCTTGACCCACCAAAGGGCAAAGCCCTTTGGAAACCCATTCGTTATCGGACGCGCCTTGCTTGTCACAAGAAACAGAACGACACTCATATGGAATAATTGATTCTCGGATTGATCATGTCCTTTTCTCCGCGCAACGCCCTATCGACTGTTACTCCGGTTGCGGGATATTTTATTCTTTCGTTTCTGGTGCTCAGATATATCCACCTGCCGGGCTTTGCCCGACTTGCCGACATGCCTGGTTCGGACCCTGCCGCACACGCCATCGCAAAGCTGGGCAACATGTGCCTGAGCGAGCTTTTCCTCCTGTTTCTGATCTGCTGCGTCACCGCGGCTTTCGCCGCGATCGAACACAGGGACGCTGCCTTCTGCGGTTTTCCCCTTAACCGGACGGCCTTCGTCCGCATCGCGCAGGGCTGCGGATTATCGCTTGTCGGTGCCCTGATATTGGCGGCATTCGAATATCTCTTCGGCGGCTTGCGCTTTACCGGCCTGATATGGAGCGGCCCGGTCACGATCAGCATCATCCTGCTCTCGGCCCTCACGCTCGCCGCTGTCGGCTTTACGGAAGAATTGTGGTTCCGTGGTTATCCGCAGCGGCGGCTCGAAGACGGCATCGGCTGGTGGCCGGCCGCTTTCATAACGTCCCTGGTCTTTGCCCTGTGCCATCTGGCGAATCAGGGGGAAAATATCGTCGAAATTATCCTGCTGTTTCTGTCCGGGCTCGTATTGTGCGGCCTTCGCCGTGTCACCTTCTCTCTCTGGCTGGGTGTCGGCGCCCATGCCGTCGCCGATTTCTCCGACATCATCCTCGGCTCGCCCGATCCACATGCCGACGACAACCCGTTCCAGATCGTGCACCTGCTTGTCGACGGCCCCGCCTGGCTCAACGGAGGAGATAACGGCGTCATGTTCAGCGTTCCGGGCATCAGCACGCAGTATCTGATGATGCTCGTCACCATCCTGCTTTTCAGGCCATCCCAACCGAAAGGATCCTGACCGCCTTCACCTTGCCTGCGTCGCGCCTCCCCCATGAGCGACCCCGGTCAGGGGGGGCCGAGCACATCCGTTCAGAACCATTCTTTCTGATGGGCAACATATGTCTCGTAGAAATCCTGATCGGACTTCGAGATGTAAATAATGCCCTCGATAAAGGCGATCAGCCAGATAACAGCACCCGGTATCCCAAAAAAGATAAAGCCGAACATCGTAACAAGAAGCATTACGATACCGGCCTTGTTGTACCCCAGGTAAAATTTATGGATACCGAACCCGCCCAGAAAAAACGCCAGCAGACCCGCGACGACCTTCGACTTTTCCCCTGACGTATTGATATCTATATTGATGCCGCCCATTGGCGGATCAGGCATGACGAATATCGAGAGCGCCTCGCCATTGCTCTGGTCGAAATCGACTTTCGCGCCTCTCTTCAGGGAAGAAAAATCGGATCTTACGCTCGTTCCCTTGAATGTGTACCGATTATTATCGTCCCCGCTGATCAATCCTTCTCCATTCCTGGGGTCATAATCGAGAACGGTTCCGCGCATCTTGTCCCACCCGCAAATCCTGTGCCACCTCCGTGAACCTAGAGATCCGGGATAATTTTCGTCAATTCGAAACACCCGGCGCCTTTCCCGCCCCCCTCCCGGCCAGCCGTACCGGCAGCAGGCGGGTTGTCAGCAGCAGCACCGCATGCAGCACGCACAACAGACCGAGCCCCATGACAAAGACCCGCGAGGTCATCAAGGGGCTGACGGATGCCCGCCCGCCCAGGGCCATCGCGCATAGCGTCGTCCAGATCGCCCCCCCCGCAGAAACAGCGCGCCGGCCAGGATTGAAAAAGCGAGACCGTGCCGGGCAAGATACAAGCAGCAGAGTACCCGCGAACGCCGCCAGCGCACCGCGATTCGTCAGTTTGCGGATACCGAACCGGTCCGTGAGCCGCCCCATCAGCGGATAGGTGCATATCATGCCCAGCCCCATCGGCACCATCAGCCAGCCAACCCGGTCGGGCGACAGGCCACATCCATGGATCAGCCAGACCGGCACGAGCATCTGCCCCGCATGTGCCGCCCGGCGGCGGTTCAGGCCGTCAGTTCGACGGCATCGGTGGCCGCCACCCGGCCGAGCATCGGAAAGATATGGTCGAAGGCAAAACGATGCATCTCCACCGACAGGCCGGACGTCGCGTCCTCCGCCACCACCACCGCATAACCATGCTCATGCGCCGCCCGGGCGGTGGATTCCACGCCCATATTGGTCGCAATCCCGCCGAGTACGATCGTCGTGATACCGCGCCGGCGCAGTTGCAGGTCCAGATCCGTGCCGTAGAAGGCGCCCCATTGGCGCTTCGTGACCGTCAGGTCGCCCGGTTCGGCCAGGCCATCCACCAGTTCGGTCCAATCCTCGGCAAAACCACCCGGCGGCGGGGAGAACGGC
The DNA here is from genome assembly GCF_014174215.1 of Gluconacetobacter tumulicola. GTDB lineage: Bacteria > Pseudomonadota > Alphaproteobacteria > Acetobacterales > Acetobacteraceae > Gluconacetobacter > Gluconacetobacter tumulicola. The sequence goes on along the minus strand of NZ_JABEQL010000011.1, from coordinate 128,106 downwards.
CGGTCGACCGGTGCATGCAGCGCATCGGCGAAATCGGGCGCGAAAGCGACATTGACCAGCACCACCGGCGCACCGGCCGCCCGAAAACGACCGGCCAGGCGCCTGCCGCGCGCCACCACCTCGTTCCCCGTGTGCGGCGCCAGGGCACGGCCGACGATGCCCTTCTGGAGGTCGATCAATACCAGGGCGGTCCGGGAAGCAGGAAGAGATATCATGGTGAGGCTCCGATATCGTTGCGCTCGTTCCCCCGACGCGTTGTCGGTTCCGGCGGGGTTCGATAGAATTTGAGGATAAACTCAAGCAGGGGCATTATTTGAGCATGGGCTCAACTTCGTCAAGGACCCATCGCACCGCGTTGCTGCCCCAGCGCGCGGTCGGCCGCCAGCGGGTGGCGGAATTGCTGGCGGCGGCATCCGACCTGATCGCCGAACGCGGCTACGAGGCGACGACCATGGCCGCGATCGCGGAGCAGGCGGGCGCCCGGATCGGGTCGCTCTATCGCTTTTTCCCGAACAAGGAGGCGATCGCCGACACCCTGCTGCACCAGCATCTCGACATACTGCGCGAGGCGTACGACGCGCTCGGCCGGCGCGCGGCCAGCACCACGCCAGAGGAACTGGCCGATCTCCTGATCGATCTGCTGACCACGCTCTATCCGCGCGTGAAATCGCTTCCCGCCCTGATGGATGTCCGCACCGACCGGACCGAACTCAGCCGGCAGTCACGGGCCACGGCGCTGGGCGGTATTTCCGCCGCGCTGATCGCCTGCGCGCCGAAGCTGGACCGGCAGGAGGCCGACGATATCGCGACCGTCGTGCTCAACAGCATGAAGACGATGCTGGGCATGGTCCGGAAGACCGTGCCGACATCGCCGGGCGCGCCGGCCGAGCTGCGCCTGATGAACCGGCTCTACCTCGCAGCCCGATTGACGCCATTGCGGTCGGGATAAGGCGCGGCCCGGCGATGATAGGCCGCGAAGACGGTCTCCGAAATGGCGTTCAGCACCTTGATGCCCGCCGCTTCGTCAGGCAGGTCGCGGCTCAGTTCCACCAGGATATAGTGCGCCCCGTTCGGCAGGAAGACGATCGCGGCATCGTTGCGCACGCCATGGACCCACCCGGTCTTGTGGGCCACCGGCGTGCCTGCGGGCAGGCCGGGCGGGATGATATCGTTGAAGGTCTGGCCGAGCATGACGCCGATCATCTCCCGGCTCTCGGCAGCGCCGACGATGGCACCATGGTCGAGCTTCTGCAGGAACCCACCCAGCCCGCGCGCGGTGACCCGATTGCGAATACCCTCGGCATCGGCATCGAAATCCTCGATCATGCGACCGAAGACAATGCCGTCCAGCCCCTGCCGCGCGACGACGGCACGGATCGGCATCACCCCCAGCCGCTCGATCATCAGATTGGTGGCGAGGTTGCTGCTGTACTGGATCATCACCCGCAGCAGCTCGGTCACGGTGACGGGCCTGCCGGCCTGGGCATAAAGCGGATCGTAGGAATCCTCCTTCTGGTCCAGCGAAAAGCTGCGCGTACCGACCAGCGAATGGAAGCGGTTATGGACGGTAACCGCTTCGTCCGGCTTCAGCGTACCGTCGCGGAAGGCAGCATAGGCGGCATCGAGGACAAGGAGCTTGATGGTGCTGGCGGCATTGATGGGTTCGTCACAGCGCAGGCACACATCCGGCGCCTGCCCCGACGGCGCGGCATAGACGGCAAATGTCCCCGGCTGACCCGCCGCAATCCGCGCGACCGAATCCGCCAGAGCCTCCGCGCCGGCCGGCCGGGCCGCCGCGACCAGAAAAGCCAGCGCGCACAAGGCGGCGCCACCGCATGTCAGAAAACGCATTCCGGATAACGGCATGCTCGATCTCCTCGCCGGCAAATTCGCCTCGTTATGAAAAGGTTATAATCTTCGTTTCCCGACCATACCAATTCATCGAGGTTCCTGCGGGTTAGCCTTGGGTTATGACCTGTGGAAAAATTTGGCCTTCCTAAGCGGGCCGCGATCGGCGAAGGAGGATGGAGCGGTCGATAAAGCAGCGGGGCGGTGCGGCGCGGTCATGGATACAGGCAGGATTCTTTCGCGCCGAGGCGTGTTCGCAGGCGGAGCCGCCCTGGGCGCGGTCACGATGATGGCGGGCGAACGCGTGCTGCTGCCGCATGCCGCATCGGCGGGGGATGCCCTGGCCCCACAGCACCGGCCCCGGCTGGCACCGCTGCATCCGCGCGAAGACCAGATCACCGACATCAAGGTCTGTATCCGGCCGTTTCGCGCCGCCGGCCCAAGGCTGGATGTCGAACGGATCGGGGACAAGACGATCTTCCATAATTACGGCCATGGCGGCAGCGGCTGGTCCCTGTCCTGGGGTTCGGCCAATCTGGTGGTCGGCAAGGTCGCGGCCACGCTGAATCGCAGGGTTGCCGTCATCGGCTGCGGCATCGTCGGGCTGACGGCCGCGCTGACGGCGCAGCGCGCAGGCTTCGACGTGACGATCTATACGCGCGACCTGCTGCCGCACACGCGCTCGGTCCGCGCCAACGGAAGCTGGACGCCGGATTCCCGGATCGCGCTGACCCAGACCGCCGGCCCCGCCTTCGCCGACCAGTGGGAGCAGATGGCTCGGTTTTCATGGGCCACCTACCGGACCTATCTCGGCCTGCCCGGCGCGCCAATCATGTTCGAGGATAATTACATCCTCTCGGACAAGCCCTTCGACGACCGGCCGGCACCTGTCCCGCCCGCCGGCGCTCCCGGAAGGATGCCGCGCGCAACGGAAGATTTCGCAACCTACGAAAGCCGGATTCGCGACATTATCCCGGCGGTCGAGGATATTCCGGAAGCGGAAAACCCGTTCGCGGCGCCGCACGCGCGGCGTCATTCGCTGATGATCTACAATTTCGGCGCCTATGGCCATCTGCTGCTGTCGGAGTTCCATCAGGCCGGCGGCCGCATCGTCATCCGCGAATTCCACAGCCCGCAGGATCTGACGGCATTGCCCGAGAAGGTGATCATCAACTGCCCCGGCTACGCGGCGCGGGACTGGTGGCGCGATGACAGCCTGATTCCCGTCCGGGGCCAGACGGCGTGGCTGCCGCCGCGCCCCGAGGCACCCTACGGCCTCGATTACCGGGGCGCGGCCCTGCTGTCGAAGACCGACGGCGTGATGATCCAGGCCGTCGATCTCGACGGGCTGGGCGAGATGACGGGCGTGGGCAATTCCTTCGAACATCCCGACCCGACGGAGGCCGCGCGCGCCATCGGCGTATTCGCCGACCTGTTCGCGCGCATGCCAATGGTGGGCGGGTGACCTGATGATGCGAACCAAAGACATGATAGCCCGCGGCATCGCCACATGCGCGCTCGGCCTCGCCCTTCTGCCCGGACCGGCCCCGGCACGGCCGCCTGCCGCCAGCACGGCCTGCACCGAACTGGCGCACGGCGCGGACCTCTATCGCGCAGCCTGCGCGATGTGCCATGGCGCACATCTGGACGGGAATTTCCAAACCCCGGCACTGACCGGCCGCTTTGTCGCCAATTGGGCGGGTGCACCGGTTTCGGCGCTTGAGGCCTATGTCCATCGGGCCATGCCGCTGATGGCACCGGGCACATTGTCGCCGGACGATACACGGGCGATCGTCGCGTTCCTGCTGGAGGCGAACAACCTCCCGCAGGGCAAGACCGTGCGCGTCGGGGTGCGGAAGGCGTTGGCCTGTCCATCGTAAAGCCGGGTTTTATATTCTCTTCTTTTTCTGAAGAAAAAGAAGCAAAAAGACTTTCATCCGTTCAGGGCCGTGGTGTGTCCCCAGCACAAGGCTCCTGAACGAATCAGAAGTTTTTTGGTTCTTTTTTCCAAAAAAGAACAGAAACCCACCCAAGGGAGTCCAGACCGCCATGCGCCTGCGCCAGATCGAAGTCTTCTACGCGATCATGACGACGGGCTCGCTACGGCGTGCCGCCGAGGTTCTGCATGTCTCGCAGCCGGCCGCGAGCAAGGTGCTGCGCTACGCCGAACAATCGCTGGGGTTCGCGCTGTTCGAGCGGGCAGGCGGCCGGCTGGTGCCGACGCGCGAGGCGCGGATCATGCTGCCGCATGTGAATGCCATTTTCGAAAAACTGTCGGACCTCAAACGCCTGACCCACAATCTGCGCTATGCGCGCGACGGGCATTCGATCAGCATCGGCTGCGTGCCGAGCCTGGGGCTGAGCCTGGTGCCGCGCGTGGTGCAACGCTACCGCACCGACCACCCGGGCATGGAACTGACGATCGACGCGCTGCACGGCACCGAAATCGTGTCGCGTATCCTCAACCATGATCTCGACCTCGGGATCGTGTTCGGCGATTACACGCGCGACGGGCTGACCGCACTGCATATCGCCGATATTCCGCTGCTGATGATCGACGGCCAGGGCGGGGAGGGTCCCGTCAGCCTCGCCGCGATCGATCCGGCGCGCTATATCGGCCTGAGCGAGAACGATCCCACGGCCCGCCTGCTCGACATGGCGCTGGACGAGGCGGGGATTCCGGCCGCGGCGCCGGTGCGGGTACGCACCCATTTCATGGCGGCCGAACTCGTGCGCCTCGGCGGGGGCTGCGCCATCGTGGACGCCCTGACCGCGCTGCATCACCCGGGCCTGCCCCGGCCGCGCCCGCTCTCTCCGCCGCTGAGCGTGACCTGCACCGTCCTCTTCCGTGCCGACCACGCGCTGTCGCACATCTCGCAGAGTATTCTTGCCTTGTTGCGGAGCGAACTGGAAATCGACCTGGCCACCCTGGCGGCATGACGCGTCGGGACGATTACCCCAGGTTAAGGGAGACCTGCATCTGGGGAGGGGACGGGCCGAACGTTTCGTGCTCTTAATGGAACAGTTTTCCTCGCGGCCCGTCCATCATCCGGGGCCGGAATTTCGCATTCAGGACCATCGATGATCCAGCGCTTCCGACATTCATGCATGATGGCCGCCTCGGCGGTCGCTCTTCTGTCCGCGCCGTACGCCACCCGCGCGGCATCGTTGCCGCCGGGGCTGACGGAGCAGGCCATCGACACGACGGTCGAACGCGCCCGGCAGGCCTTCAACGTGCCCGGCATCGCGGTGGCGGTGGTGCATGACGGCCAGATCGTGTTCAGCCACGGCTATGGACGCCGGGCAGAGGACAAGGGCAGCGCGCCGGTCGACGGACGCACCCTGTTCGCCATCGGCTCCAACACCAAGGAATTCACCGCGACGGCGCTGGCGCTTCTGGTCGATCAGGGCAAGCTGGGCTGGGATGACCGCGTCATCGACCATATGCCGGATTTTCGCGTCGCCGACCCGTCGATCACCCGGGATTTCCGCGTGTCGGACCTGCTGACCCATCATAGCGGCATGGGTCTGGGCGCCGGCGACCTGATGCTGTTCTCGCACAGCACGCTGACGCGGCCGGAAATCCTCGCCGGCCTGCCCTTCATGCCCTTCACGGCGCCCTTCCGCACCCAGTACGCCTATAACAACCTGCTCTATGTCGTGGCCGGCGCGCTGGTCGAACGGCTGACGGGGCAAAGCTGGGAAGATGTGGTCCAGAAGCGCCTGATCGACGCGGCGGGCCTCCCCGCCTGCCAGAGCACGCCGCCCGTCAAGGGCCAGACGAACGTGGCCACCGGCGAGGGCGAAAGCGGCCTCCTGCCCGACAAGGCATCGCGCCTGCTGCCCGGCGTGGCCCCCGCCGGCGGCATCTGGTGCAGCGTGGACGGCATGGCCCGCTGGGCCCAGACCTATCTCGATGGCGGCCGCACGCCGGACGGCAGACAGGTCTTCAGCCAGGCCAGCCGCGACGCGCTATGGGCACCGCACGCGCTGCTGCCCCTGCCCGATACGGCGGAGGCGACCAGGACCCATTTCCGCGCCTATGGCTATGGCTGGTTCATGGAGGATTTCTTCGGCTACAAGCGCGTCTGGCATACCGGGACCATCGACGGGATGGTCAGCTACATGACCTTCCTGCCGGAGCTGAAGACCGGCATCGTCATCCTGACCAATCATGACGACCACAACGCGACCTATTCCATCGCAACCACGCTGAGCGCCTATGCCGCGACCGGCACCAGCGCGGACTGGATCGCCCACTGGCGCGATGCCGAGAACGCCGAACACGCGGCAGAGGCAAAGGCAGCCACCAGCACCGGCCCCGGCTCCCCCGCGCGTCCCTTCATCACACTGTCCGAAAGCGCGCAGCAGGATTATGTCGGCACCTATCGCGACGATTGGCGCGGCCCGATCACCATAAGCCGGCGGGGGCCGGACCTGCGGATGGCCTTCAGCCACGCCGACGGCCTGAGTGGAACACTCTCGGCCCTGCCGCACGATCTGTTCGTGGTCCGGTGGGACGATCGCGGGCAGGACGGCTCCGACGATGCCTATGTGCAGTTCGAACGCGATGTCTCGGGCAAGGTGGTCGGGATGAGCATGCGCCTGATCGGGTCCGATTTCAGCTTCGATGCGCAGGACCTGCATCCGAAGAAGGTGAGTTCTTCTTTTTCCGAAGAAAAAGAAGCAAAAGGACGTTAGCCCATTCAGGGACATCACACGCCCCAACACAAGGCTCCCGAACGAATCAAAAGTTTTTTGGTTCTTTTTTTCAAAAAAGAACAGAACCACCGCCCCGCCACCCACCATTTCATTATGATACAAGAACAAAACCTTAACCGCAGGTTATGAAAGGATGGCCTCTTTGCATTGGCTGGAACGGTCCCCCACTTCTAGGCTTGCTTCATTGCCTATCGAGACGCGGGAACCCCATGGCCGGCAGACGGAGCATCACCATCATCGGCGGGGGCGTCATCGGTCTCGCCGCCGCCTATGCCCTGGTCCGGGAGGGGCACGGCGTCACGCTGATCGAACGCCGCGAGGATATCGGGCGGGAAGCCAGTTTCGCGAATGGCGGGCAGCTCAGCTACCATTATGTCAGCCCGCTGGCCGATGCCGGCGTCGCGCGCGACGCCCTGGGCTGGCTGTTGCGCCCGCACGCGCCGATTTCGCTGCGGCTGCGGGCCGATCCGCATCAATGGCGCTGGCTGCTCGGCTTTCTGGGCGCCTGCAACCGGCGCACGAATCGCAAGAATGCCGCCATCCTGCTCGATCTTGCCTTGAGCGGGCAGGCGGCACTCCAGGCATGGCGCGCTGCCGGACTGGACGATTTCCTGTGGCGCCGTCCCGGAAAGCTGGTTCTGTATCGCAATCCTTCCAAATTCCGCAAAGCGGCGCATGCCGTCACCGACCCGGAGCGGCAACGCACGCTGTCGCCCGCCGAATGCACGGCGATCGAACCCGCATTCGCCAGCCTGCAATCGCGCCTCGCGGGCGGGATCTTCTCGCCAGAGGACGAGGTCGGAGACTGTTTCCTGTTCTGCACGGCGCTGCACAAGGCACTGGCGGCGGAGCCGGATTTCCGCCTGGTGCGCGGGCAGGCCGAACTCCGTCCCGGCCCGGGCGACCGCTGCGCCCTCGCTGTCGATGGCAGGCCGTTCGAGACCGATCTCGTCATCCTCGCGGCAGGCATCGCCTCCCGCGCGCTGGCACGTCCGCTGGGGATCGACCTGCCGCTTTACGGCCTGAAGGGCTACAGCCTCACCACGCGGCCGCAACCCGGCATCCTGCCTTCGGTCAGCGTGACGGATTACGACAATCGCGTGGTCTATGCCGGGCTGGGCGACCGGCTGCGGGTGGCCGCGATGGTCGATATCGGGGCGGAAGATACCGTGCCAGCCCCCCGGCGCCTGGCCGAACTGCGCGCATTGGTGGCGGAGACGCTGCCGGGCGCCTTCGGAGACGGCGAGGACGCCCCCTGGGCCGGGCTGCGCCCCGCCACGCCAACCGGTGTTCCGGTCATCGGGCGCACCCGGTATGCCAATCTGCTGCTCAATGTCGGGCATGGTGCCCTCGGCTTCACATTGTCGGTCGGCTCGGCGCTGCGGCTGAAACAGATCGTGGCCGGGGCCGATGCCCGGGCCATCGGGTAAGGAAGGAGAGGTCTTGATGCAGGCGACCCGTCGCGCGGTTCTTCTTGGCGGCGTCGCCGCGACCCTGTCCCTTCCGATGCGCGGTGCCGGGGCCACCCCCTTGCCGGCGGGCCTCGCCGGGCTCGATGGGCCGGTCGAGATTCTGGAAGATCGCTGGGGCGTGCCGCATGTACGGGCCCGGACCATTCCGGATGCCTTCTTCGCCGACGGATATCTGGCGGCGCGGGACCGGCTGTGGGAACTGGATTTCGGTCACCGCCGGTCGCTGGGCCGGCTGGCCGAAATTTTCGGCGCGGCGTTCGTGCCCTCCGACACCGCCAACCGGCTCGTGCTGTTCCGGGGCGATGCCGACCGGGAACTGGCCGCCTTCCCACCGCTGGTACAGGACTGCGCCCGCGCCTATGTCGCCGGGATCAACGCGCGGATCGCCGAGGTGGCGGCCACGCCGTCGCTGCTCCCGCCGGAATTCGCGATCTTCGCCTGTACGCCGCTGAAATGGGATGTGCTGGACCTGATCCGCGTGCGCGCCGAAGTGACGGGCAATACCCGCGCCGAGATCCGCCGGGCCCGCCTGGCGGCACGGGGCGCGCTGGCCTACGACACGATCCTGACGCCGCTGGAACCCGCCCATGCGCTGCATGTGCCGGACGGGCTGGATGTGGCGGCGGTGACCGAGGCCGATCTCGGGCTGTTCGGCCTGTTGCAGGCGCCATTGCCGCTGCACGGCCTGCACGCGGCGGCCGATGACGAGACAAGGCGGCGGAACGAGGGCAGCAATGCCTGGGTCATCGCCCCCACCCGCACCGCGACCGGGCGGCCGATCCTGGCGAACGATCCGCATCTGGAGTTCGGCGCGCCGGGCCCGCGCCATGTCGTGCATCTCACGGCGCCGGGGCTGGACGTGATCGGCGGCGGCTCGGCGGGCATGCCGGGCGTCATGCAGGGTCACAATGCACGGATCGCCTTCGGGCGCACCAACTTCCATATCGACCAGGAAGATCTGTTCATCCTGCGCACCGATCCGGACGACCCGCTGCGCTACGCCCACAAGGGTGGCTGGAAGCGGATGGAACAGGTCGAGACGCGGATCGCGGTGCGCGGCGAGGCCGATCGGGTGGTGAGCCTGTTCTATTCCGTGCAGGGCCCGGTGGTGGCGCGGGACGCGGCACACCATCGCGCGACGGCGGTTTCGGCCACCTGGCTGGCGCCCGGCGCAAACGGCCTGCTGGCCAATATCGGGATCAACCTCGCCCATGACTGGGCGAGCTTCCGCGAGGCGCTGCGGGTCCATACCAGCCCCACCAACTTCACCTATGCCGATATCGACGGAAATATCGGCTGGCAGGCCGCCGGCGGCCTGCCCCATCGCGCCGACGGCCATGACGGGCTGATGCCCGCGCCGGGCGACGGGCGATACGACTGGCAGGGACTGCAACCGCTGGAGGCACTGCCCAGCAGCTTCAACCCCGCGCTGGGCTGGTTCGGCACCTCGAACGAGATGAACCTGCCCCCCGATTACCCGGCGGAGGAACGGCGGGTCAGCTTCGAATGGCGCGACCGGTTCCGCCACGAGCGCGTGGCCCAGATGCTGGACGCAACCCCACATGCGACCCTGGCGGACAGCGTGGCGCTGCAACATGACACGCTGTCGGTGCTGGCATTGCAGATGGTGCGGCTGCTGCCCGACATGCCGCCCGCCTTGGCCGCCGAGGCCGCGCTGCTGCGCGCATGGAACGGCCGCATCGACGCCGGCAGCGCGGCGGCGGCGCTGTACGAAGTCTGGTGGACGCGGCTGGAACGCGCGCTGCACGCCTTGATCATCCCTCCGTCCCTGCACGACCTGCTGCCCGGCCCGGTCGGCGCCACGGTGCAGCTTGCCCTGTTCCAGTCACCCGATTCCCGCTTCGGGGCAGACCCGGTGCAGGCACGGGACAGGATGCTGGCCGAGACGTTCGGCGCGGCGGTGGCCGAACTGCGCGAGCGGCTGGGTCCCCTGCCGGCCGCCTGGCGATGGGGCGCGCTGCACACCATCACCCTGCGCCATCCGCTGGCCAGCGTCCCGGCCGTGGCAGCGGCCTTTCCCGCCATCGGCGGCCCGGCCGCCGAAAGCGGCGGCGACCCGTACACCGTCATGGCCCGCTGGTACAGCCCGATGGCGGGCGGGGCACACGCCTATGCCGCGACCGGCGGGGCAAGCTATCTGATGGTGTGCGATGTCGGGGATTGGGACCGGTCCCTGTTCCTCAATTTCCCCGGCCAGTCGGCCGACCCGCATTCGCCGCATTACGCCGATTTCCTGCCCGTCTGGCTGCGGGGCGCGATGCAGACACTGGCCTTCAGCCCGCACAGAGTCGACGCCGCCGCCGTCCGGCGCCTGACCCTTCGACCGGAGCAACAGCGATGAACCCGCCGCGCGCCCGCATGACCGTCCGATCCTCCCTTCTGGCCGCCCCCCTTCTTGCCGGCACGATGCTGCTCGCCGCCACCATCTTCCCGGCACGCGCGGCACCAGCGGAGGACGGAACCCGCCTGGCCGGCCTGCTGGCGATGCCCTATGCCAACGGCCTGACCGGCGCAGCCGGCACGCCGCGCATCGCCTGGGTGGAGCGCCGGGACGGCGTGCGCAATATCCTGGTCTCGGACGGCGGCGCGGCGCCCCGCCGGGTGACGGCGTACACGAAGGATGACGGGACCGACCTGTGGGGGCTCGCCCTCAGCCCCGACGGACGGATGCTCGCCTTCGTCGAGGGAGGCGATGCGGAATATCCTGACGATGCACCACCCAATGCCGGCAATGCGCCGATTCCCGGAAAGCAGACGGTGCGCGTCGTCCTGCCCGACGGGCGGATCGTCGCGGCGGGAGAAGGGCATGCGCCCGCCTTCTCGCCGGACGGCCGCCTGCTGGCCTTCGCGCATGGCGGCACATTGCTGGTCGGCAGGGCCGGCGGCGTCGCCAGGACGGTGCTGACGACGCGGGGCGCGATCACCGCCCTGCACTGGTCGCCGGACGGCGCGCGGCTGGCGATCGAAATCGATCGCGGATCGCATGATGTGATCGCCTTGTGGCAGGAGAAGTCCGGCGATGACGCGCCCGTCTTCCTGCCCGCCGCCCTGGCTCATGACCAGATGCCGACCTTCTCCCCGGACGGGCGCTCCATCGCCTTCCTGCGGGTACGCAAGCCCCTGCCGACGGCGGAACGCGGAAAAGGGAGCTTCTGGTCGATACAGGTCTATGACATCGCGACCGGCACGGAACGCACGCTCTGGACAGCGCCGGAAGGGGCGGGGAGCCGCTTCTGGGCGCCGGAAGGCGTCGGACTGGCATGGACCGGCGACGGACGGCTGCTCTTCCCTTGGGAAGGCAGCGGCTGGCTGCGCCTGTGCGCGCTCACGATCGCCGCCGCGCCGGCGGAACCACGCTGCCTGACGCCGGACGGCGCCGAAATCGCGTCCTATCGCCTGTCCGCGGACGGCACGCGCCTGCTCTATACGGCGAATGCCGGCGACGTGGACCATTGGCGCGCCTGGTCGCAGCCGCTCGACGGCGGCCCCGCCAGCCCCCTGACGGGCGAGGACGCGCAGGTCATGGACGTGACGACCGCCGGCCCGGCAGTCGCGGTCATGGCCACAAGCGTCGACAGACCCGCCCATCCGGTGGTGCTGCAGAATGGCGCACCCCGCGTGCCGGCCGCCCCGCTCACCCCCACCGGGTTCACATTCGCCACCCCCCGGATCGTCCATGTTCGCGGCGAGGACGGGCGGGACATCCATGGGCAATTGTTCCTGCCGCCCGCCACGACACCCGGTCCGCACCCGGCACTCGTCTTCGTCCATGGCGGGCCGGAGCGGCAGATGCTGCCGGCCTTCCACCCGATGGGCTATTATTCCAACGCCTACATCATGAACCAGATGCTGGCGGCACGCGGCTATGTCGTCCTGTCGGTGAATTATCGCAGCGGAACCGGCTATGGCCTGGCCTTCCGCGATGCGCCCGGCATCGGACGCGCCGGGGCCAGCGAATATGGCGATGTGCGTGCAGCCGGCCTTTATCTGCGCGCCCGCCCCGACGTGATACCGGACCGGATCGGCATCTGGGGCGGAAGCTGGGGCGGCTACCTCACGGCGCTGGCCCTGGCCCGCGACAGCAGCCTGTTCGCGGCCGGCGCCGATTTCCATGGCGTGCACGACCTGACCGAACCCGACCATCCCGGCCTGTCGCCCGTGGAAAAGCAGCAGGCGCGGGAGTCCGAATGGCGATCGTCACCGGCCGCCGATATCGCGCACTGGCGCGCCCCCGTGCTGCTGATCCACGGGGATGACGACCATAATGTGGAATTCGAACAATCCGTCCTGCTGGCAAGCCTGCTGACGGCGCGCGGCGTGCCGTTCGAGGATCACGCCTTCCCCGGCGAACGCCACGCCTTTCTCCGCACGCAGGACTGGCTCACCGCCTATCTGTGGACCCTGCGCTTTCTCGACGCCCATCTCCAGGTCGGGCAGGCGCCATAGCGCGGCCCGTCATTTCTGGACCGGACGCCGCGTGGCGGGCGCCGCTCCCTCCCCACCGCCGCGCGGCAGGGTGACGACGAAGCGCGCGCCCATCACCTGTCCGTCCGGCCCCAGGCGGTTCTCGGCACGGATCGTGCCGCGCAGCGCCTCGACGATCTGGCGGCTGATGGACAGGCCCAGGCCCGAATGCTGGCCGAAATTCTCGCTGGTCGGCCGTTCGGAATAGAACCGGTCGAAAATGCTGCCCAGCTTGGCGGCCGGAATGCCCGGCCCCTGGTCGGTCACCGCGATTTCGACCATCCCGCCCGGCACCGATGCCGCACTGAGCACGATCTGGCCATCCGGCGGAGAAAACGAGATCGCATTGCCGATCAGGTTGCGCAGCACCTGCACCAGCCGGTCCTCGACCGCCATCACGGTCAGCGGCCTGTCGGGCGAGGCCGCACTGCTGACGCTGAGGATCGGCTGGCCGGGATTGCGCGTCGCCTGATGGATTTCGGCCAGCACCGACAGCATCGACACCACCGCCACCGGCTCGGCCCGCGCGCGCGACAATTCGGCATCCACCCGGCTGGCATCGGAAATATCGGTGATCAGCCGGTCCAGCCGACGCACATCGTCATTGATGATCGACAGCAGCCGGCGCTGGCGGTTCAGATCCTCGATCCGCAGCAGGGTTTCGATCGCCGAGCGGATCGAGGACAGGGGGTTCTTGATCTCATGGCTGACATCGGCGGCGAAGCGTTCGATCGCATCCATGCGCGCCCACAACGCCCGGGCGCTGTCCTGCAGGGCCCGCGCCACCTCGCCGATCTCGTCCCGGCGGGCCAGCAGGCGCGGCGGCACGCTGTCCGACCGGCCCGACGCTTCCCGGATGACATGGGCCGACGCCGCCAGCCGCAGCAGCGGCCGGGCGATGGTCAGCGACAGGTACCACGACAGCAGCACGGTCAGGGCCAGCGCCACCAGCACCAGAGACAGGATCGACGACCGCACCGCGAACAGCGACCGGTCGACATCGCGCGCCTGGCGCGTCAACTGGATGATGCCGACCGTCTGGCCCTCATGCATCACCGGCTCGGCCACGGTCACGATCAGGTGGCGGTTGGCGGTGCGGCGGATATAGGGCGGCATTTCCGGCGCGGCCTGCCCGCCGCCCGCCACGGGTTGCACGGAAGGGTCGGTATCGGGCGTGTCCAGCGTGATGATCCGCGTGCCCGACAGGGTCGGCAGCATCGACAGCAGCCGGTCATAGAACCGCTCGACAAACCCCAATTTGGCCGCGCTGTCGACAACCCGGTCGTCGCCGTCATCGCCCGCGACGGGCGAGGGCAGGGGCTGGGCATCGATCTGGCCGCGCACCCGGCGATGCCGGACCGCCGCCGCCTCGACCCGGCTGTCCGCCACCAACTGCCCGTCAGGGGCGAACAGCCGCGCATGGGCGCTGGGGCTGGGCTCGGTCAGGCGCAGCAGCAGCGGCCGCGCCTGGCCGGCATCCAGCACCGGGTCCGCCGCGCGACCGGAGGTCACGGCATTCTGCCCCAGCGCGCCGGCATAGATGCGCGCCTGTTCGCGCAGCGCCATGACCTCGGCTTCCAGCAGGCTGTTCTGGAACTGGTTCAGATAGACCAGGGTCAGCGCCAGCAGCATCAGCGGCAGCGCGTTGACCAGCAGGATACGCCGCATCAGCGGCGAGACGAGGCGCGTCCGATATTCATGGAAGGCCGACGCGGCATCATGGGTCTGGATCTCGGCCCATGACGTCATCGCTCGGCGGGCCTGCGCCAGCAGCCCGGACGGCGACACTCTTCCCACCCCGCCGCGCACCGGCATCAGTCTTCCTTGTACCGGTAGCCGATGCCGTAGAGCGTCTCGATCTGGTTGAAATCCTCGTCCACCTGGCGGAATTTCTTGCGCACGCGCTTGATGTGGCTGTCGATGGTCCGGTCATCGACATAGATGTTCTCGCCATAGGCGGCGTCGATCAGCTGGTCGCGCGACTTGACCAGGCCGGGCCGCGCCGCAAGCGCCTTGACCAGCAGGAATTCCGTCACCGTCAGCTGGATATCCTTGCCGCGCCACAGGCACTGGTGCCGGGTTTCATCCAGCGACAGGTCACCGCGCACCAGGCTGCCGCCGACGGCCGGACCACCGGCCTCGACCCGGTTGACCTCGTTGCGGCGCAGCAACGCGCGGATGCGCTCCAGCAGCAGCCGCTGCGAGAACGGCTTGGTGATGTAATCGTCGGCCCCCAGGCGCAGGCCCATCAGCTGGTCCACCTCCTCGTCCTTCGAGGACAGGAAAATGACCGGCAGCTGCGAGCGCGCCCGCAGGCGCTGCAACAGTTCCATGCCATCCATGCGTGGCATCTTGATGTCCAGCACCGCCAGGTCGACCGGGCGGCTCATCAGCCCGTGCAGCGCGCTTTCGCCGTCGGTATAGGTGCGGACGTTGAACCCTTCGGCCTCCAGCGTCATCTGGACCGACGCCAGGATATTCCGGTCGTCATCGACCAGGGCGATCGTGTGTTTCGTCGGCTCCATCGCGGCGTTCTCGCTCCCTTCCAGGCCGGGGTCGGCCTTCCTCATGTCCGGCCGGGGTGTGGTACGGCCCCTCACAGTCCGGGCGACATCTTAGACCCGGCCATGTGCCGATGTCATGACTGCCTGCTCATGACGATCCATCCATCTTCGCCTCACGCATTCCTGCCCCGCACAGGCCGGAAAGCCGCGTGAACATCACGTTGATGGTGGTCGTTACGCCTTGTCCAAGGGCGCGGGCTCACCTACTTCAGAAGGCATGAGCCACGATACAGACCCCACCCACGTCGCCGACTCTCCGAGCGGAGAGACCGGGGCGTCCGCGCCGGGCCAACACCCCGGTAACGATCAGGACACGGTCCAGCCGGAAAGCGGCCAGGCCGAGGCCACCCACCCCCGCGTCCAGGAGCTGGAAACAGCACTGGAGGACATGCGCGAGAAATGGCTGCGCTCCGAGGCGGAGATGCAGAACCTGCGCACCCGCACCAGGCGCGAGGTGGAAGATGCGCGGCAATATGCCACGCAGAAATTCGCCCGCGACGTCGTCGAGGCCGCGGAAAACCTGAAGCGCGCCCTGGGCAGCCTGCCCCCCGCCACCGAAGGCGAGGATGCGCTGATCACCCGCATGCGCGAGGGGATCGAGAGCACCGAACGGTCGTTCCTGGGCATCCTGGAGCGCAATGGCATCTCCGCCACCGATCCGGCCGGGCATCCGTTCAACGCCAACCATCACCAGGCGATGGCCGAACAGCATAGCGACGAGCATGCGCATGGCACCGTGATCCAGGCCTGGACACCGGCCTGGACGCTGCATGGCCGCCTGCTGAAGCCGGCGATGGTCGTCGTCTCCAAGGGCGCCACTCCGGCGGCGGACAAGCCGGCGGGCTGAAACCGTCAGGCAGGAGGGCGGCCGCCGTCCGGCGACGGCGCCCTCTTGAAACGAACGCCATGGCTGAATACATGCTGAACACAGCCATGGCGGCATGTGCGGATGTGGTAAAACAGTCCAGTCGTTCCGCCACACGGCAGATTTTCTAGGGTCCATTCCGGTGCTTCGGGCCGGTCCGGACCGCTGACAGGAGAGAAGATACATGAGCAAGGTTATCGGCATCGACCTCGGCACGACCAATTCGTGCGTCGCGATCCGCGAGGGGGACGAGACCCGCGTCATCGAGAACAGCGAAGGCGCACGCACCACCCCGTCGATGGTCGCCTTTACCGACAGCGGCGAAATGCTGGTCGGCCAGGCCGCGAAGCGCCAGGCGGTGACCAACCCGTCCAACACGCTGTACGCGGTCAAGCGCCTGATCGGCCGCCGCTATGACGACCCGACCGTCACCAAGGACAAGGGTCTGGTCCCCTACAACATCGTCTCCGGCGACAATGGCGACGCGTGGGTCGAGGCGCAGGGCAAGAAATACGCCCCCTCGCAGATCGCCGCCTTCGTGCTGGGCAAGATGAAGGAAACCGCCGAGTCCTATCTGGGCGAGACGGTGACGCAGGCCGTGATCACGGTTCCGGCCTACTTCAACGACGCGCAGCGCCAGGCGACCAAGGATGCCGGCCGCATCGCGGGCCTGGAAGTCCTGCGCATCATCAACGAGCCGACGGCCGCAGCCCTGGCTTACGGCCTGCAGAAGAAGAACAGCGGCACGATCGCGGTCTATGACCTCGGCGGCGGCACGTTCGACGTGTCGGTGCTCGAGATCTCGGACGGCGTGATCGAGGTGAAGTCGACCAACGGCGACACCTTCCTGGGCGGCGAGGATTTCGACGCGCGGATCATCAGCTACCTGGCCGACGAGTTCAAGCGCGAGCAGGGCATCGACCTGCGCGCCGACAAGCTGGCCCTGCAGCGCCTGAAGGAAGCGGCGGAAAAGGCGAAGATCGAGCTGTCCTCCTCCAAGGAGACCGAGATCAACCTGCCCTTCATCACCGCCGATGCCTCGGGCCCGAAGCATCTGGTGCTGAAGCTGAGCCGCGCCAAGCTGGAAAGCCTGGTCGACGACCTGATCCAGCGCACGCTGGAGCCCTGCCGCGCCGCCCTGAAGGATGCGTCGGTCTCGGCCGCGGAAATCGAGGAAGTGATCCTGGTCGGCGGCATGACCCGCATGCCCAAGGTCATCGAGGCGGTGAAGCAGTTCTTCGGCAAGGAGCCGGCCCGCAACGTGAACCCTGATGAAGTCGTGGCCATCGGCGCCGCGGTGCAGGGCGCGGTGCTGAAGGGCGACGTCAAGGACGTGCTGCTGCTGGACGTGACCCCGCTGTCGCTGGGCATCGAGACGCTGGGTGGCGTGTTCACCCGCCTGATCGACCGCAACACCACGATCCCGACCAAGAAGAGCCAGACCTTCTCGACCGCCGAAGACAATCAGGGCGCCGTGACCATCAAGGTCTATCAGGGCGAACGCGAAATGGCGGCCGACAACAAGCTGCTGGGCAATTTCGACCTGACCGGCATCGCCCCCGCCCCGCGCGGCGTGCCGCAGATCGAGGTAACGTTCGACATCGACGCCAACGGCATCGTCTCCGTGTCGGCCAAGGACAAGGCGAACGGCAAGGAACAGCAGATCAAGATCCAGGCCTCGGGCGGTCTGTCCGAGTCCGACATCGAGAAGATGGTCAAGGACGCCGAGGCGAATGCCGCGGCCGACAAGGCCAAGAAGGAACTGGTCGAGGCCCGCAACCAGGCCGAAAGCCTGGCGCATCAGGTCGAGAAGTCGCTGGCCGAAGCCGGTGACAAGGTTCCCGCCGCCGACAAGGCCGAAGCCGAAGCCGCCGTCGCCGCGGTCCGCAAGGCCCTGGAAGGCAGCGACGCGGCGGCGCTGAACAGCGCGTCCGAGACGCTGTCGAAGGCCGCGATGAAGATCGGCGAGGCCGTCTACAAGGCCGAGCAGGCCGGCGCCGCCGGGGCGGGCGCTGCCGGTGCCACCGGGCCGAACGGCGAAAAGGTCGTCGACGCCGACTTCGAAGACGTGGAAGACAAGAAGTAAGCAGTCGGCCAGACAGGCCGGCGTTTACCGCGCGGCATGCGCCGGCCTTCGGGCCGGCGCCCTGCCCAAGCGAGGCGCCCCCTTCCCTGAAGGTGGGCGCTTTTCCATTACATGACTGACAGGGCCGCATTCCGGCCGGCGCAACGATGCTCCGGTCTGTCGCGAAGCGGTCCCGCCAATGAGGACCATGATGGCCACCAAGCTTGATTACTACGCCGTACTTGAAGTCTCCCGCGATGCGAATGGCGACGAGGTGAAGAAGGCGTATCGCAGGCTGGCCATGCAGTACCATCCGGACCGCAATCCCGGCGACGCGTCGGCCGAGGCCCGGTTCAAGGACATCAGCGAAGCCTACGATGTCCTGAAGGACGACCAGAAGCGCGCCGCCTACGACCGGTTCGGCCATGCGGCGTTCGAGGGCGGCGGCCCCGGCGCCGGCGGCTTCGATTTTGGCGGCGGGCTGGGCGACATCTTCGAGCAGATGTTCGGCGACATGATGGGCGGCCGCCGCGGCGGCCGCCGGTCGGGCAGCGACATCCAGGTCCAGATCTCGATTTCCTTCACCGAGGCATTTTCGGGCGTCAAGAAGCCCATCACGGTGCCGACGCGCGTGGCGTGTGAATCCTGCGACGGCACCGGATCTGCCGACCGCGACCAGGGGGCCGAAACCTGCCCGACCTGCCACGGCGCGGGCAAGGTGCGCGCGCAGCAGGGTTTCTTCCTGGTCGAGCGCGCCTGCCCGACCTGCCATGGCGCGGGCAAGGTGGTGCGCAACCCCTGCACCGCCTGCCGCGGCACCGGCACGGTCGAGCGCGACCGGACGCTGGAAATCGCGATCCCGGCCGGGGTCGAGGACGGCACGCGCATCCGCCTGTCGGGCGAGGGCGAGGCCGGCGGCAAGGGTGCCCAGCCGGGCGACCTGTATGTGCATATTGCGGTCGAACCGCACCCGATCTTCCAGCGCGACGGGGCGAACATCTATTGCCGGGTGCCGCTGCGCATGACCCAGGCCGCCCTGGGCACCGAGGTCGAGGTCCCGGTCGTCGACGGGTCCCGCGCCAAGGTGAAGGTGCCCGCCGGCACTCAGACCGGCGAGAATTTCCGCCTGCGCGGCAAGGGGTTCTCGGTCCTGCGCTCCTCCGCGCGGGGGGATATGTATATCCAGGTTTCGGTCGAGACACCGCACCACCTGACCAAGCGCCAGCGCGAATTGCTGGAGGAGTTCGAGGCCGAGGCCGACGACCACGCGCGCGCCAATCCGGAGAATACGGGCTTCTTCAGCAAGGTCCGCGATTTCTTCGAAGGCAAGCTCTGACGATCGGCGGCGCCGCCGACGATACGCGCTGTTGAACGCCCTTTTGGTTGGGGGTAGAAAATCCGCTTATCCATGGTGATCCCCCCAACTCGCACCATGGATAATCCAGGCGGCGCGATCCCCCGGTCGCGCCGCCACCCGTTTTCCGGACTCATGACATGACGACAGACAGGATGCGGATCGGCATCGCCGGCATCAACGGGCGCGTCGGGCGCCTCCTGCGCGAAGAGGTCACGGCGGCCGGCGCCACCCTGGCTGGCGGCACCAGCCGCGACCCGCATGCCGACAGGTCCGAGGGCCTGTTCGCCACGCTCGACGATCTGGCCCCGCTGTGCGATGCGGTGATCGACTTCACCCATGCCGTCACCGTCCGCACGCACGCCGCCGCCCTGGCGAAAGCGGGGGTGGCCTGGGTGCTGGGCACGACCGGCCTGTCGGACATCGACCAGGAGGAAGTCGCCACGGCCGCCCGCACCATCCCCGTCGTCCAGGCCGCGAATTACTCACCGGGCGTCACCCTGGTCACGCGCCTGGCACGCCAGATGGCCGAAGTGCTGCCCTCCGCGGTCTATGACGCCGAAATCCTGGAAATGCACCACCGGCAGAAAGTCGACGCACCATCCGGCACCGCACTCGTGATCGGCCAGGCAGTGGCCGACGGGCGGGGCATCGACCTGCCCAGCCATATGGAATCCGGACGCACCGGCCATACCGGCCCCCGCCAGGCCGACGCGATCGGTTTCGCATCCCTGCGCGGCGGACAGATCGTGGGGGAACATACGCTGACCTTCACCTCGGCCGGCGAACAGATCGCCCTGACACATCGCGCCTTCGACCGGCGCGTCTTCGCCACCGGCGCGGTGCGGGCCGCACTGTGGCTGCGGGGTCGCCCGCCGGGGCTGTACAGCATGGAAGACGTTCTGGGGCTTCACTGAACAGTTTCGCGTCCCGAAACGATCCGTCACGGCAATTCCCTTGCGGGAACGTGGTATCCCGCAAAAATACTTGACGATTTGTAGGTACTCGGCCAAACGGACCCGCCCGGACCCCGCATGCGTGGCGGTGTCGTTCCCTATCCCCGTACGAGACAGACAGGACCATCATGCGTAACAAAGGTGATTTTCTGTTCACATCGGAATCGGTATCCGAAGGCCATCCCGACAAGGTTGCCGACCGGATCAGCGATACGGTGCTGGACGCCTATCTGGCGGCCGATGGCGAATCCCGTGTTGCGTGCGAGACCCTGGTCACCACCAATCGCGTGGTCCTGGCCGGCGAAGTCCGTGGCCCGGCCTCCGTCACCACCGAGGCCCTGATCGAAGGCGCGCGCGCCGCGATCCGCGACATCGGCTATGACCAGTCCGGCTTCTCGTGGAAGAACGCGACGATCGAATCCTACCTGCACGCGCAGTCCGCCGACATCGCCGTCGGCGTCGACAGCGCCGGCGACAAGGACGAAGGCGCGGGCGACCAGGGCATCATGTTCGGCTTCGCCACCCGCGAGACCGAGACGCTGATGCCGGCGCCGCTGTTCTATTCCCATGCCATCCTGCATCGCATCCGCGACCTGCGTAAGGCCGGCGACGCGCGCGTGGCCAACCTGCAGCCCGACGCCAAGAGCCAGGTCACGCTGCGCTATGTCGACGGCCGCCCGGTGGGTGCCACCTCGGTCGTCATTTCGACCCAGCATGACGAAGGCGCCAGCCAGACCGCGATCCGCGAGGCCCTGCGCGAGATCGTGGTGGACGTGCTGCCGGAAGGCTGGATGTGCCCGGATGACGAATTCTACGCCAACCCGACCGGCGTGTTCGTCGTCGGCGGTCCCGATGGCGATTGCGGCCTGACCGGGCGCAAGATCATCGTCGACACCTACGGCGGCGCGGCCCCGCATGGCGGCGGCGCGTTCTCGGGCAAGGACCCGACGAAGGTCGACCGCTCGGCGGCCTATGCCTGCCGCTACCTGGCCAAGAACGTGGTCGCGGCCGGCCTGGCCGATCGCTGCACGCTGCAGATTTCCTACGCCATCGGCGTGTCGCACCCGCTCTCGGTCTATGTCGACCTGGACGGCACCGGCCGCGACGTGGACGAGGAAAAGCTGGGCCGCGTGCTGCGCGAAGTCATGAACCTGACGCCGCGCGGCATCCGCAAGCATCTGCGCCTGAACCGTCCGATCTATACCGAAACCTCGGCCTACGGTCATTTCGGCCGCACGCCCGACGCCGCCCGCGACAATTTCACGTGGGAACAGACCGATCTGGTGGACGCGCTGCGTGGTGCGTTCAACCGCTGATCACACCGGGGACCCCGTGACGGTATCCGAAACGAAAACCCCTGCCTCGGCTGACGAGGCAGGGACGCCCACGGTTTCCGTCAAGGCGTCACCCGACCGGCTCTATGGCCGCCAGCGCGGCCATCCGCTGCGGCCGCGCCAGCAGCGCCTGCTGGACGAAACCCTGCCCCGCCTGCGCCTCGACCAGAGCCTTCTGGACGATCCCGCGCGCGCCTTCGGCCGCGTACCGGCCGAAATCTGGCTGGAGGTCGGCTTCGGCGGCGGCGAACATTCGCTGGCGCAGCACGAAGCCCACCCCGATATCGGCTACATCGCCAGCGAAGTCTTCGAAAACGGCCTGTGTTCCCTGCTGTCGCGCCTGGTGCCCGACGATCAGGAGGCCACGGCCCCGGTCCCCGACCTGCTGCGGATCTGGGACGAAGACGCACGCATCCTCCTGCGTGCGCTCCCCGAACGGTCGCTCGACCGCATGTTCCTGATGTTCCCCGATCCCTGGCCCAAGGCCCGGCACGCCAAGCGGCGCTTCGTCCACCCGGCCAATATCGCCCTGGTCGCCCGCGCGCTGAAGCAAGGCGCGATCTGGCGCGTCGCCAGCGACGACCCGACCTACCAGGCCTGGGTCGAAGAGGTCATGGGCGCGCAGGACCTGTTCGACATCGCGCCGCCGGCCACCACCCGCCCCGAAGGCTGGCCGCCCACGCGCTACGAGGCCAAGGCCCTGAAAGCGGGCCGCCAGCCGCTGTACTGGACCTTCATCCGCCGGTAAGAGCGGGGCTCTGCCCCGCACCCCGCCAAAGGCTGAGCCTTTGGAAACGCACCAAATGATCGGGTTTCCAAAGGGCGACTGCCCTTTGGTGGGGGTTCGGGGGCAAAGCCCCCGAGATCAGGACAGCGCAACCCCTGTCAGGCGCTCCGAAACACTCCACAGACGCCGCGCCACCGACAGGCTGAGGGCCTGTGGCGGAATGCGCGCCTCCGTCACCCGGCCGCGCCGCTCGCCCCGTCCGCCGGGGCCGTAATAGCCGCCATCCCGCGCATCGGGCGCCGTGGCGGCGAACAGGATCGGCCGCGCCCCGGCCTCGGCCGACTGGCCCAGATAGCGAAACCCCACGCGGACGAGGCGGCGCATCAGCCGTTCGGCGATGCCCTGCGGCGCCGAGGAACGGCTGACGGCGATGTCGGTCCGCGCCCAGCCGGGATGGGCGGCGATGGAATGCAGGCGCCAGCCGGCGGATTGCGCCACGCGGCTGAGTTCCAGCGCGAAGATCAGGTTGGCCAGCTTGCTCTGCTGATAGGCGCTGAAGGGCGTGTAGCGATGCCGGCCCTGAAGATCGTCGAAGACCATATGCCCCTGCCATGCCGCCAGACTGGCGACGCTGACCACCCGTCCGCCACCCGCCGCGCGCAGCAGCAGGGGGCGCAGACGGCCGGTCAGGGCGAAATGGCCCAGATAATTGGTGCCGAACTGCATTTCGAACCCATCCGCCGTCTCCTGTCGGCGGGGCGCGGCCATCACCCCGGCATTGTTCACCAGAATGTCGAGGGTGTCGGTCCGTTCCGCCAGGCCGCGCGCGAAATCGGCGACCGACCGCAGGCAGGCCAGGTCGAGCGGCAGAAACTCCGCCCGCGCATCCGCCACCTGCTGGCGCAGGGACGCCACCGCCCGCGCACCGCGCGCCGGATCGCGCCCCGTCAGCAGCACGGTCGCCCCGCGCGACGCCAGACCCAGCGCGGTCTCGTAGCCCAGGCCACCCGTCGCCCCGGTCACGACGGCGGTACGGCCCGTCAGGTCCGGTGCCCTGTCGATGGTCCATTTCGCGCTCATGGCACGGATTCCCCTTTCTGTTCCCGCTCGGCGGCACGGGTCGCCTCCTCGGTCAGGCGCAGTTCGTTCTTCTTCAGGAAAAGGAAGCTGCCCCCCAGGACGAGCGTGGCGACGCCTCCCAGCGCCAGCCCGACCGGGCCAGAGAGGTTGAGCACCTCATGCCCCAGATAATACGCCCCCAGCGCATAGCCGCCGGCCCAGCCGATACCGCCCAACGCATTGAAAAACAGGAACGTATGCCACGGCATCCGGTTCGCCCCCGCCAGCAGGGCGACGAAGACGCGCAGGATGGCGATGAAGCGGCCGAAGAACACCACCTTGCCGCCATGGCGGCGGAACAGATAGCGCCCCAGCAGCAGGCGCCGCTCGTTCAGCCTCACCTTGCCGCCATGGCGCTCCAGCAGCCGATGGCCGAAACTATGGCCGATCAGATAGCCGAAATTGTCGCCCATGATGGCCCCGGCAATCGCCGCCGCCGCCACCCAGCCGATCTCCAGCCGATGCGTCGCGGCACAATAGAGTGCCGAGGAAATGATCAGCGTCTCGGCCGGCAGGGGCAGCCCCATGCTCTCCAGCATGACGATGACCGCGATCACGCCATAACCATACTGCACGAAAAGAGATTCGAAGGAATGAAGCAGCGGACCAGACCCGTCCAGTGAGGCCAAGAGGGTGAGGAACCGCCTGGTCGGCGCGCTGTCAAGTCAAGAAGCGGAAGAGCCCCCGCGCCGCGCCATCGCTCCTTCTGCCACATGCCCGCCCAAGCTACGCCGGCGCCCCATCGGCGACAGGACCTTCACCCGGCTCTGCCGAGGCCGGGCCGATAGTCGAAATCCAGCCCCGTCTGGTGGCCGTGATCATAGACGTCCCGCAGCACGCGCCGGCCTCCCGAGCGCGTCCGCGCACGCAGGCGCAGTCCGAGCGCCGCCATTTCCTCATCAACGACACCGGCTTTCAGGACGACGAGATCGCGCCCCGACGCGCCTCCCCGCAGGGCGGTTTCCCTGGATTCGCGGAGCATGCGCAGCTTTTCCATGATGCCGTGGGCCAGGCCATGCTGGAACGAATGCGTGGCCGTACGCCGCAGCGTCGACGGCATGGCGCGGTAGGTCTCGCCGGCCTTGAACAGCGCGCCCTCCGTCTCGAACGCCCGTTCCACGAGTTCGTAAAGATAACAGGCGGCCGCGACATCGGCGGGCAGGCCGAAGAACACATAGCGCAACATGCCCCGTTCGTTCGTCTCGCCCCAGACGCGGGAATCGAAGAACGCCGCGATCGAGGGGATGCAGTCGTCGAGCGGCCCCGCGCGCTTGCGCGTCGTCTCCACGATCGCGCTCTCGCAGGCCTGGTTGCGGACATCCAGCTCGCTCAGGCTGAGACCGTGGCGGTCCAGCAATTCCGCGACCTTCGCGGCGGCGGCCAGGGCCTCCTCCTCGGTGCAGCCCCGTTCCACGGTCCGGGCGCGCAGCGCCTGAATACGGGCGATCAGGGCATCCAGATCGGCGCGACCATCCGCGGGGCGGTCTTTTCCCGGCCGGGCGACGACATGCCGCATCTCGATGAAAACCTGCCGGACCGACGATGGAATCTCACCCGTCGCCATCAGCCGCGCCACGAAGCTGTCCAGGGCTTCGAGCGTGAGGGCGGAAGGCGAAATCCGCACACGCCGGTCGATCGTCTCGATCTGGAGGCGGGCGATCTCCTCCCACGCGCCAGCCAGCCGGTCGCGGCCCGCCAACCGGGCCCCGACGATCGCGATCATCACGCCGACGACCGTATCGGGATCGCTTTGCGCGCGCACGAACAGGACGTCCTCCGGATCGCGCGCCCCGTCGGCACGCGACCATTCCCCTGCGAGGATGGCGAGATCGTCGTCGTCCGCGAAGAGAGCGTCCACCTCGCCATCGAAGCCCGGCACATGCATGGGACCATTGCGGACGACATGACGATAGACAGCCTCCGCGCAGCGCAGGGGATTGACCAGGCCGGAACGGCCGGGACGGATAAAGCCCTCGACGACGGCGAACGCGTCATCGTCGAGCGGAACCACGGGGCCGGTGAACCGATTTCCCCCGCCATTGTCCGGAACGACCCATACGGCAAGGCGAAGACCGGCCGTCTCCGGCATGACGCCCTCGTCCACGATCCGCAACACCTCGCCGGACGCCACGTCCCGGACATCCGCCGCGTTCTCCCCGTGCGGCACCTCCACCCTGACGACGCGAAAGCGCGTCCGGCGCAGGGCATCCATTACGGGCAGATGATGCGCGGCGACGCGGCGCTGCCGGGCGAGACGATCGAAAGCGGTCTGGCCGCTGCCCGATTGGGTGAACAGCGCCAGCGTCGTGGCCATGGCCAGGGCCAGCGTCATGCGCGCCAGCGCGGCGTCGGGCGGCAGGTCGGTGGCCGACCGTGCGTCGGGAATCCAGCCCTCGATCAGGTCGTCGATCCTGCCGGGCGCGAGACAGCGGATCGCCTCGTCCTGCACTTCGGAGAGTTGCTCGTCCAGCCATCCCGGACCGGCCGAGGACCCGTCCGTACCGTTCTTCGCTCGTCCGCCGATGTGCCGTTGCTGCGTCATTGTCGCTCGTGTTCTCTTGGGGCTCCGTGTCGTCAACTTATGGGTGTGTGGCGGGAAGAGAAAGCCTGCCGGCCACCGGCACCCGGAACAGGAGTACCGCATGACCGACCCGACCGCCGGGACCGGCCCCGAACCCGCCATCCGCCCCTACGGCACATGGCCATCTCCCGTGACGGCGGCATTGGTGGCCGGCAAGACCCTGGGGCTGGGCAGCGTGCAGGCCGACGGCGAGGCGGTCTACTGGCTGGAGACACGCCCGGCCGAAGCCGGACGAACCGTTCTGGTGCGCTGGACCGGCACCGACGGCATCCGCGACATCACGCCCGCGCCGTTCGATATCGGCACGCGCGCCCATGAATATGGCGGCGGCGCCTATGTCGCGGCCGGCGGCCGCATCGCCTTCAGCCACCGGCCGGACGGCAGCGTCTGGATCGTCACGCCCGGCACGGCTCCCCGCGCCCTCGGCACGGTGCCCGGCCTGCGCTTCGCCGATTTTGCCTTCTCGCCCGACGGCACCACGCTGTTCTGCGTGCGCGAGGACCATCGCGCACCCGGCGAACCGGTCTCCACCCTGGTCGCCTTCGCCACCGACGGCGAGGCCGACCCGGCGACGCAGGCCGGCCGGGTGCTGGTCTCCGGCCCCGATTTCCTCAGTTCCCCCCGCCCGTCGCCCGACGGCGCCTGGCTGGCCTGGATCGAGTGGGACCACCCCGCCATGCCGTGGGATGCCACCCGGCTGCGCCTGGGCCGGCTGACATCGGACGATGCCGGCACCGCACTGGCCGACATCTGCACACTGGCCGATGACGGCGCCTCCGTCATCGAACCGGCCTGGGCCGGCCCCGCGACGCTACTGGCCGCCTCCGACCATGACGGCTGGTGGAACCTGACACGCTGGGCCGTGCCGGACGGAGCGCCGGAAGCCATCGCGCCGATGGAGGCCGAAATCGGCCTGCCGCACTGGGTCTTCGGCCTGCGCAGCTACCAGCCTCTCCCCGACGGCACCATCCTGGCCATCGCCATCGAACATGGCGAGGCCCGCACCCTGCATCTCACCGGACCGGTCGCCCGCCCGGTGGCGCTGGGCCATCCCGCCCAATGCCCGACAATGCTGGCCGACGGCTCGCTGGCATGGCTCGACACCCCACCGGACGGCGCACCCGCCGTACGCCATGGCCGCATGGGCGCGCCGTCACGCGTGCTGCGCGCCGCCACCACGCTGGACCTCGCCCCCGGCGACATCGCCCGCGCCGAAACGATCCGCTTCCCCATGCCCGACTTTCCCTCGTCCGACGGGCGGCATACCGGCCACGCCTTCTTCTATCCCCCCGCCAACAGCCGCTTCCGCGGCCCCGCAGATGAAAAGCCGCCGCTGATCGTCATGGCCCATGGCGGCCCAACCGGCCGCGCCGCCAGCGCCTTCGCCTTCAAGGTCCAATGGTGGACCAGTAGGGGCTTCGCGGTGGTCGACGTCAATTATCGCGGCTCGACCGGCTTCGGCCGCGCCTATCGCCGCCAGTTGGAAGGGCAGTGGGGCGTGGCGGACGTGGAAGACTGCATCGCCGCCTGCCGCCATCTGGTCGCGACCGGCCGCGTCGACCCCGCCCGCATCGCCATTCGCGGCAGCAGCGCCGGCGGCCTGACCGTGCTGCTGGCCCTGGCGGGGTCCGACCTGTTCGCCGCCGGCGCCAGCCTGTACGGCGTCACCGACCTGCGCGCCCTGGCGCAGGAAACCCATAAATTCGAATCCCGCTATCTCGACAGCCTGGTCGGCCCCTGGCCCGAGGCCGAAGCCACCTATCTGGCCCGCTCGCCCCTGACCCAGGCCGACGCCATCCGCACGCCGGTCCTGTTCCTGCACGGCCTCGCCGACGCGGTCGTCCCCCCCGCCCAAGCCCAGGCCATGGCCGACGCACTGGCCTCCGGCGGGGTGCCTTGCGCGCATTATACGTTCGAAGGCGAAGCCCACGGCTTCCGGCGCGAGGAGACGGTACGCCGCGCGCTGGAACTGGAACTGGATTTTTACGGCCGGATCTTCGGGTTTACCGTACCGGATGTGACGGAACGTGTGGTGCTTTCCGGCATGTGAACAAGCCAGGGGCGTTGCTCTTGGGACACCCGTTCACGATCAAATCAGTGGCAAGCTGGTATCAGACCGGATGGATTTCGGGACAACCGGCCTCCAGAAGACCCGCGAGGATTCCCAACCCCCATTCTACCCGCCCATCCAGCGCCTCATGGCTGAGACAGAGCCGCACGGCTGCGGGCGCATGATGGCCGGGCACAAGGAAGGCACCAGCCGACGTCACCAGGACGTCCGCGCGCGCAGCCGCCGCCGCGAAGGCGTCGGCCTGCCAATGGCCGGGAAGCGGCAGCCACAGATGCGATCCGCAGGTATCGGTATGCCACGCGACATCCGCCAGCGCCTCGCGCGCCATCGCGCGGCATGCGTGCGCTGGCTTGCCTTCAATTGTTCAACCGTTCCGTCTTCGATCCAGCGCGAAGCGACCTCGTTCATCAGCGGCGGCGGCATCCATGACGACATGTGTGATGCCGATCATCGCCAGCGGCCGGCCTACGGAACCCACGCGCTCGCCTTCGCCTTCTGGCTGTCGGTCTGGCAATTTCTGTTCTCGCTGCCGCTCTTCATTCGCGAATGGCGATCGGAAGAACGGGGTCCGTTCTCCGACACGTCGCCGTCGCCGAAGAAAACACGGTCGCTCCCCGTCATGCTGTTCACCGGAGCATTGTTCGGCCTGTCGACCTGGCTCTACGTACTCGCCTTCGAGAAGGCAGGCCCGGTCAATGCCGCAATCGCCCTGCAAGCCTATCCGCTCTTCGCAGCGGGGCTGGAAGCCATGGCCTCGGCCGCCGCAAAAGCCGGAGCGAATGCGCTTTCATGCTGCTGGTGCTGGCCGCGCCCTATTTTCTGGCCACGAAAGGAACCTGGCGACCCGACGGGCTATCCCCGTGGTTCGTGCTGGCCCTGGCGGTTCCAGCCCTCTGGAGCATCGCCCACGTCATCCTCCGCGAGGCGCTGGCCAGCACCCAGGTCACGCCCCATCAGGTCACGGTGTCCCGGCTCGCCGTGTCCGTGGCCCTGCTGTTTCCGCTGACGCTCGCCATCGACGGAAGCGGCCCGACCTTCAGCGCCGCGTTCGACGGACGGTTCCAGGTCTTCGCGATCGCCATGGGCCTCGCCTATTATCTGGAACTGATCGTCTGGTTCAACGCGATGCGCCATATCGACGTTTCCGTCGCAAGCTCCATCACGGTTCCATCTCCGGCGGTGACGATGGTGCTGGCCTCGGCGCTGCTCGGCGAAAGCGTGACAGGAGCACAGATCGCAGCACTCACCGCCGTTTTCCTCAGGCTGCTCGGCCTGGTCGTTGCCGGACTGAGAAAGAAGGCGGGTTGAGCGTC
This sequence comes from Gluconacetobacter tumulicola, assembly GCF_014174215.1. GTDB lineage: Bacteria > Pseudomonadota > Alphaproteobacteria > Acetobacterales > Acetobacteraceae > Gluconacetobacter > Gluconacetobacter tumulicola. Next base: position 98,630 of record NZ_JABEQL010000011.1, on the reverse strand, counting down.
GCACATCGTCTGATCAGGGCATGCCGGCCGTTCGCAGATCTTCGCCGGATACTCCCGATAGTCTCGCACCCGGCCATCGATCGAACGCAACGCCGGCCTTGCTACCGGCGAGTCTGCGTCGATGCCCTACGGAGACGGGGTGGAATGGCCGCAAGGCATGACGCCCCGCTCCATCCGACCCGGCCACCGTGGCATGATGCCGCTATTGCTCCACGATGGCCGTCTGTCCCCGACGCGGCCGGAAGCGCCCTTCCTGCAGCGCCTTCTCGATATCCTCAAGCGAGGCACCGCGCGTTTCCGGAACCAGGAAATAGACGAACAGGACCGATGCCAGGTTGACCCCGGCATAGAACCACATCGTCCCGCCCAGCGAGATCGTCTGCACCAGTGTCAGCGCCGTGCTGGTCACCAGCAGGTTGCTGCCCCACAGGGTGGCGGCATGCAGGCTGGTGGCGGTGCCGCGCATCGGCAGCGGGAACATCTCGGCCCCCAGCAGCCAGCCGACGACCTGAATGCCACCCGAATTGAACATCATGAACAGCAGCAGGAAGGCGATGATCATCCAGCTGCCGACACTGCCCTTGTCGGGATGAAGCATGAACATCAGCCCCAGCCCGATCAGGCTGAGGACCGAACCCGGCCCCATGATCAGCATCAGCCGCCGACGGCCGACCCGATCGACGACCAGCGAGCCGGTCAGCGTCATCGCCAGATAGACGACCGCCACACCCACGCTGGCCAGCAGCGCCGCCGAATGGCCGAACCCGGCATCCGACAGGAAGGTGGGGGCGTAATAGATCATCATCTCCAATCCGCCGCACTGGGTGAAGAACGCCACACCGAACGCCGCGATCAGGGCCGGCCGCACCCAGGGCTGGGAAAGACCGCGCCATCCCCGCTGATCGTCGGAAACATTTTCGGCAGCTTCGTGAATCTTCTTAATTTCCTTATGGATCTCACGATGACTCGTGCGAACCTTGATCAGTTCGCGGATTGCAGCCTTCAATCCCCGGTTCTCCGCCGTCCAGCGCGGGCTGCGCGGCAGGAAGAACATGGCAATGAACACGACCAGCGCCGGACCGGCGGCAATCGCGATCATCGGCCGCCATCCCCACGCATCGCGCATCGCAAAACCGACGATATTGGCAAGAAAGATGCCGATCCCGATCGCCACGTTGAACAGCGTGACCAGCCGCCCGCGCTTTGCCGCCGGCGCCAGTTCCGAGATATACATCGGCACCACCTGCGTCGATCCGCCGACGCCGAGGCCCAGATAGATACGGGCCGCGATCAGCGTGCCGACATCGGGCGCCATCGAACAGGCCAGCGCCCCCGTCACGAAGACGGCAGTGACGATCATGACGGTGGTGCGGCGGCCGAACCGTTCGGACAGCCAGCCGGTGCCCACGGCACCGATCACGGCGCCGGCCAGGATCGCCGAGGCCACGAACTCCTGCGCCGTGCTGCTCAGATGAAAATCCCGCGTGATCAGCAGCAAGGCACCCGAAATGATGCCGGTGTCGTAGCCGTAGAGGCCGCCACATATGGCGGCCACGGCGGCTGCGAGCCAGAGGGTCAGCCGCGCGTTATCCGAAATCTCATATTCGGACACATGGGCCAGGCTTGTCGCTTGCGGTGAGAAATTCTGCATTCCGTTCTCCGTGTTCGGAAAGATCTGCCCTGGAACTCCTTGCTCCACAGACGCCCCCGGATGGCCGGATTGCCATGCCGGTATCCCGAACCGTGCCGCCGTCAGGCGGCAGGCGAAAGGGCAGCCTTCATGTCCCGGATCGACGCGAGCGTGTCATTGAGCATGCTCCAGTCATCCTGGTCTGCAATCGGCTGCCATATCCGCTCCACTGCGTCGATCAGCATGGTGCAGGGGACGGATCGGGAAAAATACGGACTGGAAAGATCCAGATCCGGTCGCGGGGAATAGGCATCGATCTGCCGACGCAGCGGCTCGAACTCCGCACCCGCATAGAAATGGGCATTGGGCCCGTTGAGCGCCCGATGCCTGCTCTGTGTTCCACCATACCAGTCGAAGAACAAATTTTCAAATCCTATTCCCGATCGTTCCAGAAACGTCCATGTCTCCGCCGACAGTTCGCGGTCATCATTTCTGGAAAGCGGTGACAAACCAAGGCGTTTCACGATGACGCCATTCATCTCCACTTCATAACGATCCGGGAAATCGTCGAAGATCTTCTGAAGATCTTCGATTTCCGTCAGGGGAATCAGGCATTCCGCCAGGCGCGCCAGGGTCCACAGCGCGGCCTCGGGCTGGCGCCCGAATGCATACAGGCCCGACTGGTCGAAATAGGCTGCGACGAACGAAGGGTCGTATCGGGGCAGGAAGCGCCACGGGCCGTAATCGAAGCTTTCGCCCGTGATGTTGATATTGTCCGTATTCAGCACACCATGCACAAATCCCGCCCCCATCCACTGGGCCGCCAGACGCGCGATGCGGGTGCAGGCAATGTCGAACAGCGACGTCGCCGCATTGTCCCCGCCATGAGTGTCGGGGAAGTAGGTGGCCATGACATAGTCCACCAGCCGCGTCAGGCTGGCCCGGTCTTCCAGCGCGGCAAGGCGCTGGAAAGTTCCCACACGGATGTGCGAATGGCTCAGCCGCGCCAGCACGCATGACCGGGTGGGCGACGGCTCGTCCCCACGCTGCAGCCGCTCTCCGGTCTCGATCACGCTCAGCGTCCGCGAGGTGTTCACGCCCAGCGCGTCCAGCATTTCACTGGCCAGGATCTCGCGCACCCCGCCCTTCAGGGTCAGGCGCCCGTCCCCGCCGCGCGACCACGGCGTGCGGCCGCTGCCCTTGGTACCAATGTCCAGCAGCCTGCCGTCGCGCGCGTCCCGCATCTGCGCGAACAGGAAGCCCCGCCCATCGCCCAGGTCGGGATTGTACTGGCGGAACTGATGCCCGTGATAGCGCAGCGCCAGCGGCGTCGGCAGCCCGTCGGGCAGCGGGACGAAGCGCCCCAGATGATCGATCCATTCCGCGTCGGTCAGCGTATCCAGCCCGATCCGCGCCGCCGCGTCCTGGTTGCGGAAGCGCAGGATATGTTCGGGAAAGCGCGCCGCTTCCACCGGGTCGTAGAACGCATCCCCCAGCGTCAGATGCTCACGGGCGGGATGATAGGCGGCAGAGAACGGCATGGGTCGAAACCTCGGATCGAGGGCGGGGGGCGATTGCCCGAAAGGGCGCGGAGAGAAAACGGCGCGCGGTCACGCCGGTTCGGGAAAGACGGGCAGGTCCAGCGTATCGGGGCGGGGGGCGAAACAGGCCTCGATCGCCGCATCGCCCAGCGCCTCACCCGCCAGCCAGCGTGGCGCGTTGTCCTTGTCGACGATCTTGGCCCGCACGCCCTCGGTGAAATCGGGCAGGCGGATCAGGTTGCCGACCAGGCGATATTCCTGCTCCAGCACCGTGTTCAGGTCCGGCAGGCGGCGCGCGGCATGCCAGGCGCGGAACGTGACAAGCAGCGACAGGGGCGAGGCCTGCTCCATCGCCTCGCGGTCTTCGGCCGCCCACGGCTCGGCGCTGCACGCCAGCCGGTCGCGGATCGTCCCCAGGTCCGGCGCGTCATAGAGTGCGTTGATCGCCGCCAGTTCCTCCTGAACCGGGCGCGGGACGGCAGGGGCCAGATCCACCACCTCACCCGCCGGCCGCCGGGCGAGGGCGGCCGCAAGCTCCGGCAGGTCCGACGCCGCCAGCATCCGATCGGCAAAGCCCGCGACCACGGCCTGCCCGCCCTGCATCCGGCCACCGGTCAGGGCCAGGCGCAACCCGTACAGCCCCGGCGCGCGGGACAGCAGGTAAGACCCGCCCGCATCGGGCGTCAGCCCGATCGCGACCTCGGGCATGGCCAGCACGCTGCGTTCGGTCACGATCCGGTGACGGACATGCGCACCCAGCCCGACCCCACCCCCCATCGTGATCCCGTCCATGAACGACACCACCGGCTTGGGATACCCCGCCAGGACCGAAACCAGCCGATAGCCCGCACGGAACACCTGCGCCGCCGCATCGGGCCCCGCGTCGCGCGCCAGGGTATAAAGGGCCCGCAGGTCCCCGCCGGCCGAGAACGCCCGGGGGCTGGTACTGTCGATCAGCACCGTCTCGACCGCCGGGTCATCCCGCCATGCGGCAAGCGCCGCGGCAATCCCGCGATAGAGCGTGATATCCAGCGCATTCAGCGCCTTGGGGCGATTGACCGTCAGCCGCCCCAGGCGGCCCTGGCGGGAGACCAGCAGCGTATCGTCCGTCGCGTCGGCCTGCATGATGATGAGTTCCTTCCGTTTTCCCTGTCGTGATACTATGCCAGAACGGTCAATGATGAAGATGTCGCCCCTACAGGAATGGACGACGGCAGGAAGGGCGCGGGCATGAGTGTGGACTCCCAGACCTATCGGGACGCGATGGCGCGGCTGGGCGCGGCAGTGAATGTGGTCACGACCGGCACGCTGGACGACCCGGTGGGCTTCACCGCTTCGGCCGTCTGTTCCGTCAGCGACGCCCCGCCCACGCTGCTGGTGTGCATGAACCGCGCATCACGCGCGCGCGATGCCTTTCATACCGGCGGGCCGATCTGCATCAATGTCCTGTCCGCCGGCCAGCGCGACATTTCAGGCACCTTCGCCGGACCGCTGGACATGTACGAGCGGTTCACGGTCGGCCACTGGACGACGATGGTAACCGGCGCGCCGGCATTGGAAGAGGCCGTGGCCTCCTTCGACTGCCGGATCGACCGGATTGTCGAGGTCGGCACCCACAGCGTCATGTTCGGTGTGGTCGAGGCCATCCGCATCGGCGCGCCGATGGGGGGCCTGGTCTATTTCAACCGCACCTATCACGTCGTGCCGCATGGCGGCCACGACCACTGACCCCGATTGCCGATCCCACTGTCCGGAGACACGCGCGATGCCTTCACGCCGCCGCCTGGAACACCCGCCGGTCATTGACGGCCGGATGCTGCTTGCCCTGCATGCCGGGCTGGGCACCGTGCTGGCCCTGATGGCATGGTGGTGCTGGTCCCTGCCGTCCTGAACCGCCCGTTCCTCGGCCCGTCGTGCAGGATCATCAGGCCGCATCGATGCTTTCACGCCGCCCGGTGAAGCGCCAGACGCCGGCGGCCAGATAAAAACCCGTACTCAGCGCGCTGATCCAGAACGAGGCCGGGCAATCGGTCCACCAGGACAGGGCCAGTCCGCCCCAGCCCGCCCCGATCGCCAGCAGGACCGACAGTACGATCCCCCATCCCGGCGTGGCCGTCAGACGCTGCGCCGTCGCCGCCGGCCCGACCATCAGCGCGAAGACCAGCAGCACACCGGTAATCTGCACGCATTCCGCCGTCACGACCGCGACGATGGCAAGGAAGATGGTGGATACCATGCGCAGCTTTACGCCACGGGCCTCCGCCGTCTCGGGCTGGAGGCTGGCGAACAGCAACGGCCGCGACAGCGCCGCCATGGCCAGCACGCAGCCCACACCCAGCACCAGCAACCACCCCAGCATCGACCGGTCCACCCCCAGCACGTTGCCGAACAGCAACGCCGTGGCGCGGGTGGCCGATGTGGTCAGGAAGTGCAGGAACAGAAGGCCGCAACCCAGCATGCAGGACAGGACCAGCCCGATGGTGACATCCCGCCCCTGGGTGGTGCCGCGCCCACCCAGCCCCATGGCCACCCCGGCCAGGACCGTGGCGCCCATCAGCCCCCAGAAGGGCGGCATGCCCACCAGCAGCGCGCCGGTCGCCCCCGCAAAGCCGACATGCGACAGCGCGTGGCCGGCAAAGCTCTCGCCCCGCAGCACCATGAAATAACCGACCAGCCCGGAGAGGATCGCAACGATACCCGTCGCGGCAAAGGCATGGCGCATGAATTCGAAGGCGAACATGATCGGATGCTACCGGTTCCGGACAGAAAAACAGAAAAGAAGAAGCGCCACCGCCCGCTCACGACTGCACCGCCCCGTCAGCAACGACAAAGATGCGCCCGTTCGCCCGGATCACCTCGACCGGCATGCCATACAGGGCACTCAGCACCGGGCCGGTCACGACCTCATCCACCGTGCCCAGTCGCGCCGCCCCGCGCCCCACATACAGCACCCGGTCCATCACCCCCAGCAGCGGGTTGAGATCATGGGTGGAAAACAGCACCGCGATGCCGAGCTGGCGGCGGATCGTATCCACCAGCGCCACGACTTCCCGCGCGCGATGGGGGTCGAGGCTGGCCAGCGGTTCGTCCAGCAGCAGCAGGCGGGGCCGCCCCAGCAGGGCCTGCGCCAGCAGCAGCCGCTGGCGTTCGCCGCCCGAAAGATGGTCGATCGGCCGGCGCGCCAGATGCATGGCCCCCACCAGATCCAGCACCCGGTCGATTTCCATCGCATCATGGCGGCGATGCCGGCCGGGGCGCCAGTCGCAGGGCAGGCCCCAGCGTTCGCCATGCAGGGCGGCGGCAATGAAGCTGCGCCCGTCCAGGCGCGGCGCCGAGCGGGCCGGGAATTGCGGCAGATAGCCGATATCGTGATTGCCCCGCCCCACCGGCCGGCCGAAGACCGAAATCCGCCCGGCCGCCACCGGCACCACGCCCAGAATGGCGCGGATCAGGCTGCTCTTGCCCGCGCCGTTCGGCCCCAGCATGCCGACGAAAGCCCCGGCAGGCACCGCCAGCCCGACATCGGACAGGATAATGCGGTCGCCGATGCGCAGCGTGACATGCGCCATGTCGACCGGCGGCATGGCAGGGGATGCCGGCGCGGGCGGTCCGCCGCAGCACCCATGGCCGTCATGACCGCTCATGCGGGCCCCCGGGCCGATCCTTGGGCGAGGGCCTGTTCCAGACGGTCCAGCACCCCGCCGATCCATTCCTGATAGCGCGTGCCCGGCGGCAGGCTTTCGCCGACCCGCAGCACGGCAATGCCCGCCCCCCGCGCCAGATGGTCCAGCCGTTCGGTGGCCGGGCCGGTCGTCTGTTCGTTCAGGATCAGGACCCGCACCCGCCGCGCCGCCAGGTCCTGTTCGAACCCGGCAACCTCCGCGGGACCGGGATCGGTGCCGTTCATGACCGCACGCTGGAAGTCCGCATCATGCATCGTCAGACCGATCTGCCGTGTCATCAGGCCGAAGATCGGTTCGGACGCGGCCACCGGCACCCCATGATACCGCTCCCTCAGCAGCGCGATCCGCTGCTGAAGCGGCACCAGCGTGTCCAGAAACTGTTGCAGGCGCGCCTGCAGCGCCGCACGGCGATCGGGGCGGATCGCGCCGCAATCGGCGGCGAATGCCGTCGCGACGGCGCGCACCATCGACAGGTCGTACCAGAAATGGGCGTTGTCGCCGTCCCGCCAGCCGACCAGTGCCGCGACGGTCAGCACGACCGGCCGGTCGGCGCTACCGCCCCCCTCCATCAGCCGATCGATCCAGCCGTCATATCCCCCGCCATTGGCAATCACGATTTGCGCCATGCCCAGCCGCCGCCCATCCATCGGACTGGCCTCGAACGCATGCGGGTCGGTGGCGGGATTGGTCAGGATGCTGCTCACGGCGACATCGGGCCCCCCGACCTGGCGCGCGATATCGCCCCAGACCGCTTCGGCGGCAACAACGGCAATCGGGCTGTCGGCACGGGCCGACCGCCCCACCGATGCCGCCAGCATGACAGCCATCAGCCAGGCGCAGACCAGGCGAACCAGGCCCGACCGGGCGAGACGAAGTGGCAATATAAGGTCAGCAGACACGCGACAGGCCGTCAGCAGGAGGGTTGGCAGGTCAAAATACGTTATAATGTAACATATTTGAAGCCTTCATATAACGCGCTTTCCGGCGTATGGAAACCAGGGAGCCGCTCGGGCGGCATCTCTGAACAGATCGGGGGCATGGCGCGGCAGGTATGGCGGGAACGAGTTTCGCCGAAAGGACCGAGACACGGCTGGATAATGCCGAGCGCTTGTGCGCCGCGCATGGTTCACGGCTGACCGATCTGCGGCGCCAGGTGCTGGGCCTGGTGCTGGAGGCCGCGCGCCCGGTCGGCGCCTATGACCTGCTGGACGGATTGCGCGCCGACAAGAAGGGCGCCGCCCCGCCCACGGTCTACCGCGCACTGGATTTTCTGCTGGAAGAGGGGCTGATCCACAAGATCGAGCGCCTGTCGGCTTTCGTGGGCTGCACGCATGCGCTGGATGGCAGCCATACCGAGGCAGGCCATCCTCATGCGGCGCAATTTCTGATCTGTACCGGCTGCGGCCAGGTGACCGAACTGGACGATCACGGCATCCTGCATGCGCTGATCGATGCCACACGGCATATCGGCTTCACGGTGCGCCATTCGACCGTCGAGGCAGAGGGCCTGTGCGCCGCCTGCCGCGACGTTGCGACGGCATAAGGCGCGGACCGGCCACCAATGACGGCCGACTTCAGACTTCACGGCGAACGGCACGACTGAGGATTATGGTGAGAAACGGTTACAGGGTCAGGCCGACCGGCCTGACGACCCGGAATTCGGAACGCATGATCTTCCGGATAGACGATATGCAGGGGCGGCCGCGCGCGCGGATCGCGGCGAAAGATGGTGCCCGGGCCCTGATGCTGTTCTGGCGGCGGCGCGGCCGGCAGATCATGGCCGAAGCCCTGCCCGACCCTGACCCCGTAGCCATCCTGCGACGGAATTTCGACATGGCACGCATCCTCCCGGATACCGCCGAACTGCCGCTGCCCGCACCAGCACCCCGCGCCGCCACACAGCCCGCGACCCGCCGGCCCCGCGCACCGCGCCCGGTGCGCGACACGGCAGACGCCGGACAGAACGATTTGTTCGCATCGGTCGCCGCCAGCCCGCCGCCTGCCGCTCCGCCAAAGGCCGAACCTGCGCCACCCCGGCGACAGGTCACGCATCTGGATGCCGAGACCCTGCAACTGGCGCGCGTCCATTTTCGCGGGCTTCAGGCGTCCGACCCCGCCGACAGCTATCTGTACCACATCACGACGGAAGAGAATGCCGACGCCATGCTGCGCGACGGCCTGGCCATGAGCCGCCGCCATCCTCTGCTGCTGACTGAGCGGGGCGGCGTGCCCTACTGGCTGTCCCTGGTGGCTGATGACGATGATGCCAGTGAAGCCGATATCGCCGTGCTGCGCATGAAGCGCTTCATGATCGACGATCTGATCGAGGACGATCCGGACTCGACGCGCAGTTCGGGCAGCCCGAGCTACTTCCTGACCGGCAACACCTGACCGAGGACGACACCCACCCATGGAAACAGCAATCGCCGAGATCGAACGCGGCGGCCGCGTCGAATCCCGCCATGCCGGTACCGCCGTGGTGGTGGATGCCGATGGCGACGTGCTGTTCGCGCTGGGCGACATCGCGCAGCCGACCTATCCGCGCTCGGCGGTCAAGGCCTTCCTGGCCCTGCCGCTGGTCGAAAGCGGCGCCGCCGACCGGCTGGGCCTGGACGACGAGGAACTGGCGCTGGCCTGTGCCTCGCATAACGGCGAGCCAGCCCATGTCGCGGTCGCGGCGCGGATGCTGGGCCGGGTGGGCCGCGACGTCGCCTGCCTGGAATGCGGCACCCACTGGCCGACCCATGCCGATGCCGCGCACGCGCTGGCCCGCTCGGGCGGCGCGCCCAACGCCCTGCATAATAATTGCTCCGGCAAGCATGCCGGCTTCGTCTGCCTGGCCTGCGACCGGGACGAGGATCTGGCAGGCTACATCCAGCCGGCCCACCCGATCATGCGCGAGGTCACGGCGGCGCTGGCCGACGTGACGGATGCCGCCCATGGAGAGGACAATCGCGGCATCGACGGCTGTTCGATCCCCACCTACGCCATCCCGCTACGCGCCCTGGCCCATGGCTTCGCACGCTTCGGCACCGGCCACGGTCTGGGCCCGGAACGCGCGCGCGCGGCGGCACGGCTGCGCACCGCCGTGGCCCGCGCCCCCTTCATGGTCGGCGGCAGCGGGCGCTTCGACACCGTGCTGATGCAGGCGCTGGGATCGGCCGTGTTCAGCAAGATGGGGGCGGAGGGCATCATGGCCGCCAGCCTGCCGGAGCAGGGGCTGGGCATCGCGGTGAAATGCCACGACGGCGCCCCACGCGCGGCCGAAGTCGCGATGGCCGCCCTGCTGACGCGCTTCCTGGGCCCGGAGACCCGCGACCACACGGTGCTGCGCGATCTGGCGACCCACGATATCCGCAACTGGAACGGAATGACGGTCGGCCGCGTCCGCGCCGCCACCTTCATCTGATCCCACGAGGCGTCCGAATGGCCGCGCGCCCGATCGTCATGTTTCCGGACCAGCGCCTGCGCCAGGCGGCGGAGCCGGTTACACTCTTCGACGCGGCGCTGCGCACACTGGCCGCCGACCTGCTCGACACGATGCGCGCCGCCCCCGGTATCGGCATCACGGCGCCGCATATCGGCGTGGCACTGCGCGTCGTGGTACTGGACCTGCGCGACACATCGGGGCCCCGGACCTATATCAATCCGGAGATCATCTGGACGTCCGACGAGACAATCCGGCATGAGGAAGGCAGCGTTTCCATGCCAGGCGTCATCGAGCAGATCGAGCGCCCGGCCAAAGTGCGCGTACGGTACCAGGATCTCGATGGCCAGGAGCATATCGAAGAGTCCGAAGGCCTGCGCGCGATCTGCCACCAGCACGAAATCGACCAGCTGGACGGGATATTCTGGATCCAGCGCCTCTCCGCCCTGCGCCGCAATCGGCTGGTGGCACGTTATGAGAAGATCCTGCGCGCCACAGGACAAAGGCGGTAAAGAAGATCTTCTTTTGTCTTCCGAAAAAGAAGCAAAAAGACTTTCGTTCGTTTCGGGCCATCGTATGGCCCGGCAAAAAACTCCCGAACAGATCAAAAGTTTTTTGGTTCTTTTTTCCAAAAAAAAGAACAAAGATCATAACCCCGCGAGAATCCGCCGCAACTTGTCAGGATTGCGCACGACATAAACGGCACTAACGCGCCCCTCACGACATGTCAGGGTCGTCACCTGCGGCAGACCATCATCCTCCAAGGTGACGAATCCCGGCTCCCCATTGATCGGCCCCCGATACAGAACCGGCGGAACCCGATGCTGGCGCTTACGGGCCAGACCAATAAGCAGGCGGCTGACTTTCTCGATTCCGTCAATGATTTTCCGTGCGGCGGGCCGAATGCCGCCGCCATCGGACACGAAGCGGACATCCTGGCTCAAGAGGGTGCGCAGGGCCGCTTCATCCCCCAGCCGGGACGCCTGAAGAAACGCCTCGGTCAGTTTCCGGCCGGCTTCCCGGCCCATAGGGTGTCGGATATCGGGCTGCCTGAGGTGTTTGCGGGCACGAGACGCCATCTGGCGGCAGGCGGCTTCGCTCCGCTGCAATAACTCTGCCAGTTCATCAAACGGCATTTCGAAAAGATCGTGCAGGATAAAGGCTGCGCGCTCGGCCGGCGACAGGGCCTGAAGCGCGGACAGGAATGCCATGGACAGATCCTGTTCATGCGCATGCAGCCGGATCTGGGGCGCATCCTGCGTGTCCAGAACGGGTTCCGGCAGCCATGGCCCGACATAGTGCTCGTATCGGTGCGCGGAAGACCGCAGCCAGTCCAGGCAGAGCCGCGTCACCACCCGGGTGAGCCAGGCGCGGGGATGATCGATCGTGTCGGGTCCGGCGGCATGCCAGCGCAGGAATGCATCCTGCGCCAGATCCTCCGCGACCGACAGCGATCCGGTCATACGATAGGCAATGCCGATCAGGTCCGGCCTGATCGCGAGAAAGCGGGCCGTCGTCTCGGCGACGTCAGCCATGCTGGCCCGCTGACGGGCGCGGCTGGGCGCGGAACCCGATGGCGATGCGGTTCCAGTGATTGATCATGCCGATGACAAGCGTAAGCTGGACGATCTCCTGATCCGTGAAATGCGCGCGCAGAGCATCGAAATCCGCGTCCGGCGCATGCGTCTCGGCCACCAGCGTCAAAGCCTCGGCCCACGCCAGGGCCGCGCGTTCCCGGGGCGTATAGAAGGCGGTTTCACGCCAGGCCGGCAGCAGGACGACCCGCCGCATGTCTTCGCCCGATTTCTTCATGATCGCGGCATGCATATCGAGGCAGAAGGCACAGCCATTGATCTGCGAAACCCGCATCTTGACCAGTTCGATCAACGTGAGGTCGAGACCCGAGGATGCGAGAGCCTCTTCAAGCTCCAGCATCTTGCCCAGAAGGGCGGGAGCGGTCGCAAGATAGTCCAGTCGCGGGGTCATGATCGTCGTCCCTGTAAGCTGTTTGCCATAAGACGAAACAGGAGACGGGTTTGTGACATGCCACCCTGACCCCTTATGCGATGAACGTCTCCGCATACAGCGCCAGCACGCCGTCCACATCGACATCCACCGCGACAGCACATGGCGGCGCGTCCTCCCAAGCTGGAGCAGGTGGCCCCGGCATGCCCACCGGCTTCTGGATCGTCTGCCCATCGGCCAGCCCACCGCACACCACCCGGACCGGCCCATGCCGCAGGGTGAACAGATGCGGCGCCAGAACCTGGATCACCGCCAGGCTGTCATGGGCAAAAATGCCGGCCAGCCCGCGCGAGCGCTCGTGAAAGCCCTGATAAAAACGCGACACCGCGCGCAGGAAAGCGCCATCCGGCCCGCCCCGCTCCGCCAGCCGATCCAGATAGGCGGCATCCATCACCACCTGCTGCGTCACGTCCAGCCCCAGGACAGTGACCTTCCATGGCGCGGTCATCACCAGATCCGCCGCCTCGGGGTCCGACAGGATATTGGCTTCGGCGACCGGCGACACATTGCCGCCATGGCCATGCGTGCCAAACGCGCCGCCCATCAGACTCACGCCAGCCACCAGCCCGGCAATGGCGGGATCGTGCCGCAGGGCCAGCGCCAGATTGGTCAGCGGCCCGATAGCGATCAGCGTAACCTCGTGCGGATGGGCACGTACCAGATCGACGATCACCTGCCAGGCAGGACGCGGATCAACCGCGCGGGCCAGTTGCGCCGGCGGCGTCAGGTCGCCCAGCCCGCCCGGTCCATGCACATGCGGCACCCCAGCCCCCGCCGGCCGTACCAGCGGCGTGGCCGCGCCCTTGCCCACCGGCACATCCAGCCCCAGCCGCTCGGCCAGCCACAGCGCATTGCGCGTGACGGTGTCGATATCCAGATTGCCATGCACAGTGGTCACGCCCAGCAGGTCGAATTCCGGCCGCCGGGTCATGAAACACAGCGCCATCGCGTCGTCCACGCCAGGGTCGGTGTCGAAGATGACTTTGTGCCGGTGTGTCATGAGGGGCCCTCAAGGATGTTCTTTTTTGCAAAAAGAACCAAAAACTCTGATTCGTTCAGGGACATCATATGTTCCCAGCACAAGGCTCCTGAACGGATAAGAGTCTTTTTGCTTCTTTTTCTTCAGAAAAAGAAGACCTTAACTCAACGCGCGACCCAGCCATCCTGCGCCAGGACAACTCCCGCCAGATACAGGCTGCCGCAGATCACCACCCGCCCCGGACCATCCGCCCCTTCGGCCAGACGCGCCAGCGCGGCCCGCACGGTGAGGCCGGGGATGGCACGGCCCGAAGACGCCGCCACGATCGCCTCGACCGGCAATGCCAGATGCTGGCCGGGCTCGGCCACCGCCTGGACGCTGGCGGCCCGCTCCAGCAGGGGGGCGAGAAAGCCCGTGGCATCCTTGGTCTGCTTCATGCCGACCACCAGATGAACCGGACGATCGGACCAGCCGGCCAGCATGTCAGCCAACGCATGGCCGGCACCGGGATTATGCCCGCCATCCAGCCACAGTTCCCAGCCGGGCGGCAGCAGGGCAGCCAGCGCGCCGTCCAGCCGTTGCAGGCGGGCCGGCCATTCGGTGCGGGCGATGCCTGCCCAGGCGGCATCCGGCACCGCCAGCCCGCTGGCTCGCAGCGCCGCCACCGCCAGCCCGGCATTATCCACCTGATGCGGCCCCGGCAGACCGGGCACCGGCAGGTCCAGCACGCCCTGCGCATCCGCATAGCGCAGGCCGCCTGGTACCGGCGCGATCTCCCAGTCCACGTCACGCACCAGCAGGCGCGCACCGCATTCCGTTGCCCGGTCGCACAGAACCGCCATGACCTCGGGTGCCTGATAGCCGGTCACCGCCGGCACGCCGGCCTTCATGATCCCGGCCTTCTCCGCAGCGATCGCGGCCAGGCTGTTGCCCAGAAAAGCCTCGTGATCCATCGAAATCGACGCAATCGCGCAGGCGGCGGGCCGTGCGAGCACATTGGTAGCGTCGAAACGGCCACCCAGCCCGACCTCGATCACCGCCAGACGGGCAGGATGGCGGGCGAACAGGACAAAGCCGGCGGCGGTCAGAACCTCGAATACCGTGATCGACGCGCCGTCATTGACACGCTCGACCTCCTCCAGCACCGCCACCAGTTCGTCGGTCGAGACGATACGGCCGGCAACGCGGAATCGTTCCGTCACATCCACCAGATGCGGCGAGGTCATGACATGGACCGGCCAGCCGGCCGCCTCGCCGATGGCGCGCAGATTGGCGCAGGTACTGCCCTTGCCATTGGTGCCGGCGACATGGATCACCGGCGGCAGATGCTGTTCCGGATGGCCCAGCCTCGCGAGCAAGGCTTCCAGCCGGCCCAGCGAAAGGTCGATCAGGGCCGGATAGAGCTGGTTGAGCCGCTCCAGCACCGCGCCGGCACGACCGACGAATTCCGGCCCCAGCGCCATGGGCGAGGTCGTCATCGGCGTGGATCAGGCCGCCGGGCGGAGCGGCGTTGCACCCTGCCTATGATTCAGCAGGCCGATCAGGCGGCCCAGCATGGCCGGCAGGTCGGCGCGCTTGGTCACCATGTCGATCATGCCGTGATCCAGTAGATATTCCGCCCGCTGGAAGCCCTCGGGCAGCTTCTCGCGCACCGTATCCTCGATCACGCGCGGGCCGGCGAAGCCGATCAGGGCATTGGGCTCGCTGATCTGCACGTCGCCCAGCATGGCGAACGACGCCGTGACGCCGCCGGTGGTGGGGTTGGTCAGCACGACGATATAGGGCAGGCCGGCATCGCGCAGCATCTGCACCGCCACCGTGGTGCGCGGCATCTGCATCAGGCTGATCATGCCCTCCTGCATGCGCGCGCCACCCGAGGCGGTAAAGACGACCAGCGGCGCCTTCTGTAGGATCGCCAGCCGCGCCGCCGCCACGAAGGCCTCGCCCAGCGCCGCCCCCATGGTGCCGGCGATGAATTCGAACGCCATCACGGCCACCACCGCATCATGCCCGCCGATCTTGCCGTGGGCCACGGCCATGGACTCGTCCAGCTGCGACTTCGCGCGCTCGTCCTTCAGCCGGTCGGTATAGCGCTTGCGGTCGCGGAACGAGAGCGGATCGACCACCACCTTGGGCAGGTCGATCCGCGTACAGGCGCCCTCGTCGAACGTCCAGGCAAACCGCTCGGCCACCGTCGCGCGCATATGATGGCCGCAATGCGGGCAGACATTCAGGCCCTTCCGCAGGTCCTTCACCAGGATCATCTGGCTGCAGGATTCGCAATTGGTCCACAGATTGTCCGGCACCTCGCGCTTGAGCAGACCGCGGATCTTGGGGCGGACGTAATCGGTCAGCCAGCTCATCACATCACTCCATCACACAAGGCGCACATGGGCCCCCGGAAACCCGCCTTCTTACAATCAGGGTCCCGGAAAGGCCAGATGGTTCTCTGGTTACAGCAGGCAAGCGTGAAGAGGAGAATTCAGGCCGGCTCAGCCAGGAAGCGCGCGACATCCAGCATGAAGCTGCCGTCTTCTTCCACCCCGAACTGCCGGATCACCTCTTTCGGCGCCGCCTGCTGCAGCGAGCGGATCGCCGCAACCCGCTCCGGCGGCGTCTTCGTCCGCGCCACCCAGCTTGCGAATGCCATACGCAGACGATGCGTGCCCAGTTCCCGGACGGCGAAGCCTGCCCCCGCCAGCAAGGCCGCCCATTCCGCGACCGCATAGTCACGCACATGCGACACGTCACGCAGCAGTTCCAGCGTCTGCAACCAGCTATCGCCCAATGCGGATGCAGGGGCCGTCACGTCGATGAACAGGGCGACACCCGAGGGTGCCAGCACACGCCGCGCCTCGCGCAGTCCGGCAGCCGCGTCGCTCCAGTGATGGGTCGTGAACCGGCAGAACACCGCGTCGAACCCGCCATCCTCGAATGGCAGATGTTCGGCGGGGGCACGCACTGTCGAGATATTCGACAGGCCCCGCCGGGCCGCCTCCTGCGTCACGGCATCCAGCATCTGCTGGGTCAAGTCGCAGGCCACGACCTCCGCCACATGCGGGGCCAGCCGGTAACTGACATGGCCACCGCCGCAGCCAAGATCCAGCACGCGGCGCCATCCCTTGCCCGCGACCAGCCGCTCGATCGCCTCCAGATCCGCTCCCTCGGCATGGACGGCGCTGGTCACGTAATCCGGCGCGCGGGTGCCGTAATGCTGTGCGGCGTAGGGCTGGGTCATCGTGCGATCCTGCAGAACCCCCTCACGCCTTCCGTGCCGAGCGCACGGCCTCAGCCAGCGCCGAAAGCTGTGCCAGTACGCGCGGCAGGGTGTCGGGCGTCGCGCGGCCCTGTTCGTCCAGCGAATCTTCCAGCGTAGCGATCAGGGCCGAGGCCACCACGGCGGCATCGGCAGCACGGACGGCAGCGGCCGCCTGTTCGGGCGAGCGGATACCGAAGCCGATCGCCACCGGCAGGTCGGTTGCGGCGCGCAGGCGCGGCAGGGCCGCCGCCAGTTCGTCGCTGCTGGCGGTGCGCGTGCCGGTCACGCCGGTTATGCTGACATAATAGATAAAGCCAGAGGCATGGCCGCAGACCACGGGCAGGCGCACATCGTCGGTGGTAGGCGCCACCAGGCGGATGATGTCCAGCCCGGCCTCCACCGCCGGCCCATCCAGCAGGTCGGCTTCCTCGGGCGGCATGTCCACAACAATCAGCCCGTCCACCCCGGCACGCGCGGCGTCGGCACAGAAGCGGGCATGGCCGTAGGCCTCGATCGGGTTCAGATAGCCCATCAGGATGATCGGCGTGTCGGCATCGTCCTCGCGAAAGCGGGCCACCATCTCCAGCACGCGCACCATGCTGGACCCCGCCTTCAGCCCCCGCCGTGCCGCCAGTTGGATGGTCGGGCCGTCGGCGCTGGGATCGCTGAACGGCACGCCGATCTCGATCAGGTCGGCCCCCGCTCCCGGCATGGCACGCAGCAGCGCCAGAGAGGTGTCGTAATCCGGGTCGCAGGCCTGCAGGTACGGGATCAGGGCACCGCGCCCCTGTTCCTTCAGGGCAGCGAAGCGGCGGGCGATGCGGCTCACAATGTCACTCCCAGATGTGCGGCGACGGTGAAGATGTCCTTGTCCCCCCGGCCGGAGATATTCACCACCAGCAGCGTCTCGGGGCTGAGCGTGGGGGCAATGACGGCCGCATGCGCCAGGGCATGGGCAGATTCCAGCGCCGGGATGATGCCCTCGGTCCGCGTGCAGAGCTGGAAGGCGTCGAGCGCTTGGTCATCGGTCGCGCCGACATACTCCACGCGCCCGATATCGGCCAGCCAGGAATGTTCCGGCCCGATGCCGGGATAGTCCAGTCCGGCGCTGATCGAATGGGCCTCGTCGATCTGCCCGTCTTCATTTTGCAACAGGTAAGTACGGTTGCCATGCAGCACGCCCGGCCGGCCGCGCAGGATCGACGCCGCGGTCTCGCCGCTGTCCAGCCCCCGGCCCGCGGCCTCGACCCCGATCAGACGCACTGACGGATCATCGAGGAAGGGATGGAAGATGCCCATCGCGTTCGACCCGCCACCGATGGCAGCCACGATCACATCCGGCAGGCGCCCTTCGGCCTCCTGCATCTGGACGCGGGTTTCCTCCCCGATCACGGACTGGAAATCACGGACCATCTGTGGGTAAGGGTGGGGTCCGGCCACGGTGCCGACGAGGAAATAGGTGTCGCGGACATTGGTCACCCAGTCGCGCATCGCCTCGTTCATCGCATCCTTCAGCGTGCCGGCGCCGGAGGTCACGGGCACGATCTCGGCGCCCAGCAGGCGCATGCGGAACACGTTGGGCTTCTGCCGCTCGACGTCGGTGGCACCCATGTAGATGGTGCATTTCAGCCCGAACAGCGCACACACCGTGGCCGTGGCAACGCCATGCTGGCCGGCCCCGGTCTCGGCCACGATACGGCTGCGGCCCATGCGGCGGGCCAGCAGGATCTGGCCCATGACGTTGTTGAGCTTGTGCGAGCCGGTATGGTTCAGCTCCTCGCGCTTCATGTAGATGCGCGCGCCGCCCAGTTCCTCGGTCAGGCGGCGGGCGAACCAGAGCGGGCTGGGGCGGCCCACATAATCCTTCAGGTAATAGTCCAGTTCCGTGCGGAAGGCGGGGTCGGCCTTGGCCGCCGCATAGGCCGCATCCAGTTCCAGGACCAGGGGCATGAGCGTCTCGGCCACGAACCGGCCGCCGAAGATGCCGAAGCGGCCGCGCGGGTCCGGCCCGGCACGCAGGCTGTTGGGCAGCGCCTCTGCCACGCCGCGTTCCGCTCCGCTGGTATCTGCTGCGCTCACGTCGTTCTCCGGACCCGATATAGATGCAGGATATCGGGTGTTCTGGACCGCATGGCGGAAAATTACCAGCCTCGTCTCCACCCGGGAGAAGACGCCCGGGTGAATTGACAGGCAGCGTAGGCCCCCCGATACGAAAGCCAGGCGGGGAAGCGGAGAAAGACAACATCCATGTTTGTTGCCCATTGTCCCGGTCAGGTAACTCGGCCGATCGTCACCGATGCCGACGCCACCGGCGTTGCCTGGCTGGATCTGCTGGACCCGACGCCGGATGAACAGGCCCTGGCGGCCAGGATTACCGGCCAGCGCATCCCGACCCGCGCCGACCTGGAGGAAATCGAAAGTTCCTCGCGCCTGTTCATGGAAGACGACGCCGTCTATCTGTCGACACCGCTGGTCCGGCGCATCCAGGACGATTTCTTCGTCTCGCCGGTCGGCTTCGTGCTGATGCGTGACCGGCTGCTGACCATCCGCTTCACCGAATTCTCGTCATTCGACCTGATCGCGAAGCAGATCACCGCCAGCAAGGAGACCTACAGCGGGGACGAGGTCTCGGTGCTGCTGCTGGAGGCGGTGGTCGACCGCATGGCTGATATTCTGGAGCATCTGGGCCAGTCGCTGGATACACTGTCGCGCGACGTGTTCCAGGCAGACCAGCCGCGCCAGGCCGGCCGGGCCGACCAGATGCTGCGGTCGCTGCTGCGCCGGGTGGGGCGGTCGGGCGACCTGGCATCGTCGGTGCGCGACAGCCTGCTGGGCATGGAACGGATCGCAATCTTCGTCAGCGAGAACAAGAAGCACGATCTGTCGGAAAAGCTGCGCGACCGGATGAGCACGGTGGCGCGCGACATCGTGTCGCTGAACGATTTCGTGTCGCAGATCTCCAACAAGGTCCAATTCCTGCTGGATGCCACGCTCGGCTTCATCAGTATCGAGCAGAACAACGGCATGAAGATCCTGACCGTGGTCAGCTTCATCGGGGTCGCACCCACGCTGGTCGCCGGGATCTACGGCATGAATTTCCACGATATTCCGGAGCTGAACTGGAAATACGGCTACTGGTATTCGCTGGCGCTGATGGCGGCGACGATCATCATCCCGCTGCTGTGGTTCTGGCAGAGGGGCTGGCTGGCCCGAGGCCGCTAGAGCCTGCCCGTCAATGCCTGCCGACGGCGATCCGACGCCCGGCCTTGACCGTTCGGGACGATTTCCTTATGATTTGGCCGTCGCCGGCGGGCTTTCGTCTGCCGGACGATCCCTCCGTATGGAACGTTGCTGGCCACTTTTCCGGTTTATCCGGTTTTTTCTGGCAGGCGCACTGATGCGCCACTTCCAGGCCGATCGTTTCCCCCCCGTCTATGACCTGCCCATCCAAGGCAACCTGAATGCATCTCGCCGAACTCAAGGCCAAACCCCCCGCGGACCTTCTGGCGTACGCCGAAAGCCTGCAGATCGAGAACGCATCGTCCCTGCGCAAGCAGGACATGATGTTCGCCATCCTCAAGACCCTCGCCGATAACGACCAGGCCATTCATGGCGAGGGGACACTGGAAATCCTGCCCGACGGGTTCGGTTTCCTGCGCTCGCCCGAGGCCAATTACCTGCCCGGGCCGGACGATATCTATATCTCGCCCAGCCAGGTGCGGCGCTTCGGCCTGCGGACCGGCGACACGGTCGAGGGGCAGATCCGCGCCCCGCGCGACGGTGAACGCTATTTCGCGCTGCTGAAGGTCAACACCATCAATTTCGAGCCGCCCGAGGCGGTCCGTCATCGCATCAATTTCGACAATCTGACGCCGCTCTACCCCGAGCGCCGGCTGAAGATGGAAGTCGAGAGCGACGCAGTAGGTGGCGAGCCCGAAAAAGGTGGCAAGGGCGGCAAAGGCGGCAAGGGCCAGACCAAGGATTTCACCCCGCGGGTGATCGACCTGGTCTCGCCGATCGGCATGGGCCAGCGCGCGCTGATCGTCGCGCCGCCGCGCACCGGCAAGACCGTGATGCTGCAGAGCATCGCTTCGTCCATTTCCGCCAACCATCCGGAAGTCTTCCTGATCGTGCTGCTGATCGACGAGCGGCCCGAGGAAGTGACCGACATGGCGCGTTCGGTGCGCGGCGAGGTCGTCTCCTCGACCTTCGACGAGCCCGCGACCCGGCACGTCCAGGTGACGGAAATGGTGCTGGAGAAGGCCAAGCGGCTGGTCGAGCACAAGCGTGACGTGGTCATCCTGCTGGATTCCATCACCCGCCTGGCGCGCGCCTACAACACCGTGGTCCCGTCATCGGGCAAGGTGCTGACCGGTGGTGTGGACGCCAACGCCCTGCAGCGCCCCAAGCGCTTCTTCGGCGCGGCGCGCAACATCGAGGAAGGCGGGTCGCTGACCATCATCGCCACCGCGCTGATCGATACCGGCAGCCGCATGGACGAGGTGATCTTCGAGGAATTCAAAGGCACCGGTAACTCGGAACTCATCCTCGACCGCAAGCTGGCCGACAAGCGCACCTTCCCGGCCATCGACATCACCAAGAGCGGCACCCGCAAGGAAGAATTGCTGGTCGAACGCTCGGAACTGTCGAAGATGTGGGTCCTGCGCCGCATCCTGGCGCCGATGGGCACCATGGACGCGATGGACTTCCTGCTGGACAAGCTGAAATACAGCAAGACCAACAGGGATTTCTTCGACGCGATGAATACCTGAAGACCAGGAAGCAGGGACCGGATCGCTCCGGTCCCTGTTTTTTGTTGTGAGGATGTTTCTGTTCTTTTTTGAAAAAAAGAACCAAAAAACTTTTGAATTTTTGGATCTCGTTCTGAGGCGAAGACCGTCCACCACAACGGCCCTCAAACGAATAAAAGTCTTTTTGCTTCTTTTTCTTCAGAAAAAGACGAACTCTTCCCCCATCAAGGCAACAGGATCGTACTCCCGGTCGTCGCCCGCGATTCCAGCGCCGTCTGCGCCGCCCCCGCATCAGCAAGAGCAAAACGCTGCCCGATCCGCACCGTCAGCACCCCCTGGATGATCAAATCGAACAATTCCTTGGCCCCCGCCAGCAGGGCTGAACGCTGGGCAAGATAAGTCGTCAGTCCCGGCCGTGTCAGATACAGGCTGCCGCGCGTGGCCAGCATGCCGACCGAAATGCCCGTGACCTCGCCCGACGCATTGCCGTAGCTGACCATCAGCCCACGCGGTGCGAGGCAATCAAGACTGGCAACGAACGTATCCTTGCCCACGCTGTCATAGACCACGGGCACCATGGCGCCGTCCGTCAGCTTGCGCACGCGTGCGGCCAGATTGTCATGCCCGATCAGGATATCCGCCGCACCGTTCTGCCGCGCCAGTTCGCCCTTTTCCTCGGTCGACACCACGCCGATGACCCGCGCGCCGATATGCCGCGCCCATTGGCACACCAGAAGCCCCACGCCACCGGCTGCCGCATGGACCAGGATCGTCTCACCGGGTTGGACGGAATGGACCTCGCGCAACAGCATATGGGCCGTCAGACCGCGCAGCATGCAGCCTGCCGCGATATCGAACGGGATATCCGGCGGCAACGGCACGACACGATCGGCGGCGATGGTGCGGCATTCGCCATAACCGCCCAGGGCCGTGGGGTAGGCCACCCGGTCACCGGGCTCGAAATCGGTCACCCCCGCGCCGGCGGCCATGACGACACCAGCACCTTCCATCCCCAGAATGGCCGGCAGGGAGGGCACCTTGTACAGGCCGGTGCGGAAATAGATGTCGATGTAATTGACGCCGATCGCCTCCTGCCGGATCAGGATCTCGCCCCGGCCGGGCACGGGCGTGGGCAGCGTCTCCAGTTGCAGAACCTCGGGGCCGCCATAGCCGTGGATGCGGATTGCCCTGTACATCGCCTGTATCCCTCTTCCTGTTCTGTCCGGCCGTATCAGGCGTGCGCGTCCGCCAGGGCGGGGATGGGGGCCCGCTCCAGTTCCAGCAGATAGATCTTGTCCGCCAACCCGCCATCTCCGGAATAGCCGCCCAGCCCCTGGGTGGAGACAACGCGATGGCAGGGGATCAGGATCGGAATCGGATTGGCCCCGTTGGCCTGGCCGATGGAACGGGGCGAACCGCCGACCTGCTGGGCCAGGTCGCGATAGGTGCGGGTTTCGCCCAACGGGATCGCGCGCAGCGCCTGCCACACGGCCTGGCGGTACGGTGTGCCATACGGGGCCAGCGGCAGGTCGGCGAAATCATCGGCCGCGCCATCGAAATAGGCGTCGAGCCGATCGCAGGCCTGCCGCAGCAACGGGGTCTCGTCCTGATCGCGGCCCCAGCCCCAATCCAGGGCGACGATCGCGCCATCTTCCTCGGTCAGGGTCAGATCCCCGATGGGCGAGTGCATCGAAAGCTGCGGCATACCGGTCGTCCGTCCCTTTGATCCTGGATCCCGCACCATATCGGGACTGTCTGGTATTCTGTACTCTTCCGCCACAGGTTGCGACATGTAAGAGCGGCGAGCAGACGCCCCATGACGACAGGAACAGACACGATGCCCTCCGAACGGCCCCCGGCACGGACAGAACCCGATGCGCCGATCTTTGCCCTGGCCAGCGGGGCAGGGCGCGCGGCCATCGCGGTCATGCGCCTGACCGGTGCGGGATGCGGAGAGATCCTGCACCGGCTCTGCGGCACGCTGCCCACACCACGCCGGGCCACGCTGCGCGGATTGCGGCACGGGGCGGGCGATGCCGCGCCCATCCTGCTGGACCGGGCGCTGGTGCTGTGGTTCCCCGGCCCGCGCAGCTATACCGGTGAGGACAGCGTGGAGCTACACCTGCATGCCGGGGCGGCCGTGATCGCCGCCGTGGCCGACGCGCTGGTGGCGCTCGGCGCCCGGCCGGCTGAGCCGGGCGAATTCACCCGCCGCGCCTTCATGCGCGGCCGGCTGGACCTGATCGAGGCCGAAGGCATCGCGGACCTGATCGACGCCGAAACCGAAGCCCAGCGCCGCCAGGCGCTGGAGCAGGCCGACGGCACGCTGAGCCGCCTGTATGACGGATGGGCAACACGGCTGCGCACAATGCTCGCCCATCAGGAAGCACTGATCGATTTCCCCGACGAGGACCTGCCACCCGAAACAGAACAGGCGCTGATGGACGAACTGCGCAGCCTGGCCGGCGAGATGCGCGCCCATCTGGATGATGGCGGGCGGGGCGAGCGCCTGCGGCGGGGCCTGCTGTTTGCCATTGTCGGCGCGCCCAATGTCGGCAAGTCCAGCCTGCTGAACAGGCTGGCCGAACGGGACGTGGCCATCGTCTCGCCCCGCGCCGGCACCACCCGCGATGCGATCGAGGTACGGGTGATATTGGGCGATGTGCCCGTGACCCTGATCGACACTGCCGGCCTGCGTGAGACCGAGGACGAGATCGAAGCCGAGGGCGTGCGCCGCGCCCTGTTTCACGTGAAACAGGCGGACTGCGTGGTCGGCATGTTCGACGGCGACACGCCACCCGACCATCTACCCGCCAATGCCATTCTGGTCCGCAACAAGATTGACCTGAAACCCATGGCCGCAGGTCCACCTGACGCCATCGCCATCAGCGTGCGCGAAGGGATCGGGATCGAGAGTCTGACCAATTCACTGGCCGATCGGGCCCGTGCCCTGACGGCGGCACAAGCCGGGCCGCCGCTGACGCGGGCACGCCATCGCGCCGCGATTGAAGAAAGCGCTGGCCATCTGGCCGCCGCACTGGATATGCACTGGCCAGAGATGCGGGGCGAAGAGATGCGGCTAGCGATGCGCGCCCTGGGGCGCCTGACCGGCGCGGTCGGGGTCGAGGATCTGCTGGATACCGTCTTCGGCCAGTTCTGCATCGGCAAGTGAGGGAGCAGGCAAGGGTGGCTGGCGAATACGACGTCATCGTCATTGGCGGGGGGCATGCGGGGTGTGAGGCTGCGGCGGCTTCGGCCCGGTGCGGCGCGCGCACGCTGTTGCTGACGCATCGGCGGGACACGATCGGCGCCATGTCCTGCAACCCCGCGATCGGCGGCATCGGCAAGGGCCACCTGGTGCGCGAGATCGATGCGCTGGACGGGCTGATGGGCCGTGCCGCCGATCGGGCAGGGATTCATTTCAAGCTGCTGAACCGCTCCAAGGGGCCGGCCGTCCATGGCCCACGCGCACAGGCCGACCGCTCGCTCTATCGGCGCGCCATCCAGGACCTGCTGGCCGAGACCGCGAATCTGGACATCGCGGAAGGCGGGGCAGGCGATCTGATCGTCGATGATGCTGGCCAGGTGGCCGGCGTGGTGTGCGAGGACGGGCGCCGCATCGCGGCCGGCGCGGTGGTGCTGACGGCCGGCACCTTCCTGCGCGGCGTGATCCATATCGGCCATGACAGCCATCCGGCCGGCCGGGTCGGTGAAGCGCCGGCCCAGGCACTGGGCGAACGGTTGCAGGCGCTGGGCCTGCCGATGGGCCGGCTGAAGACCGGCACGCCCGCCCGGCTGGACCGCAGCACGATCGACTGGGACAGCCTGGCCGAAGACAAGGGCGATGCCGAACCCGAACCGTTCAGCCGCCTGACCGGCGCGATCGACAACCCGCAACTCTCATGCCGGATCACCGCCACCACGGCGCAGACCCATGCGCTGATCCGCGAACATCTGCATCTCTCGGCCGTCTATGGCGGCGCCATTGCCGGGCGCGGCCCGCGTTACTGCCCCTCGATCGAAGACAAGGTGGTCCGGTTCGCCGAACGCGACAGCCACCAGATCTTCCTCGAACCCGAAGCGCTGCCGGGAAATGAGGGCGGAGACCTGGTCTATCCCAACGGCATCTCGACCAGCCTGCCGGCCGACATCCAGGAGCAGATGATCCATTCCATCCCCGGCCTGGAACGCTGCCGCATCGTGCGGCCTGGCTACGCCGTGGAATATGATTATGTCGATCCGCGCGCCCTGAGCCCGACGCTGGAACTGACGGCACTCCCGCGCCTGTTCCTGGCCGGCCAGATCAATGGCACGACCGGATATGAGGAAGCCGGCGCACAGGGAATCCTGGCCGGATTGAATGCGGCACGCCGCGCCGGAGGCGGGCAGGGCGTGACCATCGATCGTGGCACCGCCTATCTGGGCGTGATGATCGACGATCTGACCACTCAGGGCGTATCCGAACCCTATCGGATGTTCACCTCGCGCTCGGAATATCGACTCAGCCTGCGGGCCGACAATGCCGATCTGCGCCTGACCGGCCTGGGTATCGACTGGGGCTGCGTAGGTGCCGAGCGCACGCGCCTGTTCGAAGCCGACCGCACCGCCATCGATGCGGCAATACAGCGTGCCGCGCAGGAAAGCTTCCTGCCCGACGGCTTGCAGCAGGCCGGCATCGCCGTCTCCGCCGATGGGCGGCGGCGCACATTGCTGGACGTGCTGGCCACAGCCGCCACGCCGGACCAGGTAGCGCGGGTCACCCCATGGTTCGCGGACCTTTCCCCACGCGTCCGCCGCCATGTCGAAACCGAAGCCCGCTATAGCGGCTATCTGGCCCGACAGGCGCGCGAGATCCGGCAATTGGAGGCCGAAACCCGCATCGCCCTGCCGCCCGATCTCGATTACCGCCATATCGGCGGCCTGAGCAGCGAGATGCAGGAACGTCTGACCTCGGCCAAACCCGCCAGCTTCAGCGCCGCCCAGCGCATTCCCGGTGTCACGCCCTCCGCGCTGATGGCACTGCTGGCCCATATCAGGCAGGTAGCATGATGTTTCACGTGAAACCCGAAACCGTCGCCGATCTGCCGGGCGACCTCGGTCCGCGACTGGACTGTTTCGCCGAGATCCTGACCCGCTGGAACGGTCGCATCAATCTGGTCTCGCCCCGCGATCTGCCGCATCTATGGGACCGCCATATCGCGGACTCGCTGCAACTGGCATCGCTGATCCCGCCCGGCGCGCGCCTGGCCGATCTGGGATCGGGCGGGGGGTTCCCCGGCCTGATCATCGCAATCGCGACCGACGCCGACGTCACGCTCATCGAATCCGACCAGCGCAAGGCGGCCTTCCTGCGCGAGTCCGCGCGGGCAGCGGGTGCTCGCGTCACCGTGCTGGCGCGACGGATCGAAGAGGTCGACATCCCGCCGGTGCAGGTCGTGACCGCCCGCGCGCTGGCCGCCCTGCCGCAATTGCTGGAATGGAGCAGCCGCCTTCTGGCACCCGACGGGTTTTGCCTGTTCCTGAAAGGCAGAAATGTCGACGATGAGTTGACCTCGGCCGCCGCCGACTGGCACATGGCAGTATCCCGATTGCCAAGCCGCACCAACGCGGACGGTACCATTCTCAAACTGGGTGAAATCACGCGTGCCAGACACTCAGAACGCGCAACGGGCCCCTGACGCCGCGCGCGCTTCCTGCATTCTTGCCCTCGCCAACCAGAAAGGCGGCGTGGGTAAAACAACCACGGCCATCAATCTGGCCGCCGGACTGGCCGAACGCGGCCTGTCCGTCCTGCTGGTCGATCTCGATCCGCAGGGCAATGCCTCGACTGGCCTGGGCGTCGGTTACGACGCAAGGCGACAGGGCACCTATGCCCTGCTGATGGACGATGTCGCGATGGCCGACCTGGCCCAGGACACCGAAATTCCCGGCCTGAAGATCATCGCCGCCGATACCGAACTGGCTGGCGCCGAGCTGGAACTGGTGATGATGGACCGGCGCGAGTTCCGCCTGCGCGACGCCATCACCCGTGCCGCCAGCGGTTTCGACGTGATCCTGATCGACTGTCCCCCCAGCCTGGGGTTGCTGACGCTGAACGCGCTGGTGGCGTCCGACGGTGTGATCGTGCCGCTGCAATGCGAATTCTTTGCGCTCGAAGGCATCAGCCAACTGGTCCGCACCGTCGACCGGGTGCGCCGGGCCTTCAATTCCGACCTGCATGTCGCGGGCATCGTGCTGACGATGTACGACCGGCGCAACAACCTGTCGGAACTGGTCGCCGCCGACGCGCGCAGCTTCTTCGGCGAACAGGTGATGGAAACGCTGATTCCGCGCAATATCCGCATCTCCGAGGCCCAGAGCCACGGGCGCTCGGTCATGGCCTATGATGGCCGGTCCAGCGGTGCCATGGCCTATCAGGCCCTGGCGGACGAGGTGATCGCCCGGAATGGCCTGAAGACCCCCAGAAAGAAGAAGGCGCGGGCATGAGCACCAAGAAAGACCAGACACGTCCGCGCCTCGGCCGGGGCCTCGCGGCCCTGCTGGGCGACCAGGCCCCCGCCGCCATCGCCCGCGTTTCGGGCCGGACGGAGCAGGACCGCACCGGCACGCTGGGGGTGGACCAGCTGGCGCCCGGACCGTTCCAGCCGCGCCAGGTGATGGAGCCCGAGGCCCTGGCCGAGCTGGCGGATTCCATCCGCACGCGCGGCATCCTGCAACCGATCCTGGTCCGCCCGCATCCCGAGCGCGCAGGCCATTACCAGATCATCGCCGGCGAACGCCGCTGGCGCGCGGCGCAGATGGCGGCCCTGCACGAGGTGCCGGTCCATATCCGCGCGCTGGATGACGGCGACGCCATGGCTGCCGCCCTGGTCGAGAACCTGCAACGCGCCGACCTGAACGCCGTGGAAGAGGCCGAGGGCCTGCAACGGCTGCTGCAGGATTACGGCCTGACGCAGGAAGAACTGGCGGGCGCGCTGGGCAAGTCGCGCTCGCATGTCGCCAACATGGTGCGACTTCTCAACCTGCCGCAGCCGGTGCGCGCCGCCCTGCGCGACGGCCGGCTGACAGCCGGCCACGCCCGCGCGCTGCTGGGCCACCCCGACCCAGTCGCGGCCCTGAAGACGGTGCTGGAGCAGGGGCTGAATGTCCGCCAGACCGAAGCCCTGGTCCAGAAAGCCGTCCGCCAGTCCGCAAAGCCCGCTCCGGCCGAGAATACCGAACGCAAGAACCCCGAAATCCAGGTTCTGGAACGCGACCTCACGGCCCGGCTGGGCCTGAAGGTCCAGATCTCGTTTGACGGGCGCGGCGGGGCCATCCGCATCCTCTATCAGTCGCTGGATCAGTTCGATACCGTGCTTGCACGTCTGAACGGCTGAGAATGCAGGACATTTTTTCGATAAAACCGCTTGCCCTCATCCCCTGACGCTGTTAGAAGCGCGTCACCCGAGAGGGACACTCCATGGGCGCATAGCTCAGTTGGTAGAGCAGCTGACTCTTAATCAGCGGGTCCAAGGTTCGAGTCCTTGTGCGCCCACCATGGAGCCTTCGGAAATCCCAGACAAAACGAAGCGTCTTCCCTTCTTTTTCTGAAGAAAAAGAAGCAAAAAGACTTTTGATCGTTCTGGGCCATCGTCTGTCCCCAGCACAAAACTCCTGAACGAATCAGAGTTTTTTGGTTCTTTTTTGCAAAAAAGAACAGAAACCCCTCACGGCCGACGCGCCAGCCGCTCCACCAAAGGCACCATCCGCGCCACGATAACGGCAACCCCGGCCGGGTTGGGATGGATATGATCCGCCTGTTC
This sequence comes from Gluconacetobacter tumulicola, assembly GCF_014174215.1. GTDB lineage: Bacteria > Pseudomonadota > Alphaproteobacteria > Acetobacterales > Acetobacteraceae > Gluconacetobacter > Gluconacetobacter tumulicola. The sequence goes on along the minus strand of NZ_JABEQL010000011.1, from coordinate 69,533 downwards.
CAGCTCCGGATGCGCCGCCACCCCATCGAGGAAGAACGGGTCCCACAGAATGCCGGGCCGGTGCGACAGACGCTCGAACACGGCGCGGAAGGACTGGCTGTAACCCGCCCCCATATTGGGCGGCGCATACATGCCCGACAGCAGAACCGGCAGATGGGCCTGCTGCAGCCGATCCAGGATCGCCGTCAGGTTCTGTTCCATCCGTGCCGGGTCCAGCCCGCGCAATCCGTCATTGCCGCCCAGTTCCACGATCACCGCGTCAGGGTTATCGCCCAGCGCCCAGTCCAGCCGCGCCAGGGCATCGGTGCTGGTATCGCCCGAGACGCCGCCGTCCAGGATCGTGATCGCATAGCCGCGCGCATCCAGCGCCGCCTGAAGGCGCGGCACGAAGCCGTCCGCATGCGCCAGCCCGTAGCCGGCAGTCAGGGAATCACCCAGCGCCAGAATCCGCACCGGGCGGTCAGCCGCATGGCCGGGAGGGGCGGAGACGGCCCACAGACAGGCCAGCAGAAGCGGAAAAACCGTTCGGACCCCATGCCGGCGCCGTGTAGCGTGCAGGCAGGACCATACGCTGTGGGAAGGAAAACGCATGGACGGCGACGGGCTCCCGAATGGACGGACGACGCTGGTCGAGGCACAGGATCTGTGGCTGACAGTGCCGGCCCGTGCCAGTGCGGTCAATCCACGCCGGGATGGCGAGGCCGGGCAGGGGGCATTGACGATCCTGCACGGGGTCAACCTGCGTGTGGCAGAAGGCGAGGCACTGGGCATCATCGGACCTTCCGGATCGGGCAAGACATCGCTGCTGATGCTGCTGGCGGGCCTGGCGCGCCCGACACGTGGAACAATCCGCATCGCCGCCACCACGCTGGGCGACTTGGACGAAGACGCATTGGCCCGTTTCCGGCGCGAGACGATGGGCATCGTCTTCCAGTCCTTCCAGTTGATCCCCACCATGACGGCGCTGGAAAACGTGCTGGTGCCGCTCGAACTGGCCGGCCACCCCGACGGCGCCACCGCCGCCCGCACGGCACTGGATGCGGTGGGGCTGGGGCACCGGCTGGATCACCTGCCGGCCGAACTCTCGGGCGGCGAACAGCAGCGCGTGGCGCTGGCCCGCGCCTTCGTCGCCCGGCCGCGCCTGCTGCTGGCCGACGAGCCGACCGGCAATCTGGACAGCCGCACCGGTGCGGCGGTGATGGACCTGCTGTTCAGCCTGCAACGGCGATACGGCACCACGCTCGTCCTGATCACCCATGATCCGGCCCTGGCGGCACGCTGCGACCGCCGCCTGCGCGTGGATGATGGACACGTCACCACCGACCACCCGATGCGGGAGCCCACCTCGTGAGCCAGTGGCGCCTGGCCGCCCGGCTGGCATGGCGCGACCTGCGCGGCGGCATCGGCGGAATGCGTATCGTGCTGGCCTGCCTGGCGCTGGGGGTGGCCACCATCGGCGGGGTGGGCGGCCTGCGCGACATGATCCGCGACGGCATCGCCGGCGAGCAGCGCACCCTGCTGGGCGGCGACCTGTCGATCGAAAGCAGCGATCCGCTGCCCACCGAACTGGCCGATTTCGCGACCGCGCACGGGGCCCGGGTGTCGCGCGTGCTACGCATGCGCTCGATGCTCTACGCGCCGCGCGGTGCGGGTCAGGCCGATGCCCGGATGCTGGTCGAACTCTCGGCGGTCGATGACTCCTATCCGCTGGTCGGCACAATCGCGCTCACGCCGCAGGCTCCTCTTCATCGGGCCCTGGCGCTGGATCACGGCCTGCCCGCCCTGCTGGCCGACCCGCTGGTGATCGACCGGCTGGCGCTGAAGGTCGGCACGCTCGTGCGGATCGGCACCGCCCGCTTCCATGTCGCCGGCAGCCTGGACCGCATCCCGGACGGTGCCGGCACGGTGACGCTGGCGCCCACGGTCATGACCACCCGCTCGGCCCTGGATGAAGCCGGACTGATGCAGCCGGGCGCCTTGGTCAACCACGCGCTGCGCCTGGCGCTGGATGGGCCGGTGGCAGGGCGGTCGGCCCGCGCCCACGCACTGGCCGCCGCGATCACCGCCCGCTTCCCGGACCAGGGCTGGCGTATTCGTGGCGAGGCCGATGCGGCCCCCGCCTTGACCCGCACCGTGGACCAGATGGCCCGCTTCCTGGCGCTGATCGGATTATGCGCCCTGCTGCTGGGCGGCCTGGGGGTTTCGACCGGCGTCACCGCCTGGCTGGAGGGACGGGGACGGACGATTGCCATCCTGCGCTGCCTGGGCGCCTCGGGGCCGCTGATCCGGCGCACATTCGGCCTTCAGATCGCCGCCCTGTGCGGTATCGGCATCGGTGCCGGCATGGTGCCCGCCCTGTTGCTGCCGCCATTGGCCGCACGCATGCTGAGCGGCCTGCTGCCGATCGAAACGACAATGGTGCCGCCGCTTCTGCCCGTGCTGACGGCCGGCCTGTTCGGCGTGCTGGTCGCCCTGCTGTCGGTGATCGTGCCGCTGGCCCGCGCCTGCTCCATCAGCCCGGCCTCCCTGTTCCTCGAACAGATCCAGCGCGGAACAATGCGCGTGCGGTCCTGGCGCGTCGGCACGGCATTGATCCTGTGCGTGATCCCGGCAGGGGTGCTGACTGTCCGGCTGGCGGACAGTCCGCTCTTCGCCGCAGGCTTCCTTGCCGTCGTCCTGTTCGCCGCCGGCATCCTGGTCCTGGCCGGCACGATACTGCGCTGGGGGGTGTCCGCCCTGCTGGCGCGTCTGGATACGGCGCGGGGCGTGCCGAGGCTGGCGCTGGCGCTGTCTGCCCATCGCAATGCGACGACCACGCGCATGGTGACCGCACTGGGGGCCGGACTGGCGGCCATGGCCGCCATCCTGCTGACCGAGGGCGCGATGATGGCGCAGTTACGCGACCAGATGCCGCATAACGCCCCCGCGTTCTATTTCATCGATATCCAGCCCGGCGATCTGGACCGGTTCGACAGCCTGGCCAAGGCTCAGCCATCGGTTCGCGCGGTCCAGCAACTGCCTTCGATGCGCACGCGCGTCGTCGCGGTCGACGGCGTGCCGGCCGAACGGGTCAACGCCACGCCGCAGACGCGCTGGGCCCTGCGCGGCGATCACGGGCTGACCGTGGCGGCAACGCCGCCACCCGGCACCAGACTGGCCGAAGGCACATGGTGGCCGGCCGATTATGACGGGCCACCCCTGCTGTCGCTGGATGCCGGGCTGGCGCAGGGGTGGGGCGTGCGGGTCGGTTCCACCATCCGGCTGAACGTGCTGGGCCGCGCGATCGACGTCCGGGTTGCAAACCTGCGCAGTGTCGCCTGGCGATCACTCCAGCTCAATTTCGCGTTCGTCGTCTCGCCGGGCCTGCTGTCGCACGCGCCCCATACATTCGTGGCCACGCTGGCCACCGACGGCCGCGCCGATCAGGATGCGGCCACGCTGGCCGCCATCACGGATGCGCTGCCCGGCGTGACCGGTATCCGCGTCGCCGATGTGCTGGCCCGGCTGACCGCACTGGCCGGGCAGATCGCCACGGCGCTGAGTGTCGCGGCCTCGATCATCATGGCGTCGGGTGCGCTGGTCCTGGCGGCGACCCTGGCCGCCGGCTGGCGCCAGCGGGTCGCCAATGCCGCCATCCTTCAGGCAGTGGGCGCGGGGCCGTGCCAGATCCGCACGATCTGGCTGATCGAATTCACGCTGCTGGGGCTCGCGGCCGGCATCTCGGCCATCCTGCTGGGCGCATCGGCCGCCTGGCTGGTCATGCGCCAGGTCCTGCAACTGCCATGGACGGCGGATTGGACCGCGGTGGGGGGCATGATGATCGGGACTCTGGCAGCCACGAGCCTGTGCGCGATGCTGGTCTGGAACCGGGCGCTCAGGCCCTTGCGGGGCAGGACACGATAACGCCAGGAAAACGCTGCGTTTTCTCAGCCCGGCGCCATGGTCAGATTGTCTTGAAAAATGGGCCGGAAGGGATTGGTGGAGCCAATCGGAATCGAACCGACGACCTCCTGAATGCCATTCAGGCGCTCTCCCAACTGAGCTATGGCCCCGTCCAACCGGCCCGCGCCGTCAGCGATGACGTGCGGGTGGGCGGGGTATAGCTGTGCCCTGTTTCCTTGGCAAGCCCTGTCCGTGGATTTTTTCCGCCATGTCGGGGGAAGGGAAGTTCCCTTCTTTTTCTGAAGAAAAAGAAGCAAAAAGACTTCTGATCGTTCAGGGACATCGCGTGCCCCCCAGCCCAAGGCTCCTGAACGAATCAAAGTTTTTTGGTTCTTTTTTTCAAAAAAGAACAGAAACCCTACGTCAAAATCACCCCATGCTGGCGCAGAAACCCCAGCAGCGGCAGCAGAGGCAGCCCCAGAATGGCCGTATGCTCGCCCGTCACCCGTTCGAACAGGTGAATGCCCGGTCCTTCCAGCCGATAGGCCCCGACCGAGGCCAGGACGGCTTCGCCTTCCAGATCCAGATAGGCATCGAGGAAGGATTCGGAAAACCGCCGCATGGTCAGTTCCGGCCGGGCGACATGCTGCCAGATTACCTGCCCGTCGCGCATCACCACCACCGCGCTGTGCAGCACATGTGCCCGTCCGCGCAGGTCCAGCAACTGGGCCCGCGCCGCCGCGCGGTCGGCGGGCTTCTCGAACCACACGCCGTCGCATTCCAGGATCTGGTCGGCGCCGATCACCACGCAATCGGGCTCGTGGATGCGCCGCGCCTTGAGTTCGGCGAGCAGCAGCGCGCAGTCGCCGGCCGACAGGCCCTCGGCGCGTGCCGATTCCCGCACCGTGGCTTCGTCGATGCGGGCAGGGCGGGTTTCGACGCGGATTCCGGCCTGTTCCAGCAGGTTGCGCCGGGTGGTGGACTGGCTGGCCAGTACTATCCGGGGCGACTCGGCCTGTAGAAGAGTCGCGATTAGTACTAATGACGAGTCGCTCATGCGCCGGCTCTCCGTACTAAAAAAAAGAAACCCTGTGATCGGACCGAACGAGTACTGGGGTACATGGGGATAGTACTCCAGACGCTTCTTGATCGTACCGAGTACCGTGGACAACCCTCACAGCCGCCGACACGGTGGGTTGTACACAGCCCCTTGTCGGCACATTCGGGATAACTCATCTAACCTTATGAATCCCTGTGTGAATGGAACTGTACACCTTGTGGGAAAGACGGGGTACGTTTTTGGAAATGCGGGTACCCCGTCATCCACAGGGCCTATTAACCTCCTCAGCGTTTCTTTCTTCTTATTTCATGTTTAGAGGTTGGTCCGGAAATCTGGTGACGGCGTACCGGACCTTGATGTGCGGTCCTGTCATCCCCGAGAAAAGTACGGGATAGTCCCGAGATGAACGATGTGACGGCGGACAGGCGATGACGGATACAGGCAAACCCCTTCTGCGGGTCCTACAGGGCGAGGCCGTGTGGCCCCCGCCGCTCTGGCTGATGCGCCAGGCCGGCCGCTACCTGCCGGAATTCCGTGCCCTGCGCGATCAGGCGGATTTCATCACCCGCTGCATGACGCCCGATCTGGCGACCGAGATCACGCTACAGCCGATCCGGCGCTACGCCATGGACGGGGCGATCCTGTTTTCCGACATCCTGATCCTGCCCTGGGCAATGGGCCAGTCGCTGGAGTTCGTGCACGGCACCGGGCCGGTGCTGGGGCCGATCCGCAGCCAGGCCGATCTCGACCGGCTGGACCCGAAGCGGGTGCCCGAGGCGACGGCACCGGTGATGGAAACCCTGACGCGCCTGCGCGGCATCCTGGACGGCCCGGATACGATCGGCGCCGCGCAGGGCGGCCGCACCACATTGCTGGGCTTTGCCGGCGCGCCGTTCACGGTGGCGTGCTACATGGTCGAAGGCCATGGATCGCGGGAGTTCGAGGCCACACGCGGCATGGCCTATGCCGACCCGCTGCTGTTCGACCGGCTGATGGCCCGCCTGACCGAGGCGACGGCCGAGATGCTGGTGGCGCAGATCGATGCCGGGGCCGAGGCGGTGATGCTGTTCGACAGCTGGTCGGGCCTGCTGCCGCCCAGCCAGTTCCGCCGCCACGTCATCGCGCCCACCCGCGCCATCGTGCAGGAAATCCATGCCCGCCGGCCCGGCGTGCCCGTGATCGGTTTCCCGCGCCTGGCCGGGGTGATGGCGACGGAATATGCGCGGGAGACCGGGGTGCGGGTCATCGCGCTGGATACCGGCGCGGACATGAATGCGATGCGCGGCCTGCTGCCCGACAATATGGCGCTCCAGGGCAATCTCGATCCGCTGCTGCTGCTGGCGGGCGGCGATGCGATGACGCAGGAAGCCCGTGCCATCCGCGACGCGATGAAGGGCCGGCCGCATGTCTTCAATCTCGGCCACGGGGTGGTGCCGGCAACGCCGCCCGAGCATGTGGGCGAACTGGTGCGGGCAGTCCGGGAGGTCGGGCCATGAGCCTGGACGCGCTGCCCAAGGCCGTTCGTCCGGATGGGCGGCTCCGCCTGGTGATTTTCGATTGCGACGGCGTGCTGATCGACAGCGAGGGCCCGTCCTGTCGGCTGGTGGCGCAGGAACTGCGCCAGATCGGCCTGGACTATGGTGACGAGGAAGCGGTGCAGCGTCTGGCCGGACGGGCCCTGACGCGCATCAAGGTCGAAGCCGAGGCAGAGACCGGCCGCAAGCTGCCCGACGACTGGGCGACGATCGTGCAATACAAGCTGGTCGACCTGATGCGTGAAGAGGCACGCGTCATCGACGGCGCGCACGATATGCTGACAGCGGTGATCGGGCTCGATCTGCCGGTCCGGGTCGGTTCCAATTCCTCGATCGCCGAGATGGACGTGAAATTCGCCCGTACCGGCCTGGATCGGTTCGTGGCCGATCGGGTCCACTCGGCGCGCGACATGGGCAAGCCGAAGCCCGATCCGGCCGTCTATCTGCATGCGGCCGAAACCGAAGGCGTGCCGGCGGACGAATGCGTCGTGCTGGAAGATACCGATACCGGCGCCAGCGCCGCGCGGGCCGCCGGGATGGCCTGCGTGCTGCTGCGTCCGCTCGACCTGCCGGCACCGGATTGGCCGGGCCTGTTCCGGATCGGGCATCTGTCGGAATTCGCCCCCTTCCTGGAGCGGATTCAGGCCGCCCAGGCAGCCTATGGAGCCCGGTCTTGATCCTGGGATTCCTGCCCTGGCTGGCATGGTTCAAGGCGTTGCACGTGATGTCGCTGATCGCGTGGATGTCGGGCATGTTCTATCTGCCGCGCCTGTTCGTCTATCATTGCCAGGCCGCGCCCGGTTCGGCCGAGAGCGCGCGCTTCAAGGTGATGGAACGCAAATTGCTGCGCCAGATCATGAACCCGGCCATGATCAGCACCTTTCTGTTCGGCACCCTGCTGGTACTGACCCCCGGCACTGTCGATTGGCATGCCGGCTGGTGGTATCTCAAGATTGTCTCGGTGCTGGGTCTGGCAGGCTTTCATGGCGCATGCGCGCGCTGGCGCCGCGACTTCGCGGAAGACAGAAACACGCGGCCGGAAAATTTCTATCGTGCGGCGAACGAAATTCCGACCATCCTGATGGCTGTTGTGGTGATCATGGTGATTGTCCGCCCGTTCTGATCGTCAAACACACGGGCCGGCTTACGGAGGAAATGCGATGACGGATCATGTCTTCGGTTCGGACCGGATGAGGGCCCGCGTTGCCGGACACGGCGCGGAATTGCAGTCTCTGGTCGACGGGGCAGGGCAGGAACGTCTGTGGACGGGGCTGCCGGCCTGGCCGCGACGCTCTCCGGTGCTGTTTCCCATCGTCGGCCGCCTGCCGGACGATACGGCCTGGATCGATGGCCGACCCTTTCACCTGACCCAGCACGGTTTCGCGCGTGATCGCGCTTTCGCATGGCAGGATCGCCGGCCTGACGGATGCACGCTGGTCCTGACCGACGATGCTGACAGCAGAACGATTTTTCCGTTCCGTTTCGAACTGGCGCTGGATTATCAGGTCGAAGGCGCGACGCTGTACGTGCGCTACCGGCTGCATAATCCCGACCCGGTTCAGATCCTGCCGGCCTCGCTGGGCGCGCATCCGGCCTTTGCCTGGCCACAGCGCCAGGGCGTGGCCAGGCAGGACCATGTGCTGATCTTCGACCAGCCCGAACCCGCGCCGATCCGGCGGATCGATGGCGGCCTGCTCCAGCCCACGCCATTTCCCTCGCCGATCGTCGGGCGGACGCTCGCCTTATCCGACGATCTGTTCATCGACGACGCCGTCATCATGGATGACCCGGCCAGCCGCAGCGTAAGCTTTCACGCACCGGACGGAACAGGCGTGACGCTGGCCTGGGAAGGGTTTCGCGAACTGGGACTATGGACCAAGCCGGGTGCCGATTTCCTGTGCATCGAACCCTGGTACGGTTTTGCGACACCCCTGGGTTTTTCAGGCGAATTCACAAACAAGCCCGGCCTGCTGCATATCGGTCCCGGCGAGGAATGGCATGGGGCATGGTCGGTTGCCGTCGATTTGGGCTCCGCGTCCACCTGAACGATGTGCGGACGGTTCGCCAATACCCTGTCGCTGGAGCGGATGCGGCAGGCCTTCCATATCGCGGGCCCCGCGCCGGACTGGCTGCCCTCATGGAACATCGCGCCCCGCCAGCCCGTGGCGGTGGTGCGCCGCCATCCGGTCAGTCTCGACCTGCGGCTGGATCTGCTGTTATGGGGGCTGGTTCCCAACTGGGCGCACGACATGGGCCGGCAGCCGATCAATGCGCGGGCGGAAACCGTCGCGACGTCCGGCATGTTCCGCGCCGCCTTTCGCTCCCGCCGCTGCCTCGTCCCCGCGACGGCCTATTACGAATGGCAATCCGGCCCATCCCCCCGGCAACCCTGGGCCTTCGCCCGGCGCGACGGCCAACCCCTGGCCCTGGCCGCGATCTGGGAATCCTGGGAATATGAAGGCGATATCCTGCGCAGCTTCGCCATCGTGACCACGCAGGCCAATGCGGCAACCCGGCCGATTCACGAACGCATGCCCGTTCTTATCGCGGACCAGGATCGCGATGCATGGTTCGGCGCCCCGCCCGCAATCGCACAACAATTGCTGACCCCGGCACCTGCCGACATGTTGCGGGTGTGGCGGGTCGGCACACGGGTCAACAAGGTAGGCCATGACGGGCCGGATCTTCTGGACCCGGTCGACGGCGAAGTCTGAAAATCTTGTTGTCTAGTGATCATTTTTTATGAAAATTGTCATTTCACGAAATTGTTTTCTTGAAAATTGAAGCGGTAGTCGTTCTTTTTTGAAAAAAAGAACCAAAAAACTTTAACTCGTTCAGGAGCCTTGTGTTGGGGACATACGATGTCCCTGAACGAATGAAAGTCTTTTTGCTTCTTTTTCTTCAGAAAAAGAAGATGCGCTCTTCACGCAGGCAGACTTCCCCCGTCAGTGCCCCGTAAAAAAATCCCTGGTATCTTTCGCCGCGTTCGATCCCCAATGACCGACCTTGCGGCTGGTCTTTTCGGTCCATTGTCCCGTGGCGTGGGCGGCATCGACCGTGCCGTTGCGTAACGTGTTCCAGCTCTTCGTGCCGGTCTTCCTGCTCCACCGCGCCGTGCCCTGCGCGGCATTGACGGTTCCGTTGCGCACCGTCCGCCAGTCTTTCGCGGCGGCCTGACAGGTTTGCGACTGGCATGACGACGATCCGGCCGCGATGGCCCGAGGGGCTGCCACCACCAGCATTCCCGCGATCACGAATGCGTTGGCCTTGCTGAAAAATCCACGTTTCACCCGAATGGCTCCCTGTGTGTCCTCAGTTCTCTCCTGTGTAGCACCGGATCGGCGCGAGGATAGGGCACCGGAGACTCTCCGGGCGTGAACGACCACAGGGCACACGGCCGCATGCGTGATTGGACATGCAGGACGAACAGCATCCAGCCAGAGAAATTTTCAGTGATGAATCAGGGGATTGTCTAGGCAAGTGGTGGAGCTGAGGGGAATCGAACCCCTGACCTCCTCATTGCGAACGAGGCGCTCTCCCAACTGAGCTACAGCCCCACTGCCTGACGGGGTGGATAAATAGCGGGTGCAGGATGTTTGTCAAGCGCGTTTGGTCCCGGCCGGTGTTGTATGCTCCGGTAGGCTTCGATAGACTCATCGCCCGTTCAATGCAGGGATCATCACGTTGCTCACGCTTATCTTCGGCCTGCTGCTCAATGCCATCAGGCTCTATACATGGGTGGTCATCATTTCCTGCGTGTTCAGCTTTCTGTACGCATTCGGTGTCCTGGATACCCGCAGCCAGATGGTCTGGTCGATCGGCCGGTTCCTGGATCGGCTGACCGAGCCGGCGCTGCGGCCGATCCGCCGCATCCTGCCCGCCACCGGCAATATGGATTTCAGCCCGCTGGTGCTGCTGCTGCTGATCCAGTACGTGCTGACACCGCTGATCAGGCAGCTTTACTACACGATGGCGTTCAACTCGGGATTCTGACTTGCGTGTCAGATTTTATTCGCTTGTCACGACATCATCATTCATATTCTGGCCATATCGACAGGTTATATTCGGCAAAGAGCCAGAAAAAGGATGTGGTGCATGAACCGTCACTTCGTTGCCTTGTCGTTCGCGGCCATCATGGCGGCCGTATCGCTTTCCGGCTCGCGGTCGGCGCGCGCCCAGATGCCGTCGATGCCCGGCATGTCCGACATGGGGCAGGGCATGATGGGGACGATGGGCCTGCCATCGGTGTCCTCCGCCGGTTCCAGCAACCTGGTCGGGCTGCTGGGCTATTGCGTGCAGAACAATTTCCTGGGAGCCAGCACCGCCTCGCCGGTCATGAGCGCCCTCGGGCAGAAGGCCGGGATCAGCGGCCAGGGCGACAGCGCGTATCAGGCCGGCCAGCGCGGGCTGCTGGATACGGGCAACGGCAAGAGCTTCTCGCTCGCTTCGGCGGGGCAGGGCGTCAAGCAGCAGGTGACCCAGAAAGTCTGCAACATGGTGCTCAGCCGGTCTCAGTCGTTGCTGTGACCGGTCGCGACGGAAAGGCCCGTTTCAGACATGCGGTGGGGCAGGCGTAACGGTGTCTGTCGAACAACTGGCTGAAGCCTTCCTTCGGGTCCGGGCCGGGGCGTCTCCGCTGGATTCTCTTCCCGGCGGCTATCATGTTTCCTCGGAAGACGAGGCCTATCGCATTCAGCATGCGACGCTCCGGGCTCTGGGGGGCAGGGTTGCCGGCTGGAAGGTCGGGGCCCCTTCGCCGGATTCCGAACCGGCCACCGCCCCGATCCTGGATGCGACCCTGTTCGATACGGCGACGGTCCTGCCGCGCGGCCTGTGCCGCCTGATCGGGGTGGAGGCAGAGATCGCCTATCGTTTTGGCCGCGCCCTGCCGCCGCACGAGGCGCCATATACGGTGCAGGATGTGCGTGATGCGATCGAATCCGTACACCCTGCCATCGAAATCCTCGATACCCGTTTCGTCACGCCGGGTAGCCAGCCCGCGTTCGATCATCTGGCTGATCAGCAGAGCCACGGTGCCCTGTTCGTCGGCCCGGCTCTGACGGACTGGCACGCTTTGATGCCGACGCAAGAGCGGGTGACGCTCACGATCGACGGTCGCGTGGCGGTCGATCATGCCGGCGGCAATTCCGCCGGCGATCCGATCCGCATGCTGGTGTGGCTGGCATCGCATGCCGCCCGCTATGCCGGTGGGCTGGCGGCCGGCACCATCGTCACCACAGGCTCGACCTCCGGGACCGTCTTTGTCGAGCCCGGCACGCGGGTGCGGGCCGCGTTCGCCCATCTGGGTTCGCTTTCGCTGACCTGCTGACTGGAATCTGAAACACGCGCAACCGGGCGCGGGGACAGGGACGTTATCCTGCGATCCCCTCGTGTCGGCGCCACGCACGATGTGTAATATGCTTCACTGGCCATGGCTCTTGCCCCGCGGGAGCGAGCCGGGGCAGTAAAGGGAAAGGGGAGGCGGTGCATCCATTACCCGACAACCCACCGCATGACGGCGGGCCGACCGGTTCCACAGTGCTGGCGCGCGTCGTGCTTGAAGATGTCGAGAACGCGCTGACGAACAGCCGGGCGCGGCAGAACGACGTCAACCAGGCGATTGCCGACCTGCAGCAGACGGCCCGTTTCCTGCCCGAAGGGCTGATCGGGCCGTTCATCCTGCATCTGTCGGTTCAGACCAACGGCCTCGTCTTCGATGTGCGCGATGCGCGCGACAGGCCGCTGCGCATCTATCGGATCTCGCTCACCCCCTTCCGCCGCCTGATCAAGGATTACGTCCTGCTGGTCGACAGTTTCGACGAAGCGGTGCGTGAAGGGAACACGATGCGCATCCGGGCGATCGATATGGGGCGGCGGGGCCTGCATAATGATGGCGCCGCGCTGATGGTCGAACGCCTGCGCGACAAGATCGACATGGATAACGAAACCGCCCGCCGCCTGTTCACGCTGGCCAGTATTCTCCAGCAGCGGCGCTGACAGCGCTCAGACCTGCGCGGGGTCGACCACGAGTTCGATTTCAATCAGGGTGCCGGGGCTGTCGAATTCCGTGACCAGCCGCAGGGTGGTGCCGGGCCGGCCGGTGCCGAACGCGTCACGCAGCAGCGGAAAGCAGGACGGGAAACCGTCCGTGTCATGCATCAGGAAGATGATGCGCGTCACATCCTCCAGCCGGTATCCGTCGCGCGCCAGGGCACGGGCGCCACGGTCCAGGGCCACGCGGCATTGCTCCGTCAGGCCGGGCGGGTTTCCCGTTGCTCGCGGATCGATCCCGGTCAAATGCCGAACGTGGATCTCGTGGTCCGTCATGCCGTGCGTGATCTCCCACTTCGGACATCGATAACGAAAACGTCATATTCTGTTCACGGTGAATTTCAACCCTGAGGCGTCATTTTAACGGACATGGAACAATTACACTCGTCAAAGATTCAGGTTCATGGCAGTTGCGCGGCGCGCGACCGGCAGGGCGTGCTGCTGCTGGGGCCATCGGGCATCGGCAAGTCGGATCTGCTGCTGCGGCTGGTGGATTCCGGCTACGATCTGGTGGCGGATGATCGCGTGGTCCTGGAGGACGACCGGGCATCGGCCCCCCCGGCGCTAGCCGGGTTGATCGAGGTCCGGGGTATGGGGATCGCCCGCCTGCCGTTCGTGGCGGAAGCCCGCGCGGTCCTGGCCGTGCGGCTGGTCAGGCCGGAGGACAGGCCCGACCGCTTGCCCGCGGCGGCGCACGATCCTTTGACCGGCCTGCCGGAAATCCGGCTGGACCCGGCATTGCCCTCGGCTGTGGCGCGGATCAACCTGGCTCTTGACGGTCTGGCGGGGCGTTGCGAAATTTTAACCTTCGAGCAATTGTAATCCCCGCGCCTCTTCCCATGTCGGTTCTTTCAGTGTCCCATGCTTGGGGGACGGTGTCGTGAGCCCGCCTGATATCCAGGCCGCTCCCGTGCCCGAAGGTGTCCGGCCCTTGTTCAGCCAGGATTTCCCGTGACGGATTCTTCACTCGACGGAGCACCCGCGCCGCGCCGCATCCTGCTGGTCACCGGCCTGTCCGGGGCGGGAAAATCGTCGATCCTGCGTATCCTGGAGGATCTGGGATACGAGGTGATCGACAATCCGCCGCTGGGCATGTTGGATGAAATCGTGACCCGCGCCGAACAGCCGGTGGCGATCGGCGTGGACTCGCGCACCCGGGGTTTCGACGCGGCGGCCGTCATGGCTGCGCTGGGGCGCCTGCGCGTCAATCCCGGCCTGCAGGCCGAGCTGATCTACGCCACCGCCGAGGAAAGCGTGCTGCTGCGCCGCTACACCGCCACCCGGCGCCGCCATCCGCTGGCGATGCGCGGCGCAGTCAAGGAAGGGATCGAGGCCGAAATCGAACTCACCGCCCGCCTGCGCGCGGCGGCCGATATGGTGATCGACACGTCGGACCTGCCGCCGCCGGAATTGCGGCAGGTGGTCGAGACGCGGTTCGCCCCCCGTAGCGACCGGCGCGGCGGCGGCCTGACGGTGGCATTGATGTCCTTCGCCTTTCCCGCCGGCCTGCCGCGCGAGGCCGACATGGTGTTCGACGCCCGGTTCCTGCGGAATCCCTATTACGTCACCGAGTTGGCGACTAAGACCGGTCTGGATACCGAGGTGGCGGATTATGTCGCCGCCGACCCGGATTATCCGCACTTTCTGGAGCAGATCGACGCCATGCTGGGGCTGGTGCTGCCCCGCTTCGTGCGCGAGGGCAAGAAATACGCCACCATCGCCATCGGCTGTTCCGGGGGCCGGCATCGTTCGGTCACGATCGTCGAGGCCCTGGCCGAACGTCTTGCGGAATGCGCGGGAACATGCGAGAGGCCAGCGAAGGCGCCTCGTATTGACATTGGTGTGGCGCCGTCCGATCTCCCTTCATCAGGGACGGACGAGCAGGGTGCATGGTCGGTTATCGTCATGCATCGCGAACTGGCGCGGCAAGGCAGATATCGTTGGCGATGGGCCAGCCGGCCGAAGGAGCCTGTGACGGACGTCGTGGAAGGGCGATATTCTTCATGATCGGTATGGTCCTCGTTACCCATGGCGCGTTGGGCGAGACACTCAGGCGCGCGATGGAGCATGTGGTCGGACCGCAGGAACAGCTCGCGACGCTGAATGTCGAGGCCGGGGATGACCCGGTGTTGCGACGCGTGGACCTGGAAAAGATGATTGCCGGCGTCAACACGGGCGACGGCGTCCTGCTGCTGACCGACATGTTCGGCAGCACGCCCTCCAACCTGGCTATTTCCATGATGGAGAATGCGCGGGTCGAGGTCCTGGCCGGCGTCAACGTGCCCATGCTGGTCAAGCTGGCGCAGATCCGCAACGCCCATACGCTCGAGGAATGTGCCGATCTGGCCGAAGGCGCCGGGCGCAAATACATCTCCACCGCCTCGCACCTGCCGCCGCAATGTCTGGGCGGCGCCCGGAGCTGCCTGCTGGGCGAGCAGCGGGCGGCGGTCGGCTGAGGACACATGTCCGGCACTGACACGTCTTCTGGCGGGCTTGATCCCCAGGACCCGAATGTCCTGTCCGTAACCGCCGCGATGGTCAATCGCCGTGGCCTGCATGCCCGTGCGGCCGCCCGTCTGGTGACGGTGGCCGAACAGTTCGACGCGAATGTCGAGGTCCGGCGTGGCGACCAGACGGTGTCGGCGCGCTCGATCATGGGACTGATGATGCTGGGCGCCGGTCGCGGGGAATCCGTGACGCTGATGGCCACCGGATGGGATGCCCATGCGGCGATCGAGGCCCTTATGGCTCTGATCGAGGCTGGCTTCCATGAAGACGACTGACGGGCCCGACCAGACTTCACCCCGCCGGCGGCGGCGCCCGCGCGGCGCGGCCCCCGCGACCGCGCCGCCCGAAATCCGCCTGAGTGGTGACGCCACGGTCCGGGGCATGGCCATTGGTCCGGTGATGCTGGTGCTGGAAAGCCCCGCGCCGGATATCGATGCCGCCGCCCGCACCGACAATCCGGAGCATGAACTGGAACGGCTGGGTGAAGCGATCGAACGCTCGGTGCGCCAGATCGAACGGCTGCGCGACCGGCTGGCGATCCTGCCCGAGGACGGCCAGATCGAGATCGGGTCTCTGCTCGAGGTCTATCGCCGGATGCTCGGCCCGTCGCGCCTGCAACGCGGGATTCACGAACGCATCGTCCGCGACGGACGCACGGCCGAACTGGCCGTCCGCGAGGAGACCGAAAGCCTGGCCCAGGCCCTGCTGCGCGACGGGGCTGAAATCGGCGGCGAAGACGCGGCCGCCGCCCAGCGCCGCGCCGGAGAGTTTCGCGAAATCGGCCAGCGCCTGGTGCGCAATCTGGGCCGTACGCCCTTCCGGTCCTTCAGCGCGATGCCCGCGGGTACGGTGCTGGTGGCCGAGCAGTTGCGCCCCGCCGACGCGGCCCTGATCGATCCGTCACGCATCGTCGCGGTCGCGACCGAGGAGGGCGGATCGACCGACCACACCGCCATCATGCTGCGCGCACTCGGAATTCCCACCGTGCTGGCCGCGCATGGGCTGACCGCCCATGCGCGCGACGGCGCGACTATGGTGGTGGACGGCACGACCGGCCACGTGGTGATCGATCCCAGCGCGGAGACGCTGGAGGCCGCGCGGCGCGGGGTGGCGGACCATGCGCGCGAACGCCAGGCGCTGGGCCGCCTGCGCCGTCTGCCCGCCCGCCTGTCCAGCGGCGAGAAGCTGCAATTGCAGGCCAATCTGGAACTGCCGGCCGAACTGCCGCTGATCGCCCAGTCCGGGGCCTCGGGCATCGGCCTCCTGCGCACCGAATTCCTGTTCATGAATGCCGCAACCATGCCGGACGAAGACCGGCAGGCGGCGATCTATGCCGAAATCATCGGCACGATGGCGGGCGACACGACCACGATCCGCGTCGTGGACTGGGGGGGCGAAAAGCATAGCGAAGCCCTGGAGCGCGCCGGGCTGAGCCAGGAAGGCGATACCATCAATCCCGCGCTGGGGATGCGCGGGCTGCGCCTGCTGCTTCGCTATCCCGCCGTGCTGGAAACCCAGTTCGCCGCGATCCTCAAGGCCTCCGTCGCCGGACCGGTGCGGGTGATGCTGCCGATGGTGACGGTCGTGCCCGAACTGCGCGAGGCGCGGGAGATCTATCATCGCGTGGCCCGCCGTCTGCGCCGCAAGGGCGTCCAACTGGGCGACACCCTGCCGCCGCTGGGCATCATGGTCGAAACCCCGGCAGCGGCCATCATGGGCGACGCGCTGGCGCAGGAAGCCGAATTCCTGGCCATCGGCACCAACGACCTGACGATGTACACGCTCGCGGTCGATCGGGGCTCGGCGGAGGTCGCGCCGCTCTATCACCCGCTTCATCCGGCCGTGCTGCGCCTGATCCAGGCCGCGACCGAGGCCGCGCTGCGCCAGTACCGCCCGATTTCGCTCTGCGGTGAGATCGCGGGCGACCCGCGGGTGGTGCCGCTGCTGATCGGGCTGGGCCTGCGTTCATTCTCGATGACGGCCTCGGCCGTGCCCCGGGTCAAGAAGGTGGTGCGCGCCCTGTCCTTCGAGGATTGCCGCCGCCTGGCCCACCGGGTGATGGAAGCCTCGGACGTGGCCGAGGTGACGGGCCTGATCGACGATTTCGCCGCCGGGACCTGAAGGCGATGGACCGGCCAGCTGGCACCGTCCGGACCATGGGCCTGCCCTGGCAGGACCCGGACGATGTGCTGTGGGCATGGCGGGACGAGCCCTGGCTGGCCTGCCTGGACAGTGGTGGCGAGTCCGGACCCCGCGCGCGCTGGGTCATCCTGTGCCGCCATCCCGTCCATGTGCTGGACTGGCGCACCGGGGATGGTACCGATCCTCTCGCGGCGCTGCGCGACCTGCTGGCTATGGCGCCGGTCGCGGATGCCGGGCCATGGCCGTTCGCCGGCGGGGTGATCGGCTTCGCCGGCTACGGCGTGGGGCGATGGGCGGAAGGGATCGCGACCCGCCATGCAGCCGATCCCACCCGGCCGGACCTGGCGGCGGCCCTTTATGACCACGCGGTGCTGTTTGATCGCGTGCGCCACCAGGTGCATCTGGCGACGATCCGTGCGGACGCTGAGGGGCTGTTCGACGCATTCCATGCCGAATGGGCCGCGCTGCCATCGGCCCCGCCGCCGGCAGCCCTGCCGCGCGCCATGTTCGTTCCCGACCGCTCACCGGGACACTATGCCGGCGCCGTGGCAGCGGCAGTGGAGCGGATCGCGGCCGGCGAGATCTTTCAGGTCAATATTACCGGCCGGCATGTCGCCAGACGGCCGCCGGATCTGGCCGATATCGACATCTACCGGGCGCTGCGCAGGGCCTCGCCGGCTCCGTTCGGGGCCTGGCTGGCGTGTGGGGGCAGGTTCAGCCTGCTGTCGGCCTCGCCCGAGCGGTTCGTGCATCTGGGGCGCGACCGGGTGGCCCGCACAAGGCCGATCAAGGGCACCCGTCCACGCGGCACCACGCCGGAACTGGATGACATCCAGCGGGCGGAACTGGCCGCCGACGACAAGGAGCGGGCGGAGAACCTGATGATCGTGGACCTGATGCGCAACGATCTGGGCCGCGTGGCGCGGATCGGCAGCGTCGGCGTGCCGGAACTGCTGTCGGTCGAAACCTTCGCCCATCTCCACCATCTGGTCTCCGAGGTCGCGGCAACGCTGGCGCCAGGACAGGATGCCATCGACCTGCTGCGTGCCTCCCTGCCGCCCGGATCGGTGACCGGCGCCCCGAAACATCAGGCAATGCGGCTCATCGATGAATTGGAGGCTTCGGATCGCGGGCCCTATTGCGGGATCGTCTTCCGCATCGGAACCGACGGTGCCATGGACAGTTCAGTCATCATCCGTGCCCTGGCCGCGACCCCCGATACGATCGTGGCGGCGGCGGGCGGCGGGATTACGATTCTGTCCGACCCCCAGCGGGAATATGCGGAAATGTGCCTGAAGATCGCCCCCCTGCTGGCCCTGTTCGGCGATCGTCCGGCCGAGCCTGCGCCATGAATGTCCTGTGGCTGGACGGCCGGCTGGTCCCGCGGCACCAGGCACGGATCGACCCCGCCGATCGCGGCCTGACGCTGGGCGACGGGCTGTTCGAGACCATGCGTGTGTCCGGCGGCCATATCGCCCATCTGCCCCGCCATCTCGACCGGCTGCGGCGCGGCGCCGAGATGCTCATGTTTCCGGCACCCGATCTGGATGCGATCGAGGATGCGCTGGGCCAGGTGGTGCGCCGGAATGCGCTGGACGAGGGCGCGCTGCGCCTGACACTGACGCGCGGCTGCGGCCCGCGCGGCCTGCTGCCGCCCCCGCGCCCACAACCAACGCTCCTGATCGTGCCCTTTCCGGCCACCCCCGCGCCAGGGCCGGCGCACCTGATCATCAGCACCCGCATCCGGCGCGACGCGGATTCCCCCCTGTCGCGGATCAAGAGCCTGAATTATCTGCCCAATATCCTGGCCCGGCTGGAAGCCGAACAGCGCGGAGCCGATGACGCACTGCTGCTGAACGGCGCCGGCCGGGTGGCCGAAAGCACCGTCAGCACCGTGCTGGCCCTGCGTGACGGGCGTCTGCTGACCCCACCGGTCGAGGACGGTGCGCTGCCCGGCATCGCCCGGGCCGTGCTGCTGGCGGCAGGTCTGGTCGAGGAAGCATCGCTGATGCCGGCCGACCTGTCCGGCGGCATGATTCTGGTCAACAGCCTGTCGGTGCGGCCGGTGGTCAGTCTGGATGGCGCGCCTTTGGTCATGGCGCTGGACAGGGTTGCGGCGGTGCGGCAGGGCCTCTTCTTTTTCTGAAGAAAAAGAAGCAAAAAGACTTTCGTTCGTTTGGCATCCAACGATGTCCGCAGGATTTCCCTTAAGAAATCCAAAGTTTTTTGGTTCTTTTTTTCAAAAAAGAACAGAAGAGCTTCCCCGTGGACTCGACGACCCTGCCCACACATCTGTTGCCCCCCAGGACCCGCTTGGATTAAGGACGCGGCTTTCCTGCCTGCCCCATCCTGAAAGGCCGCCCCCGCGATGACCCAGACGCCAGTGCCGGTCCGCCGTGCCCTGATTTCCGTTTCCGACAAGACGGGATTGCTCGACCTCGCCCGCGCCCTGGTGGCGCATGGGGCCGAGATCCTCTCGACCGGCGGGTCGGCCCGCACGTTGCGCGAGGCCGGGGTGCCCGTGACCGAGGTGTCGGACCATACCGGCTTTCCGGAAATCCTCGACGGCCGGGTCAAGACGCTGGTGCCGCAGATCCATGGCGGCATCCTGGGCCGTCGCGACCTGCCGGCGCACGTCGTGCAGATGGAACAGCACGGGATTGCGCCGATCGACCTGGTCGCGGTGAATCTCTACCCGTTCGAGGCTACGGTGGCCTCCGGCGCCGGCGCCGAGGATTGCATCGAGAATATTGATATCGGCGGTCCGGCGCTGATCCGCGCCGCCTCCAAGAACCATGATCACGTCGTGGTGCTGACCGACCCCGCGCAATATGGCGCCATCATCGCGGCGCTGTCGGAAGGCGGCACCACGCTGGAGGCCCGGCGTGCGCTGGCGGGTGCTGCCTATGCCCGCACCGCCGCCTATGACGCCGCGATCGCCGCCTGGTTCGCGGCCCAGCGCGGCGATGCGCTGCCCGAGCGCCTGACGGTGGCGGGCCAGCGCCGCGAAAGCCTGCGCTATGGCGAGAACCCGCACCAGCAGGCAGCCTTCTACGCCGACGGCAGCAAGCGCCCCGGCGTGGCTACAGCGCGGCAGATCCAGGGCAAGGCCCTGTCCTACAACAACCTGAACGACACCGATGCGGCATTCGAGGCGGTGGCGGAATTCGACGCGCCGGCGGTGGTGATCGTCAAACATGCCAATCCGTGCGGCATCGCGACCGCCGACAGCCTGTCGGCGGCATGGGACCTGGCGCTGCGCTGCGACCCGGTCTCGGCCTTCGGCGGCATCGTCGCCCTGAACCGGACGCTGGATGCCGAGGCCGCCGCACGCATCGCCGCGATCTTTACCGAGGTGATCGTGGCGCCCGACGCAACGGACGAGGCGCGGGAGATCCTGGCCCGCAAGAAGAACCTGCGCCTGCTGCTGACCGGCGCGATGCCCGACCCGGCCGAGGGCGGGGTGATCATCCGCTCGGTCGCCGGCGGTTTCCTGGCCCAGACGCGCGATAATGGCCGCATCGTCCCCGGCGAACTGAAGGTGGTGACGCAGCGCGCCCCCACCGAGGCCGAGATGGCGGACCTCACCTTCGCCTTCCGCGTGTGCAAGCATGTGAAGTCGAACGCTATCATCTACGCCAAGGACCAGGCCACGGTTGGGATCGGCGCGGGACAGATGAGCCGCGTGGACTCCGCGCGCATCGCCGCGATCAAGGGGGCGGAAGCGTCACGCGCCGCAGGCCTGGACCAGAAGCTGACGGCCGGCAGCGTGGTGGCGTCCGACGCCTTCTTCCCGTTCGCCGACGGGCTGGAGGCCGCGATCGCGGCAGGGGCCACCGCAGTGATCCAGCCCGGCGGCTCGATCCGTGATGACGAGGTGATCGCCGCCGCCGACCGTGCCGGCATCGCCATGGTGTTCACAGGTATGCGTCACTTCCGGCACTGATCCTCTCCCTCAGGGGATTGCCGCGTCGACCGGGATGGATTTCAGTATCCAGCCCGGCCGAACCGTACCGGGACGATATGACAAAGACGATCAGGCAGAGACGAGAGCAGGCATGGCGAGTTTGCGGCATTCCCACCTTCTTCCGGCGGTGGCCGGCCTGTCAGCCCTGATCGCCGGACCGGCGATGGCGGCCAGCCAGCCGGTCTCGGCCTATGATTTTTCCCCTCTGCCGGTCATCACCGGCACGGTGGCGCATTATCTGCCGATGCCGGGCGGCGACATCGACGGGCTGATCCTGACCGACGGCACCGAAATCCTGTGTTCGCACGAACTCGGGCTGGCGGTGGCCAGCCTGGTCAAGCCGGGCGAGAAGATTTCGGTGCGCGGCCTGCGCGGCCGCGACCTGCCGATCGTCCGCGCCTACGAGATTGAGGACCAGCGCGGCCGTGCGGTCGAGGACGCCGAGACGATCTCGGCCCGGCTGCCGGTCACCACGTCCGGGCCCGATATCGTGGTGGACGGCACGGTGCGCGCGCCGCTCTACAGCCTGCACGGTCGGCTGGTGGGCGCGGTCATGCAGGATTACAGCACGGTTCATCTCGCCCCCGCCGAAGCGGCGCGGCTGACCGCCTGGCTGAAGCCCGGCCAGACCCTTCATGCGGTCGGGAATGGCAGTACCAGCGCGCTGGGAACCGCCATCGACGCCCGCGAGATCGGCCCGTCGATGGAGCAGACCATCCATGTCGCCCCGGCGGCGGCACCGGTGGCCGGCCCCTTCCCCGGCAGCGCGGCCTATGATGAAATCCCGGGCGGCAGCGTTCATCCGTAAGTTATTTATGCAAAAATAGCGTCTCTGATATTCGTTTTTCGCATTTATAAGGTGCCGTCCGTGCCCTTGGGGGCGTGCATGCCGGGAACTGTCACCCATTCCGCGCGTGACAGACCAGGGGCGCCTCTTTTCCGTGTCCTGAAACAAAAGCGTTTGCTTGACAGGTTTCTGCCGCGTCGTTAGCTAGCGCCTGCACCCGCCTGGAGGTGTAAAAATTGGGTAAGGAAACGGACAGCTCCCGTCAGGCCTTCGACAGGCGCCTGAAGCAGGCCATGGATCGGAACAATCCCGACCGGGCAGCCGAGGCAGCGTTGCAAGGCAGCGATATAACCACCGTGGGCACTGTTCTGCGGGCCGGCACCGAAATGGTGGCGGGCCTGGCGGTCGGGGTCGCGATGGGATGGGGGCTTGATCGATGGCTGGGCTGTCGCCCGGTATTCCTGATCCTGTTTTCGTTGCTGGGCGGGGCCGCGGGCGTACTGAATGTCTGGCGTCTGGTCAGGCCACAGGATGCCCTGGAGGACAAGCCGGGCCCGCACGCGGGGCCGGAGCGGTAGAGGGAAGACGAAGTTGGCGGCCGGATCCACCATCGACGCATTGGGTCAGTTCGAGCTCCATCCCGTTCTGGGTGGCTTGGGCGAGGCGCTGCGTTTCAGTCAGTCGCCCCTCATGATGATCGTGGCATCGGTCGCGGTGCTGGCGTTCCTGTATGTCGGCATGCGTCCCAAGGCCGTAGTGCCCGGACGCCTGCAGGCCGCCGCCGAAATCTGCTATGATTTCATTTACAACATGGCCGTGGATACGATCGGTCCGGAAGGGCGCGCGTTCTTCCCGTTCGTCTTCACGCTGTTCTTCTTCATCCTGGCCGGCAACTATCTGGGCCTGCTGCCCTTCTCCTTTGCCTTCACCAGCCATGTCGCCGTCACCGTCGCGCTGGCGCTGATGGTGTTCGTGCTGTCGGTGATCGTTTCGCTGAAGGCGCAGGGCGCGAAATTCTTCGCGCATTTCATGCCCGCCGGCGCGCCGGTCGCGCTGGCGCCGCTGCTGGTGCCGATCGAAATCCTCTCGTTCCTGTCCCGTCCCGTGAGCCTGTCGATCCGTCTGTTCGCCAACATGGTGGCCGGTCACGTGATGCTGGAAATGTTCGCCGCCTTCACGATCATGCTGGCCGGGCTCGGACTGATCGGCGATGCGCTCGCCGTCGGTCCCGTGGTCATCAATGTCGCGCTGATGGCGCTCGAATTGCTGGTGGGTGCGCTGCAAGCCTATGTCTTCGCGATCCTCACCTGCATCTATCTGCGGGAGGCAGTCGCGCACTGACCGCGGCGCCGCCCCAGCCCTTTTGAACGCCTGAACCAAACAAGGAAAGCCTCGCTATGGACATCGCTGCAGCCCGGGAAATTGGTGCCGGTATCGCCGTTATCGCCCTCGCCGGCGTCGGCATCGGCCTGGGTAACATCTTCTCCACGCTGGTCAGCAGCATCGCCCGCAACCCCGCCGCGCGCCCGCACGTGTTCGGCCTGGGCATGCTCGGCTTCGCCCTGACGGAAGCCGTGGCCCTGTATGCCCTGCTGATCGCCTTCCTGATCCTGTTCGTCTGAGACCGGAGACCAACGTGGCACGTTCCGCGGCCTCAAGCATCCGCCGGGTGGCGTCTCTCCTGACGCCGCTCGCGCTGGCCTTGCCCGTGATGGTAATGGCCGCGCCGGGCGCGCGGGCCGTGGGCATGCCTCAGCTGGATTTCTCCAACCCCCTCGTCATCGGCCAGGTGGTCTGGGGCGCCGTGATCTTCCTGGTGCTGTACCTGCTGCTCAGCCGGTCGGCGCTGCCGAAGGTCGAAGCGGTGCTGACCAGCCGCCGCCAGACGATCGACAACGATCTGGATATCGCCCGTCGCGCCAAGGCCGAAGCCGATAGCGCGGTGGACGAACTGCACCAGGCCCGTCGCAGCGCGATGGCCGAGGCCCAGGCGAATGTCGACAAGGTGATCGAGGATGCGCGCCTCGCCGCCCTGCGGCAGACCCAGGACATGAACGCCCGCCTGGCCACCGAGATTCATGAGGCGGAAGCCCGCGTTGCGGCCGCCCGGACGGCGGCCCTCGGGTCGCTGCGCCAGATCGCGGACGAGACAGCGCAGGTGCTGGTGCGCCAGGTGACTGGTACGTCGGTGCCCGCCGATGTGGTGGCCCGGACGGTCGATCACGCCGCCACGGCGCGCGGCCTCTGATCGCGACACAGTAAGGAACAGGTTCAAGACCATGCTGCACGAACCCCGTTTCTGGACGGCCGTCGCCTTCTTCCTTTTCTTCGTCCTGTTCGGCAGGAAGATCTGGGCACCGCTGGCCACCGCCCTCGACGCGCGGGCCGAGCGCATCCGCGCCGACCTCGACGAGGCCGCGCGCCTGCGTCGCGAGGCCGAGCAGATGCTCGAGGATGCCACGCGCGAGCGTGAGGCCGCGCTGGCCGAGGCCCGCGCCCTGGTCGAGCATTCGCTGGCCGAAGCCAGCAGGATTGCCGAGGATGCGCGGCGCGAGGCCGAAGCCGTGGCCGCCCGGCGCGAGCAGATGGCGCGCGACCGCATCGCCGCCTCCGAGCGCAGCGCGGTGCGCGAGGTCCGCCAGGTTGCGATCGACGTGGCGGTCCAGGCCACGCGCGACGCGCTGGCCCTGGCACTGCCGGCCGAGACCGGGCAGCAGATCGTCGACCGTTCGATCGCCGACCTGCCGGCCGCCCTGTCGCATCGCGCCGCCTGAGCGGGACCGGTTTACTGGTCGCGCCCTCCAATCCTGACCGTTCCGAACCGCTCCTGTCCATTGTGGCGGCGGTTCTGAACGAGGTGGAAAATATCCGCCCGGTCTGTGTCGAACTGGCCGAGGCCGCGCGCGCACTCCCTCCCTGCGAAATTATATTCGTCGATGACGGTAGCACCGACGGTACGGTCGAGGCCCTGGTCGCGGCCCGGGCAGAAGGGGTGCTGCCGGAATTGCGTATTCTCAGCCACGATCGCCGGCTCGGCAAATCCGCCGCCCTGCGCACCGGCGTCGAGGCCGCACGCGGTCAGTGGGTCGCCACTCTCGATGGTGACGGGCAGGACGATCCCATGGAAATCGTCCGCATGCTGGACCTGGCGCTGAAGGCTCCGGGGCCGGCGCCTCTGGTGGTGGGCGTCCGCCTGCGCCGGCAGGACAGGCTGTCGCGGCGCCTGGCGACACGCTTTGCCAATGGATTGCGTCGGCGTCTGCTGCGGGACGGGTGCCCCGATACCGGCGCGCCGCTGAAACTGTTCCGGCGCGCGGACTTCCTGCGCCTGCCGCAATTCGAGGGCGTGCATCGCTTTCTGCCGGCCCTGTTCGGTCATTACGGCACGCCGCTGCTCTGCCAGCCGGTTCGCCACCGCAACCGGCTGCACGGATCGTCGAAATACACCAATCTGAATCGCGCGGTGGTCGGAATCCGGGATCTGCTCGGCGTGATATGGCTGATCAACCGCACGCGGTTGCCGCGCCAGCTCACCGAACGGTAAGAACCTGTTTCAGCAGGTCCGCCGGCGGTAGCCTGCGCATGGTTCGCGCCTTGCTTCCGCCCATTCATCAGTGGGCTTTTGAAGCAGGCTCTAATCGGTGCCGTGACCGGCGCGGTCCGGCACCCTCGACCGGGCACTTCCCTGTCCCGATCCTTCCCGAGGAGACGTGCCGGATGACACGGCTGACCGTGCGTCATTATCTTCTGCTCGCTCTGGGCGCCTTCCTGCTTCTGCTTCCCGGGCGGGCAAGCCTGCCGCCCCTGGACCGTGACGAGCCCCGTTATATGGAAGCCAGCGCGCAGATGCTGCGCAGTGGCGATTTCATCGATGTCCGTTTCCAGGACAAGCCGCGCTACCTGCAACCCGCTGGAATCTACTGGCTGGAGGCCGCCTCGGTGGCCGCCACCGGCACGCTGGAACAGCGCGCGGTCTGGGCCTATCGCATTCCCTCCCTGTTGGCGGCCACCGCCTCGGTGGTGCTGACGGCATGGATCGGCGCTACCTTGTTCGGCCCGGCAAGTGGGCTGCTGGCGGCTTCCCTGCTGGCGGTGTCAGTCCTGATGACGGCCGAAGGCCGCATGGCCACCATCGACAGCACCCTGCTGCTGACGGTGCTGCTGGCCGAAGCCGGCCTGCTGCGTGCCTATCTGGATCGCGAACGCGAACGGGACACGCCGGTTTCGGCGGCCCTGCTCTATTGGGCGGCGTTGGGGGCGGGCCTGATGCTGAAGGGGCCCGTGGTCCTGATCCCCGGTTTCGGTACGCCGCTGGCCCTGGCACTGGTGGAGCGGCGCATCGACTGGTGGCGCCGGTTGCGGCCCGCGTGGGGATGGCTGGTGATGCTGGCGATCGTCCTGCCCTGGTGCATCGCGATCGGTGTGGTCAGCCATGGCGATTTCTTCTCGCGCTCGGTCGGCACCAACTTCCTCGGCAAGGTTGCCAGCGGGCAGCAGGCGCATGGCCTGCCGCCGGGCTATCACCTGGCGGTCTTCGCCCTGGCCTTCTGGCCGGGGTCCATCTTCGCGGTGATGGCGCTGCCCTTCATCTGGGCCCGGCGCCATGCGCCGCCGGTGCGGTTCCTGCTCTGCTGGATCGTGCCGCACTGGCTGGTGTTCGAGGCGATCGCGACCAAGTTGCCTCACTACGTTCTGCCCACCTACCCGGCGATCGCCCTGCTGGCGGCGGCGGCCATCCTGACGACGCAAGACCGCTGGCACTGGCCCGCGTCGCGCCTCGCGCGCGCGGGGCTGGCGCTGTACGGCGCGCTGTGGCTGGCGGTTGGCGTCGCCCTGTCCGTCGCCGGGCCGGTGCTGCTCTGGCGGCTGGAACATGATGTCGTGCCGGCCTCGCTGCTGGTGCCCGTGGGTGCATTGCCGCTGCTGGCGGTCGCTTCCTGGCTCCTGTTCCGTGGTCGGGCCCTGCAGGCCGCGATGTCGGCGGTGGCGGCGGCGATCATTATTCATGTCGGCCTGTTCCTGACCGTGATTCCGGCCCTGAAGACAATCTGGCTCAGCCCCCGCCTGGCGGCCCTGGTCGACGATTACCGGCCATGCCCCGATACGCTGGTCGTCTCGCCCTCATTCTCCGAGCCCAGCCTGGTTTTCCTCGTGGGGCAGAACACCGTCCTGGTCGGCCCCAGGGAGGCGGCGGACGTGCTGCGCGACAACCGGGCCTGCGGCCTGGCGCTGGTGGACCGGAAGGATGAACCGGCATTCCGCGACCGCCTTCACGCGGATGGGCTGGATGTGATCGAATTCGGCCGGGTGTCCGGGTTGAATTATTCGACGGGAAAGCATCTTGATATCGGCCTGTTCGGCCCGACGCCGCCGTGAAGGAAGAGTGTTCTTTTTTGAAAAAAAGAACCAAAAAACTTTGATTCGTTCAGAAGCCTTGTGCTTGCGGCAAAGGATGTCCCTGAACGGATAAAAGTCTTTTTGCTTCTTTTCTTCAGAAAAAGAAGAAAGAGAGAACCAACGTACATGCCCTCCCTGTCCCGCCTGCTGATGATGGTGCCGCTTCTGTTCCTCAGCCTGCCGGCGGCACGGGCCGACGCGCCGGAAACGGTGACGGTGATCCTCGACTGGTTCCTCAATGCCGATCACGCGGCCCTGCTGGCCGCCGATTATAGCGGCGCCTTCCGCCGGCACGGGCTGCAGGTGCGCCTG
The DNA here is from genome assembly GCF_014174215.1 of Gluconacetobacter tumulicola. GTDB lineage: Bacteria > Pseudomonadota > Alphaproteobacteria > Acetobacterales > Acetobacteraceae > Gluconacetobacter > Gluconacetobacter tumulicola. The sequence goes on along the minus strand of NZ_JABEQL010000011.1, from coordinate 41,892 downwards.
ATCGCACCGTCCGACCCCGGATCACCGGCGCGGCTGGTGGCGGCAGGCCAGGCCGATCTCGCGGTCTCGTACGAAACCCAGCTCGGCATGCTGGCCGACCAGGGCATTCCGCTGGTGCGGGTCGGTACGCTGATCGACACGCCGCTGGATACGCTGATCGCGGCCCCCGGCCTGACATCATTGAAAAACCTGAAGGGCAAGACGATCGGGATCTCGATGGCCGGGGTCGATGACGCGGTGCTGGCGGCGATGCTGGGGTCGGTCGGCCTGTCGCTGTCCGACGTGCGACAGGTCAACGTCAATTTCCAGCTTGAACAGGCCCTGATGTCGCATTCCGTCGACGCGGTGATCGGTGCCACCCGGACCTATGAACTGATCGACCTGCGACAGAAGGGGTTCGATCCGGTCGCCTTCTACCCCGAGGAACATGGCGTTCCGCTGAATGACGAACTGATTTTCCTGGCCCCGCGTGATCATGCCCGTGACGGGAAGATCGTCCGGTTCATGCAGGCGCTGGAGGAAGGCACCAACGCCCTGCTGAACCACCCGGACGAGATCCAGGCGCAGGCGGTGCATGATCATCCGGAGCTGGACACACCCCTCAACCGCGCCGCCTGGACGGCGACGCTGCCGCGCGTCTGCAAGCAGCCGGCCCTGCTCGACGGGCGGCGCTATCGGACGTTCATGGATTTCCTGCGCGCCCAGGGCGTGGTGCATCGCACGCTGGACCTGTCCACCTACGCCATGGACCCGACCGACAGCACGCCATAACAACGGGCGGGCGGAGCAAATCCGGAGAGCGTGCGGCGGCTTCTCGTCAGGGGACGGCCCGCCCCAAGGACAGAGCCAGCCGGGGGGCCGCTCATCCAGGGCTGGGCGTGCGGCGTCGAGGATGACGCCGGATGGATGGACAACCATCCGGATCCGGCACAGGCCGGATCATAAGCCCGCCATCAGGCAGGCATGCAGGCCACGGTGTGGGTCACAAAGGGACCGGCCGCCGTGGCCGCCGCATCAGGCGACGCGGTCGGCGACGGCGGTGGCCACCATCAGCATGGCAACGATCGGCAGAAACGCGACCAGCGGCAGGAACGACGCGACGTTCATCGAGCTGGCGACGAGGTTGCCAATTTCCTGAATAAACATTATCCGAAATCCTATGGGTTGGTGTTGGGGCGGAACCAACACCGAAATTCGGCCGCTCGCAATACAAAAGAAGATGAGACCAGATGGCTAAAAAACGCATAGTAACCGAACGATGAATATTCTGTTCACTTCGTAAACAGTGCGCTGTTTATTTCGATGGGTCAGAAAAACGAATCGGGTCAATTCTGGTGATTTTTTGTGCGGGGCACGGACGGGCAGCCAGGGAGTTCGACAAATAAGGCTGCAAAATAGGCAATTTGCCTATTTTGCAGCCTGTTGCATTTTTAATGAGGAAATCGGGCTGCTGTCAGGCCGGGTATTCAGCCTTTCGGATGGGCGGATCGTGCCCACGATGTGGTCATGCGCAGGCCGTGCCAGGCAAGCAGGCTGTCGCACAGGAACGAGGCCAGCGCCCCGACGGTGCAGACCAGCGCCATGCCGAACATCACCACCAGCCACGACGCCACCGAGGAATCCCGCAGACTGCCCAGAAACAGCACGAAGGCAGCGCCGCAGGTCGACGCGCCGCCGACGGCCCCCAGCAGGATCGATGCATCCAGCAGCAGGGTGCGCCGGTGCAGATGCCGGATATGCTGGCGCAGATGGCGGCGCCCCGTCGGCGCCTTCGTCGTCTCCAGCGTTTCGTTGGCCTTTTCGATATGGTCCGACACCCGGGCCAGCCGGGTATTGAACAGGTTCAGCAGCGTTCCGATTCCGGACAGCATGAAGATCGGTGTCAGCGCGGTCTGGATCAGGTGGGCGACGCTGTCGATCGGTTCGTCGGGCAGGATTCCGGGGAAGGGGGACACGGAGACTCCTTTTACTCTGCTTCTGCGCCTGTGGTCGGGGGCGGACGGCGGGGGACAATGCGTGTTGAAACCGGTCGGGGCGCCGGATGCAACCGAAACCGCTTGCCCGGGGCTGCCGGACGCGCCAGCCTCGCTGCCGGGAGAGAGGCCGATGTCTCATAATTACGCAACACCCATGACGCCGGAACGACGCCTGGCCCGCCTGCTGTCGCGCATCCCCGAGGATCGGATGGTGCGCATCGAGCGCCTGCCGGGCGCAGCGGGGGCCCTGCGCTGGCGCGCCGCGATCGGCGAGGCGGGCAGCACCGACTGCCCGGCAGAGCGATGGAGCGCACCGTTCGATACGATGGCCGATGCGCTCGATGCCGCGTGGAAAGCGGTGCGGCCCCCGGCGGACCGCAGCCGGGGGGCTTGAGTTCCGGCAGGCGACGCCTATGGTATCGCGCGTGAGTTTTTCGGAGCGGCTGTTCGTGGATTGTCCGGCATGACGGATCATGGGCGGCAGGAATCGGCGACCTGGACATTGACCTTGTCCTGCCCCAACCGGCCGGGCATCGTGGCGGCCATCGCCACCACCCTGTATGAAGCCGACGGCAATATCATCGAGGCCCAGCAGTTCGATGATACCGAAACCGGCGTGTTCTTCATGCGTGTCGTCTTCACCGGCCGGGCCGATGCCGAGCGCACCGAATGGCTGCGGGCGCGGCTGGATGCCGTGGCATCGCGTTTCCGCATGAACTGGACACTGCATGACCGCGCGGTGCGCCGCCGGGTCCTGCTGATGGTCTCGAAATTCGACCATTGCCTCGTGGACCTGCTCTATCGCTGGCGGATCGGCGAACTGCCCATGCTTCCAACGGCAATCGTCGCGAATCACCCGCGCGAGACCTATGCCCATATCGACATGGGCGACATTCCCTTCCACTATCTGCCGGTCACGCGCGACAACAAGGCAGAACAGGAAGAAGAATTGTGGAGCCTGGTGCAGCGGACCAATTCGGAACTGGTGGTACTGGCCCGCTACATGCAGGTGCTGTCGGATTCGCTGTCCGCCCGGCTGTCAGGGCAGTGCATCAATATCCACCATTCCTTCCTGCCGGGCTTCAAGGGCGCGCGCCCCTATCATCAGGCGCATGCGCGCGGGGTAAAACTGATCGGCGCCACGGCACATTATGTGACGGCCGACCTCGATGAAGGGCCGATCATCGAACAGGATGTCGAACGTGTCAGCCACAGCGACACGCCCGATGACCTGGTGCGCAAGGGGCGGGATATCGAACGGCGGGTCCTCTCGCGCGCCGTGCGCTGCCACCTGGACGACCGGGTGATCCTGAATGGCACCAAGACGGTTGTGTTCGGAGACTGATCGCATTTCCACCGTAGATTGGTAGGCAAACGATATATTTTCTTAACATTTTTTTGTTGTGGTTTTCCGGGTTCGATTGCCGCGACACGGTGCGGAAGGCATTGGGGCATGCACGTACGATTTGGGTTTTTTAATTGTTTCTCGATAGAGATCTGAATCGGGTGACAGGCCGTGATGTCGCGGTCCCCGTTCTGGGGATACGCACCCATGTCTGAGCATTTCGTCTGCCTTCTGGACCCGGCGGAGCGCGTCACGGGCTGGACGCGGGACGCCGAGCGGCTGACCGGCCACGCGGCCGACGATGTCATCGGCAGCCCCTTTGCCGATCTGTTCCTCGTCACCCCTCGCGCTCCGGTCCCCGACGCGCATGCGCCTGGCGGCCATGCGGGGCTGTTCATCCGCCGGGATGGCCTGCATCTGTGTGTCCGCGTCCGCCGCCATGCCCTGTCCGGCACGGCGGCAGAGTCCGATATGCCGGTGACGGTCGCGATCTCGCAGGACGATCCGGGCGCTGTGGCCCAGGCGGAGTCGGACCTGCCGGCGACACTGGACGCGCTGCCGGACGGCGTCGCGCTGTTCGATGCCAATCAATGCCTGTCATATTACAATGCACGCTTCGGTGCGCTGGCCGGTCTGGCGGAGGATATCCTGGAGCCGGGCGGGCCCGCCCGAACGATCCTGGCCGCGCTCTGCCGTGCGGAATGGACCATGGCAGAGGCGGCGCGGCCCGTCGTGCCCGAAGGCTGGTCGACCGAAATCCTGCGGCTGGGCCGCACATTGGCCCTGTCCTGGATCGGGCTGCTGGACGGGCGGTTCCTGTTGCTGTGCCGGGACGTCACCGATCTTCGGCGGCTGGAAAATCGCGCGCGCTTCCTGGAACAGCATGACGACCTGACGGGCCTGGCCAATCTCCAGGGGCTGCGCCTGCAACTGGGCGCGCTGTGCGAACGGGCATCCGAACCGTTTGCAATGCTCTATTTCGACTTGTTCGGCTTCAAGCGCGTCAACGATTCGATGGGCCACGCGGCGGGCGACGAATTGCTGCGGATCACCGCGTTGCGGGTCCGGCGCACGGTGGGGGTCGGTGATATCGCCGCCCACATAAGGGGCAACAAATTCGCGCTGATCTTTCGTTCGGAACAGGGAGACCAGGCGATCCGCCGGTTTGCCCGGATGCTGCGCAGTGTCCTCTCCCGTCCCATGTCAGTCCTCAAGCATGAGGTGACGGTGGGGGTCGCGATCGGGGTCGTGCGTTTCCCGACCGATGGCGACGACCGCGACACGCTGATGGCAAAGGCCGATGTCGCGCTCCATTGCGCCAAGGGCGGCAGCGATGACGGGATCTGTTTCTACGATCCGGAACTCGACACGCTGCGCCAGCGGCGCATGGACCTGGAACGCGACCTGCACCACGCGCTGGCGAAAGAAGAATTCGTATTATTCTACCAGCCGTTCCTCAATGTCAGCAGCGGGCGCATCGTCGGGGTCGAAGCCCTGATCCGCTGGCGGCATCCGCAACAGGGCCTCATCCCTCCCAACGATTTCATCCCGGTGGCCGAGCGGATGGGCCTGATGCACGAAATCGGCGCCTGGACGCTGGAGACGGCATGCCGGCAGGCGATGAACTGGCCGGACAATATCATGGTCTCGATCAACGTATCGGCGGCGCAGTTCCGTCATGACGGCCTGGTCGACAATGTGGAGACGGCACTGCAACGCACGGGCTGCCCGCCATCGCGCCTTGAGCTCGAAATCACCGAAACCGCGATGATCGACGACGTACCACGGGCCGCCTGCGTTCTGAATCGCCTGCGCGAGCAGGGGATACAGATCGCGCTGGACGATTTCGGAACCGGCTATTCGTCGCTCAGCTTCCTGCACAGCCTGCCCTTCACGCGGATCAAGATCGACCGCAGTTTCGTCAACGACCTGCATAAGGGCGACAGCGACGGCGCGGCGATCGTCCGGGCGATTACCAGCCTGTGCGGAAGCCTGAATGTCGTCGCCACGGCCGAGGGCGTCGAGACGCAGGAACAGTTCGATTACCTCAAGGGGGTCAATTGTTCCGAAATCCAGGGCTACCTGATCAGCCGGCCCTGCCCGGCGGACGAGATCGGGCCGTTTCTCGAAAAGATCAACCAGCCGCAGTGAGTGACGGCGACCCGCATGTCCCGACACGCCCCAGCACGATGATGACCCCCGCGCGGCGATGATGGCCGCCCGGACAGGATGACAGTTTTTCGGAGAGGGGACCCCATGCTGGGCTTGCTGTTTTTATGTGTCGTGGTGATCTGGGGCACGACCTGGTTCGCCATCCATGTGCAGGTCGGCGTTACCGTCCCGGGGACGGCGATCTTCTGGCGGTTCCTGATCGCTTCGGCGGCTATGGGCGCGTGGCTCTTCCTGTCCGGCCGGCTGCGCCCGGTCGCATGGCGGACGCATCTGTGGCTGGCCCCGATGGGGGCGTGCATGTTCTCATGCAATTTCCTGGCGATCTACGCGTCCGAGACGTATCTGGCCAGCGGCACCGTCTCGGTGATCTTCAGCGTGGCGACTCTGTTCAACACCTTGAACCAGTGGCTGTTCTTCCGCCTGCGTCCCAGCGCCCGCAGCCTTGCCGGCGGCTGTATCGCCATCGGCGGCGTCGCATGCCTGACCGGGCTGGGCGGCGTGGGCGGCATTTCGCAAACCGGCGCGGCCCTGGCGCTGACGGGGACCTTCCTGTTCTCCTGCGGCAATATCCTGTCGCGCCGTGTGGCGATGGCGGGGGTGGACCTGCCCAACACGGTCTTTCGCGGCATGCTCTGGGGCTGCGCGGTGCTGGGGCTCTTTCAGGTGATCCGCGGGGAATCGCTGGCCGGCTCGACCGATCCGGCCTGGATCGCGGCCCTGCTCTATCTCGCCCTGCCCGGATCGGTCGTCGCCTTCCTGGCCTATCTGCATCTGGTCCACCGCATCGGCGCCGATCGCGCGGCCTACACCACCATCCTGTCTCCCGTCGTGGCCCTGCTGATCTCGATCCTGTTCGAGGGCACGCAGTGGACATCGGGCATGACGCTAGGGGTTGGGCTGGTCCTGCTGGGCAATCTCGTGACCTTTGCCCGGATGAACCCGGAGAGCTTTCGTTCTTTTTTGCATAAAAGAACGAAAAAACTCTGATTCGTTCAGGAGTTTGGCGCCAGGGACACGCAATGACCCAAAACGAATAAAAGTCTTTTTGCTTCTTTTTCTTCAGAAAAAGAAGAGACCTTCACTCCACCGCCCGAGGAACCGACTGCCCCCGCGTCAGATCGGCAATCCGGGCGGTTGCAGTGTCCCTTTCCCCTTCGGGCACCGCAATCACCAGCCTGGCGCCCTCCGCGTCGAACGCCTCTTCCTCCACCACCGCATCCAGCGATGGCAGGCGCGCCTGCAACAGTGCCAGATCACTGAAGCCGCAATGAAAGACCAGGCGTGTGCGCCGCACGATCGGCACGCGCGGCGCCAGGCGCAGGCATTCCGCCGCCGTGCCGCCATAGGCGCGGACCAGCCCGCCCGCACCCAGCTTGATGCCGCCGAACCAGCGCGTGACCACCACGATGGTATTGTCGAAACCCTGCCCGTCGATCACCTGCAGGATCGGCCGGCCGGCCGTGCCGCCGGGCTCGCCATCATCGTCGCTGCGATAATCCTGCCCGATGCGATAGGCCCAGCAATTATGGGTGGCATCCAGGTCCGACACGGCGCGGACAAAGGCCAGGGCTTCGGCCGGTGTCGTGACCGGCGCGGCCTGCGCCAGGAACAGGCTCTTGCGCACGTCCCGTTCCAGGCGGGCAGATTCGGCCAGCATCACCAGGCCGTCGGCGCTCATGCCTCCTCGCCGTCCGTGCCGCCAAACAGGGCCACCAGATCGCCCAGATGGCCGATTTCATTCAGGTGCAGCCCTTCGGGCGCGACCAGCCGCGTATTGCCGCGCGCGATGCGCCGGGGCAGGAAGGCGGCATCGAATCCCAGCTTCTGGGCCTCCTTCAGCCGCGCATCGACCTGCGCCACCTGCCGGATTTCGCCCGACAGCCCGATCTCGCCGAAATAGACGGCGCCGGCATGGGTCGGCTTGCCGGTGGCGGCCGACACCAGCGCCGCCGCCACGGCCAGATCGGCCGCCGGTTCCAGCACGCGCAGGCCGCCCGCGATGTTCAGATGCACGTCCATGCCGTGCAGCTTCAGCCCGCACCGCGCTTCCAGCACCGCCAGCAGCATGTTCAGGCGCGACGTATCCCAACCCACCACCGCGCGGCGCGGCGCGGAATCGCCCGATTTGGGCGACAGCAGGGCCTGCACTTCCAGCAGCACCGGCCGCGTGCCCTCGATCCCCGCAAACACCGCCGACCCCGCGATATTCCCCCGCCGTTCGGCCAGGAACAGCGCGGAAGGGTTCGGCACCTCGACCAGCCCCTGGTCGGTCATGGCGAAGACCCCGATTTCGTCCGTCGCGCCGAACCGGTTCTTCGCCGCGCGCAGAATGCGGAACTGGTGGCCCCGATCGCCCTCGAAATACATCACCGCGTCGACCATGTGCTCCAGTACGCGCGGGCCGGCCAGGGCGCCTTCCTTGGTCACATGCCCGACCAGGATCAGGCTGAATCCCCGCTGCTTGGCCAGACGGATCAGCTCGAAGGCGGTGGCGCGCACCTGGCTGACCGTACCGGGCGCGCTTTCGACCGATTCCAGCCACATGGTCTGGATGGAATCGATGACGACCAGCGCCACGTCGGGTTCGCTTTCCAGCGTGCCGGCAATGTCGGTCACGTTGATGGCGGCGGCAATCTCCAGCCCCGGCGCATCCAGCCCCAGCCGGCGCGCGCGCAGGCGGATCTGGTCCACTGCCTCTTCGCCCGAAATATATTTCACCCGCCGGCCGGCGGCCGCCAGCGCACAGGCCGCCTGCAACAGCAGGGTCGATTTGCCGATCCCCGGATCACCGCCCACCAGCACGACCGAGGCCGGCACCAGCCCTCCGCCCAGCACGCGGTCCAGTTCGGCCATCCGCGTGCCGATGCGCGGCGGCGGCTCGGCGGTGCCGGCCAGGCTGACGAACGCCACCTTGGCCCCACGGGCGCGACGCGGCGCGGCGCCCCCGGTGGCCGCAGGCTCCACCGCCTCCTCGACAATGCTGTTCCATGCGCCGCAGCTTTCACACCGCCCAGCCCATTTGGGAAAGACGGCGCCGCAGGACTGGCAGACATAATGGGCAGAGGGACGGCGGGCCACGGTGACTCCGGAAGGAAGGAAAGTCTGTTCTTTTTTGCAAAAAAGAACCAAAAAACTCTGATTCGTTCAGCAGCCTCGCGCTGGGGACATACGATGCCCCTGAACGGATAAAAGTCTTTTTGCTTCTTTTCCTTCAGAAAAAGAAGAACTCTTCACCGCCGCAGCTCCATGCTGATCGGCCCTTCACGCCGCCCATGGGTAAACTGGTCCACCATGGGGTTGCCGCTGTTCAGCAGCGACGCTGCCGGCCCCTGCCAGATCAGCTTGCCCTTGTAGAGCATGGCCGCCTGGTCGCCGATGCGCTGGGCAGATGCCATGTCGTGCGTGATCGCGATCGCGGTCGATCCCAGCTTGCGCACGCAATCGACGATCAGCCCGTCAATCACAGCACCCATGATCGGGTCCAGCCCGGTGGTCGGCTCGTCGAAGAACAGGATATCGGGCTGGCCGGCAATGGCCCGGGCCAGACCCACGCGCTTCTGCATACCGCCCGAGAGTTCGGCCGGCGACAGCGCGCCGACCGACGGGTCCAGCCCCACCTGTTCCAGCATCCGGCCGGCGGTGGCGCGGGCCTCGGCGCGACTGGGGCGCCTGCCATGCCGCCGGCCGGCGGCCAGCAGGCCGAAGGCGACATTCTCCCAGACACTCAGGCTGTCGAACAGGGCCCCGTTCTGGAACAGCATGCCGATCGTCTCGATCACTTCCTCGCGCCGCCGGGGCGGCAGCGTCAGCACGTTCACGCCGTCGATCTCGATCGTGCCGGCATCGGCCGGGATCAGGCCCAGAATGCAGCGCAGCAGGACCGACTTGCCGCTGCCCGACCCGCCGATGATCACCATCGAGGTCCCGGGCATGACGTCGAGGTCGATCCCGTCGAGAACGATCTTGGGCCCGAATGCCTTGCACAGGCCGCGAATGCGGATCTTGGGCGTGGATTGGATCATTGCGAGAAGAACACGTCGGTCAGGAGGTAATCGGATGCCAGCAGCAGGATCGACGCCGCTACGACGGCGGCGGTGGTGGCCGACCCAACGCCCTGTGCGCCGCCACGGCTGGTATAGCCATGATAGCAACCCATCAGCGTGATCAGGAAGCCGAACACCGCCGCCTTGGCCAGCCCCACGGTGACATCGATCGTCTTCACCGCCGCGAATGTCGCGGCAATATAGGCCGGCGCCGAGAAATCGAGCTTGACGACCGATACGATGAAACCGCCCATCACACCCAGCATGTCCGCCACCAGGACCAGGCAGGGCAGGGCGATCGTGCCGGCCAGCAGCCGGGGCGTGACCAGATATTTCATCGGGTTGGTCGACAGGGTCGTCAGGGCATCGATCTGGTCGGTCACGCGCATGGTGCCGATTTCGGCGGCCATCGCCGCCCCCACCCGTCCGGCCACCATCAGCCCGGCCATCACCGGCCCCAGTTCACGGGTAACGGCCAGCACGACGATGCCGGCGATCGCACCCTGGGCATGATACTGGGCGAAGCCGGTATAGGATTGCAGCGCGATCACCCCGCCCGAAAACAGCGCCGTCAGCGCCACCACCGGCAGCGAGAAGAAGCCGATCTCGATCAGCGCGCCAAAGAAGATCCGCCAGTAGAAGGGCGGCCGGACCAGATGCGACAGGGCCGTCAGGCCGAACAGGGTCAGGGCGCCGGCGGTCCGGACCAGGTTCAAGGCGGCACGTCCCAGCGCCGCGATGAAATCGAGCACGGCGTTCACGCGTGGCGCAACCGGCCGGCCGGCCGGACAACATGGGCGGATCGATCCATCATGTCTTCTGCCGTAGCGCGGCAGGGCCGGCGCGTCAAAGGAAGGGCAAGGCAGGCACCGCCAAAAAAAACGGCGCACCGAAGCGCGCCGCCGTAGTTTAGGGAGGAAACGTCCATGAAGCGCGTACCAAATACTGCTTCGACTCTATCTCATGATCGTGAGGACGGCCCGAGTCAAGGAAATTGTGCAATGCAATATATCGCCCTCCGCTTCAAACGCGCCGGTCACTCCGCGGCGGCGGCGTGCTGCCGGTGCCACAGCATGCAGGCCAGCATGCCGGCAATGCCACCCGTCATCGTGGCGGCCACCGGCACGGCGCTGCCCAGCGGCAGATAGCCCAACAGCACGCCGCTCAGCGATCCGATGGTGAATTGCAGGGTGCCCAGCAGCGCCGAGGCGCTGCCGGCATGGTGCCCATGCCGGGTAAAGGCCAGCACCGTGGCATTTGGGTTGACGAAGCCCAGCGAGCCGGTGATCAGCCCGATCATGGCGCAGACCAGAAACGGGTGGCGCGGTCCGGCAAGGCCGGCAATGGACAGGATCAGGAACAGCCCCCCCGACAGCGTGATCGCCACCACGCCGCGCTGCATCAGCACATGCGGCGCGATCCGGTGGACCAGCCGGCCGTTGATCTGGGCGCCGGCGATGAACAGCGCGGCATTCATGCCGAAGAACAGGCCGAATTGCTGCGGGGTGAAGGACAGGATCTGTTCGAACAGGATCGGCGCGCTGGCCAGGTAGGCAAACATCACAAAGGCCGAGAACCCCAGCAGCAGCGCCGCCGAGAGGAACATCGGCTCCCGCGCGATGCCCACATAGCGCCACAGCACGGTCGTGACCGACAGCGCGATGCGCCGCTCGCGCGGCAATGTGTCCGGCAGGGTCCAGGCAATGGCCACCACGCCCAGCACGCCATAGAGGGTCGCGAACCAGAAGATCCAGCGCCAGTGGCCGACCGACAGTACCAGGCTGCCCAGGCTGGGCGCCAGGATCGGCATCAGGCCGAACACCAGGGTCAGCTGGGCCATGATCCGCGCCCCCTGGGCGCCGGTCGCGATGTCGCGCACGATCGCGCGCGGCACCACGACGCCGGCCGATCCGCCCAGCGCCGCCAGAAAGCGCCAGATGCAGAACATGTGATAATCCGCCGAGAGCGCGCAGCCGGCCGAGGCGATGCTGAACAGCGTCAGTCCGCCCAGCAGCGGCACGCGCCGCCCCAGCCGGTCCGACAGCGGCCCCTGCGAGAACTGCCCGATCGCCAACCCCGCGAACCACGCCGCCAGCGTGATCTGCGCCGATCCGGGGCCACCGCCCAGTTCGCTGTCCACCGCCGGAAAGGCCGGCAGGTACATGTCGGTCGCCAACGGTCCGATCGCCGTCACCAGTCCCAGCAGGATCACCAGCCACGCGGGCAGCGAACCGACGGGAATGCGATGGCGATAGGCAAGGGAGGAGGAGGAACTGGAAAACGACATGGGGAATGCGCCGTGAACCCGAATGGCAAGGGGACCGTATGTCACGGTTTCCGCGCTGCATGTCCATTGCATTCGGCACACGTGACGCCGCGCAGAGACATGGCAGACACGCGCCGGCGGTTGGATTGGCGGCCGCGACCCGCTATGTCACCTCCGCTGTCTCAGCGCCTGTAAACCACTCCGCATAAGGTCCCTCCGATGAGTGATACGCCCCCCGATCGCCTGTCCGCCAATACCGAAAGCCCGTTCCACAATGCAGCCCTGCTGGAACGCGGGATCGGCGTGCGCTTCAAGGGGGTCGAGAAAACGAATGTCGAGGAATATTGCATCAGCGAGGGCTGGGTGCGGCTGGCCGTCGGCCGGACGACGGACCGGCGCGGCAACCCGATGACGATCAAGCTCCAGGGCCCGGTCGAAGTCTGGTTCAAGGACAAGGAATGATCCTGCCAGCCGTCCGGCTGACCTCCGAAATTCGCCTACGCACTTCGCAGGCAAGAGACTAGGATCGGCCTCCGTACGGATACCAGCGTAAGGAGACATCCATGGCCCCGATCCAGACGGATATTCCGGACAGCGACCGCTTTACCGTCGTCATCGTCGGCGGTGGGGCGGCGGGCCTGACCGTCGCCGCGCGCCTGCGTCGTGCGCGGCCCAACCTGTCGATCGCGGTCATCGACCCCGCCACCACCCATGCCTACCAGCCCGGATGGACATTGGTGGGGGCCGGCGTCATGGCCCTCAAGGACACGCTGCGGCAGGAAGGCGGGCTGATCCCCAAGGGGGTACGCTGGCTGCGGGCGGCCGTCGCCTCCTTCACCCCGGAAGAGAATATCGTCACCCTGACCGACGGCCGGCGTATCGGTTATCGCCGCCTGGTGGTCTGTCCCGGCCTGCAGCTGGATTGGGGCAAGATCGACGGCCTGGTGGACACGCTGGGCCGCAACGGCGTGTGCAGCAATTATTCGCGCGACACGGTCGAATATACCTGGGCCTGCATCCAGTCGCTCAAGGGCGGGACGGCGCTGTTCACCCAGCCTCCCATGCCCATCAAATGCGCCGGTGCACCGCAGAAGATCGCCTATCTGGCCTCCGACCACTGGCGGCGCGAGGGCGTGCTGAGCCGCATGAAGGTGGAATTCGATGTGGCAGGCGATGCGCTGTTCGGCGTGAAATATTTCGTGCCGTCGCTGCAGGATGCCATCGACTATTACGGCATCGACCTGCATCTCAAGCATAATCTGGTGGCGGTCGACGGGCCGAAGCGCGTGGCGACCTTCGCCGTCACCGCACCCGACGGCAGCAGCAGCATGGTCACGCGCAGCTTCGACATGCTGCATGTCACCCCGCCGCAGAGCGCGCCGGACTTCATCAAGTCCAGCCCGCTGGTCAACGAAGCCGGCTGGCTGGATGTCGATGCCACCACCCTGCGTCATGTCCGTTTCGACACCGTGTTCGGCCTGGGCGACGTCATCGGCACCAGCAATGCCAAGACGGCCGCCGCCGCCCGCGCCCAGGCGCCGGTGGTGGTCGAGAACCTGCTGGCCTCGCTCGACGGCCGCCCGCTGGCGGGGGCGTATGACGGCTATGGCGCCTGCCCGCTGACCGTGTCCTACGGGCGGGTGGTGCTGGCGGAATTCCTCTATGGCGGCGTGCCGGCCCCCAGCTTCCATTACGACCAGCGCAAGCCCAGCCGCTTCGCCTGGTTCCTCAAGACGAAACTGTTCCCGCAGCTTTACTGGAACATGATGCTGACCGGCCGCGACGTGCAACTGCCGCACAAGCCGGTCAAGGACGCCTGATGCTGTATCTGTTCCCTCTGGAACGCGCGCTCGCTCGCCTGAACGAAGGCTGGGTGCGGCATGTCGCGCATCCTGATGACGAGCAGTTGCGGGACGGACTGATTCAGCGTTTCGAATTCACCTATGAATTGAGCCACAAGGCGCTGAAGCGGTTCCTGGAAGAAAACGCAGCCTCGCCCGAGGAATATGACCGGATGGGTTTTCCGGACCTGATCCGTTCCGCCAACGAGGCAGGCCTCCTCAAGAGTTCCTGGGCGGGATGGAGCGTGTTCCGCAAGATGCGGAACCTGACCAGCCACACTTACAACGAGGCGTCTGCAAAGCAGGTCGTGGCGATCATTCCAACTTTCAGCGAGGAGGTGGGATTCCTTCTGGCCATGCTGAAGGACCGCGCGCCGTGACGGTGGAACCCGTCATGTCGGCGGCCGAGCGGGCCGTGGTCATGCGGATATTGGACGAGATCGTGCCCGAACGGGAGGTGCGGGCTTTCGGGTCGCGCGTGACCGGAAAGGCCAAGCTCTATTCCGATCTCGATCTGGCGGTCATGGGCGACGAACCATTGCCTATGGCGACGCGCGCCAGGCTGGAGGAAGCGTTTACCGACTCGATCCTGCCTTGGAAGGTCGATGTGCTGGACTGGGCATCGACCGACGAAGGCTTCCGGGGAATCGTTGGAAGGGAATGCGTGGTCTTGAAGGAGAAGAATTCCAAGCCGTAGGGGGCGTCCCGTCTACCGCTCGTCGATTGCCCGCTTGGGCAGCAGCGCCGGCACGAAGATCAGCGTGGCCAGCAGGGTGCAGGCCAGCGACAGCAGCAGCAGCCTTCCCATGCTGGCGGTGCCCGGATGGTGCGATGCCGCCAGCGAGCCGAAGGCGGTGCTGGTGGTCAGGGCCGAGAACAGCACCGCCCGCGCCGTGGGGCTGGACAGCGGCGCCCGCACGCCCGCGCGCCAGTTCATGACGAAATAGATGTTGAACGACACGCCCACGCCCAGCAGCAACGGCAGGGCGATGATGTTCGCGAAATTGAGCTGTTCCGGCACCATGATGATCAGGATCACCGTCATCAGCGCCGACAGCAGCAGCGGCGCCAGCACCAGGGCCATGTCCAGCACGCGGCGCAGCGCCACCAGCAGGATCACGGCGATCATGCCGATGGCCGACAGCGCGGCGAAGACGAAGGCCCGGACCATGGTGGCGGCGCTTTCCACCACTTCCACCGCCGGGCCGCCGGCATCGGGCGCCACGCTGGTGATTTCGGTGACGTAGCGGCGCAGATCGGCATTGCTGTCCATGCCCGCCTTGGGATGCACCGAGACGATAGCGCGGCCGTCGGGCAGCAGATAGTCCTGCCGGATCGACGGCGGCACGTCATCCAGGGTCACGGCATGGGCGCCCAGCATCTGGCGCAACTGGTCGAGTTGCGCGGGCAGGAAGCGGACCAGCGCGGTGTTGGCCGCCATCAGCCGCTCGTCCGGCGCGTGCGACAGCCGATCCAGCGCCGACTGAATACGGCGCAGCGGATCATGCGGGTCCAGCCGGTCCAGCACGGCGCCCAGATCATGCGCCGCCTTGGCGGCCGAGGCGCGCAGGGCAGCGGCGTCCGGCGCCGGGCGCGGGTTGGGCACCACCAGCGTCGGCAGCAGGATCGACGCCGCATCCTGCACCATCGCCAGCTTGGGCGTCTGGTCGGCAGGGACCAGCGTGCCCAGCCACATCGCATCATCCACCATCGGCAGGCGCGACAGGTGGTCGGCCAGCGCCTGGGCCTGATTCAGGTCGGGCACCAGAACCTCCGCGCCATAGGGCGAGGATTGCGGGTCCTTCATCAGCAGCTTCAGGGTCAGCATCCCCTCGGAATGCGGGTCCTTGGTATGCAGCGGGTCGGCATCGAAGGTCAGCACCGGGATCAGGGCCGCCCCCAGCACCGCCAGAAAGGTGAAGACGCTCAGGATCTGGGTGCGATAGACGCGCACCGCGCGGTCCGCCGGCCGCGCGAAGGCAAAGCCCGCCACCTGCTGGTCGAGCGGCGGATGGAACAGCAGCAGCAGCGCCGGCAGCAGCGTGACGGTGCAGATAAAGGCGATCAGCATGCCGAAACCGGCGATCAGCCCCAGCTGCGCCACCCCGACAAAGGCGGTGGGCGTAAAGGCCAGGAAGCCGGCCATCGTCGCCATGGCGGCCACCAGGATCTGGTGGCCGGTTTCCTCGCCGGTATGTTCCAGCGCCGTCCGGATCGGTGGAATCTGGCCCGAGGGCAGGCGCTGGGCGCGGAATCGCACCGAGAACTGGATCGCGAAATCAACCGCGATACCCACGAACAGCACTGCGAAGGCCACCGAGATCAGGTTCAGCGTCCCGACCGCCAGGGCGGCAAAACCGGTCGTCAGGATCAGCCCCACGACCAGCGTCACGACGATGGGCACGATGATCCGCCAGCTGCGCACCGCCAGGAACAGCCACAGCGTGACCAGTACCAGCGACCCCACGAGCCCCGCCACCATGCCCTGGGCAACGGTGGCGAATTCCTCGTCATTGATCTGCACATCGCCGGTGATATGGACCCGCGCATGGCCCGAGCGCACGAATTCCAGCCCGGCGATCGCCTGGCGCATCGCGTCGCTGGCCTCACCCCCTGGCTGGAACGAGCCGTAATCCAGGTGCGGCCGGGTCACGACGAAGACATATTTGCCGGCCAGGTCGGCCAGGCTGCCGGCCAGCATCCGCTCCCACGACAAAGGCTGGGGGGTGCCGTCGGCGGCCTGCTCCAGCGTGTTGGCAAAGCCATTCAGCGCCGGCTGGAAACTCTTCAGGCCGGCCTGCCCCTGCGACACGCCCAGTGCGATCAGCGACAGCGCATCGAACAGGCCGCGCCCCGACGGGTCGGCCGCCAGGCCGCCCAGGAAGGGTTGCGCGGTCACGGTCGTATCCAGCACCGAAGCCAGGCTCTTCTGGTCCAGGAACAGCAGCCCGTTGCGCACCAGATAGGGGTCGTCCTGCGGGATCGTCACCGACAGGAAATGTTTGGTGTCATGGCGCAGCCGTTCGGCCAGTTCCCGCGCCGTAACCTGCGCCTCTTCCGGCAGGTCGGCGTCGATGACCGCCACCATCTGGTCCTGGTTCTGGGGAAACAGGCGCGCCAGCTCGTCCGACCGCTGTTTCCACGGCAGGGTGGACGAAAACATCGTCCCCGTATCGGTCGTGACCCCCAGCCGCTTCATGCTGCACAGAACCGCTCCCCCGGCCAGCAGCGCGAACAGCACCAGTGTGAACACGGCATGGCGGGCACAGACCGCCACCAGGCGACCGATCGGAATGGACGGCATGATTCGTAATTCAGCCCTTGAGATGCGGACGGCGCGACTGCAACGAAGGCGATGCCACGCGATGGGGGATCGTTTGACCCATGATGACGGCCGGATGCAAGGCGCATGTTCGGCATGCCGCCTTGCCCGTCAACGCAGGTGAAGTCGTTTCGGAACGCGCCAGAGCCTCAGGGCAGAAGAAAAACAGCAGGTTAAGGCAAGGTGTGGCCCCAGGGCCGCGTCAGGACCATCAATGGCCCGGCAGGCCGACGCCATGGTCCAGCTTGCGGGCCGGCCCCCGCCAGTGGGTTTCCATCCACTGCCAGCCGGCCAGCGCCGGCAGGCCCCAGGCAATCTCGCGCAGCCGCTTGATCAGCGACAATCCGATGGAAACCGCCGGCGGCAGGCCGCACAGGCTGCCGACCAGGATAAATCCCCCTTCGGACACGCCCAGGGCGCCCGGCACGGCAAAGCCCACCGATTTGGCCGCCTGTCCCACGCTTTCAATCACGAAACCGTGAGCAAGTGAGCGATCCTGGCCGATGAAATGCAGGATCAGACACACCTCGACCGCCCCCAGCGACCAGGCGACAAGCTGGGCGAAACCCGCCCGCACCGCATGGCCCGGCGCCGTGTACAGCCCCATGATCTCGCCATGCAGGCCGCGAATGCTCTCGACCCCCGTCCAGCCCAGATGGGCGGCAATGCGCACCAGCAGCCGCTCGACGACCGAAACCGCGCCCAGGCACTGGCTGCCCAGGAACACCGTCCCCAGCAGCAGCGCGACGCCCGCGCTCTCCACCAGTTCGTCCGTCACCGACGACCGCTTGGCCAGGCACAGCAGCAGCCCCAGCCCCAGCAGGGTAAAGATCACCTGGCTCAGCAGTTCGATCGTCAGGTCGCAGATCGTTGCCGCCGCCGCCCGGCGCAGGCCGGGCCCGCGCCGCGCCAGCAGCCGGGCAGAGATCACTTCGCCCCCCACCTGGGCGACCGGCAGCAGATTGTTCACGCCCTCGCGCACGCAGCGCAGCGCCACATAGTCCCGCAGCTTCAGTTGGGGTTCATCCCGCCCGGCGATGATCTGCCAGGATCGGGCGGAGAGCAGGACCTGAATGGCATGAAACACGATCGCGGCCAGGATTCCCCAGCCACCGACCACGACCAGATGCAGGATGGCATGCGCGCCGAAGCGGGACAGCAGCCAGAGCGTGAGCGCCATGCCGAACAACCCGGCGGCCAATGTCACCAGCTTCATCCCGTGCCCCCGCGTTCCGGCCCTGCCAGACCCTGTGCCGGCCTCCGCCGGCATGCGGGGATAGCGTATCAGCCCTTGATTTTGCGTATCAAGGCCAGACTTTCCACACAGGCCGCCGCAGCCTCGCGCCCCTTGTTGTGTTCGTCGTCGCGCGACCGCAGAAAGGCCTGCTCATCGGTGTAGGTGGTCAGCACGCCGAACGCCACCGGCACTTCGGTGGCCAGCGAGGCTTGCATCAGCCCCACCGCGGCGCCCAGGCTGATGAATTCGAAATGGGCGGTATCGCCCTTGATCACGCAGCCCAGGCAGACCACCCCCTCGTACCGCCCGGTGCGGGCCAGGGTCTGGGCCAGCAGCGGCAGTTCATAGGCGCCGGGGGCATACAGCACATCCTCGTCCGCGACGGTGATGCCGTGCTCGCCCAGCCATTCCAGCGCACCGTCGCGCAGGCCGTGGGTCACCGTCTCGTTGAAGCGGCTGACCACGATCGCCAGGCGCGGCGGCCGGGCGAAGGTGAGGTCGGGCGAGGTGGAGGGCTTGTTGGTGCTCATGGTCCGTTTCTTACTCCGCTGCTGCGTCGATCGCGGCAAAAAGCTGGTGCCCCATGCGGGTGCGCTTGGCATCCAGATAGGCGCGGTTGAAGGGGTTGGGCGCGATTTCCAGCGGCAGGCGCTCGCGGACGGCAAAGCCATGCTGCTCCATTGCCGTGACCTTGGCCGGGTTGTTGGTCATCAGGTCCAGCGTGCGCACCCCCAGCGCGCGCAGGATCGCCCCGGCCGCCGTCCAGTCGCGCGCATCGGCTTCGAAGCCCAGCCGGTGGTTGGCATCCACGGTGTCCAGCCCGCGATCCTGCAAGGCATAGGCGCGGATCTTGTTGGCCAGGCCGATGCCCCGCCCTTCATGCCCGCGCAGATACAGCAGCACCCCGCTTTCGGCCGCGCCGATGCGCGCCAGCGCGCCCTGCAACTGGGCGCCGCAATCGCAGCGCATCGAGCCCAGCGCATCGCCGGTGACGCATTCGGAATGCAGCCGCACCAGCGGCACGGCGCCGTGCCGACCGGGGTCGCCCTTCACCAACGCGACATGTTCCGTCCCGTCAGCGGCGCGAAAGGCATGGATCACCAGGTCTTCGCCGCCATAGATGCTGGGCAGCGCGGCCTGTGCCACCTTCTCGATCCGCGCTTCCGACGTGGCGGTAGCAGCGGCCTCGCGCTCCCGCAGCCAGTCCACCAGTTCCGCGATCGACAGGATCGGCAGCTGATGGCGTTCGGCATACGGGCGCAGGTCGGACATCCGCGCCATCGACCCGTCCTCGTTCATGATCTCGCAGATCACGGCGGCGGGCGCCCGGCCCGCCAGGCGTGCCAGCTCGATCGAAGCCTCGGTGTGGCCATTGCGGACCAGCACCCCGCCGGGCACCGCGCGCAGCGGAAAGATATGGCCGGGCGAAACCAGGTCGGCCGGGCCGGCATCCGGCGCCACCGCCGCCTGGATGGTCCGGGCCCGGTCGGCGGCGGAAATGCCGGTATCCACGCCCTCGCGCGCCTCGATCGAGACCGTGAAGGCGGTCTCGCGGGGGCTGGTGTTCACCCGCGTCATCATCGGCAGGCCAAGCCGCTCGACCAGTCCGGCCTCCAGCGGCAGGCAGACCAGTCCGCGCGCATGCGTGACCATGAAATTGATCGCGGCGGGCGTGACCAGATCGGCGGCCATCACCAGGTCGCCCTCGTTTTCCCGATCCTCGTCATCGACAAGGATCACCATGCCGCCCGCGCGGATCGCCTCGATCGCCGTCCGCAGCGTCGGGCTCATGACCGGTACTGACATAGTGTCTCCACATATTTTGCGATCACATCCACCTCGACATTCACCGTGTCGCCGGGGGCGAGCGTGCCCAGGCTGGTATGGGTCCAGGTGTGGGGGATGATCATCAGGGCCACAGGAAATTCGTCCGGCCCGGCGCCCGCCGTGCCAGTCGCGCCGATCTCGTTCAGCGTCAGGCTGATGCCGTCCAGGGTGATCGATCCCTTTTCGACCAGATAGCGGCGCAGCGTCATGGGAATGGCAAAGACCACCCGCCGCGCCTCGCCGGCCATTTCGACCGACAGCAGGCGCCCGGTGCCGTCCACATGCCCCTGCACGATATGGCCCGACAGCCGGGTGGCCGGGGTCACGGCACGTTCCAGGTTCACGCGCCCACCCTCGGCCAGGCGGCCCAGGCTGGTCCGCTCCAGCGTCTCGATGCTGATGAAGAAGGACGCATTCCCCGCCGCGTCGAATGCGGTGACCGTCAGACACACGCCATTGACCGCGATGCTCTCGCCCATCGACAGGTCGCCGATGCCGGTCGCGATCGCGACATGCAGCGCGCGGTCGCCACGCCGGGCCTGCGTGACGGTGCCCAGATGTTCTATGATGCCGGAAAACATGCTTCCCCTTCAGGCGCCGTCAGCGACGCCGCCAGTTCCGGGAACAGGCGCAGTGGCGTGTCCATCCCCGTGCGAACGGCCACGTCCAGCCGCTCGGTCCCATCCGGGCCGACCCCGATGGTCAGCCAGTCATCCCACAGCCCCGCCGCGCGCAGCGCCGCCAGCAGGCCGGGCCCGGCCTCGACCAGGGCCCACAGCACGCCTGCCGCGCCCAGCGTCTCGGGCAGTCGGGTGATGTCGTCGCAGATCCGCACGTCGAATCCCCGTGCGGCCGCGCTCGCGTGCCAGTCCGCCGGCACCCGGCCGTTGCGGTCGCAGACCACCAGAAACCGGGGTGCGCGGCCCGCATGATCGGCCACCCGGCGCACATCCAGCCCCGGCCGGTCGGCCAGCACCGTGCCACTGCCGGTCACGATCGCGTCGGTCGCCCGCCGCAGCCGGTGGGCCAGCGTCAGCGCGGCATCCGATGTAAAGGTGGTCTGCCCGGCGGGCGGGATCATGGAGCCGGAGGCATCCACCGCCTGCTTGACCGTCAGCCACGCCCGCCCGGTGCGTGACCCGTGGGCGAACGGCGCGATCAGCGCCCGGCATGCGGCGGCCGGTTCCGCACCCGGTTCCAGCACATGCACGGCACATCCCCCGGCACGCAGGCGGTCGATGCCGCCGCCGGCGACACGCGGATTGGGGTCGGCCACGCCCACCCACACGGTGCGGATCGGCGAAGCCAGAATGGCTTCCGAACACGGGCCGGTGCGGCCGGTATGATTGCAGGGTTCCAGCGTCACCACCGCGATGGCGGCACGCGCCATCAGTCCCTGTTCGGCACATTGGCGCAGGGCCAGGGCTTCGGCATGCGGCATGCCCGCGCGATGGTGGGCGGCGACGGTCAGGATGTCGCCATGCCGGTCGAGGATGGCGCAGCCGACGGGGGGATTGGGGGCAGTGGCGCCCACGAAGCGTGCGGCCTCGTCGATCGCGGCGCGAAAGGCGCGCGCGATCAGCGGCCACGCAACAGGGCAGGGCAGGGCGGCAGGCACAGATCGGCCGGGCGGGGCATGCCCCGCTCCATCAGATTCCGCATTGACCGCAGACATAGCCAAAACCAATGGTCCCATCCAGCGGACGGACCCGGGGCACACCAGCCCGACGACACGCCACGAATGGCGCGCCTTGCGGACATCGTTCTCTCTCATCCGGACTATGACCGTCGGCTCCGGAATCACACCGGATCTGCTGTCCCCGCCCGGCCACAGGGCCAGACGGGCGCTCGCGGGCTTATGCGCGGCACGATGGCCGGGCGCAATTACCGCCGGTGGGGATTTTCACCCCGCCCCGAGAACGTCAGTTCAGCCGGCTACAGGAACCGGCACATCGACAGTATTGGGCAAGGGCCCGCAGGAATGCAAGAGGCATGCCTGCGGGCGCCTCCGCCCGACGGTTATCGTTCCGACGCGCCGGTCGAGCGGGTTATCGCCTTCTGCGACGCATTGGCCCCCCGCGACACGTCATGCCCGACCGAACTGACGTCCTGCCCGGCACCGCGCATCGTATTGCAGGCCGACAGTCCGGCCGACAGGCCCAGCATGGCGACGACCAGCAGGGCGGTACGGGCCATGCCGGAAGCGGGGAAATGTGACTGGTCCATGGAAGCCTCCTTCATGGATTGATATTACTCAAGAAACCCAGGTGACGGCCGAGAGTTCCCGATCGCTCTCCGGCCCGGCCGCAACCCCCTGGCGGATGGAGCATGCCGAGACGATGAGACATTCCGGACGACGGACGATCCTGCGGACGATGCTGGCCGTGGGCGGGGCAGGACTCGCGGCCGGCTGCGCCAGCCCCCCATCCGGGCGGTTCGCTGCGGTCGACCGGCTGGTGGACCGGGCGATCGCGGCGGGCCAGACCCCGGGCGCGGTGGTGGTGGTCGCTCATCGCGGGATGGTCGTGCATCATCGCGCCTATGGGCAACGCGCCCTGGCGCCGCAGGCCGAGCCACTGGACGAGACGACCCTCTACGATATGGCGTCGCTGACCAAGCCGGTGCTGACCAGCGTCGCCGTCATGCAGTTCTTCGAAGCCGGGGCCTTCCGACTGGACGATCCGGTCTGCCGCTACCTTCCGGCGTTCGCGCGCGCGGGCAAGGCGGCCATCACCATCCGCCACCTGCTGACCCATTATTCCGGCCTGCCGCCCGACCTGGACCTGTCCACGCCGTGGCAGGGCAAGGCGGAGGCGGTGCGCCGCGTCATGGACACGCGCCCCGACCATCCGGCCGGCGAGCGGTTCGTCTACAGCGATATCAATTTCATCACGCTGGGGCTGCTGGTCGAGCACCTGTCACATCAGAGCCTCGCCCAGTATGAGCAGACCCGCATCCTCTCTCCGTTGGGGATGGCACACTCACGCTTCCTCCCGCCCCCCGCCTGGTACCCCATCATTGCCCCCACCCAGTTCGACGAACATGGCGCGATGCTGCGCGGCATCGTCCATGACCCCACGGCCCGGCGCATGGGCGGTGTGGCGGGCCATGCCGGGCTGTTTTCCGACGCCGCCGACATGACCATCTATGCCCAGGCCCTGCTGGACCGCCGTGGTGGCCGCCCCAGCGCCTTCCCTCTGAAACCCGAAACCCTGGTACTGATGACCACGCCGCAGCAACCGCCCGGCAAGGATGATTTGCGGGGACTGGGCTGGGATATCCGCACGCACTATTCCTCGCCCCGGGGCGATGTGTTTCCCGTAGGTTCGTTCGGTCATACCGGCTTCACAGGTACCTCGTTGTGGATGGATCCCGACGGCGACAGTTTTGTGCTGATCCTCACCAACCGGGTGCATCCGTCGGGCGGTCACAGCATCGTGCGCCTGCGTCACGATGTTGCGACCGAGGCCGCCCGCGCCCTGCTGGCGCTCTGACAGCGGATCGCCCGACACCATATCCCGGTTCTACCGGCATCCCTCTCGATGGAGAATTCCGATGGCTTCTTTCACCATCACCCCGCTCATTCTGGCAGGACCTGCATGACGACCCCTCCTGATCCGACCGGTGATACCCTGCCGCCGCCTCCCGGCTTCGTTCCCCTGCCAGACTCCCTGGCCAGCGGTTTCAATGTCGCGAGCGGTGGCTTTCTGGTCGCTCAGGAAGCGGGCGCGCTGATTGGCGGTTTTCGTGTGACCGCTGCGTGCTGCAATCGGGCGGGTTTCTGTCATGGCGGCCGGCTGGCGACCGTGTGCGATATCTTCCTGGCGCTGGCGGTCGTCTTTCGGGAGGATCTGCGCGACGATTTCCTGCCCACCGTGTCGCTGACGATGGATTTCATGGCGCCGGTAGCCCGGGGGGTCTGGGCAGAATTGCAGGCGGATACGCTGCGCATTACCCGCAGCCTGGTCTTCGCGCAGGGGCTGGTGACGGTGGACGGCATCCCGGCCGCGCGTGCCAGTGCCGTCTATCACCGCACCCCGCCCGCCCGCGACAGCGCGAATTCCATGGGCGCGATCCTGCGCGCCCTTCTGTAATGGGACACCGCCTTTAGTGGGCGGCGGTAACCGTCGTGGGGTCGAACGCACGATTGAGCAGCAGGGCCAGACGGACTCCCGCCTTCTTCAACTGTTCCGTGACGACACCGCGCGCCATGGCGTCATATCCCGGCGGCAGGGCCATGGGGGCGGCGTCCTGCTGGCATCCCGGAGGTGAGCCGAGGCTGTATGCGTCAGCGCGGGCCAGTTCGAAGCTCTCCAGGACCCATGCCTTCGGATCGCCCTGTTCCCATTCCTGTTTCTGGCCGGTCGTGATTTCGTGGAACAGCTGCTCGGCCAGGTGCTGCGCATTCGGATCGACTTCGGACACCGCCACCGTGTCCCAGTAGCTGTGCAGGTTGACGGTGCGTGGGCCGCCCAGCGCCAGACGCACGCAATTGCCGCCCTTGTCGTGATTGTCGGCCGCATGCAGCGGCTGATGCATGTCCGCCACGAAATGAACGACATATTTCAGCGCCAGAGCGCGTTCGTCCGGGCTGGTCGCCGGATCGGCGAGTTCATGTTCGAAGGCATCCAGACGGTCGATGACGCAGTCCTTTGTCGGCCCGGCGCTGGCGGGCACCGAGGAGGCGGGAAAACCATGGCAGGCCGATGCCAGGTCGGGATGTTCGATCTCGATATCGACGAAATGCCACTCCCCGGTTTCTGGATGCGTGCGGCGCCAGACATCCGCCCAGACCGCGCGCGCCATCAGGTCGGGGCCGGTGAGGGTGTCATGGTCGCTGGCCAGGATCGTATCGACGGTGTGTCGGCTGGCGGGCGTCAGGTAATCCCAGGCCAGGGCCGCGATCACCTGATGGCCCTCGATGCCCCATGCGTCGGCTTTCTGCGGCATGGCCAGAAATCCCAGCAGCAGCGAAGCCGCCCCAATCACGCCCATGCCCGCGCGCCTGCTGTTTCTCCACACCCGGTCGGCCATGCTTCCCCCTCGCAGCTTTCACCCGTCCGGTGCCCACCGCCGGAAGGTGGCGGTACTCTGCCATGCCCGCTCGCCCTCTGGAACCGCATCTGGTTCTTGTCATGGAGATGAAAAAAATCGCTCAAGGGGGGTTGTCGTTTCCCGACCTCTCGGTTAAACAGCGCCCCACGACGCACCCGTAGCTCAATTGGATAGAGCACCAGACTACGAATCTGGGGGTTAGAGGTTCGAGTCCTTTCGGGTGCGCCATTCTCCTTAAAAATCAGATGCCTGGTTCTCGGTGTTCGAGGGGTGGACTCTTGCGGGCTTCGCCGGTCTTATGCTCGGGAAGGGCGCGGCATGCGTGAGGCAGGAGAAGGGCGAAGTCCGATGTTCTTCGTGCTCAAGGCGGCATTGTCCGGCATCATCATTGCCGTGGTTTCGACCGTAGCGCGACGGTATCCTGGCTTCGGCGCCCTGATCGCGTCACTCCCGCTGATTTCGATATTGGGCATGCTCTGGCTCTGGCAGGAGACCCGGGACCCGGTGCGGATGGAGGCCCATGTCAGTGCCACCTTCTGGTATGTCATTCCGTCGCTGCCGATGTTTCTGCTGATTCCGTGGATGATGCGGCATGGCATCCCTTTCTATGGCGCGCTGGCAGTGGGATGCGGTGTTACAGTATTGCTTTACGGACTGAGCGTATGGTGCGCGGGACGAATGAGTATAGGCTTGTAAGAACGAAATGCTGCGCTGATTTCTTGTCTTTCTGAAGAAAGGAAAAAAATTCGCGAACCGCCTTAAATTTTTATTCTTTAAAAAAGAATATAATACGGCCAACCAGACCCTGTTCGGCATCGTTGGTATTTATAATGTTCTCTATAAATATCCTGGGTATTGGAAATCGGCATGATCTGTCGCCGAGCTTGTGTCCGGAAATGGTGGCGGAATAGGGCGCCCTGAAAAGAAATGTGTGCCATAATGAAACGAGCTGCGGTCGTTGCCATGGTCGCATTTGCGCTGTCAGGTTGCGCGTATTCTGCTGCTCGGCACGATGACCCTCGTGCTGTCCTGTTTCGTCACGTGGATGGGGCCCCCTCCGTGGACGGGTCTGCCGGCATGGCTGACGACGGCAAGATGCATGGTCAGGTCACGTTGGGCGTGGCTTCAGGTTCCGGCCGGGGTGCGGTACCGATGAGTTCCGCCAATGTCACGAATGTAGTGCCTGGCGTCAGCATCGGGGAAACGTCGTGGGGGCGGTAGGGTTGCGATGGGTATGAGGGAGGACGCCGGATGGCAGGCAACAGGGTCCCTGGTCTATCGGGATGGCGAACGGATGGGCACGCGGCGGGCCGGACCTGCCGGCCACCCATCGGAGCGCAACCGCGAAGCACCTCATGACGGAGAGTGGTGACGATCGGCGTTTCTGCCACCAGGCGGACCTGACCGGTTGTGATTGCGAACCTATCCATTTGCCGGCTCATATACAGCCCAATGGCTGTCTGCTGGCATTCTCCGAGTCCGGGCATTGCCTGACCCGTTTCTCTGAAAACGCGGCCGTCGGTCTGAATCTGCCGGCGCTTCGGATCGGCATGTCCCTCGGGGAATGCGTCGGGGCGGCCGAGGCCACGATCCAGGGCCTGCCATTCTACAAGCATGTCGGCCGGCCGGCTATCTGCTTCGATGTCGAACTGCCGACCGGCCTGCGCCGGGACGTTACCGTTCACCGCACGGGGGACGAAATCGTCATCGAGTTCGAGGCGCCGGCGCCAGCAAGGCTTCACGCGCATCTGGCCGCGCAGCAGCGCATGGTCCTGGAATGCCTGCGCGACCCGGCGGATGTTCGGACCCTTCTGGAAAATGCCGCCACGGCGCTCCGCGAGGCGTTCGACTATGACCGCGTGATGATCTACCGCTTCGCTCCGGACTGGTCGGGCCAGGTCGTGGCCGAAGACCGGAAGGACGGGCTGGAGAGTTTTCTCGGACAGCATTTTCCAGCCAGCGACATGCCCGTGCAGGCTCGGGACCTCTACAGATGGCTGCTGATCCGTGTCATCGGGGATGCGCTGCTCCCTTCCGTTGCGCTGGTCGAGGAGGCCGGACTGGCAGCGCTGAACATGTCGTTCATGCATCTGCGCGGCATTTCGCATGTCCATTACGAATATCTGGCCAACCTGGGGGTACGGGCCTCCATGTTCCTTTCGCTGATCGTCGATGGCGCCCTGTGGGGGCTGGTTATCTGCCATCATTACACGCCGCGTGGGATGTTCATGGCGGAGCGGATCGCGGCGAAAATGCTTGGCGAATATCTCGCCCTGCAGATCATGGGCCTTAACCGTTCCCGGAGGCTCAGCCTGGTACGCGATGCGCACCTGTTCTTTTCCCGCCTCATCAGGGACGCTTCGGGTACGGCGGGCCTTGCCCATTATACCCATGGCCACCTGCCTGAACTGCTGAAGCTCCTGCCCTGTGACGGCAGTGGCCTCTGGATGGATCGGCAGTGGTATGTATCAGGACTTGCCCTGCCGGAAGCCGATATCCGGATGCTTCTGGAGCATGCTGGAACGGCCACGACCAACCAGATCTGGTACACCGACTGCCTGACCCGCGACTGTCCGGGCTTTACACCCACCGTGCCCGATCTCTGCGGCGCCATGATCATCCCCGTGTGGCCGGAGCAGGAGGATTGCCTGATCCTCTTTCGTCGCGAGATCATCCAGACCGTCAAATGGGGTGGTGACCCGGCCAGGACCTGTCAACCCTCCTTTCGGGGGCCGCGCTTTCCTCCACGCAGAGGTTTCGAGATCTGGACCGAGGAAGTCCGTGGCCGCTCCGCCAGCTGGACGGCCGACGATCTTGAACTTGCCGCGCAGTACCGTTCCGCGCTGATGGAAGTCGTCGCCCGTGCCAGCCAGCAGAAGCTGCAGGAACGCACGCAGGCGGAAGCCATGCAGCGCATGCTGAACGATGAATTGAACCATCGCGTCAGAAACATTCTGGCCGTCATTCGGTCGCTTGTCTCCCGCCTGCCGGAAGAGGGCGACACTGCCGCCAGCTATCGCGAGACAATCGGGAAACGCATCCATGCCTTTGCCAATGCCCATGATCTTGCTGTCAGCGGCACGGCCGGAACGTCGTTGTGGGATCTTCTGACCATCGAACTCGCGCCCTATCGCATCGGCACGAACCAGGTCTCGGTGGGCGGGCCCGACATCCGGCTGAATGGACGCGCCTTGACCTTTCTCGCGCTGCTGTTTCACGAACTGACCACCAATGCCGTCAAATATGGGGCGCTTTCCGTGCCTGCCGGCGACCTGCAGGTGACATGGCAGCGTGATGCGCTCTCCGATAGCTGCGCGATCCGCTGGCAGGAGCGGGGTGGCCCACCGGTCCGGCCGCCCGAACGGTCGGGCTTCGGCAGCCTGTTGATCGACCGTGCCGTGAGCCATGACCTCAAGGGAACGGCGACCCGCCATTTCGATCCGGAAGGGGTGAGCCTGGATATTCGCCTTCCGTTGGCCGCCATCGTGGAACGTCTGCCCGCCGACGCTCTTTTTTCTGCTGAAAAGCGGAATGAAGAATTGGGGCCCGCGACCTTGAAAGACCAGAGCATCCTTGTCCTGGAAGACGAATTCATCATCGCGATGGAGCTGGAAGACGTGCTGGGGACGGAGCATGGGGCCCGTGTCCACATTGCGTCGACGCTTCAGGATGCCTTCGATATCCTGAACAATCACGCGGTCGATCTGGCCATTCTCGATGTCAATATCGACGGGGAGAGTTCCCTGCCCGTCGCGCGGGCCCTGTCCGAAGGCGGGATTCCGTTCCTGTTCGCCACCGGCTACGGATCGGCGTCATCGGCGATCGAAGCTTTTCCGGGTGTTTCGGTCCTTGCGAAACCCTATACGATGTCCAGCGTTGTCGCTGCCCTGGATAAAATGATGCGTCGCGGTGGCTGACGGGAAACCGTGGCGGCAGAAAGACCTGGCGGTCCGTTCTTTCAGTGCCTGTCGGTCAGGGCCAGCTTGAGGCCGAAGCCCATGAAGATGCAGCCGGTCAGGCGATCGAGCCGCCGGACGACGGCGGGGCGTGAAAGAATGTGGCTGAACGGAACCGTCAGGGCGACGAGCAGGGACAGCCAGGACATGGACATGACGACCTGGAGGCCCGCCAGCACCAGCGAGAACAGAATCACGTTGACGCCGTGGGGAATGAACTGGGGCAGGAACGTGATGTAGAAAATCCCGACCTTCGGGTTGAGGATGTTGCTCATGAAGCCCTGCCGGAAGCCGGCGGCGGGCGACAGTCTGCGGGTTGCTTCGGTGGCGTCCCCCGAAAAAACCGTGCGCGGACGCAGAAGCATGCCGATACCGAGATAGAACAGATAGGCGGCGCCGGCCCATTTCACGATATTGAAGGCGAGCGTCGAAGCCGCGAGCAGCGCCGTCAGCCCGAATGCCGCGCTGACGCCCCAGACCAGCAGGCCGCCCGTGATCCCCAGCGATGCGCCCAGCCCGCTTTTTGCCCCCGATATGGTCGAGGTGCGCAGGACGGTTGCCGTGTCCAGGCCGGGTGACATCGTGAAAACGGCCGCCGATACCGTAAAGGCGGCCAGGGACATGGTGATGGTCTGCATGGAAATCTTGCCGATTGCGGGATGAGCCGGAGAGTTACGAAGGCGGGTATCCGCCCTCATGAACAAGATCGAGATCGCCGAAGCGGGTGAATTCGCCCTCGAAGAACAGATGCACGGTGCCGGTGGGGCCGTGACGCTGTTTTTCCAGGATCAGTTCGGCCCGGTTATGCGCCAGGTCCATCTTGCGTTGCCAGTCTTCCAGCGCCGTCTGGTATTTTTCGGTCGAATCGTAGGCCGTTTCCTTGGGCTGGCGCTGTTGCAGGTAATACTGGTCGCGATAGACGAACATCACCGCGTCGGCGTCCTGTTCGATCGAGCCCGATTCACGCAGATCCGACAGCATCGGCCGCTTGTCCTCGCGGCTTTCGACCTGGCGCGAGAGCTGGGACAGCGCGATCACCGGTACGCTCAGTTCCTTGGCGATCGCCTTCAGCCCCTGGGTGATCATGGAAATTTCCAGCACGCGGCTTTCCGGCCGCGTACCCACCGAGGGGCGCATCAGCTGGAGGTAATCGACCACCACCAGGCTCAGCCCCTTGGTGCGGGCCAGCCGGCGGCAGCGCGTGCGCATGGCCGACAGCGAGATGGCGGGCGTATCGTCGATATGCAGCGGCAGTTGCGCCAGTTCGCGGGTGACCTGGACGAAGCGGTCGAATTCCCTCTGCCCGATTTCGCCCCGACGGATACGTTCGCCCGACACGCTGGCCTGTTCGGACAGGATACGGGTGGCCAGCTGCTCGGCCGACATTTCCAGCGAGAAGATTGCCACCGACCCCTTGGTCTGGGTGCCCGGCGGCGCCTCCTGGGCCTCGCGCATCAGGGCGCGGGCGGCGCTGAAGGCGATCTTGGTCGCCAGCGCCGTCTTGCCCATGGCGGGGCGCCCGGCCAGGATCAGCAGGTCGGACGGGTGCAGGCCGCCGGTCTTCTTGTCCATGTCGCGCAGGCCGGTCGTCAGGCCCACCACGTCGCCGGTGCGGTGGAAGGCCTTTTCGGCCACGTCCAGCGCGTCGGCCAGGGCACGGTCGAAGCTGGTGAAGCCGCCATCCTGCCCCTTGTCGGTGGCCAGGCGGAACAGCGCCTCTTCGCCCGCCGCGATCTGGTCGACGCCGTCCAGTTCCGGACGGGCGCCGAAGGCGTTGTTCACGACCTCCTCGCCGATCTCGATCAGCTGGCGGCGGACCCAGGCATCGTGGATCACCCGGCCGTAATCGCCGGCATTGATGATGCCGACCATCGCCGTCAGCAGGCGGGCCAGATAGGCCATGCCGCCCACCGGCTCCAGCACGCCGGAATGTTCGAACTCGCCGCGCAGGGTGACCGGGTCGGCCAGTTGCCCGGCCTCGATCCGCCGCGCGATGGCATCGAAGATCCGGCCGTTCACCGCGTCGGCGAAATGGGCGCCGGTCAGGAAGTCCGACACGCGCTCATAGGCGCGGTTGTTGGTCAGCAGCGCGCCCAGCAGGGCCTGTTCCGCCTGCATGTTGGCGGGGGGCTGGCGTTGGGTCAGGCCCAGCAGGGAGCCGTCCCCGGCGCGGGACTCGGTCTGGGTGGTATCGATCTGGTTCACGCGTCCATCCTAGCAGACAGGAGGGTGATGACACAGGGACCGATGCGTGACGGCATGGTTGACGAAAGACTCAGCCTTCGAAACTGGCGACGAAGCCGGGGAGGCCCTTCTGGCGTGCTGTCTGGAGCCGGGCCGCCACCAGGATCGACCGGGCCTCGGCAATCGCCTGGTCCAGGTCGGAATTCACGATGACGTGGTCGAATTCCTGCCAATGGGCGATTTCGTCGCGTGCCGCCGTCATGCGCTTTGCGATTTCTTCCGGGTGGTCCGAGGCGCGGCCGTGCAGGCGCCGTTCCAGTTCCGCCAGCGAGGGCGGCAGCACGAACAGGCTGATCACGTCATGGGGCAGCGCCGCGCGGATCTGCCGGTGGCCCTGCCAGTCGATATCGAAGACCATGTCGTGCCCTTCGGCCAGGGCGGCCTCGACCGGGCCGCGCGGGGTGCCGTAGCCCCGGCCGAACACGGTTGCCCATTCCAGCAGTTCGCCGGTCGCGGCCATCTGCTCGAACTGTTCCATGGTGCGGAAATGATAATGCACGCCGTCGCTTTCGCCCGGACGGGGCTGGCGGGTGGTGACCGACACGGAATGCAGCAACTGGGGCTCGGCCGCGCGCAGGGCGTTGGCGATGGTCGATTTTCCGGCACCCGAGGGCGCCGAGATCACCAGGCAGACCCCGCGCCGCGCCACATGCGGCCGGGCGGACGGGCCGTGTCGTTCCCTGCTGGGCGTCATCGTCGGCATATCCCCCTGATCCTCGTCCGTTCCGATACGATTCCGCGCCGGCCGGGCACGGATTTGCGGTCTTTTATCAGGCAGTCTCTATTCTGGCGAATATGAAACGGGACATGATTCTGATCACCGGGGCCTCGTCGGGCATCGGGCGGGCGATCGCCCTTCATCTGGCGGCCCCCGGCGCCGTATTGCATCTGGGCGGGCGCGATGCGGGGCGGCTGGAGGCGGTGGAGCGGGACTGTGCCGCACGGGGCGCGCGGGTGGTGACCCGGCGCCAGGACGTGCGTGACGCGGAGGGCATGGCGGCATGGATCGGCGATGCCGGGCCGCTGAATCTGGTGTTCGCCTGCGCCGGCATCACGGCTTCCACGTCGCCGCGCTCCGTCGGCGCGCCGCGCGAGTCCGAGGGGCAGGTCCGGCGTATGCTGGACGTCAATCTGGGTGGGGTGATCAACACCGTGCTGCCTGCGCTGGAGGTGATGGGCGGGCAGGCGCCGGACGGGCAGGGAGTGCGCGGGCGGATCTGCGCCATTGCCTCGGTCGCCGGGCTGGTCTCGTTTCCCGGCACGCCGTCCTATTGCGCGTCGAAGGCGGCGGTGGACCGGTTCATGGTCGCGACGGGGGGCAATGTGGCAGGTGACGGGATTCTGCTGACCAGCGTCTGCTGCGGGTTTGTCCGCACGCCGATGGTGGCGGCCAACGATTTTCCGATGCCGGGCCTGACCGAGGTCGATGAAGCCGCCGCCGCGATCCTGCGCGGGGTCGCGGCCGGCCGGCGGCGGATCGTCTTTCCGTGGTGGCTGGTGGCCGGGTCGCGGCTGATGGATCTGCTGCCGCCGCGCTGGGCCGAGGCCTATTACAATCGCCAGCCGGCCGGCCAGGCCGGGTCGATGCCCGAGACGGGCGGCATGTCGTCCTGACGGACGGCTTGCCACCGGTGTGGGTTCACGCCACGATTGCCGCGGCGTCATCATGATCGGGGGTCCGGACTGTTGCCGATGTCCTTTCTGCGTCCCCCGTCCATGGAGGAGCTTGGCGCTGCCGCCGTTTCCCGCCCGGTCGCGCCCGAACGCAAGACCATGCCCATCGACCGGGTGTTCTGGAGCCATTTTTCGCCCAATCTCGGCCCCGGCGGCTGGGTGACGGGGGCGTTGCTGGTCTCGCTGGGGCTGGATTTCCGCTTCGGCCTGCTGGCGATCGTGATCGGCAATGTGGTCGGCGCGCTGCCGGTGGCGCTGGCCGCCGCGATCGGCCCGCCCACGGGGCTGACGCAGATGGAGGCCTCGCGCCGCGCGCTGGGGCGGCTGGGCGTGCGCCCGCCGGCCTTTCTCAACTGGATCTACTGCGTCGGCTGGGACGCGGTGAACAACGTGCCCGCCGCCACGGCGCTGATCGCGTTCCTGTCGATCGTGGCCGGGGCCGCACCGCCCTTCTGGCTGGCGCTGGGCGTGCTGGCCGCGCTGCAGATGGTGGCCAGCATCTATGGCCACGACATGGTGCAGGCGTTGCAGAAATATCTGGGCGCGGCATTGCTGGCGGCCTTTACGGTGATCGGGCTGCAATCGGCCTGGCATGGGGTGGCGCTGCCGCACGCGGCGCATCCGCCCGCGCTTGCGACCATGCTGCTGGCGGTGGCGATCCTGGCCAGTTTCAACCTGTCCTGGGCGTCCTATTCATCGGATTATACGCGCTACCTGCCGGCGGAGACCCCGCCGAGGCGGGTGGTGTGGCTGGCACTGGCCGGGTTGCTGGGGTCTGCCGTGCCGTTCCAGATCCTGGGCCTGCTGACGGCCGCCAGCATCGCCGAGCCGTCGCCGACGGCAGTGATTGCCAGCCTGCAGCACGCGGCGGGCCCGCTGGGGCCGATGGTGCTGGCCGTCATTGCCCTGTCTTCGATCACGGGCAATGCCTTCAACGACAATACCGCCAGCTACAGCCTGATTTCGGCCGGCGTGCATATTCCCCGGGTCCTGGCCGCTATCGTCACCGCCCTGCTGGGCTATGGGCTGGCGGTGGCCGGGGCCGGGCGGTATGCGGCGCTCTATACCGATTATCTGGTGGTGACGATGTACTGGATCGCGCCATGGATCGGAATCGTGCTGGCGGACTGGTATTTCGGCGACCGTACGGTGCATCCGGTTCCTCCGGGCTGGACGCGCGGGGCGAGCATCTTCATGATCGTTTCGGTGGCGACCATCCTGCTCTTCTCGACCAGCCAACTTTATACCGGTCCGGTCGCCCGATGGTTGGGCGGGGCCGATATCGGCTATTATGTGGGCTTCTTCGTCGCGGCGTTGTGGTACGGCCGGAGCGGGGCACGGCCTCGGGGGTGGAAAGCTGATGCATAGGCCGTCGTCATCCGCTATGCGCATCCCCGTATGAATCCCTGCCGTCCTTTCATTCTGCGCCCGGTGACGACGACGCTGATCGCGCTCGCGCTGGTGCTTGCAGGCCTGTTCGCCTACCGCGCGCTGCCGGTCGGGGATCTGCCGAACATTTCGGTGCCGGTCATCTATGTGGTGGCGACCCAGCCGGGGGCCTCGCCGCAGCAGATGGCGACGTCGGTCACCACGCCGCTGGAACGGCGGCTGGGCCAGATTGCCGGAATCAGTTCGATCGAATCGGATTCGACCGACAGCACAGCCTTCATCCTGCTGACCTTCGACGACAGCCGGAACATCGACGGCGCGGCCAACGACGTGCAGGCGGCACTGCGCGCGGCGATGCAGGACATGCCGACCACGCTGCAGCTGGTGCCGCAATACTGGAAGGCCAATCCGGCCGACAATCCGATCATGATCATGGCGCTGACGTCGGACAGCCGGCCGATGGCCGATCTGTACGATGTCATGAAGACGCATCTCCAGCCGATGCTGTCGCAGATCAAGGGCGTGGGCTGGATCGAGATCGCGGGCAGCTCGGCGCCGGCCGTGCGGGTGGAGATGAATCCCTACCCGCTGTTCAAATACGGAATCGGCTTCGAGGATATCCGTTCGGCCCTGGCCTCGGCCAATGCCAACACGCCCAAGGGCTATATCGATGTCGGGCCGCAGCGCTACACGATCGCGACCAACGACCAGGCCCGGCACGCGGCGGAGTATCGCGACCTGGTGGTGGGGTACCGCGGCGGGCGGCCGGTGCGGCTGGCCGATGTTGCCTCGGTCGTCGATGGGGTGGAGAACGAGCGGCAGAGCGGTTATTTCAGCGGGCATCGCGCGGTCATGGCCGTTATCCGGCCGCAGCCCGGCGCCAATGTCATCCGTGTGATGGACGAGATCCAGGCTCGTATCCCCAGCATGCAGGCCGCCCTGCCGTCGGGCATCACGCTGATACCGGGCATGGACCGGTCGATCACCATCCGGGCCTCGCTGGCCGACACGCAGGTCACGCTGCTGATCTCGGTGCTGCTGGTG
Source organism: Gluconacetobacter tumulicola (assembly GCF_014174215.1). Taxonomy (GTDB): domain Bacteria; phylum Pseudomonadota; class Alphaproteobacteria; order Acetobacterales; family Acetobacteraceae; genus Gluconacetobacter; species Gluconacetobacter tumulicola. The sequence goes on along the minus strand of NZ_JABEQL010000011.1, from coordinate 6,501 downwards.
GTGGGGGTGGTGCTGGTGTTCCTGCGCGCGCCGCGTTCGACCCTGATCCCGGCGGTGACGGTCCCGATCTCGCTGGCGGGTACGCTGGCGGTGATGTACCTGCTGGGCTTCTCGCTGGATACGCTGTCGCTGATGGCGCTGACGATCGCCACCGGCTTCGTGGTCGATGATGCGATCGTGGTGGTGGAGAACATCGCCCGCCACATGGAAGACGGGATGCCTCGCCACGAGGCCGCGCTGCTGGGCTCGGGCGAGATCGCCTTTACCGTGCTGTCGATCACCATCGCCCTGGTCGCGGTGTTCCTGCCGCTGCTGCTGATGCCAGGCACGCCGGGCAAGATCTTCTTCGAATTCGCGATGACGCTGGCCACCGCCGTCACGGTCTCGCTGTTCCTGTCGGTCACGCTGACGCCGATGATGTGCGGGCTGTTGCTGGATGTGGCCCATGGGGCGCCGCTGCCCGCCGATGCGTCGGCGCTCCGGCGGGGCCTGCGCCGCCTGTCGGACGGGTTCGAGGCGGTGTTCGAGGCGATTTTGAACGCCTATGTCCGCTCGCTGGACCGCGCGCTGCGGCATCGGTGGCTGATCCTGGCCACCCTGCCGCTGAGCCTGGTGGCGACGGTGGCCATTATCGTCGTGATGCCCAAGAACATCATCCCCAAGGAGGATGTCGCGCTGATCGTCGGCTTTTTCCGGGGTGACGAATCCGGGTCGTTCCAGAAGATGGACGAGAAGATCCGGGCCGTCAGCGCCGCGATGATGGCCGACAAGGATACGGAATCGGTGGCGGCCTTCTCGGGCGATACGCGGGTCGAGGGCCAGGCCTTCGCGCAGCTGATCGGCAAGCACGAACGCAGCGACGGGCCGGACGAGATGATTGCCCGCGTGCGCGAGCGCCTGAAGGGCCTGGCGGGGGTGCGGCTGTCGCTGTTCTCGGCCGGGGATGTGAACGGTGGTGGCGGCCGCCAGCAGCAGGGTGCCTATCGCTACGTCCTGCGCAGCGACAATGCCGAGCAGATCTATGAATGGACGCCGCGCATCGTCGATGCCCTGAAGGACAGCAAGGTGATGACCGACATCACCACCAACCTGACCGACCATGCGGTCGCGACCCATGTCGACATCGCCCGCGATACGGCTGCGCGCTACCTGGTGACGCCGCAACTGGTCAGCCAGGCGCTGTTCGACGCCTATGGCCAGCGCAGTGCCTCGAACATTTCCACCCCGCTGGCCACCTATCATGTGGTGATGGAGGTGGCGCCGCCCTATCGCCAGTCGCCCGACATCATGCAGGCGTTCCGGGTTTCGACCTCGGGCGGGACCGCCGGGGGCGGCACGGCGTCCAACACGGTGCGCGTGCCCACGCCCGATACGGGCAGCACGTCGAAGGCCACGTCGCTGAGCCAGCAATCCTTCCGCAACGCCATCGCCAACCGCCTGGCGGGCGGGGCCGGGGCCTCGAGCGGGTCGGCCGTGTCGTCCAGCATCGAGACGATGGTGCCGCTGCCGGTGGTGGCCGCGATCGGGGAACGCCCGACCTCGATCTCGGTCGGGCATCGTGACGGCTTCGTCTCCGGTGCCATTTCCTTCAACCTGGCCAAGGGGCGGTCGCTGGACGAGGCCACGGCGGAAATCCGTGCCGCGATGGTGAGGCTGCATGTGCCGGCGTCGATCCAGGGCGGCTTTACCGGCCAGGCAGCGCAATTCCAGACCGCGCTGATCAACGAGTTGCTGGTGTTCCTGGCCGCGCTGGCGACGATGTATGTCACGCTGGGCATTCTGTACGAAAGCTATGTGCATCCGCTGACCATCCTTTCCACCCTGCCGTCGGCGGCTGTGGGGGCGGTGCTGGCGCTGTGGGTGACGGGTGAGGAATTCTCGCTGATCGCGATGATCGGGGTGATCCTGCTGGTGGGCATCGTGAAGAAGAACGCGATCCTGATGGTGGATTTCGCGCTGCATGCCGAGCGTGACGGCAGCATGTCGCCCGAGGAGGCGATCCGCGAGGCCTGCGCCAAGCGTTTCCGCCCGATCCTGATGACGACGCTGGCCGCCGCCTTCGGGGCGGTGCCGCTGATCCTCAGCGGCGGCTACGGGATCGAGCTGCGCCGCCCGCTGGGCATTGCAGTGGTCGGTGGGCTGCTGATGAGCCAGCTTCTGACGCTCTACACCACGCCGGTCGTGTATCTGCTGCTGGAGCGTATTCGGGCGTGGGTGACGCGGCAGGCTTCGCGCCGCTGGCGGGGGCATATTCGGCCGGCTGATATGCGGGATCGGCCGGTTGGATAAGAGGTTCTTCTTTTTCTGAAGAAAAAGAAGCAAAAAGACTTTTGTTCGTTTTGGGCCGTCGTGTGGCCCAGCATAAAAACGCCTGAACGAATCAAAGTTTTTTGGTTCTTTTTTTTTCAAAAAAGAACGAAGACTATGCCGGGATCGGCAGGGGCGTGGACGGTTCGGCTGGCCCGGCCATGTCCTGCAATTGCCGGCCGAGTTCGGTCTTGAACACGCTGCGGGCGATCTCGCGCAACTGGTCGCAATCGATGAAGCCCATGCGAAAGGCGATTTCGGCGGGTGACCCGACCAGCATGCCCTGCCGGGACTGGATGGTCTGCACGAACATGCCGGCCTGGAGCAGGGCGTCGGGGACGCCGGCATCGAGCCACGCGCAGCCCCTTCCCAGTTTTTCGACCTGGAGCGAGCCTTCCTCGAGATAGATCCGGTTCAGGTCGGTGATTTCCAGCTCGCCCCTAGGCGAGGGGCGGATCTGCCGGGCGAAGGTGCTGACGCGGGCATCGTAGAAATACAGGCCGGTGACCGCCCAGTGCGAGGCCGGATGGGCGGGTTTCTCGACCAGGGTGCTGGCGCGGCCTTCGGCGTCGAAGGTCACCACGCCATAGCGTTCGGGGTCGCGCACCTGGTAGGCGAACACCGTCGCCCCGCTGTCGCGCCTGGCTGCCCCTTGCAGCAGCGTGCCGAGATGGTCGGCGAAGATCAGGTTGTCGCCCAGCGCCAGGGCGCAGGGGGCGCCGGCCAGCCAGTCCTCGGCGATCAGGAAGGCCTGGGCGATGCCGTCGGGACTGGGCTGGACGCGGTAGCTGAAGCGCACGCCATATTGCGCCCCGTCGCCCAGCAGGCGCTGGAACTGCGGCAGGTCGTCGGGCGTGGAGATGATCATGATGTCGCGGATGCCGGCCAGCATCAGCGTCGATAGCGGGTAGTAGATCATCGGTTTGTCATAGACCGGCAGCAACTGCTTGCTGGTCGCCAGCGTCATGGGGTGCAGCCGCGTGCCCGATCCACCGGCCAGCAGGATGCCCTTCATCCCGGTTTCGGTCGTGCGGTCGTTTGCCGCCGGGATGTTCGCGCGATAGGGGTGCAGGTGCGACAGGTTGGTCATCGGGGTCGGTTCCGATCCGGGGGTCCGCATGGTTCGCTCTTTTCCTGGTGGTCGGTGACGCGATTGCCGCGCCGGGGACCTGCGCGCATAGTGATGATGGCAACAGGGATTTTTGCGTGCTCGCCGAACGATTGACCCATGACCTAGCCTGCGTCCTCGAACGTCCCGACCTGCGCGTGATCGCGGGTGGGCGGCGCATCGGGCTGGATACGGCGCTGGCCGGGCCGTTCGTGGTGCGGGCCGACGGGATGGTGGTGCTGGGGGCGCCGTGCCTGATGGCACCTGCCTGTGCGCCGGTCGTGCTGCGTCACGCGCTGGAACTGGCCCGGCTGATCGAGGCCGTGCCCGAGGATGCGGTGCTGGCGGGGCTGTGCGCGGCCCGGACGGCCGCGCTGTTCGCGGAACTGGATGGGCCCGAGGGGGCGCCCGGACCGGACTGGCATGCCGACATGGCGGCTGCCAATCCGCCGGGCATTGCCCGGTTGCGGCAGATCTGGGGCGAGCTGGCGCCGTTGCAGCCGCCGGTTGCCCCGGAATGTGCCGGGGAGGGGGCATTCGACCGGCTGGCGGTCCGGCTGGAGGCATTGTGGCCGCTGTTGGGGCCGGCGGAAAAGCTGATGGCCGAAGGCGGCGATGCCAGGCTGGCGATCGACCCGGCGACCGGGCTGAATCATTATGGCTCGTCCCACCGGCCGCGGCCGTGGGCTGTCACCTATGCGTCGTCGACCGCGTCCTCGGTGTCCGAGCGCGGGTTTGCGGGGGCCGAGGCGGCGCGTGTGCGGCTGGTGCAGGGCGGTCTGACGGGGAAGGGGGCCGAGGTCCGGGCGGGCATGGTCGCGGAGGTTCGCCGTCGGATTGCGGAGCATTACGGGATGACCGGGGCCGAAGGCGTCGTCCTGGCGCCGTCGGGGACCGATTGCGAATTGTATGCCCTGGCCCTGGCGATGCTGGGTTCTGGTGGACATCCGGTCAGCAACATCCTTCTGGCCCCTGAGGAAACCGGGAGCGGCGTACCGTTAGCGGCAAAAGGTTGCCATTTCGCGAATGACACAGCGCTGGGCGCGCAGGTGGAAAAGGGCGGGCTGATCGCGGGGTTTCCGGCGGAAACGCTGCTGCTGTCCGTGCCCCTGCGCCGGCCGGATGGTGCGGCGCGCACGAATGTCGAGATCGACCGGGATTGTATCGAACTGGCCCGGCGGAGCTGGCAGGCGGGGCGGCATGTGCTGCTGCACCGGCTGGACCTGTCCAAGACCGGGCTGCTGGCGCCGGGGCTGGAGATGCTGGACCGGCTGGCCGATGCGGCCCGTGCCGACGGCGCGACGGTGCCCGATATCGTGGTGGATGCCTGTCAGGCGCGGCTGGACCCGGTGCGGGTGCGGGCCTATCTGGACCGGGGCTGGATGGTGATGATCACCGGCTCCAAATTCTTCACCGGGCCGCCTTTCTGCGGGGCGCTGCTGCTGCCGGAAAATGTGGCTGCGCGGCTGCGCGGCGGGGGGCTGCCGGCCGGTCTGGCGGAGTACTGCCATCGCGCCGCGTGGCCGGAGGCACCGGCGGCTCAGGTGCTGCCGGTGGGCGAGAATGTGGGGCTGATGCTGCGCTGGTATGCCGCGCTGGCCGAAATGACGGCGCTGCGGGAGATTCCGCGCCCGGTGGTGCGGGCCCGGCTGGCGCGGTTCCTGACCGCGCTGGAAGCGGCGATCGATAGCGACCCGGACCTGCGGCGCCTGCCGGTGCCGCATCCGGCGCGGCCGCCTTTGGCCGATGCGTGGGACGATCGGGGCACCATTTTGAGCTTTTTCGTGCGCGATCCGCTGGCCTCGTCCGGCGAGGATTTCGTGCCGCTGGCGTTGGAGCCCGCGCGGGCGCTCTATCGCTGGCTGAATGCCGACCTGTCGCGGGTGGTGCCCGAGGGGGCGGATCGTGCCCTGGCCGGGCTGCTGTGCCATGTCGGCCAGCCGGTGCCGCTGCCGCATCCCATGCTGCGTGGCGGGGTGGCGGGGGCGCTGCGCCTGTCGGCCGGGGCGCGGCTGGTTTCGGGCGAGCCGTCGCATGACGGGCTGGTGCCCGATCTGCGCATGGATCGGGAAATCGGCGATGCGCGGCGGGTTCTGGCCAAGATCGGGCTGATCCTGCGCTATTGGGAGACGCTGGCGGCGGCGGACCCGGTACAGACCTACGCGCCGCTTCAGGCTATGGATAGCGGAGTACCCGTCACCTTGCCCTGATTGGACCGGCTTGCATGAACCAGAATCACGGTCATTTCCTCGACACCCCCAAGCTGACGGATGGTGTCACCCGTTTCTGGCTGATCCGTCATGCGGTGGTCGAGGAAAATGCCCGCATGCGGGTATATGGCACGCTGGATGTGCCGCTGTGCCCGGACAGCCTGGTGGCGCAGCGGGGCATGTATGAGGCGTTGGCCGCGCGCCTGCCGCGCAATGCGCAATGGTTTACCTCGCCGCTGGGGCGCACGCAGCATACCGCGCGTACCATTCAGGACGCGGGATATGGCGTGGTGGACTGGACGGTGGAGCCCGGATTTACCGAGCAGTCGCTGGGTGAATGGCATGGGCTGCGGCATCATGAATTGCTGGACCAGTTGAAGCTGGCGCCGCATCTGTTCTGGTCGGTCGCGGCCTCGGAACGGCCGCCCGGCGGCGAGAGCATGCTGGAGGTCTGTGCCCGTGTGGGCGGGACGATGGACCGCATGGCGGCGGCGCATGAGGGCCGGAATATGGTCGTGGTCAGCCATGGCGGGGCGATCCGTGCGGCGCTGGCGCATGCGCTGCGCGTGCATGCGGATACCGCGCTGCATTTTTCGATCCAGAATCTTTCCCTCACGATCATCGAGCGCTTTCCGGAAGCGTGGCGCATCGTGGCCGTCAACGAACTGCCGGGCGTGTGAAAGCCTGACCGGCATGGCGGTATCGGGGGCCTATCCTGAATTTCGTGTGTTTGGTGTGATGCTGAGGAAGGAGAAGCATCATGGCCCGACGCAAGAAGCCGGTGATCCCTGACGATGTTCTGGACCAGGTTCTGGCTGGTCGCGTGGTCCGCACTATGTCGGACGCGGACGCCCTTCTGGGCGATATGAAGAAAGC